>NZ_LDAS01000001.1:1714984-2069318 GCF_001020565.1 Maribacter thermophilus | reverse complement strand
AATAAAAAAGCAGCAAAAGCATGAAGCCTTTGCTGCACAGGATAACAACTTGATAAATCAACCTGTTTCCTAAAATTATTAAAGAAAAAATTTGTTTTTTGACACAGTACCTAAGTGCAGTGCGAAGGTACGCCATCTTCGAGGCAGTGGGCGAGTAGGCACGCTGGCCTGTTTCCGTCTCTGCACGTAGCTAAAGCTTTTGGTTTTGCTTTTTCTTTTTTGTCCAAAGCTAATTTTGAATATTTCGCTGACGCATAATTTTCAATTTAGCGACATCATGAATATACACAGAACTTGGCGTTTAAAACCTGAGCCCGTATTGTTTGTGAGTTTTGTTGTGGCAAGTTTTAATTCACGAACAGGAGAGGAAATGCAAACAAAGCATTATTTAATATATGTAAACCAATAGAAAAAATAATCCCCGATTCGAGACGTGCAAGGCTAAAAATAAATCCGCTTGACAAATGAGGTAGAGCTAGAATTGGAAAATAAAGTAAGGTCGAAAGATTCAATTCGTAATTCGTGATATGTAAAGCCGAAAAACTAATTAATAGAGTACAGAATACGGTCAATCTGTTATTTTTCCGGTATTCAGTTAATTCTTCTAGGATTTGTTTTTTTAATATAACTAATAAAATTGTAGTTGTTAGTACAGCACTAATAAGAGAAATGGTCCAATCAAGTTTAAATAATAATTTCAGGACGAAATAAGTTAAACCAGCGCACATCAGAATAAAGTTCCATTTTGTAAATTTTAAACTATTTCTAAACGTTAACTCCTCAAAAATTGGAAATAATAAGGCTAAAATTAAGAACTGATAGATTCCAGATTAGCTGTCCATTTCGAAGTTTTGAGAGACAGTCGGAACATCAATTAATTTTGCTATGGTTAAAAATGAAATTTTGAAAAGGAATAATATTAAAAATAACTTAATTGAAAATAACAAAGACTGCTTTAAAGTCCTTTTCTTTCTTTCAAGAAAACCAGATTTGGCTAATTTCAATAATTGTCTAAATATATTCAAAAAATCTCCTTTTTAAAATTTGCTACAACGTTCTTGTGTAAGGATAGTTGCGTGTTTCAGCAACTAACTTACTGAAAATGGAACGAACCTGAGGAAAATACGCGAGTATTTTTTTGTAAATATTTGAAAAACAATTGGTTAGTTAATAGCGGTGTTGGCAACAGTATCTTGTTTGGGATATTTTACTCTTTCTCCTTTTGATATAAAAACTAAAGAATCAAAATGCCTGAACCAATTGGTTTTATTGTTTGCAAGATTAAACATTCCCTCATATTTCATTTCAGAATATTCTGGGTTTTCATTTATTATTTTTTTCGAGTCAACAAAATAATTTTTTTCTGTCGAGGGTAAAAAATGAAGTAAATTTTTTTTGTCATTTCTGGATTTTTCTATCCATTTATGTTTTCTGTAAGGCATATTTATTGACGAAATTGCAATATGGTACGAGATATCGGGGTTTAATTCTACAAATTGACCTCCCATTGTTTCCCCACGCATAAAATCATATTTATATTTAGCCATATGTGCATTAGCTAACCAAACAATAAACTTTTTTTCAGGCATTGTTTTAATTAGAAAATCTAGGTTACTTGCCATTTGGCTGTCTCTAATTGGAATTCCTTTTTTACTGCTTTTATGTGTTGAATTTATAAGAATGTCGCTTTTATAGCTTATTAAGAATTGAGTCCAAAGCTTGTCTTTTTTGACTTTGTCATTTTCTAATAATTCATCTACATCACTAACTAATTTTCCCAGTTTTGATTTTCCTAATACTTTGTTCGCCTTTCTTCTGTTCTTAATATAGTTTTCTGTTAAATCGATAAAGTTTTCGTTGATATTTATAGCGTTTTCTTTTAAAAATTCAGTTAGTTTGATTGTGAAATTATTCCATGTATATCCAGAACCCATTTGATTGTCAAATCCCCAAATAGTTACGTTATGCTCATTTAAAAATTCAAATAGGTTTTTACATTGAACAGATTGAGACCAAAATGAGTATAGGTTCATTTTATTATGGTCAAAATAAAGCCCGAAAAAATCGGCTTCAAAAGCAATATCTTTATATGCTTTTTCTAATACTAAATATTTAACAAATTCAGTTTTGGCTAAAAAGTCGGACCCAACATGATGTCCCGATTCTCCCAAAAAAACAACTTTTTTGTTTGTTAAATTCGTGTCTAAAATTTCTTTGACCTCTTTTGTCAGCAAATTTTCCAACGAGTTCAATTCGTGAATACTCTTCTCGATTTGAGCTAAAATAGAATTTAGACCAAAGACTATAAAAAGTATTACTGTCGTTTTTTTCATATTGTAGCCAATAGTTGTTTACTGCATATATTTCGCAATAAAAGAGCCTTCACTTTCAGTTATTTGAACGCTATATGGCATTCCATCGTGGAAAGTTTCAAAACCATAAAAACCTTCATCAAAAAATGTAAGATTGTAGATCCCTTGGGTTTGAAGAAAATCTGCCTCTTTAAAAGCACTTGAAATTTTAGAAAACAGTTCGTTTTTTTCAAGTTTTATGAAGTTAAATTGCTTCTTTTCTACATTGTATATAACAAAAGGGGAATACGTAAAATATTCACAAAATTCAAAACCCTGAGCTGGTTTTATATTTTGTAGATAATCTTGCGATTTTGAGGTTTCAAAAAAAATCAGCGAACTATTTTCTCTCTTTGGTTGCTCTTTAAATTCTTCTAATTTAAAAAGAACATTTCCTTTAACAATGTATTCAGTATCATCAAGAACAATTTTGACAAATCTGTAACCATTACAATTTTCGTCTATTTTGCCATTGTTATAGTAATTTCGAGATTTTCCAATAGTTTTTACAAAAGTCCCTGTTTTAATATTTTTAACAACCTTTAATTGGTCATTAAAAAGTTCTACATTTTCTCCTATTAAAACAGCACTTTCATTTTCGTCTTCAAATTTTAGGGATAAATGAGTCAATTCATTAGTAGACTTATGTTCTTTAAATTTAACAGAGTCGTTTTCTTGGCCAAACAATAAGACCGATATTAATAAACAGGTTGCCGTTATTTTAGTTTTCATCGTTGCTTATAATTTTTGGTAACAGACTGTGTATGAAACATAGCGTGTAAAAAGATATTAACTTTTCGGATAAACACAAGGCCGAATTATTATGTTTTGCTTTTTCTTTTTTTGTCCAAAGCTAATTTTGAATATTTCGCTGACGCATAATTTTCAATTTAGCGACATCATGAATATACACAGACCTATCCGTTTTGCCCTAAAGTCCGCATTGCGTTTAGGTTTGGTTGTACACATTATTTTTTAATTGAAATGCATAACTACGCTATAATATTCGTCTTTCAATTTCATAAAAGTCCCTCCAGCATCTAAATTATCCGTTACATCTTTCCAAGACACCTCTTTTCCTGCTTCTTTTTCTTTATCTAGTTTGTAATAGTAAACATTGGCTATTAAAAGTGCTCCAAGAGCATTAAAGGCATTCTTTAAATTAGCTTCTCTAAAATGTGATACTCTTTGATGTTTAATTTTGTTATTCGCTTTCCACCAAAGAGGATTTTCACCCTTATTATGCCAATTTAGCCAAGGTGTACTTCTCATACCATACCTAGAAATAAAGACTTCTTCGTTAATTAGTCCATCTAATTTTTCTTTTATAACATCTCCATATTCATTAATGTTATCCGCTTTCTTATTTCCTAATAATTTGCAGATGCCTTTCATTATAACATCCACTTCTTGAGATGCAGACATAATAATTCTGGCTAATTCAATAGAGAATGTATTGTTGTTTTCTTCTGAAAATTCAATATATCTAGAAATATGCTCAAAGTCTGTCTCTATTGCTAGATAATAGTTCCAATGGATTTTAGTTTTTTCATAGTGTATTCCCATAATTTCAAAAATATTTTAGTGGAGATTTACAATATTGTACAACAATTGTGTAAACGTACCATGGTACGTATATTCTTTTTTTAGGTGTAATGTATTCAATATCAACAAAAACAAATGTTTCATACGGTTTAAAGGTGTATATGTGTACGGCCTTTGAACAATCAGGAATTTAAACCAAATTAAAATAATTTAAAAGAAAAGTATTACAGAAAAGCGTAATATTTATTACAACATACCTTGCTTAGGGTATTTGCCATAAAGTGTAATATAGTTGGGCCGGGCGTTGTTACTTTTGTTCCAAAGCTATACTACCAGATTCGGCGATGTTTTAAATAAGTGCCCTTTAAGGGTTTTAGGGCATTGGTCATTACCCGGTAAACGGGCCTTTTGTTGTAGTGGTGTGTGGTGGTAAAAAAGAGTCGGCAATGGCAATTGTTTTGCTTGTTTCGTTTATCGGAAACGGCATTGCTTTTTTCGTTTAAGGCATTATGGCGTTTTGGGCATTTTTAAAAAGTTCAGATATTCTTTCACTGTTTTGTCATAAGCTTTGTCGTGCAGCACATTTTTGCCTTTTATATTCTTGTGAAATTGTGCCAAAGCAAGGTCGGAGAACGCGGTGGCCTTTTCTATGTGGTGCAGCGATACATGAATTTCCTTTAAAAAATTCATGTAGTTGATTTGACTATAAACATCGTATTTATTGAACAATTTTACATCCCCTCGCTTAAAATCCTCCGGTTCAATATCTAAAAAGGCATCGGGGAAGTTGTTGAACCGATTAAAAAAAAGAGTGCCATGGCCGGCTATGGCTTCCCATAGGGTATGCATCTGTTGTGTATTAAAGTCTTTGGTGTCTTTTAAAGGCCAATGATAAGAAGAGCTGGTTACCTTCTCTGGTGTCAGTGCCACCAGAAATAGCTGTTTGTGGGTGTGCATCGCCTTACCCTTTGGAGAATTTGAGAACTTAAAATCGGAATAAACGGATAGGTTACAGCTAAAGTGGTCTTGTTTTAACGAGCGTCTTACCTCGATACATTTGATCAGGTTGGGAACATCGTTTTTATAGAAGACAGGGCTTGTACCCGACCATTTTTCGCTTTTAAGCGTATCTTTTAGATGGTTGTTTACCTCAGTATTAAATTTGATTATATCGTTCATCTTTTTCTGTGTTAATTAAAATACCGGCCACTTAAAATATGGGTTGTTGTAATCCGATTCTATAGAACCGACATTGACCCCACTTTTTTCGGTCATTAAACTCAGGGTACTCCATAAGGGTTTTTACAACAATCCCCTATGTATTACAGGGATGTTTACCTTTATTTTTCAACGTACCTATAAACACAATATTACCTGTGCTGCTTTTCTTTGGACAGCTCCACTTTCTCGGATTTTATGATCATTAGTTGGTGCAAGGGTATATTTTTAAATGATTTGGTTTCTGAATCGGGATCCCGATAACTCCCCATGATCAGTTCGTACGCTGTTCCGTCCACCGTAAATTTGGTATTGCGTATAAGCCCGGTACTCCACGAAATTTCTAGAGTATCTTGCTTCCCTGTTACCAAGAAGTAAAAGGTTTGTCTTTTCCACTTTGCATTGTTGGGTCCCTGTACTTTTTTATGTTGGGTATGTACAAGGGTAAAGTCTGGAAACCTAAGTTCTTTGTTCGGTTCAAAATCGATGACCGTTTGGTATTGGTGTATTTGTTGGTTTTTCATGACATTGTTCTTGTCGGTTACATGGCAAGCCTTGTTCAGTAAAGAGCAGAGAATGACTATTTGTATCATAAAAGAAGGCATAGGGCTCAGTACGGTTCTGATCATACGTTCTAAATTTAATACTCTTTTTTCAAGTGTCAGGTGAACTGCCGCTATGATTCGTAGTGGCCCGCCCCTTATCTTATTCCAATTCTTTTTTCTGTTTCATCATCAAGGGGGTACACTTTTTCAATGGGCAATAACCTTTTTGCCTCTTTATATTTTCCCGCCTTTCGTAAGGCATTTATTTTTTTTACCAAAGGGGTCAAGTCGATAATCTCGCTGATCCATTCGTTATTGTACGCTTCTATTAAAAACCTGCTGATTCCGACCTGAATGGTTCTTTCTTGTAACTTTCCTCCTTTTAAGGTTCTTTCGGGGTCCCATTGTATGTGCACTTTCGCCTCTTTAAACTTTTGTTCCCATTCATGGCCACTCGAATATACATGCTTGTCGGGGTCGGTTAACACGCCCATAGACAAAGCTTTGTCCCAGTAGGGTCTTTTGATCTTGATTCCGAGAATATAATCTTGGTTAGATTTGTTTCCCCAGTTGCTTCTTTCCATCAACCAAAGAAAAGAAGGTTTGATCCAGGTCATCCTGTTAAAGGAAAACGGCTTTTCAAACTTATTGTTTTTGATGGCCGGCAAAGCAATACCTTTATTGTATGCTTGGTATACCGTAATGGTCTCACTGTCGAACGCAGCTCTTATTTCTTGATATCTCATCTACGATTTTCTTTTCAATGGCCTACGTGCCCAACGAATACTGTGTTTTAAAGTGTATGAATTTATTCATAAATAAGGAATTGGACGTGCCGGCCCATTGTTTTTTTGCCATCGGGATCTTTTACCCGATCATGGGGTTACAAAACACATTTTTAATAGACCCGGCCGGTCGTAACCATAGCTTTTTATTTCTGGTATGACCCCGAAATCTAACTCAAATTCCTTTTTTTCTATGGTCTCTACCGTTAAGGTGTAGTATATATCGGCCTCTAGATCTTTTGGAATACGGTTCAACATTTTGATCATAGGTTGTAACGGAGCCTTTAATTCCTTAAAATCGTAGTACTCCACGGCAATATTTTCGTTTTTTAAATGCGTCAAGATATTTTTTGCGATCTTGGCCGACTCGGAAAGTGTCCTGTTGGCAGAAAGTGGGGGTAGACCAATACTTTCCCTAACTATATTCACCGCAGTCAAATTTTTGGGCAGTTCTGGTTGTATTGCCATCTGTTCCAAAATAGGTTGCAGCACATCTATTACAAGTTTAGAGGCATCAAAACTTTTACCTATGTTATATGCTTCGTCATAAATAAGGTCCGCCAGCTCATCAGAGCCAAATAGGGCCTCTTCATCAAATCTGAAACTAATTGCATCAGATGTAACGCTTAATTCTCCAGAAGGGGTCTTATCGACCTTAATGGTGATGCCTTCGTTTATTTTGGCGGCAAACTTTTTAGCTTTTGTTTCGTTTTTCCACGGAACGCTCCAAACTCCCATAATTTTTACTTTTTAATTGATTTTTGATTATGTTTTTACAACGTATTTGTAGGGAAATAGTTGTGTGCTTTAACATTTAATTTTGGTAATAAGTGGTTAAAAGAAAGATGGTTAGGGTTGGTATAAATGGGCTTAAACCTTGTGGTTGGTAGCGTACAGGTTTGTGTTTGGTTATTGTTTAATGGTGATGCAAGGGAAGAGGGCAACTGCGCCGATCATGGTTGTAGTGAGGTAACGTGCTGTTATGTGTTGCCAAGGAAAATAGAAGGTAAATGTCATAAAAAAAGGCCCAAAGAATCTGTCTTTTTTTATTCTTTATGTCTGTTATACTTGTGTTTTTGTCCGAAGAATGAAGTTGTTGGTCTTTTAGCACAGTTCTTTGAGGTGCGAAGCTTTATTCTGTTTTCAGATGCTGCTTGAAATAGACGAAATGGTATTCGATGGATTTTGCCCAATATTCATTGTTGTGTTCCCCGGGTGCGATGGAAAACCGTATGGGCAGTTTTTTGGACAGGGCCAATTTCTTGATCTTTAAAGTGTTTGGAAGTAAAGGGTCTTCTGTGCCACAGTCGATAAAAAAACCTTTGGTAAAGTCCTTGTTCCTTTCAAGTAAGGACGAGATGCTAAACTTGTTCCAGTCATTTTTTTTGTGGTTTCCCAGTGTCATTTCCAAATCGTTCGTCATTCGTTCACTTTCGAAGAATTTTAAACTGATTTCCTTGAAGTTTTCGTGGTCAATCTCCAGAGCTCCGCTTGTAGAAGCGGCCGTATTGAAAAAGTCGGGATGTTTTATGAATAAACTTAAGGCACCGTAACCCCCCATACTGAGCCCGGTGATAAAAACATTTTTGTTGTCGATATTATATTTTTTGTCCATTTTTGGAACAAGTTCTTTGAAGAAAAAATCTTCATATTTAAAGTCCTTCATAATTGGGCTGTTCATATAATAATTGACAAAACCTTCTGGACATACCAAAATCATTTGGTAGTCGGTCGCGAGCTTTTTCAAATCGGTCGTTTTGTTCCATTGCCCATAATTTTCACTATATCCGTGTAGCATAAAAACCAAGGGATAACTTTTTGAAGATTGGTAATCTTTTGGTTCTTGCACCAGGACAGGAACATTTTGTTTAAGCTTATCTGACGTTATATTGAAAATTTTTTGGGCGAAAAGCGATTGTGATAAAACCATGCACATTGTAACTGTTACTATGTTTTTCATTTTTTGTATTTTTCTGTCAAAGGTCTCCAAAGACTTTTTTTGAAACAATGACTAACAAAATTGTTGGTCGATAAATTATCGGTTATGAGAAAACAACAGTCTACAAATTATGTGAACGAGCAGTTTCTGTTTCAAGTTTGTGAGTTGAATTCGGCCATTGCCATGATAAGTGGTCGTTGGAAGTCCCAGATTGTTTATTCCATTTCACAGGGCAACAATCGGTTTCATTTATTATTGCAAGAATTGCCGAATATTTCGGAAACCGTTTTGGCAAGACAACTGAAGGAATTGGAAACCCATGCCCTTTTGGTAAAAAAGGAAATCCCCGATACCGTTCCCATGGGAATTGAATACGTTTTGACCAATAAGGGGCTGGATCTGGTCCCTATTTTAAAAAGTCTTTGTGACTGGGGAAAAGAGTATGCAAACGGCAAGGAAATTTCTACTGGCCCTGTTTCTTAGATTTATCCGTAACCAAGGTTTTTATTGTGGCTTGTAACGGCTATAAAATACTTTGCGTTCTGCCGCAACCCATGCGGATGGGCATAACTTTGCACTAGGTGTTGCATCCACCATGGCTATACATGTTAGTTAGGAGTAATTGCGTATTTCGGTCGTTGGCAACAATCTCGAATCTTCCAATGCGGCTGTTCTGTGCCCTGCTTTTTTTAGGTATTCCGGATTTTTGGCAAATTCCATAAACTTTAAAACGGATTCATGTTCCACCAACAACACCGCGTCCCATTTTTCAGAGGAGGGTCCGATCAGAAAGTTTTGGCTCTTCCCAAAATAGATGATGCGACTTCCGGCCTTCTCCAATTGAGGTAATGTACCTTTCAAATACAGTTGGTAGGCTTCTTCTCCGCTCATTTCCTTTGTGGGTCTTAATTCATCAAGGTTTGTGTAGTCGGCTATCGGCTTGAACTTTAGCAAGTTCAGCATTACAACCTTTCCTTTGTCATGGAAGTTTATATAAAACTCTTTTCCAGCTTCAGGGCTTGCGTCAATGTATTTCTTCATACCAACTTAAATTACAAATGGTTCTTTTAAATTAGACGAAACAAACTTGTATATGTCATTTATCTTTAAAAGATATGAATTATATATATTGTACCTGCATTATTTATTTTTAATCCGTTTTTATAATTCAGTTCATCCTCACAAAAACTTACAAGTTCAGATTCACAGTTTAATAAAAACTTGTTTTTTAATATTCGCCCGTTGTATTTTAAACGTCTTTGGTTAGATTCGCATTACATTATTGTTATAACCAGAAAGAACAAAAGAGAGAATTAAGAAAGCATTTGTTCGTTTTTTTACCTCGGTTCTTTGTTGTGCTTTCGTTATTTTTTTTCTTTCAGTTCAGATTCAATTAAATTCATTATCTCGTTTGAGTAATCTAACATTTTGGCATACAAGTTTAATCTATTGATTTCAACACCTGTTTTCATTGTGAGTGGGTGTAATATATTTGAATTTTGATATAATTCTGAAATTATTTTATTCTGTAACTCGATATTTACTTCAGCCTTGCTTAAGCCATCAAATTGTCTAGTTCTATCATCTACAAATAGTGTTCCAATTGATCTGAATTCATTATGTAGTGTATTTAATAAATTCATGGATAACGTTTCATCTTCAAATCCTTGATTTATTTCTGCGGAAAATAAAGCTAATTTTGATTTAAGGGTTTCGCTTTTCAATATTTTTAAATCTCCACTTCCGATCATGGCCTGATAACTTCCCAAGACGGGTTCGGCCCTATAATAATTAAAGGCTCCGTAGTAGATAAATACACCAATGGAATCTCTCTTGTATTGTACATCTTTTCTTTCCAAACATTCTATAAGTGATTTACAATTGTCAATAACAAAGGTCTGTTTATCGACTATGTCCGAATATATTTTTTTGTTCTCTATAAAGTCTTTTTGTAGCGTTTTGAGTATTAATACCTCACTCTTTTCTTCTTTTTGTTTTTCATTCCAATCGTTGATATATAACGCAATTAAAATTCCAAGAACCACAAGCACAATTTCGCCAATGGCATAAATCAAATACTTACTGAATTTATTTTCAGAGAGTAGTTTTTGCCTAATTTTTCTAAAGAATTTTATCATTGGTTAGCGGTTGGTTTTAATGCAGCGCAACAATGAGGCCATGCCCAGTGCATAGGATCGACATCTGCGACGGCAGCGCGGGAGTTGGCACGCCGGCAAGTTTTCGTCTGCGCATATAGCTAAAGCTTGTTGTTTTGCTTTTTCCTTTTAATGTTTTAAGCTAACATTGAATATTTGGCTGTGGCGTAATTTTCAATATAGCGACTTTATAAATATACACAGACCTTTCGGTTTGGCCCAAAAGCCCAAATTGTTTATGGGTTTTGTGGTGCGCAGTATTTCTCGCCATTAATTAATGTCCACTGTCAATTAAGGCTCTTTTGTGTGCAGCTGATAAAAGCCTATAAAACTTTTCGTCCCTATCTTTAAACCTTTCAAGTTCGCTGGGCACGTTTTTATATTGAGGGTGAATCTCATTAAAAAAGAAGTAGAAAAAAGACTCAATTTCTTCATCCGTATATTTCTTCAATAGTTCATAGGCCAAGTCGGTTTTTTTTAGAACAATGGGTCTTAAATTGTGCTGAAAGTAATTAACCGCATCGGCATCCCAATAACCATCAATGGAAATATTTATCCATTTTTTCATTTGTTGACTTTCTGATATACTATCTATTGCGAAAAAAGCCTCTACGTATTCAAATCCATCGTAAAGGGGGGCTTCTTTTCCATTTTCAAATCCGAACATTTTTAAAAAGTCCTCAAATGAATCGGGAAACAATTCGAAGTATTTTTTTTGGGTCTTTAAACTCTTGTCCTTTTTTAGTTCCATTAGCGCATTTTTCAACTCTATGGATTCTACAGACTGTCCGTTTACTTGGCAAAGAAGTAAAATAAATATGATAGCTATTGTATTTTTCATATTGGGTATAGCGGTTTGGCTAAAGGTATGGCGTTTGGGTATTGTTACCAATACAATAGTTGTCTACTGCATATATTTTGCAATAAAAGAGCCTTCACTTTCAGTTATTTGAACGCTATATGGCATTGCATCGTGAAAAGTTTCAAAACCATAAAAACCTTCATCAAAAAATGTAAGATTGTAGACCCCTTTGGTTTGAAGAAAATCTGCCTCTTTAAAATCACTTGAAATTTTAGAGAACAGTTCATTTTTTTCAAGTTTTATCAAATTAAATTGTTCTTTTTTTACATTGTATATAACAAAAGGAGAATACGTAAAGTATTCACAAAATTCAAAACCCTGAGCTGGTTTTATATTTTGTAGGTAATCTTGCGATTTTGAGGTTTCAAAAAAAATTAGCGCACTATTTTCTCTCTTTGGTTGCTCTTTAAATTTTTCTAATTTAAAAATAACATTTCCTTTCACAATGTATTCAGTATTTTCATGAACAATTTTAACGAACCTGTAACCATTACAATTTTCGTCTATTTTTCCATTGTTATAGTAATTTCGAGATTTTTCAATAGTTTTTACAAAAGTCCCTGTTTCAATCGTTTTAACGACCTTTAATTCGTCATTAAAAAGCTCTATGTTTTCTCCTATTAAAACAGCACTTTCATTTTCATCTTCAAATTTTAGGGATAAATGAGTCAATTCATTAGTAGACTCATGTTCTTTAAATTTTACCGAGTCGTTTTCTTGGCCAAATAGTAAGACTGATATTAATAAACAGGTTACGGTTATTTTAGTTTTCATCGTTGTTTATAATTTTTGGTAACGGTTTAGCTATGCGTAGTTGCGTGGTTTAGCACTTAACTTTGCAAGTATACACCATACTGAAAATCTGCGAGGATTTTCGTAGGTAGGCGAGAACCAGGCAATTAACTATATACCACAAGTTTGATCCTCATTAATTTGTTGGTGTAGCCAGAAAGAACAAAAGAGAGTATTAAGGAAGAATTTACTTGTTTTTTACCTCGGTTCTTTGTTCGGGCACGTTATTCTGTTCCTAATGGCTTAATATTTTCAGTTTGAAATTTGTTTTTCAGTTTAGTCAATTCCTCTATTTCAGATGATATTTTAGTGTCGGTTAATCGTTTGTTCCATCTTAAATATAATTCCTTAATTGCAAAATAATTAATATCACTTTCTTTTTTTCTTGTAATAGCCATAATTGGATAATAGGCGTGAACTACATTGCAAAAATATTGTCCAATAGTTTTAAATCCAGTTTCATCATCTGCTATTTTTGAATTGAAGGCCATTGCTATAGTATTCATTCTGTGGGCCAAAATGGCCATTTTGTCCACTTTATCACTGTCATTTATTCCACTAACTTTTAAGTAGTTTTTCAATTTAGTCTCACCAAAACCAATCAATTCATCATACGTAAATTTTTTAAGGTTTTCTTTATAGAACTCCATTTTGTATTTATTTTCTTCCCTGAATTTCATTAATTCTAATTCTATTGGCTGTATGTTCTCTTGAATATATTTATCTTGAGCAATAGCTAATTTAATAGCATCTCTTTGTGAATTTATAACTAAACTTTGTTTTGTCTGTTTAATATTTATCCAAGATATTTTTATTTGATAGATTCCTATAATTAGAGTTATAAGTAATAAAGGTCCACTTAAGAAATACAAATTTTCTATGATTGATTTAGTTGTATCAAATAATTCCATATTTTGTTTTTTAATGTGCCGCAACGGTCGCAGCTATGGCAAGTAGGGCGGTACACCGTCTACAACAGCAGCGGGCGAGTTGGCGCGCTGGCCAGTTTCCGTCTGCGCACGAAGCTAAAGCTTTTGGTTTTGCTTTTTCTTTTTTTGTCCAAAGCTAAATCCCAAAGATTTAGCGACTTCATAAATATACCCAAACATTGGTTTAAGCACCAAAGCCCGTATTGTTTATAGGTTGTGTTGGGCACAGTTATTTTTTTGCGTCAACCTCGTAAATATCATAAATTTTCCCAATTCCGTCAAAGCTGACAATAATATTTTTTCCTCTCTTTTTTGGCTTTATATATTTATATTTTAGGTTGGATATTTGGGTATAATTTAAGTTTCTCTTATCTAAAGAGTTTTTAAGAGGCTTTAATTTTACAATTTTTCCTGTTTTACCTATTGCTGATTCAATGAATTCGGTTTTTTCGCCTTCATAGATGTAAGGAGATAGATATTCTTCTGATTTTTTTAATTCATCATTTTCAATTCCTCTTAAAAAGTCAAGTAGGTTTCGGTTTAAAGCTTGTTCTGATAATTGATTTTCAGTTTTTGAATTATCAATAATATCAAGCGTAATCTTAAATATTCCAGTATATGTTGACAATTCTCCCTTTTCATATAATGATGAAATGTCAGTATCCAATTTAACACTTATATTATTGTCAACTTTCCAAATAAGTGTTTTAATTAAACCTCTTTTAATTTGACCATGATCTGACGTCCCAACATATGTCTCCTCAATTGAGTTGTCAATTCCTTTTCCAAATTTCTTTTCAATTGATGATTTAATATCGTAATATTTATTTTTGAATGATTTTTGAATAATTATTTTTTTTGTATCTAAAATACTGTTTGAATATTTAGTATTCCATAAAAACCGGATTGATATAATAGATGAATCTAATTTATCGTATGTGTAGATTGCCTCGTAATCTTTAGTTGCTAGTTCATTTTTATAAAATTTAATGATATGCCTTTCGCCTATTGACGCTAAATTGTTTGATGAATTAACACACACCTCAGAACCTTCTTTTTTTTCCATATTTATGTACTCGGCTATTTTAACGTTGGAGATGTTGAAATTAAAATCTTGAGTAATTCCTTTGATGGATATGAAAAATGTAAGAATAAGTAGAAGGTTTCTCATGGTCTAAAATTTTAATACTGATTATTGTTATTTTGTGTTAATATATTGAGTTTGGAACGTTTTGTTTAATTCTGACTAACGTCAATTTAAAATGTTGATATTCAGTCTTTTGTAAAATTATAATAATCGACCGAATTCCCTTGGTTTTCAGCTCTATTTCTTGATGTTAGCTTAAGAAATTAATAGCGTTTCTTTATGTAGGGAATTGTGCCCAACGGTCTTGGCTAAGGTTCGTTGCTGTGATTCGTCCGAAGGACAATATAGCCGAACCTAAAGATAGCTTTTTGCGCAGGATTTCCGTTTAGGAAATCCGCAAGCAATGAATTATAGCCAATGTTAGCACATGTTAATTTTGACAATTCCCATTTAAGATTTCTTGCTGTGAAGGGTTGTAGGCATTTTCAGAAACCTCATAGCTACCCGTAAACCCAGTTTTTATAAGGGTGTCGATTCCGCAGAAATCTACAAGTTCTGTATTTTGGATGACCGTCAAGCTCTCACCCAAAGAAATAAGTTTAACTAGACCGTCTAGCGATGTAAGAGCGCCATTATTGTTTATTTCAAGATTGGAGCCGATAGATTCAAGTTCGCCAAAACCATTGAAACTCGATAATGAGTTATTGTTTTCAATAACTAAAAAAAGCTGTATTGTTTTTAGGCTACTAAACCCATTAATAGTGTTCAATGTGCTATTATCAGAAATTGATAGTCCAGTGGAAAATTCTAAATTGTTAAAGGAATTTATTTCTGATAATTTGTCATTGTTTCTTATGGCAATGTCAAATCCTACTGATATCAAATTGTTTAGTCCATCGACATTAACCAATTCATCATTATTGAAGATGAGTAGTAAGTTTCCAATTTCAGTCAAATTGCTTAACCCGTCGAGATTTGAAAGAGCACTATTCTGAACTACTCTCAATCCTTCACCAATAGTCCTCAAATTATTCAAACCATCAATGTTGTCAAAAGCCTTATTGGAAGATAGAAATAGCTCTCCCCCTATAACTTCAAGATTTCTCAAGCCCTCCAAACTATTAAGCGCATCATTGGCGTGTAATGTGAGATTTCCTCCAACTGAATTTATTGTACTTAACCCTTCTAAATTAGAAATGGAGGTCGTGGAGGCAACATTAATATTTCCAATTTCAACATTGCCAGTTATTTCTGTATAGCCTTGATTGCCAAAATCATCGATTTCCTCTTGAATTAGAAAAACAATATCACCATCGAAAATTTTTGCTTCAACTTCAGAGGTTGTAAAACTTCTTTCTTCGCCATAGGAAGTACCTACGCTGTTAGTGGCATAGGATCTGAGAAAATAAGTAGTGTTGGCAGTTAACCCTTCAATTACGCTGGTGAATTCACCTATACCATTGCCATCTTGAGTCCTATCATTTTGAATTGTTGGATTTTGATTAAGGCTCCAACAAACCCCACGCGCAATTATTGAAACACCGCCATCATCCGAAATATTGCCGCCACTCAATGCCGAATTTTGAGTTATTTCTTGAACCAACGATGTGGTCAAAGAGGGGAGATTGGGCTCATCCATTATTTCTTCTGCACCTGAGTCATTTGTACTACAGTTGAGAAGGAACAAGGAAAGTATTATAGGTAAGTGTATGTTTCTCATAAATTTTCTTATAGATTAATATGTGCTAACGGTCTTGTATATGAAAAGTAGCGGGTTTTTAGCACTAACTTTTCAGATTATAATAGACCTTTAATTTGTTCATTTTCTTTTGATTAAGTGATTATACCGCTATTTTTTATATACGACTTAAGTTTGATTCTCATTAAATTGATGGTATAAACCAGAAAGAACAAAAGAGAGAATTAAGGTTATGTTATACGGTGAAGCTTTAGACTTCGACAACATTGGTAATCCTCTCTCTTTTACTACTTAGACCACGTTCAGTTCTGTGAGACCTTGGATCTCGTTTTCAAGTTGTTGTGTGCCCAAGTAGCCGGTTCTTTCACAAAACATTTCCTATGAATAAATATAAAGAAACTTTCGGAGTCGACATCAGTAAAGCGGTCTTTGATGTGCACGGCAGTAGCAAAGGTCACGACCGTTATGGGAACGATGGGCCCGGGTTCAAGAAATTCCTTGGGCACTTGCCCGAAGGTTCATTGGTAGTCATGGAAGCTACCGGTTACTATCATTATAGGCTCGCACAGTTTCTTTACAAAAATGGAGTAATGGTCTCAGTGGTAAACCCGTTGTCCGTCAAGCGTTTTATCCAAATGAAGCTGGCCAAGGTAAAGACCGATAAGAGCGACGCAAAGGCTATCTGTGACTATGCCCTGGTCAACGAGGTACCTATTTATAATGCCTTGACGGATATCCAGAGCGAATGTTTACAGTTGTTCCGGTTATTGGATATCTATTTAAAACAACGTACCGCGACCAAAAACAAGATACACGGAGAAGCTGTTCTGGGGGGTGCCCTCAAAGTTTGTTTATCGTTCCTTGATACGTAACAAGAAGCAACTCAATAAAGAGGTAGCCGCTATCGAGTCAAAGATTCTATCATTGGTGAGAGAGGATCAACAAGAGCAATTGACCTTGTTGACATCGATACCTGGTATAGGTCAAAAGACTGCATTGTTCCTAATAGTGGTCACCGATGGGTTCAACAAATTCGAAACGGCAGCACAGCTTTGTAGTTATGTAGGTATAACCCCCACGATACGGGAATCGGGGAGCAGTGTAAGAGGTCGTTCGAGAATAAGTAAGGTCGGCAATAGAAAGCTTCGTAATCTACTGTTTCTATGTTCTTTCAATGCCTGTAAACATAACAAGGCATGCAAAGAGGTATATGAGCGAATCGTGAACAAGGGCAAGAGCAAGAAACTGGCATTGATTGCTGTAGCTAACAAACTATTGAAGCAGTCCTTTGCCATTGCAAAATCTGGCAGGCCGTACGATGAATCGTATGTTTCTGTATTGCCTAGATAAATAGAAGATGAATCGAATAAAAAAAGCCCGAAGAAACTGATTTTAGAATCTATGGGCCTAGAATAATATTGTCTCAGATTAAAGAAGAATTTACTTGTTTTTTACCTCAGTTCTTTGTTGTGTGGCGTTTTTTCTATTTTTCTAATTATTAATTTTTTCATACAGCCAAATCATCAGTTCTAATTTTTTTAGAATCGTTCTCATTTTGTTGCAATAATGCAAATCCAAAAGTTAGAACTCCAACTCGTCCAATAAACATTAAAATAATAATCAATATTTTCCCAACGTTAGTTAAATCTCCTGTAATTCCTGTACTTAATCCAACTGTTCCTAAAGCGGATGCTACTTCAAATAATATGCTGTCAAAAGAAAAGTTTTCAAAGTAAGAAAGTAAAAATGAAAACAAGAAAATTAAACTTGTGTAAAGCATAAAAGTTGATGTGGCAACGTATATTCTTTCAAAAGGAATAAGTCTGTTTAAAAATGTGATTTTTTTCTGACCAAACAATCGACTTTTTAATATCGATAGCATTGCCGTCAATGTCGTTATTTTCATTCCTCCTGCTGTTCCTGAAGGCGAAGCTCCAATATACATAAGAAAGGTTATAAGCAATAATATTGGCAAGGATAATTCACCGATAGGTATTGTGTTAAACCCAACTGTTGTCATAGCTGACATTGCTTGGAAGAAAGAGGTCATAAGTGAACTATTCGAACCGAGAATAGAGGATGATTCTGTTGTGTAAATGAGTAAAGTTCCTAAAAAAAGTAAAAACAAAAACCCATAAATAATGATTTTAGTTGTGAACGAAATTTCTTTTGATTTACCCCTAATTCGATACCACAAATCTGTAATTACAATAAAACCCAAAGAACCAGAAATTGCTAATACAGAAATAATTGTGTTTATAAAAGTATTGTCTTGATAGCTTTCGAAACCATCATTAAACAATCCAAAACCAGCTGTACAAAACGATGAAATACTATGAAAAATTGAAAACCAAATTGCTTTTAAACTCCCCATTCCAGAATTGGTAAAGGCAAAGTAGAAAAGTATAGCTCCAATAGTTTCCATTATTAGGGTAAAAACAATAACGCTTTTGATAAAATCTTTTATCTGAATTGTATTAGGTAATGTAAATTCCGTTCCTATTAATTTACTATGCCAATGTGTTATTTTTTTGGTAGTAAATAATAAATAGTATGTCGTTAGCGTCATATATCCAATTCCGCCAATTTGTATTAAAGCCATAATAACAAATTGACCGAAAAAATTATAGGAATCGAAAACGCTTATTGTCACAAGTCCAGTAGTTGAAATAGCAGAAGTTGAAATAAATAAATTATCTAAAAAAGAAATGTCGGTTTTGTGAAAGAAAGGAATAGACAGTAAAATAAATCCAATTAGCGTATACAAAAAGAATCCCCAAACTAAATTCATTTGAGGTGATTTACTAATTTGGAATTTTCGGTACCAATTAGATATTTTCTTGTATGTTTTATTTTCCATTCTTTGTATTTCGGTTTTTTTAATGACACACAACGGACTTGTGTATGAAACGTAGCGTGCAAAAAGACACTAACTTTTTGGATTAACACAGAGCCGAATTTTTATTGTTTTTAATTTTTCTCTTTTAAAAGCCAAATTAAAAATTTGGCGGTCTTTGTAAATAATCACAATCCCTACGGTTTTACACTTATTAGCTATGTTTTATACACCGTGTTGTGCGTTCGTTTTCATTCAGACTATGTTTTTCAATTCCTTTTTTTCAAGTAAATCAATCAGTTCGTTAAAATTGTTACAAACCTTTTTTATATTTTCAAATTCAGGTTCTGTTCCGTGAACTATTTCTCCATATTTTTCCTTTTCCAAACTAATGGCTAAAAATTGATATTCATCTTTTACTGACAGAATAATTGGAATATGGTGATTCCAAAATCCAGTAATAACCTTTAATTCTTCATTATCATCTTCGCTCCATTCCAAACTCAACAATTCAAATTCGTTCCATTTAAATTCACTTTCTGAATTTCCATTAAACTCTTTAATTAAGTTAAACCAAGCTGTATCATTTTCATTCGTTATTTCTTCAAAATTCTTAAGAAACGTCAGATATTCAATCGGCAAATTATTATACCGTTTTAATAAACTCTTTGGGATTTCCAATTCAGTGGAGTTATTTTTAATCTTAAATCCAGCTTTTATTAATTTTTCTTGATTCATTTTTTCAATTCAGAACGATTTTTTTTAATGACGCACAACGGTTTGTGTATGAAACGTAGCGTGTAAAAAGATGCTGACTTTTCGGATTAACACAGAGCCGAATTTTTATGTTTTGTTTTTACTTTTTTATTTTAAAAGCCAAATTTAAAAATTTGGCGGTCTTTGTAAATAATCACAGACCTTTCGGTTAAGCACTTACTAGCTATGTTTTATACACTTTGTTAGGGTGCGTTTTTTTTCTCCGCAATTCTTTTTATATATTTTATTCGTTGAATATGTCCATTTCTAGAGGCTTCACTTCTTGTTAAATCGACAGACCGTTCAAAAGTGTGAGGTAAGGGACTAATTGCGTTATTTTTAACTTGAATACCTGTAACTATTGGATTATGTGTACAGTAGTGAGTCTTTTTAAAATTTATTTTCAAACCACGATTGCGCAGTTCCTCCAATATTTGAGGTGTCCTATCTTTAAAATCAACTGGACTTGAGATTGTTATATCATCTACATAGACTGAAACTTTTAATCCGTCATTTTTATATTTTTCAAACAAGTCGCCACAACTATGAAAAACAACCAATGAAGCTAAAAATGAAGAAGTCGGACAACCTTGGGGAATAGCTCCTTCTTTAGTTGAAATACGAGTTATCAGTTTTGCGATATCTGGGTAAAAGCCTTCTTTTCTTAAAGCAGTTTCAACAGTCGTGAAATGAACAGACGGGTAGAAGTCTTTTAAATCGGTAAGGAAGAAATACTTGTTTCCTTGATGATAACGTGCGTTTAAAACCGCATCTTTTTTCTTTAAGCCTCCAAAAAAATATTCAGGTAGTTTAAGTTTATACAAGACATTATTCAATAATCTAGATTGAACAAATTTTAATTTGTTGACAGGAGCGTTTATTGGTCTTGTTAAAGGTTTTCCATTTTCAAATCTTGGTTGTCCTTTTTCATCTGTTTTAGGTTCATCCCAATTTCTGTAAAATTTACTTTCGTTTAAGTCAAGAGAGGAAGATAATTTTAGAAGTAAACTTTTATCTATTTTTAAAGCATAAGCTAAATCTTTTACTCTTTTCTTCATTTCAAAAAGTTATGAAATGAAAACATCACTTATTAGACCTTTGATAGAAGGTTCTAACATTCTGAAAGCTTCTTGCTTAGACTCGGCTATATCTTCTTTATCAAGAGAAAAGAATACCAATACAGGCATTGGTATAGCAAGAGCGTTAGCAATTTGCTTTAGAATACTTAATGTAGGTTCTTTTCTGCCTTTTTCAATTGAAGAAAGGTAAGATTGTGACAAACCACATTCGACAGCAAAATCAGTTTGCTTGAAACCTTTTTGCTGTCTTAAATCTTTTATGGCATTACCTATATTCATATCAATATTTGATTTAAAAAAAAATGAGAAGTGGGGAATTAGAATAACCCAGAGATATCGTCAATTCCGAAGAATTTCAAAAATCTTAGAAGTAGGGAGAGAACTTTCAAAATTTGGTCCGGACTGTTGTCCTTTTCATTGTTTGATATCTCTTCCAACTCTACTAGAATTGCTTCTAGCAAAGCTTTATCCTCTTCCGAGAACGCGTACCCGCTCTTTGCGAGTAGTGACCTCACTCCGTTCTGGAGTTGGTCAACTCTTTGTTTGTGTTTCATACTATATCGTATAATTTAATTAACTAGTTTATAAAAAACTAGGGGAGCACTATGCTACCTGCTTAATTAGCTGCGTGAACCCATATAGGATACAGTCCTAAACACTTCTCAAGTTCCTGCTTAAATTTAAAACCTCTTATAGTAATTAGTTTTCTCTTTAAGCAATCTTGTAAGGGGTTGAATAAATCTAAATCGGTCTTCTTCTGTACTTCTTTTCAGTCGTACGTCCGTTCGGTCATTAGGTCTCTTGTTGCCATTACAAATACCCATTACGGGTGGAGGGAAAATCCCTCTTCAATAGTTTTAATAAAAAAACTCTTGGGTTCACTACACAAACATTTCAAAGAACTACAATGCAAATATACATAAATTATTTCTGTGAGCAATAAAAAAAGTAAAAAAGTTTAATATATTTTCTGTGGGGAATAAAACTAGTTTATTTTACTAGGGGTTTGAAGTTTAAGCGAGAGGTTTGTTTAAATGCACCCTAACAATTGTGTAAGCGTACCATGGTACGTATTTCTTTTTTTATGCGTACTATATTCAATAGCAATACATACGGGTGTTTCCTACGATTTAAAGGTGCATACGTGTACGGCCTTTAAACAATCAGAAATTTAAACCAAATTAAAATAATTTAAAAGAAAAGTATTACAGAAAAGCGTAAGATCCACTACAAAATACTTTGTTTTGGGTATTTGTATGGTTTAAGATAAATGGCCCGGAGACGCCCGAGCGTAAAGAAAAGGTCTTGCAGACCTTTTTAGCGAAGGGGCGAGTTGGCGCGTTGGCCTTCGAAGCCCGTAGGCGTAACAAATGGCTTTATACTGGAGTGGGGATTACCTGCGGTGTTCCCTTGGGCTTCCGTTCTGCAAATAAGAAACCACGAAGCTATCGCTTCTCGTTTTGCCTTTTATATCATTTACAAAACTTTGTTTTGACATTTTATAAAACACAAAACCACGCCTTTAAGCGTGGTTTCTTGAGTGATCGTGGAGCCGGAGGGATTCGAACCCTCGTCCAAACAAGCAACGTCAGTGCTTTCTACATGCTTAGTCTCTGCTTGGTTTTCGATGTACACCTGACCAGAAACTGCCTAATGTACACTTATCTTCTTAAGATTTTAGTGGTACCGCCGAAGCAAACGGGTACCCTTGTGTTGACTTTTCTGGTGCTCCTAAATGAATCGCCGTCAACAAGGGCTATTCAGGAACATCTCGCTTCCCTACCTTGTAGGGACGAGGCTAATCTTACTATGATTCAGATTAAGCGGCAAGAGCGTAATTATTTTCGCCAATTAAAAGTGTGAAGTATGATATTAACGAGCTGTACCCCAGCGCTCGACATGCTTACAATGCCATTGGTCTCGCTGTCAAAACCAGTCGGCCCCAATATGTTAAAGAACTTTAATCTTTCCAGATTTCCCTTTAATAGAAAATCCAGGGCAGCAAAACTAACAAAAGTTTGTGAACCGATATAATTCCTTTTACATTTAGGGCAATAATTATACCAAAGCAACCCAATGAAGTTCGGAATTATAAGAGAACGGAAAAACCCGCCCGATCGCAGGGTGGTGCTATCTCCCAAGGCATGTCAAAAAGTCTTAAAGACATATCCACAGGCCGAAATTATTGTAGAACCGTCGCCCATTAGGGCGTATGATGACGACAGCTATAAACAGGCCGGTATGGTGGTGGCCGATAAAATGGACGAATGTGATGTGCTGCTAGGGGTAAAAGAAGTGCCCATAGAGGCCCTGATACCCAATAAAAAATACTTTTTCTTTTCGCATACCATTAAAAAACAACCTTACAATAGAAATTTGTTGAGAGCTGTCTTGGATAAGAACATAGAACTGTACGACCACGAGGTCATTACCAATACCAAAGAGCAACGTTTGGTCGCCTTTGGTAGATATGCCGGTATCGTAGGGGCTTATAATGGCTTTAGGGCTTACGGTCTTAAATATGGTCTGTACGAGTTGCCCAAGGCGAACGACCTTCCAGATCAGGCAGCGTTGATCTCGGAATTGAAAAAAATAAAACTGCCGAATATAAAAGTACTGTTGACCGGTAGGGGAAGGGTAGGTAACGGTGCCAGGGAAATGTTGGACGGTATGGAAATGAGAAGGGTCAACGTTACAGAATATCTAGAAGAGGATTTTAACGAACCTGTTTACTGCCAGATAGATGCCGGGGAATACAATAAAAGAAAGGATGGGGTACGTGGCAACAAGGCCGATTTTTTTGCCCATCCCGAGGAATATAAATCCAACTTCTTTAGGTTCGCCAAAGTGTCCGATTTGTATATTGCAGGGCATTTTTATGGTCAGGGGGCGCCCTATCTTTATACCCGGGAAGATGCCAAACATCCAGATTTTAAGATCAAGGTGGTGGCAGATATCAGTTGCGATATAGATGGGCCCGTGGCCTCTACCATCAAGCCTTCGACCATTGCAGATCCTATTTATGGCTATGATCCCGAGACCGAGGAAGAAACCGATTATAAAAAAGAGTCGGCCATTGCCGTTATGGCGGTAGATAATTTGCCGTGCGAATTGCCTAGGGATGCCAGCGAAGGTTTTGGTGAGGCTTTTATAAAAAATGTGATTCCTGCTTTTTTTAATAACGATAAAGATGGGGTCTTGCAACGTGCACGTATGACACGGCATGGCCAACTCACCAAACGTTATTCTTATTTAGAGGATTATGTTTCCTGATTCTTAATACCCAAGAAGATTTTATCTAGGGGAGCTGGTTAGTCGATGTTTATCTTATAGGTAACGATCGGCTGGGTTTTTGGGGCCGTAAAGCATCCTAGGGCTTTTAGCTTTAGGTCTATGGTGTTTTTTCTGTCCAGTGTCTTGACCATTAAACGTTTTGTCGCGCCGGCGGCAATTTCAAATACCGGAGAACTGTCGTAAAATGTATAGTCCGATGCATTTTCAAAAAGTAGGTCACTGCTGGTACTATTGGTCAGGTCTACTTGCAGCACATTGCTTTTTCCGGCGTAGCTGGCATTTTCTATGGTGATGCTTGCCTTTAACAGGGGCAATAAAAATTCTTCTTTACCCACCAACAGATCGTTGTAAACGGCTACGGTTCTTCCGGCAAACAGGGCTTCTTTTAACGAGGGCAGGCTTTTCTCTTTTGCAAAAACCAAGGTAATGGGCCTGTTGTTTCCCTTTTCGGTATAGTCCCAATCTATAAGCCCGTGTATGTCACTGGTACCCATAATGGTTAGGTTGTTTTCCAAGGCCAGGGCCAAAGACTCTTCGGCGTAATCGGTGGTGTTGATTACCTCGATACCATGTAGTTCACCTTTTTTGATTCTTTCTTTTTGAAAATCGCTCAAGATCGGATTTCCCTGTGGATTTTGGGCATACCATGCCGGATGGTTCCAAAAAACAAAGGCGCCTTGTTTTTTTGCTTCCGAGAAAGAATCTTCGGCCTTATCTTTTAATACCTTATTGGCATCTGCTATAAAAACGGCATTGTTGTGTCCCATGGGGGCACTTCTTGTAATTTCTGAACCGTGTACGATCAAAAGGTCGTGGTCTTTGGCTTCTTTCAAGGCTATTTCGTATGATCGGTTTCTGTCCGGATGTGGAATATCTTCTTTATGCGGTTGGTACTCTAGATGCTCTGTTAAGGAAATAACATCTAAATTGTCCCTAAGTGCTTCGGTAACCCTAATAGTGGGCCAAACTTTACCATCCGAAAAAACCGTGTGCATGTGTAGGTCCGTTTTTAGGCTTTTGTAGCCCGGTATGTCCGGAAAACTCAAAGGCCTAGAACTGCTATGGGTATGGTCCTGTGCATATGAAGTAATGGATAAAAAAAGAAAAAGGCTGGCAAGCTTGGTTTTCATGATCGGACGTTTTTTCAAATGTACTATTTGATAATCTCCAATAGGTATCTCTATATTTAAGAAATGGTAAATTAAAAGTGAATATGAACCCTGCCGAAAGTTATATCTTAAATCAGCCCGAATCCTACAGGGAAATTCTATTGTACCTACAATCTGTAATCGAAAGAAATGTACCCTCGGTAGAATTAAAATACAAATATAGATTGCCGTTTTACTATGTGGAAGGTAAACCCTTTTGCTATATGAACGTTTCACTTAAAAAGCGTTATGTGGACGTGGGGTTTTGGAATGCCGCACACTTGACCGTACACCCTGATAAACTTGTAGGCCAAGACCGAAAGATCATGAGATCGCTACGATATATGGCTCTGCAAGAAATAGACGAGCAGGTCTTAATAGATGTATTGATGGATGCCTATGCTGTAAGGGGAAAAGGATTCTATAAATAGATATAAGATATTCTTATTCTTGTTAAGAATCCCTTTTGTTGGGTTTTACCCTATACTTGGCCAGGGTGGCATCCATATTCAATATAAACTGGGTGCCTTTCAATAGGTCTTCCAAAAGGCTTAGTTTCTTCCCTTCTACCTTTAAGCAGATATCTATAGATGGATTGGCACACCAGATTTTATTACAAGGGTTGCCGCCACACTCCAAACAATTACAGGGCTGCCCCGTACCCGCCACAATGGTCAACAAGTGTTCTATATCTCTTTCGCTCATAAAAATACCGATAGAGTCGACCACCAACTGTATTTTGCAGTTGGGGTTTGGGGCATCTTCTAAAAGCAGCGTGGCACCATAGTCGTTTTCATATATAGTTTCCATAATCATTAATTTTTAGCTGTTTTTAATACTGGTCTTTGTTGCTTGTTCATTTTATAGAGAACCAAAAAACCGGTCAGGGCCAAGAGAATCCAAAAAACATCTATAAATAAAATTTGCTCTAACCTTTTGGAATAACTGACCCAAAACCAATTTCCGGTACAAATACCATTTACGATCGGTACGGCCAAACCAAAAACACTTCCCGATAGTAGGCTGTATTTATTGGTGAAATAGTTGTCTTTTTTTAGAATGAACAAAATACTGATCAATAACCATCCTATAAAAAAGAACGTGTAGAGCATATTCATTCCTGCGGGGTTTACAATCTGCACCATAATAAAGGAGAGTGCCGTTATGGGGTACATGCTCAGACAAATGGCCAAATAGTACCTTACCACCCCTTCGTTGAACTTTCTTTTTTTAAGGGGTATGTTCTTTTTGTTTCTGGCGGTGAGCCATATCAATACTCCGCTAAGGATCACAAAGCAGCCTATGAGGCCCATAATAAACGATATAATACGAAGGCCGTAACCACCATAATCTCCAAAATGGAGTCTAAAGAACATCCCTTTTACGATATCTAGGTACGATGTTTTTAGAGTAGGGTCTTTAACATCGTAGATGCTATTGTCGGCTACTTTGAAAATCATATGTCCAAAGCCGTTCAATTTATCTTTGTAGTCCAGATTTCCACTGACCGAAACATGCATGTTGGTATCCCCGTAATTAAAAATGTGAACCTCGGTCACTTTAAAGTTTTTCCATTTTTGCTTTACCCGATCCACATAACTATTAATACTTATAGGGGTAGGTAGGGGAGTATTGTTGAATGTAAATTCTGGATGCGCATATTCCAGGTCTTCGTACAATTGCTTATCATCACCGTCGTACAGGGCAAGTACACTTGGGGCTACCAATAAAAGCTTTAACATAAAAAAGGCTCCGGTAACGGCATAAACAAATTGGAACGGGAACCCAATAACGCCCAATGCCGTATGGGCATCTGTCCAAAGGGTTTTTAGCTTGGCCCGTGGCCTAAAAACATAAAAGTTCTTGATAATTTTATCCCAGTGAACAACGATACCGGTAAATAAGGCAAAAAGAAAAAAGAAGGCTACAAAACCCGATAGGTAGTATCCGTACGGGTGTGGAAGTTGAGCAAAAAAATGCAAACGATATAAAAACTCCCCAAGTGTGTATGAGCCAATGTAGTCGGTAGTGGTCTTGTTTATAGGGTCTAGATAATAAAAAGATCCCGCCCGCTGCTCTTTTGATAGTAAGGTGTCTTTTGATGCCCCTAGATTAACCCCTACATTTTGTTCGTTGAAGTAATGTCTTAACTCTATATCCCTGCCGAATAGGGTATTTTCTTTGGATATGTCTTTGATAGTCCCATCAAAATCCAAGGTAATTTCATCTGGGACCTTCACGGTATGGCCTCTTTCCCAATTCACGATTTCATCCCTGAAAAATGAAAAAGAACCGGTAAAAAAAATAACGTAAAGGGCTACACTAATTACGATACCGCTTACGGTGTGTAAATGAAATAGTATGTTATAGGTTCTCTTGTTCATTATACGATCGGGTTTAGCGATTTTCCATAAAACATGATGATCGCCAATACGGCGGACGCCAGTAGGTAAATGGCCCATATACGCCAACCATTCTTGGCCAAGAATGCAAAGATCATGAGAGCGGCCCATAAAATGAACGAAGTATAGGTACTGGTTATGATTACGTTTACATGATTAAACCAACTGGCAATCGCCAAATGAAAAAAGATGGAGACCATAAAACCCCCGATAATAGCAGCGGTGATTTTAGAAAACCGGGACCAGAAAGATGGATTTAAATATTTTGGATTGGCAGGCATATTAAAAGAATAAAAATTCACAGATTAGAAATAAGGCCAATGAAAACCCTACTGTTTTATAGGTAATAAGTTTTAAGGGGTGTAAGAGGATAACAAGACTTGCAATGGTCATTAGTATTATGGAAAAAGAGAAGATACCTGCGGCCCAACCATAATATGCCATAGATAGTGTGCAGGCTGCTAGCAATGCCATACTTCCACAAAAATTAGCCAAGAAACTATGTTGTTGTCCCCAGTTTTCTATTCTTAATGTATTCGTGATCACCTGTTTTTTAGAGGTGGAGTAACATAGATAGAATCCTAAAAATGTAAGAGAAAGAATCAACGATATCATACAAATGGTTTATTGGTTTATACAGTAGGTAGCACAATGCCATATAAATTCATATTCCTTTCCGTTATAACTACCAGGAATCCTTTCTTCATAGGTGGTTTCCATGGTGTATTTTGTTTTCCAAGGTAATAAAAAGCGAACGATTCCCTGCGCATCGGTTTCTATGGTTTTGCTCCATAGGTCCGACACATATATTTTAAGTTCGTTTTTTGCCAACGGCTGTCCTTTAAAAAATACCTGTAGCCTTATTTCGTTAGTATCGCTCTTTAATTCCTTAATGGCAATGCCTTGATCGTTCGTTGGTTTTGTATCGGTGTAATCGGCACCAACCTGAACCTTGGCAGTGGCATGGTAATGGGTTTTAAAAATTCCGAAATCCCATTGGGTATAATCCAATACATCAATTTGATTATTATCTAAAGCTATGGTATAGGTACCATTTGTCTTTGGGGTAAAATAGGCGACGTAATGGTCTTTTTCGGCTTTGGTTTTTAAAGTTGTTCTGGATCCATCGGGTAGTACGAGCCATAGTTGAAAATTTGATACTTTCGGAAAATTATCACCCTGTACCGCTTCGATAACGCCGTAGGTATATTCTCCGTAATAGACCCTTACCTCTTGCTCTTGGTCTAAACTACCGGATCTGTCGGTTTCTAGCCAGAGGTAATGGGCAAAAGAAGGGGTGGTCGTTATTACTAATAGTATAATGGTGGTTATTAATTTTTTCATGGTTTCTGGAGTAAAGGCAGGCTCTTGCTACATACCAAGAACCTGCCGGTTAAACTAACTCAACTTCTAAACTTAAACTTAACAAGGTCTTTTAAAAATTATAGGTTACCGTAACCCTACCGTTAATACCGGGTTCTGATTGCCAGTATAGGTAGCTGCCATAATCGGAGCCCGAGTAGAGGTACTCATCCAAAATATTGTTTACGTTCAACTGAACCCGCAGTTTTTCGTTGCTCCAAGAAAGTGCGCCATCCAACCTAAAATAATCGGGGAGAAAAGATTCGTTGTCGGCCGCCCATGCCCAGGTAGAGCGATCCACTTGATATTGGTAGCCCAGCGAGGCCCCAAAACCTTTTAGTTTTGAGAATTCAGAAAATTTATAATTCAGCCATCCGTTGGTAACATGTTTGGCATGCCCAGAAAGGCGCTGGCCGATATTATCGCGATCTGAGTCTTCTGTAATCTCAACATTGGTGTTGGCATAGTTTAAGATCAAGTTTAATTGCGGGGTTATTTCTCCCTGTAAATCAAATTCTATTCCCTTAGACTGTATTTCTCCCAATTGTATGGAGAAATTTGGGTTTTCGGGATCGGTGACCAATACATTTTGTTTGGTTATTTGGTAGGCGCCCAAAGAGGTTTTTAACCTACCTTCAAAAAAGCTCTTTTTAATTCCGCCTTCGATATCATTGGCGTCTACAGGGTCAAAAGCCTCGCCATCAAAACTTACGCCACTTTGTCCGATGAAAGATTGGTCATAGAGTCCATAGACCGAAAGGGTGGGTAATATATCGACACTTAGACCTATTCTTGGGGTGATTTTTGAATCTGTAGCCTCTCTTCCATTCATAAACAAGTGGGTATAGCGTCCTGCCAAGGTTAATCTTGCCTTATCGTTAAAAAAGCCTATTTCATCCTGTAGGTATACCGATCGGTTAATACTGCCGTAGTTGTATACGTTGTCACGGTATTGAACTTCGGGAGATTTATTAAAGCTTGGTTCCACCGTGTTTCCGTAAACGGGGTCATAAATATTAAAGGGCTCATCAATGTCAATAATGGCATACTGGCCAAAATCTGCCCAATATTCTTTTTGACTATAATCAAAACCACCTAATATTTTATGGTTTATGCTACCAGTGTTAAAAGAGCCAGAGATGTACGATTGAAAGTATCTGCCCATAGACAGGGCATCCCAATTACTAATGTACCGGACGGCATCGCCATTGTCTTCTAAAGACCAAAGCCAAATAGAATTGCCCACTTGATCATACCTTAAATAACCAAATTTTGTTTCCCAACTCCAGTTTTTGTTAAAATCGTGTTTAAAGGTGCCAAAAAAGGTAACTTCTTGTATGTCGGATACAGGGTAATTGGTATCGGTAAATTTAAAATCCCTATCAAGGCTACCATAACCATCATCAACAGGGGCAAAAACATATGCCGAGCCAATATAACTCTCTGCCTGCTGTACGTTTAGCTCTGCCGTAACCGATGTTTTTTGGGAAATACGATACGTTAAGGCCGGTGCAAAACCATAACGTTCGGCATCTTCATCGCCTCTGTGGGTATCCGATGTCTGGTACATGGCATTAAAACGATACAATAATTTACCGTCTTTGGTGGCTTTTCCGCCAAGGTCCAACGTTCCTCTGTAATTATCAAAACTCCGGGCCATGAGAGATACTTGGCGGATGGTCTTGGCTGTTGGTTGTTTGGTGACCACATTGTAGAATCCTCCGGGCTCACCGGCCGACATCATAAAACCGGCCGGACCTTTTACGAATTCTATGCGATCTACAAAGGCCATATCTTCAGATAGGGGACCCCAAGAATCCTGTACATTGAAACCGTTTCTAAAAGCGGGCAGACGAAAACCCCGCATGTTTACCCTGGCAAAGTTTCCCCAATGTTCTAACATGGTTACCCCTGATACATTTCTTATTACGCCATCCATGATGCTAGTAACTTGTTGGTCTTGAAGAAGATCGCTACTGATAACTTGAATGTTTTGCGGTAACTTGGCTATCTCGGTTTTTAACCTTAAGGATTGGGAAGGGGCTTTTAACGCATATTTGTTTTGATGGCCTTTAACGACCACTTCGCTAAGCTGTTCTTGTTTCTCTGACAATGCGATGGCCTTTAATGTGGTGGTTGTGTTTGCCGATACCGTAACGGATATGGTTTTAGAATCGTACCCGATCATAGAAAACGTAACTGCATATTTGCCAGGGGCTATATTTTGTATCTGGAAATCGCCATTAGAATCGGTGGTGCTACCTAGACTTGTTTTTATAAGTGCAATGTTTACGTTCGGCAAGGGCTTGTTGCGCTGGTCGGTGACCTTGCCCGCTATGCCTCCTGTTTGTGCCATTGAAACGGATATGCCGAAGAGTAAAAGCAATATTGTATAAAAATTCTTCATATAAAATTAGTTATTTTTAATTAGTCTAAATAAGTTTGAAACGAAATTAAGAAGATGTACTCAATAAGAAATGACGTGAAATGGTAAAAAAAAGACGTGATTTTAATAAGGTGAAGAAGGTAGATCTAACATTGTCCAACAAATCTGTTTATGAGGAAATTGGGGAGCTTTTGGGTACAAAAAATGTTAACCAGACCAAGGTCGATACGTTTAACATAAAGAATGTATATGGAAAGGGGAGCGTGAACCTTATTAGTTTTGAAGATATTACCATTGCCATATGTGCGTTTAAATTGGAACAAGAGCTTATTGTTAAACAAAACTTCTGCGAAGAGTTTGTGGAACTCTGTTTTCTGATAGAAGGTGAAAAAGTTGTTTCTGTCAGAGGTTTTGGGAGTGTTTTTTTTGAAAGTGGCGATGCCTACATGGCCAGGATACGATGTTTTGATTGTGACTGCAAAATTGCCGCTAACAGACCTTGCAAGGAAATGAGTATTAGACTGCCAGTCTCCTTTTTGTCCAAACATGGGTTTGAAAACGATATTATGCCCAAAGAGTTTGTAGACGATAATCTAATATTGCCTATTACAAATGAAGTGCTAAGCATTATAGAATCTATTGAGCAGCTCAATATAAGCGGCTCTGCCAGAAGAATATTTTTAAAGGCAAAGGTGTTTGAGCTATTGGCGATACTGGTTTCAAATTATAAAAGTGGTGGTGCGGAACTAAATGCCTCAATGGGCAGTAACCTTTTAAAAAAGCTTTTTACGGTAAAAAGGATTGTGGACGAAAATTTAAAGATGAACTATTCCGTAAACGAGTTGTCTCGCGAGGTCGGACTTAACAAAACTATACTAGATCGAGAGTTTTTAAGGGTCTTTGGGCTAACGGTGCATCAACATAGTATTGCACAAAAGATTAAAAGGGCAAAATCCTTATTGTGCAACACCGATTTGCCCATTTATGAAATTGCAGAGGAAATAGGTTATAAAAATGCGACCCACTTTTCTGCGGCTTTTAAACGCGAAGTGGGTGTGGCCCCTAAAAATTACAGGGCGAGTACCACACAGTAATTATAATTGCGGTACCCTTAAGGTTGCTATGTGCTATAACCCTTAAAACGAGTTGATCGTTTTTCGTATCGCTACCAAATTGCTCAAAAGTCCTTTCAATAAGGCTAGGTCTAGCATGTTGGCCCCATCGCTTTTCGCATTGGCACAATCAAAATGGGTTTCTATAAAAAGTCCGTCCGCCCCGGCGGCGATACCTGCACGCGCCATGGTACCGATCAAGGCGGGCCTACCTCCGGTAACACCTGACGATTGGTTGGGTTGCTGTAAAGAATGGGTAACGTCCAATACCACAGGTGCATACTGTTGCATGGTAGGGATGCCCCTGAAGTCTACAATCATGTCTTGATACCCGAACATAGTACCACGATCTGTAATAATGGCTTGTTGGTTACCGGTTTCGGTAACTTTGTTTACCGCATGTTTCATACTTTCAGGACTCATAAATTGTCCTTTCTTTATGTTTACCGTCTTTCCTGTTTGCGCCGCGGCGACCACCAAATCTGTTTGGCGGGCCAAAAAAGCGGGAATCTGTAATACATCTACATACTCGGCCGCCATCGTGGCATCTTGTTCCGTGTGAATGTCGGTAACCGTGGGAATATGAAAAGTCTCGGATACCTTTCGTAAAATCTTTAATGCCTTTTCGTCCCCAATACCTGTAAAGGAGTCTAACCTACTACGGTTTGCCTTTTTAAAACTTCCTTTAAAAACATACGGAATCTTAAGCTCGTCGGTAACTTCTACGATATGTTCCGCAATGCGAAGGGCCATTTCTTCACCTTCTATGGCACAGGGGCCAGAAAGTAAAAAAAAGTTATTGGCATCGGTATGTTTTATTTGAGGAATTAAAGAAAGGTTCATACACTAAATTTTTTAGATGCAAAGATACTATTTTAAGCAGCTTTCTGTTGTATATAGGAACGTTTGTACGTACCCAATCTTAAAAAAATGAACCTACTTAAGCATATAACCTGTGTTTTGTTATTGATTTTGAGCTTTCAAATGAATGCTCAATTCGGTAAGAATTGTGAGTTAAGGCAAATGAAGATCAATCTTATAAACCCGGGCTTTGAGTATGAAATGGCCTTGGGCGCGAATACTACATTCGATGTAAAGGCCGGTTTACAGGTAGCCCTGGATCCATTGCTGCCAGACGTATATGAGGAGTTGGCATTTTTGCCTGCCGTAGCCGCACAATACCGGTATTATTACAATTTTGAGAGCCGCCAAAGAAAAAGAAGACAGATCTACGGTAACTCTGCCAATTACATAGCACCTGCGGCCGCCGTCTTTTTTCCTGGTACGCGTACCATTGAAAATGAAATAGTGAAAGGTGCCTTTTGTTATGCAGGTTTGGTTACGGGGCTACAACGTAGTTATGACTCGGGATTCAATTTTTCTTTTGATGTGGGGGCCGCCTATTATGCAGGGCAATTTGAAGGGGCGATCTATCCGGTGGCCAATTTAAGCATCGGTTGGATCATTAGTGAAAAACGATGGTGCGTAGGGCGATAATTTTTATGCCTTATTTCTTAATATTTCTTTAAATCAGATGGTTACCTATCTTTAAAACTTTAGTTTTAAAGACAACTTCAATCTAACCACATGAAGAAAATTACGCTAATACTCTTGTTTTTTGCCTTTCAGATCGTGCAGTCACAGGTAAGGGGTATCACAGAAAAAGGCTCGGGTCTCATAAATCTTGAGCAACATCAGTTTAAGTTCAATTTTTTTAATCCAGGTTTTAGTTATGAATTTGGGTTGTTCAGAAACCAAAGTGTCTCCGTAGATGTGGGCTTGGGGGCCGCCATTTATGAAGAAGGCTATACCTATGGTTTGGCCTTGAACAATAGATATAGATACTATCATAATTTTAATAGGCGTTTGCGAAAGGATAAAAATGTTTCTGGAAACTCTGGAAACTACATAGCGGCCGCACAGGCCATTTTCTTTTCACAGGTACGGCTTGCCACAGATATCAACGGGCCGGATGATTTTAACTTAGGTTTTTATGGTATGGTATACGGTATACAACGTACCTATCCGAAAGGGTTCAATTTTAATGCGGAACTGGGTGCCGGTTATTACAAAGGAGACGGTGTACCCAGTGGATATGGGCCTATGGTAAGTTTTAAATTTGGATGGGTAGCTACCAAACGAAAATCTAGAAAGCCCGTTTTCGAGTAATCTACATAATCCATATTAACAACGAGGTTGGCACTGTTTTGTGTTCTTGGGCATAGATTGGGCTAGGTAAGGGTACGAATCGAAAAAAAAAGTAGTTCGTGGTTTAGGGAACACGCTCAAAATCAATAAGATAAAAATAACATAAGATTAAGTGTACCTAATATAATTTGAAGTATCTTTGCACGCTTAAAATAGACCTTATGTCCACTACAAAGAATATTGCGATCATTGCGCACGTTGACCACGGTAAGACCACCTTGGTAGATAAAATAATGTACCACTGTAGCTTGTTTCGTGAAAACGAGAATACAGGTGATTTAATTTTGGATAATAACGACCTGGAAAGAGAACGTGGTATTACCATTACTTCCAAAAACGTTTCTGTCGTTTATAAGGATACCAAGATAAATATTATAGATACTCCCGGCCACGCCGACTTTGGTGGAGAGGTGGAACGTGTGCTAAATATGGCGGATGGTGTTTTGTTGCTAGTGGATGCTTTCGAAGGCCCTATGCCACAGACACGTTTTGTGTTGCAAAAGGCGATAGACCTTGGTCTTAAGCCATGTGTGGTGATCAATAAAGTGGACAAGGAAAACTGTACACCGGAAGAAGTACATGAAAAAGTATTTGATCTGATGTTCGAATTGGGTGCAGAAGAATGGCAGTTGGATTTTCCTACCGTGTACGGCTCGGCCAAAAATAACTGGATGAGCGAAGACTGGCAGAACGAAACCGACAATATAGAACCTCTTTTGGATATGGTTATAGAGCACATACCAAGCTTTGAACCAAAAGAAGGTAACACGCAAATGTTGATTACTTCTTTGGACTATTCCTCTTTTACAGGTAGGATCGCCATAGGAAGATTGCAACGTGGAACTTTAAGGGAAGGTCAGCCAATCTCTTTGGTAAAAAGGGATGGTACCATCGTAAAATCTAAAATTAAGGAGCTTTTTGTTTTTGAAGGCCTTGGTCGTAAAAAAGTACAAGAAGTGGAAACAGGTGATATTTGTGCATTGGTCGGTGTAGAGGGCTTTGAAATCGGAGATACCGTTGCAGATTTTGAAAACCCCGAAGGTCTAAAGACCATCGCTATAGATGAGCCTACCATGAGTATGCTCTTTACCATTAACGATAGTCCATTTTTTGGCAAAGACGGTAAATTTGTTACCTCTCGCCATATAAAGGAACGCCTAGAGCGCGAATTGGAGAAAAATTTGGCCCTTAGGGTAAATGAAACGGACAGTGCCGATAAATTTTTGGTCTTTGGCCGTGGGGTATTGCACCTTTCGGTATTGATCGAAACCATGCGTAGAGAGGGATACGAACTACAAATAGGACAACCACAGGTTATTATTAAAGAAATTGACGGCGTTAAATGTGAGCCTATCGAGTTCTTAACGATCGATCTACCAGAGGAAGTATCCGGTAAGGCTGTTGAGATGGTGTCTATGCGTAAGGGAGAAATGACAAGTATGGAGGCAAAGGGAGACCGCATGGTATGTGAGTTCCAGATCCCATCAAGAGGTATTATCGGATTAAGAAACCAGTTGTTGACCGCAACCGCAGGGGAGGCCATTATGGCACACCGTTTCTTGGAGTACCAACCTATGAAAGGAGATATACCGCAACGTCAGAACGGATCTTTGGTTTCTATGGAAACCGGTAAAGCGATACCTTATTCTATCGATAAATTGCAAGATAGAGGTAAGTTCTTTGTAGATCCGGGAGAGGATATTTATGAAGGTCAGGTTATAGGTGAAAACTCTCGTGGAGATGATATGACCGTTAATATTACCAAAACCAAAAAACTTTCAAACGTTCGTTCTTCAGGTGCCGATGATAAGGCCAAGATTGTACCGGCCATTAAGTTCTCTTTGGAAGAGGCATTGGAATATATTCAGAAAGATGAGTATGTTGAGGTTACCCCCAAACATTTAAGACTTCGAAAAATATTCCTTACAGAGAACGAGCGCAAGCGAAATAAAATAGCATAACAAAGTAAATAATGAAGAAAGCCTCGATTACATCGGGGCTTTTTTTATGTCTTTATTTTAGGTACAGGGCCTAAATTTTGTTATAACCGGTCTCCCTTAATTTTCCTTAACGGTCCTCTTTGGTTTCAAATGTTAAAATACCACTGAATAAATGTTAAAAAATTAATATTTTTTTTCTTTTTTTTACATAATAACGAAGCTATGACTGGTAGTTTCGTAATAATGTTGCAGGCTTCAACTTTCTTCTGAAGTAACTTGTTTTTTTGACTAAATTAATGACTACAAACAACTTAATTTCAACAAAAACTCAACCAAAAAAATCAACATGCAACTAAAAGGAAAAAAAGTACTGATCACTGGTGGTACTAGGGGAATCGGAAAATGTATGGTGCAAGAATTAATTAGTCAAGGTGTAACGCATATTGCCATTATTGCCCGGGACAAAAAATGTATCAAGGATATCTCTGAGGAGAACGAGGAGGTGGAATTTATCCGTGTAGCGGGCGATGTTGGTAATATTGATGTCCTTAGGGAAGCTGCTGCCCGTATAGAGGATAAATGGGGAGGATTGGATATTTTGATCAATAATGCCGGTGTTGTTTCCGCCGGACCTTTAGAGGATTTACCGGATGAGGAAATTTATGACCAGGTAGCGGTTAACTATACTGCGGTGCTGTTATTGACAAAATACTGTGTTCCCTTATTAAAATCATCGGAAGAGGCCGCTATTCTTAATATATCTTCCGGTATGGGATTGATAGGAATGCCTTTTTATGCCGTCTACGGTAGTACCAAAGCTGCCATACGTCAATTTTCCGATGCTATGAGAAGAGAATTGGCACCATTTAATATTAGTGTAACCTGTGCTTTTCCAACGGCAACCGCTACCGATATGATGCAAAAATTCGAAGGTATGGAAATGGATTCGCCCGAATTTGTGGCAAAACGCGCCATAGAAGGGATGGTGAACAAAGAGCTACATGTAATATTCGGAGGCGAACAACGAGAGAAAGAAAATGTGCTTAACTTTGAAAATCCCGAAAAACTGGATGCAGAGATTGCCAAGGTCTATGAACAAAAAAAAGAAGCAAGTTTAGACCACAAGGCAATGTAACCGATGTAACGGATTTAAAAGTAACTAAATGTATTGTATGAAAAATAAATATTCCTATGCCCTCTTGGCATTATTGGCCATTATGGTCTTTTCTTGTAATGAAAAGCAAAAGCCGAAACCCGAAAAGGTGAAGGCAGAAGTTAAAACGGCCAACAACCCTGCTATGGTGCCACCGGCCTGGATTCGTAAAAGAGTTGAAAAAGCACAAAAAGAATTATTGAAGACAGAAGCCGGTTCTATTTTATGGAAAGGAATGGAAGCACATGGCGGCTTGGCTACATGGTTTGGAAATGGAGCCTTGAGTTTTAGGTTTAAATATATGCCTGTGGATGGCGGAACCGTTAGGGATAGTTACCAGACCATAAATACATGGAGCAACAAAGCAAGGCATTATAGCGTAAAGGACAGTACGGATCAGTTTGGCTGGACAGGTGAAAAAGCGTGGATAAAGACTAAAGACAGTACCAGCTTTGCCTATGATACTAAATTTTGGGCCTTGACACCGATTTATTTAATGGGGCATCCTTTTGTTCTTGATGGTGAAGGGGTGAACCTAGAGCTTTTGCCCCCAACGGAATTTAAAGGAAAAAAGAACGATGTGGTCAAAGTAACCTTTGCCGCAGGCACCGGAGACGCCCCCGATGATTATTATATTTTACAGTTCGATGCGGAAAGCCATTTACTGACCGCTACAAGATACATAGTGTCATATCCAGAATATTTTAAAGATGGCGGGCACGCCCCCGAAAAAATTATGGAAGTGGGGGAATTGGTGAATGTAGATGGTGTATTGTTGCCAAGTTCGTTAAAGACCCATTGGCTTTCAGATGAAGGGGGACTGGGCGAACATATTACCAATATAGAGATATCTGACCTAAGTTTTATTAAAGAGTTGCCAGAGGACTTTTATGAAGTTCCAGAAAACGCAAAAATATTGGAATAATGTTTTAGGGCTTGGTTTTAACCAAGCCCTAATTATTTTTTGAAGATTATACTTTTGGTGCTTTGTGCATAGTTGCCGCGGCCGCTCCTATAATACCTGCGTGGTTTTGTAGTTCTGCAGCGATTACGGGCGTTTCAATTTTAATTTTGTTTTTAAACTGGTCGAAATCTTTGGAAGCACCGCCACCAAGAATAATAAGGTCTGGCGATATAATAAGCTCTACATAACGTAAGAACGTATTAAAACGCTTTCCCCATTTGGCATACGAAAGATCTTCTCTGTCTTTTGCCGAACCTGCTGCCCAACGTTCTATCTTTTTATATTTTTTGTACGGAATCTGTCCCAATTCAAAATTAGGGATCAATGTGCCGTTGAAAAAAGCACCGCTTCCCAAGCCTGTTCCTATGGTAATCATCACTACCAGACCCTGCTTTCCTTTGCCAATACCATAATTCATAGTGGCATATCCGGCAGCGTCGGCATCGTTGATGACGGTAAAATCAAGCCCGGTTTTTTTCTCTAAGAGTTCTTCTACATTTACACCCAACCAACTTGGGTCTAAATTTCCGGGAGATTTGCAAATTCCTTTTTTAATGATCGTAGGAAAACCGCAACCTACTTTGCCCTTATAATCAAAGTGCTTTACGATTTCGGCAATTACATCTGACATTGCCTCGGGTGTTCTCGGTTTTGGGGTCGGTAGGCGAAATCTTTTTGTTAACATTTCTCCGGTCTCTACATTTACCAAAGCTCCTTTAATACCAGAACCACCTACATCAATACCAAGTATAGTCATTTCAAAAGTTTATTATAATCACAAAGAAACAAAAAAGATTTGGCTCTGTGAAGTTTGATTTAGAACCTGCTTTGCATGGACAAACCCTAATATTACTACATAAAAAAAAGGACCTTGGCCCTTTTTTAAGAAGTCAACCTCCCCGGTTATTGTAGTTTTATAATGTTCGTAATAGTATTGTACTCTGTTTTGTTTGGAGTCTCCTTTATCTCGGTATTGTACGTAATGGCAAATAAAAGACCCACATTTTCGCTGCCGGTAAAGTCATATAGTTTTGATGCCTCTTCTGTAATTTCTTGAAACTGGTAGGTATCCCCTTCGTAGGTAGAAAAGTAGTAAACCCCATTTTCATATTTATCAAAAAGGCCGTTCAACTTCATGGTATCTTGGGGCGTACTTCCGCTTAGGCTTGTTAGGGCAAAAGTCAAGATCAGTAATATCGTTTTCATTTTATAAAAATTTTAATGTAAATAGTGTTTAAATATATATTCGATTCATTGGTATAATACCTAAAACTGGCATCATAAGTAAAAATGATTCTTTCATATAACAATGTTTTATGCCCTTTTATTTTATAATAAGAAATAATTGTTTCTAAATACTTCATAGGTATCTGCGTCACTTGGCCGTTATTACCGAATGTTCTTTTTACCTTTTACCTTTTAAATCGATATTTTAGTAATAAACTCTAAATAGATAGTATTTATAATGACTCTAGGACAACAATTGGGTTTCACCGAAAACACCAAATTACTGATGATCCATGCGGATGATGCCGGGCTTTCACACGCTGAAAATAGGGCAACTATGCAGTCTTTAGAAAAGGGCATGGTTAACTCGTACAGCGTAATGGTTCCTTGCCCGTGGTTCTTTGAAATGGCGGTATTTGCCACTAACAATCCTCAATTTGACTACGGTGTTCATTTGACATTGACCTGCGAATGGCAGCATTATAGGTTTGGACCCGTATTGCCGGTGCAAGAGGTTCCTAGTTTGGTGGATGAGAACGGCTTTTTCTTTAAAAAAAGAGAGCAGCTTAGAGAAAATGCCACGGTAGAAGATGTAGAAAAAGAACTTGTGGCCCAAATAGATAGGGCCCTTAAATTTGGGTTGAAACCCACTCATTTAGATTCACATATGTATAGTGTAGGGGCGGACCCAAGATTTTTTGAAGTCTATAAAAAACTGGGAAGGCAATATGGCCTTCCGGTAATGATCAGTGCACAGTTAATGCAAATGGTAGGGTTGGATGTAGATGCGAACCTCGGTAAAAATGATTTTATTGTGGATAAAGTGCATTATGCTACCTATGAGTATTTTGAATCTGGAAGTATGAAGAAATATTATTCTGAACTTTTTAAAGATTTGGTAAAAGGCCTGAACATTATTTTGATACATCCTGCATTTAATGATCCGGAAATGAGGGCGATTGCGGTGAACCATCCGAATTTTGGTGCTGAATGGAGGCAAATAGACTTTGAAAGTTTTACCGATCCGGAAAATATGGCCAAGTTAAAAGAGTACGATATACAATTGGTTACATGGAAAGATGTAAAGGCGGTATTGATGGTATAATTCGTTCAAAACCAATAGGGTATTGTTCTGCAAATAGTTCTTTCGAATGGAAATTTCACTAACTTGTGTAACTACGTACAAGGGTGATGTAGACTTCGTAGCTGTATAAACTATGGTCCTCAGTTTTTTTATTGACACCATCTAGTTAAGTAAATAACCATTAAATATATAATTATGAAAAAACTAGTAGCAGAATTTATTGGAACGTTGTGGTTGGTGTTGGGAGGATGTGGAAGTGCAGTATTGGCAGCCGGATTTCCGGAGTTGGGAATCGGTTTTGTTGGTGTAGCCATGGCTTTTGGTCTAACGGTACTTACCATGGCGTATGCCATAGGTCATATTTCGGGTTGTCATTTAAATCCGGCAGTATCTATAGGCTTATGGATCGGCGGGCGTTTTGATAAAAAAGAACTGGTTCCTTATATTATTTCCCAGGTATTAGGTGGTATTGCTGGTGCGGGTATTTTGTACCTGATCGTAAGCGGTAAACCCGGATTTGATATTGGGGGCTTTGCCGCCAATGGATATGGAGAGCATTCTCCCGATGGTTATAATATGGCATCGGCCCTGATTACCGAAATTGTAATGACCTTTATGTTTTTGATCATCATATTGGGGGCCACCCATTCAAAGGCGCCCAAGGGCTTTGCCGGTCTGGCCATTGGTTTGGGACTTACCTTGATCCATTTGATCAGTATACCGGTAACCAATACATCGGTGAATCCGGCAAGAAGTACCAGTCAGGCATTATTTGTTAGGGGGTGGGCCACAGAGCAGTTGTGGCTGTTTTGGGCAGCGCCTATCGTAGGTGCCATTTTAGCTGGTTTGGTCTATAAATTTATTTCGCCGGAGAAGTAGGAGAAAAATAAGGAATGTTGAATTTAATAGTAGGATGTTGAAAGTAGATGTTCGGCTATCGAAACAACTATTCTCAAGAGTTTTGAAGAGGGGTTTGGTATTTTCAAACCCCTCTTTGTTTGCTTATAAAAAGTTAAAGTTCTTTTTATTTCTAACCAATTGTTTAGTTTTGTGGTGTACTTATCAGCAATGGCAAGAAAAAAGAAATATGATGAAGCCGAGGTCGTAGAGAAGGCCATGAACCTCTTTTGGAGAAATGGGTACGTGAATACCTCTATGCAGATGCTCGAGAAAGAAATGGGCATCAATAAGTTTTCTATCTATGCCAGTTTTGAGAACAAACACGGATTGTTTCTTAAATGTCTGGAACGTTATAAAACAAAGGTTAGGGGTATACTGGAAAAGCTGAAAAATGCCAACAACGGGGTGGCCGATATCAAACAATTTTTCTACGATTCTGTAAGTTCCGATTTTAAAGTCGACCATAGTAAAGGCTGTTTTATTACGAACACCTATAACGAGTTTTCTCAAATTGAAGATCAGCTTATCAAAGAACAGGTAAATTCATTTATGACTGACCTTAAAGGTTTGATTATCGAAAAACTTAAAATGGATAAGACCAAAGATGAGGAAACAATTCTAAGGGAAGCCAATTACCTATTATTGGCCAAACATGGACTGGCGGCGGCTTCTAGGGTAAATACAAAAAAGGAAATAGAGGATTATATAGAGATGACCTTTAAGAATATTTGAACATTTTTTTTACTTTAAAACTAAACGATTGTTTAGAAATAATTAATAATAATAAATTTAAATAGAATAGCATGACAACATTAAAAGTTCACAACATTGAGACGGCTCCCGAAGGAAGTAAGGAACTATTGGAAAAATCACAAAAGGCCTATGGGATGATTCCCGGTCTGCACGGTGTTTTGGCCGGGGCGCCAAAAATTTTGGAAGCCTATCAAACCTTACATGAGTTGTTTACCCAAACTTCTTTCAACGAAGAAGAACTGACCGTGGTATGGCAGACCATTAATGTGGAGCATGCATGTCACTATTGTGTTCCGGCCCACACGGGAATCGCAAAAATGATGAAAGTGGACGATGCCATCACAGAGGCATTGCGTAACGAAACCCCTCTTGAAAACCCCAAGTTGGAGGCCTTGCGCACCATGACATTGACCATTGTCAGAAACCGTGGGCACGTAACCCAAGAAGACCTAGACGCTTTTTACGCGGCCGGTTATAGCGAGGCCCAAGTACTGGAAATTATTTTAGGCCTATCACAAAAAACAATAAGCAATTATGTGAACCATATAGCCAATACTCCGGTAGATGCCGGTTTTAAAAAGTTTGCATGGTCAAAAGAGAATGTGGTTTCATAGATGACTGCAGGTTGATTGATTGTTATGAACCTTCCGTTTATTCGGAAGGTTTTACCAATCTCCAAAATCAGTTGACAGTGAATTAATACCCTTTTTTACATGAAAGAAAAATTAAAAATAGATATCGTATCCGATGTGGTATGCCCTTGGTGTACCATAGGTTACAAACGTTTGGAAAAAGCTATTTCGGAATTAGGTATCGAGGACCAAGTTGAAATCGAATGGCAACCTTTTGAGCTGAATCCGGATATGCCTGCAGAAGGCCAGAATGTAACGGAGCATATTGCCCAAAAATATGGGTCTACCATAGAACAGCAAAAAGAATCGCAAGAGCGTATGGCCGAAATGGGAAGAGAACTCGGTTTTACATTCGATTATTTTGATGAAATGCGGATGGTGAACACTTTTGATGCACATGTTTTATTAGAGTATGCCCAGGCTCATGGCAAACAGACGGAATTGAATATGCGGCTCACCACGGCTTTCTTTAGCGAACGCAAGGATGTTTCGGATAGAAATGTATTAAAACAGGCTTTATTGGATGTAGGTTTAAATGCGGAAGAAGCCCTTGCCGAACTGGACAAGGAGGAAGCCCGTTACAACGTAAGGAGCAAGCAAGGCTACTGGAAGAATATGGGGGTCAATTCCGTGCCCACTATTGTATTCAACCGAAAAAGCGCCATTACCGGAGCACAGCCTGTTGACACATTCAAACAAGTGCTTTCAGAGTTTATCAGCGAATAATATGATATGAAAAATAGAAACACAGGGGAATTGGATGCCCTATTGGATGTACAGCGAAAAGCTAGTGCGGCAAAATTCACCGAAGAAAAGAATAGGGTCTATGCGGCCGGTATTAAAAGTGTAGAAGATTCCGGAGTACTGGACAGGGCTTTGAACGTGGGCGATAAAGCGCCGGATTTTACTTTAAAAAATGCCCTGGGCAAATCGGTGAAGTTGTACGAAGAATTAAAAAACGGTCCCGTAGTGTTAACATGGTACAGGGGAGGATGGTGCCCGTATTGCAATATCACTTTGCATTATTTACAAGAAAAATTACCCGAATTTAAAAAAGCAGGTGCCACGCTAATGGCGTTAACGCCAGAATTGCCCGATAATTCCTTGAGCACTGCCGAAAAACACAATTTGGAGTTTACTGTATTAAGTGATGTGGGCAATGGTATTGCCAAAGCATATGGGGTCGTATTTAAACTTACCGACGAGGTGGCTTCTATTTACCAAGAAGCATTTGGCTTGCATGGGGTAAATGGGGACGATAGCAATGAGTTGCCATTGGCGGCAACTTATGTGATAGACACCGACGGCGTTGTCCAATATGCCTTTTTAGATGCGGATTATAGAAAAAGGGCCGAAGTGTCGGAGGTATTGGCAGTTTTAAACAAACTATAATACAGGCCCGATAAGAAAATAGAGAATTAAAAAGCAGTCTTGGGTTACTAAGTCTGTGTTTATAAAAAACACCTAATCTTAATAATGGAAAACAACAGAAGAAAATTTATAAAAAGTATAGGACTAGTAGGGGCAACGGGTATTGTTATGCCTAATGTAGCTATGGCAGGTTCTCAAAAAAACAAGAGTAGTATGATAAACAGAACAAGACCCAAAGTATTATTTTTTGACGTAAACGAAACACTTCTAGATCTTACCGATATGAAAAAACAGGTAGGGGAAGCCTTGGGGGGAAGAGAAGACTTATTGTCGCTTTGGTTCACTACCATGCTACAATACAGTTTGGTGACTACCGCAAGTGGGCAGTACGAACATTTTGGTTACATAGGTGCGGCGGCATTGCAAATGGTAGCGGCCAATAATGGTATTACCATGACCGAAGAGGAGGCAAGAAATGTTATAGTAAAATCGCTACGGGGCTTACCGGCGCATCCAGAAGTAAAAGATGCTTTGGCGCAATTAAAAAAGGACGGTTACAAACTGGTATCGTTCACAAACTCATCTAACGAAGGGGTTAAAAAGCAATTTGAAAGCGCTGGCCTAACAGATTTTTTTGATGAGAGACTAAGTGTGGAGGATATAGGTAAATTTAAACCTTTTACGGATGCCTATGCTTGGGCAGCCCGTAAAATGGGATTAAAGCCGGAGGAATGTATGTTGGTCGCCGCCCATGGTTGGGATGTTGCCGGAGCCCTTTGGGCAGGTTGGAGAGCCGCATTTATTGGTAGGCCAGGGCAACAAATCTTTCCGTTGGCACCAAAAACCGAAATTTCAGAACCCGATTTGAAAAAGGTAGCGGATATTTTGGTAACCTATAAATAATCGAGAATAAATGGAAAAACAACAAATAGGACTATCGGCCAATAAAGGTATGATACTAGCGCCGACCTAATTGTACATGTACTGTTTTTCTTCTTGGTTAAAAGAACGTTTTTACATGATCTTTTTTATTAATTGCTACACAATCAGTATGTTTACTATGTAATATCAGTGTTGTATCGGCACGCCGTAGAGGTGGGGCGTATTTAAAAAAGAGGAAAACATGTATAAAAATATTATTTACCTGCTTCTTGTCGTCCTATTTGTGCAGACCAGATCGGTTGGCCAGGAGCAGGATATTTATATCAAAGCCGGGCAATTTTACGACAGTAAGAACAATCAACTTCTTAAGAACAAGGTAATACGCGTAAGCGGAAAAACAATTGAGTCCATTAAGGATTTTGGTAAGATTCCCAAGAATAGTGAAGTGGTGGATCTTTCCGATTATACCGTGTTACCGGGTTTAATAGATGCACATACACACGTTCTTTTCTCTCAGGATGCCAATGTTGATTTTAGTGAGCATAGCGTGCAGTCGCTTACTATGGAAAGTGACGGGCTAAGAACCCTTCGCGGGGCCAAAAGGGCCAAATCGTATTTAGAGGTGGGTATTACGAGTATCAAAGATCTGGGGAATTCGGGTCTTTTTTTGGATGTGGGCCTACGAGATGCCATTAATGAAGGTACAATAGAAGGACCTCGTATTTTTGCATCCGGACCTATTATGGCTGCCACTGGCGGACAAATATATGGGGTGTTGACCGATCATCAAGATATCATAGATTTAGAGTATAGGATTATTAAAGGCGTGGACGACGCCAGAAATGCGGTTAGGGAACACGTAAACCAAAACGTAGATCTTATTAAGATCTGTGCGGATAACCTGCCCAACAACACCCGTCTTACAGTCGATGAAATAAAGACCATTGTTGAAACCGCCCATTCGTATGGTCTTACCGTAACGGCGCACTGTGTTACCGATGCATCTGCAAGAAACGCCATAGCGGGAGGTGTAGATGGTATTGAACATGGGTTTAACATAGCCGATTCCACCTTAACTTTAATGGCTCAAAACAAGGTTTTTTTAGTGCCCACAGAAAACAGTGGTGCCTATATGGATACCTATGTTCAGTTGGCAGGTTACAAGAAAGAGAATACGGGTTGGATATCCAAATATATGTCCAATATGAAAAAAAGGCTGATGAAGGCCTTAGATGAGAAGGTAACCGTGGTGGCGGGGTCCGATAATTATACGGATATTGGCACAACACGTGGAGAATCGTCCAGAGATATGTTCCGTACCTACTTTGAAGCGGGTATGAAACCTTTGAATATCTTACGATCGGCAACGTATCTTTCGGCTTTGAGCCTTCACAAAGAAAAGGAAATTGGTTATTTGACCGAAGGGGCAAAGGCCGATATCATTGCGGTAAAAGGAAACTTGACAAGCAACTTTGTACAGACAATGGGGAATGTCGTGTTCGTAATGAAAGATGGGCACGTATATTTAGACAAGGTACCATAGTTTTAATTGTCTTATGCGTATTTAGTTGGGTGCTCGTAATTTGGTTGCCAACCCTTTATCCAATGTAAAAACATCAACGGATTATTTTTTACACCTTATCAAGAACATTGGTTGGTTTTCGTGTACCTCCGTTATTTCCAATAGACCGTGTTCCCCAAATTCCGAACTTACCGACGCCCTGTCGTAATAGTAAATTTTAGCTCCTTTATGAAACTCGTATCGGTCTTTACCAACCCGTTTTCCCTTACCAAAATTCGTTGCTTCTTTTGTGATGGCGGTAAAAACCATGAGTCCGTTATCGGTCAATTGATCGTAGCAATCTTGGATCAATTTTTTTCTTTCTCCCTTGCTCAACAAGTGAATAAGGGCATAGCAGAAAATACCATCGTATTTGTTGTCATTAAAAGGCATATCGGTTACCGAACCATGGTAAAGGCTTATTTGCCTACCGTATTTTTCTTTTGCCAGTTCAATAGCTGTTTTCGATATTTCTATTCCGGTCACCGTTAGCCCGTTTTCTATAAACGGTTGTGCATTTCGGCCATAGCCTATTCCGGGAATGAGTACGTTTTTTATATTATTTTCAATAAATAGGTCCTTTGTCAATATGGTGGAATTTGCAGGTTTTGAACCCCACATTTTTTTCTTGTCCCTAAAAGCATCTTCCCAGAATTCGGCCATATCAATTACATGTTTTGTCTTCTAAAATTTCACATTTAATTCCTTTGGATCTTAGTTGTTGCAAAATGGCGGTGCTGTCGATAAATCCTCCTTCGGTTCTTAATATAGAGTGCCCGCAGGGATAAGGAACATTAAAATCTTCCAAATCAAAATTGACCTCTAAATCTGGATGGTCCTTTTTTAATGATGCGAGCACCTTGTTCGCATCACTCTCTGATTGTATGTCGGTTATAAATACTTCTATCATTTTAAAAAGATGCTTCTGTCAGCTCCATATTTAGCATGGCACCCGTGACATTTCCTCCATAAACCGCTGTAGCTACCGATCGGAACATAGAAGTACTGTCGCCACAGGCAAAAATGCCTTCTTGCGTAGTTTTGTACATGGGGTTTACCTCGATATGACCGTTTTCGGTAATGTTACAGCCCAGTTCTTGTGGAATAGTCGTGTTTTGTTCGAAGGGGATTGTAGCGTAGGCTGCATCATAATCTTCCTCGCTACCATCTTTAAAAACCAAGGTTTTCAATTGTCCGTTCTCGTGCTTTATTTCTGTAATTTCTTTCTCAACAATTCTAATCTGGTTTCGTTGTAGCTTTGACATTTGCTCGGTATTAAAGTCAGGTTTTCCAGCAGTTATAATGGTAATGTCATCGGTTAGGTTTTTCACCAATTGTGTTATATGAAAGGTCCTTTCACCATTGGCCAAAATGGCGGTTTTTTTATTTCTTATTTCATACCCGTGACAATAGGGGCAATGTACGACCGAAATTCCCCAACATTCGGCAAACCCTTTTATATTGGGCATTATGTCTTTGATGCCTGCGGCAAAAACCAGTTTTTTAGCCGTAAAAGTATCTTTGTGCGAAGTGATGATTTCAAAACCTTCTGAAATTCTCTTTCCAGAAATGGCATGTCCGTCATAAAATTCTACATGATCATATTTTAAAACCTGTTTTTTTGCCAGTTCCGATATTTCTTGTGGCGTGCTTCCATCTTGGGTCAGAAAATTGTGCGAATGGGGCGTTTGGCGATTGCAGGGTTTACCGGCATCTATAACCAATGTTTTTCTCAGCGATCGCCCTAAGCTCATTGCTGCGGAAAGTCCGGCGTAGCTTCCTCCGATAATGATGACTTCAAATTCGTTTTTATCCATTTTGTTGTTGTATTGGGCAAAGAGCGATAACGGGCCGGGTAGTGTAAGTGCGATACCTGAAACTCCCAATAACTTATGTATCTCCCTTCTTGTCATTAGATTCTATAAATGCGAAATTGTCGCAATAGTGATTTTGACAAATATACATGATTTTTGTATTATTGCAACTTATTCGCAATAAATGATGAACAGAAGAAATACACCTACTAAGGAAGCGGTGCTTAATTTGCTTTCAAATTCGAAAAAAGCATTAAGTCAAGATGCCATAGAAAAGCAGCTCGACATTAAGATAAACAGGGCTACCATATATCGGGTATTGAATAGATTCTGTGAAGACGACATGGTACATAGAATCGTAGCGGAAGATGGCAAGCAGTATTTTGCCATTTGTAAAAAATGTGAGAAACCCGAAGATGTGCAATATCATTTTCATTTTCGGTGCTTGTCTTGCGATACTATAGAATGTTTGCAGGTTCCGGTAAACTACGCAGTTCCCAACGGATACCAGGTGCAGAGTGCCAACTGTGTTTTAACGGGCACATGTAGCGATTGTTCGCAGGCAGTTGGGTAGGGACTATCAATAAATTGTAGTTCGTTACTTTTACTAAGCAGGGTTACTTTTGCAAAAGAAAATAAGTAGAATAAGGAGTTCTATATTCGTTTAAATTTGGCTTTACATCTTTTCAAAAATGTTTTTGGCCGCTCGTATGGCCCCTTCCATATAACCGCCATATTCGGTAGCACTTTCGGTACCTGAAAAGAACAATTTACCGTTCATGTAGTTTTCTTGCAGTAAGGGATGACCGTTGTTTTGGTGTGGTCGGTGAATGGTCTGGTCTTCGCTTATCACAAACTCGTCCGACCAAATCTTATCAAAATAATTCATGGGATGTAAGGCTTCCTCTCCCATAAGTTCCGATAATTGTTTCAATACAAACTCCTTTCTTACCTCTTTCGAATACGATGCCGCACCCCCGTTTAAAAAGCCCGTAAAACCATATTTGTTTTCTTCAAAGTTGGTATGGTCGTACATTTCGGTAACAATGCCGCAGTGACTGAACAACATGCCCGAATAGTCTTTCTTTCTCCAGAATGGTTCGGTATATTCCAATACAAATTTTATGGACCCTGCCATCCAGGTCTGAACGCTTGGTAACATGTCGGACACCGCCTCTGGCAACTTGGGCGAAAACCGAATTTGCGAGCCCGCCAATTGGGGAGGCAGGCACAGAACCACTTTGTCCGCATGTAACTTTTTCCCGTTCAAAGTCTCCACCAACACTTGGTCTTTAAGTTCGGTAATGGCGGTAACCTTGGTATTTAGATGTATGTTTTTTGGATTTAGTTTTTCTGCCAGGGTATCGATGAGGTTTTGTGTACCATCTTTTAATCGGTACGAGGGGGCTTCGGCTTCGGGTACAAAAAACTTTTGGGGCGGCTCAAACGATTTGGTCTGAAACAAGGAAATACCTTTTGAAAACTGCGGGTATTTTGTAAGTCCCAGTTCATCGATGAGAGAAAGCAAATTCCCGTGCATATCGGAAAACCACGTGGCGCCCAGCTCCAAAGGAGTTTCCAAGTTTCCTTTTAGGGTTTGTATGCGTCCGCCCAATCGCGACGATGCTTCAACAACTGTAGCTTCTTTATTGTTTTTGGTCAGTAAATAGGCCAAAGTCAATCCGCTCAATCCTCCACCTACGATTACGATCCGTTCTTTCATGTATTCATTTTTTAAGGCCTAAAAGCCACGGCAAAAATACGACAGCTTTATATTACATACCTTGTCTCGCTTTGCGGTATTTAAAAATACGGGTAGGTTTACTCCATAAGAAGGGCTAACGCAAGCGTTCTTCTTATTGGGTCATTTGAAAGACGATATCTTGATATACCTGGGCATTTCCCTTTTTTAGGTATTTTGTTTCCATAGCACCACCCATGGCAAAAACGGGAGCGAAGGTAAATACTTCATGCTTGCCCAGACCGCCCAGTTCGGCAATCGCCTTTTTAAACAATGATTCCCTTAACCATTCTTCCCTATTTTCATCGTTGGTAATAAAGTCGGTAAAGAACGACTCAAGGCTCCATACCAAGGTCTCTATTTTTCGGTATTGAATGTCTATCATACAAACATCTTCATCGGTTTCCGTCAGTTTTCTGTAATAGAACAATTCGCCAAAACCACTGATCGCAAACGGGACATAATTTTCTACTTCCTTCCCCAACCAGGTCCATAAAGAAGCTTCAAAATCTTTCGGGTTTACCAAGGTGATCAATCCGTCGTCATATTTTTCAAAACCTTTCGATTTCCATAGATCTATCAAATAAGGCGACACTTTGTTCTTGTATTCCTCAATGATGTCGTCGGGTACGGGAATGGTACTCGTTTTGGGTTCTCCCGTTTCGTTGTTCTTTTCAGTGTTTTTATGGAATAATTTTTTAAAAAAGTTCATTTTAAAAGTTGGTTTTAGGTTTATGGGACTTTAGTGCATACATCCCATATAGATTCGGCTGTTTACAATAAATGCCTTGTCGGCATATTTTTTTAAACGCGCCAATTTTTGGTCCGCCTCTTCCTTGTTATCGGTGATGGCCGTCACCAATGCCATGGTGTTTTCCCTTGTTTTCTGCCCTTCGGTGTAATAAGCCAAATACTCCAAGCTTAAAGTTTCTGAAGGATAGCGCCTTATAAAATATTGACCGGCATAAATTTCATCTTCATCGTTTTCGGGTAGGCAAATACGGTTTTTCTCTTGGTTAAAACCCCTTCCCATGGTATCGATCTTTATTTTTAGCTTTTTGTGCAGGTCGAACATTTTTTGCCTTAGTTCAAAATAGTTTTGCGAAGTGTCAGATACCACAACATAGGCGTTCATATTTTCCCCTTCGGAAATTGCTTGTGCACTGGAGTTTAAGGTCCCTAATAAAAAGAGCCATAAAATGTAGATCTTGTTCATATTAGAATAACGTATTTGATGGGTTCTTCTTATCCGTTGATTCGTATCGGGTAGTTTTAGACCATTAATTTAAACTTTCTTTTTTAATCGGGATGAGGGGCTCGATGTACTTAAGACTTGTTCACGATTTTTAATATAAGTAGCACCACCTGGGCGATTACGCACAGCGGAAGCAGGATCATATAGAGCCATAATATGGCCCCAGGGCCGTTCTCGTCCCACATGTTGCCCCCTTTTGGGGTATTAAAATAGGCATAGCAAATGGGGAGCAGATATATAATGGCATTTAAGACCAAAAGGCCGTTGAGAATCAGCTTTCTTTGGGTGTTGGAATCACTAATAAACAGCAAGGCAATACTTGAAATCGGCAGGATCAGAAATAGAAATAGTGCAATCATATTCTTCATCTTAATGCAAGCTTAGTTCTTCTACGATAAGAACGATTGTTTGGTCAAAATTGTTTTAAGACGGTTCGCTATAAGTTGATCTGGCAGTCGATTTTTATCGAATTTCCCTTGTCATCGTCGGTGACCAAGGCCACTTTGTATTTTTTGGGACCTATTTTATTGGCTATAGTTACGGACTCAACCTTTAAGGGCTCCCCGATATTCGGAATTCGGGTTGCCTCGTACGAATTTAGAACCGTATTGTTAGAGATGGGGATCGTACCGATAAAACTGCCCAATATCTCTCCGTCGTCATAGGAGTTGGACGAGTTTTCTACTGAAGCGGTAAAGATGATCAGCGAGGTGTCCTTTACGATGGTAGCCCCCGAAAAGCCCGATTCCATTCCATTGATCTTCGGTAGGGTAAATTCGGTTATTGTAGGTTTTGGAAATGGGATGGATCCCTCTAAATAGGCCAAAAAATCGTCGTAAATAAATTCGAAAATAAGGTTTTTGCCCCGGTTAAAAAGATAGATCTTATCATTTTGAAAGGCCACGGCCTCTATGTTGAGGTCTTCGTTTTCCATGGCTTTCAGAGCTCTTAGATTATCGTAGAAAGGGGAAATGTCATAGGTTTTAATGCGAAGGCTGTCTTCTAGGAAAATATGTAAAAAGACATCCCTTTGGGGAGATTTGGAGCCAGACCCAAAAGCGACCAACTCATTGGTGCCGATCATTTCCAAGGATTCAAAATCGGGCTTGTCCGTTTTTGGGATCCTACCCTTATTTACCTCTTGAGCGGCATGGATCTGCGTTTTGGAAACAACCTCGTTCTCGGTGTTGAGTTGAAATAGAAACGGCGAGTCGTCGCCTATGGCATAAAAGTCGTTTTCGACCGCAACAAGGCCCGAGCCACTGGGAAAGTCTTTTATGGTTTTACTGTTTAGAACCTCAATGGCCAAGGGGTGGTTTTTACAAGAAGCCATGATCAAGATCAAGGCCAATAGCAGAATGGTTCTTTTCATTTCTTATCTGAATTTCTCCTGCTAAAATACATATTGAAAGTAGGAAGACCTTGCCCATACCTGTAAAGCTTTGCTAAAATCTAAGAGGTGTACTGTTCTTAATGCCGAGGGTGGATATGATCGTATGGTGGGTGGGTTAATGCCCTTTCAGGTGGTTTAAAGGGATTTTTCCTCGTGTGTATTAGGCTGGTGTGATACTTAAAAAACATAACCGCTTAAAAAAGCGGTTATGAAGGTCATTGTTGTTTTCCATTATTTTGGGGTTGAACAAGGGGTTCCATTGTTCTACACCGTTTGCTGTTCGTATCTAATAAACCGGTGTTGCATAGGCCTCTACGGTTTTCAAATCTTCTTTATACTCCGCTACAAAGGCATCAATTTGGTCTTTGGTAATACCAGGAACACAAATAATATGGGCAATATTATCTTCTGACGCCAATTGATATTTTGAACATATTTTATCGCTAGGTTTTTCGAATACAATGGTCAAAGCTTGTGGGTTTCGCCATACGTCAATGCCAAGTTCTTTGATTTTTTTCTCGGCATAGTCGGCTATTTCCATTGATTCTTTTACTCTTTTCGCCAAACCGTCTTTGCCATGTTCTTGAATAAATTTCCATAAAAACAAAGGTGTTAACCCATTTCTTGATCCTGTAATCGTGGTATCTAATGTGCCAACATAGGAAACGGAATTTACAATGCGGTTTCTATGTTTCCTTTTTACCAAAACAACGCCACAGGGTAGGGGACTACCAATAAATTTATGGCCAGATATGGCAATGCTATCTACACCTTCTAAAAAATCAAATTTAGGTTTGGGATCCCTAAATGGAGCTATACAGCCCAAAAATGCGGCATCACAATGAATGTAATAATCTTTAATGGAATACTTTCGAATCGTTTGTTTGATCTTGTCTAAATCGTCAATGGCCTCTTTCATGGTACTACCTATGTTTAAAAAGAATATGGCAGGTCTGTGCCTGTTCATTGACAATAATATTTCTAGATCTTCGTAATCTATTTCTCCGTTGTTTTGACTGCGAACAACAATACTGTCAATATTTAAAAGGTGTAAATTCTTTTTAACGCTATAGTGCGAAGCTTCACTGTAATATACAATTGGATTTCGAAAACTTTCCCGCGCTAAATAAAGTCCGTAAAGATTGCCTTCGGTGCCACCATTGGTTACATAGCCCCACGCTTTTTCCATGTCCGTAGACAAAATATCGGCAAAAAATGCAACGACTTCTTTTTCAATGCTTTTTGTGTTGAATAAAAGTGTAGAAGGTGATTCTGGGTCGCCTATATTGTTGAGGCATACGTTTAAAAATGGTGCGAATTCTCTATAATCAAAATCTTTTGCCAAGGGGTAACCCAAAAAATTCTTTGAATTCTCATCTATCTTTTGATAAATCTCTTCTATCAATTTCATATTTTAATTATTATTTTCGACTATAAAATTATATTTAATTAGTCATTTAGTCTATTAGAATGATTAATTTGGTATATATATCTATATTGGTGAAATATGATAGTTGAAACAACTTTAGAAGTGATGTTCACCGACTATTAATGGTTAGAAAAACTATGCAAAAAATAGATAGAATTGATTTGGAGATACTTTCAGAGCTTCAAAGAGACTGTAAACAACCGATTAAAGTGCTTTCTGAAAAATTAAATCTTTCTATAACCCCTATTCGTGAAAGAATTAAAAAGTTGGAAGCCTCTGGAGCCATCGATAAATATGTTGCTGTTGTAAACCCAAGGGTTTTAGGAAAAGGACTCACTGTGTACTGTATGGTAACTTTGGTAAAGCACCAAGAAAAGTATTTTGAGGAATTTGAAGAATTTACCGCTACACTGCCCGAAGTGGTTGAGATTGTATATGTAAGTGGATCATATGATTATTTGTTGAAATTGGTATTGGACGATATGAAGGATTTTGAGAATTTTATTGTGAGAAAAATTTCTCGGTTAGATGTTATTTCAAACATCCAAAGTTCGTTTGTAATTCATCAAAAAGATAAGAAGCTTTCTTTTTTATAAATCGGGTGGAACGGTTGGGCTAAGTGTAGTGCGGAGGTAAGGAAATTTTTCGTTTCCTTCTGCGCACGAAGCTAAAGCTTATTGTTTCGCTCTAAAGTCCGCATTGCGTTTAGGTTTTGTTGTGCGTAGTATTTATTTGTTTTCGTTTTTATATTTTTCACTCAGATATAAGCTTTTTGTATAAATTGTTCCTTTTAAGCATGATAGTTCATGACCAATTTTTTCAAAATTTGATTTGCTTTTAACCTCGTCTTTCAACAGTTCTTCACAGAATGTTATACCATCTACAATATGGAATATGGACCAAAACATATTTTCACAAACTTCATTTATTTCCATTTCTTCCAACATCATTGACATAACTCCAAAATGGTCATATTTTGAATAAATATCGTAAAGTGAAATTACATGTTGATAATCAATTGTTTTTAAGTTGTGAGAGAAGTTATCAAGTCTTTTTTTTATTGTCTTTGGATTGATATCGTCCTGTTTTGTATATTTTAGAGATTTTATAGGTTTATTGTAATCGAGTGGTTTGGATTTATCAAATAGAAAATCAAAATTCAGATAAATTCTATCAACAAACCTGCAAAAACTCTTATGGTCGTATGCTGATGTTTTCTTGTCTGCTTCTGTTACAATTAGCATACGTCTAACTTGTTCGGAGAGCAGTTTCGTAAATTCTTCGTCATAACTTGATTTAAGACCTGCTTTTTTTTCCACTTGGTATGTCCTCAAGTAAATTGTGGTCAGATAGTCTAGCAAACTAGCTCTTAATATTATAGCTATCGAATTTCCTCTATAAATTGTTTCATTTCCGAAATCCTTTAGAAGAATATTTAATGAGTCAAAGCAATAAATATATCTTTTATAAAGGCTTTGATAAATATTAAACCTATCGCTATTTTCTCCAATTATTTTCATCCCTTCAGCCAAGATGACTTTCAGATGAACTCTAATTTGGATTAGTTTGTTTTCGTTTATCTCTGTAAGCATTATTTGTTTTGTGAAGTTGAGATATTGCGCAGAACGGTCTCATGTATGAGTAGTAGCGGATTTCTACTCACTAACTTTTCAGTTTTGCACTGACCTTTGATTTTCTTTTATGCTTTTCATTTTATCATTTAAACCGCATTACTTATACACATTGTTGTAAGCCGTATTTATTCTACGATTTCCGCCTCTTGAATTCCGTCATCCTTTGAATACCAATGCTCAAACTGTCTTAAAATATTTAAATCTGTTTGATTATTCTCAAAATCAAAAAATTGCACTTTCTCCTTTTCAACTTCTTCCGAATAATGAACCGATATTATTTTATGCAAATAATCTTTATCTAAAATATTGGTTAAATATTCATAATCTTCTTTAGTGAAATTTGATTTATACGGTTCAGGATGATTTGTACTAGTTACAGTCGGTGTCATTGCAACTAATAGTTGTTTTAATTGCTCAGCATCTTTATCAATAAAACCTTTTAGATAAGATTCTAATTCCTTTGGACTTTCTTCAAACCAAGTAGAAAAGATATAAGATAAATTGTCTGGGAACACCTCAAAAATTGATTTTTCTCCACACTCTTCTAACAATCGTGTTCTTAAAATTTTTGCTAATTCAATATATTGTTCGTTTGTAAATAGTTTCTCTTCAGGTGTTTTACCAGAACGCATCCAATTATTTAATGCATATGCAAAATCATACGGTATGTCTTTACCCATTAGTATTTTTGAAAGTTCAAAAACCTCCTCTTCGTTTTTATACTTTTTAAGAAGATTGTAAATAAAAATAGCCGCCTGTGTTTGCGCACCATTCATACCAAATGCAAAGAATGATTTACTTTTAGGAAATAAATCTCCCATTAAAGAAATTGACAATGATAAGTTCATAGTAGATTTCCAACTCAAATCTTCTTCGTAAGTTCTGATTTTGAAAAGGAACGTATCAACAGAGCTTTGTTCAATAATTTCTTTGATTTTTTTGGCAGTATCAACTAATTCTGCGTTTTCAACTGAATTTATAAATTCATCAAATGCAACATCTGATAATTCCCCATCAATTACTGCATAAGAAAAGTATCTATTAAAGTAACTAGTTGAAACTACTCTTTTTTCTTTAAGCCATTCTTTATGTCCCTCGTGTTGAAAAGTATTATGAAAAGCTTCATTAAGTCTTGGAAATAGTGATTTTAATAGATTTAAAATAGCACCTTTTTCCGCTTTTGATAAATCAGAACCGAGATTATCTAAATGTTCTGAAAGTTCATCCTTTTTGCCTTTTACATCTTGACCGCCATACGAATGTGATGAATACGATGAAGTAAAATAATTTGAATTATTTTTTATAAATTCATAATGCTTTGGATAAAATATTTTAATTGCTTCCATAAGCATTAAATCAACGTGGTTTACTTCTCCTTTGAGAAGTGGAATAGCAAAGGATAAAGAATTCCCATATCTAACTGCCATTCTTGGTGTAGAAAGTCTTAAAAGAACATTGTGAGAGAAAGCAGAAACGAAGCGTTGTACTTCTTCTTTATTAAGTTCTAGTTCACTTTCATTTATTGCTTTATCAACAAGTTCAAAACAATATTTTTTAAGGGCAGCTATTTGTGCTTGAGGAATTTGTAAAGGAACTTGAATGATTTTTTCTAAAAAATTCTGACCAGATTTCTCATTACCAGCACCAAATCTGTCGCCAATGGCTGATGCTACCATTTGTTCATCAAATGATAATATATAAGTTGTATTGGTAAAATCAGCAGTTAATTTTACAAGTCTGAAAAGCGAGTAAATCTCTTGTTTGTCTAATCTATCTATATCATCAACGAAAATGACAAGTTTACTTTTACCTTCTTTAAGAAATTCATCTATTCTATTTTTGAGTTCTTCTAAATCGACATTAGAAAGAGTCTTTCCTACATCCGTTAAATCTTTACCTATAATCGAACCAAAACTGCCATATCTTTCTATAAAACTGCCAAATTTTTCTTTCTTACTATCTAGTTCTTTGCCTAAAACTTCAGCGATTTTTTTGAGAAAATTTTTGATTAAAGTTTCTTCATCATTGTATCTCCATGGATTTAAAGAAACTTGCAATATGGTATCATCTTGATTTAATTCGTTTTGAATAAAATTCAGGACAGATGTTTTTCCTTCTCCCCAAGCTCCATAAATTCCGATTACTATTCCTTCGTCAGCGTCTCTTTGTTTGATAGTATCAGCAATTCTTTTGGAAAATCCATATCTCTGGAATCTGTCCTCTTCAGAATTTTCTACTGGTTTGTCCGATGAAAAATTTTTACTCATTATGGGTTTCGTATATGGCTTACAACAACTTTATATATGTACAATTACATAGATACCTCTTTATTTGGGTATAAAGCAATAGCTAGCGCTAGCCAAACCCATACGAATATAAAAATTCTTACAATTTTGTTCTTACAGAAAAGCGTAATCCTTTTACAATGAGGTGGTTTGTGTTTATTTGGTTTTCATCATTTTTAAAATGCTAATTAGTATAGCTATACCTGAAATCACAGTTAGTAAACTAACCATCAATTCCATGAAATTCAGTACATAATAATTCTCATGAAAACTTATCGTAATACTTTTTCCTCCAAAAATGTGTGTCACAAGTAAAACTGAAAACAATAGTATCTTTTGTTTTAAATTCATATCTAAAAATTTTGACTATTAAAAAAGGCATTGAAATAAGTGTAATTATCCATTACAATATCATCAAAGTTCACATCTTTTAATTTCTTTAGCCAAACCCACACGAATATAAAAATTCTTACAATTTTGTTCTTATAGAAAAGCGTAATCCTTTTAAAATGAGGTGGTTTTGTATTCGGTAGAAAATAGGTTGTAGGGGGTGTTGTTTTAATGATTCTGTAAGGTCTCAAATACTATTTTCCAAGAATCATCCGATTGTCTTTTCCAATTAATAATATAGGTGCCGGTGTTTTTAATGGTATCCAAACTTTCTTTATTAATGAAAATTTCATTAAAAGTGTTATAAGATATGGCCATGTCTTCCGAAGGTATAATTGTGGGCCTTCCGCGATGAATGAGCTGTACATCGTATTTTTTGTAGATCTGTTCCCATTGTGTTATTAAAGAGTCTTTGGTCAAATTTTGAATGGGCGAATCTGGGTAAATAGCTACGTAGTTGTCCGCATAAAAATCTATCCAATCGTACTCGAACCTTTCATAGACGGCGTAAAGGCTGTCTACCTGCTCGGTTATTAGGGCCGTTATCTCAGCGTCGGATGTTTTGGTAACGGGCAAGGGCTTTTCATTATTTTGGCATGCGATGATTACAAATGGAAGTAGGATCAATAGTGCGGATCGTAATTTTAGGTTTTTCATACTGGTTTGTTTTAATGGTCTGTAACAGAACGTGGTTGTTGTTGTTAAGTTACTGATAATTAGTGATATGAAGAAATAAATACAAAGGGGAACCAACAGGCGGTTTTTGGCAAGAAGCCATCATCAATATTCAGGTTGAGAGTACCAGGGGCAATTTCATTTTTAATGTAGGGTTTTAACACCTTTAAAAATGCATATTGAAAATTGGAAGACCTCGCAAAGACCCATTAACCTTAGATTAAAGTTATGGTGAACATATAAGACCGGTGGGGCTATCGATAAAATGGTCTATTCTTAAATAAAAAAGAAAGTGGTTTAAGTATACGGCCCAAACCACTATTTCTTTTATACGCTTTAGCTATTGGTATTAGACAAAGCTAATTCCGTACTTAGCGCAAATCCCCGTTACTTTTTCAAAATCTGGCGGTCCTTCCGGAAGTGCTGCCAATTCTTCGAACATGCTTTCTATGCCTGCCGGAAAAGCGGATGTGATCATTTTTGCCTTTTCCGTTCCGACCACCTTCCATGAATGTGGTTTCCCTTTTGGGGCAAAAGCTATGTCCCCTTTATTTAGAACGGTCGTTTCTCCGTCTACCATTATTTCGACCTGTCCTTCTATTACCCTGAATATCTCATCTTCCTTGGTATGAATATGAGGTGGAATTCCTATTCCTGGATCAACATTGGAGACCCATTCCATAATTTGGTTGCCCGTATCACTACCGACGAGTTTGTGGGTCTGTATATCACCGATTACGTTGAATACACTTCCTTGGTCATCTGTGACAATTTTAGGTATGGCTTCATTTGATGCGAACACTTCGTTATCATTTGTTTGACATCGCGTCATTAAAGGAAACATGGTGAAACCTACAACCAGTCCCGAAGTTTTAATAAATTCTTTTCTGTCCATGATTATGTTTTTACGACAATTTATATGTAATCTATTGACGTAACAATGTGAAAATCACGGTAAATACATGGATTTTGCGAGCAGTTAACTTTTTCTGAGGGCCGAGGGGGTAATTCCCGCGTGGGTCTTAAAGAAATAACTAAAATAATCAGGGGAAGAAAAACCTAGTTCAAAGCTGATTTCCTTAATGGTCTTGTCCGAAAATTTTAATGCGTGCCTAGACCTCATTAGCAATTGTTCTTTTATGATACTTTTTGAACTTACGCCCAGCACCTCTTTTACACATTCATTTAAGTATTTTGGGGAAAGGTTAAGAAGTTCCGCATAATCGGCTACCTCATGTTGTTTGTCTATATGCTTGTCTACCAGTTTTTTGAATTTATAGACCACATTCGTTTTCGAATTGTTGTTAGATACTACCGATTTAATGTTGCATTGTCCGTCGCAGTACACGAAAAATGTGTTCAATAGCGATAATATGGCATCATCTTTATGGTTAAGATGCGTGCCTAAAAGCTCATCTATCATTTCTAAGATGGCCTGTGTTCTTTTTTCAATACCCGGGCTCAGTTTAAACAAGGGAATCTCACCTGAATTAAAAAGCCTTATTCTATTGATGTGAAGTTTGCTTAAAATAGGATTGTTCAGAACCTCATTGGACAAGTACAGTACATAACCAGAAGAAGTGGAAGCATCTTTTTTGAAAATCTTCCATTGATATTGGGGGTCGAGAAAAAAAATGGAATTCGATACATTTTTATAGAGAACACGATCTATTTCAATTCCTTCTACCTCATTCTTGATCCAACAAACGGCATATGCGTCACCGGGTTGCTTTAAAGTAGTTTCTTTGTTTATTTGCGTAATGTTAATAGAATCGGATCTCATACGGTATTAATGCCAGTGCAAGGTGCTGTGCCTTAACGTGTTCGGTGCTTCAATACTGCCTAAGTTACATAAAAAGAATATACAGGGGCACCGATCGGGCGGCCTTTTACTGTATATATGCGCATTTATTTCTTTTATACTGTCTAAAAGTAATTTACGGCATAGGCCGTACGGGTTTTGTATGTATTGTAATAAAAAAGGCACTGTATTGCCACAGCGCCCTTTACTAAAAAATAGTAGAACCTAACCAACTTAAGATTATACCCCGAATTTATAGCCAAAAGTGACCAATAGGGCTGTATTTTTTAGCACATTGTTTTCATTACCGGAGAAATCTAAAAATCCGCCTTCATAAGAAAGTCCCAATTGAATTTGATCGTTGAAAAGCACCCCGAAGCCCACGTTGAGGCCAAAATCGAACCCTTTAACGTCTTCGCCTATGGTGTAGGTTACATCACCTTGTTTGGCACCTATGGGGGTGGCAAGGTAAAACCCCGAAGCGGCATAGAAAGACCCGGAGCGGCCCAATTCAAAAATGTTATATCGGGCACTGAGGGGTATTTGTACATAGATCAAGCTTAGATTATCGCCCGTAGTGGATGCCCCTTTTTTTGCAAACGACAATCCGGAGCCCAGATATAGATCGTCGGTAATGTCGAACTCAATGGTACCGCCGAGCTTGGCGCCCAAAGTTCTGCCGTAAAGGTCGTTTACATAAGTATCGGGCGAAACGGCACTGCTCAAACCTACCCCGGCCTCGATACCGAAAATTTGGGCATTAGAAGAAAAACTGATGAATGCCACTGTTGCAACAACTAGTACTTTTAACGATTTTTTCATAATTCTGTTTTTAATGATTGCGGATGTTCGTGTTCTCGAAAATCCCTGTTTTTATATATGGCAAGGTATTGGAACACTGTACGTTATGAAATACCGTGTTATTTGTATTTTTTTCTACCTGATTTCCTTTAGGAATGTATTTCGCGAGATCAAAAAAAAGCCCCACCGTCATAAGGAGGGGCTACAAACAATAAACCAACTTAAAACCATGTTTATTCCCCTCGATAATCGGAAGGGCCAAAAACACCATTTTCTGCAATAACGAGTGGGGCTATGTGAGAACCGTATCTAAACAGGGGGTTTAGCCATAGGGTCTTGCCGGTATTGGCATCTATGGCCATTAACCCTATATTGTTGTTCGGATCCGAGCTATGGAAAAAATCGTGGCCATAGGTAAACAAAATACCGTTTGCGTATACGGGGCTGTGCGCTACGCTCGTATTATTGTTGTGCCATAACCGTTCGCCATTTTTCAGGTTTACGGCAAAAGGTCTGGCACTGAAGACATCAGAATTGCTAGAACCATTGTCATAATTGCTGTAGACGACATTTTCTACTATCAACGGGCTCCATAGGGTATTTACCCCAGTAGCTACCTGCCAGATATTCTTTTTGGTACGTAGGTCTATACAATAGAGCACCGACCGCTTCTCTTGATCGGCCGGTACGGCATTTACGACCAGTTTGTTGTCGGAAACAGCGGGAGTTCCTACTTTTTTTGCCTTGAACTGCCAGGTAATTTCAAAAGTTTCCATATCTACGATATAGAGGTTCTGGGCAGGTAAATAAAGGGTGTTTTCTACCAATAAAGGGGTTCCGGATACTTGGTTCGGTAATTCCCATTTTTTTAATAACCGGCCTGTTTCCTTATCTAAAATATGAAGGTAGGCCGGCAAGTCGCTTATAAAACCTTTGTCGGAAAAAACATAAACCTTGTTGTTACGGACTATAAGTGCACTGTTATCGTTTAAGATATCATCTAGCTCCCCATTTGGCTCTGTGCTATAGTGCCATTTTAAACGACCGGTTGTTTCCTCTACGGCTACGACCACGCCCGATCCCCCAGATGCATAACATACACCATTGGCACATACCGGTTGGGTGGCCCCGATGGTCCCAAAGTTGTATTGAAGCATATATTGTTCCCATAAAAGGCTTTTGTGGTGTATGCTCAAGGCGTTTATAGCGTTGTTGTCCGAGGTTACATAGATCGTACCGTTCTTATAATCGGGCATTACCTGAAGGTCGGTAAGGTCGGGAAAGTTGTAGATAGATGTTTCTTTTCCCGTTTGGGCATTTACCGTATACACGGTCTCATCTTGTGCGGCTATTAAAAAACAATTTAGATCTGCTTTGCCAGATACCAATGTCCGCCCCATTTTGGGGTTGCTTACTTCTCCTTTTTTATTGTATTGGGTACGATTACCGCCATTACAACCGATCGGTAAAATAGTTGCGGCGGACCAAAGAAGAATGTATAAAAACCTTGTTTTCATTTGCTGCACCTAATTAGATGTCTGCCATCTGTATACGGTAGTACTATGCACCGTACAGGAGGCATTTTTAAAACTTGAAAAAGAAACGGAGTTTGTAAAAACCTTGGTTTTGCGTACCCCGTTTCTGGCCAGTGTAGCTGTATAGCTATTTTTATGATCCGTCATTTAATATGACTTCTCAATTCTTTATAAAACTCCAAGCGGTCTTTGGAAAGCCGTTGGTCTTCTGCTCCCCAAACAATTCTGTTCTTGAGGTTTTCGTTTACTTCTTCCAAGAAATAATAGTTGTTACCTGGATGGTTAAAGTCTATATCGGATAGCGATAGTTCTTTAATGCCATGAAAAAAGGCTTCGGCCTGTTTTGTGGAGAGCGGTTGCAGCTCTACGGTCGTATTGGTAATAGAATTGGTATGGAACAACTGTCCGTTCTCTAGAAGAATGTAGGTGTCCACAACTCCCGTAATACCATTGCCATTGCCAAATACCAATTGTTTGTCCGGTAATTCCTTAGAAGAGTATTGTTGCGATCTGCATCCCAATAACAAATAAAAAAGTAAACTGAAAAATAGTAGTGTCCATTTCATTGGTTATTATAAATTAGATCTGTAAAAGTCCTAAATGCAACATACCGTTACCATGTACTATTTTAGGTCTTTCATGACTATTGTAATCAATAGCGTTTGGTATGTTGCAAGTTATTTTTAAAAGCATGACTATGAAATACCGTGATCATGGTATTTTTTTCTACTGGTTTTCCGGTATATTGGTGGGGTGTATTTATAGTGCGGTATAGTTATGGTATATTGGCTAATGATAAATTTAATAGATTAAATGCGTGTAATTGTACTTGTTTTTATTCTTTTTCTGCCAATTTTTGGGCAATCGCAAACGGGGCGCGAAACACGTATAGATAGTCTTGAAAATGCCCTGAAAATGGCGGAACACGATACCACACGTGTTCTTGTTATGAGCGAGCTGGCCAGAAGCTATGGCGGTGTGGATTCGGTAAAATGTTTTGAAAATGGTTTTAAGGCGATCGCATTAAGTAAAAAGATAAATTACTTGAAGGGTTTGGCCGATGCGAATATTAACGTAGCGGGTGGTTATCTGGATTATTTTGATGTTGAAAACGCCAAAAAGTATTTTGAGATAGGAAACAGTTTGGCCGATAAGCTCATTGTTAAAGACTCTTCGAAGGCGAATATGAAAATATGGCTGCGGGGTTATTATAACTTGGGGGTGGCATACGGTTATGAAGGCAATGTGGCCAAAGAAATTGAATTGGCGGCAAAGACAATACCCATTGCCCAACAAATGGGCGATAAGATGTTCGTGGCCAACGGCAACACCAATCTGGCCATAAAATATAGTAATATGTCGTTGACGGACAAGGCATACGAGATGTTCAAGATCAGCCAAAAACAGTTTCAGGAAATAGGTTCGCCCGAAGATATGTTATACCATAGCCTCGCTTTTTCTTCGTGTTTGGCGAGTATGGATTCTTTAGATCAAATGAAATCTGTGCTTGATATTGCAAAAATAAACCTAGACAAGATTCCCAACTCGTTCTATCGGGGGCCTTATTATACAGAGTTAGGACTCTATTACGGAAGGGTAGGGGAATATGACAAGGCCTTAAAGGCACTTGATAGGGCGTATGATTTTTACAAGGATAAAAAGACACATTACTACTTAAAATTGCTCTATCAACGGTATGCCAAAACCTATGAAAAAATGGGCGACTATAAAAAGGCGAAAGAGTACACTTTAAAATATGTCAACTTTTCAGATGACCAACATTCCTTTACAGATAAGATCAATGCCTATTTTATGCTGGCGCGATATGAGGCCAAGCTGGATAATTATGAGGATGCCTATAATTATTTGCAGGGTTATGTAACTGCCATAGACAGTGTTCGCGTAACGGAATTGGGCAACGACATGCAAAAATTGGAGGTACGTTATAAGACGGCAACCAAAGAGAAAGAGATTTTAACGCTTAAAAACGAAAAGACCGAAACGGCCCTTGCCCTAGAAAAAAAGAAGTCGCAGACCTATATGCTCGGGGCCATAACCAGTATTCTTGCATTGCTATTGTTCATAGGGTTTTATGCGTACAACCAAAAACTTAGAAGGGCCCGTAAAAAGGAAGAGCAGCGCGAAGCCGAGGTATTACTTTTAAAACAAGAGCAACAGAACAAGATATTTTCTGCCATGATAGAGGGTCAGGAAAAAGAGCGAAAAAGGCTGGCGATAGATCTGCACGACGGTTTGGGCGGAAGATTGTCCGGTATTAGTCTAAACCTCTCTAAACTAAATAAGGACGAGCCGAAAGAATACCCGAAAGCACAATTACAAAAAGTGATGAAGGATCTTGATGATTCTTTGGCAGAGCTACGCTCCATAGCTCGTAATATGATGCCGGAAACCTTGGTGAAATTTGGGTTGCAGGCAGCTCTTAAGGATTATTGTAGTAGCATGACCGGTAGTGGTACCAAAGTAACCTTACAGTTCTATGGAACGGAAGAAGGTATTAGCCTAAACCAACAAGTTACCATGTACCGCGTTATTCAGGAGTTGATCAACAACGCCGTTAAACACGCCAAAGCTTCTGAAGTATTGGTGCAATATATGAGAGATGGCAATAAGGTAGATATCACCGTAGAGGATAACGGTGTGGGCTTTAAAAAAGAAGATATTAAGGACAAGGAAGGTGGTATGGGGTTATTAAACCTTAAGACAAGGGTAGCCTATTTAAAAGGCGATCTAGAATTTCAGTCAGAAGAAAATGAAGGAACCACAGTGAATGTTCAAATTAAACTAGATGCAGCATAAACCGATACAGATATTAATAGTCGATGACCATCCTATGGTGATCGAAGGCCTAAAAACCTTGCTGGGCGATGATGACCGTGTGGCCGTCAAGTGCCATTTTATGAACGGTACCGATACACTTTCGTTTTTAGAAAAGGACACGGTCGATGTTATTTTGTTAGATGTAAACCTACCCGATATCAACGGGGTAGAAATGGTGCCCAAAATATTGAATATTAGGGCCAACATCGGCATTATAGGACTTAGTACCTATAGCGAACCCAGTATCATCAACCAGATGATAAAAAACGGGGTAAAGGGATATTTGCTAAAAAATGCCACGGCCGATGAGTTGGTAAATGCCATTTCGCATGTGCACCAAGGTAATTTCTATTTTGGGAGCGAGGTTCAAAAAATATTGGTCGATTCGGTAGCGCAAGAGGGCAACGAGCTGCCAAAGCTTACCCGAAGGGAAAAACATGTACTTACCTTAATTGCCGACGGAAAAACCACCAACAACATAGCCGAAGAACTGTTTATTAGTCCACTTACCGTAGAGACCCACAGGCGAAACCTGATGCAGAAATTGGAAGTTTCCAATGCGGCATCACTTATCAAAGTAGCTGTAGAAAAGAAATTAATATAGTGGCCGTTAGTTTTAAAAATGCCTTTGCCGATATAGGTTTTTTCTATCCCTAGGGGGGCTAAAAATACATGCTGTAATGATGTTTTAATACGGGGGAAGTAAGGTCACATACCTTCCCCCTGGGTATGATATTGGTCATTTTAAGCAACATAGTATTACGTTACATTTGATACGCTCGGTATGGCGCCATATAGGGAGTAGCTACAATAGCTAGGTGCTGTGATGCTATGTGGCGTATATTTTTATTGAAAACAGACCGTCTCTATAAGTAGAATAAATTCTATAAAACAAGACCTGAATGTATAGTAAAGTAATTTTTCCTTTATCATTATTGTTTTTTCTGCTCTTGTCCTGTAATCAAAAGGATGCATCCGTAACCCCTGAGATTAGGGATATAACCGAAAGCGTTTATGCATCGGGCTTTGTAAAGAGCAAGAACCAATATGAGGTGTTCGGCAAATACAATGGGGTTATAGAAAAGATTTTGGTAGAAGAGGGGGCACATGTGAAAAAAGGACAGGCCCTTTTTCAATTAGACAATGAGAACACTAAAATAATGACCGAAAATGCCAGGCTTTCTTCCATAGCATCCGATTTTAAGGTAAATGCCGATAAATTGGAAGAATTGGAAAACAATATTGTACTGGCAAGGCAAAAGCTTGCCAACGACTCATCGATGTATGTTCGTCAAAAAAGGTTATGGGCCAATAAAATTGGTAGTCAGGTAGATCTTGAACAAAGAGAATTAAATTATCAAAATTCGAAACTTGCCTTAAAAAATGCCAAGATCAGGTACGATGATTTAAAGCGCCAGCTGAAACTAACATCTAGCCAAAGCAAAAACAATCTACAGATAGCCAAATTACAAGAAGATGATTATGTGATACGGAGCGAAATGGATGGGGTGGTATATAAAATAGATAAAGAAGTAGGGGAGCTGGTAAATGGCCAACAGCCTATTGCGGTCATAGGTTCCGATGAATTTATTGTTGAGTTGACCGTTGATGAGTTGGATGTGGTAAAAATAAAGCAAGGACAGCAGGTTATAATTAGAATGGACAGTTACGGATCAGAGGTGTTCGAAGGTCATATTACCGCTATTGATCCCATGATGGATGAAAGAACACGTTCGTTCAATGCAGAGGCCATTTTTGATAAAAAGCCGACGGTACTATATCCCAATCTTACGGCAGAGGCCAATATCGTAGTGCAAACAAAAGAAGATGTATTGACCATACCAAGAAATTATTTGGTAAACGATAGTACCGTATTGTTAGAAAATGGGGATGTAAGAAAGGTAGAAACAGGCTTAATGGACTATAGCCTGGTGGAGATAAAAAATGGTATTGACGAGAATACCAGAATAGTGTTACCAGAGCAGTGAAAACAAGGCATATAACAGAAATTGCAGGGGCACTTTTGCTCGCTCGGTGGAAACAGACGTTGGTGGCCGCCGTGGGAGTAACCTTTAGTATTGCCCTTTTTATAACCTTGTTGGGCTTTATGGAGGGGTTGAATCAATTGTTGGACGGTCTGGTGTTGAACCGTACGCCCCATATTCGTTTGTATAATGATATTAGGCCTTCTGACCATCAACCCATTGATCTATCTGACAAATACAAAGAATATTACAACTTTGTAGGCTCTATAAAACCGACAAATTCGCGTGAAGAGATTCATAATGCACAACGGATCATCGAAAATTTAAGAAAAGATCCATTGGTATTGGGGGTAGCACCAAAGATAACGGCACAGGTTTTTTACAATCTGGGCAATGTAGATGTTAACGGTATTATCAACGGTGTGGATGTAGAACAAGAGACCAAGCTGTTTTTCTTTAGTGATTATGTAACAGAAGGTAATTATTATGACCTTAAGAACGTGGCCAATAGTATTGTTCTTGGAATAGGTGCGGCCAAGACCATGATGGCGAAGGTAGGAGACGTTATTACCGTAACCACTACCGAAGGAGAACAGTTTACACTAAAGGTGGTCGGGTTTTTTCAGTCGGGCATTTCAGAATTCGATAAGACCCAAAGCTATGCCAGTGTAGCCACCACACAGAAATTATTGGGGGAAAGCAGCAACTATATTACAGATATTCAGGTAAAACTAAAAAATATGGACCTAGCACCCTCTTTAGCGCCACAGTACAAACAGGTATATGGGGTGGATGCCGAAGATATACAAACGGCCAATGCCCAGTTTGAGACCGGTAGCAGCGTGCGTTCCATTATCTCCTATGCCGTAGGGCTTACATTGCTGATCGTATCCGGTTTTGGGATCTATAATATTCTGAACATGTTGATTTATGAAAAAATGGATACCATCGCCATTCTAAAGGCTACGGGGTTTGCAGGTTCTGACGTTAAGAAAATATTCACCGCCATATCATTAAGTATCGGTGTTTTCGGTGCATTGGCAGGGGCGGTTTTCGGATTCATCTTTTCAAAGATCATAGATGCCATTCCGTTTAATACAGATTCGTTGCCTACGGTAGAGACCTATCCCATAGATTATGGTGCACGGTATTATATAATTGCAGTGTTGTTTGCCTTGGTCACTACCTATTTGGCAGGATGGTTTCCTGCAAGAAAAGCCAGTAAAATAGATCCTGTAGAGATCATTAGAGGAAAATAATGGAGAACAATATAGTTTTAGAGGCACGTGCCATATATAAATCGTTCAACGACCCCGTTAAAATAGATGTGCTAAAAGATATTTCGTTTAATATAAAAAGGGGAGAATTTGTGTCGGTCATAGGAAAATCCGGATGCGGAAAATCTACCCTGCTTTATATTCTCTCCACAATGGATACCGACTATCAGGGAGAGCTTCTTATAGATAACATAAGTATGCACGGAAAATCTGAAAAGGAACTTGCCGCCATCAGAAATGAAAAAATAGGTTTTGTATTTCAGTTTCATTATCTGCTAAATGAATTTACGGTATTAAAGAACGTGATGCTGCCCGGTTTTAAGCTCAACAAATACAATGAGGCCGAGTTAGAAAGCAGGGCGCTCTCTTTATTGAAAGATTTGGGCATAGAGCATTTGGCTCATAAAATGGCCCATAGAATATCTGGTGGTGAAAAACAACGGGTCTCCATTGCCCGGGCCATGATAAACGATCCCCTGATAATTATGTGCGACGAGCCAACGGGTAATTTGGACAATACGAATACAGATATGGTTTTCGATATCTTCAAAGAACTAACCGAGGTGTACCATAAAACATTGTTGGTGGTGACCCATGATATGACTTTCGCCCAAAATACAAAGCGTACCATTGAAATGGAGGATGGCAGAATATTACGATAAGGTTTTGGTCTAAAAAATGGTTCGTTTTTTAAATGGTTTCTTACGGTAGATAATGGTTAAAAGGCTAGTTTTTTTAACAAAATGGGTTCATTTAGGCTGTTGGTTTGGCAATTATCAGCGTTTTTTTTGATTAAATATAAATCGATGCCTACCAATAATATCAATACGGCAATTGTATTCTTCACCTTCTTCGATTGTACGAATAAGTACTATTTTTAAATTTAGTTCTTACCCATAAAGAGGGGCTTTTAAAGGATGTGACAGAGAATATGGCACATGGGTAGAACAATTTATTTTCAATAAACAGTATTAAAATATATGTCGCATAAAAATGCTGAAGAACAGCGTTTGGCCGTTCGGGATACCTATAGAAATTGGAAAAGATGGGGAGCTTATCTTGCCGAAAGGCAGTGGGGTACCGTTCGTGAAGATTATAGTCAAGACGGAAATGCATGGGGGTTTGTAGACCATGATAAGGCGCGGAGCAATGCCTATAGGTGGGGAGAGGAAGGTATTGGTGGTTTTTGTGATTCTAGGGAAATTCTTTGTCTGGCCCCTGCCTTTTGGAACGGCAAAGACCCCATTCTAAAAGAGCGTTTGTTCGGACTAACCAATAATGAGGGAAATCACGGGGAAGATGTTAAAGAACTATATTTTCACCAAGTGTCCACACCCACACATTCCTATGCAAAGTATTTGTACAAGTATCCCCAGAAAAAATTTCCTTATGCAGATCTGGTCAGAAAAAATAGGGCCCGTGGCAGAAATGAACCGGAATATGAGATACTGGATACCAAGGCTTTTAAGAACAATGCTTATTTTGATTGTTTTATAGAGTATGCAAAGGCAGATGTTGATGATGTGCTAATGAAGGTTACCGTTGCGAACAGAGGGTCGAAAACCGCTACGATCCATGTTCTTCCACATTTGTGGTTCCGTAATTTCTGGAAACACAACAAACGGTTTGATCGCCCCAATATAAAAAGTGTTTCAGATGACTGTGTACAGTCTAGAAGTGTAAGAAACGGCAGGTATTATCTATATCACCAAAAGGGAGAGCAACTATTTTGTGAAAATGAGACGAATAATAAACGAATCTATAATGTACCCAATGAAGTACCATTTGTAAAAGATGGTATCAATAACCATGTGGTAAATGGCGAGGCTACGGTAAACCCGGATAAGAACGGTTCAAAATTTGCCGTTTGGTACAAGTTACGTGTTAAGCCCGGGGAAGAGAAATCGGTAAAAATTCGACTCAGTAAGAAAAAGTTAAACGAGCCATGGGAAGAATTCGATGCGATTTTTGAAAACAGGATCAAGGAATGCGAAGAATTTTATGAAGATATTTTGTCTAAAAAGAAATTGTCGGAGGCCCATAAAGAAGTGGCTAAAAAGGCTTTTTCAGGGTTATTATGGACAAAGCAATTTTACTACTACGATGTGTTTAAATGGCTTTTTGGAGGACCGGGAGAACCAAAACCTTATCGTACGGATGCCAGAAACTATAGTTGGCAACATTTGACAAACCGACATGTGATCTCTATGCCCGATAAATGGGAATACCCTTGGTATGCTGCATGGGACCTTGCTTTTCATATGGTCTCTTTTGTAGAAATAGACCCTTATTTTGCCAAAGAACAATTGTTATTGGTGCTTGAAGAGAGCTATATGCATCCCAATGGGCAAATACCGGCCTATGAGTGGAATTTTAGCGATGTAAATCCTCCTGTTCATTCTTGGGCGGTTTGGAATGTTTATGAGAAGGATAAACAGCGTACGGGAGTTGGTGATACCTCGTTTTTAGAAAAATCTTTCCACAAATTATTGATCAATTTTACGTGGTGGGTAAATCAGAAAGACAAAAGCGGAACAGATCTGTTCGAAGGCGGTTTTTTAGGGCTGGACAATATTGGGGTCTTTGATCGTAACCATATGCCGCCGGGCATAAACAGGATGCAACAGGCGGATGCCACCAGTTGGATGGCCATGTTTACGCTAAACATGTTACGAATGTCTTTAGAATTGGCGGATACCAACAAAGTATATGAAGAGAATGTGGCCAAGTTTTTTAGACATTTTTTGAATATAGCTTGGGCCATGCACCACATTGGCAAAAAAGATATATCGCTTTGGGACGACGATGATAATTTTTATTACGACGTGGTCGAAATGTCCAGCGGAATTACAAATCGTTTAAAGGTGAGGTCTTTGGTAGGCATTATTCCTTTGTTCGCCGTTGAGATTCTTCATAAAGATCTGTTCGAGGAATTGAAGGACTTTAGGCAACGGGCGGCCGATATTGTTAGAACAAGACCTGATCTTGCTTCTTTGATATCCAATATAGAGGAAACGAACGAAGAGGGCAATTACCTTTTTTCCATTATGCGCGGATTTAGGTTAGAGCGTTTGTTGAGGCGTATGTTGGATGAAGATGAATTTCTTTCCGATTATGGAATACGTTCATTGTCCAAATACCACGAAGAGCATCCGTTTGTATTTAAACATCACGGGCATCATCAAATACAATATGAATCTGGTGAAAGCCGGTCTAGCATGTTCGGGGGCAACTCTAATTGGCGTGGACCTATTTGGATCCCTTTAAATTATATGATCATTCAATCGTTACGAAAATATTATACTTTTTACGGGGATACCTATACCTATGAGTTTCCCACGGGATCTGGTAATAAATTAAACCTCAAGGAAATTGCCAATGAGTTAAGCAAAAGATTGATAAAACTTTTTGAAAGAAATAAAGATGGAAGGTTTCAGTACCATGCTGATACCGAGGACACACTTTTTGCTACTGACAGGCATTTTAAGGACCAACATCTTTTTTACGAATTTTTTGACGGAGACCATGGCAAAGGCCTAGGTGCATCGCACCAAACAGGCTGGACGGCCCTTATTGCCAATATAATCATGGAAATGGACTAAGAAGAGAGGATGGTCAATTCTATTTTCGGCCTAGGAGACTTCTTCTATAAGGTTGGCTACCAAAGCGGTCCATCCCGTCTGATGTGATGCTCCCAATCCACGCCCGTTTTCACCATGAAAATACTCATAGAATAAAATCAGGTCCTTAAAATGGGGATTTTGATAATACTTCTCGTACAACCTGTTTATGGGCCTGTTTCCATGTTCGTCCAGGTCAAACAATTTTATAAGACGCTTACTGAGCTCTTTGCTCACTTGCATTAAATTCAACTGGTTGTCGGTACCGGTGGGGTATTCTACGGTCATGTTGCCATTGCTATATTCATAATACTCTTGTAGCGCCTTTATAAAAAGATAGTTCATGGGCATCCACACGGGGCCTCGCCAATTAGAGTTGCCACCGAACAACGAAACGGTAGATTCGGCCGGTTCGTAATTAATGGAATAATCTACACCGTCTATTTTAATTTGATAGGGTGTTTCATGTATTTTTGACAAAGAGCGAATTCCATACGGACTTAAAAATTCTTTCTCGTCCAAAAGACTTTTTAACAAGGGTCGCATGCGGTCTTTGGGTACCAGTGAAAGTAGTAGGTCTTCACCATCGGAGTATTCTTGTATCACTACATATTTTAAATTCTCCATTCTGTATTTCTTGAACCAAAGTACGCTGGCCTTAAATTTTGGAAATTTGTTAAGGGTGCTACTCTTTAGGTTTAGAACAGCGGCAATGGATAACATGCCCACAATAGATCTAACTTTAATGGTGGTAGATCTACCGTCTTCCATGACCAACCGGTCGTAGAAGAAGCCTTCTGCATTGTCCCATGTGTTTACCTTGTCAGAATCCATTTTGTTGAGGGCCTCGGCAATAAAGACAAAATGGCCAAAATATTTGGTCGCCATGTCTTCATACGAGCCATCCTCACTGGCAATTTCCAAGCTCATTTCTAGCATGTTCAAACAATAGAGGGCCATCCAGGCGGTACCATCTACCTGCTCTAAAGTACCGCCACCGGGTACACCATGGCTACGGTCAAAGACCCCAATGTTGTCCAAGCCCAAGAATCCACCCTGAAAAACATTGTTTTGATGGCGGTCCAAACGGTTTACCCACCAAGTAAAGTTCAAGGACAGTTTGTTGAACATACGTTTTAAAAACGTAATATCTCCCTTGCCATTTTTTTTACGGTCCGTCTTAAATATTTGTAGGGCGGCCCATGCCTGTACCGGAGGGTTTACATCGCTAAAATTCCACTCATAGGCCGGTATTTGTCCGTTGGGGGCCATGTACCATTCTTTGGTGAACAATAACAATTGGTCTTTGGCGAAATCGGGGTCTATCAATGCAAAAGAAGCGCAATGAAAGGCGGAGTCCCATGCAGCGTACCAAGGGTATTCCCATTTATCGGGCATTAATAGAACATCATGGTTGCGAAGGGTTTTCCAGCTACTATTTCTGCCCGTTAAGCGTTCTTTGGGTGGTACCGATGTTTTAGAATCTCCTTTCAGCCATCTTTCCACCTCATAATTGTAATACTGTTTGCTCCAAAGAAGACCGGCAAAGGCCTGGGTTAAAATTTTACGTTGTTCAGGGGTGGCTTTTGGGGCAATATGGTTATAAAAAAGAGCGCATTCTTGCTGGCGGTCTAGTAGTGTTTTATCAAATTCAGCTCCAAAAGCATTTGTTAGATCCAGTTCCGATAAGCGCAATTTTATAGAAATAGATTCACCGCCCTTTAGTTTTCTTTTGTAGAGTGGGGCAAATTTGGTGCCTTGGTCGTTTTGTGTAGCCAAGGTATAATCGCCGGAGATGACCGCTTTATGAAATAGGTCTTTCTTAAAGGGGTGTTTGTTTTTTTGGTTATAGACCGTTTCCCTATTGGTTTCGTTTTCGGTAAATAATAGATGGTCGGCATCTTGAAAATATAAATTGTAGTAACCCGTATAAGGATGGTCTATTTGTACATACGGGCCATTGTCCTTTATTTTTTTCTTGATAACGGGTTTTTTGGACATGTCTTTAAATGTCCAATGATTTCTCATGGTCAGGGTAGGCAACAAGTGAATGTCCGCCGCAGTTTTGTTTCTGTTGGTTATGGTAACCTGAATCAATAGGTCGTTATCATCGGCTTTGGCGTATTCGGTAAATACATCAAAATAGGCATCATTGTCAAAAACACCTGTATCCAATATTTCGTATTCAAGATCGTGTCTATTGCGTTTGCCATTTTCGTCTACCAACTCATTGTACGGAAATTTGTTTTGTGGGTATTTGTACAAGTGTTTCATGTACGAATGGGTAGGCGTATTCTCTAGGTAATAATACAATTCCTTTACATCCTCCCCATGGTTTCCCTGAGGGCCCGTTAACCCAAAAAGGCGCTCTTTTAGAATAGGGTCTTTGCCGTTCCAAAGCGCAATGTTAAAACATACGTTACAGTACCGGTCAGAGATACCTGCTATACCATCTTCTCCCCATCTATAGGCCCTACTTCTGGCATGGTCGTGCGGAAAATAGTTCCATGCGTCACCATGTGCACTATAGTCTTCACGTACGGTGCCCCATTGGCGTTCGCTGAGGTATGGCCCCCATTTTAGCCAATCTTTTTCTTCATTATGGTGTTGGGCCAAACGTTCTTTTTCAATATTTTTCATAGGGGTTTCAGATTTGAAAACGAAAAGAAGAGACTTTTCCTTTTGCCCGTAAACGGTAGCTTATACGGCTCTTTGTACGACTTCAAAAACGCGATTGGCATCGCATTTAATGGTTTTTGAAGGGTACTTCAATATTAATGCGTAGTCGTGTGTGGCCATTAATATGGTTCTGCCAGATTTGTTTATTTCTTGCAGTACTTTCATTACCTCTACACTGGTTTGCGGGTCTAGATTACCGGTCGGCTCATCTGCCAAGATCAGTTCGGGATCGTTCAATAAAGCGCGAGCAATGGCAATTCTTTGTTGTTCACCGCCCGACAATTCATGGGGAAACTTAAATCCTTTTGTTTTCATGCCCACTTTTTCCAGAACTTCCAAGACTTGGGCATCCATTTTTGATTGGTCCTTCCACCCGGTCGCTTTTAGGACAAACAGCATGTTTTCGTTAATGTTTCTATCAGGTAATAACTTAAAGTCTTGAAACACGATTCCTAGTTTTCTTCGTAAGAACGGAATGTCGTTTTCTTTGAGTGTCTTTAAATTAAAATCCACAATATGGCCTTCTCCTTTTTTTAAGGGTAGGTCACCATACAAAGTTTTCATAAAGCTACTTTTTCCACTTCCCGTCTTGCCGATAAGGTAAACAAACTCACCTTTGGTGACTTGTATGGTTACATCGCTGAGTACCAGGCTTTCTTTCTGAAAAATGGAAGCGTCCTTTAATTCTAAAACTGTCTCTTGCATAGTGTATTTGTTGATATAAAAGTAATAAGTTCCTTCCGATAACAAGGAAACGTTTATTAAATTCTTTTCTTTTGTAGTCGCAATTTACATACTTAGGTACAATATTTGCCGTTATGATGTTGTAATACTACGGTAATTAAAAAATAGTCAGAGAACGCTATGTATAAAAAAATCACCGCTTTTTTACCCATGTTAATGGGGGTAGTCTGTATAGGCATTGCTCAAGAATCCAAAATTTATACACACGAACAAAAAGACTTTCAAGATGCGCTTGCACTGTACAATAATGAGCAGTACCAAGCAGCACAAACAATCTTTAATAAGGTTAAATCCAGCACAAAAAATGAGGAAATAGCAGCAAATAGTGCTTACTATGCAGCGAATGCCGCAGTGCGATTGAACCAACGAGGGGCCGATCGGCTTATGGAAGACTTTGTGGAGAAATATCCGACGTCCACCAAGCGTAATTCGGCCTATGCCGATGTTGCCGAGTATTATTTTGAAACAGGTAAATATCCATATGCCCTAAAGTGGTACAACAAAGTGGACCAAAGTGCACTGTCTCGTGGTGAGATGGACAAGTTTAATTTTAATTATGGTTACTCGCTCTTTGCCTCTAAAAAAACAAAGGAAGCGGAACGCTATTTAGAAAAGGTGACCACCTCACCGGTATATGGGTCGCAGGCAAAATACTATCTGGGGTACATTGCATACCAAGAAGATGATTATGATGCGGCCAATGAACGTTTTGACCAAATAACCGATCAAAATGTTTTAGAGGAAAAGTTGAGCTATTACCAGGCCGATATGAACTTTAAACTGGGGAAATTCGAGGAGGCCATAGCTTTGGCAAAAAAGCAATTGCCCAAATCCAACAGAACGGAAGTTTCTGAGCTGAACAAGATTATAGGGGAGAGCTATTTTAATTTAAAGCAGTATGACAATGCCATCCCTTATTTAAAGGAATACAAAGGTAAAAGGGGAAAATGGAACAATACCGATTATTACCAATTGGGATACTGTTATTACAAACAGGAAGATTACGCAAATGCCATAGCCCAGTTCAATAAAATTATAGGGGGTACAAACAGTGTTTCGCAAAACGCATACTATCACTTGGCCGAATGTTACCTTAAGCAAGATAAAAAACAAGAGGCGCTGAACGCTTTTAGAAATGCCTCGCAAATGGATTTTAATGCCGAAATTCAAAAAGACGCTTTCTTAAACTATGCTCGTTTAAGTTATGAAGTAGGAAACGCATACGAACCGGTACCACAGGTGATCACCAATTATTTGGATGCGTATCCAAATGACGAACATCAAGAGGAAATGCAAACTTTATTGGTGGATTCTTATATCACTTCCAAAAATTTTGCGGGCGCCATGGAGCTCTTGGAAAAGAATAAGAACTACGCCAGTAAAGAAACGTATCAAAAAGTGGCCTACTATAGGGGGATAGAACTTTTTATGGAGACCGATTATGACGGTGCTTCCGAGAATTTAGCGAAATCGTTGAACAGTGCCGTGAACGAGACCTTTAAGGCAAAGGCCAGTTATTGGAAGGCGGAAGCCGATTATCTGCTGAACAGGTTCGATGAAGCGGTGGCCGGATTCAAGGCCTTTAAGCAGAGTGCCGTAGCCCCTTCTTTGGCAGAGTCCAAAGATGTGGATTATGATTTGGCATATGCCTATTTTAAACAAAAAGATTACAGCAATGCCATTACCTATTTTAGTGCTTTTACCAACTCTGGCAATGTTGAGGTAGAAAAACTGCACGATGGTTATTTAAGATTGGGCGACAGTTATTTTGCGACCAGTAAGTACTGGCCGGCCATAGAAACCTATAATAAGGCATTGGCACTTACCGGACCGGAGAAGGACTATGCTTCTTACCAAAAGGCGATGAGTTATGGTTTTGTAGGTAAATCGGATAGTAAGATAGAAAGCTTGGAGAATTTTGTATCACAGTACTCTAGATCTAGTTTTAAGGACGATGCCCTGTTTGAACTGGGTAATACCTATATTTCTCTGGGACAGGAAAATAAAGGTTTACAGGCTTATGATAGATTGATAAACGAATACAGGGGTAGCTCTTTGGTGCCCCAGGCCTTGATGCGTCAAGGGCTTGTACATTACAATGCCAGTAGAAATGATGCTGCATTGGCCAAGTTTAAAACGGTCGTAAGGGATTTTCCAAAAACACAAGAGGCTATACAGGCAGTGGCAACGGCAAAACTGGTATATGTAGACCTTGGCCGTGTAAACGAATATGCCGATTGGGTAAAAGACCTTGATTTTGTACAGGTGACGGATACGGAATTGGACAACGCCAATTTTGAATCTGCCCAAAAACAAAATATGGAAGGCAAGACCGAAGCCGCCATCAAAGGGTATAAAAACTACATTGCAGAGTTTCCGAACGGACTTCATGCTCTTGATGCGAACTTTAGTCTGGCCCAGCTTTATTTCGGAAAAGGTGATAAAGATGCCGCCTTGCCATATTATAAATACGTAGCGGATAGAACCACGAGCGAATATGCCGAACAGGCATTGACCAGGGTTTGTGAAGTGTATATAGGAAAACAGGATTATGACACCGCGTTGCCCTATTTGTTAAAGTTGGAAGATCAGGCGAATATTCAACAAAACAGAACTTTTGCGCAGTCCAATTTAATGAAAGGCTATTACGGGCAAAAGAATTATTCGAAAACGCTGGAGTATGCCGATAAGGTATTGGCTACTTCGAATATAGACGATCGTATAAAAAGTGATGCGCAGATTATGATCGCAAGGTCTGCTATTGCCACGGGCGACGAATCAAAGGCCAAATCGGCCTATGCCAAAGTATTGGGCATTGCCTCCGGGGCCACCGCGGCGGAGGCACTTTACTACGATGCCTACTTTAAGAACAAGGAAGGGGATTTTGAGTCTTCCAATATTTCTGTGCAAAAATTGGCAAAAGACTACGCTACTTATAAAAAATGGGGAGGTAAAGGTTTGGTACTCATGGCGAAGAACTTCTACGCTTTGGGAGACGCCTATCAGGCTACCTATATATTAGACAGTGTTATCGCCAATTTTGAGCAATATCCTGAAATAGTGGCAGAGGCAAAAGGTGAGTTGGCCATTATCAAATCAAAAGAATCGGAAAGCAACTCTTCAGTAGATCCAAATTAAAATTAATGTACCATAGTAATAGAACACGTATGTACAAAAACATAAAATTAGTATTAACGTTAGGAGCGTTTCTCATAAGTGCACAATTTGTGGTCGCACAAGAAGAAAAGGAAGATCTGGGAACAGAAACCGTTACCGTTACAAAGGCATATACACCTACGGTTTCCGATGCCTTTAAAATTAAATCGTTGCCCAATCTTAACGACTCTATCGTATTGAAAAAAAAGAAGATTACCTATAATATTTTCTCGGTACCGGTAGCCTCTACCTTTACTCCTTCAAAAGGAACGGCATCTAAGGTAGAAAGAATTCCACCACCAGAGTTGTTCAATTCCTATGCGTCTGCAGGTCTAGGTAATTATGGGAATACCACGGCCAAGTTTTATACCACTAGAGAACTGGATAGGGACGAAAATCTGGACATTGGTTTTAACCACAATTCTTCAAGAGGCGATATTGATGGTGTTGAGCTGGACAATATTTTTTCGGATACAAAATTGGATGCATCATATAGTAAACAAGATAGAGACCTTAGCTGGGGTGCCGCGGTCGGTCTACAGCATCAACTGTACAATTGGTATGGACTTCCAGAGGGCGTGTACGATGAGACTACCGTGAACTCTATTGACGAACGTCAAAATTACTATATGGCCGAAGTGGGTGGTCACATTAATGTAGAGGAGTCTTTCTTTAAAAGGGCCGACCTTAAATATAGAAGGTTTTGGGACGCAGTAAAATCCGGGGAAAATAGGGCTGTTTTAAACACGGCACTCGAATTACCTTTGAACGATGAGGTTCTTGGAATAAAAGCGAAGGTAGATTATGTGGGCGGCGATTTTGAGAACGCCAGTGTTAATAGTACCACAAATGATCAAGGAATAAAATACAGCAATTTGCAGGTAGGTATAAATCCAAGTTTAGTAATGTTAAGAGATGACCTGTCGTTGAACCTAGGTGTAAATATTGTGTACGGAATGGATCTGGAGAATAGTGAAAGTAACTTTTATATCTATCCGGCAGTAACGGCATCTTATAGGGTTATGGATGAAACTGTGATCGCTTATGGTGGTATAGAAGGCGAGTTGCGCCAAAATTCCTATTATGATTTTGTAGAGGAAAATACGTATGTCTCCCCAACTTTGAGCATTGCTCCTACAGATAGCCAATACAATGCCTATATAGGGTTAAAGGGGCAGTTGTTGCCAAACCTTAGTTATAATATAAAAGGTTCTTACACGGCAGAAAACAATAGTCCCTTGTTTACCTTGAATCCGCAGAACAATTTCAGGGACGATGAAAAGGGATATTATTATGGCAACTCCTTTGATGTTTTTTATGATGATATAAAGACCATTGGTGTATTTGGTGAGCTCAATGTGGATGTGAACAGAAACTTTACCTTGGGGGTAAATGCTGCCGTCTATGACTATAATACGGAGACCGATAACCCTGCGTGGAACTTGCCTAACCTAACAGGTTCGCTGTTTATGGATTACCAGATCGGTGAAAAGTGGTATGCGGGTGCCAATTTGTTCTATGTGGGAGAAAGGGACGATTTTTCTTCGGTAGCGGAAGTGGGTGTTACACCTTCCGAATTTCCTGCTACCATGATTACCTTGGACGGCTACTTTGATGCCAATGCACATGTGGGGTACCGGGTGGACAATCAATTGTCTATTTTTGTAAAGGCCGCCAATATCGCTAATAACAACTACCAACGTTGGGCAAATTACCCTGTACAAGGCTTTCAGATTCTGGCGGGGGCTACCTATAAGTTTAATTTTTAAGGTCTTTGTGATTACAGGGCTATAGCGTAGGTTATATTTTATTACTTTAGGGATGATGGGCGCATCCCTTGTAATATATGGTCGTTGTTTAAACCGATTGCTGGTTCTTGGGTTCTTGTTATTGAACCATATCGGCAATGCGCAGAACCTTATTAAAAATCCAAGTTTTGAAAATTACATACAATGCCCGCAGACGTTGGGCAATCTGCAAAAAGACCTTGTGGACTGGACTGTACCTACCCTAGGTTCTACCGACTATTTTAATGGTTGTAGCCAGGCAATGGGAACACCAAAGAATTTTAATGGTGAGCAGCCTGCAGATTTTGGCGTAGGTTATGTAGGCCTCTATTTGTATGCTCCTAATGATTATAGGGAGTATTTACAGGGGGTACTTACGAACACTTTAAAAAAGGATGAGGTGTATAGGCTTTCCTTTTATGTAAGTTTGGCCGAGCGGTCAGATTTTGCCATAAGGGAATTCGGTATTTGTTTTTCTGAAAACCCCATTCGGGTGCAGACCACAAAAACATTGTCTAAGATGCACCTGTCAAAGGTGTCGGGTGATGTGTCCAATTATCTGGAGATAAAATATGACGAATTTTATTCAGATGAAAAAGAATGGGTCAAGGTAGAAATGGAGTTTGTGGCAAAAGGAACGGAAAACTACATGATTATCGGAAATTTTAAGGACAATAAAAGAACTAGAAGGTTCAAGACCAAAAAATCGGGTACAAAAGGATCTTATTATTATTTGGACATGGTTTCTTTGTATGCGCCATCGGAGGGCAATGAAGATGAGCCTGTTTCTAATGCAAAAACATTTGAACTTAACAAGGAACATACATTTAAAAATGTACTTTTCGCTTTTGATGATCATAACCTATTGCCCAGTGCCGTGGACGAGTTAGGGGAAATATTGAGGTACCTTACCGTGAACACCGACTTAAAAATTAATATATCGGGGCATACCGATACTATAGGCAATGAAGCTTATAATCTTGTCCTATCGCAAAAAAGGGCAAGAGCCGTAGCTGCTTATCTTATGGATAAAGGAGTATCAAAAGAACGGATTTCTTATGAGGGATTAGGAAGTTCGCAACCTGTATCCACCAACAAAACTGCTATAGGGCGACATGAAAATAGACGGGTGGCCTTCGTTATTAGGGCTCAATTACATTAATTTAATAATCGGAATATGAAGTTGGGTACAGAAGAAAGATATCTGCTTTGTTCATGTTGTTTTTATAGTGCTCGTCATTTTTTAATTCCGTCCATTTTTCAGAAGCAAAAAACTTTTCCCATAAGGCATCTCGCTGTGCCATATCGGCATAGGTGGTCATATACATTAAATTAGGCATTTGTGAACCGGAAATAACTTCTGCGTAAAAAACGGCATTGGCACCAATACTTTCGAACAAGTCTACTTCGCCCCCTTCATTAAACATAGCTACTTTGTTTTTATAAGTAGCCTCGGTAGGCGATTCATAACTTCTTAGCTCGTAAACCCGTTCGGATCTAGGGGTAGATACTTGGCTGGGTCTCATATGGGGCATTCCTGAAAACGCTCGCATTAAGGTAGAACTTATTCTTTGGTAAGGCGGATCATTGTACTTTGCCGTTATATAATCTTTGCCGGAAGAGAGGTGTTCTTTGTCCACGGCAATGGAGGCTTCCAGTTTTTCGAACTGATCTAAAGAGGCAAATGGAATAAGTATATATATTTTATCTGCTTTTGTAAACTTGTTTGGTCGTACCTTAAAAACACCTATGTTCTTAATGCCTTGTCTTTTTAATGCCGGCAAATAGGCATTTTTTAGGTAATGGTCGACCCTGTTTTCTTGGTCTTCATTTTTTATGAGGTAGGTTTTTAATTCGTAAAATTCCCTTTTCGTTTCTTGGGCGTGGCCAATGCAGGTAAATAAGACGGTTACTATAATCAGTGCTCTGGTAAAGTTAAATGGCGTATTCATAAGACGGTTGGTTTTTAAAAAGAAAGAGGTAAGGTAACGATTCTTAATGAGCTTTCTCAACGAGCAAAATACATTTGTTCAAATATAGTATTAGGCCTGTTTTTCTATTATTTTTAAGATAAGATCAAGACTTTTGGAAAAAATGGAAGCTCTATTTTTTTAGGGCCGTTGGTTAAAACGTACTTTTGCAACTAGCGCATACCACAATGTCCAAACCTTCCGGTTATCATATTATAGATCCCGCAAAAAGTCCTATTTTTTATGGTTACGTTATTCTTGTAATAGGTACCATAGGTATTTACTTTAGTATTCCAGGGCAGACGATTGGGGTGTCGGTCTTTACGGATCCGGTAAAAGATGCCCTTGGTCTTTCTAGAAATCAATTTAGCAATGCCTATATGATAGGTACCATAGTTAGTTCTTTGGTCATAGGGCGTGCGGGTATTTGGTTTGATAGATATGGGGCCAGATATGTAGCTTTTTTTGCGGCCTTGGGGCTTGGGATCACTTTGTTTCTTTGCTCATGGTCGGCACACATGAGCGATTATATAAAAAGACTGTTATCGGTTGATACCTGGGTGGTTCCTTTTTCTGTAATGACCCTATTGTTTTTTATGCTGCGTTTTGCTGGGCAGGGGGTTTTGACCATGGCCTCTAGAAACGTAATCATGATTTGGTTCGATAAGAATAGGGGCAAGGTGAATGCCATTAGTAGTGTGGCCCTTTCTTTTGGTTTTTCATCCTCGCCCTTGTGGGTAAATGCATTGATAGACAATAATGGATGGCAGCGGACATGGCAGTATCTCGGCATTGGACTGTTGGTATTTAGTGTGTTTGTTTTTCTTTTTTATAAGATTTCTCCAGAGTCGCATGGTCTTTTGCCCGATGGGGCAAAAGCGGTTTCCTCAAAAGAGAAAAGTAAAAAAGAGGTTCGTAAACAGTTTACACTAAAGGAAGCAAAACGTACTAGGGCATTTTGGATGTACGGACTTACATTGGCTTTTAACAGTTTTTTTATAACAGGTCTGACCTTTCATGTGGTTTCGGTTTTCAAAAGCGAAGGTTTTCCTAAAGAAGATGCTATTTCTATTTTTCTTCCTGGTTCTGTAGTGGCCGTTACGGTATCTACGGTCTTTAATTTTTTAAGCGATTACCTGCCATTAAAATTGTACCTGTATTTAATGTTGCTCGGAGGGTTTTCTGCTTCCTTGGGTTTTTTGTTGTTATCCACGAGTGCAGGGGTGCCCATGCTTATCACGGGTTTTGGGGTTTTGGGAGGTTTTTTTGCCGTGTTGAACGCCGTAGCCTGGCCCCGTTTTTATGGTAGAAGACATTTGGGCAGTATTACAGGGAAGATCATGAGTTTTTTGATATTGGCAAGCGCATTGGCCCCAAGTGTCTTTAGTTTCTGTTTGTCAACCTTCGGTTCGTATAGGTTGGTAGGGTATATAGGATTGGTCTTCTTGTTGTTTTTGGCCATAGGCGCCATTAAAGCCGATAATCCCCAATAATATCAGGGGAGGTAAAATAGGGGTTTTAGATAATAAAAGGATTAAGTATATTTAAAAAATAGAAACAGGCTACCTTTACAAAAAAGATGTAATGGACTTAAATTTAGCGGTATTGATAGATGGAGATAATATTCCATCCGCGTATGTAAAAGAAATGATGGAGGAGATTGCAAAGTACGGCAATCCGACAATAAAACGTATTTATGGCGATTGGACCAATCCGAGATTGGGCAAATGGAAGAATGTGTTATTGGAAAATGCCATAACCCCTATTCAGCAATACGGATATACACAAGGTAAGAACGCTACCGACTCGGCAATGATCATTGATGCTATGGATATTTTGTATTCAGGTAAGGTAAATGGCTTTTGTCTTGTGAGCAGTGATAGCGACTTTACACGTTTGGCAACAAGGCTACGTGAGGCGGGTATGCAGGTATTTGGTATTGGGGAGCGCAAAACCCCCAATCCGTTTATTGTGGCCTGCGATAAGTTTATATATATAGAGATCTTAAAAAGCCAATCAGAAGAGGAAACCACGAGTAATAATGCTAATGTTGGTAATGCCAAGAACCAAGTAGACAAGATAACCCCAAAGGATATAAAATTTATAGCTACTACCATCGAAGATGTTGCCGATGATGACGGATGGGCATTTTTGGGCGATGTAGGTAGCCTCTTGCAAAAGAAACAACCGAATTTCGATGCACGTAATTACGGGTTCCAGAAATTAACGCCTTTGATCAATTCTATCCCCAATTTTGAAATCGATAGAAGGGAAGATTCTAAAGGAAGAAATAAATTGATCTATGTAAGAATCAAGGAAAAGAAAAATCATAAATCAAAAAAATAAAGGATTTATATTTTTCCGTCGGTCAATAAAGAACAGAGGTAAAGCTTTGTACGGCTACTTCTTTTTTTATGTAAGAACCAGCTGTTTAATGAAGTGCAATGTTGCGAATATCAAAGTTTTGGAACATTGTATATTCCGTATTTTTCTATCTTGTACGACAAAGCTAACCATTGTTATGAAAAAGAATCTTGTAAAAATTGTATGTGCACTAATACTGTTCTTGCCGATTTTTAATATTCGTGCGTCAGTAGAAATTGAAGCATTTTGTTTTATCGATAATTTTACGCAGTTAGGGCAAGGCCCAGTGGGTGTATGGGTCTATACCGTTTCTAATGCGGATCCAGAGTATAGTAACGGTGTGCTTTACATAGAGGAAAAAGAAAAAGGAATGTATACCGTTTCGGTACAATTAAAGAACGGAACTTTAACCGGGCAAGATGTGGAAGTGGATGGTAATACCATCAAATTCGGCATGAATATAGAAGGTGTAGAGCGTGTCTTGGTTGAGTTGAAGGTAGATGGAAACCTTATAAAAGGAGAGGTTTATACTTCTCAAGGGCCTTTAAAAATAGAAGGAAATAGAAAGTTACCCCCCAAATAGAAGTACAAGAACCCTCTAGAAAAATAATTAGTTTCCCAAGATCATTGTGTTTAAACTAAAATGTATTGTTTTGAAAAAATTACTTTTTTTATCCCTTATTTTATTGTGCAGTTGTGAGCTTTTTAAAGAAGAGGCAGATTTGATCGTTATAAATGCTACGGTGTATACGGTAGATGAAAATTTCTCGACAGCGGAAGCATTTGCGGTCAAGGACGGTAAGTTTTTGGCGGTTGGTACCACCGATGATATAAGAAGCACCTATACCGCAGATCAAATAATAGATGCGGACAAAAGAGCTATTACCCCGGGGTTGATAGATGCCCATTGTCACTTCTACGGTCTAGGGCTCAACCAGCAAGAGGTAGATTTGGTAGGTACCAAAAGTTTTGATGAGGTCTTGCAAAGGGTTATAGATTTTCAGGCCACTACCCCAAAACAATTTATTACAGGTAGAGGATGGGATCAGAACGATTGGGAAGTAAAAGAGTTTCCTACCAAATACGAATTGGATTCTTTGTTTCCCAATACCCCTGTAGTTTTACAACGTATAGACGGTCATGCCTATTTGGTAAACCAGAAAGCACTGGATATGGCGGGTATAGATTGGAAAACAACGGTTGATGGAGGAGAGATTGTTAAGCAATGGGGAGGGAAAATTAATGGTATTACGGGTGTTTTGGTAGATAATCCGATGTCTTTAATAGATAAAATAATACCCGTGCCGACCAAAGAGGAAAAAATTGCCGCCCTAAAATTGGCCGAACGTATCTGTTTAAACCATGGGTTGACCACTGTAAACGATGCCGGAATAGATCGTGAGACCATAGAGCTGATCGATAGCTTGCAGCAGGCAGGTGAATTGTCCATACGTATATACGCCATGGTAAGCAATAACCCGGAAGACGTAGATTACTTTATTGAAAAGGGGCCTATAAAAACAGAAAAATTAAACGTACGGTCTATAAAGGTTTATGGAGATGGAGCCCTTGGATCCAGAGGGGCTGCGTTAAAAGAACCTTACTCGGATAAAGCGGACCATTATGGAGCTATGGTAACACCGATTTCGGAAATTATGGCCTTGGCGCAAAAACTGGCCGAATCGGAGTATCAAATGAATACACATGCCATTGGAGATTCTGCCAATGCGGTCGTTTTACGTGTTTACCACGATGTGCTACAAAACAAGCCCGATAGAAGATGGAAAGTGGAACATGCGCAAGTCATAGATCATCCCGATTTTGATTATTTTGAAGAAGGTATTATCCCGTCTGTACAACCCACCCATGCAACAAGTGATATGTATTGGGCCGCCGATAGATTGGGCGAAGAAAGGGTAAAGGATGCTTATGCCTACAAGACCTTGTTGAACAAGGCCGGTATCGTGGCTTTGGGAACCGATTTTCCCGTAGAGCAAGTAAGTCCGTTCCTTACTTTTTACGCAGCGGTAGCAAGAAAGGATACCAAAGGTTTTCCCGAGGGGGGCTTTCAAATGGACGATGTGCTCAGTCGAGAGGAAGCTTTGAAAGGAATGACTATTTGGGCGGCATATTCTAATTTTGAAGAGGATGAGAAAGGTAGTATTGAAGTTGGTAAATATGCAGATTTTACCATTTACGATAAAGATATGATGAAAGTGCCTTTAGAAGAGATTCCTAAGATCAAGGCGCAACAGACATTTGTAAACGGCGAAGTGCGTTAAATAAAAAACCCCGGCCTAGGCCGGGGTCTTCATATAAAAATATCGTTGGTAGTTAAAAAGTAATAGGAACTGCAACTCTTGTTTTGTCCCAGCCCATTACCATTTCTGTACCACCATCTATCTCTTTAAAGGCAATGGAAAATTCTTCCAAAGAAGAACTATCGGATCCACTTGGTACGGTTACACGTACTACATCTGCATCTTCTTCGTAAAAATAAGAACCCCATTGGTTCAGATTCTTGTTAAGTATAACGGTCCATTTTTCTTTTCCAGGAATGGTGAACATGGCATAGGTGCCAGCTTTAATGTCTTCGCCGCCAAAATTAACATCCTTGTAAAAAGTGATTTCAGGTGCTTCGTTGGCTCCTGTTCTCCACACTTGGCCAACGGGGGCAAGTTCTGCCAAAGAACGGTTTTTAAGTTGTGGGCGGCCATAGATTACACGAACTACCTTGTCCGATATTTTGTAATCTGTAGGATAAGAGGCCATATCCATAGGGCTTTTGTCAAGACCCGAAAATTTTTGCGCATTTACGTTCGTAGTAACGGTCAATGCTGTAAATAAGATGGTAAGTGCAAGTAAATTTTTCATAAATCGATTTTAGTTTAAAGTGTTCCAAAGCTAAGTAGTTAGCCCAGTTTATTTTGATAAAAAGTCGTTAAATTTTTTAACCCTTACAGAATGCTCGATAATTTTTAAAAAACACACAAAAAAATTTCGGTTATTACTTAAAATTCAAATTTTTGTTATTAATTGAAATCATAAAGTGTATTTGTGTTTTATATATGAAACTATAAATGCATATTTGTATTAAAATTGATATAAATATAAAATTATGTGTGGAATCGTATGTGCATTTGATGTCAAGGAAAGTACAGAAGTATTAAGACCTCAATTGCTGGAAATGTCTAAAAAAATAAGACATAGGGGACCGGATTGGAGTGGAATATACGCCGATGAAAAGGCCATTTTGGCTCATGAGCGTTTGGCTATAGTTGACCCGGCGTCGGGTAAACAACCTTTATTGAACACTGAAGGAAATTTGGTGTTGGCGGCAAACGGTGAAATATATAATCATAGAGAGTTACGCAAACAGTTTGAGGGTACATATGATTTTAAAACAGAATCTGACTGTGAAGTAATTTTGGCGCTATACCAAGAAAAGGGTGTCGACTTTTTGGATGAGATGAACGGTATTTTTGGTTTTACCATTTACGATGCCGCGAAGGACGAATATTTTGTTGCAAGGGATCATATGGGCATTATTCCATTATATATGGGATGGGACCAAAACGGAACCTTTTATGTCGCATCTGAGCTAAAGGCTTTGGAAGGTACATGTACAAAAATAGAGCTGTTTCCCCCAGGGCATTATTTGCATAGTTCAGATGGTGAGTTGAAAAGATGGTATACCCGGGATTGGATGGAGTATGACGCCGTAAAGGAAAATGAGACGAGTATTCAAGAGGTTAAAGAGGCATTGGAAGCTGCAGTGCACCGTCAATTAATGTCAGATGTGCCTTATGGTGTTCTTTTATCGGGAGGTTTAGATTCTTCCGTTACCTCTGCCATAGCAAAAAAATATGCCCAAAAGAGAATTGAGTCCGGTGATACCAAAGATGCTTGGTGGCCACAATTGCATTCTTTCTCTGTAGGCTTGGAAGGTTCGCCCGATTTGGCGGCCGCACAAAAAGTTGCCGACCATATTGGTACGGTACACCATGAGATCAAATTCACTATTCAAGAAGGTCTGGATGCCATAAGGGATGTGATTTATAACTTAGAGACGTACGATATTACTACGATCCGTGCATCTACGCCAATGTATTTAATGGCAAGGGTCATTAAATCTATGGGAATTAAAATGGTATTGTCTGGAGAAGGGGCCGATGAGCTTTTTGGAGGGTACCTATACTTTCACAAAGCACCAAGTCCAAAAGATTTTCATGAAGAAACCGTGCGTAAACTCGATAAGTTGCATATGTACGACTGTTTAAGGGCGAACAAGTCTTTGGCGGCATGGGGAATAGAAGGTCGTGTGCCGTTTTTGGACAAAGAGTTTATGGATGTTGCCATGAGGATCAACCCCAAGGATAAAATGATCAATGGAGAAAGAATGGAAAAATGGGTGGTTCGTAAGGCTTTTGAGGATATGTTGCCAGAAAGTGTGGCATGGAGGCAAAAAGAACAATTTTCCGATGGTGTGGGCTATAGTTGGATAGATACGTTAAAAGAGTTGGTAGAGGAAGAAGTGACCGATGAGCAATTGGCCAATGCCAAATTTAGGTTTCCGTTGCAAACACCGACAACCAAAGAAGAATTTTATTATCGCTCTATATTTGAACAACATTTTCCTTCAGATGCCGCAGCATTGTGTGTTCCGCAAGAACCTTCAGTGGCATGTAGCACTAAGATAGCTTTGGAATGGGACGAAGCGTTCAAGAATATGAACGATCCATCTGGTAGGGCGGTAGCCAATGTACATGACGACGCTTATGTGAAGTAGCATCCTTCACCGTATGCAGATTCTGTTTTCCTGTTTTAAAAGTAACAGGGCAGTTTTTATTTTTTAATTAGTCCTAAAGAGGCGTCAAATACTTGGCGCCTCTTGTGCATTGTGTCATCTAGATCTTTGTTGGCAACAATGAATACCACCGCCTGTAAAAAGTGCCATGATTTATATAAAGAGAAGGATATCTGTAATTTTCCACAATTATTGTTGATAACTTGATGGTGCTCAAAGCGTAGAAACAGCAGATTCTATGGGGTATTCCGTATATTTGTAAGATTGCAAAATTTGAAGTTAAAACAACCTTAATTTATGAGCGAAGAAGCAAATAAAAAGCAATATTCAGCGGATAGTATACAGGCGTTGGAGGGAATGGAGCATGTGCGCATGCGACCATCTATGTATATTGGAGATGTAGGTGTCCGTGGATTGCATCACTTGGTTTATGAAGTGGTGGATAACTCCATAGATGAAGCTATGGGAGGGCACTGTGATACTATCAGTGTAATAATCAATGAGGATAATTCCATAACTACCAGAGATAACGGAAGGGGTATTCCTGTAGACCTTCATAAAAAAGAGGGTGTTTCCGCTTTAGAGGTGGTAATGACGAAAATAGGGGCCGGTGGTAAATTTGATAAGGATTCTTATAAAGTTTCAGGTGGTCTTCATGGGGTCGGTGTATCTTGTGTAAATGCCTTGTCCGATCATTTGACCGCTACAGTTTACAGAGACGGTGTTATTTGGCAACAAGAATATGAAAGGGGAAAGGCGCTATATCCTGTTAAAAGAATAGGGGAAACTACCGAAAGGGGTACCGAGGTGACCTTTCATCCGGACAATACCATTTTTACCCAGACGATCGAGTATAGTTATGAAACTTTGTCGAATAGGATGCGTGAGCTTTCTTTCTTGAACAAAGGGGTTAAGATAACTATAACCGATAAGCGTCAGAAAGATGAAAAAGGGGAGTATGTTGGTGAAACCTTTTTCTCTAACGAAGGTCTTAAGGAATTTGTTCGATTCTTGGACGGTAACCGAGAGTCTTTGATACAGAACGTAATCTCTATGGAGGGTGAAAAAAACAACATTCCAGTAGAGGTTGCCATGATTTACAATACTAGTTACACAGAGAATTTGCATTCTTATGTGAACAATATTAATACCCATGAAGGTGGAACGCACTTATCAGGGTTTAGAAGAGGACTTACTACCACCTTGAAGAAATATGCCGATGCAAGCGGTATGTTGGACAAATTGAAATTTGAGATTCAAGGAGATGATTTTCGCGAGGGATTAACGGCCATAGTTTCTGTAAAGGTGGCGGAACCTCAGTTCGAGGGGCAGACCAAGACCAAATTAGGGAACAGAGAGGTTTCCTCGGCTGTGAGCCAGGCGGTGTCCGAGATGCTTACCGATTACTTGGAAGAACACCCGGATGATGCCAAGGTAATAGTGCAGAAGGTAATATTGGCCGCCCAGGCCAGACATGCGGCTACCAAGGCAAGGGAAATGGTACAGCGTAAGACAGTGATGAGCGTAGGTGGCCTGCCCGGAAAATTGTCCGACTGCTCAGAACAAGATCCAGCGTTATGTGAAGTGTTTCTTGTAGAGGGTGATTCGGCAGGTGGAACTGCAAAACAGGGACGAGATAGAAATTTTCAGGCAATTTTGCCTTTACGAGGTAAAATTTTGAACGTTGAAAAGGCCATGCAACATAAGGTCTTTGAAAATGAGGAAATAAAGAATATCTATACCGCTCTGGGGGTAACCATTGGTACAGAGGACGATAGCAAGGCATTGAACCTTGAAAAATTACGTTACCATAAAGTGGTTATCATGTGTGATGCCGATGTCGATGGTAGCCATATAGAAACGCTTATTCTTACGTTCTTCTTTAGATATATGAGAGAATTGATAGAGGGAGGACATGTGTATATTGCCACGCCACCTTTATACTTGGTTAAAAAAGGGCAGAAAAAACAATATGCCTGGACCGACGAGGAAAGGGATGCCATAGCGGATTCATATAACGGGAGTGTAAGTATCCAACGATACAAAGGTCTTGGAGAAATGAATGCAGAGCAGTTGTGGGATACTACTATGAATCCAGAACACAGGACTTTACGCCAAATAACTATTGAAAATGCTACAGAAACGGATCGGGTATTTTCTATGTTAATGGGTGATGAAGTGCCTCCAAGAAGAGAATTTATAGAGAAAAATGCTGTCTATGCCAATATTGACACATAAAAACCACTACTTATACAACAAAAACCTGCGTTCAAAGCGCAGGTTTTTTAGTTTTGGGTAAAACGTAGAATATGAGAGGTTTATGTACCCTAGTTTTATCATGTAGTTTTTCGGTAATGTTCGCTCAGGCAGATTTTAACGATGTGTTCGCTGCAGGTGTAGAAGATGCAGAGCAATTTGCAACCGATTATACGGCCCCACTTTCAGAAAGTGTAGTATATAATTTTGCTACGGGTTGGTATAACACAGCAGATGCCAAACCCCTGGGCGGATTTGAAATTTCTTTGATCGGTAACATTACTGGTTTTAAAAATAAAGAGGATAAAAGAACCTTTTTGTTGGACCCCAACGATTACGAAAATTTAGATTTTGTAGATAACCCCGGAGTTGCTAGAAACGTTTCTTCAGCTTTGGGAGATATTAATGGAGTAGAGGTTTTTGTCGAGGGGCAAGTAGCAGGTTTAAACGTAAGGGAAGAGTTTGAGTTGCCTTCCGGGCTTTCGGGCGAGGGTATAGATTTTGTTCCTTCCGGATATCTACAGGGTAGTGTAGGGCTCATTAAGGGAACGGAAATTAAAGCGCGTTTTCTTCCAAAGTTGGAGTATGAAGGTGCCAGGGTAGGCCTGTTAGGTTTTGGGTTGCAGCACGATTTTACAAAACTTCTTCCGGCAGATAAATTGTTGCCCGTGGCCATATCGGCGGTGATAGGATATACTGCCGTGAACGGTGACTATGATTTTTCCGACGCAGATCTTATAGAGGGAGAAGATCAGCGTATAGAGGCAAAGATCAATACCTGGGCTTTTAATGCCGTGGTGTCGACCAGGCTTCCCGTAATCAATTTTTATGGTGGCCTAGGGTATGTTACCGGTAAGTCCACTATGGATGTTCTGGGTACCTATGTGGTCACCAGCGGTCCGTTTACTTCGGAAACCTATGTGGATCCTTTTTCCATTACAAAAAAAGTGAATGGGGTCACAGGAAATATTGGTGCCAAATTGAAACTTGGTTTTTTTAGGATCAATGCCGATTATACCCTTGGTGAGTTCAATACATTTAACTTTGGGCTAAACTTCGGGTTTAGGTAAAAGCGTAATTTTAAAGAAAGGTAGTCTAAACATGAAGAGCCCGCCCAGATTGCTCCGAACAGACTCTTTCCCATGGCCCTGTAAAAATTGTTTATTCCCTAATGGCTATATCGTCACCATCAATTTGTTTTAGTAGAATATTTTCGTCAGATGTTACAATTTTAAAGGTTTGATGGGGAGTGTTTTCCAGTCCTCTATATTCTATGGTGTAAGCATCACCTTCCTTAGACCAGGCGAAATCCGTCTGTAAGGTTATTTCGTTTCCGTTTATTTCGTGGTATCTACCTAAATAAACATCGTTGAAGATCCATTCTTTGCGAATGGTGGTTTTGGCTGCATTGCTGGTAGATTCGGTCTTCGCTTGGGACCATATGCCTATAATAGGGTCGTTGTTCTGTTCTATTCGAGAACAGTTGGCCGTAAAAATAATGGCACAGATAGCCATTAATGAAAGGAACTTTTTCATTGTTAAGTAGGTTTTGTTTGGATTTGGGGTCCACAGTTACTAACGGAGTCTATTATTTGTTATTATTAAAAATCGATGTATGGTCGTTATTTTTCTGTTTCTTCGTTGAACTGCTTCTTTTTTTAACGAATAGTAAGTTTTTGTCATTTTTATAAAAGCATATTATCACATTTTATTAGCATATTGAGATAAGAAAATTTGTTAATAATTGAGTATTTTTGAAGAGCTAAACATTTAACATAAGATCATTCATCTTATATAGAATTAATTCATAAAAAAATAGATACATGAAAGTTACAGTAGTTGGTGCAGGAGCAGTAGGAGCAAGTTGTGCGGAATACATCGCCATTAAAAATTTTGCATCTGAGGTGGTAATATTGGACATTAAGGAAGGGTACGCCGAAGGGAAGGCCATGGACTTGATGCAAACCGCTTCTCTTAACGGTTTTGACACCAAAATTACAGGTAGTACCAGTGATTATTCAAAAACGGCAAATAGCGATATTGCGGTAATTACTTCTGGTATACCAAGAAAACCGGGTATGACAAGGGAAGAGTTGATCGGTATTAATGCCGGTATTGTTAAGACTGTTTCCAGTAGCCTTATAGAGCATTCGCCCAATGTTATTATAATTGTGGTAAGTAACCCTATGGATACAATGACATATTTGGTTCATAAAACTACCAGCTTGCCAAAAAATAGAATCATAGGTATGGGAGGTGCCTTGGATAGTGCACGTTTTAAATACCGATTGGCAGAGGCGATGGAAGCACCGATTTCAGACATTGATGGAATGGTTATTGGTGGCCATAGTGATACGGGAATGGTTCCTTTGACTTCCCATGCGACCAGAAATAGTATTCGTGTTTCCGAGTTTTTATCTGAAGAAAGATTGCAACAGGTTGCCGAAGATACCAAAGTAGGAGGTGCAACATTGACCAAATTATTGGGAACCAGTGCTTGGTACGCTCCAGGGGCGGCAGTTTCGGCGTTGGTGCAAGCTATTGCTTGTGACCAAAAGAAAATGTTCCCTTGTTCTACTTTATTGGAAGGTGAATATGGTTTAAACGATATTTGTATAGGTGTTCCTGTTATTTTGGGTAAAAACGGAATTGAGCAAATCGTAGATATACCATTGAGCGATGCCGAAAAGAATAAAATGCAAGAAAGTGCCGCTGGGGTTAGTAAAACCAATGGTCTTTTAGAGTTATAACCTATCTGTCACATAGATATAAGAAACCCTTTATGGCCCGGCTATAGAGGGTTTCTTCTTTTTAATAGGATATGCTTCAGGTATATATATTGTAAAAAATATACTACCTAGCATATTTTTCTTTTTATATTTGCCGCATGAATGCAAAATGGTGCGTAAGTACGCTATTTATTATTCTGGCCTTACTTGGGCTAAGTCAAGGGCAAAAGAAAGCTTCTAATCAACAAATTTCATTAGAATTTGCAGACGTAGAAATAGCTTCGGAAACTGCCCATGAAGAGGTCTTGGCTGTAATAACAAAAAAATTACAGGTCTTAGGTGTCGATGCTATTGAGGTAGTTGAAAATGATGGCAGACAATTAAGTATTCGCTATTACAGCGATTTGGATGCGGATAGTGTTAAGAAGTTTCTCTCGGATGAAAACCAACTTGTCTTATCCAATGAAGACGAATCCCCTTCAGATCATCCAAAAAAGAAATTTCCAGAAAAGTATAGTATAGTAGTATCCGACCTGCAACAGCAAGCCGATCATGGTATGGTTTTGAACGGCACCTTGGTTTCGGTACAAAAGCAGGACAATAACAGAATTTCCAATCCGATAGTTTTACCGTTTAACGGTATATTGGTTTTTGAACAAAATGCTATTGTAGATTTAGCCTTTAAGATACATACAGATATTGCAATAGCAATAGATAACACTTCACAAACAATTCCTGAAGTACGAGCAGGGCCTTATGTGTAGAGGAATTGCTAATTCCAAATAAAGAACTTTACTAAGGGAACAACGTATTTACTTTTTGTAAAAATTATTGCCTTGGTTTTTAAATGCATATAATCGTAATCAACATAAATTAAATAAACTAGTAAAATGCAAAATAAAGGACTTATAAAGCTTTTTGCTTTATTATTCGGGTTAGTTAGTATCTACCAGCTATCCTATACTTTTATTACCAATAAAGTTGAAAAAGAGGCGGCCTTGTTTGCCGCAAGCCGTATTTCTGAATCTGAGGAGAACTACGTATCCAAAAGGGAAGAAATGGAAGCCAGTTATTTAGATTCCATTGGGGCGAATCCTATTTTGGGTTATACCACTTATAACGAGGCTAAAAAGAAGGAACTGAACAAAGGTCTTGACCTTAAGGGAGGTATTAACGTAACACTACAGATATCTGTAAAAGATATATTGAAAGGCTTGGCGAACAATACCAAGAATCCTGTTTTTAACAAAGCCTTGGCCGATGCGGATTCTGCTTCTAAAAACAGTGATGATACCTATATAGAGCTTTTCTTTGAGGCATTTGATAAAATTAAAGGTGATACCAAGTTGGCTTCTCCAGATATTTTTGCGAATAAAGGACTGAGCGACGAGATTAATTTTCAAATGTCCGATGATGAGGTGAAGCCTATTATCAGAAGAAAGATAGACGAGTCCGTTGTTTCTGCATTCGAAGTACTTAGAGAGCGTATCGATGGTTTTGGGGTAACCCAACCAAACATTCAAAGAGAAGGTAATTCTGGACGTATATTGGTAGAATTACCGGGAGCTAGAGATATTGCCCGTGCGCAAGACTTACTTTCAAGTACAGCACAATTAGAGTTTTGGGAAACCTATAAACAGAGTAATCCTAGTTTTAGCACCTTTTTGATCCAAGCGAACGAAAAATTAAAAGAGATCGTTAAGGTCGATAAACCTGAACAGGTAAAAGAAGAATCCGAACTCGATTCTTTATTGTCCGATGTTTCTGCGGATTCTTTGGAGATGGCAACACAGGTGAACCCATTATATGAGTTGTTGATTCCTGCAAACCCTGGAACACATGCCATGTTCCGTGCGGCAATAAAAGATACCGCAACAATCGGCTCTTATTTGAGAATGCCAGAGATTAGAAGGTTGTTACCTGCCGATATTCAGTTTACAAAATTTGTTTGGGAGCGCCCAGCTACCGAAGATACAGAAGTAGTAGATCTATATGCGTTAAAATCCAATAGAGACGGCATACCACGAATTAGTGGAGATGTTGTTAGTGATGCGCGTGCAGACTTTGATCAGTTCGGTAAGCCAGCGGTGTCTATGACGATGAATGCCAAAGGTGCTAAGGAATGGGAAAAACTTACAGGTGATGCCTATAATAACCAAACGGGAATTGCCATTGTATTGGATAATAAAGTATACACGGCTCCGGGAGTATCTTCAGGACCTATATCTGGAGGTCGTTCAGAAATAACAGGAAACTTTACGGTAAACGAGACAAAGGATATTTCCAATGTTCTTAGGGCTGGTAAGTTACCTGCATCCGCAGAAATCATTCAGTCAGAGATAGTTGGGCCTTCATTGGGGCAAGAAGCAATCGACAGTGGCTTTATGTCATTTGCCATTGCCATGGGTATCGTCTTGTTGTGGATGATATTCTATTATGGTAAGGCAGGTGCTTTTGCAGATGTAGCGCTTTTGTTGAACATTCTTTTGATTTTTGGAGTGTTAACAAGTTTAAATGCCGTGCTAACGCTACCTGGTATAGCGGGTATCGTACTTACCATTGGTATGTCTGTGGATGCCAACGTACTTATATTTGAGCGTATCAAAGAAGAATTGGCAAAAGGAAAGGGTAAGAGTCAGGCCGTTGCAGATGGTTTTGGAAACGCACTCTCCTCTATATTGGATGCCAACATAACCACAGGTTTAACTGCAATAATTTTGTTCATATTTGGATCCGGACCTATAAAAGGTTTTGCCACTACCTTGTTAATAGGTATTATAACCTCATTATTTACCGCAATTTTTATTACTAGGTTATTGGTAGATTGGTATATAGATGGTAAAGGAAGAACTTTGGACTTCAGTACTGGTATTACTAAAGGGCTGTTCCAAAACCTTGATATCGATTTCTTGGTAAAAAGAAAAATTGCCTATGTGCTTTCCAGTATCCTAGTGATTGTTGGAATAGTCTCGTTGTTTTTTGGACCAGGCTTGCAACAAGGTGTAGATTTCATAGGTGGACGTTCTTATACAGTACGTTTTGAGAAGGCCGTAAATCCATCTGAAATTGCATCGGAATTAAATACCGTGTTCGGTAGCGGTACCAATGTTAAGACTTTTGGCGAGGCGAACCAAATTAAGATTACAACTCCGTATAAGGTAGATGTTGAAGGTATAGAAGTGGATACCGAGATCCAGGATAAACTATATACCACCTTGCAAAAATATCTTCCAGACGGGCTTTCTAAAGAAGAATTTACTGTTGGAAGCAGTGATAAGTCCATCGGAATTTTACAATCAATAAAAGTAGGGCCTACAATAGCCGATGATATTAAGAACAATGCATTTTTGGCAATTCTTGGCTCTTTGGCGGTAGTATTCCTTTATATATTGTTCAGATTCCGTAGATGGCAATTCTCTTTAGGTGCCGTTGTCGCAGTTTTCCATGATGTTATGATCGTATTGGGAGTATTCTCTCTTTTAGGAAAAATAATGCCTTTTAATATGGAAATAGATCAGGCATTCATTGCGGCTATATTAACCGTAATTGGTTATTCGTTGAACGATACCGTGGTTGTGTTCGACCGTATTCGTGAGATTATCGCGGAGCGCGGATGGAAAGGTGGAGAAAACATCAACTCTGCCATCAATAGTACTTTAGGAAGAACGTTAAATACCTCTCTTACTACCTTGGTAGTATTATTGGCAATCTTCATTTTTGGAGGTGAGTCGTTAAGAGGATTTATGTTTGCAATGATCGTAGGTGTGGTTATAGGTACTTATTCTTCTGTGTTTATTGCAACACCGGTTATGTACGATGCCTTGAGTAAAAAAATAACAAAAGAAGGTACTTCGAATTAATTAGGAATACAACTAACACTCAACAAAAAACGGCGTTCTTATGGACGCCGTTTTTTTTGTTACAAAAGTTTGTTTTAGGTTATAAGAACGGTTCCTGTAGAACCATTATCAGATTTGGTTAACTGAAATATCTTTGTAGGTTTAAGGCCTGCTTCTTCACGGTGGCTTACAAAAACGATAGTGGTATTTGATTCGTTCGCCATTTTATTGACAAGGTTGACCAGAATTTTAGCCGAATAATCGTCCATGCCACTTGTAGGTTCGTCCAATATAAGTAATGGAGGATGCTTTACCATGGCCCGTACTGTCATGATCAACCGCTGTTCCCCTAAAGAAAGTTCATTGAACAGTACATTGCGCCTATCCCATAGGTTTAAAAGAACAAGCCATTGCTTTATGATTCTTTTTTGTACCTCTGTAGGAGTAGTGTAAAGGCCAATAGAGTCCGTTAGACCAGAAATTAACATGTTTTCTATAGAATGCCTTCCCGAAAACTTATCGGTCATTGCAGGTGAGAAATATCCAATCTTTTGTTTTATCTCCCATACACTTTCGCCAGACCCTTTTTTGTTTCCGAACAAATAAATATTTTGACCGAATGCTTTAGGGTTGTCACCCGTTATCATGGATAACAGTGTTGTCTTGCCGGATCCATTTTTACCTATAAGTTGCCAAAATTCCCCTTTATTGATTTTCCAATCAATGTTCTTGATAATCGTTTTGTCTCCATAGGAGACGGTAACATCGGTGAACTTGATTAAGTTGTTGCCCTCTATGGAAATAATATCGATAGGAGGGGGTATGCTGCCTTTGAATATGTCGGGGTCCAAATCCGATTCTTTTACGATATCATTGTTTATTATGGTAAAATTGTTTTTATCCAATTTGCCATACTTGGTTATAAATGGAAGCATATCCGATTTTCGGCTTGCCAGTTGTATAAAACCTATATTTTTTGAATGGTTGGTTAAAAGATGTTTTAGCTCTTCTTGAAAATCGGTATCTAGATTATCAAACGGATTGTCGAGTATGATATAGTCAGGAGACGTCTTTAAGATATGGGAAAGAAGCGCTTTTTTTTGCTCTCCGCTAGACATCGATTTTAATGATTGGCCGCTATTTGATATAAGTTTGGCGTCGTGCCTTTCCTCTTCGTCTATAAACCGTTTTAACGCTATAGGAGAGAACAAGGCCCCTTTTAAAGTTTTGTAACTCTGAAAAACTTCTAACTCGTTATTATGCACAGCATTTATGAACTGCGATTTATTTGATTGATTGTCTATAAAAATACCCCAGTGTTCCATATTGTTATCTGTCCACCCTGTATATATGAACAGGATTGTTTTTGTAGGTGATCGTTTTTTCTATTTGCATTCCAATTTTTAAGGCTACTTTTTGAGAGGCAATATTGTCTATATGGATAATGGAAATTAAATGTGTGGCCCATTTATTTTTAAAGGCAACCTCTTTGCATTTTTTTGCGGCTTCGTATGCATAACCGCGTCTCCAATGTTCGGGTAAAATAGAATAGCCTATTTCCAATTCGCTAACACCGTCTACCTCTTGTATCAATAGTCCGCACATACCTATTAAGGCATGGCTGTTGCTGTCCACTAGGGCGTTCATTGCTCCTTGGTTGTTGTCGTATCTTTCAAAAATACCTTTAAACTGTTGTTTGCAGGCTATATCGGGCTCTTTTGGCACACCCGACCAAAATTGAGAAGACGCCTTGTTTTGGTGAAAGGGTAGCCAGGCGGCATAATCAAGAGGGGTAAATTTTCTAAATGTTAACCTTTGGGTCCTTTCGCCTTCCAAAAGAAACTTCATTGTCCTAACTTCGAGTGTAATCAATTTTATCCCCGATCTTAATTTTCCATGTATCGGAAAGACCGGCGTTGATTTCTAGCACGTATTGTACTGGTACCTGAGAAGAAATGCCATCTTCGTTTAGCGGTTTTGCGTTCTTGTGTATGCTTGCTACTTTTAGGTTTTCGTCTATATAGATTATATCTAGTGGAAATTCAGTATTTTTCATATAGAACGAATGCATGGCAACATCGGGGAAAATGAAGAGCATTCCTTGATCGGTTTCCATTCCTTTACGGTACATGAGGCCTGTTTGGGTTTCGTAGTCGGTCTCGGCAATTTCAATGTCCATATGTATTAAAAGCGAATCTGTTTCGGCTCTGTAAATAGTTAGCTCACCTTCTTTTGTAAAACTGATGGGCTCGGTCTTTATCACTTTTTTCTCTTCTTGTTTACAAGAAACAAAAGATGTGATACAAACAGCTGTTACGATAAGTAAAAAATAATAGGGTCTCATAAAAGCCGGGGGTTAGTTTTTAGCTGGTCTGAACATTAGGTAAAGACCGATCAAAATAAATGGAATACTCAACCATTGCCCTGTAGATAAAAGACCTAAAGACTCTTCGAACCCGCCTTGGCTCTTCTTAACAAATTCTACAAAGAAGCGTACGGTCCAAAGCAATACCAGGAATACACCTAGTAAATAGCCTAATTTATTCTTTTTGTCTGTTTTCCAATAAAGGTAATAGAGAAGTATAAACACAAAAATGTAGCACACACCTTCGTAAAGCTGGGCAGGGTGCCTATAGGGTATTTCGGCCAAATATTGTGAAAACTTAGGGTTGTTCTCAATGGCATCGTATGCAGCGTTCAATGTTTTTTCTTTTGTAATGGCCAAGGCTTTAGAGGGGTGTAGGTCATCGGAATCACGTATGAACCTTGTAGCGAAAATAAAAGACTCGTCTACTACCTTTCCATTAATTTCCGAATTAAAAAAGTTCCCCAATCGAACGCAGAATGCACCTATGGAAAAGGGAACCACCATACGGTCAAGAATCCATAACAAATTAAATTCAGGGTACTTTCTGGTATATAGCCACATACCTAGAATAACTCCTATTGTAGCCCCATGGCTGGCCAAACCGGTAAAACCGGTAAACTCATAGCCGTCAATGAGTCCAAAAAGTAAGCTTCCGGTTTCACTTTCCCTAATAGGCAGCAGAATTTCCACCAAGTGATTTTTGTAATAGGGCCAATCGTAGAATATTACGTGACCCAATCTGGCCCCTAGCATGGTTCCGAGAACGGTATGTATAAAAAGTGAATCTAATTGTTCTACCGACTTTTTTTCATTGGCGAATATCTTTTTCATAAGATACCATCCCAAAGCGAAAGCTATAATCCACAACAAATTATAATACTTTATTTGAATGAAGCCAATATTAAATAGGGTTTCATTAGGATTCCAGGTAATTCCCAAAAAATTCATATTAATTATTTTGAGGAGCTAAGATACGTAAATACGATAGATTAAATTATACGAAACAACACTCCATCACTGCCATTTGCACAAAATTTCAGGGGACGGGGTCGTAACCTTTTCCTCCCCAAGGGTTGCAACTAAGAATTCTTTTGATGGCCAACCATCCGCCTTTAAAAAGGCCATGTTTTTTTAAGGCCTCTAAAGTATACTGCGAACAAGTGGGAGAATACCTGCACGTAGCCGGTGTATAGGGAGATATAGCCAATTGGTAAAATCTGACCAATAGAACAAAAGGGGCGATCAATATTTTTTTTAGGGAAAATTTCAATGCAAATATTTGGGGTACTAAGTTAATGTAAAATAATGGGGCTTTAAAAACAAAAAACCCGCATGCTACCATGCGGGTTTTAGGCAAATTAAATGTAACAACCAAAATTACACGCCAATCCTGATAGGCTCCAATTGCTTGGCCTCTTCAGGTGTATAAAGTCTTGACTTTACAATAAAACGTAAGCCTAAGGGAATTTCCAACGAAAAACTGGCTCCTCTGCCAGGAGTTACATCAACTGTCAACTGGGTGTGTTTCCAGTATTCGAATTGATCCTGTGAAATATAAAATTCACAGCCTTCAATAGTGCCCAGCCAAACATCGTTGTCATCGATCATTAATTCTCCCTTTTCAAAGCACATTGGGGATGATCCATCGCAACATCCTCCGCTTTGATGAAACATTAACTCTCCGTGTTCCTCTTTTAGGCTTCTGATGACTTCGGCCGCTTCATCGCTTACAAGTACTCTTTTTACTTTCATTTATGGTTTTTGATTAAAAGAATCCCATGGCTTTTTTATCGTAAGAGATAAGCATGTTTTTGGTCTGGCGGTAATGGGCAAGCATCATTTTGTGGTTTTCCCTACCGATACCAGACTTCTTATATCCTCCAAAAGGTGCGTGGGCAGGGTATAGGTGATAACAATTGACCCAAACTCTACCAGCTTTGATAGCTCTAGGTATCATGTACGCCTGGTGATTGTCTCTTGTCCATACACCGGCACCAAGACCATAAAGGGTATCGTTGGCAATTTCAATAGCCTCGGCTTCGTCCTTAAAGGTGGTAACACATAGTACGGGGCCAAATATTTCCTCTTGGAAAACGCGCATTTTGTTATTTCCCTTAAGGATGGTGGGCTGTATGTAATATCCTCCTTCCAAACCTTCGTTATATGCTTGGGCTCCTCCGGTCAACACTTCGCAACCCTCTTCTTTTCCAATTTCGATATAGCTTAGTATTTTTTCGAATTGGTCGCTAGAGGCTTGTGCGCCCATCATAGTATTGGGATCTAGTGGGTGTCCCATTTTTATAGCTTTGGTTCTTTCTATGACCCTTTCTATAAAGGCATCATAAATACTTTCTTGAACAAGCATTCGAGAAGGGCACGTACATATTTCACCTTGGTTAAGAGCGAACATATTGGCACCTTCTATGCACTTGTCGAAAAATTCGTCATCGGCATCCATGATACTCTCAAAGAATATGTTTGGAGATTTGCCTCCTAACTCTAGTGTTACCGGTGTAATATTTTTTGAGGCATATTGCATGATCAATTGCCCTGTTGTTGTTTCGCCGGTAAATGCAACTTTGTTTATGCGTGGGCTAGAGGCTAGTGGTTTACCTGCTTCTGCACCGAAACCGTTAACTATGTTAAGAACACCGGCAGGTAGTATATTTTCTATAAGTTCCATTAAAACCAATATACTAACAGGGGTTTGCTCGGCGGGTTTTAAGACAACACAGTTACCTGCGGCCAATGCGGGAGCCAATTTCCAAACCGCCATAAGAATAGGAAAGTTCCAAGGTATTATTTGGCCTACCACACCAAGTGGTTCGGTAACGTTCAAGGCTACTGTACTGCTGTCCAATTCACTGACAGAGCCTTCTTCGGCCCTTATGACACCTGCGAAGTAACGAAAATGATCAATAGCCAATGGTAGGTCCGCTGCTCTAGTTTCTCTAATCGCTTTTCCGTTGTCCCAAGTTTCTGCCCTTGCAAGTATCTCTAGATTTTGTTCCATAATATCGGCAATCTTCAATAACAGATTACTGCGTTTTGTGGCCGATGAATTGTTCCATGAAGGGGCGGCTTCCCATGCTGCATCTATAGCTTTTTCAATGTCTTCTGCCGTTGATCTTGGGATCTTTGTGAATGCTTTTCCGTCTACGGGAGAAGTATTTTCGAAATATTCGCCTTTTACCGGAGATGTCCATTTACCTCCAATAAAGTTCTCGTACTGGTTTTTAAACTGTGGTTTTTGTAGCACATCTTGCGCCACTGTTGCTGTATTGCTCATATCTAATTAAGGATTTAAAAGTTAACATTTAGATTTGTATACCAATAGATAATTTTTGGTTTTCCTAAAAGTACATTAGCATATTTTGAATAAATTGAAGAATTCTATTAATAATGTGAACAATTCTATCATTACTTATTATTATGATTTTTTTAAGGGTATTTTTTTGTAAATTTCATAATCATTAAATAATTAAAGTTAGATAATGCTAAAGCTGTCAGATAGTTTTTTTAAAGAAAGAAGGCTAGAGAATATGGTAGAAAACCAGACTTCTTTTACTTTAAAAAATGCCGCAATGCATGTTTTTGAGACCCACAAAGAGGCAGAACGGGTACTTTTACAGTTTGATCAACCGGTTTTGACCAGTATGATAGAAGGTAAAAAGGTAATGCACCTTAGAGATTATGAGTCTTTTGATTACTTGCCCGGAGAGTCTTTGATCTTACCTGCAAATGAAACTATGTATATAGATTTTCCGGAGGCGAAATCTAAAAAACCCACCCGTTGCTTGGCAATCGCTATTTCTGAAGAGAAAATCAAGAATGTCTTACGGTTTATGAACGAAAGTATGGCTAAGGACGATAAGAAGGAGTGGAGCCTAATGGATTATAATTTTCATTTTGTAAACGACCAAGGTATATATCAAATACTACAGCGACTCCTTTTTCTTTTTTCAGAAAACCATCCTTCAAAAGATTTCTTTGTTGACAATATGTTACGTGAACTGATTATTAGAATATTACAGACAAATGAGCGTAAGATATATACAACTTCTCAAATGTCGATCAATAGGGAGAATAGGTTGTCACATGTAATTAGGTACATAAGAGAACATTTGTACGAGCCTTTACATGTAGATGACCTAAGTAAAATGGCATATATGAGTCCATCTCATTTTTACAGGGTATTTAAAACAGAGCTGGGCGTATCACCTATCGAGTTTATAAATAACGAACGCATTAAATTGGCCGTAGGCCTATTGCAAAACCCTGACCTATCTATTAAAGATGTGTACATGCAGTGTGGGTTTGAGAGCAGATCTTATTTTAATAGGGTTTTTAAAAACAGACAGCAACAGTCACCTGGTGAATACCAGGCGACTATCAAAAAAATAAAATATCAAATATAATTATAGACTATAGGTAGTTCCCTCTTTTCCGTCTTTTAACTGAATACCCAGATCGGCCAATTGGTCCCTTATTTTATCGGAGGTAGCGAAATCTTTATTTTCCCTAGCTTCTTTACGTAGTTCTATCAAGAGCTCTACCACACCACTAAGTTTTTCTGAATCAACATTGGAACTTTGTTTGTTTTCCAGCCCTAGTATATCAAAGGTAAAGTCGTGCATTGTTTGCATGAGCAATTCCTTGTCGCTGGCAGTGATGGTTTCAGAGCCTTCTTTTATTAGGTTGATGTGTTTTACGGCATCGAACAGTTTGGCGATTAAGATGGGAGTGTTAAAATCATCGTTCATGGCATCATAACATGCCTGTTTCCATTCTGTTACATTAAAATCAGTCGTTTTTCCTTCTGGTAAAGATTTTATGGAGCCGATGGCTTCCATAAGCTTGTTGAATCCTTTCTCCGATGCCAATAAGGCATCATTGCTAATATCCAAGATACTAGTGTAGTGTGCCTGCATCATAAAGAATCGCACCATAGATGGGGAAAAGGGCTTACTTAGAATATCGTTCTCACCTGAGAATATTTCTCCCGGCAGTATGCTGTTGCCTGTAGACTTGGCCATCTTTTTACCGTTCAGGGTAAGCATATTGGCATGCATCCAGTACCTAACGGGAGAATGGCCGTTGCAAGCTTCTGCTTGGGCGATCTCACATTCGTGATGCGGAAATTTTAGATCCATACCACCGCCATGTATATCGAATGTTTCTCCCAAGTATTTTGTACTCATAGCGGTACATTCTAGGTGCCACCCAGGGAAGCCATCACCCCAAGGTGAGGGCCATCTCATTATATGTTGTGGTTCGGCATTTTTCCAAAGGGCAAAATCTTGAGGGCTTTTTTTATCGTCCTGAGCGGCCAATTCGCGAGTATTGGCAATCATATCCTCTAATTTTCTACCGCTAAGCTTACCATACTCATGGCTTTCGTTGAATTTGACAACATCAAAATACACAGAACCATTTCTTTCATAAGCGAAACCTTTTTCAAGAATTTCTTTTATAATTTCTATTTGCTCTATAATATGGCCGGTCGCCGTAGGCTCGATACTTGGTGGTAGAAAGTTGAATTTCTCTAAAATATTATGAAAGTCCACAGTGTATCGCTGTACCACTTCCATAGGTTCTAATTGTTCTAAGCGTGCTTTTTTTGCAATCTTGTCCTCTCCTTCTTCTGCATCGTCTACCAAATGCCCTGCATCCGTAATGTTACGTACATAACGAACATTGTACCCCAGGTGTTTGAAATACCTAAAAATCATATCAAAGGACATGAAGGTTCGGCAATTGCCTAAATGGACGTTGCTGTAAACCGTTGGTCCACAAACATACATTCCAATATGTCCTTCGTTTAAGGGAACGAATACTTCTTTTTTGCCGGTAAGTGAATTGTGTATTTTGATCGTTTGCTGTTGGTACAGATGCATTGTCGTGGAAAGGATTAAAACTTAGTTTCCATGTTAATATATTCAAGGAACTCGTTTCTTACGGCTTCCTCTTTAAATTTACCTCCATATTCGGCAGTAACGGTACTACTTTCTATATCACGGATTCCCCTAGAGTTTACACAAAGATGCTTTGCATCTATGACACAGGCCACATCTTCTGTTCCCAAGACCTCTTGTAGCTCTCTAACAATTTGTATGTTAAGGCGTTCTTGAACTTGGGGTCTTTTAGCATAATAGTCAACGATCCTGTTCATTTTTGAAAGACCTACCACTGAGCCTTTTGATATATAGGCCACATGTGCACGACCAACAATTGGTAATAGGTGATGCTCGCAGGTAGAATACAAGGTGATGTTCTTTTCTACCAACATTTCGCCATATTTATACTTATTATCAAAAGTGGACGATTTTGGTTTTTTAACCGGATTTAATCCGCCAAAAATTTCTTTGACATACATCTTCGCTACCCTGTGAGGGGTTCCTTTTAAGCTGTCATCGTCTAAATCCATGCCGAGGGTCAAAAGAATGTCTCGAACACTATTTTCGATTCTTTCCATTTTCTCGTCATCACTAAGGATAAATGCATCCTTTCTTAACGGAGTATCTTCAGATGAAGAAATATGATCTTCTCCCATCTGTTCAAACTGTTCTTCCAATGTACCCTCTATTTTCATTTGAAATAAACTTTAACAAGGGGCAAAGATATACATTATATCGCACTTTATAATACTACCTAGGTGTTACACAACATAAATTAGTGTTAAGGTCAAGTGGCCATTATTTTTGCGTTTATCAATCATACATCCTTTATGACACGTTTTAGTGTTGCTTTTTTAATTACATTCTTTTTTGGTATTTATATCGGTGTGGCCCAGGTTTCTGCCGATTGTGCCAATGCTATTCCTATATGTAATAATACCCCTATAAATGAGGGTACAGATGGGTATGGTGTAGATGATTTTAACGGAGCCTCTATATCTGGCTGTATAAAACAGGGGTCCGGAACCATAGAATCCAATTCTGCTTGGTATCGTTTTAAGACAGGTGAGAGTGGTGAATTGGGGATCAATATAGGTTTTGATGTTTCTGAGGATTGGGATTTTGCCCTTTACAAAACCGATGACTGCAATAATTTAGGGGAGCCCGTGCGTTGCAATTATTTTGATAATTCGGACAATAACACTTATACCGGTTTTGGGGAAGACCCTACGGGGGTCGATAATTTTCAATATGATGATTACCTACAAGTGGAGTCTGGTGAAGAATATTATTTGTTCATCAATAATTACAGTAACAACAATTCAGGATTCTCTATACAGTTTTCCGGTAATATTTTTGTCGAGTTTCCGTATACTGCCTTAGACTGCTCTATCATAAATAATCTACTTGGGGCACCAATGGCCGTATGTGAAGGGGAAGCGGTAGAACTTAATGCTGCTACAACGGATGCTATTGGTTACGAATGGTATATGGATACGGGTAGTGGCTATCAGCGTCTTCTTTCGGAAAATGGCCCAACTATACAACCTACGGTTTCTGCCCTGTATAGAGTGGTGGTAATGGTACCGTCCGGTTTTAATATTGTTAGCGATGTTCAGGTAGCTTTTTCCAAAATGCCGGTTACCGAAGCTGTGAGTGATGAATGGGTATGTTTGGATGATAGCGTTTTTGATTTATCAATAAAGAAAAAGGAAGCGTTGGGGAGCCAGAATGCCGATGATTTTAGGGTTACATTTCATAAAACTATGTCCGATGCCATAAACGGTATTGATCCTTTGCCCGATAACTATGTGCCCAATACGGCTTTGCAGACGATTTATATTAGAACCGCTTCTGTTGAAAACACAAACTGTTTTGATGTTTCGGATTCATTTACGATTCATGGGATAGAAACTCCCCAATTAGATTTTTCTGCCGAAATTTATATATGTGAAGATGCTCCTTTTGCGACTATAGGACAAGAAAATTCAAATAGTGCATATGAATATATGTGGAGTACAGGGGATACCTCTTCTCAAATAACCGTTGATCAAGAAGGTGTCTACTCTTTAATGGCTATCAATACTCAAGGTGGTGTCAGTTGTATGACGGAGCGTTCGGTGACGGTGGTCTTTTCCAAACCTCCGGTTATATTAGATATAGAAACTCAATATATGGATGATGATAATACCGTTATCATATTGACGGAAGAAAACGGACATTACGAATATCAATTGGATGATGGCATGCCACAGGGGCAACCTGTGTTCTATAATTTGCTTCCAGGCGTACATACTGTATCGGTTGCCGATTTAAATGGATGTGGTATAGATATGGAGGAGTTGGTAATTGTTGGTTTTTCCAAGTTTTTTACTCCAAACGGAGATGGTGCAAATGATACATGGAAGGTGGAAGGTCTTAGCGTTATAGAAAATCCGGTGGTTACCATTTATGATAGGTACGGTAAATTATTATATCAAATGAGAGGAGATGGCCCTGGTTGGGACGGTACATTTAATGGGGTGCCCATGCCGTCTACAGATTATTGGTTTAAACTTTCATATACCGACGCCAGTGGTCTAACAAAAATAGCGAAACATATCAATAGTCATTTCAGTATCAAGCGATAAAGGCAGTGTAGGTATGTTGTTTGTCGATTAAGTGCATAAAAATCCGTTGTAAGATACTAAACTGACGCTAATAAAGTTATTATATACGTTAAAGTATAAATAGCCCCACTTAATTATGCGAACACTTTTTTGTGTAACCTGCTGTCTGTTCCTGTTTTTATGGGACGCTAATGCTCAAAATTCTCCAGATTGTAGAACTGCTATACCTGTTTGTGCAGATCAGCCTATAATGGGCTTGGCCGATGGAGGAGGGGATATTGAGGATTTTGATCCTGAGGTTATTACCCAATCAGGGTGTTTAGAAAAGGGAAGCATCAGTTCTGCCAACATAGAAAATAACACGGCTTGGTATGTTTTTAGGGCCGGTACCGGGGGGCAGGTCGGTTTTGATATAGAGGCACTGCCGTCCGGGGGCAATAGTACGCCTACCGCTGAATGGGATTTTGCAGTTTATGGCCCCTATGATGAAACTAGTGGAGAAAATTTCTGCTCTATCATTGGGGACGGAACATCGGAGCCCATACGTTGTAATTATGAGGTAAACGATACCAACTTTACAGGAATAGGGGTGAATCCGGAAAGCGGACAAGAAGGCGCGCCTTTCTTGATCGGAAGTCAAAATACCTATGATGAGTGGCTTTATGTACAACCGGGTGAAATCTATTTTATCCTAATAAATAATTTCAATACTAATTTTGATGATGAGGCAGAACCTTTTATGTTGACCTTTACAGGGAGTTCTGTTGATGAGGATCAAAACTCGGCCTTGGACTGTTCTTTACGGGATGAGTTTTTAGGTTTTGATATTGCTGCTTGTGAGGGTGACCCCGATATTACGCTCAGTGCACTGAACTCTCCTGTAGGCAATGATATTGCCAGTGTAGAGTGGACGGTAGATTATGACGATGATGGGGTTATAGACGATACCTTGGTTGGTTCTGGTCCGTATGGTGCAGAACTAGTTGTGGCGAGCCCTAATTCGGGCAGGTATTTTGCTACGATAACCACAGGGCTTGGTTCTCCACCGACCGTTGCCGATGAAGGGGGTATTCTAATCACATTTTATGGTGTTCCCGAATTGGATCCGACCAACCCTGTTACAATTTTAGATACAAATTTATCGGTGGACCCCGATAGAAACGATATTGAGTTCAATGTTGTGGGTAACGGTGATTATGAATATGCTATCAATGGAGGTGTATTTCAGGACGACCCCGTATTTAGAGATGTTCCACCAGGTATTAATACGGTAATTATAAATGATAAAAACGGTTGTGGTACTACCGAACCTATAGAATTCTTGGTAGTCGCTTATCCAAAGTTTTTTACACCGAATGCAGATGGAGTTAATGATGAATGGAATGTAAGGGGAATTGAAACTTTGGCAGATCCGGTCGTTTATATTTTTGATCGTTACGGAAAATTGTTGAAACAATTGGGGGCTACCGAAGGTTGGGACGGCACCTATAATGGCAAGCAAATGCCGTCTACCGATTACTGGTTCCGTTTTGAGTATCAAGAAGAGGAAGCAGGTGTGTTGGTCGCCAAAACACGAAAGACACATTTTGCATTAAAGAGATAAAAAAAGGGGCGTTGAACAACGCCCCTTTTTTTGCAATTCTTTTTTCTTTTAAAAGTTTATGGTGTAGCTAAGTGTGGCATTCGTATTTACCCTATTGACCATTGCTGGGGTGGTAATGCCGGTGTTGAACAGGCTTTCGTTTACATCTTGTTCGGTTCTGTTAATGGCAAGGTCCAATCTACTGCCGCCAAAATTAAAACCAACTCCTGTTGATATTCCGTTAAGGTCATCAATCGTGGTTCCGTTGGCATATGGGCTTTGTTCAAATATGTAGCCACCTCTAAGGCTAAACATGCCAATTCTGTATTCACCTCCCAATCTAAAGGTAGAAACGGCACTTAATTCACTGGACACTTGATCGTTTACACTTTGAAAATTAGCATCGTTTTTTGGGCGCAATTCAGCTTGTGAAAAGTCTTGATAACCATAATCAAAACTAAGAAGTCCGTTTTTGCCAAAAACAAAGGCTAAGCTTCCTGTTACCTTTGCAGGTGTTTTGATCGTATAGGTGTCAAAAAGGTTTACGACATTAAAATTGATAAAACCTATATCTTCATCCGCCAAATCCGAGTTGATCCTTTGAGAGAAATCATCCGTTAATCGATACCAGGTAGGAGATTGGTAACTTCCTCCCAAACGCACATATTCGTTTAGTTTTGCTATGGCTCCTATGCTGAACGAGAAGCCATTTCCTTCGGAGTGTAAAAAGTTGTCAAAGGTGGTGCGTTGTATTGCAGAGCCAGAATCGTAACCATTTTCGGTAAACTCGTCATATTGATCGTAGACAATACTGTGAAAGTTTAAAGAAGCTCCTATGTAAAGGTTATCCTTATACTGCGAAGCGGCATTTAAGGTAAATTTACTATTGTATCCGGTAGTATTTCTTAAAAATTGCTGGTTTACCGTAGTGTAACTGGCATTACTTACGTAATCTGTGTTGGCGTCATCTGCTGCAAGAGGGTCTATGATACCTCCATAATAGCCTAAGAAAGCTTGTTGGTCCCCAAAACCTTGGGTGGCTCCAATATCTAAATAGGCATTCTCTATATATTCGCCTTCTTGTCTTAAGATGGCTCCAAAAGGTACACCTTGTGCATAATTAAGAAAATAGTTGTCTATACCTTGGTTGCTGTTGCCCGAGACGTAAAATTCATCGTCGAAATTCTCTACAACATCATAATTAAAGGCAAGAGTGAATTTTTTCCAATCAGAATTGTCGTTGGTGTTCTTAAAAACAAAGGCTCCCCCAATTTGGTTGATATCAAGATCGTTTACCGTGGTATTGTTAAGTCTGTCAAAATACACGGCATCGTTGTCCCTGTAATAATTGGTGGCAGATATTGTAATTAAACTATTGTTGAATACGGCAGATCCGGCCGGGTTAATGTTAAGGGATGATAAGTCTCCTCCCAGTGCTCCAAAAGCACCTCCCATAGCCTGAAACCGAGCAGTCCCCTGAAGGCTTTCCGTTCCGTACCTAAGAATGTCGTTTATATTTTGGGCGTTGCCTATAAGACATAGGGATAACATGATGAAAGTGAAATATCTTTTCATTAGTCTTTTCTTTAATCTTTAATAAATTCTAGAATGATTAATTGCTTCGCCCACGGCTTCCAGAGGAAGAGGATCTTGAGCTACTACTTGAACTTCTTACACTACCGCTAGAGCCCCTTGAGCTGCTAGAGCTGCGTCCAGAACTATAACTTCTACCGCTAGAACTGCGTCCAGAGCTATAACTTCTACTGCTAGAGCTACGTCCAGAACTATTATAAGTGTTACCTTTTGTGCTGCTTGAGCTTCGGTAGGTAGAGGTTCTTGGTATTACCGTTCTACTTGTTCTGCCGGTTGTGGTAGACGATCCACTTCTGTACGAATTTGATCTTGAAGAACTGTAGTATCTAGGGGTTGTTCTGGTACTTCTGCTTGTCCTATATGCCTTGTTCTGGTCAACGCCAACTGTTCTTCTATAGGTTGTAGAGTTGCTACGGGCCGAAGTAGAACGGGTGTTTGTAGAGGTACGTGCAGTCGTACTTCTGTATCGAGGCGAATTGCCTCTAGTTGATACATTAGATCTTCCTCTTAAGGCAGTGGCAATACCACTGTTGTTGGAGGTTATGCGGTTGCTGTAATAGCCACGGCGAGTTCTATTGTGTGAATATGCATAGTTACGGCCATAATAGGGGTAGCCCCATCCGTAGGATGGATACCAAATATTGCCATAGTATCCTACATAACCATAATAGCCAGACCAGCCCCAATTGTTCCATCGGTTCCATCTCCATGGGTTGTTCCATCCCCATCCGTAACCATAGTATGGGGTGTTCCATCCCCATCCCCATCCGTAATATCCACCCCAGTTGTTCCAACCATTGTTGTAAATATTGATGCTTACATCGGTAGTGTTGTCTCCCCAACCTCCATAACCCTCATAGTCGTTTGGGTTATCGTAATAATCTGTCAATTGATCTTGAGGAATACTATCGTTTTGGTAATTACTGGAATAAGAGTCTACATCCGTAAAAATTTCGCTATCCAATATTTCATCATATTGATTGGCCTTTTGGCCAAAATACTCTGAGTAGGTATTGGATTCATCCTGTATTTGCGTGTTGTTTTGCCTTTGTGGGTTACGTTCAACAATTCTTGTGGGGCCATCGGAATAAATACCGTCGTTATCGTAATAGGAAACGGGTTGATAAGAACCGCAAGAAACCACCAATAACGCCAATATGGCAACCACTGAAGGGTAAAAATACTTTTTGTGGGGTATAGAATATATCATCGGTCTAAAATTATATTGTTGAACATACTAAAAATAACTAGTTTTACCGAATTATTTTCTTTAATAAGCACAAGTTTTGTGCCAAACTCCGTACAATGGGTAAAAAATTAACGAAACGAAGCGAAGACTATTCTAAGTGGTATAACGAGCTGGTGGTAAAGGCAGATCTGGCCGAGAATTCTGGTGTAAGAGGTTGCATGGTAATTAAACCCTATGGTTTTGCCATATGGGAGAAGATGCAGGCCGGATTGGATAAAATGTTCAAGGAAACAGGGCATGAGAATGCTTACTTTCCTCTTTTTATACCTAAATCATATTTAAGTAAAGAGGCAAGTCATGTAGAGGGGTTTGCCAAAGAATGTGCTGTGGTGACCCACTATAGGTTAAAGAATGCAGAAGATGGTAGCGGAATAATCGTGGATCCCGAGGCAAAATTGGAAGAAGAGCTAATTGTAAGGCCTACCTCTGAAACCATTATTTGGGATACTTACAGAAAATGGGTGCAATCGTATAGAGATTTACCTTTATTAATAAACCAATGGGCCAATGTTGTGCGTTGGGAAATGCGTACAAGGTTGTTTTTAAGAACTGCCGAATTCCTATGGCAAGAAGGACATACGGCCCATGCTACGGAAAAAGAAGCCATAGCGGAGGCGGAACAAATGATGAACGTATATGCTGATTTTGCCCAGAATCACATGGCCGTGCCGGTAATTAAAGGGGTTAAGACCGAAAGCGAACGTTTTGCAGGAGCGGTAGAAACCTATTGTATAGAGGCATTGATGCAAGATGGGAAAGCTTTGCAAGCGGGTACGTCACATTTTTTAGGACAAAATTTCGCGAAAGCCTTTGATGTGAAATTTGCAAACAAAGAAGGTCAAAAAGAATATGTGTGGGCAACCTCATGGGGAGTTTCCACTAGGTTGATGGGGGCACTGGTAATGACCCATAGTGATGACAATGGTTTGGTGTTGCCTCCAAAATTGGCGCCAATACAGGTGGTAATAGTTCCTATTTATAAAGGATTGGAACAGTTGGAGACCATCTCTGAAAAAGTTATGCCTTTTGTAAAAGAACTTAGGGAGAAAGGTATTTCTGTCAAATATGATGATAGGGACACGCAAAAACCTGGTTTTAAGTTTAACGAATATGAGCTCAAGGGGGTACCTATAAGGTTGGCTATAGGTAAAAGAGATATGGAAAATGGCACTTTTGAAGTCGCTAGAAGAGATACTTTGGAGAAAACAACGGTACCAATGGACGATGTTATCTCTAAAATAGAATTTTTATTGGAAGATATTCAAAAGAATATCTATCAAAAAGCATTGGACTATAGAAAAGAGCACATTACCGAAGTTGAAACATACGATGAGTTTAAAAAAGTTTTAGAGGAAAAGGGAGGTTTTATTTCTGCCCATTGGGATGGGACACCAGAAACCGAAGAGCTTATTAAACAAGAGACAAAGGCCACAATTAGGTGCATTCCGCTAGATTCTAGAGATGAGGAAGGTAAGTGTATCGTAACGGGAAAAAGCTCTTCAAAAAGGGTGCTTTTTGCCAAGGCGTATTAAAAGATTTCAAAAAAAAATAAATGGGTGTTGCGATAGTGAAAAATAATTGTATTTTTGCATCCGCAATTACGTAAAGTAATGGCCCGTTCGTCTAGGGGTTAGGACGCCAGGTTTTCATCCTGGTAACAGGGGTTCGATTCCCCTACGGGCTACTGGAATAAGGAATATAGTATTCCGAATTGGTTTAATGGCCCGTTCGTCTAGGGGTTAGGACGCCAGGTTTTCATCCTGGTAACAGGGGTTCGATTCCCCTACGGGCTACTTGAGTAAATGGGTTAATAGGGCCCCATAAAAATATAATAAGTTAAAAGATGGCAAATCACAAGTCGGCATTAAAAAGAATTAGAAGAAACGAAGCGGTACGTTTACGTAACAGATATCAGCACAAAACTACACGTAACGCTATTAAAAAGTTGCGCGCAGAGGAGAACAAGAAAGATGCAGAGGCTCTTTTGCCAAGTGTTGTTAGTATGATCGATCGTTTGGCTAAAAGAAACATTATTCATAACAACAAAGCTGCTAACTTAAAAAGTAAGCTTACTAAACACGTAGCTTCGTTGTAGTAGCTGGGTGTTGTAAAATAAAAAAAGCCTTCCTTTTTTAGGAAGGCTTTTTTTATTGCTTCTCTTTTCTTATTAATATGGTTATTAGAATTCTTATCTAAATGCCATTCTTCTTCCTTTTAAAAACCCGATTATGAACAGGGTGTACATAATTACGATAAACACTTTTAACACTGATTTTAATTCATATTTGGCCCATATATCATAATTGGTGTAACCGATTACAAAAAGTACTGGAAATACTAGATGAAAAATAAAGAGGGCAATGCTGACCCAGAACATTAGGTTGTATGCTTGGTAAAACTTATGGCCCTGTCGAAGCATATTTTTAAAGTATAATACGGTGCATAAAACCAAAACCCAGGCACTGAGTGCTATAGCGTAAAAAAGGTTGGTTTCTATAGGGTTTTGATACAATAGGCTTATCGCGTATGCCAAAAAGGCAATTACGGCTCCGGTAACTATCCATTTTTTGTACTTTTTGTTATCGATGATAAACCAATACACCTGAAAGAAAAAACCAAAAAATATTATGGCGTATATGTTGTAGATAACTTCGTTTACATTGCTGTATTTTAAATTTTTAAAGAAAGAAATATCGTCATAGTTTCTGACCAGAAATCCTAAGACTTCATTAAAAAAGGTATATGTGATGATTATAGGAAAGTACTTCAGGGCCGTGTCATAATATTTTCTGTATGTGGCAAGCGATATCAATAAAGTTATCGCATACCCGATCATGAAGTAGTTCTCCTTTATAAAAGTCCATGAAACCATATTGTAGGTAATTAAAAGTCTGTTTTTGGAGGCGGACCACTCTGACCAAAATTAAGGGCTAGACTTTTAGAGGTTTGTAGATTTGAATTTAAAGAAAAACCCGCATAGGCTTTTTGATCTTTGTTGTACGAGGTTCCCAACCCTTCTTCGGAATCGTCTTTCCAGTCTTTTATTAATGCTGCTTTGCCATTGTTTCCAATATAAAATCCATAATTGGTTCCTTGCATTTCCAAGGTAGGAACTATGAAGATCGAATTTTGTCTTTGGTGGATTACCTTTTTGCCGTTCGGAAATTTTTCTTGATCAGGGTAATTGGCGTAATACAGTCGTAATTTGGTAATTTCTTTCACTCCTGCCTTTTTAGCTTCTTGTTCTACGTAATCGATATATTGTTTAATCGTCTCATAGTCAAAATCCACATAACGCGATGGTTCAAATTCTTTTTCTGGTGCTCTTTCTTTAGTTTCGTATTCTGCTATAGGGACGGCCCTGTGTTTGGAGTAGTTTTCGTAAATAACGTTTGCTTCCTTTAGCGAGATAATATTGCTAGGCGCTTCAACTTCGGGTGGAGCAGGGGAATCGTCATTGTGCTCTTTTTTTTGAGGTTGGTTACAGCTTGTAAGAAGTAGGACGACTAGGCTGATGCTTGTCGCTGTGGTCAAAGTAGATAATGATTTTTTCATTTTTCTTTGTTTTTTTTGATTGGTTGTTAAAGAAAATAGTATCAAAGAGTTGGGGAAGAATCTTTGATGTTATAAAGATATTAAATAAAAGGCAGTGTTTTGAAACAGTTTTCTGAATGTCAAAAAGTTATGGGAGGGCAAAAAAAATCCCGATTCTATAAAGAATCGGGACTTTTTTTTAATAAATAAATATTGTTTATTGGTTCATGGTCATTAAGAACTCTTCGTTGTTTTTTGTTTGTTTAAAGCGTTGCTCTATAAATTCCATGGCTTCCACAGGGTTCATGTCCGCAAGATACTTGCGCATGATCCACATACGTTGTAATGTACTTTCGTCCAATAACAGATCGTCACGTCTTGTACTGGAAGAAGTAAGGTCTATTGCCGGGAATATTCTTCTGTTGGCAATTTTACGGTCTAATTGAAGCTCCATATTACCGGTACCTTTAAATTCTTCAAAGATTACCTCGTCCATTTTAGAGCCTGTTTCTGTAAGTGCAGTGGCGATAATCGATAGGGAACCACCGTTCTCGATATTACGGGCAGCACCAAAGAACCTCTTGGGTTTGTGAAGCGCGTTGGCATCAACACCACCACTTAGAACCTTGCCAGAGGCTGGTTGTACGGTATTGTATGCTCTGGCCAACCTTGTAATGGAATCTAGTAATATGACTACATCATGGCCGCATTCTACCAATCTTTTGGCTTTTTCCAAAACTATGTTGGCAACCCTTACGTGCTCTGTAGCTTCTTTGTCGAAAGTGGAAGCAACTACTTCTCCTCGAACATTGCGCTGCATGTCGGTTACCTCCTCTGGTCTTTCATCTATCAGTAATATAATCTGATAAACTTCTGGGTGGTTGGCGGCAATTCCGTTGGCAATGTCTTTTAAAAGCATTGTTTTACCGGTCTTGGGCTGAGAAACGATCATACCTCTTTGGCCTTTGCCAATAGGGGAAAACAAGTCTATAATTCTTGTGGATATAGTGCTCTGTCTTTCTGCAAGGTTGAATTTTTCTTTTGGAAAAAGAGGGGTAAGGTGCTCAAATGAGACTCTGTCCCTAACTACTTGAGGGTCTATTCCGTTAATTTTGTTGACCTTGATCAAAGGGAAATACTTTTCTCCTTCTTTTGGGGGTCTTACATTTCCTAAAACGGTATCCCCTGTTTTAAGTCCAAACAATCTAATCTGTGATTGTGATACGTAAATGTCATCGGGTGATGATAAATAGTTGTAATCCGATGAACGCAAGAAACCATAACCGTCTTGCATAATATCCAAAACACCTTCACTTGCAATAATACTGTCGAATTCGTATTCAGGTTCTTTATACCTGTTTTTTAAATCCTTGTCAAAATTACTTTTGTCGTAATTGTTGTTACGGGAGTGGTTTTGTTTTCTGTTGTTCTGGTTTTGGTTCTGGTTTTTATTTTGTGGAGAACTTTTTGGGTGGTCTCTTTTGCTGTTGTCGTTGTCGTTGGCTCTTGGTCTAGGACGAGGTTTTCTAGGTTCGCTAGTTTCGGCCTTAGGTTCTTCTGAGCTGGCAGGTTCTGCTTTTTTTACACTTTTCTCCGCTTCGTCCTCTTTTTTAACGACCTTTCGTTTTGTTCGGGCTTTTGGTTTCGGCTTGGCAGTGCTTTCGGTTTCCGCTGCTGATACAACCGTTTCCGTAGCCTTCGGATTTGCGGCCTGTAGGTCTAAAATTTGGTACACCAAATCTAATTTTTTTAGACTCTTGAATTTGGGAACATTAAGTTCTTTTGCTATTTCCTGAAGTTCAGGAAGCTTTTTTGATTTTAAATCTGAAATCTCAAACATTAAATATGTAAATAAGTTATATGTATTTTAGAAATGATAAGAAGTAATCTAAATTAATGGATATTCAGTAAGGAAAGATTTTCCTTATGGTAAGTGTTCGTCATTACAACGACACAATAATACAAATTATTTTCAAAAATAGGTGGATAAATTTTAAAAAGACCTGTATTTTTGCCTAACAGAGCATAAAAAGAGTATGATTCAAAGAATACAGACCGTATATTTAGTATTGGTAGCCCTTATATCGGGTATCTTGCCGTTCTTTGTGAATCTATGGTCAGACGCAAGGGGAGAGGAGATTTATGCAAAGAATGAAGTATTGGTGTCCATAATATTTTATGTGATTGGAGCGTTGGCATTATGGACGGTATTTTTATATAAGAAGAGAAAAAACCAGTTTGTGATAAACCGGTTGAATATAATATTGAACCTTTTTTTATTAGGACTTTTCGTTTATCGGTCGCTAAATTTATCCGGAGAAACCTCGGTTTCTGAGAAGGGTATTGGGATGTTGATTCCTGTATTTTCTATCGTTTTTTTAACCCTTGCCAATAGGGCAATAAAGAAGGATGAAGATCTTGTAAAATCTGTTGACCGTTTACGTTAAACCTAACATCTTAGTAGTATTAGTGCGTAAAACCCGGGGTAGTTTCCGGGTTTTTTTTGTTTTTAGCGTTTTCCTAGTTCGATCACTTCCAAGTTCTTTATTTCTGCCCCATCGATTACAAATCGTAACATGGTCCTTATCTGGTGAAATCCGTGTTTTCCGCAGGCACCAGGATTCATGTGTAGAACACCTAGTTTCTTGTCCCACATAACCTTGAGTATATGCGAGTGTCCGCAAATAAATAGCTTCGGTGGGTTCTTTTGAATTTCTGGTCTGGTTGTGCTGTTGTACTTTGGCGGGTAGCCCCCTATATGGGTAATCCAGACATCAACATCTTCACACATAAACCTATTGTTCAAAGGAAATTCTTTTTTAATAATATGGTTGTCTATGTTGCCGTACACGGCCCTTAACGGTTTTAAGGCCGACAATGTGTCCGTAACCTCGAGGGATCCAATATCACCTGCATGCCATATTTCATCGGCCTGTTTTGCGTATTTTAAAATAGCATCGTCAATATATGAGTGTGTGTCCGATAGGAGCAGTATTTTTGTCATATGGCAAATGTGATCAATTAGGAAAATGCGCTCCTAATTTTGCTTTTAATATCTTTGTGATCCACAAAACTAATGTATCCTTTTGAGATATTTTATTCAATTTTCATACTTCGGTAAATGCTATCATGGGTGGCAAAAGCAGCCAAATGCGTTAACGGTACAAGAAGTTCTAGAGGGCGTTTTTACCAAATTGTTGAGGCAAAAAATAGATTTGGTAGGTGCGGGCCGTACAGATACCGGGGTACATGCCAAAGAAATGTATGCGCATTTTGACATTGACCAAATTACCGATATACCCAACTTAATTTATAGGGCCAATGCTTTTTTGCCTGATGATATTGCCGTGTCGGATATTTTTCCTGTACGTTCAAAAGCCCATGCCAGGTTTGATGCCGAAGAAAGGTCATACGAATATTTGATCAGTCCCAGAAAAGACCCTTTTTATAAGGATAGTGCACATTACATAAGGTTTCCTTTAGATTTGGACCAAATGAACAGTGCTGCCGAATTGCTTTTTGGGAGACAGGATTTTGAGTGTTTTTCTAAATCTAAAACAGATGTAAGAACATATTTCTGTGATGTTAAGACGGCTATTTGGACAAGGGAAGAGGGAATCGTTGTTTTCAGGATTACCGCAGATCGATTTTTAAGAAATATGGTAAGGGCCGTGGTCGGAACACTCTTGGATGTAGGAACTGGTAAATATCCTGCAGACTATGTTAAGTCCATCTTAAAAAGTAAAGATCGCTCCAAAGCCGGAGTTTCTGTCCCTGCAAAAGGATTATATTTGACGTCTGTAAAGTATCCCAATACGATTTTTAATAATGAACAGTAACTCAGGTAAAGCTTTTGATACGCGTCTTTTTAAGCGTTTAATGGCGCATACACGCCCTTATCGACTTACCTTTTACGGGGTGGCTCTAGCAGCTATTTTACTATCTGCTTTTGCCGTGTTGACCCCTGTGATTTTAAAGAAAATAGTTGATGAGGCCATTAAGGGCGGTAATGGTGAGAAGTTGTTATACCTTACCATTGCCATGCTGGTTGTGTTAATAGGCCAAGTTATAAGTCAGTTATGTTTTAATTATTATGCAAACTGGTTGGGTGAATCGGTTATTAGGGATGTAAGGATAAACCTGTTTAAGAAGATGCTAGGGTTTCGAATGAAATACTTTGATAACTCTTCTTTGGGTGTATTGGTTACCAGGGCCGTGGCAGATATGCAGCGTATTGGTGAGATATTCAGTCAAGGTTTTTTTGTGATAGTGGCCGATTTATTGAAAATGTTGGTGGCTGCAGGTGTCATGGTGTACATAAACTGGAAATTGGCCTTGATTGTTTTTGCTGTCTTACCAATTATTCTTTACGCCACCAGATTGTTTCAAAAGGCAATGAAAGTCGCTTTTACAGAGGTAAGGGCAGAGGTATCTAACTTAAATTCATTTGTACAGGAACGAATTACGGGAATGAAGATAGTACAGCTCTTTACCCGTGAAAAAATAGAAAGTGAAAAGTTTAGAAAAATTAATGAAAAGCACCAAAATGCTTGGTTAAAAACGGTTTGGTACAACTCTATTTTCTTTCCAATAGCCGAAATCGTTTCTTCGATTACGGTTGGTTTGGTCGTATGGTACGGCGGATTGGAAAACGTTGCCAATATTTCTGATGATGTTGCGGGTACTGTTTTTGCTTTTATAATGTTGATAGATCTGTTGTTTAGGCCTTTGCGACAAATTGCCGATAAATTTAACACCTTGCAAATGGGTATGGTGGCGGCCAATAGGGTTTTTAAAATTTTGGATACGGACAGTTCTATTGATGATTTGGGTACTGTGGAGAAAGAAGAAGTAAAGGGAAGTATTGAATTTAAAGATGTTCGGTTTGGTTATTTAGAGGACGAAGAAGTGTTGCACGGGATCTCGTTTAGTGTAAACGCTGGGGAAACAGTGGCAATAGTAGGGGCTACCGGAGCCGGTAAATCCACAATAATAAACTTGTTGAACAGATTTTATGAAATTAATTCAGGTACCATATTGGTAGATGGTATTGATATAAAAGACTATAAGTTGGCTTCTTTAAGGGCTCACATAGCAGTAGTGTTGCAAGATGTTTTTCTTTTTGCGGACACTATTGCCAATAATATCTCACTGAAAAATCCGTCCGTATCCGTCTTAGATATAGAACGAGCGGCCAAAGCTATTGGCGTAGACGAGTTTATCGCCAGTTTACCCGATGGTTACGATTATAACGTAAAAGAACGTGGTACTATGTTGTCTAGTGGGCAAAGGCAGCTGATCGCATTTTTACGTGCCTACGTGAGTAAGCCCAGTATTTTGGTGTTGGACGAAGCTACCTCGTCTATAGACACCTATTCTGAACAATTGATACAGAGGGCTACCGAAAAAATTACGGAAGGTAGAACATCAATAGTCATTGCACATAGGTTGGCTACCATTAAGAAGGCGGATAAGATTATAGTGATGGATGCCGGTAAAATAGTGGAGATTGGTACGCACCAAGAGCTTCTGAAAAAAGATGGCTACTATCGCGGTTTGTACGAAGCCCAATTTTTGGCAGAAGAGGTCGCTTAACGGTTCTTAGATTTTCCTAGGCCTAAAATCTTCAAGGTTGATCGTTCCAAGAATCAACATAATAATGGGTATTACTATTGATAGGCTAAAGTACATAATGGTAAAAAGTGTCCAAAAAATAAATACTTTGGACCAAAGCTCTATCCCTTTTTCCTTTGACACTCTTTTTATAACAAATGCCGTGTACAAATACATGAACAACAGGGCGGTCAGACCAAAAATACCATACGCTTCAGGGTTGAACAAAATTATGATACAAGAAGGAATGAAAATTGAGAGGGAATAATGCGCCAATGAATAAATAAATATGATGGACCTTTCAGAAAAATTATACTTCTTTTCCCTAAAGCATAACCATCCGGCCATTGACATCATTGGTATGTATAGTATAAACAGAAGAGCTTGATAGTCGTATATGGTGTCCATTAATTTTTCTTGGGCTATGCTGGTAGTGCCCATACCCCAAAAATCAACATTAATGTTTAGTCCAACTTTTTTTATCAGAAATACCAAAAAACCGGAAAGTGTTATAGATATACCTAAATAACTTATTGGGTTAAGGTATTTTCTGCGAATCCCTTTTATGTAGCCTTCCGTTACCACTTCTGGCTTTGTAAATAGGTGTATAAATGTTTTTAGAAAAGTATTATCAAGATTAAAATAGCGTTCTATGATATCTCCCCATAAACTTTTTACGGTAAGTCGGTTGCGTATTACTTTAGCACCGCAATTGGGACAGTAAGAATAATCTGTTCGTAAGTTATCGTTACAATTCTTACATTCCATTAGGTCAAATCCTTTTTTATCATGGCAGCCAATTCGTTTAAAGAATTGTATTTTATAAACTCTCCGTGTTTAATATAGGAAATTAAACCTGTTTCTTCACTTACCACCAAACATAGGGCATCTGTTTTTTCAGAAATACCAATGGCGGCCCTATGTCTTAACCCAAACCTTAAAGGAATGTTACGTTCGTTGGATACAGGTAAGATGACCCGTGTGGCTACGATAAAATTGTCGACTATAACGGCTGCGCCGTCATGTAAGGGGCTGTTTTTGTAGAAGATACTCTCGATAATTGGTTGTGAAATTTCAATATTCATGTGATCTCCCGTATTTTTTACGAAATCCAATGAATTACCTCTTTCTATTACCAAAAGGGCACCTGTTTTGGAAGAGGCCATTTTTTCACAAGCTCTTAGAATGGCATCAACATCGGTATTGGTGGTTTCACCTTCTGGTTTTAAAAATTTGAAGTGTTTTATAAAGTTTCTTTTATTGGCAAAATTGGTGGATCCGATCATTAAAAGGAATTTTCTGATTTCTTGTTGAAAAACAATGATCAGTGCAATAAGGCCAACTTGCATAAAGGCACCAACGATACTGCTTATCATCTCCATGCCCAAAAGTTCTGTAAGCTTCCAGAAGGCCCAGACGATGACAATTCCTATAAAAATATTGATAGCGACCGAACCACGTACCAACTTGTACACGTAGTAGAGAAGTACGGCCACTAAAACGATATCAAGTATATCGGTAATCTTAAAGTCGATAAAATTCAAAAAATCCAAGTAAAGCCGTTTGTGTAAAATTAACAAAAATAGACACACAAAAAACCACTTACATATTAAGCGGTTAATTGATCATAAATTTTTACGCATTCCATAGCTTCCTTAACATCGTGAACACGCAGAATATTGGCACCTTTTTCCAAGGCCAGCATATTTAGTGCCGTAGTACCGTTTAGCGCGTTTTGGGGGTCTGTACCCAATAATTTGTAAATCATCGACTTTCTGCTAATACCGACCAATATAGGTTTGTCGGTAATTTTTAAAAGATTTAATTTGTTTAAGAGCTCATAGTTTTGTTGTAATGTTTTAGAAAATCCAAAACCGGGATCTACTATAATATCTTTTATGCCCAGTGATGTGGCTTTGTTTGTTTGTTGTGAAAAGAAAAAGAGCATATCGGTGATCAGATTTTCATAATCGGTATATTGCTGCATTGTTTTTGGGGTTCCGCGCATGTGCATCATTATGTACGGAACATTGTATTTGGCAATTACGGTCAACATACCTTCGTCCAAAAGACCAGAAGAAATATCATTGATGATAGCTGCTCCCACTTGTATCGCTTCTTCGGCAACTTTGCCTTTAAAAGTGTCTATGGATAATAAAATATCAGGAAATTCTTTTAAAATTAAATGTAAGACCGGCAGTAATCTTTTTAGTTCTTCGGAGGTAGAAACTTCTGTGGCGCCAGGTCTGCTACTGTATGCCCCTATATCTATAAATGTTGCTCCGTTCACGAGCATATTCTCTACCTGCCTTAAAATGCTAGCATCATCTTTGTGTTTGCCACCATCGTAGAAAGAATCTGGGGTGATGTTTACTATGCCCATAACTTTGGGGCTGTTCAAATCTATAAGTTTTCCCTTGCAATTAATGGTCATCTGTTCTATGTTGCTTAATAGATTATTACTTTTAAGTTTAAAGCGTCAACTTTGATGGTTACAAAATTTTAAGCGAAATTTACACAAATTAGAAAGAATCACATGCAAAAAACCGGAGAGCAGTATGATGCTGTAATAAAAGTCTGCCGAGAGTTATATGAGAAAAAGATGCGAGATTATGGTTGTGCATGGCGCATTTTAAGGTTACCTTCTCTCACGGATCAAATATTTATAAAGGCTCAAAGAATACGCAGTCTTCAAGAAAATGAGGTAAGAAAGGTAGATGAAGGGGAGATATCCGAATTTATAGGTATTGTCAATTACTCGGTAATGGCTTTGATCCAGTTAGAACTAGGAGTGGCCGACCAACCCGATCTTAGCCCTGAAGAGGCGATTGAACTATATAAAAAGCACATTGCTGTTACAAAGGAATTAATGCTGAACAAGAATCATGATTACGGTGAGGCGTGGAGAGATATGCGGGTAAGTTCCCTGACCGATTTGATACTTCAGAAGCTGTTAAGGGTCAAACAAATAGAGGACAATAAAGGAAAAACATTGGTAAGCGAAGGCATAGATGCAAATTATCAGGATATGATAAATTACGCTGTTTTTGCCTTGATACATTTAAATTTAGGAATAAAATCATAAGCTTTTATGAAGTATATATTAGGTGTAGTCAGAATTTTTGTAGGTGTATTATTTATTATCAGTGGTTATATTAAACTGAACGATCCTGTCGGGTTTTCATTTAAACTGGAAGAATACTTTAGTCAAGGGGTGTTGAATCTTCCCTTTTTTGAGCCTTACGCTTTGGCGATTTCTATTTTTGTGGTTATTCTAGAAGTGCTGTTGGGGGTATTGTTGATTGTAGGTTATAAACCAAAATTTACACTGTGGAGCCTTCTGGGCATGATCGTTTTCTTTACCTTTTTAACTTTTTACTCCGCGTACTTCAATAAAGTGACGGATTGTGGGTGCTTTGGTGATGCCATCAAATTAACACCATGGGAGTCTTTTACTAAAGATGTGGTTTTGTTGGTGCTTATATTACTATTGTTCTTTGGTGGAAAATATATAAAACCCTTGTTCAGGCCATTTACCACAAAGGTGATCGTAGCACTTTCGTTAGTCGCCTGTGTTGTATATGCCTATTATGTATTAAATCATTTACCGGTAATAGATTTTAGACCATATGAAATCGGGAAAAATATAGAGGAAGGCATGGGTATACCGGAAGGAGCCCCAAAGCCTGTATACGAATATGCATGGAAGTTTAATGTGAACGGTACAGAAGAGGTAATAGTTACCAACGGAGATTATCCAACGGTAGATGGAGAATTTATTGGTGTAGAGACCGAAGAGATCCAGAAGGGGTACGAACCTCCCGTACATGATTTTACCATAGAGCAAAATGGAGAGGATTTTGCCGCTGGTTTATTGCAAGAACCCAAATTGGTAATGGTAATCGCATATGATCTGCGCAAGGCTAACCTAGATATGTTCAGTCAAATAAAGAAGGTTTCCGATCAAGCATCCAATAAAGGATATAAAGTAATAGGAATGTCTGCCTCTTCTTCTGACCAAACTAATGAATTGGTTAAAAAATATGACTTGAATTTTGAGTTCTATTTTACGGATGAGACAACTTTAAAAACAATCGTGAGATCTAACCCAGGGGTGCTTGTCTTAGAGAAAGGTACTATAAAACAAAAAGTACATTATAATGATTTGGACGAGTTGGTGTTCGATTGATAGTGTACCGCAAAAACGAATTTAAATTTAGAAACAAACAATAAGATAATGAGAAGTAAAATAGTTGCAGGAAATTGGAAAATGAACAAGAATTTGGAGGAAACGGAAACTTTATTGACAGAATTGTCAGGTAAGTTGCCAGATTCTGAAGCAGAGGTTATGGTGGCACCCACTTTTGTAAATTTATCTGCAGCGGTTCGTAATCTTGAAAATTCCAGTATTCAGGTCATTGCACAGAATATGCATTTTGCCGAAAGTGGTGCCTATACAGGTGAAATTTCTGCCGATATGCTTTTGAATATAGGTGTTGATACCTGTATCATTGGCCATTCGGAAAGAAGAGCTTATTTTGGGGAGACCGACGAAATCTTGGCCAAGAAAATAAAAACAGCCTTAAAAAATGGTATTAGGGTAATGTTCTGTTTTGGCGAAGAGTTAGAGGACCGTAAATCGGGAAATCACTTTAAAGTAGTCGAAAGTCAATTAAAGAATGCCCTGTTTTCTTTGGATAAGGATGCATGGAGCAAAATTATTTTGGCATACGAACCCGTTTGGGCCATTGGCACGGGGGAAACGGCTTCTCCTGAGCAAGCACAGGAAATGCATGCCTTTATCAGAAAAACAATTGCCGAAGCCTTTGATGCATCTGTTGCCGATAATGTTTCCATACTATACGGTGGTAGTGTAAAGCCCGGAAATGCAGCCGAGATTTTTTCTAAACCGGATGTAGATGGTGGACTTATTGGTGGTGCTTCTTTGGTGGCGAACGATTTTATAGATATTATCAAAGCAATATAAGTACAGAACAAAGGAAAATTTATTTTTTCAATTATATGAACAAAGGGTATCTTCGATACCCTTTTTTAAATTGTTTTAAATGAGTAACACTATTTATATAGAATACCGGTTTAAAGTGGCACCGTTACAACCTGCTTCCGATATTCTTATTGCCGAATTGGGAGAACTTGGTTTTGAAAGTTTTGTTGAGGAAGAAACAGGTATTTTGGCATATATTCAAAAAGAAGATTGGGAGAAAGAAATGCTTCAAAATCTAGAGATACTCAAAAACCCGAATTTTAAGATAGAGTTTGTAGTAAAAGAAATAGAGCAAGAGAATTGGAATGCTACTTGGGAACAAAATTTTCAACCCATATTGGTAGAGGATATATGTATGATCAGAGCACCCTTTCATGAAAAGAAAGATGTGAAGTATGATATTGTCATAGAGCCTAAAATGAGTTTTGGCACCGGACACCATGAAACCACGCATATGATGCTACAACACCTGCTGTTATTAGATTTGAAAGGTAAAAGTGTTCTTGATATGGGTTGCGGTACGGGGGTCTTGGCAATTTTATCGGCAAAACTTGGGGGTAACCCCATAGATGCCATAGATATCGACAATTGGTGCTATTTAAATGCAAAAGAGAACGTTGAGAGAAACAATGTAGGTTTTATTCAGGTCTATGAAGGTGATGCAAGTCTTTTAGGGGATAAAAAGTACGATGTTATTATTGCGAACATCAATAGAAATATACTCCTATCGGACATACCCGACTATAGAGCTTGCTTAAAAGAAAATGGAATTCTTTTGTTAAGCGGTTTTTACACCGAAGATTTAAAATTGATTACCGATAAGTGTTCGGAAATAGGTTTGAAGTTCGAAAAAAATATTGAAAAGAATAATTGGGTTGCGGCAAAATATGTAATTTAGAGATAATTAAACAGAAAATGATGGGCACTAAAGAAAAAATTTCCGAAGAGCTCCTTTTAGAGGAAGAAACGGTAAAACAAAATGAAATTGTACTGTTTAATGATGATGTGAATACCTTTGATCATGTCATTGATACATTGATCGCCATATGTGATCATACCCCAGAGCAGGCCGAGCAATGTGCTTTAATAGTACATTACAAAGGCAAGTGTACGGTTAAAACTGGGGAGTATAGTGATCTGGAACCACGTTGTTCGGCATTGTTGAACGCTGGTTTAAGTGCCGAGATAGTTTAGGTGGCTGTTGTTGACCACTACTTCTTTTCTAGTTCACAACTATTTTTTACTCCAGTAGGATTATGGTTCTATATTACATGTATATACATAAATATAAAGGCCATCGTAAAACAAAGGAAAACTAAAAAGATAAAAAAGTTTCGAAAGATAAAACTAAATAGTTCATTTAGTTTTTTGACTAATTTTTGGGTATGCACAATAGTTGGTTTTGGTAGGGGTAAAGATGAATTTTTTAAACAAGGCAGTGCAAAAAAAATGGGTAAAAAGATAAATATAAAGGATAAGGAACAATAGGCTATTGAGGCAACTATCCGATGTAAAAAAGCAAGGCACCTTATTTTAAAATAAGGGGCCTTGCTTTTTTATAGATTGTATGTGCTACTATAATTTTCAGCACTAATTAAGAACAAGAATCGATAAAGGTTTAAACCAGTGGAACACCGTTTAAACGTTTTTCAATTTTTTTCTTTTTCTCTGTTAGACGCTTCATAACATCCATAAGGTTAGCATCTTTTGTTTCTTTGTAAACTTCGTTGATACTCAATATTAAAGCTTTTGCTTCCCTGGATGCCTCCACTCGGTCACTGGTGGACATATTGCTCATTTTTCGACTTTCAAATTCCTGAGCTTTTTCAAGTAAATCCATTAATGTTTTTTTTCAAAGTTAACATAAATATCAAATTACGCAATTCTTTCTTAATTGGAAGCAATTATAGTACTATTTATATAACATATTTATGATGATTTTAACTAAAAATAGTTATAAATAGGGGGAAATATTTCTTGATAAGGTCAAGGATTTTATGAATCAAGTAAAATTGGTCAACAATAGATATTGTTAGGGTAGAGTTTGTGCGATGATTTCTGCTTTAAAACCATGTCTAATAGTAGTGGATAAGGGTTAAATTTTAAATATAAAACCGTCTTCCACCTTTCTACGGTATTTTTCTTCATCAAATTTAAATAGAAAAGCACCTTTTTTGGAAGATGACATATCTTTTTCATTTAGTTTGATCAATATATCCAAAGAATTGAATTTATTGATGAAGTTACGTTTATCCAATTTTTTGTCCAAAATGGCCTCGTATAGTTTTTGAAGTTGGCGCATGGTAAATTTTGGAGGCAATAGCTCAAAACCTATAGGCTTGGTAAGTGCCCTTCTTCTTAAACGAGATATTGCCTTCTCTACCATAAGGTGGTGATCAAATATTAATTTTGGCGCTTCCTTTAAACTGAACCACTGTACGGGATTCTGTTTTAAGAGTGCCTTATCGTGGGTGGCAATATCTATCAAAGCATAATAAGCGACCGATATGGTTCTTTCCGCAGGGTCACGATCAACCTTTGAGAAAGTATATAGTTGCTCCATGTAAATATTGTTAAGCCCTGTCAAATAGCGCAGTATCCTAGTAGCAGCTTCATCTAAATTTTCTTCTTTTTTAAGAAAACCACCTATCAGGGACCATTTGCCTTTTTCTGGTTCAAAGTCTCTTTTTACCAATAATATTTTTAACTCTTCTTGATCAAAACCGAAAATTATACAGTCTAAGGCGAGTAAGACCTTGTCTTCATTTTTGTAACTGCTAAGAACCATTTATTTTTTTGTATGTGGACAAATTAACAATAAATATAAATTTATGAAAGCTTGCTCTACGATAATTTAATTTGAAGGGAAAGGCGTTTGCGAAGAATAAGTGTTAAAATTACGCTTTTATATTTATTTTATAGCTCAAGGAGTTATTTTTAGTGATTTACATGGCATTATAGAAGATACTTTTGAGAAAATATCAAAATTAAAGTTTAATTGTGAATATGAGGTTGGTCAAAAGTTATAAGCTATTGTTGGGTAATAGGAGTTTTTTCTTTTTTTGCTGATTTGATTTTAGGAGGTTACATGTCCCTCATTTGGGTACTATGAAGAATTATTTCGTTACTAGCGGAAGTAATCGATGCTTTCTTTTGAAATGTTAGGAGTCGTGATTTGGTGCTAAAATCGTATGGAAAGTTGTACTACCTGCTTAGTTTAATGGAAAAAATACGATCCTTATTCCAAAGCCATATTTGGTGTATAGTCTGTTTTTTGAGATACCTGAGGCTATTTTCGATAGTAAACGTCATTCAATTCAATAATATATGAATGGGTATGTGTTTTAATAGTTTATTTGACTGTGCAGTAAGGTTTAATGTAAATCATTAATCTATTGTCATGAATATTTTATATACAAATGTTAGGCTTGTTTTAAAAGAACTTAACTACGATAGTAGAAATAGTTCAAATTCATCGTAATTGGGTTTCATATCAACTTTTAGTATATGTATTATAAACTCTAAATAGAGTTTTAGCATGTAGTTTTTTACGGATTATATAGTTTTTTTTCTTTTAGTGTCAAAAATACACGTAATGTAATTTGTTTATGTAAATATTATTCTCTTTATTTACATGTGTAAAAAATACATTTAATAAGTTTTGATGTATTTTCTTATGAGTTCAAAATGAAGTATTGAGAAATGTAAAGTGTAAATTGAAGAGTATTAAAATGTTCGCAAGTACTTTTATTTCTTCTTCAATACAAGAAAAGATATAGTCTTCTCTTCGGATGTTTTTAGGTTAGTTGAGTAGGGTGGAAGATAGTTTGTTGAGTTAGTTAGATAGGGGGCATTTCAGAACTTTATGTTGTGTCCCTTTTTGTTTTATGTTGATGAAGAATAGGTAGTATAATTATAAAAATGAAATTAAGAGGTGAGTTATGAACTATAAAAATCATGTTTAAAACAATGGAGTGTAATTTTTTAGTAGGAGATGCTGTGTTGTTGGGTAGGCGGTTTTGTTATTGCCTCTCGCCTTGTAAACAAATATATGTTCATAAAGTTTTTTAGCACTTTATAATCTTGTGTTTACTTCGTAAAAATTGAATTATAGTATGAAAAGGTTTGTTATTGGCTTGGATTATGGTTCAGATTCCGTTAGGGCCGTACTAATTGATTCGGAGAACGGTAAAGAAATCGCTTCTGAGGTTCATTGGTACAGGAGGTGGAAAGAAAAGAAATACTGTGATCCGTCCATTAATCAATTTAGACAACATCCTCTTGATCATATAGAGGGGTTGGAGTTTACTATAAAATCCGTCATGGATAAGAGTAAGGTAGACTCAAAAGATGTTAAGGGCATATGCATAGATACTACGGGATCTTCTCCCATACCGGTAACCAAAGATGGCACTCCCTTGGCCTTGGTGGATGGTTTTCAAGAGAATCCGAATGCCATGATGGTACTTTGGAAAGACCATACCGCTATTAATGAAGCCGAACGTATCAATCAATTAGCGGAAAGTTGGGGGGGAGAGAACTTTACAAAATACGTAGGTGGTATCTATTCTTCTGAATGGTTTTGGGCGAAGATAGCCCATGTTGTCAAAGAAGATGTGAAGGTGAAGAACAAAGCATATACTTGGATGGAGCATTGTGATCTAATGACCTACCTTCTTATAGAAAATAAAGACTTACGGTCTTTTAAAAGAAGTAGATGTGCTGCAGGTCATAAAGCAATGTGGCACGAGAGCTGGGGAGGATTGCCTCCTAAAGAATTTTTAGCGTTGTTGGATCCATATTTAGCGGATTTAAGAGATAATTTGTACGATGAGACCTATACCTCAGATGAGGTCGCTGGTAATTTGAGCAAAGATTGGGCGGATAAATTAGGTCTGACCACAGATACGGCTATAGCGGTCGGTACGTTTGATGCCCATTCAGGGGCGGTCGGTGCCAGAATAACTGAAAATGCCCTTGTTAGGGTCATGGGTACTTCTACTTGCGATATTATTGTGGCAGATGCAAAGGCTGTTGATGGTAAAACCATTAAAGGTATTTGTGGTCAGGTAAACGGTTCTGTTATACCCGATATGATCGGATTAGAGGCAGGGCAGTCCGCTTTTGGCGATTTACTGGCTTGGTTTAAAGAGCTGCTTGCCTGGCCTATAGATAATTTGGTGATGACCTCTGAAATTTTGTCCGGTCAACAAAAGGAGAATTTAAAGAATGAACTCGAAAGCAAATTCATTGCCGAACTTTCGATTGCGGCCGAGGCTATTCCATTGTCGGAGAGTATACCAATAGCACTGGACTGGATCAATGGTAGAAGAACCCCGGATGCGGACCAAAATCTTAAAAGTGCAATTTCAAACTTGTCACTGGGTAGTAGGGCTCCGCATATTTTCAAAGCCTTGGTCAATGCCATTTGTTTCGGTTCAAAAAAGATAGCGGACCGTTTTCAAGAAGAAGGGGTTAAAATAGATACGGTTATCGGTATTGGAGGAGTAGCTAGAAAATCACCCTATATTATGCAAACCTTGGCAAATGTTATGAACATGCCCATAAAAGTTGCTGCCTCGGATCAGGCTCCTGCTTTGGGCGCTGCTATCTATGCAGCTGTAGCTTCTGGTATTTATTCTAATGTAGTAGAGGCAAGCGCACAAATGGGAAGTGAATTCGAGGCCGAGTATCGCCCACAAAAAGAAACCATAGCTATATACCAACAATTAATGGACTTATATACGGATTTGGGCGATTTTGTTGAAAGTTCAATTAAAAAAACTAAATAATATGGGGGCAAAATATAAAGAACTTAAAGAAGAATGTTTTGAGGCTAATATTGAGCTTAACGATCTAGGCTTGGTTATTTATACTTTTGGTAATGTCAGTTCCGTAGATAGAAATAGTGGTGTGTTTGCAATTAAACCAAGCGGTGTGCCCTATGAGAAGCTTAGACCGGAAGATATTGTGGTATTGGATTATAACAATACTATTGTAGAGGGTACGATGAGACCATCTTCTGATACTAAAACTCATGCGTTTCTTTATAAAAATTGGGGCCATATTGGAGGTATAGCCCATACACATGCAACTTATTCGGTGGCCTGGGCGCAAGCACAGAAAGATATTCCTGTTTTTGGGACAACACATGCCGATCATTTAACGGCAGATATACCTTGTGCCGAACCAATGAAAGATAGTCTTATAGAAGGAAACTATGAGCATAATACGGCAATACAGATTATTGATTGTTTCAAGGAAAGAGGATTATCCCCCCAAGAAGTAGAAATGGTGCTATTGGGCAACCATGGCCCCTTTACTTGGGGAAAGACTGCTGCGAAAGCTGTGTATAACAGTAAGGTTTTGGAGACCGTCGCGCAAATGGCGTACCTAACACTTCAGATAAATCCTAACGCGCCAAGATTAAAAGAAGGATTAATAAAAAAACACTATGAGCGTAAGCATGGCAAGAACGCCTATTACGGTCAACAAGAACAATAATAAATATACGAAATCGACTATGGTTGAAAAAGAAGTATGGTTTGTCACGGGTAGCCAGCATTTATATGGTCCTGAAACACTTAAGCAAGTAGCTGAAAATTCACAAGAAATTGTCAAAGGCTTTAATGTTTCCAATAATATTCCGATAAAAATTGTTTATAAACCCACCGTTAAAACTCCTGCTGAAATAACGGATATCTGTCTTTTGGCAAGTTCAACAAAAAACTGTATCGGTATAATTGCTTGGATGCATACTTTCTCGCCTGCAAAAATGTGGATAAAAGGGTTGAGTTTGTTGAGTAAACCGCTATGTCATCTACATACACAATTTAATGCTGAGGTGCCTTGGGAATCTATAGATATGGATTTTATGAATCTAAACCAGTCTGCCCATGGTGATAGGGAATTTGGCCATATGATGACCAGAATGCGCAAGGACAGGAAAATTATTGTTGGGCATTGGAAAGAGGAAAAACTTCAAAAAAAACTTGGTAACTGGGCTCGTGTGGCCTTGGGGTGGAATGAATTTCAGCATCTAAAGGTAGCAAGGTTGGGGGACAATATGAGAGAGGTTGCTGTAACGGATGGCGACAAGGTAGAGGCCCAATTGAGATTTGGTTTTTCGGTGAACGGGTATGATTCCTCTGATGTGGTAGATCATATAAAAAAGGTAACACAAGTAGAAGTGGATGCTCTGTTGGAAGAGTATGACAATTTGTATGAATTAAGTAACGATTTACAAATAGGAGGAGCAAAAAGACAGTCTTTGGTAGATGCGGCAAAAATTGAACTGGGTTTAAGGGCTTTCTTGGATCAAGGTAGCTTTAAGGCATTTACGGATACTTTTGAGAATCTTGGCGAATTGAAACAATTACCGGGTATTGCTGTTCAAAGGTTAATGGCGGACGGTTATGGTTTTGGAGGTGAGGGAGATTGGAAAACTTCTGCCTTACTAAGGGCTATGAAAGTAATGGCCAGGGATCTTAATGGAGGAACATCTTTTATGGAGGATTATACGTATCATTTTACTCCAGAAAAATCGTATGTAATGGGGTCTCATATGTTGGAAATATGCCCTTCGATCGCTGATGCAAAACCTTCTTGTGAAGTACACCCCTTAGGAATTGGAGGGAAAGAGGACCCGGTTCGCTTGGTTTTCAACGCCCCTGCCGGTCCGGCCATTAACGTATCTCTGGTAGATCTAGGAAATCGTTTTAGGTTGGTGGTCAATGAGGTAGAAGCAGTGAACCCCATGGGTAAATTACCTAATTTACCCGTTGCACGGGTATTGTGGGACCCCAAACCCGATTTAGAGATTGCCGCTACGTCTTGGATCTTGGCGGGTGGGGCTCATCATACAGTGTATACGCAGGCTTTGACCACTGAGTTTATCGAAGATTTTGCGGAAATGGCAGGAATTGAGTTGGTGGTGATAGATAAAAATACAACTGTCAGAGATTTAAAAAATCAGTTAAATGCCAATGAGGCATATTATCATTTGTTCAAAAATAATTTGTAATACATCTAATTATGAAACCATTCTTTAAATTGGGTAATTCAATTATCCTGTTGGGTATATTTGTTTTTAACGTTAATTGTAAACAGAAGACCATGAATAAAACTAGTGACGAAGCGTCGGTACCGAAAACAAAGTCTGTGAATATTGAAAAAAGTGATTTTGGGGTCACACAAGAAGGCGAAAAGGTGGCGTTGTTTACTTTAAACAATGAAGGGGGCATTTCAGTGGATGTTATTACTTATGGGGGGCGTATCACTTCTTTAAAGGCTCCCGATAAAAATGGAAAGGTTGAAAATGTTGTTCTAGGTTTTGATAATTTGGAGCAGTATGAAAAAGAAAATCCATTTTTTGGAGCTTTGGTTGGGAGATATGGCAACCGAATTGCAAAAGGAAAATTCAATTTAAATGGTACCGAATATACCTTGGCGAAGAATAATGGAGAGAATAGCCTGCACGGTGGAATCAAAGGCTTTGACAAAGTTGTATGGCAGGTAGAAGGTATAGAGGAATCCGATTCCTATGCTTCTTTAAAATTAAGTTACCTAAGTAAGGATATGGAAGAAGGTTTTCCAGGAAATCTGGCAACCGTTGTCACCTATACGTTGAACAAGGATAATAGTTTAGATGTTTTATATGAGGCTACCACTGACAAGACTACTGTGGTAAACCTTACCCAGCATTCGTATTTTAATCTTTCCGGTAATTTTTCGCGACCAATTTTGGACCATGAATTGCAAATTGCGGCCGATACATATGTTCCGGTCGATGGCGGGTTGATTCCTACGGGAGATTTGGCCTCTGTTGAAGGAACTCCTTTCGACTTTAGGGAACCGAAGTTGATAGGCAAAGATATTGATGCTAACGACGAACAGATAAAGTTGGGCGGAGGTTTTGATCACTGTTGGGTTCTTAAGGAGGCTGAAAAAGGTTATCGTTCGGTAGCAAAGGCTTACCATTCAGGTACTGGGCGTACGCTGGAAGTTTTAACGACAGAACCGGGAATACAATTTTATTCGGGTAATTTTTTGGATGGAACACTACCCGCTCCAAATGGGGGGACTTATGCTAAAAGAAGTGGCTTTTGTTTAGAGACCCAACATTATCCGGATTCGCCCAACCAACCTGGGTTTCCTTCCGTAGTTCTAGAGCCGGGCAAAAAATATAGGACTAAAACAACCTTTAAACTAGCAACCAAATAACCAATTATTATGAAACAATTAGATACATGGGACTGGGTAAGTATATCGTTATACTTTCTACTTCTGGTGGGTATAGCCATTTGGGTTATCCGTAAGAAGAAGGCAAATACAGAAGACTATTTTCTGGCAGGAAGAAATGTGGGATGGTTTGTAGTAGGGGCTTCTATATTCGCGTCCAATATTGGTTCTGAACATGTTGTGGGCTTGGCAGGTACAGGGGCAAGTAATAAGTTGCCTTTGTTAATTTATGAGGTACAGGCTTGGGTGGTCTTGATCTTGGGCTGGGTGTTTTTACCCTTTTATGCCCGTAGTGGGGTGTTTACCATGCCCGAGTTTTTAGAGAAGCGGTTTGATGCGCGCTCTAGATGGGTGCTCTCAATCTTTTCTATTGTGGCCTATGTGCTTACTAAAATATCGGTAACCATTTATGCTGGTGGCGTAGTGGTCTCCGCATTGCTTGGCATAGATTTTTGGACGGGTGCCATTGCCACCGTATTGTTAACAGGGGTGTATACCGTTTTGGGTGGTATGCGTGCTGTTGTGTATACAGAGACTTTGCAGGCCGTTCTTTTGATTATCGGGGCAGCTGTGCTAACTTTTATAGGTTTAGATAAAGTTGGTGGTTGGGGCAGTATGGTAGATACCTTGGGTCCTGAATATTTTAATATGTGGAGACCGGCAACTGATCCAGATTTTCCATGGCCTTCATTGTTGATTACAAGTACCATTGTGGGTATTTGGTATTGGTGTACAGATCAATATATAGTACAACGGGCATTGACAGCGCAAAACATTAAAGAAGGCAGAAGGGGAACCATTTTTGGGGCCTTGCTTAAACTTTTGCCTGTGTTCCTATTCTTGATACCGGGGGTGATCGCTCTTACCTTGAAAATGAGGGGAGAGTTACATTGGGAAAATGCAGATGAAGCGTTTCCTGTATTGATGAGCAATTTGTTGCCCTCAGGCTTAAGGGGATTGGTAGCGGCAGGTTTATTGGCGGCCTTGATGAGTTCGCTTGCCTCGGTCTTTAATTCATGCTCTACATTGTTTACTGTGGATATTTATAAAAAGCTAAAACCGAATGCCCCCGAGAAAAAATTGGTCAGAACCGGACAGATAGCGACGGTTTTTGTTGTGATTATCGGGATTATTTGGATTCCTATCATGGCAAATATTTCTGGGGTTCTTTATGAATACCTGCAAAGTGTACAGTCTTATATAGCCCCTCCGATTACGGCAGTCTTCTTATTGGGTATTTTCTATAAGAGAATTAATGCCACCGGTGCTTTTGCTACATTGATCATGGGTATCGTTGTAGCGTTTTTAAGAATTACTTTAGAGCTTACCAAAGGTAATTTTGATACGGATAGTTTTCTGTATCAATTGGGCGATATGAATTTTTTAAGCTTTGGAGCGTGGTTCTTCCTGTTCTGTATCCTATTTATTATAGTCGTAAGTCATTTAACAAAAGCACCGGATAGGGAACAGATCGTTAATTTAACTTTTGGGACCATCACGGAAGAAGAAAAGAAAAATAATAAGAGTAGTTACTCTTGGGTAGATATCGCTATTTCTGTAATCGTGGTTATTATCGTAATAGGGGTAATGATTTTCTTTAATGGGAAATAAAAAAATAAAAACGATTTTTATGAATAGATAAAAAGGTAGCTTATTAAGCTCCTCATGATTTAATTGAGGAAAATGAATATAAAGAAAAACCCCAGTATGCACTGGGGTTTTTGCTTTATAAGTAGTGACTTCGACAGGATTGTTTCACATCCTTAACGCTCCGCGCTGAAAATCAAAAAGGCACAAAATCAAAAAAGCAAGCTTTAAGATTTTGCTTGCTTTTCGATTTATTAGTGACCTCGACAGGATTCAAACCTGTAACCTTCTGAGCCGTAATCAGATGCGCTATTCAGTTGCGCCACGAGGCCATTTTTTAGCTATTTTAGCAATAGCGGGGTGCAAATATATTTCTTTTTACATTTACCACAAAATTAAGACCCTTTATAATACATGGATTTTAAAAGCTATATAAGAGATGTGCCCGATTTTCCTAAAAAAGGTATTGTTTTTAAAGACATAACTCCCTTACTTCAAGACTATAAGGCTTTAAAAGCTGCGTCGGAACATTTGGTAGATGGTCTACTTGAAACTAAAATAGATAAAGTAGTGGGTATGGAAAGTAGGGGGTTTCTTTTTGGGCCTATGCTGGCCGAACGATTGCAGGCCGGTTTTGTTCCCATTAGAAAACCTGGCAAATTGCCCTATAAAACGTTAAGCGAAGCGTATGATCTGGAATATGGTACCGATACCTTGGAGATTCATATAGACGGTATAGAAAAGGGAGAGAAAGTGCTAATTCACGATGATGTGCTGGCCACTGGCGGAACAGCAATGGCCGCAGGTAAATTGGTGGAGAAATTAGGAGGCGAAATTGTTCAATTTAGCTTTTTGATAGAACTTTCTTTTCTGAACGGAAGAGAAAAGATAAAATCGCATCCGGTTAATTCCTTGATAACATATTAGGATATAGCTTTGGTGGTAACAAAATACCGCCAGCCAATAATGGCCAATTGAAATTTACTGGCCTTTGACAAATCTATCCCTCTTTTTGAGTAGGAGGGAAGCAGTGCCTTGTTCAATTTTGCCAAAATCTTGAAGAATGTCTTTTTCAAAGAAAATGATTTTCACAAACATACAAAATTGTAAGCGATCACGTTACTTGGTCAGGACCTTGAAATTTAATGCTGGGGAAACCAGCTATTCTCATTTAGCTTTGTTTAAGGTTGTTGCTAGGGTTAAACGGACTGTTTTAATCGGTTTTATAGGTAGTGTACAACAAGCGTTATGAGTAGTAAAATAATAATTTTTAATAAGGTAATCATCTGTGTGGTTTTAGGTTGATTAAATTATTGTTCTAATATAAGTTTCGGTAAGATATATAAGTTGAATACTTCTGTACAAGAGATTTTGGATAAAATAATATTATTGCATACAATAATGTAAGTAAAATAATGTATTTTATTATGAATTTTATTTTTATACTTTGAATGATGTTTTAGAATGTAATATAAAATAGAGTATATTGTTTATTTTTTATATGTGTGAAGGGGGTATTTTGGGTTGTTTTCTATTTTGTAGAGCCGTTTCATTAAAAAAAATGCTTTTTTTGGTTACATTTCGTTCTTTGTACAAATAAAGAAGCCGCTACTTTATGTGCAGCGGCTCGTTACAAAAAGCAATCCTTTTAGAGCTGACAGATTATTTTTTGGTGGTTATTTCCACGACCCCATTTTTAGCTTTTTTGCCATATATTTTGATGGCGTATGCTCCTTTTAAAACATTCATCGAGGCAATTTTATTAGGGTCAAGTTGGTTTGCTTTTTTAGATGAGCTCTTTTTTCCGTCTATAAAATACAGTGGCTCTTTTCCGTTTATAGATATTGAATTTACAAAGGCCGAGTCGTTTTCTCTAATCTCGGTTATTTCTATAGTATGCTCTTCTTTATTTGTGTCAATGTCCTTTTTTGTGGTTATTTCCACAACACCATTTTTGGCCTTTTTCCCATATTTATTAGTAGCGTTATTGCCTTTTAAGACATTCATGGATGCAATTTTATCTGGATTAAGATTATTTACGTCTTTAGAGTTGGTCTCTTTTCCGTCAATGAAGAACATTGGTTGCTTGTTATCTTGCGATTTATATTTAAAAGAACTATTCTCCGTGGTCTCGGTAGTTTCTTCAACCTCGTTTTTTTTGTTTCCTATAAAAACACTGTTGTTTTCTGGATCTATCACAATATATGTTGGTGAAATAGTGTCGGTGTCTACGTTGGTGGAAAAGCTATTGTTGAACTCATTGGCACTATTTTTTCCTCCTGAGATGTCTAGGGACAACGCCGAGATTTCCCCATTCTTGTTTCTTGCCGTCGTGTAAGAGAAATCTATTTTCTCTTTTGCCAGGTCGTTTTTAATTTTGATAAGTTCTTGGTCGGTCGTGGTCTTGGTAATGACTATCTCAATACTTTTTTCAGTGCTGTTATAAGTAGTAAGGTTTTCAAATTTGTAGTCGTTTTTAATATTGAAACTTAAAAGGAACAACGCTAAAAAAGGCATAATAATAAGGCTTTTTAATGCTCTTGATTTTTTTGAAGGATGTTGATTGATCATGACAATTCGTTTTTTGATTAATGAATTAAAAAATGGATTTACTATAGATATATTGCCTTGGCCCATTACCTGTTTCAAAAGGATATATTGATATTCTTTTTTGTTGATATGCGATTTGCAGGTGGTGGCGTCCGCTAGAAATTCTAAATTTTCTTTTATGGATTTTCTGTACAGCCAAGCAATTGGGTTGAACCATTGTAATGCCAAAAACAGCTCCATTAATATGATATCGACAGAATGGTATTGGTTGGCGTGTACCTTTTCATGGTCTAGTATGGTGGCCAATTCTTTTTTCGAATGAAGGTTTGGGTTGTAAACAATCCATCTGAAAAATGAAAATGGTGAAATATTTTTAGCACTGCTAATATACAGGGTGTTATTATCGGCTTTTTTGGTCCCAGAGATAATAAGTTCTCGAAGATGCCGCATTTCCTTAATCAATCTATAGAAGAATAGAAGGGCTCCACAAATATATATGAAGGTAATACTGGAATAGAGGTAGTTAAGGTTCCAACTTTGATCTACTGTGGCCCTGGCAAAATTTATTGAGGAATGTTGGGAAGCTAGTTTTAAGATTACCGTTTTTGTAACATAGATCAGCGGTAATATTGTAGAAATAATGATTCCGGTAAATAGGAATAGCCTGTTGAAAAAGAAAAAGGTTTCCTTTTTTAATAAGAGTTGATAAACACCATAAAACAGTGTTAGTATACCGGCACATTTTAAAAGGTAGATTAAAAACGATTCCATTTATTTACGTTTTTCGATTAGCTCTATTATTTCTTGAAGTTCTTCAATCGATATTTTTTCCTCCTTAGCAAAGAACGATACCAAGTTTTTGTATGAGTTGTCAAAATAATCCACTATACTAGCGTTCACGAATTTTTTACGATAACTCTCTTTAGAAATTATGGGGTAGTATCTATGGGTTTTGCCAAAGGCTTCATGAGCCACATAATTTTTGTCCTCTAAATTTCTTACAATGGTAGAAAGTGTGTTGTAGTGTGGTTTTTCACCTTCTATCTCTGACATTATTTCCTTTACAAAGGCCTTTTTTAAGCGCCAGAGTATTTTCATTACCTCTTCTTCCTTGTTTGTTAATTTCTGCATTGTTGAAAAATGTTTTCTCAAAATTAAACTATTTTTTTAGTTATACAACTATTAAAATAGTTATTTAACTACTTTTTTAGTTGTGAATGCTTTTTTTTGTAGAAGAGATAAACCAAGACTGTTCCGTTATATTTGTAATCAAATAATTGTTATGCATAATTTTCTTTTTGTAGTGGCCGGTTTGGTATTGCTGATAGCAGGTGGTAACTGGTTGCTGAAATCGGCGGTAGATCTATCGTTAAAATTGAGTATACCAAAAATTGTAGTGGGTATGACCGTGGTGTCTTTTGCAACTTCGGCACCAGAGTTAATTGTAAGTGTAAATGCGGCCCTAGATGGTTTTCCCGATTTGGCCCTGGGTAATGTGGTAGGGTCTAATATTGCTAATTTAGGACTCGTCTTGGCGGTTACCATACTTTTAAGTCCTATTAATGTAAGTAGAAGTTTTTATACTACAGATTGGCCTGTGATGATGTTGGCTTCTGTGCTTTTCTTTTTCTTTATATATTTTGATGGCGTTCTGGCAAAGTATGAAGGTATTGTAATGGTCGCTTTTCTTTTTCTGTTCTTGGTATACCTACTTCGTTTTCAGAAGCCGGCTGTTATAGATCTTGAAGATGAGCCGGATGTAATGTTACCTACCTATAAAACGGTACTTTTTCTTGGATTGGGAGGTGTTTCGTTATGGGGAGGTTCAGAATTATTGATAAATGGCGCGGTGGGCCTTGCTACGGCTTTTGGTGTAAGCGAACGAGTAATTGCCATTACCATAGTATCGGTCGGTACCAGTATACCTGAGCTGGCGGCCTCTGTGATTGCCGTTATAAAGAAGGAAAAGGCTATCTCTTTGGGTAATTTGATAGGATCCAACATTTTTAATCTATTGGCCGTTTTGGGCATTACCTCTATAATAACCCCTATAAAAGTAGTAGATCAAGGTTTGTTGTCCAGTGATATTTTTTGGATGCTCGGAATTTCTTTTCTTATTCTACCTTTGGTCTTTTTTCCAAAAGGCCTTCGTTTGGGGTGGCGAGATGGTTTGTTACTTATAGGTATTTATTTGGGCTTTGTATATAGCACTATTGGTTAGTTAAATGAATATTTGGGTATAAAAAAAAGCACCTTGGAAACTCCAAGGTGCTTTTTATTATCAACAATTAATTAAAACTATATGTTTGCAGATTTAACTGTCTTAACAATTCTACCTGCAATTTTATATGGGTCTCCATTTGAAGCTGGTCTTCTGTCTTCCAACCATCCTTTCCAACCGCTTTCAACAGTTGCGATAGGAATACGAATAGAAGCTCCACGGTCAGATATTCCGTAGCTAAAGTCCGTTATGGCCGCAGTTTCGTGAAGTCCGGTCAAACGTTGGTCGTTAAACTCACCGTAAACCTCGATGTGTTCTTTGACAACTGGTCTAAAAGCTTCGCAAATTTTCTCGTATACAGCACGGTCTCCACAAGTTCTTAACGTAGAGTTAGAGAAGTTGGCGTGCATTCCAGATCCGTTCCAGTCCATATCCTTACCTAGTGGTTTTGGGTGGTACTCAATGTAGTAACCATAAGATTCTGTTAATCTATCCAATAGATATCGTGCAACCCACAACTCGTCTCCGGCTAATTTAGCACCTTTGGCGAACAACTGGAATTCCCATTGTCCACAGGCAACTTCTTGGTTTATTCCTTCAAAATTGATACCGGCCGCTATACAAAGATCTGCGTGCTCTTCAACAATATGTCTTCCGTGTGTATTTTTTCCGCCAACAGAACAATAGTACATTCCCTGTGGAGCTGGGTAACCACCTCTTGGAAAACCCAAAGGAAGTTCTGTAGCGCTATCCATTATAAAATATTCTTGTTCAAAACCGAACCAGAAATCGTTATCGTCATCATCGATCGTAGCTCTACCATTAGATACATGTGGTGTTCCGTCCGCATTAAGAACTTCGGTCATTACCAAGTAACCGTTTTTTCTTGCTGGATCTGGGAACAATGCAACAGGCTTTAATATACAGTCAGAAGAACCACCTTCGGCTTGTCTTGTGGAACTGCCATCAAAAGACCACATGGGACAGTCTTCTAATTTTCCGCCAAAGTCGTTCACCACTTTGGTTTTACTCCTCATGTTTTGGGTTGGGTAATATCCATCTAACCAGATGTATTCTAATTTTGTTTTGCTCATAATGTGATCGTTATGTTTAAATGAAAAAATGACAAACAAAAATACCTTTTTTGTGGTATTATATTCATTTTTTAGGGGGTAAATCACTAAAAAATGTAATAATTGTGTTTTACCCCCATTTTTTAGTGGGTATTTTGTCAAATATTTATTTTTGCAACGTAATTTTGACAAATTAATAATACAAAATACTATGTCCATACCCAGATTTGATGCAATTGCTCAAAGTTTTCAGAGAGAAACTATTTCTGTAGAGGAAAAAGGAAGGCGTTCAGAAATTTTTGGCGTCAACGTTTTTAACGAAGCAAAAATGCTTCAATATTTAACCAAAGACGCCTATGAGAGTTTAAAAGGGGCAGTTTTCTCAGGATCTAAGATCGATCGTAAAATAGCGGATCAAGTAGCGGAGGCAATAAAAGGATGGGCCATATCAATGGGGGCTACCCACTATACCCATTGGTTTCAGCCATTAACGGGTACTACGGCAGAGAAGCACGATGCATTTTTTGATCTTACCGTTGATGGTATAGCATTAGAAAAATTTGGGGGAGGACAGTTGGTGCAACAAGAGCCCGATGCTTCCAGTTTTCCTAACGGTGGTATCAGAAACACGTTTGAAGCTAGGGGGTATACCGCTTGGGACCCTACTTCACCGGCTTTTATATATGGTACAACATTATGTATACCTACCATATTTGTTTCGTACACAGGGGAGGCGTTAGATAACAAAGCACCATTGTTAAGGGCGTTGAGCGCTATAGATGAAGCGGCTACCAACGTTGCAAAATATTTTGATAAAAACGTTGCCAAGGTAAACGCGACCTTGGGGTGGGAGCAAGAATATTTTTTGGTCGATAAGGCATTGGCGCATTCGCGTCCTGATATTATTTTAACCGGTAGAACCTTGTTGGGCGAGGCCGCTGCAAAGGGACAGCAATTGGATGATCACTATTTTGGTGTGATTCCAAGACGAGTACTCAGTTTTATGAGTGATTTAGAAAAGGAGTGTACAAAATTGGGTATTCCCGTTAAAACTAGGCATAACGAAGTGGCTCCGAACCAATTTGAGTTGGCCCCTGTATTTGAAGAGGCAAACCTTGCGGTAGACCATAATCTTTTATTGATGGATGTAATGGACAAAATTGCAGACCGCCATCATTTAAAAGTACTTTTTCACGAAAAGCCCTTTTTAGGGGTCAACGGTTCGGGCAAGCACAATAACTGGTCATTATCTACAGACACAGGGGTTAATCTGTTGAGCCCTGGTTCTACACCTATGAAGAACCTGCAGTTTCTTACCTTTTTTGTGAATACCATAAAGGCGGTTGATACGTACGAAGAGTTGTTAAGGTCCTCCATTGCCTCTGCGGGTAATGACCATAGGTTAGGGGCCAATGAAGCTCCACCTGCAATTCTGTCAATTTTCATAGGTACGCAACTTAGCAATGTACTTGATGAATTGGAGGGTGTTTCCAAGGGTAAACTGTCACCTGAGGAAAAGACAGAATTGAAGTTGAACGTAGTGGGTAAAATCCCAGAAATTCTTTTGGACAACACCGATCGTAACCGTACTTCTCCTTTCGCATTTACCGGTAATAAGTTTGAGATGAGAGGGGTCGGCTCTAAGACCAATTGCGCCAAGCCTATGACCGTTCTTAATACAATTGTAGCAAAGCAGTTAAAGGATTTTAAGAAGGAGGTAGATGTGTTGATAGATAAAAAGGGACTGAAAAAGGATGAAGCCATTTTTAATGTATTGCGAGAGTATATCAAAACCTCTAAGAGAATTAGGTTCGATGGTGACGGATATAGCAAAGAATGGGAAAATGAAGCGCTAAAAAGAAAGTTGAGCCATAACAGGAACACCCCCGACGCTTTAAAGGTATTGTCTTCAAGTGATAGCATCAATCTCTTTAAGTCTATGAAGGTGATGAGCGAAGTGGAGTTGATGGCAAGAAAGGAAGTGGAGCTAGAGACCTATGTCATGAATCTACAGATCGAAGGTAGAATGTATGCAGAACTAGTGTATAACAGTGTGGTTCCGGCGGCGATAGCGTATCAGAACAAGTTGATAAAAAATGTTACCGGCCTAAAAGAAATATATGGTGCGGCGCATAAGAATTTTACGGTTATACAGTTGGCAATGATAGAGGAGATAGGAGAGCATTTGACAGCATTGAAAAAAATGACCGATGCTCTGACAGATGCCCAGAAAAAGGCCAATGCAATAACCGATACAGAAAAAAAGGCTATGGCTTACTGTAATAATGTTAAACCTTATTTCGACGAAATTAGAAAGTATTCAGATAAACTAGAAAAATTGGTGGAAGATAAGTTATGGCCACTTACAAAATATAGCGAGCTTCTTTTCATCAAATAAAGAGGGACGGACTTTTTTGCCCTAAGGTAGCTTTGGGCTTGGAGTTTCGTACAATTACCATATTTTTGCCACAAATACCAATTTATGTCCTCATCCCATAGCGAAAGATATAACCAGCGAGGCGTCTCGGCCTCAAAAGAAGATGTGCACAATGCCATTAAGAATATAGATAAAGGTCTGTTTCCGAAGGCTTTTTGTAAGATTGTCCCAGATTATTTAACAGGTGACGAGGACTATTGTTTGGTAATGCATGCCGATGGCGCAGGTACCAAATCATCACTTGCGTATATGTACTGGAAAGAAACTGGTGATTTATCGGTTTGGAAAGGCATTGCCCAAGATGCATTGATCATGAATATTGATGACCTGATTTGCGTAGGCGCTACGGACAATATTATGCTTTCATCTACTATAGGTCGAAATAAAAACAAAATTCCAGGAGAGGTTTTGTCGGCAATCATTAATGGTTCCGAAGAACTTATTAAAGAGTTGGAAGCTTATGGTATCACCATAAAGTCTACCGGTGGTGAAACTGCCGATGTTGGAGACTTGGTAAGAACAATAATTGTAGATTCTACGGTAACCGCTAGACTAAAAAGGGAAGATGTAATAGATAACGCAAATATTGGAGAAGGAGATGTGATCGTAGGGTTTGCTTCTTATGGCCAAGCGGATTACGAAAGTGAGTATAATGGTGGTATGGGCAGTAATGGACTTACATCTGCCCGGCATGATGTTTTTGCCAAATATCTGGCCGAAAAGTATCCGGAGAGCTACGATGCCGAAGTGCCGGCAGAATTGGTGTATTCGGGTAATGTAAAATTAACCGACACGGTCGAAGGTTCGCCATTGAATGCCGGTAAGCTGGTGTTATCACCTACTAGAACGTATGCGCCTATCGTAAAAAAGATTTTGTCAAAATACGACAAAAAAGATATTCATGGTATGGTTCATTGTAGTGGTGGTGCACAGACAAAAATTCTTCATTTTGTAGACGGGGTGCATATTATTAAAAATAACCTTTTTGAGGTGCCGCCTTTGTTTAAATTAATTCAAGAACAATCTGGTACGGATTGGAAAGAAATGTATCAAGTTTTTAATTGCGGCCATCGTCTAGAAATCTATACCAACCAAGATACTGCCCAAGATTTAATATCTATAGCCAATAGCTTCGGCGTAGAGGCCAAAATAATTGGAAAAGTAGAAGCGTCCCCGGCAAAAAAGCTGACCATAGAAAGCGAATACGGAATCTTTGAATATTAGGGTATACGAATTGCCCGATAACTGCGTTCTTTTATTATAAATATCGATGTCTTGCTATGGAAAGAAAACAGTTTTTAAAAAGTCTCGGTGCCGGTGCCGCTTTTGCCGTAACTTTTCCTTGTTTGGGGAGTTGTTCAAAAGATGATGGGGTAGAAGGTGATATTGTCGAAGAGCCCACAGGTGTGGATTTTACAATAGACCTAACTTCGCCCGAGGCAGCTAATTTAGCTGAAAATGGCGGGTTTATTTTAAAGAATTTGGTGGTAGTGGTAAGAAACTTGGAAGGTAATTTTGTAGCCGCAAGTCAGGTTTGTAGCCATGAAAGCTATGATGAAGTTAGGTTTGTAGATCAAGATGGCGGATTCTTTTATTGTGATGTTCATGGTTCACGGTTCGCTCAAGATGGTAGTAACCTGAACCAAGTGGACAGTAAAACGCCGAAACCGTTAAAAATTTATCAGACAGAGCTGGAGGGCGATATTCTCCGTGTATTCGAATAACCATGATTTTAGTTCCCAAATCTAAAAACCTTGAAACAAAAGTTTCTTTACTGTAATAATGCTGTTGATTTTATGGGCTTAAGTGCTTGGGGTATCATGTATGCCACCATGGTTGTACTTGGGCAGAATGTTTCACTTTTAAATATGGGTAAGTGAAACGACAATTAGTTACATTTTTTATATTCTGGACATTCTGTGTCTTTGGGCAAGAGAAGAATTACTTGACCGTAAAACAGTCAGTGTCATTAATGGGCGGGTCAATTGAAATTACCGTCGTTTCCGAGAACGAAGATCTAGGATATATAAATATTCAAGAAGCCGCAGGTGAGATTGGAAGAATAGAAAAGCTTATATCTTCATGGAACCCCGATTCTGAAACCTCATTGATCAATAAGAATGCGGGAATAAAACCGGTTTCGGTAAGTTTAGAGCTTTTTAAGCTTATAGAAAGGTGTAAACAAATTTCTGAAATTACCAATGGGGCTTTTGATATTACATATTCATCTTTGAACGATGTTTGGAAGTTTGATGGTTCAATGACATCAATGCCTACAAAGGACGAGATTAACAAGGCCATGTCAAAAGTGGGGTATCGCAATATAATTTTAGACGCTGGTAATAATAGTGTTTACCTAAACAAAAAGGGGATGAAAATTTCTTTTGGTGCGGTAGGAAAAGGATATGCGGTAGATAAGGCCAAAGAACTGTTGGTCTCGAAACAGGTAATAGCAGGGGTTATAAATGCATCCGGTGACATTACGACTTGGGGTACAAAGGCAAGTGGTGAAAAATGGTTGTTGGGTATTGCCAACCCAAATAATAAGAAAAGAATATTTACTTGGTTGCCCCTTTTGGAGTCTTCGGTGGCGACAACAGGGAATTCTGAAAAATTCATAAAGATAAACGGGGTAAAGTATAAAGATATTTTGGATCCTAGAACAGGTTATCCCATTAAGAAGGGCATTCAGAATGTGACCGTCTTTTCAAAAAGTGCAGAACTATGTGATGCTTTGGCGACGGCCATAATGGTCATGGGCAAAGATGAAGGTCTGTCATTAATAAACCAGCTGGGCGGTACAGATGTAATAATCGTAGACTCTAGCAATACCTTGTACAAAAGTGATGGTCTTCTGTTAGATAAAATACCATAGAATTCGCAGATCAAATCTTTTGGTTTTATAAGCGGACAAGCTATATTAAATAGCCTTTTCAAGTAATTTTTGGGTCTCTTTGATAAAACTGCATAGGCGAATTAACTCATTCGATTTAAGGTTTTGAACATGTGTAAAAATCAAAACAACATTTATTTCAAATTAATGTGATCAACAAATTTGTCGTAATTTCGCAAGACAAGTGAAGTAAGTACATGATAGATAAATTAAATATTGTAAAACAACGTTTTGATGAGGTTTCTGACCTTATTATTCAACCCGATGTTATTTCGGATCAGGTTCGTTATGTGAAATTGACCAAAGAATATAAAGATCTAAAAGATCTAATGGCAAAACGTGATGAATATTTGGAATTGACCAATAATATTGCCGAAGCGGAAGAGATCATTTCAGATGGTAGTGATGAAGAAATGCTAGAGATGGCCAAAATGCAGTTGGAAGAGGCCAAGGAAAAACTCCCAGCACTAGAAGACGAAATTAAGTTAATGTTGATCCCTAAAGATCCAGAAGATGCTAAAGACGTGGTTATGGAAATTAGGGCAGGAACCGGTGGTGACGAGGCCAGTATTTTTGCCGGAGATCTTTTTAGAATGTATACAAAATACTGTGAAAGCAAAGGCTGGAAAACCAATGTTATCGACCTTAGCGAAGGTACAAGTGGGGGTTACAAGGAAATACAGTTCGAGGTAACGGGCGAAGATGTTTATGGAACCTTGAAATTTGAAGCCGGGGTGCATAGGGTGCAAAGGGTGCCACAGACAGAAACCCAAGGAAGGGTGCATACAAGTGCGGCAACGGTAATGGTCTTGCCCGAAGCGGAGGATTTTGATGTTCAAATAGACCCCAAAGATGTTAGGATCGATTTTTTCTGTTCTTCTGGTCCAGGTGGGCAGTCGGTAAACACGACGTATTCGGCAGTGCGCTTGACCCACATTCCTACAGGTCTTGTAGCACAATGTCAAGATCAGAAATCACAACATAAGAACAAGGACAAGGCTTTTCGTGTGTTGAGGTCAAGATTATATGATTTGGAGCTGGCCAAGAAGCAAGAGGAGGATGCAGCAAAAAGAAACTCGCAGGTCAGCAGTGGAGACCGCTCGGCAAAAATTAGAACATACAACTACCCTCAAGGTAGGGTTACCGATCACAGAATAGGACTTACCCTTTATGATCTTTCCAATATTATTGATGGGGATATTCAAAAAATTATCGACGAGCTAAGTTTGGTAGAAAACACCGAGAAATTAAAAGAAGCTTCCGATATATTTTAATTATATCTTCTAAAAAAAACAAAACAGCCTTTATGGTTGCTCAATTTGGAAGGGGGTTATATAAAACACTATGACGACGCAAGATTTAATAGAACAGATACATAAAAAGAAATCTTTTTTGTGTATTGGCCTTGATACGGATTTAGACAAGATACCGTCTCATTTATTGAACGAAGAAGATCCTATCTTTTCCTTTAATAAAGCTATAATAGATGCAACCCATCATTTGTGCGTTGCTTATAAGCCAAATATCGCATTTTATGAGGCGTATGGTATAAAGGGATGGCAAGCTTTGGAAAAGACCATCGATTATCTTAACAAGCATTATCCTGAACAATTTACCATTGCCGATGCCAAGCGTGGAGATATCGGTAATACTTCGGCAAGATATGCCAAGGCCTTTTTTGAGGATTTGGCTTTTGATTCTATTACAATCGCCCCATATATGGGAAAAGATTCGGTAGAACCATTTTTGTCGTTTAAGAATAAGCATACCATTCTTTTGGCCTTAACATCCAATGTTGGTGCTTTTGATTTTCAGACAAAGAAAGTTGGAGGGAACGAACTTTATAAAGAGGTCCTAGAGGTTTCAAAAACATATGAAGGGGCAGAAAACCTTATGTATGTAGTGGGGGCAACGAAAGCTGAATACTTATCGGAAATTCGAGAAATAGTGCCCAAAAGTTTTCTTTTGGTTCCTGGGGTAGGAGCACAAGGGGGCAGTCTAAAAGAGGTATGTAAATATGGCATGACCAAAGAGGTAGGTCTATTGGTGAACTCTTCGAGAGGTATAATTTATGCCTCTGACGGAAAAGAGTTCGCTATTGCCGCCCAAAAGAAAGCCGAAGAACTGCAAATGCAGATGCAAGAGGAGCTCAACAATTTAAAATAGCTTATACCAGACTCTCTAAAGCCTTTTGAAGTTTCTTGGCCTTTTGTTCAAAAAAATCGCCCAATTTTGTGTTGGTGTACTCAATGTTAGAGGCCTTGTCCAAAAAATTTTGGTATTGATATTCCAACATGGTTACGGTATCTGCCTTGGCTGTAATTGGGGTAACCGATCCTACTCTACAATATTGCTTTTCCATAATAATAATTTGTTCTTACAAATATACGGGCAGAACAAGGTTTTGGATGTTGACAGGTAGTGTTATACATCTAATAATGGTGCAATTTGTCTTTTTTTTAACATTAACCTCATATTATCATTAAAAAGAAGGCTGTTAGCATATAATTATGACATTGGCAGGTTTACATTAAGAAAAGAATCTATACATTGTAGGCTGCATTAAATTTAAGGTAGGTAAGAGTACATACATTGTTAAATTATACTAAGTACATACATAGGGAATCTAGTACGTGGGTTACGTTTGTTCATGGAGCTGGCGGAAGTTCTTCCATATGGTACAAACAAGTGCGGGAGTTCAAAAGGTACTATAATGTGTTGTTGTTGGATTTAAGGGGGCATGGCGGTTCGCAAGCAAAGCCCAAAGACCCTTTGGAGCCGGACTATACCTTTAATGACGTTACCGACGATATATTAAGGGTGATCGATCATGAGTCTATAGATAAATCCCATTTTATAGGTATTTCTTTAGGTACTATATTGATAAGAAACCTTGCGGAGCATCACCCGCATAGGGTAGAGAGTTTGGTAATGGGAGGGGCCATTATGAAACTAGATCTGAGATCTCGTTTTCTAATTCGTTTAGCTACCATAATTAAGCCGCTAGTGCCTTATTTATGGCTATATAAGCTTTTTGCATTTATTATGATGCCACATAGAAACCATAAAGAATCACGAATGTTGTTTGTTAATGAGGCAAAGAAACTTTGTCAGGACGAGTTTGATAGATGGTTTAAACTTACGGCAGATGTACGACCTCTTTTAGAGGTTTTTAGACGTAAGGATATTGGGGTACCTACTTTGTATATCATGGGAGAGGAAGATTATCTCTTTTTGCCCACCATAAAAAAAATTTCAGCCGAACAAGAGAATACAAATCTTTTTATTATCCAAGATTGCGGACATGTAGTAAATGTTGAACAACCAGAACTTTTTAATAGAATGGTCATCGGGTATTTTGTTGGAATGGAAAACCATATGGAAAGTCTATTGGTGTAATACAAGCCCATATGGCCAAAAAAGGTCCTAAAAAGAAAAAACCGATGCTCCCATCGGTTTTTTAACTAACTAACTCAAAAAATACTAACTCAAAAAACTGAAAATAAGAATTTTGCTCACTTAAAGGTATCTGGCTAATAAATGGCTGATACTTAAAAATTTAACGCATTACGGACAGATATATTGTGGTAAATGTTAAAAAAATATTTTTAGTCCTGTAAAGCGAAGACTTTACGCAGTAAATCAGTTGTTCTGGACGATGCTTTGGTCCTTATTTCTTGCTCTTCTATTGCTATCATTGTAAATACCCCATCAAGTGCCTCGTTGGTAACATAATCCGTTAAATCGGGGTTTACATCATTTGTTAAGGGAATAGAATTGTATTTACTGATCAGGTTGCTCCATATTTGGTCGGCACCTACTTTTTCAAAAGACGATTTTATAACGGGGTTAAATTTGTTATAAAGCTCGGTTTGTGTTTTTTCCATTAAATACGTAGTGGCCGCTTTGTCGTCACCAAGTAATATGGATTTGGCATCGTTGAACGACATTTCCTTGACGGCATTCACGAAAATTGGGGTCGCTTCCGAAACGGCATCTTCGGCAGCCCTGTTTAGAACTTTTAACCCTTCATCGGCCAAATTACCTAAACCGATATCCCTCAAAGTTTTATCTACTTTGGCAAGTTCGTCGGGCAATAGGATTTTTACCAGTTCATTTTTGTAGAATCCGTCGGTTTTGGTCAATTTACTTACCTGTTCGGTAATGCCCTTGTCCAAGGCCGCTTTTAATCCATTGGCAATTTCTTCGTTCCCAAGAGTGGTGCCCGAAGGTAATTGGTTTACTACTTGTTGTAACTCGGTACAGGAAACCATCATAAGAATGGTAAAGGCGAAACTTAATTTTTTAATCATGTTCTTTAAATTATTGTATGCTAAATAGGGTTACGAGAAAATTATCGTTTTATTGTTGTAGACCATCGTTTTTCTTAAAACATGTAGTTTAACCGCTCTTGAAAGCACTATTTTTTCAAGGTCGCGCCCCTTGCTTATAAAGTCTGAAATGGTATGGGTGTGCGATACGGTGGTGACATCTTGTTCTATGATCGGTCCGGCATCTAGCTCTTCTGTTACATAATGGCTTGTTGCCCCGATGATTTTAACTCCTCTTTTAAATGCTGCATGGTAAGGTTTTGCTCCTGCAAATGCGGGTAAAAAAGAGTGGTGGATGTTTATAATTTTATTGGGGTACTCATTTATTAATGTACTGCTTACTATTTGCATATATCTTGCAAGTACAATAAAATCTACCTTGTATTTCTTTAATAGGCTTAATTGCTCCGCTTCACCTTCTTCCCTGTTTTCCTTTGAAAAAGGAACGTGGAAATAGGGAATGTTAAACTGGTCGGCAACGTATTTTAAATCGGGGTGGTTACTTAAAATGAATGGGATTTCAACAGAAAGTTCACCAGAATTAAACCTGCTCAACAAATCATAAAGACAATGATTGTATTTGGATACAAATAATGCCATTTTTGGTTTTGACGAATCTGTATGTATACTCCATTCCATCTTATAATTGACAGCCAACTCTTTTTGAAAATTTTTCTTTAAGAGTTCTAGGTTAAATCCATCACCGTCAAAATCGCTTTCTAGCCTCATAAAAAATACATCGGCAGATTTGTCTACGTGTTGGTCTAGGTAAATAATGTTGCCATTGTTGGCGTGTATAAAACCGGTAACAGAACTGATGATTCCCTTTTGATCAGGACAATTAATGAGTATGACTACTTTCAAATCTTGAGTTTTAGACTTCAAAAATAACTCATAATGTCATATAATATTGTAAGAAGCCCCATTACAAGCTTAAGTGTCCAAAAATATTGATAAGCCGTACAACCGTATTTATCGTAAGGATCTTTTCCATTTACGATAGTGCTTTCTAAAGCTTTTTATCTCTGATCGTAAAAGATTAAGGTATTCTATTTCTTTGACCCCATCTTTTTCAAGGCCCATGCAGTAAGAGTTTATATTTCTGATCATAATGTTAATGAACGAAATATTTTTTAAACGCTCGGAACTGCACTTTGAGGCTTCGACAAGTGCAATTTTTTGAGGTATTAAGATGCTATCCGTTAGTATAGAATTTGCCATAATGTCCCTTAGGCTATTAGATTCGTAAAGTCTAAGTAGATCTTTGTTAAATGTGACGTAAGAAGCTATCTCCCTACTAATTTTACAAAGTTCAAGGGCTTTTTTGTATACGGGAATATGTCTTAAATTTTTGTTTGACACGTTCGGTTCTATTTAAAGAATGATTACATAAAATTACCACAGAATAATCATATTATACTTTTGATTACAAAGCTATTTTGTAATTTTACTTTTGATACGAAATATTATTTTTAATTTAGGGTGTGAGTGTAAAGATAGATGAGTTAAATTGGAGAATACTTCAAAAACTACAGAGCAATGCTAGGGAATCCTTTGCCAATATTGGTCGGGCAATTGGATTAACGGCACCAGCGGTTGGCGAACGTGTAAAAAAAATGGAGGATATAGGTGTTATTAAAGGGTATCATGCAGAGGTATCCCATTCTCTTACCGGGCATCAATTGCAGGCGATCGTAACTTTAAGGGCTTTTATGGGGAAGCTAAAACCTTTTTTGGCTCTAGTGCATACCTTTGATGAAGTCGTGAATTGTTATAGGATCACGGGAAATGAAAACATTGTCATGGAAGTAGTGCTAAAGGATCAATTTCATTTAGAAAGATTTATAGATAAGCTAATTCAATACGGAGAAACAAGGACCAATATTGTTCTTTCGCAAGTAATTTCCAATGCCCCGATACTCAAGGTTAAGACCGATTTATAGAGGTCATGAAAATTGACGAGAGTTTAATTGACCGATCTAGTAAATTTATAACTCGATAAATGGCTACTTTTAGCCGTAAGATTTTGGCTAGATTTTTGATGTTCTCAATTATATGAAAAAATACTTATTTATATTTTCGGTATTGTTGCCCATACTTACTTTTTCGCAACAATTAAAACTTGCTAAAGGAGCTGTTAACGACAGTTTGGTAGTGAATGGTACAGATGAAACCTTTGCCCTTTATCTTCCAACTTACTTTGAAATGACAAAAACATGGCCAGTGTTGTTTGTAATGGATATGAAGGGTAGAGGAAAACAAAGTCTTTCTATGTTTAGGGAAGCAGCTGAAGAAGAGGGGTATATTTTGGCAGGTTCAAATAGTACGAACGACACCTTGAGCCTTTCAGAAAATGTACTTGTGGCCAATAGAATGTTAAACGCAGTTTATCAAATGATCCCTATACACAAAGAACGTAATTATGTTGCAGGTATAGGTGATGGTGGAAGGTTTGCTTCTTTGTTGCCAACTTTTATAAAAGATGTTAACGGGGTTATTACCTGCGGGGCGTCTATGGCAAATGTAGAAGTGCTCAGTTCTAAGAATCCGTTCTATTTTATAGGTATAGTTGGTAGGGGAGATTACAATTATCGAGAGGTTATAGAAACAAAACGGGTATTGGATAGGTTGAAATTTTCCAATCTGGCCATGATTTTTGAAGGTGATCAACAGTGGCCTCCAAATAGTGAGGTTTCACGGGCCTTAAGAATCTTCACTTTGTCTGAAATGGCAAAAGGGCATCTTAAAAAGAATGATAGTGTTATCCGTGATTTTTACACAAGCTCTTTGGTTAAGGCAAACAATTTATTTTCTGAAGGAAACCCTTTATTGGCCGATAACGTTTTAAAAAATACGATTCAGGTGTATCATCCCTTTGGTAATCTTGACTCTCTTAAGACTACCCAAAAATTATTGCGCCGAAGCAAGGTTTATAAGGACGGGAAAAGGGATCAAAACAATTATTTTTTAAAGGAATCTTTAATAAAGGAAGATTATAATTATTACCTCGAAGAAGATATAATTACCTATAATTATAATAATCTAGGGTGGTGGAACTTTCAGATGGAAGAACTGGATAAGATGAAAGAAAGTGCCAATATGTTCGAAAAGAGAATGGGTAGTAGGTTAAGGGGATATATAAATGCCTTAATTTCAGATAATATTAATATGATAGCTGGTGATGAGGAGGTCGATGTAGAAGCATTGAATTTTTTGTATATGCTTAAGACGATTACAGAACCTAAAGATCCTGAAGGTTACTTAAAAGTTATATCTCTTAGCTCTAAGATTGAAGATTTTGGTACGGCCTTGTTTTATTTGGAAGAGTTGTTAAAAACAGGGTATAATGACAAACAAACACTTTATACGTTGGAGGATACGGCCTTGTTGAGAATTACCCCAGAGTTTAACGAGTTGGTACACAAGTATCTTAAAGATGCTAGGTACGATGTAATAGAGGAGTAGGCGGGTCTGTTTACAGGTGGTGCAGAAATAGATTAACAATAACTGGCTTGACCTTGTTTGTTTATTGGGGGCCTTTATTAATGTTAAACATGCAGATTGTGTAATTTTGTTATAAATATCATGATGATGAGAATACATATATTGCGAACCGTTTTTCTGGTTTCATTTTTGATAAGCTGCAAGGGTGAAAAAAAATATCACGATCAGCAACAAGATGATCTAGTAGAGGTTGCAACGGATAAAATTGCCGATATACTTAAGTTTCAACATCAACTTAACGAAGATTTTAAGAATCCCGACAAGTCCCCTTTGCCCGATAGGTACCGTAAAGACTTCGAGGGTCTTGACTTTTTTGCCCCGGATACGAACTATGTTGTACAGGCTCGTTTAGTCAGAACGCCCAGTGCCCTTCCTTTTTTAATGTCCACTACTGGCGGCGAAAAATCTAAAGAAATGGTATACGGAGTGTTGAAATTTGTCTTGAACGGGAAAAATTTTGAACTTCAAGTTTATCAAAATGAAGAACTTATGTTGGAAGAGGGGTATGAGGATTATCTTTTTCTGCCATTTTCAGATCTTACCAATGGTAATGAAACTTATGAGGGAGGACGTTATCTAGATTTAAGAATACCTGAGGGAGATGAGATTATACTCGATTTTAATAAGGCTTATAATCCTTACTGTGTGTATAACAAGAAGTATTCTTGTCCTATTGTTCCGCCGGTAAATAATTTGGATACCAAGATTTTGGCTGGAGTAAAAAAATTTGATAAAAAGTAAAAAACCCGACATAAAGTCGGGTTTTTTCATGCTAAAAACTATAAAATCAATTGTGTATAAATTCTTAGAAAGAATAAACAGCGGCCAAAACAAAGGAAGATAAGCTGCTCATGGCTTCTCCGTCTCCATTTACGAATGTTGTATCCTCTGAAGTACTGTCCAATCTTAATTCTGGCTTAATTATTAGGTTACCGATTGTTGCACTACCTGTTAATGTTACGGCAAATACACTGGCATCACCGTCAGCATCGGAAGCGCCGATGGCCCCAAAGAAATCGGTTTCGGTAAAGTACTCGCCTCTCAACCCTATGGTAAAGGTGTCGGATGTGGCCAATTGTGGGTATACCGCAACACCTGCAAAACTACCTATATTGTCATCTTCGTCTCCACTAAAATAAGCAGCGTTCAATCCAAGGAAAAAAGAATCGGATAAATCAAATCCACCTGTGTAGTCTATTTCATAAGAACCATTGTCTATCAAAAGGTTTGCATATTGTCCGCTGTACCCTAATTGTACACCGTAAGCATACTGGCCGGTAGGGTTAAACTCGGTCAGGTCGGTCGGGTTCATAACCGCCAACATTAAGCTGAAATCATCAGATATTGCAAAATCTGCTTTTAGACCTGTATGCGAGAATGGTCCCCAAGAGAATAGATAAGAAGTACTGTAGTTAAAGTTGGCTACTGGAGAAATTACTTCGTATCCTAAGAAGGTATTGAAGTTACCAAAAGTAAGCGTTACCGCGTCGCTTACATTCCAGTAAGCATACAGCTGGTTTACAATATCACCTGTAGAGGAGTACATGGGTGAAGCAAATATGGCATCGGTTCCTCTTGGGCCAAATACCAGGTCAGCTACAAATCCAACTTTTTCCCCTTCATAGGTCGCTACTACATTGGCCATGCCCAAGGCAAAACCAGGTAAGTTTGCAAAGGCACTACCGGGTGCCTGTGCATCTACTCCATTGCCAGCATTCAAGTTTGCCCTGTAATAGGCATCTATAGATCCGCTTAAACTGAATTTTGGAGAGGTTTCTTCTTCTTCCTGTGCTACAACTGTTGCAATAGAAAAAATAAAAATTGTGCTAAAGATTAAATTTTTTACGAATTTTGTATTTATAATCATTTTCATAAGTTTAAATTTTGAATCCTGGGAGGGATTGTATTTAGAAAAATTGTTTAGAATCTTTGAAAAGGTTATGGTACGGAGCGTTCTGCAAAACGCTCCGTTTTTATTTCCTTTTATTTATCGTTTGATATATGCTCAGGGTAACATTCTGTACCGTGTTCTGTGATGTCCAATCCTTCGATTTCGTCGTTTTTAGAAACCCTAAGACCTATTGTTTTCTTTAAGATTATCAACACTACGAAAGTGCCGAAAGCGGCCCAGAGAATATAGGCTAACGATCCGTAGGTCTGTACCCAAAGAAGACTGGCTCCACCGCCGTAAAAAAGACCTCCGTCCAAAGCAAATAAACCAACGAGTACGGTGCCTATAAATCCGCATGTTCCGTGAACCGAGATGGCTCCAACAGGGTCATCTATCTTTAATTTTTTGTCCAAAAACTCAATGGAGATTACTACAGCCAATCCACAAATAAGTCCTATTGCCAAAGCTCCGTATGCATTTACGGCGCCACAACCTGCGGTTATACCCACTAAGCCTGCAAGAGCACCGTTAAGCGTCATCGATAAATCGGGTTTGCCATATCTTAGCCAAGTAAGTACCAATGCCGAAATTGCACCGATCGCAGCAGCCAAGTTGGTGTTGATAATAACGCTTCCCGCGGCAATGGTGTCGTCTCCGCCCCATGCCAATTGAGATCCTCCATTAAATCCGAACCATCCTAACCAGAGTATAAATACACCGAGAGAACCATACATCATATTGTGTCCGGGAAGAACTTTAACCTCGCCATCTACATATTTTCCTATTCTAGGCCCCACCATAATAGCGGCAACCAAAGCGGCACCACCGCCAACGGCGTGTACTACGGAAGATCCCGCAAAATCAACAAAACCAGCAGTGTTTAACCATGCATCGTCGTCAAATGGCCAGTACCAACTACCGGAAATAGGGTAGATCAAGGTGGTCAATACTGCGGATAGAATTAAATAAGTGGAAAATTTTGTTCTTTCTGCTACGGCACCCGATACGATTGTGGCTGCGGTTGCACAGAAAACAGTTTGAAAAAACAAGTTGTACCAATCTGTGGCACTAAAGAAGAAATAGCCTTGGTCAGATGGGCTGGATCTGAATAAACCGCCCAATACCAAGTCACTGCCATACATTATACCGTAACCTACGGCCCAAAACATGATAGAACCTACCGCTAGGTCCATAATATTTTTCATAATTATATTACCGGAATTTTTACTTCTGGTAAAACCAACTTCTACAAGGGTAAACCCAGCTTGCATAAAGAAAACCAAAACGGCGGCGATCGTTATCCACAACGCTCCCATATCTCCGTTTATAGCCTCCAGTGCTTTATCCATCGATTCTTGTGTTACTTCAGTCATAATAAATTTTTTTAGTTAGTTGATTGGTTAATTGATTCCTGCTTGACCGCTTTCTTTGGTTCTGATACGATAGGCTTCAATAACATCTGAAACGAATATCTTACCATCTCCTACATTGCCGGAGTAAGCTGCTTCTAAAATAGTATCAACCGTTTTTTGGGAGAATTCATCAGATACGACTATAGAAAGGTATCTTCTTTGAATATCTGTAGTGCTATACGATATACCACGATATACGTGGCCTTGTTTTTCATTTCCAACTCCTGTTACGTCCCAGTAACTAAAGAAATTGACTTCGATTTGATGCAATGCCGCCTTGACCTCATCAAACTTGGATTTTCTGATAATTGCCTCGATTTTTTTCATTGTTCTATATTGTTTTTGATCGCTCAAATGTATGTTAAAAAAATTAACACCCTATTTTTTTAGGGGTCTATGGCGTAATTTTTACACATATGTTAATATATACCCTATAAAATTATAGGTATAAGTGTTTATTTGTTGTTATTTTGAGAATGTGTAGCTGTAAAATTTTATAAATAGGGGTAAAAATTGATAATTATGTAGTGATATGTAATAAATGTTTGATAAATGTGTAATAAATGGGTAAAAAGAGGGTAAACTCTTTAATTTTAAAGAAGAAGTATTGAAATGTTATGATTATAACATTTTGCTGATCCATAGCCCTGCAGAAATGGCCAAGATTCCTAAAACTACACTAAGCCCAACATAAAGTGACATGTATAGTATAGAATGTTCTTTTAAGAGTAAGTTGCTCTCAAGGGCAAAAGTGGAAAAGGTTGTAAAGCCTCCGCAAAACCCTGTGGCCAACAATAGGGTTTGATTCTCGGATAGATAATTGTTCTTTAATGAAAGGCCTATTAAAATACCGATAACTAAACAGCCAATTATATTTACTAGAAAAGTTCCTAAATAAAAATTATGGTAATAGGTGTTTAGGGATTTGGATATAACATATCGAAGAAAACTGCCTATACCCCCACCTATAAAAATTAGTAAAAACTGTTTCATACCTTGTAAAGGTAAAAAACTATACAGCTTTCTTGTAGCTGGATGTAATTAAATCTATAGGGTAAATAACGGTATTTGTGCTTTCTGGAATATTGGCTGTAGGTTTTTTCATCTTTTTGCTTACACTTTTCATGCTTGCGATGACCATAGCCACATTTAATCCTATTAATACCAGTAAAATTGTAAAGAATGTCATCATAACTATAAGCCCCTTTATAGATGCATAACGCAAAATTACGCTATTTGTTATATTATACGAGGAAATCCTTTTTTTTGTTGTGAAAGCCTTAAGATTTGTTGTGAACGTAAAATATTGGCTATTTCTTAATAAAATACTTAATACAAAAGAGAGTTATTATGAATATTATAAAGAATATTCCTACCCACTTAACACCTTTGTAATTTTTTTTGTGAAGTTTTAGGTCTTTTTTGTAAGTAAAGACAATAATAAAGAAAAAAGAAACTGTAAAAAGGATGGCAAAAACAATTTGTCCGGTGCTGAACATATTTTATATTTTTACGCAAAGCTAATCTATAAACTAGAATTACGTAAATGAAAAATAAAATCAATGCTGTTCAATTGTTTCATGAATCTTTTGGATTGGGAATTTCACATGAAATGAAGGCGGATTTGGGAGAGGCAAAAAATAAATTGCGATTTAACCTGATGGATGAGGAGAACAAAGAATATCTAGAGGCAGCTACCAATAACGATATGGTAGAGGTTGCCGATGCCTTGGGGGATATGCTGTATATATTATGTGGTACCATTTTGGAACATGGCATGCAATATAAGATAGAAGAGGTCTTTAACGAGATTCAAAGAAGTAATATGAGCAAATTGGGGGCGGACGGTAAACCTATTTATAGGGAAGACGGGAAGGTTTTAAAAGGTCCCAACTATTTTAAACCGGATATTGCCGGTATTTTAGAAAAATAATAAAAAAGGGCCTCGTCGAGGCCCTTTTTTATTCTGTTACTTTAAAGCGCCAGCCGTATGGGTCTTCAGATTTATTGTACTGTATGTCAGTAATCAATTTCTTTAGTTTTGTGGCGTAGCTATCGGTTAACTCTGGTAGGTCAAAATCTGTTTCGTTATACCCAAAACCTGCAATCGGCGATATAACCGCTGCCGTACCTGCACCGAACATTTCCTTCAGGGTTCCGTTTTTGGCGGCATCCACAACTTCGGCGACCGTAATTTTCCTTACTTCGGTAGGTATACCGTTGTCTTTGGCTATTTCCAAGATACTTTTTCTGGTAATCCCGTCCAGAATTCTATCGCTTGTAGGGCCGGTAATCAGAGTATCGTTGATACGTATGAATATGTTCATGGCGCCGGCTTCTTCAATATATTTATGATCGGTATCGTCGGTCCATATAACCTGGTTGTATCCTTTGTCTATTGCTAATTGGGTGGGGTAAAATTGCCCCGCGTAATTACCTCCGGCTTTTGCGTAACCAACCCCTCCGTTCGCGGATCTTGAGTAGGTCTGCTCTATCAATACTTTTACCTTTCCAGAGAAATAAGAACCAGAAGGGGCACATGCAATAATAAATTTGTATTCATCTGCAGGCGACGCATGAAAACCATTTCCAGATGCAAAAATAAAAGGTCTAATGTAAAGCGACGATCCGTCATTGGTAGGAATAAAATCGTGGTCCAATTTTAACAGCGTGGTAAGTCCTTCCATAAAATAGTCCTCGGGAAGTTCTGGAATGGCCATCCTTTTAGCTGAAATATTCAATCTCTTATAATTGTCCAAAGGTCTAAACAAGAAAATATCCCCTTGATCGTCTTTATAGGCCTTCATACCTTCGAAGATAGATTGGCCGTAATGAAATATTTTAGATGATGGGTCCAGGGTTATTGGTTGGTACGGTACAATTTTTGGTGTTTGCCAAGAGCCGTTTTTATAATCACAGACCAACATATGATCTGTAAATACAGAGCCAAATTTAAGGTTGTCAAAGTCAACTTGGTCAATTTTAGAGGTTTTTGCCTTCTCTACTATAATGTTATTGATCTCGGTACTCATCTAAATTGGAATTTAATTGATTAAAATTAATCAATTATCCTAATTGCTACTTCTTTTTTAGTTTAAAAATGACCAGTTTTGTAGTTCTAACTTAATTTTTATGCAATATGAAAGGTTTTAACATTTTAATTGTGTTTTTTATGATAAGTTTTGCCTGTATGGGGCAGAAAGTAGCCGCAACCAACTCTTTTGGTGAGCAGATAAATGAAAAGAATGCCATTAGCTCTGCAGCGATGAAAGAAAAATACACGGCAATGTCCGTAACAGATACTTTGAACACTAAGTTTACTGGCAAGGTACAAGAGGTTTGTAAGGTAAAAGGGTGCTGGATGAAATTGCAACTGGAAGATGGTGAAGAAACCATGGTTAGGTTCAAGGATTATGGTTTTTTTATGCCAAAGGATATTGAAGGAAAAAAAGTAGTTGTAGAGGGCAAGGCCTATGTAGAGGAAATGAGCGTTGCCGACCAAAAACATTTTGCCAAAGATGGCGGTGCTTCGGAAGCTGAGATAGCAAAAATTTTAAAACCGAAAAAAACATACGGTTTTGAGGCCAATGGTGTTTTGATATTGCAGTAGTTTGGAAAGGGAAATTATCACTACCGCAGACGGTTCTAAAACAATCCACATAAAAGATTGGGACGAACAGTACCATTCTAAACATGGTGCCGTGCAAGAGGCTTATCATGTTTTTATCAAAAAAGGTTTGGATTTATACAAAAACCAAGAACTTCGAATTTTAGAAATAGGTTTTGGTACGGGGCTAAATGCTTTTATTACCTTGTTAGAGACGGAGGCAAGAAAATTGACCATTAGCTATACAGGGGTGGAGGCGTACCCGGTATCCAAAGAGGAAATTCTAGAATTGGATTATGTGAAAAAACTGGAAGCAACGGCCCATAGTGGAGAATTTGAACTGTTGCATAGCGTGCCATGGAACGAAGAGGTAGAGATCAATAATTGTTTTTCGCTGAAGAAAGAAAAGAAATTTTTTGACCAAATAGAGAATATAGAGGATTTTGACCTTATCTACTTTGATGCTTTTGGGGCAAGGGTGCAACCAGAATTATGGACAGTGCAAATTTTTGATAAAATGTATAAGTCTCTAAAGCAAGGCGGAGTATTGGTCACGTATTCCGCAAAAGGAAGCGTAAGGCGGGCTATGCAAGAGGTAGGTTTTACCGTTGAGAGATTGCCGGGGCCTCCGGGAAAAAGAGAAATGTTACGTGCCCGTAAGTAGTTGCCGTGTAGTTGTTTAAGGTTAAATTTTCTTAAAAATCAATTAGCACTGTTAAATCGGCATTAAACATGCTCTGTGCCTTCCCATAAACCGATATCTTTGTTGTATGAAGATATTGATAACTGGGGCGACAGGAATGGTTGGGCAAGAATTGGTATCCCAATGTCATGAAAAAGGATACGACGTCAATTTTTTGACCACAAGCAAAAATAAATTGGTTTCAGAACCAAATTATAAGGGATTTTATTGGAATCCCGAAAAAAAAGAAATTGACCTAAGGTCCTTTGAGGGGGTTTCGGCAATTATAAATTTGGCGGGTTCCAGTATCTCAAAACGTTGGACCCAACAGTACAAGAAACAGATTCTTGCCAGCAGGGTCGATTCTTTGGATACTTTGTTGTTGGGGATATATCAACTTCAAAGACACAACATTAAAATTATTGCTACGGCATCGGCAACAGGTATTTATCCAAATTCACTTTCCAATTACTATACAGAAGAGGAGAGCAGTGTAGACGATGGCTTTTTGGGCATGGTGGTTAAGAAATGGGAAGAAAAGGCGGATGAGTTTAAAAACATTGGGCTCACGGTCTCCAAAGTAAGAATCGGATTGGTACTTTCGGATAAAGGTGGGGCTCTGCCAGAAATGGCGAGACCCGTTAAGAATTATGTAGGGGCCGCTTTTGGTTCTGGGCTTCAATGGCAGTCATGGATACACTTGTCCGATTTGGCAAGAATTTTTTTATTTGTTGTAGACAATGAAATAGGTGGTGTTTTCAACGGGGTGTCGCCAAACCCTGTAACCAATAGTAGATTGGTGAAAGAGATTGCCAAGGTGATGGGGCGCCCATTGATTCTGCCAAATATTCCGAGATTTGCTATGAAAGCTATTTTAGGGGAGATGTCCGAGTTGTTATATACCAGTCAAAGGGTCAGTAGTAAGGCTATAGAGGAAGAAGGTTTTTTGTTTCGCTATCAGAACGTGTGTTCAGCCTTAGAAAATATATACGGCAATCGTAGCAATGAGAGGTCGCATAATACGACCAAAGATTATGTTTCTTGATTTTGCTGTAAGAATAGTTTCTTATCGAAGAATCCGCTTTTGGCGGATTTTTTTATAAACTTTGGTGACATTTTGACATTTTTAGAGATTTGGCAGTACTTTTGCCGACTCAGATTCGGAGATCATTAAAGTAAAAGAAATGAGCGATAAAGATAAAATCGAAAAAATAGAAGAGGAAGAATTAGAGCAAGAACAAGAACTAGGACAAGAAGAATTAGAGCAAAAAGATAAGGAAATAAATGAAGAAGAAGACGCTCAAGAAGAAAATGAAATGACAGAAGAAGAGCGTTTACGAGAAGAAGTCGGAAAGGAAAAAGATAAGTTTTTAAGGCTTTTTGCAGAATTCGAAAACTATAAAAAACGAACATCAAAAGAGCGAATGGAATTGTTTAAGACGGCAGGGCAAGAGGTAATTGTGTCTCTTCTGCCTGTTTTGGACGATTTTGATAGAGCCTTAAAAGAACTTTCCAAGTCTAAGGACAAGGAAATGTTCAAGGGTGTTGAACTGATTAGGGGTAAATTTAGAGAAACACTTAAGTCCAAGGGGTTAGAAGATGTTGAAGTTAAGGCAGGAGATGTCTTTGATGCGGATATTCACGAGGCCATTACCCAAATTCCGGCTCCTGAAGAAAAAATGAAAGGTAAGGTAGTGGATGTTATCGAAAAAGGCTTCAAGTTGGGAGATAGAATCATAAGACACCCAAAAGTTGTAGTAGGAAACTAAAAAAGCAATATGAAGGAAGATTTTTATGAAATTCTGGGTGTAAGCAAAAATGCATCTGCGGCAGAAATAAAAAAGGCCTATAGAAAAAAGGCCTTGCAATACCACCCGGATAAAAACCCGGGAGATGCCAAAGCTGAAGAGATGTTCAAAAAATCTGCAGAGGCTTATGAGGTTTTAAGCGACCCTGATAAAAAAGCCAAATACGACCAGTTTGGCCATGCTGCTTTTGAAGGTGGAGGCTTTGGTGGTGGAGGTATGAACATGGATGACATTTTCAGCCAGTTCGGCGACATATTCGGAAGTGCCTTTGGCGGTGGAGGCTTTGGTGGTTTCGGCGGTTTTGGCGGTGGACAACGTAGGGTAAAAGGAAGTAATTTGCGAATTAGGGTGAAGCTTACCTTAGATGAAATTGCCAATGGTGTTGAGAAAAAGGTCAAGGTAAAAAGAAAAATACAGGCAGAGGGCGTTACCTATAAAACGTGTGCAACTTGCAACGGACGAGGGCAGGTAACCAAGATTCAAAATACAATATTGGGAAGAATGCAAACCTCTGCTACATGTAGTACGTGTGGTGGAAGTGGACAAATCCTCGATGGTAGGCCAAGTGGTTCCGATGCTCAGGGCTTAAAGATTGTGGAAGAAACGGTTTCCATAAATATTCCGGCCGGAGTAGAGGAAGGTATGCAGCTAAAAGTGCCAGGTAAAGGTAACGATGCCCCTGGTAATGGAGTGCCCGGAGATTTATTGGTCGCTATAGAGACCCAAGAGCACCCTACGCTTAAAAGAGAAGGTGATAACCTGCACTACGATCTGTACATTAGTATTTCAGAAGCTATTTTGGGTACTTCTAAAGAGATTGATGCTGTAGGAGGTAAAGTGAGGATTAAGTTAGAACCTGGAATACAGTCAGGTAAGATATTAAGGTTGCGCGGTAAAGGTGTCTCTAGCTTAAATGGATATGGTAGCGGCGATTTGTTGGTGCACGTGAACGTATGGACGCCCAAAGAACTTAATAAAGAACAGCGAGATTTCTTTGAGCGTATGCAGGGGAACGAAAACTTTGAACCCAAACCGGAGAAATCCGATAAATCGTTTTTTGAAAAAGTAAAGGATATGTTCTCTTGATTTTCAGTAACTTATATTTTTAAATAAAAAACGTATATTTGAGATAATATTGGGAGACCGATATTAATTTTCTTTTTCATAGCAATTTTTTTTCCCATCCTTGATTCTTTGTTAAGGGTGGGTTTTGTTTTTAAACCTATTCAAATAAGTTTTGCCAAAAAATTAGGGCTTCGAAAATCCTTTGAAAACAATTCAATATCTTTGAACAAATTGCTTACATGAATAATATTTTGGTCGCGAACAAGGTCACCAAAAAGTATGGTGATCATACTGCTCTTCAAAATGTTTCTATAGAAATTCCAAAGAACAGCATATACGGTTTATTGGGCCCCAATGGCGCAGGTAAGACAACGTTGATACGGATTATAAATCAAATTACATATCCGGACCAAGGAGAAGTTTTGTTTGAAGGAGAACCTTTAAAACCCGAACATATAGCTAAAATTGGATATCTGCCAGAGGAACGTGGACTTTATAAAAGTATGAAGGTTGGTGAGCAAGCCCTGTATTTGGCTCAATTGAAGGGATTGTCCAAAAATGACGCTAAGCAAAAATTAAAATATTGGTTCGATCGATTGGAGATTGGGGATTGGTGGAACAAAAAAATCCAGGAACTTTCAAAGGGAATGGCACAAAAAATACAGTTTATCGTCACCGTTTTACACGAACCGAAACTGCTTATTTTCGATGAACCGTTTAGTGGTTTTGACCCAATTAACGCCAATATCATAAAGGACGAGATCTTAAGGTTAAAAGATGGTGGAACTTCTATCATATTTTCTACCCATAGAATGGAATCGGTAGAAGAATTATGTGAGTATATAGCCTTGATTCATAGGTCTGAGAAAATATTGGACGGTAGGTTGTCCGATATTAAGAAAGCATACAAGAACAATATATTTGAAGTGGGCATAAAAACAACGGAAACAGACAATTTATTGTTGGAACTAAAAGATAAATTTAATGTGCTTTCCTCCAATGTGGATACAGAAGAGGATCAATTGAATTTTTCGGTGCAGTTACCTTCAGGTGACTCTGGGGCTCTACTTAATTTGTTAGGTGCCAAAGGAAACATCAATAGCTTTATAGAGACTATTCCTTCCACAAATGAAATTTTTATAAGAACCGTAGAAAACAAAGGTATTGCACATGAGTAAGCTACCATTGATCATTAAACGTGAATATTTGGCGAAAGTTAGGAACAAGTCTTTTGTGATAATGACCTTTCTAAGCCCTATTCTTATGGTGGGTATGATCGTTCTTATTGCTTATTTGACCGAATTAAACGATAATGAGAAGAGAATCATAGCGGTATTGAACGAAAGTGATTATTTCTCCAATGAATTTTTAACTTCAGAAACAACATCTTTTGTAAAGTATAAAGATATCTCGTTAGAGGAGGCCAAAGATTCTACAATGAACATGGGGTATTACGGCTTGGTCTATATACCCAATGAGGACAACTTGCAAAAAGTGGCACAACGATCGTTCTTCTATAGTAAAGAGTCGCCGAGTACTACCGTGCTGGAAAAGCTTGAAAGAATATTTAAAGAGCGCCTAAGACAAGAACGCTTACGGGAGTTTGGGATATCTGCACGTGATTATGCCGAAATGGATAGTAAATATGAGTTGAACATTTCAACTTTTGATGGCGAGCATAATCTAAAGGGACTTAACGAGATCAAAGCGATAATTGGTGGGGGCTTCGGATATTTGATCATGATGTTCATCATTATTTACGGAGGCTTTGTAATGCGAAGTGTCATTGAGGAAAAAACAAGTAGAATTATAGAGGTGATCATTTCTTCTGTAAAACCCTTTCAGTTAATGTTGGGTAAAATTATAGGCACTTCTTTGGCCGGTATAACCCAGTTTGCCATATGGATCGTTAGTGGAGGTATATTGTTGTTTGTGGCAATGGCCATTTTTGATATAGAGCCATCCACTCTTACGGATAGTAGCGTGAGCGCTGGTATAGGAAACGGGGCCAATCCTATTTTGTCATCTGCCGATACCACCATGCAATTGTATGCTCAAGAGATCTTTGATATTCCATGGGCCATGTTGCTGTTCTTTTTTATGGTTTATTTTGTTCTAGGTTACTTGATCTACAGTTCAATTTATGCGGCTATTGGAGCGGCCGTGGACAACGAAACAGATACGCAACAATTTATTTTTCCGATAATATTACCTTTGATGTTGGCTATTTATGTGGGCTTTTTCTCGGTATTTAGTAACCCGCACGGCCCCATTGCGGTAGGGTTTTCCCTTTTTCCGTTGACATCGCCTATTGTTATGTTAATGAGGCTTCCCGGAGGGATCGGTGAAGGTGGTGTTCCTATCTGGCAATTGGTATCTTCAATTTTGATTTTAATAGCTACCTTTATTGGTATAGTTTGGTTGGCTGCAAAAATTTATAGGGTGGGTATACTTATGTATGGCAAAAAACCTAGTTATAAAGAATTGCTTAAATGGCTTAAGTACTAAATATGGCTCAAGAAGAAGCTGGTAAAATCAAGGAAATTATAGAAGACAATATCTGGGGCTCCATTAAGGAGTTTTTAGAGCTTGGATTTAAGTTTACCAATGGTGATAAATCCATCAACATTACTGTTGGTTTGCTTTTGCTATTGGTAGTGGCCTTTGTGGTAAGCAATTTTTTAATGGGGTTGATCCGCAAGTTCTTCACGAGAAAAATGGAGAACGATGATAAGTTGAAGTTTATTAGTGTCTTCAAGTTTATCAAGTATGTGGTCTATATAGTTGTGGTACTTATTACCATGAGTGCGGCAGGTATAGATATTACCATTCTTATAACCGCTTCCGCTGCTTTGTTCGTAGGTCTTGGTCTGGCCTTGCAAGAATTGTTTCAAGATATCATAGGGGGTATTTTTATAATTATAGATAAATCTTTACGAGTTGGCGATATTATAGAGATAAACGGCAAGGTGGGTAAAGTTTTTGAAATTAAACTTAGAACCACAAGGGCAATAACCAGAGATGATAAAGTTATTATTATTCCGAACCATCATTTTATAAGCGATATAATATATAACTATACCCAAAACCATAAAACTACTCGCGAGAATATAAAAATAGGGGTGGCCTATGGCAGCGATGTGCAGTTGGTGACAGAGATTTTAGAGAAAACGATAAAGGGGCACAGAGGTGTTTTAAACAGCCCCAAGCCTTTTGTTACCTTTGATGATTTTGGAGATTCCGCTTTACTATTTTCTTTAAACTTCTATATAGAGGACAGTTTTTCCGACCCAAGAATAAAAAGTGAACTGCGTTATAAAATAGATGCCGAGTTTAGAAAAAATAATATTAGCATACCTTTTCCGCAAAGAGATGTACATATCTACCAAAATAAATCTTCTCAGTGATGATGAAAACAATGATTGTGAATGAGAAATAAAGGAAAGCTACTGCTTTATTCGCTTTTTATGGCATGTTATTTAGGTATTTCCCAAACACCCGATGTTTTTAGGGCAGAATATATGTTGATGCCACGCAACAGTTCTGATGTTGAAACATCTAGAATTAAACTATTGGCCAATTTACCTATTCCGGTAAGGAATAAAAAAGACTTTATTATCGTAGGTAGCGAATATAATAGGTACAACTTTGAGGTGCCCGAAGGCTTGTTCGAAAATTCGGATGACCTAAAAAAACTTCATGTATTGGATATTAATCTGGGCTATGTATATAAAATGACGGAAGAATGGAGGTTGGTCGGCGTGGTCACCCCTAGGTGGTCATCAAATTTTGTAGAGGACCTGCAAGAAGAAGATTTCAATATGAACTATACGGCCGGGGCATATCAGGATAAAAAAAATGTAGAAAAACCGTATAAATTGGTCTTGGGAATATCCTATAACTCCAGCTCGCCCATTCAGGTACCATTGCCTTTTTTGTATTATGAAAAAAGATTTCATCCAGATTGGTCGTATGTTTTAGGAGTTCCAAAATCGGGACTTAAGTACTTTACACCAAAGGGACATTTTTTTCAGGCCGAGTTGTTCGTAGATGGTTATTATGTGAATATCCAAAACGATATTTTGCTTTCGGGAAACAATTTGTCGACAGATATTTCACAAACGGCATTATTATTGGCACTAGGTTATCAGTATAAAATAACAAAAGATATGTCGTTGTATTTTGTAGGGGGGTACACTCTTTTTCAGAATGGGGCTTTAAGGGACGATGAAAGAAAGGATATTTTTACCTTGAACGATGAGGCCGGATTGTATTTTAGAACAGGTTTTCGAATAGGAATTTAAAGATAAGTTATGTCAAAGATTTTAGTAATAGAGGATGAAGCTGCTATTAGAAGGGTTTTGGTTAAAATCCTTTCAGAAGAAAATAACGGTTATACCCTAGAAGAGGCCGAGGACGGACTTAAGGGCCTAGAAGCTATAAAGGGCAATGATTATGATCTTGTGCTATGCGATATTAAAATGCCAAAAATGGATGGTGTGGAAGTATTGGAGGCGGCCAGAAAAATAAAGCCCGAAATTCCGTTTATTATGATTTCTGGTCATGGAGATTTGGATACCGCCGTAAATACGATGCGTTTAGGTGCCTTTGACTATATATCAAAACCGCCCGATTTAAATAGATTGTTGACTACAGTACGAAATGCCTTGGATAGAAAGAGTTTGGTGGTTGAGAATAAAAATCTAAAAAAGAAGGTAAGCAAGAACTATGAAATGATCGGTGAAAGTGAGGAGATTACCATAATCAAGGACATGATCGAGAAGGTAGCGCCAACAGATGCCCGTGTATTGATCACAGGTTCTAACGGAACAGGAAAAGAACTCGTCGCACATTGGATTCATGAAAAAAGTGGACGTAGCAAAGGGCCTTTTATAGAGGTAAACTGTGCGGCAATTCCGTCAGAATTAATAGAAAGTGAACTCTTTGGTCATGTAAAGGGTGCTTTTACCTCTGCCGTAAAAGATAGGGCCGGAAAATTTGAGGCCGCCAATAAGGGAACTATTTTTTTGGATGAAATAGGGGATATGAGTCTTTCGGCACAAGCCAAGGTACTACGGGCCTTGCAAGAAAGTAAGATATCAAGGGTAGGTACCGATAAAGATATAAAAGTAGATGTGCGTGTGGTAGCTGCCACGAATAAGGACCTTAAAAAGGAAATTGAAGACGGTAAGTTTAGAGAAGACCTTTACCATAGATTGGCCGTAATTCTTATAAAAGTACCTTCATTGAACGACAGGCGGGATGATATTCCCCTTTTGATAGAACATTTCTCAAAAAAAATAGCTGCAGAACAAGGCGTAGCTATTAAAACTTTTTCTGATAAGGCGGTAGAATTGCTAAAAACCTACGATTGGACAGGCAATATCAGAGAACTGAGAAACGTAGTGGAGCGACTTATAATTTTAGGAGGTAAAGAAGTGTCGGAAGATGACGTAAAGCTTTTTGCCAGTAAATAATACTAATTTTAAGGGCAATTATTCGGTCTCGCAAGTACCTATTTTGGTAAGTGCTTTGGTCGTAATTTCTTTTGTTCTTAGGTAATAATATTTTTTCCCTTCGGACAGGTCGTCTCTAAGAAGCTCATTTTGGCATTGGTCGATAATATCCACTACAAAGGCTTTTGCTTCCTTACAATTTACCGTTTCCACTACTTTGTTGAGCGAGTTTTTGTATTTGGCCAAAGAGCTGTCGATTTTATTGTAAATAGTAGGGGTAGGTTTTCTTTTTATTAGTGTAGCTTCATTGTTAGTGCCCGTAGTGTTTATAGCTATTAAATCGTTCTTTTCTTTGTTTTCATGTAAGTGGTGGTCTTCAAGGGCATTCAAGCTTCCCATAATGTCCTCTAAAGATCTTAAAAGTAAAATTCGTGTGCTGTCCAAATCGGTGGCCTTAGTGGCCAGTTTTAGGTTTGCCAAACTTTTTTTCAAATCTTGTATGGCATATTCACAGCCACAAACAGCCAATTTTTCCTGTGTTTTTTCGATAGCGTTTATGGCTTTATAAGTGTGGTAACGTACAATGTTGATATCGGCAATATCAAGGGCTTTTTCGGTTTGATTCTTGGCAAAGTCGATATTGGCACCTGCGTATTGGCACTCACTACCAGTCTTAAAAGACGAGAAAAGGATGATAGAAAAAAAACAGCATAAGACTATGTAGGACTTGTTCATCTGTATTGTAGGTTAAAATGTAAAATATGGGACTTTTACAGTGGTAAAATTAATAATAGATCCATTTAAGGAACAACTTTTTCGATATGTCACATTGAAGAGTCGTTTATTGGGATAAAAGGCAAGTTTCTTAGGTTCAACTGTTATTTTTTTAACATTTAAGATGTAGTTCAACGATATAAATTTTATATTCCCTTTATGGATTATATTAAAACAGATAAATATAGGGTCGTAGAAAGTGTTAAAATTTCTGAAGTACCTACATATGAGGATTTCGGGAAATCTGAAAAACGACTAAAAAAAGATTTGAGCAAAATAAGACGAGAGCTGGGTGAGTTTCAAGATACACTCTATGCACATAATAAGTATAGTGTGCTAATATGTTTGCAGGGTATGGATACAGCAGGTAAGGATAGTCTTATACGAGAAGTCTTTAAAGATTTTAATGTACGAGGGGTGCAGGTTCATAGTTTTAAGGTGCCAACAGAACTAGAGTTGGACCATAACTATCTTTGGCGCCATTATTTGGCATTACCTGCAAAAGGTAAATTTGGAGTCTTCAATAGAACTCACTATGAGAATGTTTTGGTGACCAGGGTGCACCCAGAATATATTTTAAACGAGAGAATACCAGGAATACATCAGGTCGATGATATTGACCAAAAATTCTGGGATAAACGTTTTGAACAGATCAATAACTTTGAAAGGCACCTACATGAAAACGGTACTATAATCTTTAAATTTTTTCTTCATTTGTCAAAAGAAGAGCAGCGTCAAAGGTTGTTACGAAGGTTGGCCGTAAAAGAGAAGCATTGGAAGTTTTCTCCCGGAGATTTAAAAGAAAGAGAATTATGGGGCCAGTATAGAACTTGTTACGAAGAGGCCATCAATAATACGACCAAAGAGCATGCTCCGTGGTATGTTGTACCGGCAGATAGCAAAAAAGCGGCTAGGGTTATTGTAGCTTCGATACTCCTTAAAAGGTTAAAAAAATACAAAGATATTAAAGAGCCTATGTTGGAAGATGAAATATTGGCTAATTTAGTTGACTATGAAAACCAATTACAGACCGAGAAGAATGATTAGATTAGTTGTATTGTGCATATTGCTTGTTCAGTTAGGATATTCTCAAAGTACCGACGAAGAGCAGCTAGGTAAAATATATAAAACGGCACTTACGCAAGGCAAATCATACGATTGGTTAAATTACCTATCTAATCAGATAGGGGGCAGGTTGTCTGGATCCATACAGGCACAACAGGCCGTTGATTATACCAAGCAAGAATTGGATTCGCTAGGTTTGGATCGTGTGTGGTTGCAACCGGTAATGGTACCCAAATGGGTGCGGGGCACACCAGAGTTTGCTTATTTTGAAACTTCTCCCGGTGTTACTACCGATGTGCCTATCGTAGCTTTGGGCGGTTCCGTTGCTACTCCCCCAAAAGGGATCAAGGCTGAGGTTGTAGAGGTAAAGAGTATAGAAGAATTGGCCAAGTTGGGTACAGAGAAGATACAAGGAAAGATAGTTTTTTTCAATAGACCTATGGATCCTACCCAGATAAATACGTTTGCAGCCTATTCGGGTTGTGTGGACCAAAGATATGCAGGGGCCAAGGAAGCATTTAAATACGGAGCCTTAGGGGTAATTGTAAGGTCAATGAACCTCCGTTTGGACGATTATCCGCATACCGGTTCCATGTCGTATGGAGATTTGCCGGTCAGCGAGAGAATACCTGCGGCCGCCATTAGTACAAATTCGGCAGAGCTTTTGAGTACCGCCCTTAAACTAAATCCAAAGATTCAGTTTTATTTTAAGCAAAACTGTAAACAGTTCGACGATGTTAAGTCATACAATGTTATAGGGGAAATAAAGGGGAGTACCCACCCCGATGAAATTATTGTTGTAGGCGGGCACCTAGATTCTTGGGATCTTGGAGATGGCTCCCATGACGATGGTGCAGGTTGTGTTCAGAGTATGGAGGTTCTGCATTTGTTCAAGAAGTTGAACTATAAGCCTAAAAGAACCATCAGGGTAGTCTTGTTCATGAACGAAGAGAACGGACTAAGGGGCGGTAAAGAGTACGCAAAAGTAGCGAAGAACAATCAAGAGAAACATATTTTTGGTTTGGAGAGTGACGCAGGAGGCTTTACGCCTAGAGGCTTTTCTTTTGATGGGCCAGATGCCGCTTTTGACCAGATACTGGGCTGGAGAGAGCTTTTTGAACCTTATTTGGTACATATGTTCGAGAAAGGCGGTAGTGGTGCGGATATTGGTCCCCTTAAGAACGATGAGGTAATGTTGGCCGGTCTTAGACCTGATTCACAGCGTTATTTTGATTATCATCATGCGGAGAACGATACGTTTGAACATGTAAACAAAAGGGAGTTGGAGCTAGGTGCGGCAACGATGACAGCATTGGTTTATCTTGTCGATAAATATGGGGTGCCCGCCCAATAGATGGGTGTAGTGTGGATGTTGCAGTAGTTTTACGGAGAACAAGGTACAATGTAAACTCCCAACTTTTCCATACCTTTGCCCCTCATTTAAAAACAGTAAAATGGAAGACGGAATTTATGCGAAGTTCAATACCACCAAAGGTGAGATATTGGTAAAACTTACTTATGATAAAACACCAGGTACAGTCGGTAATTTTGTAGCCTTGGCCGAAGGTAAAAGAGAGAATTCGGCCAAACCTATGGGAGAGCCATATTACAATGGCTTAAAGTTTCATAGGGTAATACCAGATTTTATGATTCAGGGCGGCTGTCCTTTAGGAACCGGAACTGGAGATGCAGGATACAAGTTTGATGATGAGTTTCACCCCGAATTAAAGCATGATGCACCAGGAGTTTTGTCTATGGCCAATGCCGGTCCTGGGACCAACGGAAGTCAGTTTTTCATAACTCATGTGCCTACACCTTGGCTAGATGGTAAACATACCGTTTTCGGTCATGTTGCTGCCGGACAAGAGGTGGTAGATGCAATTGAACAAGGTGATGAAATAGAATCTTTAGAGATAGTAAGGATAGGGGAAGAAGCCCAGCAATGGGATGCAATGAAGGCGTTTGAAAAGTTTGCTTCCTCAAGAGAGGAGCGTTTGGCGGCGGCTAAAGCTGCGCAGGAAGAGGCGTTGAACAAAGTAGCTGCCGGTTTTGAAAAAACAGCATCTGGTCTTCGTTATAAGATGATTCAAAAAGGGGATGGAGCAAAAGCAGAAAAAGGTAAAAAGGTATCTGTACACTACGAAGGATCTCTTTTGGATGGTCAGGTTTTTGACTCTTCGTACAAAAGAAATTCGCCCATAGATTTTCAGTTAGGGGTCGGTCAAGTAATTCCTGGATGGGATGAGGGTATAGGTTTATTACAGGTAGGGGATAAGGCCCGTTTTGTGATTCCTTCCGATTTGGCATATGGTAGTGCCGGTGCAGGTGGGGTAATTCCTCCGGATGCCACTTTGATTTTTGATGTAGAACTAATGAACGTAGGTTAGGTCCTAGTTTTTCTAACAGCAATAAACAACACCCTGATAAGAAAATTATCAGGGTGTTGTTTATTTGGCCTTGTTTAAACTAAAGAGCAACAAAGCGACATTTAGAACAACCAGTAACAAAATGATAAATAGAAAAATAGTCATAAAAGTAGATTAAGGTTATAACCTGTTTTTTATAGAAACAGCCAAACCCCAAAAAACCCTACTTTTTAACAAAAGAATTAGTGCTTTTTACGAATAATACTGGCGGCTAACATGGCAACGTTCAATAACACAAGAAAAAGTAGAACTCCGATAAATGTATTCATAGGTCATTTGAATTAATTAGATGGGGGAAGTCTATGTTTATGATAAAGATTCAGAACCTACAAAAGGTTGCGTAGAAAGTTTAAAAAAATATGAATCGGATTTTTTTCAATAAAAAACCCGGACATATATGCCCGGGTTTTGAGAACTATAAAAAAGTTAAATCGTTACCTAGTCAACAACTTTCACATTAACGGCGTTTAATCCTTTTTTACCTTGTTGTAGTTCAAATTCTACAACATCACCTTCTCGAACTTCATCGATTAAGCCAGAAATGTGTACAAAATGATCTTCGTTTGAACCATCTTCAGTGATAAAACCATAACCTTTGGAATCATTGAAGAATTTTACTGTTCCTTTACTCATAATAAAAAAATTATATATTAATTAAAGCGCGAAGATAGTGTTTAAATATTTAATAGATAGTATTTTATACAGTTATATTATGAGGTAAACGATTTGTTAATGACCATTATTTCAAACTTTTAGCATTTATGCAGTAGGGTCAGGGGTCATTCTTAGGTATGGTTTTATCTCATCCACTCCCTTTGTGAACATTTCCTTGGCTTCTTCGGTGGGTATGGCAGGGCTTACCACCACATCTTTACCATGTTCCCAATTCGCAGGTGTAGCCACTTTATGATAAGCGGTTAATTGTAAAGAATCTATCACCCTTAACAGCTCGTAAAAATTACGGCCGGTAGAGGCAGGGTAGGTAAGAATCAACTTTACGGTCTTGTCCGGGGCTATAATAAATACCGAACGCACTGTTAAATTGTTGTCGGCGTTGGGGTGTATCATATCATAAAGGGTAGATACTTTTTTGTCCTCATCGGCAATTATTGGAAAATTGACCGTTGTGTTTTGCACTTCGTTGATGTCTTTTATCCATTCATTGTGCGAAGCTGCTCCATCAACACTCAATGCTAACATTTTAACGTTCCTTTTGTCGAATTCGGGCTTAAAGTTTGCGGCCGTTCCCAATTCGGTAGTACATACAGGGGTAAAGTCTGCAGGATGCGAAAATAAAATACCCCATGAATCCCCTAAGTAATCATATAGGTTAATAGTACCCATAGAACTGTCTGCTGTAAAATCCGGTGCTTTGTCACCTAATCGTATTGTTGCCATCTTATTTAAAATTTAATTACCCTACAAATTTAGTAGATTATTGTGGATGTTATTTGTTTCTATGGTTAAAAGTCTATTAAAGTTTTAAATTTGAAGAATGGAAGAACAAGAACATTTACGCTATCCTATCGGACGTTTTGAATGCCCAAATCCGATAACAGAAAATGATATTAACGGTTGGGTCATGGATATGGAAGCCTTGCCGAGTAAACTTCGTACATTGGTTACGGGCCTAACCGATGAGCAGTTAGACACTTCTTATCGGCCAGGTGGTTGGACTGTGCGGCAAGTGGTACACCATATAGCCGACAGCCATCATCATAGTTACACCCGTTTTAAATGGGCCTTGACCGAGAACGAACCGTTGATTAAAGTATATAGGGAGAAAGAGTGGAGCTCTTTGCATGATGGCAAGACTGCACCTGTAGAATTGTCTTTGAATTACTTGGTCGCCTTGCATGCAAAACTTGTGTTCTTGTTAAGAAACCTGACGCAAGAGCAGTTAGAAAAAGTGTATTGCCACCCTGAGGGAAACACTAGAATTTCTGTAGCACAAAACATTGGCAAGTACGCATGGCATGGTAACCATCATATGGCACATATTGGTAATCTAATAAAGAGGAAAGGTTGGTAGTTTAAGAAGTCTTCCATTTAATATTACAACCAATACTTGGTTTTTGTACTTCATTAATTTTGGTTCCTTGTAAAAGGGAATCCATGGCCGCGCTTAAATCGGAACCGGTCAAATCGATACCATTTTCAGGTCTAGAATCGTCGAGCTGCCCCCTGTACACCAACTTCATTTTAGAATCGAACAAATAAAAATCCGGAGTACAGGCGGCATCGTACGATTTGGCTACTTCTTGGGTCTCATCATATAGATAAGGAAATGTATACCCCTCTTCCTTGGCCTTTATTTTCATTAGATCAGGTGCGTCTTGGGGATACTTGTCGATATCATTGCTCGAAATAGCAATGAATTTTATCCCTTTTTGTTGATAAATTTTGGCCAATTCCGAGATTTTTGGGTTTACATGTACAACAAAAGGACAGTGGTTGCATATGAACATAATAACGGTGCCCTTTTCACCTTTTATCTCGTTCAGTTCCATCATTTGGTCGCTGACAGTATCTTTTAGTTTAAAATTGGGGGCTATCGTTCCCAATTCTAACATATTGCTTTCGGTTCTCGCCATTTTGCTTTTTAATTGGTTCAAAGTTATAATAAAATGATAATCTATTCTTATTTGTGCCAGGGTATCCCCTGTAAAAACCTAATTTCTTCATATCATTGTAAACCGTATTTTATAGAAAAAGAGATTCTTGTTCAAGGTCTAATAGATACCTGTAGCGTGGTTCTAATGGGGAGCTACAAGAATTAAGAAAGGTTCATACCAATTAATAATGGGCGGTTTCCTCAGAAAAATATTATCTTGGGATTTGTCCTAAGTGAGAAAAGAAATTTTTTTGGGGCAAATTTTTCGTAGAACATTCATTTAACACCAAGATATTTGACCGAAAATTTATTGGATAACGTTCAGATCAACTTTGATAGCGGAGCCCTTTGGACAATGAACATTGTTTTGGCCTTTGTTATGTTCGGAATAGCCTTGGAGATTTCCGTAAAAGATTTTAAACAACTTTGGCAAGGCCCCAAACCTGTTTTGGTGGGTGTTTTAAGTCAGTTTCTTTTACTACCGGCACTCACTTTTGCATTGGTCTGTATTATGGAACCATACCCTAGTATTGCCTTGGGAATGTTTATGGTGGCGGCCTGCCCCGGAGGAAATATTTCTAACTATATAACACATTTAAGTGGGGGCAATGCGGCCTTGTCCGTTTGTTTAACGGCCATTGCTACCTTGTTGGCCATAATTATGACCCCTTTTAACCTTCAATTTTGGGGTTCGCTTTATGAACCCACTTCAAAGCTATTGGCATCTGTAAATATAGAACCATTGGAAATGGTAAAATTAGTGGCTTTGTTGTTAGGCTTGCCTCTGGTATTAGGTATGTTGGTGAATCGGTGGAAACCGATACTCGCCTTAAAAATGGCCAAGGTATTTAAAATAGCTTCTTTGTTGTTCTTTGTGTTTTTGGTTTTTTTGGCCCTTTTTAAAAATAGGGAAATATTCATGGATTATATTCTGTACGTTTTTTGGATCGTTTTGCTTCATAATATACTGGCATTTGCAACAGGTTTCAGTATTTCTAAAATATTCTTGTTAGACGATAAGAACGTAAAGTCCATTACCATAGAAACGGGAATCCAAAATTCCGGTTTGGGACTTTTATTGATTTTTACTTTTTTTGATGGTTTAGGTGGAATGGCTCTTTTAGCGGCCTTTTGGGGGATTTGGCATATAGTATCTGGTCTGTTGTTGGCTAGTTATTGGAGTATTAAACCTGTTGAGGATAAAAAATTGGTGTGAGGAATTTTATTTATAATCTAGTAAAGCTCTATGTGAAAACAGGGCTTCGAACATATTACAAAAAGATTGAAATAGTGGGGTTGGAAAATGTGCCAAAAAACAAACCGGTGCTTTTTTTGCCCAATCATCAGAGTGCTTTAATGGATGTGTTGCTGATTGCGGTTGATTGCAATAGAAAACCTTATTTTTTGACCCGTTCAGATGTTTTTGGGAAACCCTTGTTGAATTATATTTTTAATTATTTCAGAATGATTCCTGTATATCGTATGCGGGACGGCAGAAATACTTTGAGCAAAAATGATCTTATTTTTAATAATTGTGCCAACATATTAAATGCAGGTGAGTCTATAGTTATGTTTCCCGAGGCCAACCATAATCTTAAGAGAAGGGTTCGGCCATTGAGCAAAGGATTTACAAGAATACTTTTTAGGGCTATGGAAAGAAACCCGGATTTAGATATACAAATTGTGCCAGTAGGGTTAAATTATCAGGATGCCACAAGTTTTCCCGATTCGGTAGCTATCCACTATGGAAAAGCCGTTCCTTTAAAACCTATGTATAAAAAAAACGAGTTGTTAAAAACCGAAAAAGAGGTCAAAAAGAAGGTGGCCGATAGCCTAAAGCAATTAACAACACATATATCTTCTGAGAAACACTATGATGCAATAATTGCTTATCTAAACAAGCGAAAGGTCAATTTTTTAAGGCCACAGGAGGTGAACCGATTGGTAGGGAATGTCCGCCTCGATATATTGCCTAAATCCGCCAACGTACCTATAAAAGAAAAAAAATCTTTGTTGTATCCTTTTTTTGTACTGTTAAATTTACCTGTTTGGGCCTTTTGGCGTTTTTACATGAAACCAAGGGTATGGGAGTTGGAGTTTACGGGAACATTGAGGTTTGCAACCGCCTTATTGGGCTTTACGCTTTATTGTGCCATATTGTTGGTGGGGTTTTCTTTTTGGGTAAACTTTAAGTTTGCCCTACTGGTCATAATGCTGATTTTTCTGTTCGATTGGATTTATATAAAATACCTGGCATCATCATAAAGTATTGTATTGAGAAAAAAAAGGCTCTTGAGAATCAAGAGCCTTTATACATTTTTTTGTAAAACGACTAAATATCGTCGAAACTTACATCGGTAAAACTACCGCTAGAAGTCTCTTGGCTCGCTACATTAGTTGCTGCCGGTTCTTCTTTTTTGAAGTCTTTTTGGTGTCTTTCAGAAATTACCTCAGTGCCTTTTTCGTTAATAATAAATTCCATCATTTCTTCAACATTTTCCTTGAAGGCTTCAAAATCCTCTTTGTAAAGGTAGATTTTATGTTTTTTGTAATGGAAAGAACCATCTTCATGAGTGAATTTCTTACTCTCCGTGATGGTCAAATAATAGTCGCCTGCTTTTGTGCTTCTTACATCAAAAAAGTAAGTTCTTCTACCTGCTCTTAAGACTTTAGAGTGAATTTCTTCTTGATCCATTAAATCTCTTTCGCTCATTTCCTATAATTATTCTATGGTTAGTCTACCAAAAATGAAAAAAAAAAAACTATTCAACAACAATTTTTTAATTTTCTTTACCAGATAGTTGATTCTCGTAAAGTTCTTTATAGTAGCCTTCCTTCGAAATTAATTGGTCATGAGTACCTTCTTGTATAAGTTGGCCGTCTTCTAAAACAAGTATTTTATCCGAGTTTTTTGCAGAAGAAACCCTATGGCTTACGATCAGGGTGGTCTTTTCTTTTGATGCCTTCTTTAAATTGGAGAGTATTTCTTCTTCTGTCTCGGTATCCACTGCCGACAGGCAGTCGTCAAAAAGATATATTTTTGGGTTTTTCATAAGGGCACGGGCTATAGATATCCTTTGCTTTTGTCCACCGCTTAAGGTAATGCCCCTTTCTCCGAGAACGGTATCGTACGCTTTTCCGAAACCAATAATATTCTCGTGAACAACAGCCTCTTTTGCAATAGAGACCACTTCGTCGTCAGACGCTTCTTGTTTGCCAAATTTAATGTTGTTCTTTATACTGTCAGAAAATAAAAAGGCGTCTTGTGGCACTGCGCCTATACTTTCTCTTAAACTGGTCAGGTCTATTTGTTTTATCGGTACATTGTCTATTAGAATTTCTCCAGAACTAACATCATACAATCGAGCTACCAAGTCCAGTATGGTAGATTTTCCTGAACCCGTTTTCCCGATTATGGCCACCGTTTCACCGGCATTTATCGTAAAAGAAATATTTTTAAGGGCCGTAATCTCGGTATCTTCATAAGTGAAGATTACGTTTCTAAACTCTATTTTACCTTTAATGTCCTTCAAATGAACCGAACCATTTTTAAGCTCAGAATCTTGTTTTAAGAATTCGTTTATTCTTTTTTGGCTTGCTTCGGCACGTTGTACGATAGATGTTAACCAACCAACAATGGCCACGGGCCATGTGAGCATATTTACATAAAGAATAAATTCTGCAATGAGGCCAACTCCTATTTCACCTCTTAAATATTGCATGCCGCCGATATAAATGACCAATATGTTGCTGATGCCGATCAAAAGGATCATTAAGGGAAAAAACCAGGCATTTACCTTGGCAAGGCTCATACTTTTGTTTTTTCCGTCGTCTGCCAAAATTACGAGTTCATTATTTATTTGCGGTTCAAGGGCATAGGCCTTTATTACCGAAACCCCTGAAAAAACTTCTTGTGTAAAGGTGGAAAGCGAAGAGAGGTATTCTTGAACAATGGTGCTTCTTTTATGTATTACTTTACTTATCTTATATATCAATACAGATAATATGGGAAGGGGAATCAGGGTGTAGGCCGCCAGTGTTGGGGCCTTTATGAACATTAGGGGTACAAGGCAAAAAAATAATGTCAGTGTCTGTATACCGTACATAATGGCTGGACCGGCGTATAAACGAACTTGGTTTACATCTTCACTGATACGGTTCATTAGATCCCCTGTTCTATTTTTTTTATAAAAATTGAGACTTAGCTTTTGGTAGTGGTCAAAAATCTCATTTTTTAGATCATACTCTATATAGCGAGATACATTAATGATCGTTTGCCGCATTAAAAAAGTAAAGAACCCTGAAAGCAAGGCGGCTCCCACAATAATAAAGATGTACTCCAACAATAGGGATTTGGCCTCGGTCTTGGCTATTTCCGTATTTATGAATTGTTCTACCACCGTAATGGTTTTGTTCACGTATGACGGCATCACAAGTTGAAAAAGTCTTGCGATAATGGTAATAATGATTCCAATAAAAAGCTTGGGCCAGTATTTTTTAAAATATTTGTTCAGGTGCCTGAGTTCCTTCATGGAAAAAAGCTAAGTAGCAAAGTTAAATTTTAGATTTGCCAAAGATAGGTTTTTGACTATAAATCAAATGTTATAAATAACCTAAGATAATTACGAATGTGGTTTGTTGTCCATATTAATATAGAAATCAACGAATCTTTAAAATAAGATGGAAATGGTTTTGTGGCACTTTAAATAGATGCTTACTTTTGCGCAGAAATAATCAATCATAACAAAAGTTCTTTAACATGCTTACAAGAAGGCACATTAGGGTTAAGGTAATGCAGTGTATTTATGCCTTGATCCAATCCAAGGATGACTCCCTGCAAAAACAGGAAAAATTTTTAAAAGTAAGTATAGAGAACACGTATACCCTTTATTTGTTATGGTTAAGCCTGTTTGTAGAGATACAAAAGAGAGCGGCCGAACAGTATCGTCTTTCCTCAAAAAAATACCTTAACGATGCCAAGCAAAGCTATCCAAACCAAGAAAAATTCATAAAAAACAGATTGCTTCTTCAACTGGTGGAAAACCAGTTGTTAAAAGATGAATTGTCCAAAAGAAAATTGGACAACTGGTATTTGAACGAAGAGTACGTTAAGCTTATTTACAAAGCTATTCTGGAAAGCGATATTTATGATGATTACATGTCAAAACCAGAAAGTAGCTATAAAGAGGACAAAGAACTCGTAATGGAGTTGTTCAAGAGTATAATGGCTCCAAACGACAAGATTTACGAATACTTTGAGGACGATAAATTAACATGGATAGATGATATTCCGATTGTAAACACCTTTATTCTTAAATTATTTAAAAAGGCCAAGGGAAATGAATCCTACGGGTATTTTTTGCCTAAATTGTTGAAAGATGATGAGGATATGGCTTTTGCCAACAGGTTATTGTCAAAGACATTGTTGAAAAATGACGTTTTTGAGAAAGAAATAGAGGGCAAGACACCGAATTGGGATAAAGACCGTATTGCAGAGGTAGATTCGATTCTTTTAAAAATGGCAATATGTGAACTTTTAGAGTTTCCATCGATTCCCGAAAAGGTAACGATCAACGAATATCTAGAGATTGCCAAAGAATACTCTACCCCTAAAAGTAGTATTTTTATCAATGGTATTTTAGATAAGCTCACCAAAGAGTACAAGAAAGATGGGAAGCTAAATAAACTAGGTAGGGGGCTGTTATAAAAATATTTTCTAATTTTGTTCGAAATATAAAAAAATCAATAATGAAAAAAGTAGTTTTTGCCCTTAGTGCGGTAGCGTTATTTGCTTTTACTTCCTGTAAGGATAATGCATCAAGTAAAATTAAATCTGATAATGTTGCAGAGGCAGCAGCAAGAGATGAGGCGGCCAAAGCGTTACCGGTTATGTCTTTTGAGAAATCGGAACATGATTTTGGTACTATCGAACAAGGTACACCACAAGAAACCGCTTTTAAATTTACGAATACAGGTAATGCCCCATTGATCATAACAGATGCGAAAAGTAGCTGTGGTTGTACAGTGCCAAACCCTCCAAAAGATCCTATCGCACCGGGCGAATCCAGTGAGTTGATAGTTAAGTTTAACGGTTCTGGACAAAACCAGGTAACCAAAACCATAACTGTTACGGCAAATACCGAAAAAGGTTCTGAGGTTCTTAGGATCAAGGCTTTCGTAAACCCTAAAGGAGCAGCTCCACTTGGGCCTGTTAAATAAGTTTTTAATTAATATATATTTAGATAATGGGTGATATAGGACAGTTTCTTCCAATGATTTTGATATTTGTGGTCGCATATTTTTTTATGATCAGACCTCAAATGAAAAGACAAAAGGACGAGAAGAAATTTGCAGCAGAATTAAAACGTGGCGATCGTGTAATTACTAAAAGTGGTTTGCACGGAAAAGTAGTGGAATTGAACGACAAGGACTTTTCATGTGTCTTGGAGACTATGGCAGGTAAACTAAAGTTTGATAGATCGGCCATATCAATGGAGATGAGCAAGAAATTATCCGCTCCCGAGAAAAAATAGCTGAAATCTACACAGCGATTCAAAGCACCAATTGTACAATTGGTGCTTTTTTTATGAATAAGAATAAACTCATCTATACTTATCGTTTAATCCTTTGCCTTCCATAATCATAGGTAAGATTTTCGCAAGCCTCGAAGTTTTTGTTTTTTCTTGTTTGGCACTTGATATGTATTCGACATACTCTTTTTGTTTATATGGAGATAAGTTGCTGTATGCACTTTTTGCTTTGGGGTTGTGCATAAAGGCATTGCTTAAGAACAAAGGTATTTTTGGGTTGCTTGTACGTTCTTTTTTTAGGGGAGGCAGTTCTATTCCCCTTCGTTGGTTTTCTATGGCTTCGTTGATATAGATGTCAAGAATGGTTTTGTCTATCTCGTCTATTTTAGTAAACTTCCAGTGCCTCATGGCCTTGGTCTTGCCCTTTTGTGCGTTTTCCAGCACTTTATGTGAGTCATTTAAAAAGACACCGTTAAAGAACCAGATGCCAAAATGGTTTTTAAACTTACATATGGCCAATACATTTTTATTGTTCAGCGTGTAGGTAGGGAAACTCCATTTAAAGGTTTCTTCCAAATCTGTTTTTAATACGCGATCTCTTAAAAGGGAAATGGCTTTTTTAAAACGATGCTCTTCGTTGTAGTAGGCTTCGATTTTTTCCGATTTCTCCATGATGTTAGTTTTTGTCAGCTGTAAGTTCGCAAATTTTGACGATAACTTCAACGGCCTTCTCCATGCTTTCTACGGGTACATATTCGTACTTGCCATGAAAATTATGACCGCCAGCAAAAATATTTGGGCATGGTAGTCCCATAAAACTAAGCTGAGACCCATCGGTGCCTCCCCTTATGGGTTTTATAATGGGGGTGACACCTACCTGTTTCATGGCGCGTTCCGCTATCTCCACAATATGAAAAACGGGTTCTACCTTTTCTCTCATATTGTAATATTGGTCTTTGATTTCAATACTGATTGTATTGGCATGTGTTTTATTTAAAGTTCTAACGATGTTTTTTAAGGTGGTTTTACGTTCCTCGAACAATTGACGGTCGTGGTCGCGAACAATCAGTTCTATTTCAACATGCTCTATGGTGCCGGTAAAATGGTGTATATGAAAAAAACCTTGTCTGCCAGAGGTTCTTTCGGGTACTTCATCTTTTGGAAGTAGAGAAATAAGTTCGTTTCCTATCAATATGGCATTGATCATTTTGTTCTTGGCATAGCCAGGGTGTACACTTTTACCTGTAATCGTAATCTTGGCACTGGCGGCATTAAAATTTTCATACTCCAGTTCACCGATCTGGCTTCCGTCCAGGGTATAGGCCCAATCAGCACCAAATTTTTGAACATCAAAATTATGGGCTCCCCTTCCAATTTCCTCGTCGGGGGTAAACCCGATCTTAATAGGGCCATGTTTTATTTCCGGATGGTTTATAAGATATTCCATGGCCGAGATTATTTCGGCGATTCCGGCTTTATCATCGGCGCCCAGCAGAGTAGTACCATCCGTAGTGATAAGTGTTTTTCCTTTGTATTGTAGTAAATCTTCAAAATAGTCGGGAGAAAGTATAATGTTCTTTTCTTTGTTCAGTATAATATCTTTTCCGTCATATTCAGAAATAATCTGAGGATTTACATGCTTTCCCGAAAAATCAGGAGAAGTATCAAAATGGGAAATGAATCCAATTGTAGGCACGTCGTAATCAACGTTGCTAGGCAAAGTGGCCATTATGTAGGCGTTTTTATCTATATGTACATCTTGCAAGCCGATTTCGTTAAGTTCTGACACGAGTTGGTTGGCAAGGTCCCATTGCTTTTCGGTACTTGGGGTCGTATTCGACGAAGGATCGCTTTGGGTATCTATTTTTACATAACTGATAAAACGTTCAACGATGTCTTTCATATACTAGGTTTTAGGTCAAAAATAGGTTTTAAATTGTATTTTCGTATCTAAGAAAAGATTGAAAAACGATATGAATTTTTTTAAGAAACTCTTTTTTGGAGGGGCATTTATAATATTTTCAACGACACTAATGGCTCAAGAAGATTGTGTTTTGGGAGTTGGGTTTACGGATGACGCCATTCTTGTAGATGTTTTTCAGATGAATGAGATACAGCAACAACAGCTAGCCGATTTTAAGGGAGAACTAAAACATAGGAACAAAAATTTAAATGCCAAATTAGAGGATATTACTACGCGCCATCCACAAAGTACGGTAGAAGAGCTTACCGAATTGGCGGATAAATATAATGGGATCATGGATAGTATGCGCCAGGCGCAGGCTGTTATAGACAAGAAGGTTTTGGCAATTTTTAATCAAAAACAATATGATCTATACCTGTCTTTATGTAAAGAGGCGAACCGTACTCCTTATGTGGTAGCACCCAAGGTATATGGTGATAGTATCATAAAAAAACAATGATTGCTGTTCTTGCATATATTTTATTGAATACCCAAAAAGTTTATCCTGCTCAGTTCGTATTTTTGCCACAAACCAAACTCGCATGTACAAATCCATAATTCGTCCAATTTTCTTTTTGCTTGATCCCGAAAAAGTTCATCATATCAGTTTTTCTTTGATCAAGATGTTGTCTAAAATTGGGGTTTTGGGCTTGCTTAAGCCGATTTTTGTGGTACAAGACCAACGATTGGAACGTGAGGTATTCGGAATCAAGTTTAAAAATCCGGTTGGTTTGGCGGCAGGTTTTGATAAGAACGCCGTGCTCTATAACGAATTGTCGAATTTTGGTTTTGGTTTTGTCGAAATAGGAACCCTAACACCAAAGCCCCAAGACGGGAACCCCAAAAAAAGACTGTTTCGGCTTAAAGCCGATAAAGCTATTATAAATCGCATGGGCTTTAACAATGAAGGGGTTGCCAATGCAGTGGCACGATTAAAAAAGGAACATAAAGTTCTGATCGGAGGTAATATCGGCAAGAATAAAGTTACGCCCAACAACGAGGCGGTACAGGATTATCTGATCTGTTTTGATGCTTTGTACGATTATGTAGATTATTTTGTGGTAAACGTGAGTTCTCCCAATACCCCTGGGCTACGCGAGTTGCAGGATAAGGAGCCGTTAACGGCTTTATTGATGAGGTTAGAAGAGGAAAATAACAAATTGTCCGCTGAAAAAGGAGAAAAACGGAAACCTATTCTTTTAAAGATAGCCCCTGATTTAACCAATGATCAATTATTGGACATTATCGATATTGTAGAAGATACAAAGATAGATGGCGTAATAGCCACAAATACGACGATTGAACGTACAGGTTTAACATCTGACCCAACATTGCTTAAAGAAGCTGGTGGACTCAGTGGAAAGCCTTTAAAGGATAGGAGTACCGAGGTCATAAAATTTTTGGCGGAGAAAAGTAAGAAGGCATTCCCCATTATTGGGGTAGGAGGTATCCATTCTCCCGAAGATGCCTTGGAAAAAATAGATGCCGGGGCAGATTTGATCCAGATTTGGACCGGCTTTATTTATGAAGGGCCGGGCCTGGTAAAAAAAATAAACCAAGCTATTTTAGACCGCGGCTAATGGTTGCCTATTTTAATGCAGGGCTTGTAGCTCAATGTTTGGTCCAATAATCTATAACCAGAACATCGTCTAAATGAGGGCCAAGTACATCGCCAAAAGCTTTATGGTCGGGGTGTGGTAAGTAAACTGCCCGATCTTCCTCGCTTTTAAAGGTTAGAAAAAAACTGTGGGTAAAACCTTTGTCCAAGTCTTCAGGGCTATTGTTGGTACCCCATTCGTATCCCGCAATTTGTGGAATTTTAGAAGGTAATGCAGAGAAGGCTTCTTCTACTTTCTTAATATCGGATGGTGAGGTGCCTTCTTTGAACTTGAATAAAACAACGTGTCTTAATACACTGTCATTATATTGGACCATATTGTTTTCTGCCATTTTTTCGGTGGTGTATTTTTCGTATGTCTTAAAGCTGATTAAAGTAAATGCCAGCAAAGCAAAAGCTGCTATAAATTTGTATTTCATAGGTTTATATTTTTCACAAGATAAGTAAAATACAATTAGCTTATTATTCGTAATTTTCTGTGGTCTTTAAGAATGGGAAACACATTGGATTATTCTGTATTAATTGCTTTTTCTTTAGCTACGGCCACACTGGCCATAGCGCCAGGACCGGACAATATTTATGTATTGGTACAGAGTATTTCCAATGGTAAAAAATACGGATTGGCCACCGTGGCCGGTTTAATGAGCGGATGCTTGGTACATACCTCTTTATTGGCCTTTGGGGTTTCTGCCCTGATTAGAAATACCCCATCCTTGTTTTTAGGGATCAAAGTATTCGGGGCCGTTTACCTGCTCTATTTGGCATACCAGGTTTTTAAGAGCGATGGGGATATATATTTTGACAATGCGGAGAAAACAGATAAAAAGTTGATTACCCTCTATCGCCAAGGGTTTGTCATGAATGTTCTAAACCCGAAGGTCACTATTTTTTTTCTTGCATTTTTTCCAGGATTTTTATTCTCCAAAGAATTGGATAATGTTGTTCAATTTTATGTGTTGGGCCTGCTTTTCATTTTAGTTTCGTCTTTTGTATTCGGAGCCATAGCCATACTTTCGGGAAGTATAGGTACCTTTTTAAGGCAACACCAAAAAACAGGTCATTATCTCAAATGGTTACAGATAATAGTTTTTGTTTGCTTAGCGTTGTACCTAATACTAGGTTAGTAGTAATGTTGTTGATTTTGTTCTCTTGTAAAAGCTAGTTTGTATTTTTACATATATGTCCAACACAAAAGTAAAATTAATAGAATGTCCGAGAGATGCCATGCAGGGCATTAAGCATCTTATTCCTACAGAGGATAAGGTAAGGTATATTCAGTCGTTGCTAGGCTGTGGCTTTGACACCATAGATTTTGGTAGTTTCGTGTCTCCCAAGGCCATACCACAAATGGTGGACACGGCAAAGGTATTGTCGTTGTTGGATCTATCAAGGACAAAAAGTAAGCTATTGGCCATTATTGCCAATGTGCGTGGGGCACAAGATGCTGCGGAGCATCCAGAAATAGATTATTTGGGTTTTCCATTTTCGATTTCAGAGAATTTTCAAATGCGTAATACCCATAAAACTATAGAGCAGTCTGTACAAACCCTTCAAGAAATCTTTAATATTGCCGATAAGGCAAACAAGGAGGTGGTCACCTATATATCTATGGGCTTTGGAAACCCGTACGGCGACCCTTGGAATGTGGAGATAGTAGGGGAATGGACAGAAAAATTAGCTACGATGGGGGCTAGAATATTATCCCTGTCCGATACTGTAGGAACGTCCGATGCCGAAACTATCAATTACCTTTTTACCAATCTGATACCCAAATACCCACATATCGAGTTTGGTGCACATTTACATACCACACCCACCAAGTGGCACGAAAAGGTAGATGCAGCCTACAAGGCGGGATGTAGAAGATTTGATGGCGCGGTTCAAGGCTTCGGGGGGTGCCCCATGGCTAAAGATGAGCTGACGGGTAATATGCCCACAGAAAAAATGCTTTCATATCTAACGGAACAAAAAGCCGATACAGGGGTTAATTGGATGGTTTTTGAAGCTGCTTATAACAAAGCCACTGAGCTGTTCTCAAAATACCACTGATTTTATATGATGTAGGGTCGTACAGTCTGGTTGGTTTATCGGGTTGTTTTATTGTTAGTAACAATCTAATTTTAACTGCCCATTTTCTTCATATTCGATCAACGATTTCTCTAAGGAGGTTTGTGTGCTGTTTTCAATAATGTCAAGAACGGCATTTTGCATTTGTAAAGCTCCACAGATCATAACATGTCCGCCTGCAGTAAAAGTGTCCAGAACTAAGTTTAGGTTTTCCTTGATTAGGTCTTGCACATAATCATTTGAATTTTCTCTGGAATAGGCAACATGTAATTGGGTTAATTTATTTGATTTAAGGGCATTGTCCAGCTCATCTTTATATATTTCAACCGATTTTTTGTTTCTGACCCCTAAAAAAAGATGAACGGGAATATGTTTTTTGTTTTCGTGTAACATACCAAGAAACGGGGCCAATCCCGTTCCATTGGCTATCAGTATTACCAAAGGTGATTTTTTAGGGAAATGAAATTTCTTGTTCCGATGTATGTATATCGGAATCGTAGTGTTTATTTTCAATTGGTTCAAGTAATTGGAGCAGACCCCCAAATCATGTCTTTTTATACTTAAGAGAATATCATCTTTGATTCTTGCGATGGAATAGGATCGCTCTATCCGATCTTTTTCGGGTATGATACCCGCTAGATCACCAGATTTAAAAGATAATTTTTTTTCTGGTCGTAATTTTAATAGAAAGGTATTGTCCCCGTTAGGATTTGTTTTTGCTATTACCTTAAAAAAAGAAGGTTTCGAGGCCTTGTTCTTGACGACCGTATTTTTCAATTTGATCGGCACTCCGGTTTTTGCAGACCATTTTTCGGTCCAATCATGAAAATCGGTAGCATTTTGATTGTTTATTTTGTATACTGGGAGCGTCTCTTCAAAACCATCTTTTTTTCTTAGTAAATTGTCTATTTCAATGGCAAAGGCACAATAATTAGGGTATTGTTTAGAGCCAAAACCCACTACCGTATATTTTAGGTTGTGCAGGGGGTCGATGGTTTCAAATTTAGATTTGAATTTTCTGGCATTGCTCGTAGACTCACCATTGCCGTAGGTAGCTGCTAAAATAATCAGATGTTCCGCTTTGTCATAAGTAGTGTATTCGTTCATATGTGACATATAAACTGTTTTTCCACTATTTATAAGGGCTTCCTTTAATTGTTTGGCAAAGTTGAACGTAGAGCCGGTTTCTGAAGCCACCAGAATAATATGCGTAGATTCATCTTTATCGGTTGCGGCAGTATCTATTTTGGTGTTATTTACTCTTTTTCTCCACATTATCAATCCCGAATAGATAAAAAAGAGGATAGAGATGCTCACTGTCAATAGTGCTATGGACCATATGATAGATCCTCGCCCTGTATGTAAAACCAAGCTCCACTGCTTGGCCAAAAAACTAAAAGGGTAATGTACTTCGCTTAGTATTTCACCTGTATATTGATGAACGTATAGTTCTTTGTCTTTAAGTGAAATTTCAAAATAGTCCTCAGGGTCTTCGGAAAAAGGAAAGTTTACCAAACGGACTTCATGCAGGTTTAGCTGCTTTAGCAAGGCAAGATCGGCAGGTTTTTTGTCCAGGTCTATCTTGGTTTCTGATATCGATATTTGATGTTTAAGTCGGTTTAATGGTAGTAGATTAAATTTTTCTGCAGAGAGATAGACGCCGGTTACCGATACAATTATAATCGGAATTAAGGTCCATCTGCCCAAAATAACATGGTAGTACATTTCAAAGTACTCTTTCTGTACTTTCGAAAATAAACGTAATAAGCCTCCTTGTCTTTTTATGATCAATAAGAGTCCGGTAATGGCTATAAAGCATAATAAAAGAGAGGCAATGCCAACAAAGGCTCGCCCTAAACCCTTTAAGAACAAAGAACGGTGTAAGGTTCTTGTAAAGGAAAAAATGGCGGATTCGGGTTTTGGGCTGCCCAGGTTGTCTCCTGTTAAGGGGTCTATGTAGATGGTCTCGTTATTTCCCTTGTTCGTTACTACGGAAGCAAGTACAAAATCATTTTCATCGACCTCTATGCTAAGAACTTCATCGTAGGTACTGTTCAACGCATCAATGGTTTGAGCCAATGAGATTTTTTTAATATCATGCCCACCATAGGGCAGTACGGCTTTTTGTATCGGTTCAAATGATAAGATAAACCCAGTGACCGATGCTAAAATTAAAAAAAGTGATGAAATTAAGGCCAAAAGTAAATGGCTGTACCTCCAAATAGATAGGGTCATAAACCTTTTTATTGCGGAATCATACGTATGTATCTAATAAAACCTTTACCTTCTATTTTTGAATTTAGATTGTCTTGGGTAAGGTCGAACTCTACATCATCTTTGTAATATTCTTGGTCCTCTACGGCAGACTCGAACCTAATTTTATAGCCCGAATCAATTTTATCTTCAGGTATGCGGAGAATTGTCATTTTACGTTGTCCTCCGGTAACCGTTTCCCCTGTAATGGCATCGATGTCGGGTCTTTTTTTGCCGTAGTACTTTTTCCACCATTCTTCAAGGTCGCGGTACCATTCATTGTCGTCACCTTGTACATAAAGTGTTTCTATATAGTCATTGTTTTTATCTAAAATAGATACTACTATATATGCACCTTCTCCAGTATAATTGGTCAGCTGTATCATACATTTATAGTTGATGTTTTTAGGTGGGATGGTAAAAGCTCCTAAAACAAAAATTAAACCTATGGCTACAATTAAATTTTTTATATGTGTTTTCATGTTTTTTCCGCTGTTGGCAGATACCAACAATTTTCTATAATTGATAATGTATGTGTCTTAGAACTAAATTTTTGGGGCTACTTTAGAAATGTTAAACCTATTCCATGTTTTTTTAATTGCTCGTTTTCATTCGCCAAATCATAGACACTTTCTTCAAAATCTGTTTTTATGTTTTTATCCGCTCCTATTTTAATAAGGTATCGTAAGATATCATCATTTTTAGAGGTCATGGCGGCTATATGTAAGACAGTATTGCCATCGTTGTTTTTTTTGTTGATGTCAATGTCGAATTCTTCTAGGCGTTTTAGTAGCTCAAGGTTGTTTTCTTTGGCGGCCAAATGCAGTAACGTATTTCCGTTGTTTTGGGTCTTGGTTAAGTCCAAGCCATGTTTTTGTAACAAGTTAAGTTTGCTTTCGAAAATTTCTGGATTCTTGGCATTATAATTTCCAAGAAGATAAAATGCTAGGTTATTTCCCTTCTTGTCGGTCGTATTGATATCCGCTCCTTTTTCCAGTAAGAAATCGATAACTTCCACCTTGTTTTTGTCAACGGCCATAGCCAGGGCAGAGCGTCCGTTCTTGTCATGGGCGTTAATATCCTCAACATAGTTGAACAAATATTTTACAACCTCTAAGTCGTTGGTTCTTGCGGCGTTCATAAATGGCGTTGTCCCGGATGCATCCTGTTTTTTTACATCGACACCGTTTTCAATAAAAAACCTGTAGGTGTCAATATCTTTGTTGCGACCAGAGATATAATGAAGAGGGGTTTTACCTTCCTTATCCGCAATATTTACAGGTATACCCAGTTCTTTTAGGTATTTATACACTTCCAAAGTGTTTTGGGTACGCCTTGTGCCTTGGCTGGCAAGAAGCATGGCATTGCTTCCTTTTTTGTCGATAGTGTTATAAGGAAGACCTTTTTCTACCAATTTCTTTAACACCGGAATGTTTCCGCCTTTGACCGCATAGTTGAAAATACCGTTTTCATATATGTCTATACTATTTATGCTAAGCCCTTTTTCTACAAAATAATCTATGATTTCAAAGTCTTTCGCGAAAGAAGCGGCCAATAAAAGGGCATTGGCCCCATCATGATTTTTTTCGGTTTTTAGGTCAGCACCATTGGCCAATAGAAAATCATACATTTCAGTGTTTAATTGACCTGTTACGGCAGCAAAATTTGCAACGGAATAACCATGGCTATCTTCAATATTTACCTTGGCCCCCTTTTGTACCAAGTATTTTAATATTTCCAAATTGCTGGTGTTAGCAGCCCAAAAGGCATAGGTTCGACCGTCATGGGTCAATTTATCCACGTTGTTTCCATCTTTGCCCAACAAATATTTAATGGTACCGTTGTCCGTTTTTGCCAATAGGGCAAAACATACGGGGTCGAACATAGAACTTGTTAGCTCGGCAGGGTCATTGCCTGCGGCAATATCTTTTTCGATTTGTTCTATTGACGGGTTTGTTTTCCAATAATTTCTATTCAAGAATTTATTCTCTTGGGCCGATGCTAGGGTCGTTATGAATAAAAGAAACGCGACAGTGTTTTTGATCTTAGTTCTCATATTTTTATTGTGTTACAAACGAATCTATAATGGACTCTATCTTTTTATCGGTAGTTACTTCATCATCAAATAGGTACTTGTACAACAGTTTGTTATTTACCTTTTCTTTTAGTGTCAAATCTGTGTTCTTGGCATAAACCTTATTCCACTTAGCGCGTACCTTGGCCCATTTGTCTTGGTTTTCTTTCCACCAATCAGAAGCGGCCTGGCAGCGTTCGTCAGAAACTCTTACATAGGTGTTGTATCCTTTCTCTTTTGCCAAGATGACATCTTCTTTACCGTCCTCTCTTATGATTTTGTCGTTGTCTTGGTCGTGAACCCAGCCGTTATCGGTAATTTCATGACGGTTTCCCCTCATGGTAAGGTTGTAGTCGCCACGGGTTGTATACTCTCTTCTTGGTAATGGGGCCGGGGTAGTGTTTTCCCAGAAACTTTTACCGTCTACATGTACCCATGTAGCCGAGCCTTCATAACGTGGGCTGTCGTCAACCTGATATACTTTTTGTGTCCATTGCCCTTTTACTTGAGAAGAATCTTCCTTTTTATAGGTCCATTCGTTGTCGGCATTATATAGGTAAAAATCAGTGTTCTCGTACAACCAATCTTGTCTCCAATGTTTTACGATCATAGGCTTAGATGGGTTTCCGACTTGCAGTAAGTGCTGTATTGATATTTTATCGTCTTCATCGGTTACCAATTGGGCCCATTCCAAGCCCTTGTCAATTTTTGTTTTTGACGGGCGGTATAAAGAATCGTTGCTATAATTGAATGTTTCCGCAAAATTGAAGGTTACTTCAAAACAACCGCACATGCTCTTAATGGCGTCTTGGTCTTTTTGTTTTTTGTTCTCGGCATTTTGTGCGAATGCGGTGATACCGGTAAACAATACGAGGTATAGTAGTCTTTTCATTATATGTTACTCTTTAAGTATTAGAAATTCGAAAGCAAAAATATAAATTTAATTTAGATTGAATTAAAATAAGAAACTATATTTGCTCAAAATTATTAGGAATGAATCTAAATAAGGTTGTTTTATCCTTTCTTTTTGTATGTGCTACGGTTGGTTTTGCACAGAAACCCGAAACCAATAAGGATTCGGTATTTGTACAAAATCTAGATGAGGTTATTGTCACGGCGACCCGAACCATTAGGCAAATGTCTTCTTTGCCATTGCCCGTCACCTTAATAAATAAAAAACAACTACAACAGACCGGCGTAACTCGTTTGGATCAAATACTAAGAGAGCAGACTGGAGTAATTTTAACTCCCGATGCCACTACGGGAGGTGGTGAAGGGGTGCAAATGCAAGGCATTGCCTCAGATTATATTTTGGTACTGATAGATGGTGTACCGGTGGTTGGGCGTAGCTCCGGTAATTTGGACCTGAGCAGATTCGCTATTGGCAACGTTAAGCAAATTGAGGTGGTAAGAGGGCCTTCTTCCAGTCTTTTTGGATCGGAAGCTTTGGGTGGGGTCATCAATATCATAACGGAAAAACCGACAAAAGAGATTTTTTCGGGGGAAGTGTCGCACCGTACCGCAACGTTTAACAATCAGAATACCAATATTAGTTTAAGCCAGCGAGCTAAAAATTTTGGCTATTCAATATTTGTAGATAGGTTAAGTACCGATGGTTATGATTTAACGCCAGATGAAGAAGGGCAGACCGTAGACCCGTTCTTTAATTATACTTTTAATGGGCGGGTGTATTATGATCTAGATGATAAATGGAAGTTTTTTGCCTCTGGCCGTTACTTCTTTCAAGAATTTGATGTGGCATCCGGGGCCAGTGAAGAAAAGGATGCCAATGCACAGTTAAAAATAGACCATAAGGTTTCCGATAAAAGCAACTTTCAATATGAGTTGTACTATACCAATTATATCACCGATGAAAATTCTATTGATGTCGATAGTGGAGAATTGCTATTGGAAAATGATTTTAATCAAAAGCTGTTAAGACCCGAAATACGTTATAATCTGACATTTAAAGAAAATAAGACCTTAACTATTGGCGGAGGGTATAATTTTGAAGTACTTACGCGTTCTTTATTTTCTGACAAGGTTACTTTTGACTCCCAATATTTATATGCCCAGTACGATTTTAAGCCCTTGGAAACCTTGAACGTAATTGTGGGCGCCCGGTTCGACCATCATAGTGAATATAATTCGCAGTTAAGTCCAAAAATTTCGGCAAAGTATGACATCACTCCATCTTTTGCCATTAAGGGATCGGTAGGTAGTGGTTTTAAGGCACCCGATTTTAGGCAATTGTACCTTGATTTTACCAATGCTGTCGGTGGAGGTTATTCCGTTTTTGGCAAAGAAGTAGAGGAGGAAGGTATTCAACGACTGCAAGATAATGGTGAAATAGCCAACTTACAGGTGTCCCCAGATGAGTTGGGAGAACGCTTGGATGCCGAAAGTTCTATCGGTTACAATCTCGGATTTGTTTACAAGAAGGGGAAATTAAGTTCTGAGTTGAATTTTTTTAGAAATGATTTCAAGAACCTTATAGACACAAGAATACTGGCCTCCAAAACAAACGGTCAGAATGTTTTCGGATATATAAACCGTGAAAGTGTTTATACCCAAGGTTTGGAAGTGGATATAAAATATATGCCTTTTCCAAATTTTGACCTTTCCGCTGGCTATCAATTGTTGTATGCGTACGATAAGGATAAAGAAGCGGACATCGAGAATGGAGATGTATATGCAAGAGATCCAGAAACGTTACAAACGGTGAGTTTGTCCAAGTCCGATTATTTTGGGTTGGAAAACAGATCGCGTCACACGATTAATTTCAAGATTTTCAAAGAAATTCCGGCATGGAATGCAAATGCCAATTTAAGGGTCGTCTACAGGAGCAAGTTTGGTATGGCAGATCGTAACGGTAATGATATATTGGACACTTTCGATAATTCTTTTGTCGATGGCTATGCCTTGGTAAACCTCACTTTTGCCAAAACTTTCTATCGCAATTTTCAGCTGCAAGTTGGAGCTACGAATCTTTTCGATTATAAGGGGTCAAACCCATTGGCCGCTAGCGGTACAGAAGTTTTAATTAACCCTGGAAGACAATTATTCACAAAACTTAATATTAAATTTTAAATACCATGAAAACCACATTAAAGTTATTTAGCTTACTATTTATTTTTACGGCATTCGTTAGCTGTTCCGATGACGATGGCGATTCGGCTTCGGAGTTCGTTATTACAGAGGTTTCACCAACTTCGGCAACTGTAGGGGCGGAAATCGTTATTACTGGGACAGATTTCCCTACCGATACTTCCGACATTTCCTTGACTTTTAATGGTGTTGAGGCAACTATTGTTTCCGCTACCAGTACCCAAATAGTGGCCACAATACCTTCCGGAGCTACCACCGGAGAATTGGTGTTGGTTGCTAATGGCTATACAAAATCGTATCCTACGGATTTTACGGTTTTATCCGATTTGATCTCGGAGACGGTAAGCAATCTAGAAGCACCTCAAACGGGAGGACAAGGAGAAGCTGTTGGAGGGCCTTTTACAAAATTCAGTTTCGAATCGGGAGCTGTAACCGATAGCGACACCGATTGGGATATTGCCTTTAGAGGAACTACTATTGCCGTAAATGGAGGCACTGCTACCGGTACCGAAGATGAGCCCGTTCGTAATGGGGATGCAGGGGTTTCTATAGAAAGCGGTGTTTTCTCTGATATCACAAGTGCTGAGGGTCTTACTTTCGCTCAAGATTCGGAAGGGGCTTTTGCCATCGCCACAGGGAGCGATAATGGCTGGTATAATTACAATTCCGCAACCTATACCATTACGCCTATACCCGGAAAAATATTAGTGTTCCGTACGCATGACGGTAAGTATGCAAAAGTGGAAATTATAAGCTATTATAGAGATGCACCAGCGGAACCGGATCCTTTTACGGACGAATCTAGGGTATATACATTCAACTATACCTATAATCCGAATGAAGGAGATACCGCTTTAGAATAAGTTCTTTTAGGTGGTTATAATTTGATAAAAATCCGGCTACGTAATAAGTAGCCGGATTTTTTTTGAGCATGGTACTATATGGCGAGTCTTTATGATAGATAGTGTTGGAGTCCCTCCCCTGCGAACTGTTCCCATGTAATTTTGTTTTAAATCAATCTAAATACAAACAATTGTTTTTCAGTTATTTATATTGTTTCTATCTGTTTTTTCTTTTAAGTTTAAGATGAATCAAAAAACAAAATGCTATGTCGATAAGATTGGGGAATAGTTGCGTTAACTGCGAAAATTTAATAGAAGGAAACATATGTAAGGTCCATGCTGTTAAAGTGGGCAATAGTTACACGTGCGATAGTTTTGAAATGAAAGCTACCTTGAAAGATAAAGAAAACTGTGTGAGTTGTATACGTTATGAGACCAGTGATTGTGCCAACCCGCAAAAAGCGGCCCCAGGTATGTATTGTAGTCATTGGGCTCCACAAAATGCTTCGGCTTAGGTAAAAAGTGGCATAATATAAAGAGGCTAAAATTGGTGCGTACTCTTTTTGAGAACTCTTAATATAACGCTATGTGCTTTTCTATGTCTTAAAACCAATTAAAAACATTATATTTGCACGCAATTAAATCCTTAATTGCTATGCAAGCCCACCAAAACAAAATACTAGGAGAAGGTCTAACTTACGATGACGTACTCTTGGTTCCGGCGTACTCCGAAGTACTACCTAGAGAAGTTAATATTCAATCGAAATTTACTAGAAACATTACCATTAATGTTCCTATCATTTCTGCGGCGATGGATACCGTAACCGAATCGCGTATGGCCATTGCCATGGCTCAAGAAGGTGGTATCGGTGTGTTGCATAAGAACATGACCATAGAGCAACAGGCCTTAAAGGTTCGTAAGGTGAAGAGAGCCGAGAGCGGAATGATCCTGGATCCCGTTACCATGCCATTGAACTCTAAGGTAAAGGATGCTAAAGCTAATATGAAAGAGCATAGCATAGGGGGTATACCAATTGTTGATGATGAAGGTAAGCTTATTGGTATCGTCACCAACAGAGATCTACGATTCGAGAAAAATAATAATAGACCGATTGCGGAGGTGATGACCTCTGAAAATTTGGTCACCGCAGGTGAGGGCACTTCGCTCTCAGAGGCTGAGGATATATTGCAGGAACATAAAATAGAAAAACTTCCGGTTGTAAATGCCGACAATAAATTAGTCGGACTTATTACCTTTAGGGATATCACCAAATTGACGCAGAAACCAATTGCCAATAAAGATCAGTATGGTCGTTTGCGTGTAGCAGCCGCCATAGGGGTGACCGGTGATGCTGTGGATAGGGCAGAGGCCTTGGTCAATGCCGGTGTTGATGCCGTAGTTATAGATACCGCCCATGGTCATACCAAAGGAGTGGTTTCGGTATTAAAAGAGGTAAAGCGTAAGTTTCCGGAGCTAGAGGTAATAGTGGGTAATATTGCAACTGGTGATGCTGCCAAATATTTGGTTGAGGCCGGAGCAGATGCCGTTAAAGTTGGTATTGGCCCTGGATCTATATGTACGACTAGGGTAGTGGCAGGTGTTGGTTTTCCACAATTTTCTGCAGTATTGGAGGTTTCGGCAGCGATAAAAGGATCTGGTGTACCTGTAATTGCTGACGGAGGTATTAGATATACCGGTGATATTCCAAAAGCGATCGCGGCCGGAGCAGATACCGTAATGTTAGGTTCCTTGTTGGCAGGTACCAAAGAGTCTCCAGGGGAAACCATTATTTATGAAGGTAGAAAATTTAAAAGCTACCGTGGAATGGGCTCTGTAGAAGCTATGAAACAAGGTAGTAAAGATCGTTATTTTCAAGATGTTGAAGACGATATTAAAAAACTGGTCCCCGAGGGTATCGTTGGCCGTGTACCGTACAAAGGTGACCTATTCGAAAGTATCCACCAGTTTGTAGGAGGTTTACGTGCAGGTATGGGCTATTGTGGCGCCAAGGATATAAATACCCTGAAAGAGACCGGACGCTTTGTTAAAATAACGGCCAGCGGAATCAACGAAAGTCATCCGCACGACGTTACCATTACCAAAGAATCTCCTAACTACAGTAGGTAATATTTACAGGTTAAGGTTTTAGTTACTGGATCTATCGATGTTCTTGTGCAGTGTTTGTACACGGCGCAAATCATCGGCGGCCTGCCATACCTTATTTTTTAAGGACGGATTAAGGTTTGGGTTTTCCGAAAGATAGTTCAATAGAATTTCGTAGGCATCGGCAGAGGTGTAATTACCAATGGTGCTGCTTAACCATCTTTTTGGAAAGAAAATGTCTCCGGTTTTTTGAATCTCATCCAATAGGTCTAAACTGGATCTTAGGTATTTTATAGCGTCTTTTTGATGTAAAGGGTGGTTTATATTGTTCATGGCCGTTGCGGCCCAAGCTTCCTTAGCCCTATTTTTTTCCTCTTTTAACGAGGCTATAAAATCATCTTTTATTTGCTCGTTCGCAGATAAAGAGGGTAGTAGGTAATCGAACCTTTTCAATTTATCGGGATTTTTAATGGCTTCCTTGGCGGTACTGAGAATTTCTTGTTGTTTTGGATGTCCATATAGAGCAAGATCCATGGCCATTTGTGTAAAGTCATCTTGATTTAACCGTAGGTCGGGTATTTCAATATCCTTATTCCATACTTTATATAAAAGCGTTCTGGAATCACCCTCGTAGGCCAATGATTTAAAGGTAGAGAATAAGGTCTTTTTTATGTTTGGGGAAATATCTTTCCGTTGCAGTTCGGTCCACAATTTTTTGCTCACCGTTTCTTGTTGCTGTAAACGGTCTTCGGGTGACAGGTATTTCCAAAAGATGGATTGCAGGTAACCGGAAACAAGATTGGACAAAAGCTCGTTTTTTTCTTGATATAGGTTTTCTGCATAAAAATCCAAAATCGTTACAGGCTCTATAGTGCCATTGAGAGTATTTTCATAAGCATTAATATATAAAGAACCTCTTGTAACCTCGTCTTCCAAATAGTGTGTGTTGTTAAGTGTAGTGGGGCGTAACGGAAAAACTCCATACCCCATTCCGTTAGAATTATATATGATAGCCGTCGGTTTCGGTTTTCCAATGGCTTCAGTGAGTTCTATGGTGCCATTTTTCATAGCAACGTTAAATACTTCTTTTTTGTCTTTATAAATAAAGGTGAGGTCAAAGGTTTGGGGCCAAATATGGTCTGTGCCGTCCTCTGCCGTTTGCTTTATTTTAAAAGAGGCGATTTCTCCTTTTTGATTATAGGTGATACTGTCGGTAAAAATAGGCCTACCGGAACTGTTGACCCAAACTTGGCTCCATTCCAAAAGGTTCTCGGGAGTGTTTTTGTCCAGAATTTGAACCAAGTCGTTCCATACGGCATTTCCATTTTGATAAGTGTCTATATATTCTTGAATCCCTTTTTTAAAATTTTCTTTTCCTAAAACCATCTCTAACTGGCGCATCATTATAGGGGCTTTGTTGTAAATGATACTACCGTAAAGCGATCCTGCGTTGTTGAGGTTTTCAAGGTTTTGTCTAATTGGGTTGGTGCCTTTTGTTCTGTCCTCCCCGTACGCCCTTGGGTAATGGCTTACCATAAAGGCAAGTTCATGGTTAATTTCAGGAAATGCCGGATTCACTATTTTATCGGCCATAAAATTGGCAAAGACCTCTTTCATCCATACATCATTGAACCAATCCATGGTCACCAGGTCACCAAACCACATATGTGATGTTTCGTGGGCAATGAGTTTTGCTCTTCCCAATTTTCTGTTCGTAGTAGCACTCTCGTCCAAGAAAAGGGAACCTTCTTTGTACTGGATGGCCCCTACATGTTCCATACCTCCATATTGGAAGCCGGGAATGGTAGCAAAATCCAATTTTTGAAAAGGAAAAGCATGGGCCGTATATTTTTCTAAAAATGATTTTGATCGCTCATGCAGCTCAAATATGGCGTTGGTGCTATAGACTACCTTACTGGAATCGGTTTCTCTGTATAGCATGTTCATGGGAAAATTACCGATGTTCTTTTCTGCGGTGTTGAAAACACCTGCTACAAATGAGAACAAGTAGGTGCTCATTTTGACCGAAGGGGCAAATTGATGTGTTATATAACCATTTTTTTCTTGTTGGTTCGTTTCTGGGGCTGCACATAGCACTTGCCAATCTTTAGGGGCAGTGATGTTTAATACGTATGTAGCCTTTATATTGGGTTGATCAAAACAAGGAAAAAGTGTCCGGGCCCTATCGGGTACCAATAGGGTGTAAAGGAAATCGTCATTTCTGTTTAACGACAGTTCACCTGCCAAGAAATCTATTTCAATGGTATTGGCACCTTTTTTTAAATAGGTCGGGGAAATCTGTATATGCTCATTTTCATGTACCATGTTGATTTCTTCGTCATTGGCGACTATCTTTTTAAGATGGTTGGATTCTTCTTTAAAATCTAGATATAACGGAGCGTTTAGCTCGTTTATGGTGAGCTCCAATCTTAATTTAGATGGTATTGGGTCATTTTTTGAGTCCGGAATGTTAAAACTTAGGCTGTAGGTAACATCGGAGACTTGCCTTTTTCTTAACTCCGCAAGTTCTAACGGAACTCCATCCGCTATTTTGAGGGTATTGGAAGGCTTGTCGTTACAGGCACAAAGTAAAAATATAGCTAAAAAGAAAAAGTAATAGGGTCGCATAATTGTTTGTGTTCGATCATATATCAAACACGAAAATTAGGGAAATACTTAAGCGAATACAAGGGTATTATATTTATTTTGATGAAGGGGGGTAAAAAAAACGCCCCACTTATAGTGGGGCGTTTTTAAAGAATTATTTTCCTTGACCGGAATATGTTTTCCAATCTTTTTCTTTGTAGATATTATCTCCGAAATATCTGGCTATGTTTAAGAAAGGTTCTGGTTTTTGATATCCTGGAACAGGAGAGAGCATATTCATTTCCTCATCTAAAAAGATGGTGGTAGGGTAACTTAACCTGCCCTGCATAAGAGCAGCGGCCAATTCATGATAGCCTTTTCTGCCGGATGGAACAAACTTATAGGTTTTTCCTTTAAACTCAATAGGATCTTGACCTTCACCGTCCAATTTTACCATATAGTAATTCTCTGACATGTAAGCGGCCACTTCAGGATTTTGAAAGGTGTCTTTGTCCATTTTCTTGCACCAACCGCACCAATCTGTATATACGTCTATAAAGACTTTTTTAGGATTCTTGTCGGTCGCTGTAAGTTCTACGGCCTCTTCCCAGGTAAGCCAATTTACCTCTTGGGCTTTGCCCTGAAAAAATAAAAGACCAAAGACAAGAACAAGAATATATTTAGGGTTCATAGTAAAAGTAGTTTTAAAGCATTTGTTAGGGTTAGTCTCATAACTATATCAAAACTAACGATTTTTTTCTCTCTTTATTTTTAAAGTATGGTTGGTTTTACCTGTTTTAAGTGGATAAACCGGTTGAAAATAAGGTGGGTGAGGGCGAAAATGTCCTTTTTTATCTAAAAAGGTATTGCCTAAAAATATAGTTTTTGGGGTTATATCGGGGCGGATGAAGAAAACGATCGAGATCCTAAATGATTAGGAGCGGTATGTAGCCTATATAAAAGACCAAAGGTCGCGATTGTTATTCAACCACGACCTTTTTGTTTTTTGGTGCAAATAGCTCTTTGTGATCTACTTGGTTTCTGATCAGATCATCAAAGGTTTCTCTTTCCCTTATAAGGATAGCCTTCTCTTGATGCCAAAGAACTTCTGGTGGCCTAAACCTAGAATTGTAGTTGCTGGCCATGGTAAAACAATAGGCACCTGCATTTTTAAAACATAAAATATCTCCCTCCTTAATTTCGTTGATTCTTCTGTTGCTGGCAAAGGTATCCGTTTCGCAGATATATCCAACTACAGAGTAATAGCGCTCGCGACCATTTGGATTGGAAATGTTTTCGATGGTATGTGAAGCCCCGTATAGCATGGGTCTTATTAAATGGTTGAAACCAGAATCGATACTGGCAAAGACGGTAGAGGTGGTTTGTTTGACCACGTTAACCTTAGCCAAGAAAAAACCGGCCTCACTGACCAAAAATTTACCAGGTTCAAAGGCCAAGGTCAGATCTTTACCGTATTCCTTGCAGAACTCGTTGAAACGAGAACCTAGTTTTTTTCCCAGCTCTTCTACGTTGGTTTCTATATCACCTTCTTTGTACGGAACTTTAAAACCACTTCCAAAATCTATAAAATCCAGATTCTTGAAATTTTTAGCGGTTTCAAAAAGAATTTCAGAGGCATATAGAAAAACATCGATATCTAAAATATCGCTACCGGTATGCATGTGAATACCGTTGATGTTCATTTTGGTCAACTCTACAATACGTAGCAAATGTGGTATTTGATGTATACTGATGCCAAATTTAGAATCGATATGCCCTACTGATATGTTAGAATTTCCCCCGGCCATAACATGCGGATTTATACGTATGCAAACAGGTATGTTCGGGTGCTTGCTTCCAAATTGTTCCAGTATGGATAAGTTGTCTATATTGATTCTGACACCAAGTTTTGCCGCTTCTTCTATCTCTTCCAAAGAAACGCCGTTCGGAGTAAAAATGATACTCTCTGGTTTAAAGCCAGCCAATAACCCCAGTTGTACTTCTTGTATAGAAACGGTATCCAGACCACTTCCCAAACTGTTCATTAGTTTAAGTATGGTAATGTTGGACAATGCTTTTGCGGCATAATTAAGTTTTAACTTCTTAACTGAACCAAAAGCCTTTGTTAATCTATTAAATTGCGAGATAATTTTTTCCGAGTCGTATACATATACGGGATCTCCGTATTTCTTTGCGATTTTTAGTAAATCCGAGGTGTTCATTATAATAGCTTTTGCGCAAAGCTAGTGCTATGTGTGGTTCTGAACAAAAAAAATAACTTAAAAATAAATAATACAACAAAATGTGATAAATATAACAAATGATAAAATAAATACTTTGTTCTGTTCAATGAGGTTTGTATTTTTAAAACTATGAAATTACCGTTGTTTCCATTAAGGTCTATTTTTTTTCCAGGTGAAACCGTGCCCTTGCACGTTTTTGAGCCTAGGTACAAGCAATTGATCAACGATTGCCGATCAGAGGCCATTACATTTGGTATTCCCGTATTTATAGACAATAAGTTGGAATATGGGACGGAGGTACAACTGGTAGAGGTCGTGAATACGTATAAAGGAGGGGAGATGGATGTTTTATGTGTGGCCAGACAGGTATTTAAGATGGTCTCTTTTGAAAATCAGATGGAAGGTAAACTATATGCTGGAGGTACGGTGGCGCTTTTGGATTACGATTATATTTCTGAGCCTAGTTTTAAAATGGCGGTGATAAATAAAATACAAGAACTCTATGAGGTTATGGAAATTGCTTCCCCGGGTATTGAATTTGAAAAGTATAACAGTTATGTACTGGCCCATAAAATAGGGCTTTCGTTTAGGCAAGAATATGAATTGTTGCAAATGCCCAAAGAAATGGACAGGTTAACATATATCTATAATCATTTGTTGGCTACCATTAAAATATTGACCCAGGTAGAAAGAACCAAAAAACGCATAGAGTTGAACGGACATTTCAAGAATTTTGACCCTTTGGACTTTAATAATTTGGAAATTTAATCACGTAAACCATAGACCAATGTTTGTTTTTTATGGGATTATTTGATAATCTCTAAGTTGTTTGATCAATTATTCATTGATAATTTTCTATTATTACCATGTCTTTCCTATTTTTGCCATCAAATAAAACTACCATAACATATGAACCTTCACGAGTATCAAGGAAAAGAGATATTAGCAAGCTTTGGCGTTCGCATTCAAAGAGGAATTGTAGCACATAATGCAAAAGAAGCAGTTGAGGCTGCTAAAGAACTGACAGCAGAAACAGGTACTGGATGGCATGTAATAAAAGCACAGGTACATGCTGGTGGTCGTGGAAAAGGAGGCGGTGTAAAGCTAGCAAAGAATTTAAAGGAAGTTGAAGAGATTGCAGGTCAGATCATAGGTATGAACTTGGTAACACCACAGACTTCTGCGGAAGGTAAAAAAGTACACCAAGTATTGGTTGCCGAAGATGTGTATTATCCCGGGGATAGTGAGACCAGCGAATTTTACATGTCCGTTCTATTGAACAGGGCTACCGGAAGAAATATGATCATGTATTCTACCGAAGGCGGTATGGATATAGAGGAAGTTGCAGAAAAGACGCCGCATTTGATCTTTACGGAAGAAATTGACCCTGCTACGGGTCTACTAGGTTTTCAGGCAAGAAAAATAGCTTTTAACCTAGGTCTTTCGGGAACCGCTTTCAAAGAGATGACAAAATTCGTTTCTGCATTATATAAAGCATATGTTCAGAGCGATTCTAGTATGTTCGAAATAAATCCGGTATTAAAAACATCGGATGACAAGATTATGGCCGTAGATGCCAAAGTATCCATAGATGACAATGCTTTGTACAGAAGAAAGCAATATGCAGAAATGCGTGACCTTCGTGAGGAGAACCCAATTGAAGTGGAAGCTCGTGCGGTAGGTCTAAATTATGTAGACTTGGATGGTAACGTTGGTTGTATGGTCAACGGTGCCGGTTTGGCAATGGCCACTATGGATTTAATTAAGATGGCCGGTGGAGAGCCTGCTAACTTCTTGGATGTTGGTGGTACTGCAGATGCCAAAAGGGTAGAGGAAGCTTTTAGGATTATTTTGAAAGACCCAGCAGTAAAAGCAATTCTAATCAATATTTTTGGAGGAATCGTACGATGCGATCGTGTGGCGCAAGGGGTTGTAGATGCCTATAAGAATATGGGAGACAGTATCAAAGTTCCTATTATTGTTCGTTTACAAGGTACAAATGCCGAAATGGCAAAAGAAATTATAGATAACTCTGGTTTAGCGGTACATTCGGCCGTTCAATTCCAAGAAGCAGCTGATAAAGTAAAAGAAGTGTTGATGTAATTTTATAAGCATCATATATAATATCTAAAAAGGCAATGTTTTATTAACATTGCCTTTTTTGTATTTATTTGAACAAAATGTGATTTTTCGTATTTTTAATACAACACTTTCTATTTACTGTTTCATTCTTTTTACTATTTTTTCACTATTTAACAGATAATATTCTTCTCTCTTTTTTATATGTTTTTTCTGTTGTTTAATGTAAAGGTTAACCATTTAAAATAACGGTTAAACATAACATTGTACGTTTTATAGATCACTTTTCATTCTAACTTTGACCTGTCGAAAGACAAGATGATTTTAGTGAAATAAATGTTAAAGCGGTAATTTGTTGTAACATTCTCTTTTTTGAGGCGTCTTTTTAATAAATCATCATCAATCTAATATTAATCAATCTCCATTTAATGGAGGAAAAAACAAAAAGTCATGAGAAAACTAAGTTTAATTTTTGTAGCTGCAATGCTATTGTCAACAGGGAATATTTTAGCTTCTGATATCGATGGGGTTAAACCTTCCAAAAGTCTTTCTACTCAAATCACAAAATTATTGGAGGATAATTCGTTTACCGATGAAGAAACCGATTTAACGGCACAGGTAAGATTTACCCTTAATAGTGAAGGTGAAATAGTGGTGCTTTCAGTTGATACCGATTATACGGATCTAGAGCGATTTGTAAAAAGTAGACTTAATTATAAAAAGGTAGATGTTTCTAAAGTAGAAGAAGGCAAGTTATATACTGTGCCGGTTAGAATAGCTTCTTAAGGGAGAAACATATAGTGGTTAAAAAATCCTGGGGGTAATGATGCTTTCAGGATTTTTTTTTGTTCTTGTATTTGACCGGGTCAATGGCCCTATCCACTTTTTTAATCTGCTTGTCCTTAAAAGAAGCTCTTGGTTTCTTTTTTTCTGGAACCATGCCTTTCAATAAAACTTCACCGGGATTTTTAGGATTCTCTTTTGTGCCCCTTAAATGTATGATCAATCCGTTTAAAAAATTTCTCAATATCTGATCGCCACATTCCATATAGTTTGGGTGGTCCTCTTTTCTAAAAAATGCACCAAGTTCACTTTTAGAAATTTTGAAATCTACCAACTTAAGAATATCCACGATTTCATCGTCCCTAAGTTTTAATGCCACTCTTAATTTCTTAAGTACATCATTGTTCGTCATTGTTCATAAATTTGGGCGCAAGTTATCACATAAAATCAAGAATTGAGGAAGTATTGGTCACATAAAAGCATAAATATCTTGCTTTTAAAGGTTGCTATGACCAGATAAAATGTACGATAATTCCGTTTTGTTTTTTTTGAAAAATACACCTATTGAACAAAAGAAACTAAAAAAGAGCCGTTTACCTAGAGAAGGGTCCATTGCTCGATCTTTGTATTTGAAGACTTTGTTGCGAAACTAGTTTTGCACTCGCAAAATTAAAATGTAGCATATGAAGTCCCCAATTCTTATTTTATTAATGGTCGCAATACTTTTAACTTCTTGTTCTAAAGATGTGGATGAAGTTTATGAAAAAGTAGCGCTTACAACGAGCACAACAGATATAGAAGAACAGGTGGTAGATCTTGTAAACGAGTACAGGGCCAGTAAAGGTTTGGTCATTTTGGAAATAAATAGTGTAGCAAAAAATTACGCTATATCGCACAATGAATATATGATCTCTAAAGACGAGATTAGCCATGATAATTTTTTACAACGCGCATCTGATTTGTCCCTTGAAATAAATGCTACACATGTAGCGGAGAACGTTGCACGTGATTTTAATACGGCAGAAGAGGTTTTTAACGCATGGTTGTTAAGCGCGGCCCATTTGAAGAATATAGAAGGGGATTTTACGGAAACGGCTATTTCTGTTGTGGCCGATTCGGAAGGTAGGCAATATTTTACCCAAGTTTTTATTAAATAAAAACGACGATTAAGATTATTAACATAGTTAAAGCCCTGTTGTCAGCAACAGGGCTTTTTTTGTGCAGTATATCTTATAACAATAGCGTGATTTGCCTTAGTTTTTAGAGAGATATTAAGTGGTTCAATAATTTATATGTAAGAAAACTCCTTTAAAATCATAGCACATTTTTAATTGAAAGTGTATTTTATCGATGAATATGGTATTTTATCGGTAAAACGAAGCACTTTGTCATATTCGCAGGCCAAACAGTACTAACTATGCGTATTTTCCGTTTTATTTGTAAGAAAAAACTTATAAATCAATTGTAATGGAAAAAACCTACTTTCAAAGTTTCCTGTCAAAATTACTTGTTTTGGTAATTTTTTTAGGGTGCTTCATAGGAAATTCACAAACTATTATTTATGCGGAATCAATTGCGGGAGAAAACAACGTAGATAACTCAAGCCTTTCTATAGATAGTGATCTTATAACAAAGGCGGAAATTCGAGCGAACTCTGGACTGGTTGCAGGGTTGGGGTCGTATTCAGGATATATAGAGTTGCAGTTTCCTTCAACTTTACCGGCCTTTCAGACAACCTATACCAAAATTGAAACTGAAGACGGGTTGTTAACACCATTGCTTGGCGGTAATTTAGGAGGTTTGTTGTCAGATGTTGTGGGGGTGGTTTTAATCGGAAACCAAGAATTTAATGTTCAACTAAAAAATGGGTCGACCGTTGTCTCAGAAGAAGATTCTGGAGTGGCAAATCCTTTTTCTACAGATGAAATAAAGGTTGTTATAGATAAGAATGAGCAATATTTTATAGCTGCCTCACCTAGTTTGCCTTACAATAGAATAAGGCTTACCAATAGAACCGGAGGGTCTTTGTTGGGGTTGGGTACTACCAAAAGATTAGGAGTGTTCGATTCATTTTATACTGATGCAACGAGCGAGTGTGTAGGGGCGGAGTATACCTCGTTTTTTGGAAGCGGCCTTACTCTAGATCTTCTTGGTCTAGGAGGGGCAGGGGTAGATAATCCGCATTTGGCAATAGATGATGACTTGGGTACCTATTCTAATATAGGTCTGGGGGTAATAGGGGTTGCTGCGAGTATAGGGCAAACTTTCTACTTGAATAGGCCTTCGGTAGCGGGAGAGGTTTTTTACCTTAAGGTAGGTGTTGATCCGGATCTTGTACAGGTCGGTCTTTTGTCAAATATTCAGTTGAGTGCAAAAAATGGGTCCTCCGCAGATGTGGATAACCTGTCTTTGTCCAGTCTTTTAGATTTGGATCTATTGGGGCTTTTAGGTGAAAATGGTACTGTGGATATTCCCTATACTCCTTCTTCTTCAATAGATAGAATAAGTTTAGAACTATCTTCTTTGTTGAATGTTAGTATAAACCAGGGAATACAAGTTTATGGTGTATACAGTGCTCCTATGTTGCCGACAATAGATGCAGGTTCTGAGGATGTCTCTGTTTGTTCAGATACGTCTACTAGTTTAATAGCAACGGTACAAAACCCATCTGAAGAAGAGTTAAGGTGGTACGATGCCCCTGAAGATGGTAACCTTTTGGCTACTTTGACGTCGGGAGACGCCTATGTGACCCCAAATTTAACGGAAACCACAACCTATTATGTAGCGGCAAAAAATGTTAACTGTGCTTATGAATCACCAAGAGTGGCAGTAACCGTAACCGTTATAGATACACCCACGGCAGATGATATTGATGTTGCCTTAAGGGCCACTTGTAATGTTGGGGAGTTAAAGTTGGTTCCTTCAAGTGATATTGCCGGAAGTTTTAACTGGTATTTGGATAGTGATGGAACGAACCAGATTACCGACGGTATGGTTTCCAGTGGTATTACCTATACCATAGAAAGCGATGATACGTTGACGATAAATGGTCTTACCGATAGCAATATAGGGTATAGTGTATATGCTAGTTTGGTGGAGGATACAACTTCTTGCACCAATGAGGCCGGTAACCTAAAAGAGGTCGTTGTATCCGTAACCGACTCTAGTCTAGAAGTGGATATAAATCTAGATACGGCCCTTACAATCGATGATCTTATCAGCATAAGCGATGGGGGCTCCCTTATTTCTTTAGAGGGGTCTGCTTCTGGTGGTGCCAATGAAGGTGATACGGTGACCATTAGTATCGATGGACAGCAATTTTTGGGAGTATTGGATTCCAATTTGGAGTTCTCCATTGACGTAGACGCTTTAGGCTTATTGGAAGATATAGATTCTACGGTAGAAATAACCTTAAAAGAAGGGCTTTGCGCCACCACAGATTTAATACCGATTTCTATTCCCGAATTAACTACTGATATTGTCGATTACGTGTTCTGTGCCGCCGATAATGCTACTGTTGCCGATTTAGAGCTGTTGGTCGATAACGGAGTGTTTTTCGATGCCCTAGTGGGAGGAAACCTTTTGGATGTAAATGCTTCATTGGTAGATGGAGGGTCTTATTTTCTCGGCCTTTTGAATATTCCGGTAGATGTACTTGCAAGAATACAGATCAATGTGGATATCATAGAAGTACCTATGGCAACTACCAATAGCGATTTTCAGTCGTTCTGCTCCGACACCGATCCGATAATAGGCGATATTCAGGTAAATGAAACCAATGTTGTTTTTTATGATAGTGCCACGGGCGGTAATATTCTTGATCCAGATGAGGATCTGACAAGTGGTGATTACTATGTGGCCCGTACAATGTCTTCTTGTGAGAGTGAAAGGCTGCAGATTACGGTAGAAGTTTTGGATGGTGAGCCGGCAAGTTTGGTAGGTCAGATAGAAAATGCCTGTTTAGATAGAAGTTATACGTACAATACCGATGAAGGTAAGACAGATTATGTTTGGACGGTTATTGGGGGTACCATTATAGATGGTGGTCAAAGTACAGATGATTTTGTGAGTGTAGTCTGGACTAGTATGGAAGAGGCAAGCGTTGCGGTTTCTTATTCGGATACAACTGCTTGTGACGCAACAAAAGAGAACCAATTAGAGGTAGAAGTGGTTCGTTGCGGTGAAATATTAGGAGAAGATTTCTGTCTATTGGTCTTCAATGTCTTCTCTCCGAACGGAGATGGGTTTAACGACTATTTTGAAATACAGTGTATCGAGAATTTTATAGACAATACCGTAACCGTCTATAACAGAAATGGTAACAAGGTATTTGAGGCAGTTAACTATCAAAACAACTGGGACGGTATTGCAAACGTCGGTGGTGTTCTTAACAAAGGAGACCATTTGCCCTCAGGCACCTACTATTATGTGATTCATCTTCCAGAATTAGATAGGGATGTTGTTGGTTGGTTACAATTGGCCAGATAGTCTACGCTTAAAATTCGTCCAAACTTTTAAAATAAATAACATGAAAAAATATATATATAATATCAAATACTTAGTGTGCTTTGTTTTTGGCTTAAGTATGGCAAATTCTTTTGCGCAGCAAGCACCGCAGTATACCCAGTACATGTACAATACAGAGGTAATTAACTCTGGTTATACAGGGTCTGCAGGTAAGTTGGCGGCCAGTTTGTTATACCGTTCACAGTGGGCCGGTATAGAAGGTGCGCCAGAAACACAGAGCTTTGCAGTACATGGTCTTGTAAAAGACAGGATAGGTCTGGGGCTAACGGCCATTAATGACAATCTGGGAGCTTCCAATACCATTCAGGTAAACGCAAATTTTGCATACCACCTTCCAACAGGCTGGAATACCAAATTAGCTTTTGGGCTAAACGCCGGTTTGGATATCATGAATATAGATTGGTCAAAAGGAAATATTTCAAATAATCTAGATCCTGTTTTTCAGCAAGACTTAAATGAGGTAAGGCCCATTGTAGGGGCAGGGCTTTACTACTATAGCGATAAATGGTATCTAGGTGTTTCCAGTAGCAATTTGTTGAATTCAAAATTGTATAACGACGATTCGGCTACCGTAGTAGACCGTAAGAGTCAATATTACTTCATAGGAGGTTATGTTTTTGATTTGTCCTCTACCGTTAAGTTTAAGCCTGCAGTGTTAACAAAGCATGTTTCCGGATCGCCTTTAACGGTAGATGTGTCGGGTAACTTTCTGCTTCAAGAAAAGGTGGCATTGGGCGTTGCCTATAGGTACGATGATGCAATAAGTGCCATGGCGGGAATATATCTGTCGGATAAATTCTTCCTGGGGTATGCCTATGATTATTCCGTTACGGGATTGCAAAACTATAACGACGGTTCACACGAGATAATTTTAACCTACAATTTGGATGGCTTAAAGAAAAGAGCCCTATCTCCAAGATTCTTCTAAAAAATAAGACCATGAATTTAAAATTACGATATACAATTATAGCTTTAGGTTCTTTTTTGATGATGCAGGGCCAAACCAAGGAAACAAGGGCATTGACCTATTTTGAGGATTTTAAGTTCGATAAGGCTATTGAGCTTTATTCGGAAATAGCCCAAAGAAGAACAGATGAGGAAATACTGCAAAAGCTGGCGGACAGCTATTTTAATATAGGTAACTATACCCAGGCGAAAGATTGGTATGCAAAACTATATCTTCTTAAAGGGAAGGATGTTGGTGAGAACAATATCATAAAATTGGTACAATGCCTAAAGGCAAGTAACGATATACAACGCGCAGATGAGGTGTTGCTATCTTTCTATAAGGATAAAGATAGGTTGGACATGATTTTGGCACAACAAAAGAACTTGGATAGCGTGTTGTTGGAAGAACCTGGTTTTGCCATAAAAAATGTGCCTTTCAATAGTAGAAAATCCGATTTTTCCCCAGCCTTCTACAGAGATAATAAATTGGTGTTTTCAAGTACGCGAGATAGCATAAAGGCAGGAGGAAAAATATACCCTTGGAACAATCAACCTTATCTAGATCTCTTTGTGACAAACACGATGTTCGATGAATTTGTACCCGAAAAATTTGTGCAAGGTCTTTTGTCCGATTATCATGATGCTTCCGTTGTGTTCGGTAAAGATATGGAGACTGTTTATGTTACCAGAAACTACCTAAAAAAAGGTAAGTTAAAGACAAATAACGAAGGGCTTTCCAATATGCAGATAGTAAGGGCCGAAATTTTCAATGGAGAATTGGTGAACAGTACGTCGTTGTCGTTTAACAATATCGAGTACTCCTGTGGTCACCCTGCGATCAGTACAGACGGTAAGTATCTTTATTTTACATCAAACATGCCAGGCGGTTATGGGGACAGTGATATTTATGTGGTCTCTTTGTCTACTACCGGAGAGGTTACTTCCCCTCCCATGAATTTGGGACCCTCCATTAACACGAAAGGTAGGGAGATGTTTCCGTATGTCGTAAACGATGTGTTGTATTTTGCTTCTGATGGTCATTATGGAATGGGCGGTCTGGATCTGTTCAAATCCAAGATATTCTCAAAAGACGAATATTCGATGCCATTGAATATGGGAGCACCATTTAATAGTAATATGGATGATTTTTCATTGATAAAGGATCCACTGACCAATACGGGTTATTTTGCCTCTAACAGAATGGGCGGTATGGGAGACGATGATATATACTATTTTGAAAAAGTGGCTCCGACCGATTGTTTGGTATACTCCGGTTACGTGTTGAACGAAGCAACCAATGAGCCTATTGCTAATGCCAATGTTGAGTTGAAAAATCCGGAAGATGGGTTGGTAGAAATTTTAAAGACAGATGAACAGGGGTATTATGAGCTGTCTTTGCCCTGCAATAGACGTAATAGAATGGTATTTTCGAAACAAAGGTTTTCTGAAAAAACGCAGTTTGTTACAACGACGGAAAATCCTGAGTCGGATTCAGAAAACAATATAGTGTATCTAACGCCATACGATAGCTTAATAGTAAAAGAAGGAGATGTGGAGAAAATAAAGGTAGATCCTATTTATTTTGATTATGACAAGAGCGATATAACCCCAAGAGCGGAAATAGAGTTGGAAAAAGTATTGTTCGCAATGAACGAGTTTCCCGATATCAAGATTAAGATAGAGTCTCATACAGATTCTCGTGGATCGGATGATTACAACCTTAGGTTGTCCGATGCCAGGGCGAAATCTACCCGAGACTATCTCTTTTCAAAAGGTATAGCCCGTGATCGCATAGAAAGTGCCATTGGTTATGGAGAAACTCAACTAAAGAATAAATGTAAAAATGGTGTCAAGTGCTCTGAACAGGAACATTTGATAAATAGACGGTCAGATTTCATAATACTGAAGAAGAAGGCAAGCGAACTTGTAAAATAGCCTTTTGGTTAAAATAGGTATTTACCATTGTGTAACCGGATAATTGGCCCTGTCACATACGGGGCCAATAGGTTTTAGGTAAGGATGGATGGCCGTAATTGAATAATAGGGAAAAGTAATGTATGGACTGTAAGAAAGAAAGGCTTCAAATAATTTCTGGGATGCTCGCTTCTGCTGCCGTTGATGGTACAATAAAACAATCGGAACATGATTTTTTATTAAAGGTAGGAAGGCATCTAGAAGTTAGTGAGAAAGAATTCAATAGTTTGTTGAAAGAGAATAGAATCTATGTTTTGCCTGCTTCTATCTCAGAACGTATAATTAAGTTTTATCGATTTGTGTTGTCCTACTATGATCAAGGCAAAAAGATAGATTATAAAAATATTAGAAAACTATATCAAAAGGGGGTAGAAATGGGGTTAAGTCCCAAATCTGTTAGAAAAACACTATATAATATCTATAAATCGTCTCAATCCAATATGTCATCAAATAATGTCAATGACTTTTTAAGTGTTAATTAGTTATAAAATTCTTCCTTATAAAGACTTTTTTAAGATCTTGTGCTACAATGGGTTATTTCGTAGTTTTTATGGTATACTATATCCTATTTTAAGTAGTTGTATAACCAATTGGTAGTATTAAAATGAATACAAAAAAGGAAAAATTAAGTATTCTTTCCGAAATGATCGCTTTTGCTAGGGTGGATAATACCTTAAAAAGGTCCGAATACGATTTTCTTTTTAATGTGGCCCAGCAATTAGAAATCAGTAAAAAGGAATTTGATTCTTTGTTCAGTAAAAAGGTAGAACATATAATTCCTAAATCACAGGCCGATAGGTTGGTACAGTTTAATAGGTTGATCTTGCTCATGAACGTTGACAATAGTAATGATCTAACCGAGATAAAACGTTTACATGATATTGGATTGGGAATGGGGCTACCACCCTCTGCAATAGAACAAGTTTTGGCCATTATGCACAAATATCCCAATAGGATCGTTCCTCCAGATGTGCTTATCAATATCTTTAAAGCTTACGATAATTAGCCTAAAGAACACTTCTCTTTTGTTTTACTCCCCCTTTAAAGGATCTCTTGCTATTTATGTAGCATTGTTCTAGGGCTGTTACCCATGCTTTTTTATTTATGAACTCTATATATACCAAATTGGTAAAGGTGCCATGAGAGATAGATGGTCTTAGCATCTCCAAAACGCATAAAAGTGTCAATATGTCATTTAAAACTTATAAAAAAGCGACATATTGTCTTGTTTTTTTGGTTGGTATAGGATTTGCCTTTTGCTAAGCGTAAAAATGTTTAATCAAAAAAAAATATATAGTTATGAGTTTAGTTAAAAGAAACGACGTGTTATTTCCTTCATTGATGAACGAAATTTTTAAACCAGATTGGTTTGGTGGAATGGAAAACTTTGGCACTAATGTTCCAGCTGTGAACATTAAGGAAGGAGAAAAAGAATTTGAAATGGAACTAGCTGTTCCAGGAAGGTCTAAAGATGATTTTAATATTGAAATAGATGATAGTCTATTGTCAATTTCCTCTGAGGTAAAATCCGATAAGGAAACAAAAGAAGATAACTATACTAGAAGGGAATTTAGTTATTCTTCTTTTAAAAGATCTTTCACTTTACCTGATTCTGTAGACAGTGATAAAATAAAAGCTACCTATGAAGATGGTATCTTAAAATTCACATTACCTAAAAAGAAAGAAGCTTTACCAAAACCAAAAAGAATGATATCGTTGTCTTAATTAGAAGAGACGTAAATTCTGTTATTTGGATTTTGTAATAGTTGAATAGTTGGTTGGTTAGGCGCCTTGAGAAATCAAGGCGCTTTTTTTTATGCTCAAGGAGCAAATGACCGTGGTAAAAATAAATATCAAAACAAGACATCGATATTCCAAAATCTATTTCTCAATATTTTTTGGAACTGTTTTTAGCGGTAAATCGGGTTTGTGGTATTCTGGTTATTGCACCTAAAATTATTTTTATAAATAGGGTAGTGGACTTTCTGTTTTAATGGTTTTGATTTTTGGCTTTTGGGTGTTGGAGCCAACATGTCTTTGGGGTATTTTTTTACTTATGTCGTAGGTTTGAACTATCTTTTTTTATCTCTAAAAATGTTGTAAATTCGACATGGTTTCAATGGGTGCTTTCTGCTAAGTTCATCTCGAATAAAGAAATGGCTTCCGCTCAAAAAAACAAAAAAATCTTATTAGGGAGGTAGCTGTTTAGAAAGTGGTTTTTGTTGTCTTTTTTCTTCTGGGATACAAAGAAAATATCAAATTTAGTCTAGCCTAAAAATATATGTAAATTACATGTATTCAGTATAATACTTGTTTTTGTGTTAAGTATTTGTTGATATTTTGGCTAAAAAGGCAATGTGGATCTTTTTTACACCGTATTTTTTAGTTTTCTTGTTCTTGAAGGGCTTTTATTTCGTCTCGTAATCTTGCCGCTTGCATAAAATCGAGCTCTTTTGCTGCCTTCTCCATCTCCTTTCTTTTCTCCCTTATCAGCTTATTGATCTGATCTTTTGTAAGATATTCCAAGTCGGGTTCCGCAGCTCTTAATTCTTCTTTTTTATAGTGATATGTAGAGACCGAATTTTGAACCAGGACACTGTCAAGATTTTTGTTCAGTGCTTTGGGTACAAGGTTGTGTTCTGTGTTATAATTTATCTGTTTTTCTCTTCTGTAATTTGTCTCGTCAATGGTTCTTTGCATACTGTCCGTTATCTTGTCGGCATACATGATCGCCTTACCGTTTAGGTTTCTTGCAGCTCTTCCTACTGTCTGTGTTAGTGATCTGGTATTACGAAGAAAACCTTCTTTGTCCGCATCTAAAATTGCCACCAATGACACCTCTGGCAGGTCTAGACCTTCCCTTAAAAGATTTACACCGATCAGTACGTCAAAAATACCTTTTCTTAGGTCTTGCATGATCTCTACACGTTCCAAAGTATCAACATCGCTATGGATATATCTACACCTTACACTTATTCTATCCAAATATTTGGCAAGTTCTTCGGCCATACGTTTGGTAAGTGTGGTGACCAATACCCTTTCATCTTTCTCTACCCTTTGGTGAATTTCTTCCACAAGGTCATCTATCTGGTTAAGGCTTGGCCGTACTTCTATGATCGGGTCCAACAGGCCTGTAGGTCTAATAATTTGCTCTACATACACTCCTTGGCTCAGTTGTAGTTCATAATCCGCTGGGGTGGCACTTACATATATTACCTGATTTTGAAGTGCCTCGAACTCTTCAAATTTCAAAGGTCTATTGTCCATGGCAGCCGGTAGCCTAAAGCCGTATTCTACTAAATTCACCTTTCTTGACCGGTCTCCGCCGTACATGGCGTGCACCTGTGGAATGGTAACATGGCTTTCGTCTATTACCATTAAATAATCGTCCGGAAAGTAATCTAACAGACAGAAAGGCCGTGTACCGGGTTCCCTACCGTCCAAGTAGCGCGAATAGTTTTCTATACCGGAACAATAGCCAAGCTCCCTGATCATTTCCAGGTCAAAGTTTGTACGTTCCTCCAACCGTTTTGCTTCTAGGGGTTTTCCTATTTCCTTAAAATAATCAAGCTGTTTTACAAGGTCGTCCTGTATGTTGTGAATGGCATTCTGAAGTACATCTTGGGAGGTAACGAACATATTTGCCGGATAAATATTCAGGTTTTCATATACCTCCAGTACTTTATTGTTAAAAGGATCAAAAGCTTCAATTTCCTCTATTTCGTCTCCAAAAAAATGAATTCTAAATGCGTGGTCGGCATAACTGGGGAAAACATCGACCACGTCTCCCTTGACCCGGAAATTTCCATTTCTAAAATCTGCGGTTGTCCTAGAATATAGACTTTGCACCAGTTGATGCAAAAATTTGGTTCTAGAGATTATTTGTTCTTTTTGTATAGAAATGACATTTTTTTGAAATTCAACAGGGTTTCCGATACCATAAAGGCAAGAAACCGAAGCGACCACCAATACATCGCGTCTTCCAGAAAGTAAAGAGGAGGTGGCGCTGAGCCGTAATTTTTCAATGTCCTCGTTTATAGAAAGGTCTTTTTCTATGTAGACCCCACTGGTAGGAATATAGGCTTCGGGTTGGTAATAATCGTAGTACGAAACAAAATACTCAATAGCATTATCTGGAAAAAATTGCTTAAACTCCGAATATAATTGGGCGGCCAAGGTTTTATTATGGGCAAGTACCAAGGTAGGTCGTTGCACCTTTTCTATAACATTGGCGATTGTAAAGGTCTTACCAGAACCAGTTACACCCAATAATGTCTGGTATTTTTCGCCGGTTTCCAGTCCGGTCGTTAATTCCTTGATGGCATTTGGCTGGTCTCCTGTCGGACTAAATTCGGATACTACTTTAAACTTCATTCAATAAAAGTACAAAACACTCTTTGTAATATTATTTGGAAAATGGGTTAATTGCCAAAAATGGATTTAGTATAGGGTTATAGGTCCCGTTTTTTGAGCAAGGCATAGGATAAATAAATGAAAATAGCGGTCCAAGCCATTACTATTACGATTTCGTACCAATGTACACGGTAATTTAAATTAATGTGCTCGCCTACCTGATTCGCCACCGTTTGTACGGCTTCTAATCTGGTGAAAGGTTCTTTTATCAAATTGAACATGGATTGTAAGGGGAAGAAGCCCATAATGGTCTCCGTGGTATCCCCGTCGAACAATTTCCAACGAATCAAACCTCTTATAATGCCTTCCAATACCTGCCATAGAATTAAGAAACCGAGGGCAAAGGCGGAACGTTTTACCAGAATGCCCAGAAAAAGGCAAAAAGAAAAGAATCCCAATAATTTGAAGAAAAAGGCCACGATGAATTCCAGATCGGAAAATATAATGGATAGTTCGTCATAGTCCGAATACATCAAACCTAAAATTAAGGATACAATGAAGACGAATATCGTAGAAATCAAGGCGAAGGAAACAACGGTCAAAAACTTGGAAAGAATAAACTCTTTTTTCGAGAGTCCGTCTATCAAGTTCTGTTTAATCGTTTTATTACTGTACTCGTTTGCCATCATCGAAACGATAACTATAGCCAGGAATAATTTAAAAAAGGCTGTAATAAACGTGTTGAAATGCCAGATATAGGGAAAATTGAAAATACCTATTTCTGCCATGTGGAACTTAACCGGGCCTATATCAAATTTTATGGCCGCGACCAGTGCAATGGATGTCAATATAAAAAAGTAGGAGATGATCAATATCTTGCTGGCCCTATTGTTCCAAAGCTTTATAAATTCTATTTGTAGTAAACGTATCATGTCTTGGTCGATTAGTTTGATTGATTTTTGGTCAAGGTCAGGAATTGTTCTTCCAAGCTTTCTTTTCTTTTTACCAGGTGCGATAGTACAATGCCGTTTTTAAATAAGGATTCATTGAGGTGTTTAGCATCCATTTCTTCTTTTAGAAAGGCGGTAACGAGGCCATTTTCTTGTTTGATCTCCAGAAAACTAGGGTTTGCCTTTAGGGTAGAGACCAACTTTTTCATATCATCACATTTTAATTCAAAAAAGCCATGGCTTGCCAACATGCCATCTACACGGCCGGCATATAGTTTTTCTCCTTTTCGCAGTATAATCACATGGCTACACACTTTTTCTACTTCGTCCAACAAATGGGAAGCCAATAAAATGGTGGTGCCTTCAGCGGCTATTTTGGTGATTATTTGACGTATTTGATGAATACCTTGTGGGTCTAGCCCGTTGGTCGGCTCGTCCAAGATTAAAATTTCAGGATCGTTAAGTAGGGCAGAGGCAATGGCCAAACGCTGCTTCATACCTAGAGAGTAGGTCTTAAACTTGCTGTTCTTGCGGTCCAATAGGCCCACCAATTCCAATTTTTCCTCAATTTTATCTTCGCTTACCTCTTTGATCTTACAGACCAATTTTAAATTTTGGACTGCCGTCATGTAAGGATAGAAATTAGGTCTTTCAATTATGGCCCCTACTTTTTTAAGGGCTTCATGGGTAGAAACCGAGCCGTCGAACCAATGAAAATTGCCACTTGTTTTATTTACCACGTTCAGTACAATGCCCAATGTGGTAGATTTGCCACTGCCGTTAGGGCCTAGAATGCCATAGACATGGCCTTTCTCTATTGAAAATGATAAATCCTTTACGGCAGTTAGATGACCAAACTTTTTAGTAAGGTTGTTTACGGTGAGTATTGTGCTCAAAGCAAGTAGTTTTTGATTGATTCTACTTACTTGACGAGAACGAGCAATTTTTGTTACAGAACCTTATAAATTAATTTAGTTTTACCCTGTAGGTGATATTTCTATTAGTGATTACGGTTTTAGGTCTTCCTAGGGTAATCACGGTAGGGTCATCGGGTTCCCCATCACCGTTACTATCTACGTCGGAACTGTTATTGGGGTCATCAGAAGTATCGGAAATACTAAACCCGTTGGGTAACAAAGCCTGAGCGGTAGCGGTGTTGGTAACTTCTAAGGCACTTAGTTCGGAATTTGTAATACTATGTGTAAGTGTAAACGTTACAGAATTGGACGGTGCCAATGATGCGACAGATGCGGGGCTAATGCTTCCGGAATCTGCCATGGGGTCTGTAATGGTTACATTGGTTAATGTAGAGGGACCATTATTGGTAACGACCAATTCATATGTAATTTCTTCTCCTAAAGAGTCGTAGGAACCATCAGGAGCGGGCAAGGCCACTTTTGTAACCGTAATCTCATTGTTCGAAATCGTCAAAGTTTCACTTAGGTCGTCCGATGTGATATTCGCATCGGTCTGGTCTTGGGAGTTGGAAACAGTATTAGTGTAAGACGACACCGTAGAATCAAACGGCAGCTCATCCGCCTGAACCTCTAGTACAAGTGATACCAATTCACCTTGGGAAAGTGTTCCTATCGTCCATTCGGGAGCGGACCAGCTACCAACACTGGGGTTCGCGGACAGCAATGTTAAACCATTGGGAATAACATCGGTAATCTTTAGATTGGTAACATCGTCGTCTCCCAAACTTTCTACGGTAATCGTGAATTCGACAATATCGCCTTCTAAAATAGTATTCTTGTCGGCTGTTTTTTTGACTACGATATCCGGTAGACAATAATAGGCCGCTATTGGTTGTGAATCATAGGTGCAACCACCTTTGGTCACTCTTGCATAGTAATCACCTGCTTCGGTTGGGGTGTAACTCGAAAAAATTGCACCGGGAACTAGGGTTCCGTTTTGGTACCATTGGTAGGCATCGTAGTTGGCATCGACCACTTCTATTACAGAACCTGGCAAGCAACCGCCCCCTTGAACTTGTAAATCTACTTCGGGTACGGTATCAAAACCCGAGAAATAGCCTGCAATTCCCCTTGCACCACTATAGCCTATAAAACCTACGGCAATAGGTCCGGTAGATTCTACAGATACATTGCCTGTAAGGTTTGCTACATAATATGTTTTCCAGTCGGTAGACCCAGCTACTGGGGTAGAGGAAGGTAGTGTTACCGCTCCATTATCGTCTGTTATTGAAATATTGGCATCTGGTGTTGAGGTAGAGGCTACTATGGTAACCCCGCCCGTCATTGTAATGCCCGCCGCATCCTGAATATTTGGAATGTTATCTACTGTATCGGGCAACAAGCAGTTTACGGGAGCCACAAAGTTGAGTCCTACTGTAACTATAGATGATCCCCCTGCCAATGATTGGTATGCGTAGGCATCTTTAGTGGTGGTTACGAACATGTTGCCTCCAGCGGATGTACTGGAATAATAGCTGTCGGGGATTTCAAAATAATCCCCATTGTTAATGGTGGCAATGGGAGTCGTGGCGCCGTTCACATAAATTTCTGTATTGTTCTGCGTTCCGATTATGATGGGTTTTTCTGTTTCACTAGTACCCTGACCACGAATAAACACATATTCCTTTCCTATTTTGTTTTGTGGTACGGGCTGGTCGATGGCGGCATCTCTACTGGCATTTCCCGATCGCACCGCAATGTTCAATCCCCCGTTGCTTATTACTATATTTTTGTCCGATTCTACGGTAGCGCCGATCCAACCGTCTATATTGGCGGTTGTTTCGGCAACATAGGCCTCAAACACAAAAGATTCGTTGGCATCTAAATTAATGGTATAGGTATCATTTGTGATTCCGTCACGATCGTTTCCCAACCTAAATTCACAGTTTTGGTCATAACCGTATAGCTGTACGGTGGTGTTGTCTTCGGTGGCCATTATCCCCAAGGTATTGGTTAAACTGGCATGAGTTCCCCTATTGGGTATGCCTCCCCATTTAAAAAGGGTTCCCATCGCCTGCCTACCCTTACTGGTAAGCGATGTGGACTGAGAACCGGAACTACCTCTATAGTTTACATAGAATTTTTCTCCTCCAGGGGCTTCAAAATGCAATCCGCTAGATGAAAGCACTACCCCGGTATTGGCATCGGAAACAAGGGTTATGTCGTTATTGCCGTTGGCAAGAGTATACGTTACCGGAGTCGCGTTAGACAATGACAGGGTCGCTATAGGGGCGGCTATGGCACCTTGATATACGTTTACGGTAAAAGCCGTAGTTTCGGGAGTGGACAAATAAACGGCTTGTTCCCTTATAGCCTGATTGTTGCCTCCTTGTTTTAATGGGGGTAAATAGTGTAAATCACTTAATTGGGCATATCCATTTATAGCACATAAAAAAAGGAGTAATAATAATATTCTATTTTTTAAAAATGACATACGGCTCAATATGAGGGATTTTTTTACTTTAATTTTCAAAGTAAGACTATGTACGACGTTTGTACAATAGTTTGTTGTCTACCGACGGTGTAGTGTTGTAAAAGGCCTATATGGCATTATTAATGCTATTGTGTGTATAAGAATATTTTTCTTGTATCTTTCTATATTATAACCAAAGAAGCCATCTTTTTTAAGATGGCTTCTTTGGTTAAAAAAGTATTTGGTTATCTATACAGGGTGAAGTGGCCGACAAACTCTCGCTCATCTTCTTCTCCGTTCAATTTTATGATATACCAATAATCCCCGGTAGGTAATTCTGAATTGTTATAGAATCCGTCCCAACCGTCTTGGTTGTCCTTGAACCTATATACTTCACGTCCGTATCTATCGAAAATTGTGATAAATATATCAGGGAATATCTCGATGTTGATAGGCGTCCATATATCATTTTGACCATCACCATCAGGGGTGAAGAAGTTAGGTATTTCAATATCGATGAATTCCATGAAAATAGTGGTAACCGATTCACAACCATTGGCATCTACAACCCTTACCGTATAGGTATCAGTTCTCCTGATATAGAAGGTGTTGTCATCACCATTGTCTTGGTCGTCAAAATAGAAGGTATATCCTTCTTTTCCTCCGGTGGCAACAGCGGTTATTTCATTTAGGTTTTCTTGGATCGCAATCAACTCTAAAGGTTCAAAACCTTCTACTTCAAATTCCAATATATTTATACATCCATTGGAGTGTGCAATGGTAATGTAATGACTGCCAGGGGTCAGGTTCCTAAAATCTGCTTCTAGCATATAGTCGTTAGGGTCTGTTGAGTCCAATGCGTACATTACTTCAGAAGAAACGGTTTCGTCTTCCAAAACAAGATCAATGTAATTGTTCGGTGTATCCCCGGTACATTCATATATCACTTCTGCTGTAGCATTTAGGTTGGCCCCGTTCTCTATTCTAATGATATCGTTCAGGGTACATCCATTGGCATCTTTTACAAAAATGATATAGTCACCACTGGGCAGCGAATCAAAGCTGAATCTGTCTTGAATAAAATCTGCATCATCGCTACTATTGATACTGGTACTGTACGGTGCCGTTCCGCCAGATATGCTGACAGAAATGGTGCCATCTTCGTCGCCGGCACAAATTTCTGGTGTAGCAGTCAGTGTAATATCAAGTGGGGATGGCTCTGTTATCGTAAACTCTACAAGTTCGTAACAACCGTTACTATCTTGTACGATGATAGAATAATCTCCAGGGGAAAGCGCATCAAAGATGTTTTCGTCATAAAACTTATTAAGGTTGGGGGAGATGGCGAATTGATAATCTCCGGTACCACCTGTTACATCAATTTGAACGCTACCGTCATCCGCACCATTACAGCTTACATCGGTTACGGTAGGCACCACTACCAAAGGATCAGGTTCTGAAATAAAAATCTCTTCAGAGACAATTTCACAATCCCTACTTTGAACTCTTACATAGTACGTTCCGCTTGGAAGGTCTGTAAAAGTTCCGTTGGTTTGGTTAGGTATTATTTCTGTAGTCAAGGTCGCATCGGCAAATAATGCATATTCATAGCTGCCAAGTCCACCATCGGCATCTGCAATGATCACGGCCGTACTATCGCCCGAACAATTGATTTTTGCTGCAGTGGTGTCCAAGGTCATTGTAAGGTCTTCAATTTCGTTTACGGCTATTTCGTTCGAAATTACAGAGACACAATTAAAGTCGTCTTTAACAAAATAGCTATAGGTGCCCACAGGCATGTTTTGGAACAAATGGGTGTCTGTGCCATTGATCTGGTTCATGCTATTGTAGGTAACGCCATCCTCGCTCCAAGTGTAAGGGGCTGTTCCACCAGAGGCTACTAATAGTAGGTCTGCGCCATCAAGACAACTATTGGGGCTATCCGTAATTAAAATAGCGTCTACCTGTGTTGGATCTACGATTTCTACAATTGCAGTTTCGTATTCACAGCCAATATCGTCCGTAACACTGATACTATAGAAGCCAGCGCTTAGATTAAAGAAATCTGGACTTGTCTGAGTTGCGGAGTTACGTAATAACGTTGTACCTGCCGCATCATCATACGTATTAAGGCTATAACTATAATTAGGTGTTACATTTCTTGTTGGGTCAATGGTAAAGGAAACAGATCCATCGGTATCACCCGTACACTCAAGCTCTGTATGGGTAATGGTACCGGTTATGGCATCTGGCTCTATAAGTTCAAAGGCACTAGTGAAAATTTGTGCGCACCCAAGGGCATCGGTGACCTGAACGTTATAAGTACCGGCCTCTAATCCTTGGAAAAGATGTGCGTTCACCTGTGTGACATCGTATACAGAACCGGTGTCTGTATTCTCTAATCGAATATCATATAGAGATTGACCGCCAAGAGGGGTAATTTGGGCCGTTCCTTGACTGTTGGAGCAACCTACGCTGGAAGTATCTATCGTATCCAAAGTTAATGCGGCAGCAGGTGTCGTAATGGTAAAAGTACGCTCTTGACTACATTCTGGGAAGGCAGCCTGTACCGCTCTAACAATATAATTACCTGCAGCTACCGGTATTGGGGCAGATGTTCCTGTACCCGAGAAAGTACCATCATCATCGGTTCTTGTGGTCGGAGTACCATCGGCATTTAAAATTTCCCAGTCAAAGTCACCTGTATAGGTGGCATCGGCAAAGGTTATTTGTATACTGCCATCTTCACCATAACAGATAACATTGGACAGTACATCTACGGTAATGTCAAAAGTATTGGGCTCTTTTACAACATGTTCTGTCGTAATTGAACATCCTGTCGTCGTATTGGTTATCTCAATGGTATGGGTACCCACTTGTAGATCCGCGAAAATATTTGACGCTTGGGCAGTACCCGAAGGTAATAGCCTATATTCATAATCTCCAGGGTTCGAGGTATAGGTATTGCTGTTGGTTACCACATCAACCCTTATTTCTTCTCCTGTGTTGGTGCTTGAACAACTAATAGGTGTAAGCACATTTGTCGAAGCTGAAACCAATGGGTCATAAGTGTTTACGGTAACCGTTTGTTCGGCAGAGCATCCGGCATCATCGAATACACGGACAATGACATCACCGCCGGCATAATCCGTATAGGTATATGTGGGACTTGTACCACTTTGTAAAATAGTACCAGTGGCAACATCTTCAAACTCATAACGGGAATAAGTGTTACTACCTCCGGTTATACTAGTTTCATCTAAAACAATAGTTGCATTGTTTGTAGTATTATCCGATGTACAACCAAATTGGGTTACATTTGGTGTAGCAAATGCCACTACATTTGGTTGCCCTACCACTATGGACGATCTAGTAGTTACACAACCGTTTGGCCCTGTACCTATAACATCATACGTGCCTGCAGCTAGGCCTTCAAAACTATTTGTAGTAGTGTTGAACGTAGCACTAGCCGGACTTAAGACATAGCTCAAAGGGTTGTTGCCGTTGTTTATTTCCGTTATTTTGATGGCGCCATCCGAGCCTCCATTACAAGTAACGTCTGTTGGGGTTGCCGTAAAGTTTGGTTGAATAGCGGGGGGTACCTCTACAGTGAACGTTCTAAAACATTCTGGTGTAGATGTGTTTGCATCAAAAACCTGAACGGTATAAGTATCTGCAACTGTTACCACTGCGCTAACAGATGTTGTAAATGCTGTTCTGGCAACAATTTCTGTAGCAGATGAATTTTCAATTCGATACTCATAATCTCCAGAACCTTCTGATGCGCTTATTAAAATTTCTGCATCATTGGTACAACCTAAACTTTCTTTTAAAGTTGCAGTAGCTTGTAAAGTGGGGAAAACTTCTGTAGCGAATGAATCTGTACAACCATTACCATCTTTTACAAAAACAGTATATGTACCCACAGCTACATTATTAAACACACCTCCGTTTGAAACGTAATTTGTACCACCATCTATAGAATATACAAGTGTAGCAGAATCTCCTAGTGTTGTATTAACGGTTACGGTTGCAGTAGTACCGCAATTATCTACATCAACACCATCTATGGTTGGATTAGCAGCTAATGACATATTAATTGTTCCTAAAGGATACTCGCAACCATATTGGTCGCTTATACTTACCGCATAATTACCAGCTACAGAACCTGCAGGAATTTCTAAAGGATTATCAGGTGTGCCAGTAGCAATTACCGTTGCAGAAGGATCTGTTAGAGTAAATGTATATGTACCTCCGCCACCTGTGATATTTTCTACAGCTATAAGTCCAGGACTAGCACAAGTAATATCTTCTAATTTCCTTAAACTTGCAGTAATAGGATCTAATTCTTCTAACAATACATTCTCCGATGCGGATATACACGTATCGGTAACACCGTCAATTTCTGTTACTACAATGTAGTATTCGTCTGGCACCAAATCGGTTATTTGTAAATTATTATCAAAAGTAACTATTGTGCCTGCCATACCAGGAGTTGTGCCATTGCCACTAGATCTAATAATGTTACCTGCTATATTATACAGCTCCCATCTGTATTGAGACCCAAATGGAGCTTCATGATCTGTAATTGTAAAATCTATTGTTGCATTATCTGCACCATCACAAGAAGGAGTTGAGGTAAAGTCAACATCTAAAGGAAGGGGGTCTACAATATCGTTCACGTTCACATCACTCTGGCGTACACAACCATTAAGATCACGCACATAAAAAACATAAGTTCTACCAGGTGTTAAGCCTGTCCATAAGTAATTACCGTGTCCTGCCGGAACTGCGACAGGAGACCCGGAAGAATCGTTTACTGACCCACCAGCGATCCAAGTAGCAGTAGCAGGGTTAAAGTTTGCTGGATCATCAGAGTATGAATACTCATAACCAGGAGTACCCTCAGAACCTTGCACTTTAACCTGTAGCTCATTACAATTTACAACTACAGCGTCTATAGTAATATCTAGATTATCCAAAGGATAAGGAATTGTATATCTTGGAAAATCTGTTTGACAAATAGTATTTCCAGAGCCATCTACCGTTCTCATAGAAGGATAAACACTATCTCCAGATAAATAACCAGTTAACCTATCTGATGTTCCGGGTACAGAGTTATCTGCAGTCCAAGTAGCACCACCATCTGCACTAAACTCTATAGTTCCTAAAGTAGATGGGTAAGCATCAAATCTAAAACCAAAGTCACTAGCAGTACCAGTACAAGTATTAGGGGTAACACCTATAATATCTGCCGTTAGCTCATCAGGATTATTAATAGTTACATTAGGGGTTGTAGTAACCGTACAACCACTGGCATCTGTAATATTAATTGTGTAATTTCCTGGGTTCAGGTTATAAAAAGTTTTTGTATTGTTGATTACGTTGGTAACTGTTTGGTTAGAAGCACCAGCGTTATCTATGTCTATAATTTCATAGGTGTATGGAGCAATACCAGATGTTACTTCTACTTCAATTGTTCCTAAGCCGTCATGACATTCCGGGTCTGTTGGTGTTGCTGTGAATGTTATAGGTGTTGCTGGGTTCACGGTCACGGTCTCCATAAACTCACAATGTGGGTCTGCTGCACCATTATCCCATACATAAACATCATAAGTACCTGCATCTGCTGCTGCTACAGTAAATGTATCTGTTACTGAAAAATCTGCTGCGGTAACAGGCGTTGTTGTTGGTACAAAAGCATACGCTAAATTACCATCTCCACCACTAGCATCTACGGTTATACTACCATCCGCACAAGAACTAACGTCTACAACTTTTACAGTTGCGTTTAAGTTTGGTTGTATAACTATTGTTTTTAATGTCGATGCACATCCAAAAGCATCTGTAACTTCAATATCATAACTACCATTAGATAAACCGGAAAAAGTATAAGTCGTATCGGTTGTTGGGGTAGGGGTAACCCATCCACCGCCATTTAGCCTAAAGGTATAGTCGCCATTACCAGAGGTTACATTCACGGTAATAGTAGCATTGTTTGCGCCGTCATAACAAGAAGTAGCGGTTAAATCAAAATCTACATCTTCAAATTTATCTACTGTTACAGCTACTGTTGAAACAACCTCGCAACCTTTATCATCTTTTACACGTAAAACATAATCGCCCTCGGTAACATTTACAAAATCAGCATCTGTTTGGTATGCCCTAACAATAGAATTATCTGCAGCTCTTTCTAACTGATATTCATACCCTGGCGTACCACCCGTAGCGGAAGCCTCTAAAGTGGCACCGGTATTAAAGCACGTATATTCTGAAGTTCGTGTTAGACCGGGAACTATCGTCGCCGGAGCTGTCAAGATTACCGATGTGGCCGATGTGGCCGTACAGGTATTGTCGCTTACCTTACGGACCATAATAGTATAAGTTCCGTCCGCCAATGTGGAAGGTGTGGTGACGATGGCGGCTGTTTCAACGGTCCAATTGGTACCACCGTCGGTTGAATATTCATAACCTGTCGCTGCATCAAAATTCTTGACCTCAAAACGAATGTTACCGTCGCTGTTACCGTTACATGTTGGGTTTGTGCTACCCAAAATGCTGACACTAAATTCTTTGTTGTCCTCTACAACGATTGTTAAATCTTGTGTGGTTTCACAAACTTCAGGAATTTGGGTAGCCTGAATGTCATCCAAAACCAAGAAGTTTCCGTCGTCGCTATCCAAGTTGGTACGTAAGACAACGCCAACGACCGTATTTGATCCAGGATTGAAGGTTACCTCTCTTAGGTGCCAATCATCGGCATCGTTGTTTTTAGGAATTGCTGTTGTAGCCGTACTGCTGATTACATTGCCTGATCCATCTATAAGTTCTACAAGAACCTCGGGGTCGTTGCCGGAAGCACTGTTGATTAGTATGTTGTACGCGTAGAATGAAATGGTAATATCTTGGTCGGCCAAAACTTCCAATCCGGTTCTGGACCATAAAACATTGTTGTTGCCCGCCGAGGTACTTACCCCTATGGCCATGAACCTTCCATCCGTTAAACCGGTACGGTCGTTAGGGCTTCTCCATGAGGTATTGGGGTTGGTAACTACCGAGGTAACGGCATACTCACCATTTACCAAAATACCGTTAGGGCCAAGGTTACAGGCCGTGGTACTGCCATCTTGTGGTTCGTAACAATACCCTGGACCTACTTCTCCTATTTGAGTAGTAATGCCCGTGCCAAAGTTCTCTAGGAATAAGGTGCTTTGAGTGGGTGTTATGGCGCTTGAATAGCCTACGGTAACCGTATGCGTGCCAGCTCCTACATTGTTGAATACATTACTGTCCTCAGGGGTATTTGTGGTACTGTCAAGAGTATATGTGTAATCAAAATCCGTAGTATTGCTCGGCGTAATGGTTATGGTACCAGATCCATCACAAGCATAATCGATTGTGCTGTCGAAACTTGGGTCGGCCATAGGGGCATCCACGGTTATTTCCATGGCATAGGTACAGCCTAAGTTATCTTTAACAGACAAGTTGTATGTACCTGGAGCTAATCTTTGTTCATTTGTTCCGGTGTAATTAGATCCACCATCAAAACTATAAGAGTAAGGTGCCTGACCTCCATTGGGATTCAGTATTTTAACCAAGGCTCCCGAAGGGTCACAAGAAGCATCCTCTACGATTGCGGCAGAAGCCGTTAATCTATAAGGTTGATCAATTTCATAGTCCAATGTTGCAATACATCTTGAGGTTGGCGATCCACTGGAATCCCGAACGGTAATTGTATAGTTACCTCCACCTAAATTAGTAAAAGTGTTGGTGGTTTGGTAATTGGCACCACCATCCAAACTATATTCATATGGAGCCGTACCTCCGCTTGCTGTAATTGTCAATGTTGAGGTAGCCGAGTCGGCACAGACAATATCCGTATGGGATGCGGAAATGGTTACTGGACCTAAATCTTGTAAGGTGACACTATTTGATAGGGTGCTACAACCATTATCATCAAAAACGATAAATACGTAATCATTGGCGTCACTACTATCGGTGAATACGAAATCATTGGTCGTTTGAAGTTCGGAGGCAGGTACATCTTCTGGACTTGCATAAAGTTCGACTCCACCAACGCTCCAAATGGCCATGTCGTAATTTGGGTCGGGATTACCGCCGCTAGGGGTCAATGTTATCATACCCGAATTACAGGTGATGTTTTCGCTAACACTGGCCGTTAAATTAAGTGCTGGGTACTCATCTACCGTAATGTTTTGAGAATCGGTACAACCATCTTCTGTAGTGGTAATAACGATATAGTCGCCGGCAGGTACACTATCAAATGTATAGGTGTTGTCTTCTACAGAAACCATTTCTTGGAAAAATGTTCCAGCTCCGCTATTGGTGCCGTCATCCAAACGAAGTTCGTAGCTATAATCTGGCAATACATTTAGGGCCTGAATTGAAATGGTTCCAAAACCACTACAGTCCGCCGGAGTTGTTTCTATGTTCACTTCATAGTCCATTTCCTGAATACCGATATCCTCGGTCTCAAAAATACAGGCGTTGTCTATAGAGTCTCCCGTTGAAGGGTCCAATGTAGTGATCTGTACCTTATAGGTGCCACTAGTGGTAATATCAAAATTAGGTCCATTGTTATCGGAAAAAGGTATTATGATATCATTTGTGGTAGCGTTTACCAGTTGATAACCATAATTGGAACTTGGATTGGTAATTCTTATGTTTCCAGAAGTATTACATAAAATATCGGTAGGGATATAATCGATGTCCAAGGTGTTTTTGTACACGTTGAAGTAAAAACGACTGAAGCAACCATGTTCATAATTGATCACCACTCTATATTTGCCGCTATCGGTTACCGTATAGTTATCCTGTATAGCAAGCTCTGTCCATGAGCAACCCGAGTTGGTAGTGGCACAATCATCCTCAATATCAGAACAACTGTCTTCATCCAATTGTTCCCATACGATACTTACGGCATCCGTTATTCCTAGTTGTAACGTAGCTTCATCGTTTTCGCCGCATAAGAATATATGTGGCATTTCACTACCATCAATAGAACAGGAAACGATTTCTCCTTGTAAATCATTATCCGTGTTTGCGTCTGAATTTACTTGGTTGAAGTATGTTATTATTGGATTGGTCTGTGTAGTACCAAAACGTTCTACTGTTATTAGTTCGACCAAGTCGGCACATCCATCAGCACCACTTTTTTCTACGATGTAATTACCAATTTCCGTAACTACCAGTGTGCTGGGATCGCTATCACCATCATCAATGGGTGTTTCGCCTGCGTCTATTTGACCGTTACCATTGGCATCTATTGCCCACGTGTATGTTGTAAACCCTGCACCTGCGCTCAAAGTAGCGTCATCACCACATAACTGTACGGTTCTAGCTGTATTACAACCTTGTAGGGCATTTGATAGACTGTTGGTGGCGACCGCAGTGGTATCGTTACAGGTTGGGGTCAGTGTGGATCCCGGTTCATCGCTATATGTATTGGTGTTTGTAACCCCTTGATAGGTGGAGTATGCAAAATTTTCTATAGTTTCTGAACAGGCATTTACAAACTCTGAACAATTAGAGGACAGGGTAACCGTTATCCGGATCGTATATTCCGGATCGTTTACTTCTACTAGGTTGTCAGGAATTTGAAAGGTTATGATATTGCTTACTGGGTCGTGGCTATATGTTACACTACTGGATGCTCCCGACAAATCAACATTGTCCAAGGTTACATTGGCAGGTAATATATCTCTAATAGTGTATGATGTCGCATTGTCATTTCCTGTGTTTTGAAAACGCAGGACATAATCAAAAGTGTCGCCAAGATCAATCTCTTGTCCGTTAATATCATTTGTTGCCAAATCTTCGGCCGTATTTTTCAAAACAATTTGGGGAGCTAAGACCAAGGTGTACGAGGCTCCGATTACGGCACCTGTATTCGGGTCAACTGCAGGTGTACCTGTACCGTATTCGCCTCCGTCATCGCCATCGGCACTGTTGTCTTTGTAAAATTCATCGGCATCGGTACAACCGTCGTCGTCACTATCCAAATCAAGGTTGTTCGGGTATCCGTCACCATCAGAATCTATACAGGTTTCAGGAACAAGAATGTTTATTTTTACATCATCGATAAAGTTACCCACAGAAATACTACCATCGGCCGTAGATACGGCCTCAAAAATAAAGACAGTGTTGGTTTGCCCAACAGGTACGGTATAGGTTCCTGAATATAATACCCAAGCCGTATTATCTGTGGTCATTGTTTCTTGTACGGTAGCACTGGCAAGATCGGCCCCGATCCTCAGCTGCATTACATCGGTACCGGCTCTTCCCCTATGTCTGACCGACCAGCTCATCTCTGTACCTGGGGTCAAACATAAATTTTGGTATAATGCACCGTAGTTGTTTGCATTAAGTTCAACATGTTGGTTACCGTCATAAGAATTTACGCCATAGAAACCAGATTCCCAGATTTCAATTTTTTTATCGGTGGCGGTCGAATACCATCCGGGAACACTACTTTCATCTAGAATGGCAAAACCGGAAACATCGGGATCTTCAAAACTTTCGTTGACTATCGATTCAAAGCAAAAAGCACCTTCGCATTCATCGCTATCGTATATACCATCATTATCATCATCCACGTCTACGATATCTACAACCCCATCATTGTCAAAATCGTTGTGAACGATAATACTGGCGGAAAGAATATCTTCTGTAATATTTTCATCTACTTGGTCCTGGGTATGCGATACGGTATTGGTGACATTGATAAGTGGTTCAATATCAATTTCATCCCCCACTACTTCAAGGTATAGAAATACGGGTTCTCCAGGTTCTAATGTTCCTATGTCCCAAACCGATCCATTCCATGTTCCGGTAGTGGTAGTTCCGTTTACCAGAGTCAATCCGGCAGGAATATTGTCCGTAACCCTCAAGTTGGTAACGGGTTCAAAGTTTTGATTTTCTACCCTAATCGTAAAAGTCGCGGTCTCACCTTCTACAATTTCTGGCTTGTCCACGGTTTTATTGACTACGATATCTCCTTCACAATAGAAAACGGTGATGGATTGCGAATCGTAGGTACATGGTCCCTTGGTACCCCTAACATAATAATCACCGGCAGCTGTCGCCGCATATTCGAATGAATTGGCGCCTTCGATCAACTGGCCGTCATAAAACCATTGATAGGCATCAAAGTTGTCGTCCGAAGCTTCAAAAATCGTAGCTCCGGAAAAACAATCTCCTTCGGCACCTCCATTAATTTTCAGTACTACTTCTGGAACGGTATCAAAACCTGAAAAATAACCAGCTACACCTTGGGCTCCATTATAACCAAAAAAACCAATGGCCATTGGTCCGGTAGAGGTAACACTGATATCACCATCCAGATTTGGAATAAAAAATGTTTTCCAGTCTGCAGATCCTGTAACGGGGTTAGAGGCAGGTTTGGTAACTTCTACACCGTCTTCGTATACTTTAATATTTTCATCTGGGGTGTTTACCGATGCTGTAATGGTGAGTCCACCTGTAACCGTGCTTCCTGCGATGTTTCTAATATCGGGAATATTGTTCATGGTATCTGGCAATAAACAGTTCACAGGTGCAACGAAATTGAGTCCCTGTGTATATAGATTACTGGAACCTGCCATTGATTGATAGGCATAGGCATCTTTTGATGTTTGTACAAACATATTTGCCCCTACGGTATTTGAAGAATAATAGGAACTGGGTATTTTATAGTACTCGCCGTCGTCTATTGTGGCAACGGGAGTTGTACTACCATTGATGTATATCTGGGTATTATCTGCCGTGGCTATAATTAAAGGAAACTCGGTAAGTCCATTGGTATTACCATTACCTCTGATAAAAACATAATCTTTGCCCAATCTGTTTTCAGGAACAGGTTGGTCTATACCGGCATCTCTATGGCTTTGACCAGATTCACTACCAAAGTTGATCATACCGTTACTGATCACAATATCTTTGTCAGCATCAATAGAGGCCCCGATCCACCCGTCTTCATGTGCAGGGGTTGGCGAAGTACCTATGTAGGTTTCAAAAACAAAGGATTCGTTGGCGTCCAGGGTTATTGTATACGCATCAGCTGTAATGCCCGCCCTGTTACTACCAACCCGAAATTCACAACCAGGATCATAACCTGATAAGGTTACTTTTGTATTATCCTCGGTGGCCATTATACCGAGGGTGTTGGATTTTGATGAATGGCTACCTAGGTTTGGAACACCGCCCCATTTAAAATGCTGGCCCAGTGCCTGTCGTCCTTTGGCGGTCAATGATGCGGCCTGTGAACCAGATTTACCCCTATAGTTTACATAGAACTCTTTACCACTGGGCGATTCGAAACGTAATCCACTATCGTCAAGTACAACCCCGGTATGGTTATTGTCTACCAGTGTAATATTATTGTCTCCATTACCAAGAGTCCACACGACCGGGTTAAGGTTGTCTATACTGAAAGTCTGTACGGGGGTTGGATCGGTTCCCCTATAGACATTCACCGTAAAGGGTGTGGTTTCTGGAGTAGATAAATATACAGCCTGATTCTGTATACCTTGATTGTTTTGACCTTGTTTTAATGGTGGTAAGTAATGAAGGTCACTTAATTGAGCATGTCCGAAAATTCCAACAAACATTACTAGGACACAAAACAATTTTTTCATCATTCGTTCTATTAAAGGTAAATTTCGCCCCTAAAAAACCACAATTTATTAGGCCTACCAATGAATTGTTGCCAATGGGGTGTTAGCTGTGGTATTAATCAATATATATGTTGACAACTTTTATGAAACCTTTAAGAATGTACAGCTAGATCGATTATCTGCACTTTTAACTTACAATCTCTTTATTGTATCTTTATACAAAGAAATCCCAGTATGGAAGAACGATTAATGTCAAAGAAAAAACCGGCATATCCGGTCAGTAAAGAACTGGACGAGTATCTGGAGTATTACAATCGAAAAATTGAGATACCCATATTTTATGACGACTTACTTCGTTTTTCGGGGTCTGTGGCAGTGTACGATAAGAATGATGAGGACACTTTGTGGATACGCGTGTTCTATTCCGAATTTGAAAGAAAGGAAATAGACGAAAGTTTAAAAAAAGTGTATTCTATTTTACTTTCTGATGGTAATGAAAGCATTCACCAATATCTGAATGTGGATTCTGTCGATTTTTGCACCTTCGGAAATTCGAAACCCTTTAGAATTAAGGTAAGGAATATTCTAAATGATAATTTCACCAACTTTTACATAAAAAAAACCGATGCATCGCGCATTTACGGACTAGAGTTGGAGCATATGTTGTCTCCCTATAACCTTAGTTTTTTGGTGTATAAGGATACATTGATAGAAGAACATATTGCGGGTATACCTGGTGATGAGTTTATAAAAAATAATCTTCCTTCCTGTTCCGAGAGAGAGAAGGCCCTATTGGCAAAAGAGTTCGTAAAATTCAACGAGCGTTGTATGATCAGGCTCTTGGGAGATATGAGGTCGTATAATTATGTAGTAGTGGCAACTCATGATTTTGATCATGTAAACTATAAAATACGGGCCATAGATTTTGATCAACAATGTTTTGAAGGAAAACTAAAAGTGTATCGTCCCCAATTTTTTAAAGAGAACTATAAAATGGTAGAGTTGGTAAGGGACAAACTTTTGAAGGATTCTATAGATCAGTATAAATTGGAAGAAAGGTCTATGGTCGCCAAAAGAATTCTGAGTTCGGGCAATAGGATCAAAAAGTTAAGGGCCATTTGTAAGAAAGACCATATCTCCACAGATGAGAACATAGATATGTTAAAAGAGGAAATAGCGGAGCTAACGTCCGATCTCAATTTTAACAAATGCAAGACCATGGGAGAAGTCTTGGATCTGGCCCTTGATTTTGTGCGTCGTAATTACGAGGATGTAAGTATGAGACAGATTATAGAGAACAGAATTAAGGTCTAGCTTTTCTGTTCTTTATTAAAATATACTAGGTAATAGTACATTTGGCGTTCTTCGTCCCACCCTTTTTCAACAAATTTTTCGGCCGATTCAGGATTTATAAAATCCAATTTTATCTGGATATTGGTGTCGAGGTTTATAACATTCTTGATTTTTTTTCTGACATCCGATACAGCCTTATTGGCAATATCAAAGTTAGAAACATCCTCGATACTATATTTAGGCCCTTTTTCTACCTTGTAATGTTTAAATTCGGGTATAAGCTCCGGATTGTCCATTACCTCGTTCAAGAAATTGCTTTCTTCAAAAGAATCGTTTTTTGCAAAATGGTTCACCGCACGGTTCATGAACAATACTTCTTGTTGTTTGTCCTCGGCCGGTAAAACCACGTCTTTTGCAAAATTCTGACAAAACTTCAAGTAGTTTTTTGTCTTAAAGTTATCATCTGACAAAGGTACGGCACCAAGAAAATGGTCTAACCAGTATTTGGTGTCATACTTATTACTATCTACAGAAAGTACTTTGTACCCTTCTTCTTGGTTGACATTAAAAATAAGACATCCTTTGTCCAGTTTGTTAATGTTGATCCCTTGCTGGACAATAATGTCCAAGTTAGATTCATTTTCTTGAAACTGAAGAAAATCGTGTTTTAGCTCACTTTTAAAAATACCAATGGCCTCTACCTTTTCATTATCCAATAGCACGTTAGACAAATAAGTGACGTACACTTCACCACTTTTAATATGTGGATGGTTAGATTGTTCAAATAAATGGGTTGCTATTTTTTTTGAGGACAAGTGCGTGTTTGATGCATCGGAGAACATCTCAATGGCAACCTTGTATATTTCGTTGAATTCTACATCTACCTCATGCGACAGTTTATAATAGTTTTCTTCTTTTTCTCTAAAAGGCTTAAAGAAATACTCTTTTAATAACCCTGTGGTCTCGTCGTTTAACGAAAAAGGCTCCGCGGATAAAAACACGCTTTCACCTTTGTTTTTGTTTCCTACTCTATGAATGGAAATATGTTCAATTTGGGTTGCATATAAATTTATCATGGGTATATATCAGGAGTTAAAAAGGGTTTTGTTTTTTTCAAACGAAAATTAATTCCAATTCTCATCGAAATCTAAATCGTCATAATTCTCAAAAGTATCATCAAAATCGAAGGCGCTGTTTTCGGATTCGAACTTTCTTTCTGGAGGTGACTCTGGAAGCTCCCCAAAACTGAACAATACGTTGGGGTAGGCTCTACCATCTTCTTTTTCTACAATATCGGCCAATTCTACGAAAAAGGTCCACATATTCAGAAAATCATAGACATAGATAAGCTTTGGCGAATTCTCCGTTAGTACATCTTCTAAGAATGTTTCGTTCATCAATCGTACATCAGAACCGGTTTCGCTCATGTCAAAAAGAGCTATCTCCTCATCTTGTTTCCATTCTTCATCACAGGTGTAGAAAGAAGCCATTTCGTTTCCAAGAAAACCAAAAGCCTGTGTAATGGCATTATGAAATTCTTCTAACGAGTTATGAGCCTCTATTTCCAAGTCTCTGAAGATGTCTTCTTCAGCGTCCAGTATTATCCTTATTTTATAGACCATGCCTTATTTTTTGCGGGAAGGCAAAGTTACAAAGTTTTAGGACTTATTTTAGGCTTTAAGGCATCTAATACCAAATAGAACTGTACACCGAACAAAATGGAGGCCAGAACCAAATGTAAAGGCTGGCTCGTAAAGGGGAAATTAAGGTAATACATAGAAATTCCGGAGAACACCTCTACAATGAGAATAAAAAGAATCCAATACATTTTAAAGTGCCCCAGTTTTAACTTATAGATGCGGTAGGCCAATAGGCAATTGATCAAAACTACCAAGATGGAAAAGGAGCGATGGGCATAAAATATAATCGAGGGATTTTCTAGCCACATACTTTTTGAAGTTTCTCCGAACAAGTCTATTTGATGGTCCACAAATTGCCGTACCTGGGCACCCATTGCGATTTGTACAAGGGTGAAACATAGGGCAACAATGGCCATGATCAATGTCTTTTTATCATATATAATCCGCTTGTCCTCGTTGTTGGCCATATATATTATATAAAGTAGCAGGGCAACAATAAACAGTGCCATTATCATATGAACGGTAATTTTAACCGGTTCCAGTACTGAATATACTACTGTGGCCCCTAGCCATGCCTGAAACCCCATAGAAAAAACTACCAGCCAAGAGAGTATGGTAATCCGTTTTTTGGTTTTCCAAAATTTAAAAGATGCTATGGCGAGGGCGAGTGTGGCCAAACCTGCCAGTGCACCACATAAGCGGTTTACATATTCTACCCACGTATGCCATGGGTTAAAAATGGCGTAGTCATGTTTTGTATAGGTCTCCCAGTTTCCCTTGTTATATTCCAAAGAGGTACGAAAATCTTTTTTGGCTACCTGTAAGGTCTCGTTGACAATAATTACTTGGCCTTTTTTAAATTCTCTATTGGGTTCCCATTGTAATTCTGAAGGTTCGGTAGGTGGTATATAATATCCAAAGCATTTGGGCCAATCGGGGCAGCCCATTCCGCTACCGGTCATACGCACTACAGCCCCTGCTAGAATAACTAAATATACCAGTATAAGTGATATTTTAGCGAGTTTTCGGAAGAATTTGGTCATGGTAAAGTGTTTACACAAAATTACCATTCTTTTAAAATATAAGAAAATACTTATGATTTAAAATTCTTCTGAAAAACCTACTTTTTAGGTTAAAAAAAGCGTTGTTATTCTTTAATTATAAATTCTGAACGTCTATTTAATTGGTGTTCTTTATCTGAGCACTTTACGCCGTTGGCACATCTGTTTATAAGTTGTGTTTCTCCATAACCTTTACCGGTAACACGACTACTGTCTATACCTTTGGAAATAATGTAATCTACCGTTCTTTGTGCCCTACGGTTCGATAGCCATAGGTTGTAGTTGTCTTCTTCACGACTATCTGTATGGGAGCCAACTTCAATTTTAACCTCAGGTCTTTTTTGCATGTATGCAACTACCTTGTCCAAATTTTCAAAGGCATCCTTACGTAGATATGAACTGTTCAAATCAAAGTATATGGGGGGCAGTTTTAACACTTTGACCAAATCGGCACCTACCACGGCAACTTTACTCGTCTCTTCCATTTCTAACCGCACATTACTTAGTTCTTTATTGTCTTCTGAGTGGGGCAGGGGGAGAAGACTTTCTTCGTATCCATCCCGATTACCTACAATATTGTACCCGTTTTCTTGACAGGGAACCTCAATTTTAAAAGCGCCTACTTCATTAGTATAGGTTTCACCTATGCTACTCTCTGAGGCATCCAATACAGAAATATGTGTATTGGGCAGAACTTCGTTAGAATCTTTATCGACCGCAATACCGGTTATGTTAACGGTGCAGTCAATCGTCTTTAGGTAATAAATATCATCGTTTCCAACCCCTCCGGCACGATTGGAGGCAAAGAGGCCGGAGTTTGTTTTTTCGTCAAAAATTAATGAAAAGTCATCATTGGGACTGTTTATGGGGTTTCCAAGATTTTTTACGGAGTCTTTCTTTTTTAAATCGAAGGAAAAAAGGTCAAGTCCGCCCAAACCCGGATGCCCGTCAGAAGCAAAATATAAAATTCCCGAATCTGAGACAAAAGGAAAAGTTTCTTTGCTTTCGGTGTTGATCTCGGGGCCCATGTTTTCGGGTTGTCCAAAGCTACCGTCGGCATTGATGTTTACTACAAAAATGTCCGATGCTCCCAAAGTGCCGGGCATATCGGATGAAAAATACAATTTGGTCCCATCACTGTTCAAAGCCGGGTGGGCCACTGAGTATTTATCGCTGTTAAAAGGTAAGTCTTCAATATTTCCCCATATGCCATCATTAAGGGTTGCACGGTATATTTTTAATCTGCTTATTCCTTTTTTATCTCTGCCAAAAGAACCTTTTTTATAGTTGTTTCTTGTAAAATAGATGGTTTTTCCATCTTTAGAAAAGCTTGTGGAAGATTCATTGGCCAACGATTTAAGCTCTTCTGAAAAAGGTGATGGGGTATTGTTTTCCCTTAGCGTAAAATTGGAAGCGGTATAAAGATTTAAGTATGGGGTAGCGGTCCTCGATGTTGTCTCTAAATCTCTTGCTGTAGAAAAGACGAGACCATTATTGTAAAAAGAAGGTGCGAAATCCGATTCTTTAGAATTGACAAAGGTTAAGTTTTCGACGGTATATTCATCCGAAGGGGCCATTAACCCCATAAAGTACTCTACATCCTTATTATGTTTTTGAGCTCTTATATCGTTCTCTTTTTTCTTTCTGAACTTTTTCATCCAACGTATAGAGCCCTCATAATCTTTAGTAGATTTTAAGGCCTGTGCATATCTGTACAGATAATCTGTTTCAATAAAAGTATTCTTTAGTTCAAAAAGTTTGGCATACCAATAGGTCGCCTCTTGGTATTCAGCTTTTAGGTAGGCCGCGTTGCCTAGGTTTTTACATATTTCCTCATCTGACAATCCTTTTTTTGTGAGTTCTTCATAAGTGGACATATCCACCATATATCCATAATGCTCAAAATTATCTTCGGTCAACTTATTTTTCCTATCCTGGGTGAAGCCTACCCTAGGGATAAGAAATAGCAAACAAAGTATGTACGATAAATTGAATCTCATTTTTGTTCGTTTAAAAGAATCTGGGGGTTAGGTCAATTTTGGTATTTTTAAGAAACTCGTATCTAAGAAATATTTCAAAAGAACCATTGTTAAACTTGGTACCTCCTAATTCTGAAATTTCACTATCATAGGCAAGGCCTAACATTAATTGCTTGCTGATTTGAAAACCGAAAAGAGCACTTAAGGCAGCGTCCCATCTGTAGGCCGCCCCCATTGTAAATCTGTCGTTCAGTAAAAAGTTAGCGGAAACGTCGGCCTGTAACGGGGCTCCTGGTGTGGCTTTTAATAAAAAGGCCGGTTTAAATTTTAAGGAAGGAGACATGTTAAAAACATATCCGGATATTAGGTACCAAGTCATTTCATCTACGGAAATAATATTGTTGTTGCCCCCCGAAGAACTGTCAAAGTGTTCCGTTTTCATAAAATTTGGTACAGACAGTCCTGCATAAAATGTATTGGTATGGTAGTAGATACCGGCACCAAAATTCGGAACAAATTTTTTATATAGTTCTGTAGATATGACAGTGCTTGTACTGGCATTGTAATTTCTTAGATTATTGAAATCAATATTTAACAAGTGTCCGCCTGCTTTAATACCAAATGATAGCTTATTTGTTTCAGAAGTCATTATGGTATAGGAAAAAGCGGCATCAAAATAAGTGTTTTGATTGGTGTTGTTCCCTATTTCATCATTCACTATTGATAGGCCCAGACCAACTTTATTCGAAGTAGGGCCATGAATGTTCAGGGTTTGGGTATTTGGTGCGCCATCTCTGCCAAGCCATTGTGATCTATGAAGTGCGGCTATACTCAATACTCCTCTAGACCCTGCGTAGGCCGGGTTTACCGATAGGGTATTGTACATGTATTGTGTGTACTGGGCATCTTGCTGGCAAAAACCGATGTAATGCGAGCCTAGAACAATGATCAAGAATAAAAAGGCGATTTTTTTGATGTTTTTCATCCCTTATCGAATTACATGGAGGTATCCAGTTAATAATTTCTGTTTTCCGTCCGCTTCATATCTTATATCATAGAAATAGACCTCGGTTGGTAGTTCTTTATTTTTCATGATAACGGTTCTTCCATTTGAATATCCATTGAATGCATTAATACCATTTTTGTAACCTTGGGTTTCCCATACCTTTACACCCCATCGGTTGTAGATTTCAACTTTGTTGTTTGGGTATTTTTCTATATTGATAATTTTAAAACTCCCATCCATGGAGTCTCCGGATTTTACCAAGTCTGACTCTACATATATTTCACATGTTACACCATTTGGTGGAGTACCTCCGATAGAATCGCATGGATCAAGTGGGTCTGTGTTGTCGTTTACTTCTTGGCCATCGTTTATGGTGTCACCATCCGTATCGGGGTTTGTGGGGTCGGTACCTCTGTTTACTTCCTGTTCGTTGGTCAGGTTGTCCATATCACAGTCGGTTTGGTTCCATTCCAGGGTAGGTGTCAAGGTTTGGCTTTCCAAAATAAAATCGCAAGGATCCATGGGGTCGGTGTTATCTGTTACTTCTTGCCCATCGGTTACACCATCTCCGTCCGTATCCGGATTCGTGGGGTCGGTACCCAATAGGGCTTCCTCTTCCTCCGTTAGATCGTCGTTATCGCAATCACTGGTGGGCAATGGGGTGCCGCCGATGGAATCGCAGTCGTCGAAGGGGTCGGTTCCGTCCATCATTTCCTGACAATCCAAAATAGTATCTCCGTCCGAATCCAAGTTGGAAATGGTAACGGTTACCGTAGCGGTCGAGTTGGCACCACAAACATTGCCTGTTACGGTGTACGTATAGGTTCCGGCACCGGCGCCCTCGGGGTTGGGGCTCCATGTTCCTAGAGGGTTGTCTGTTCCCAAGAGTGTAAGAAGCTGGGCTTGGGTTACCGTCTCGTTAGGACATATGGAGAGGGTGGCATCGGTTCCGGCATTTGGTTGTATATCCTCGGTAACGGTTACGATGGCGGTCGCATCCTCACATGCGTTTCCGTCAACGGTATAGGTATAGGTTCCGGCGCCTGCCAGAGCAGGGCTCCATGTTCCCCCCGTATCGGGCGTACCTCCGAGTTGGGCAAAGAGCTGTGCAGCGGTCACTGTCTCCCCTTCACATATAGTGAGACTTCCATCGGTTCCGGCGTTCGGTGCTGCTTGTTCGGTTACCACCACTTGGGCCGTATCGTTTCCGGTACAGGGTGCAGTAGCCGGTGCGGTATAGGTATAGGTTCCGGCGCCTGCCAGGACAGGGCTCCATGTTCCCCCTGTATCGGGCGTACCTCCGAGTTGTGCAAAAAGTTGTGCAGCGGTTACTGTCTCGCCTTCGCAGATCGTTAGTGTACCATTGCTTCCTGCGTTTGGTGCCGCTTGTTCGGTGACCACGACCTGAGCGGTGGCATCCTCGGTACAGGGTGCAGTAGCCGATACTGTATAGGTATAGGTTCCGGCGCCTGCCAGGGCAGGGCTCCATGTACCTGCTGTATCGGGCATACCTCCGAGTTGGGCAAAGAGCTGTGTGGCAGTCACTGTCTCCCCTTCACATATAGCGAGACTTCCATCGGTTCCGGCATTCGGTGCCTCTTGTTCGGTCACTACAACCTGGGAGGTGTCATTTCCCGTACAGGGTGCCGTGGCGCTTACGGTATAGGTATAGGTCCCGGCACCTGATAGGGCAGGACTCCATGTTCCCCCCGTATCGGGCGTACCTCCAAGTTGGGCAAAAAGTTGAGCTGCGGTCACTGTGGTTCCCACACATATGGTGAGGGTTCCATCACTGCCCGCATTGGGCTTGGCCTGTTCGGTGACTACCACCTGTGCGGTGGCATCCTCGGTACAGGGTGCGGTGGCGGGCACGGTATAGGTGTAGGTTCCGGGACCATTAGGGGCAGGGCTCCATGTCCCCCCCGGATCATGGGCGCCCAGCTGAGCAGAAAGCTGAGCCTCGGTCACGGTTTCTCCCATACAAATCGTCAATGTTCCGCCTGAACCTGCATTGGGCTTCGCCTGTTCGGTGACCACGACCTGAGTGGTGGCATCCTCGGTACAAGGTGAAGTGGCCGGCACGGTATAGGTGTAAGTCCCGGCACCTGATAGGGCAGGACTCCATGTTCCGCCCGAATCGTGGGCGCCCAGTTGTGCGAACAATTGTGTCTCGGTCACGGTCTCCCCTTCGCAGATCGTTAGGGTTCCATCGCTACCTGCGTTGGGTTTCTTTTGTTCCGTTACTACAATCTGAGCGGTATCATTTCCAGTACAAGGTGAAGTGGCCGACACGGTATAGGTGTATGTCCCGGCACCTGATAGGGCAGGACTCCATGTTCCGCCTGAATCGTAAGTTCCCAGTTGTGCAAAAAGTTGCGCCTCGGTCACTGTCTCGCCTTCGCAGATCGTCAGTGTCCCATCGCTGCCCGCATTGGGCTTGGCCTGTTCGGTAACCACAATCTGAGCGGTGGCATCCGCTGTACAGGGTGCGGTGGCGGGCACGGTATAGGTGTAGATCCCGGCACCTGATAGGGCGGGAGACCATGTCCCCCCGGAATCATGGACACCCAGTTGAGCGAACAATTGGGTTTCGGTCACTGTCTCGCCTTTGCAGATCGTCAGTGTCCCATCGCTTCCTGCGTTTGGTGCCGCTTGTTCGGTGACCACGACCTGAGCGGTGGCATCTAGGGTACAGGGTGCGGTCGCGGTTACGGTATAGGTATAGGTTCCGGCACCGGCCAGGGCAGAGCTCCATGTTCCCCCTGTATCGGGAGTGCCGCCGAGTTGTGCGAAAAGTTGTTCAGCGGTTACGGTCTCCCCCTGGCAAATTGTCAATGTCCCATCAGTTCCCGCATTTGCTTTAGCTTGTTCCATCACGGTTACGGTACTGGTATCGTCCACGGTACAGGGTGCTGTAGCGGGTACGGTATAGGTGTAGGTTCCCGGACCGTCAGGGGCGGGCGACCATGTTCCATTGGTATCCGGGTCACCTCCAAGTTGGGCAAAAAGTTGTGCCTCGGTCACCTTTTCATCTTTACAGATGGTCAGGGCTCCATTGGAACCTGCATCTGGTGTTTCTTGTACCGTCACGACAATCTCTGCCGTATCTTCCACGGTACAGGGTGCTGTAGCGGGCACGGTATAGGTGTAGGTACCTGCCACTTCGGTAGGGAAGGACCACGTTCCTCCCGAATCGTAAGTTCCCAGTAGGGCAAAAAGTTGCACCTCGGTCACTGTCTCACCTTCGCAAATTGTCAGGGTTCCATCGCTGCCCGCATTGGGCTTGGCCTGTTCGGTCACTACCACCTGTGCGGTGGCATCCACGGTACAGGGCGCGGTGGCGGGTACGGTATAGGTATAGGTTCCGGCGCCGTCAGGGACGGGGGACCATGTCCCGCCGGCATCATGGGCGCCCAGTTGTGCAAAAAGTTGGGCCTCGGTCACTTTTTCATCTTTACAGATCGTCAGTGTACCATCGCTTCCCGCATTGGGCTTTGCCTGTTCGGTCACTACCACCTGTGCGGTGGCATCCTCGGTACAGGGCGCGGTAGCGGGCACGGTATAGGTATAGGTTCCGGCGCCGTCAGGGACGGGGGACCATGTCCCGCCGGCATCATGGGCGCCCAGCTGTGCAAAAAGTTGAGCTGCGGTCACTGTCTCACCTTCGCAAATTGTCAGGGTTCCATCGCTTCCCGCAATGGGCTTTGCCTGTTCGGTCACTACCACCTGTGCGGTGGCATCCTCGGTACAGGGCGCGGTAGCGGGTACGGTATAGGTATAGGTTCCGGCGCCGTCAGGGACGGGGGACCATGTCCCGCCGGCATCATGGGCGCCCAGCTGTGCAAAAAGTTGGGCCTCGGTCACTTTTTCATCTTTACAGATCGTCAGTGTCCCATCGCTTCCCGCATTGGGCTTTGCCTGTTCGGTCACTACCACCTGTGCGGTGGCATCCTCGGTACAGGGCGCGGTGGCGGGTACGGTATAGGTATAGGTTCCGGCGCCGTCAGGGACGGGAGACCATGTCCCGCCGGTATCATGGGCGCCCAGCTGTGCAAAAAGTTGTGCCTCGGTCACTTTTTCATCTTTACAGATCGTCAGTGTCCCATCGCTTCCCGCATTGGGCTTTGCCTGTTCGGTCACTACCACCTGTGCGGTGGCATCCTCGGTACAGGGCGCGGTGGCGGGTACGGTATAGGTATAGGTTCCGGCGCCGTCAGGGACGGGGGACCATGTCCCGCCGGCATCATGGGCGCTCAGTTGTGCAAAAAGTTGTGCCTCGGTCACTTTTTCATCTTTACAGATCGTCAGTGTCCCATCGCTTCCCGCATTGGGCTTTGCCTGTTCGGTCACTACCACCTGTGCGGTGGCATCCTCGGTACAGGGTGCGGTGGCGGGTACGGTATAGGTATAGGTTCCGGGACCATTAGGGACGGGGGACCATGTCCCGCCGGCATCATGGGCGCCCAGTTGTGCAAAAAGTTGTGCCTCGGTCACTTTTTCATCTTTACAGATCGTCAGTGTCCCATCGCTTCCCGCATTGGGCTTTGCCTGTTCGGTCACTACCACCTGTGCGGTGGCATCCTCGGTACAGGGCGCAGTGGCGGGTACGGGATAGGTATAGGTTCCGGGACCATTAGGGACGGGGGACCATGTTCCGCCCGAATCGTAAGTTCCCAGTTGTGCAAAAAGTTGTGCCTCGGTCACTTTTTCATCTTTACAGATCATCAGTGTACCATCGCTTCCCGCATTGGGCTTTGCCTGTTCGGTCACTACCACCTGTGCGGTGGCATCCTCGGTACAGGGCGCAGTGGCGGGTACGGTATAGGTATAGGTTCCGGGACCATTAGGGACGGGGGACCATGTTCCGCCCGAATCGTAAGTTCCCAGTTGTGCAAAAAGTTGTGCCTCGGTCACTTTTTCATCTTTACAGATCATCAGTGTCCCATCGCTTCCCGCATTGGGCTTGGCCTGCACGGTCACGATAACCTCTGCCGTATCGTCCACGGTACAGGGTGCGGTGGCGGGTACGGTATAGATATAGGTGCCCGCAACTTCAGTAGGGGAGGACCATGTTCCAGTAGTATCCGGGTCACCGCCGAGTTGTGCAAAAAGTTGTGCATCGCTCACTGTCTCGCCTTGACAAATTGTAAGGGCTCCATTGGAACCCGCATTGGGCGCCACCTGCACGGTTACGACAACCTCTGCCGTATCGTCCACGGTACAGGGTGCGGTGGCGGGTACGGTATAGGTGTAAGTGCCCGCCACTTCGGTAGGTGAGGACCATGTTCCTCCCGAGTCGTAAGTGCCCAGCTGTGCAAAAAGTTGAGCCTCGGTCACGGTCTCGCCTTCACATACTGTTATAGCTCCGTCTGTACCAGCGTTGGGAGCTTTCTGCTCCGTAATCGTCACGGTGGCATGTTGGGTATACCCTTTGCCGTCCCTTATGCCATAGATAAAACTATCTGAACCCGTATAACCAGAAGCAGAAGTATAACTGATGTAGTCATCGATAGGGTCTGTTGGTGTGCCATTGGTATCGACGGTGGCCGATCCTGCACTAGGGGAGCTCACAATAAAGATACTTCCGGACGAAGGCCCGTTTCCTTCAAAATCATCATTGGAGAGAACATCAATGTCAATAGTTCCTTCTTCGCAGACCGAAGCGATATCGTCTGTTGTAGTCGGAAAATAACTTATCGTAGGGTCATTTTCGGTATTTCCATCGGTATCGATACCATCATCCGATAGGTCGCTTACATCGTTGGTTCCGTAGGGGCTGTCGGCCAGTACACTTACTTGATTTATAACGCCTCCCACTTGCAATACCGGGTCGGTAAGGGAAAAGCTAGCGGAATAGGTTGCCGTTTCACCAGCTTCGAGGCTGCCTTCGGTAGAACCCTCGGAGGCACTGACGAAGGTAGGGCCACTGATTAGGGTAAGGTTGTTCGAATCTATATCGGTAAAAGTATCGGTAAGGGTTATATTGCTAAGAGTAGTATTTCCTGTGTTCTCTATCGTAATGGTATAATCTAGGGTATCTCCGGTACTGACGGGGTCGCTAAAGTTTTCGACCACCGTTTTGGTGGCTTCGATTTTAGGGTCGGCAATGATCAGGTCGGTAAGAACAAACTCTACTTCATCGATGGCTGGAACCAACCCCAAGAGACTCAACAAACCTCCGGTCACGTTAACCTCCATTTCAATGGACTGGGTAACCTTATCTACCCGTAAGCTGCCTCCGCCTGTTCCGTTATTTATTCCATCTTCGCATTCACCTCCGATACTGGCCAAAAGGGCATCATCGTCGATATTAAAGCGGGTTGGGGTTGATTGAAAGATAGGCCCGTTGGATTCTAGTTCCGTCCAAGTGCCGTTGGTACTAGTGAAATTTCCCGTGGCGGAACCTCCGCCAAGAATGGGAAGAATGGAATAGGTTCCTACCTTATCTACGTGTAGGATGGGCTCTACGATATATACCGGATCACCGGTTACGGCATCAAAGAAATAGAAACTAATAGTACCGGTAGCAAATGAGCTGGCGGATATTTCCAGGGATAGATTTCCGAAGACATTAGGGTCACTATAGGTAGCGGCACTGGTACAGCCCATAATTTCTGAACCGTCAATGGAAGCACCACCCGAAACCCTAGCTTCGACACGAACCGAGCTATCATTGGTTACCGACTCCCAAACGGTAGATGATACCTTTGTCCATTCAGTCGTCTGTTGTGTGTATGCAGATGTGGTTGTCATGAATATCAAAAACATGACAAACAGTCTAAATTCTTTTACTCTGTAAGTTAAATTGATTATTTGGCGTAAAGTCATTCTTTGTATGAATCCCTGAATTTATTTAAATATTTGAGTTAATCATTACCTTAGGGTTAATACATAAGTAGGTTGTTGTAAAAGTAATCTTACAAAATTGACTAATGAACAAAATGTTGTAAAGAACAGAAAACAAATAGTAAATAGGGTATTATTTGTGGATAGCTGTTAAATTACCTTGTGTGGAAGGTTTTTTTATTGTTTCTTACCTTGAGGAAAATTAATGGGAACAAGTCCGAGAGATTTGCCCTTTATTATCATATATTCTTTGGCCGCATTATATTCATTAGGGATTTCACCTTCCAAAATAGCCTCTTTTATGGCTTCTTTTATGATTCCGATTTCTTTTGACGGCTTTAGGTCGAATGTCTGCATAATCTCCTCCCCAGTTATAGGGGGTTGAAAATTACGTACCCGATCACGTTCTTCGACTTCTTCTATTTTTTCCCTGACAAGTTTAAAGTTGTTTTTATACCTGCGCTGCTTTTTGGGATTTTTTGTGGTGATATCTGCCTCGCATAAGGTCATCAAATCATCAACATGTTCTCCTGCATCGAAAATTAATCTTCTGACCGCAGAATCGGTAACGAATTCTTCGGCAAGTACAATAGGCCTAGAACTCATTAGAACCAATTTTTGTACATACTTCATTTTATCATTAAGAGGCATTCTTAATCTTTTAAAAAGTTTGTACACCATTTTGGAACCAACAAACTCATGACCATGAAAGGTCCATCCTATTTTTTTATGAAAACGTTTTGTTGGGGCTTTGCCGATATCATGCAGCAGTGCCGCCCATCTTAGCCAAAGGTTGTCCGTTGCCAAAGAAATATTGTCCACAACTTCCAAGGTGTGCCAAAAATTGTCTTTATGGCGTTGTCCCTCTATCTCCTCGATACCTTGCAGTGCAGTAAGTTCTGGTAATATAATTTCTAAAAGTTCAGTTTTATGAAGTAAGGAAAATCCAATAGAAGGCTTTTTGCAGCACATTATCTTGTTTAGCTCATCAACGATACGTTCTTTTGATATAATCTTTATACGGTCTTTATGAGCCGTAATCGCTTGTAAGGATTCTAATTGAATATCAAAATCCAATTGGGTGGCGAACCTAATAGCCCGCATCATTCTTAAGGGGTCATCGGAATAGGTGATACCGGGTTCTAACGGTGTTCGGATCAATTTGTTCTTTAGATCTTCCAAACCGTTAAAAGGATCCAATAATGTACCCCAAGTTTTTTCATTTAAAGAAATAGCCAAGGCATTAATGGTAAAGTCCCTTCTTTTTTGGTCGTCTTCCAAAGTGCCGTTTTCTACTACCGGCTTTCTACTATCCCTATGGTAACTTTCTTTTCTGGCCCCAACGAACTCAAGTTCTAAATCTTCATGTTTTACCATGGCGGTTCCAAAATTTTTGAATACCGACACTTGTGGTTTTCCTGGTAGTTTTGAAGCAACTTTTTCGGCAAGTTCAATGCCACTGCCGACCGCGACTATATCTATATCTTTTGCGGTACCCCTTTTTAGTATGTAATCTCTTACAAAACCACCGATTACATACGAATCCATGTTAAGTTCATCGGCAGATTGGCCAATAATCTTAAAAATTTTGTTGCTTAAAGCTTTTTTGTAGTCCATTAGATTTTCTCCACCATTATTCCCTAATCACTTTTACAAGCCCGTCGCTACCCAATTTTATGATAGAGGACGGAACGGGGCGCTCATTTTCAGGCTGCAAATTTACCACATAGTCTACACCTGATAAAATGGCCTTGTCAATTTCTTTGAAACTAGTCGGGGTTTTATGGCCTGCTATATTCGCAGAGGTAGAGACTATGGGTTTTTTAAACTTACCTATTAGGTATTTACAGAACTTATCGGAAGCGACCCGTATGGCTATAGTGTTGTCTTCAGCTATAAGGTTTTTGGCAAATCCTTTTGGTTTATCATAGATAATAGTAGTAGGTTTTGTCGCTATATCCATAATATCATAGGCCAGCTCCGGAACGTGCTCTACATGTTTTTCGAGCATAAAGTCGTTGGCCACAAGGCAAATCAGTGCTTTGCTATCGGCTCGTTGTTTTAGCTCGTATACTTTTTTTACCGCTGTGGTATTAGTGGCGTCGCAGCCAATACCCCAAACCGTATCTGTAGGGTAGAGTATGAGTCCTCCATTTTCCAGAACTTCGATACATTTATTGATTTCTGTCTGATCAGGTTTCATGTTGAACTAAATTGTGGTGATATATTTTTGGCCTTTTGGAATTTTGGGCAATACAAAATAATCGCCTATTATTTTGTTATACTTTTCAGGTAAAAATCTTTTTCTTGCATCCGTAGGATAAAATGTCATTTCCCCGAAAACGGTCTTTCCTTCTATTGAGTAAAGGTCTACCCTCACAAAAGGGAACTTTTCGGAAAGTTTTATGGCTACCTCTTTCATTTCATCAAAATTGGATGGTTTTTGTACCTCTCCCGTATAAAATGGATTTTGTTCGGTATAGAATTCCTGTTTGTTCCAATCCATATCGTAATAACATCTGTAATTGTTGATGCCCCTTTCCAAGTCTATTTGAACAAATTTTGGTACTCCGTTGAAACAGAAAAATTTATAATCGTTGATGATGTCTTGCCCCATCTCCTCTAAATATTTTTCTACTAGAAGCAAAGGTTTTACATCTTTGTAAGCCCATTCCATGCCTCCTCTGTAATACTGGTTTTTATTCATCCATTTTTTGAGTAAATACCTGGACTTCATTCGGTTGAGTTTGGATTTGTCCTTTACGATCAGGTTAAAATGAAAACCGTGCACTCCTTTGATGACAAATTGATCCGGAAGAGAATCGAAATCTATTTTAGAAACACTGTCGTACACACCAATAGTTTCGTTTAGAATATGGTCCCCAACTTTTTTTTCTACATATGACTTTACATGGTATTTGTCTACCAACTGGTTTAAAATCTTAGGTCTAAAAAAAACCTTGTACCATGAAATTCTTTCGTTGAAATCTTTAGGGTCGTCATAATCAAGTTTGTTACCCGAATAATATTCGTAATAAATCTTTACATAAAGTTCTTGTGGTAAAAACTTCATTTTTTTAAGAAGGCCGTAAATTATCTTTTTCAAAGTGGTTGAAATAAAATTTGTGAAGAAAGCAAAGATATACAATAAGACTTTTATATTTTTGTCCGACTATGGAGATTCCTAAAATATCTGTCATTGTAAGTACCTATAATTCCGAAGAATGGTTAAAGAAGGTACTTTGGGGGTTTAATTGCCAGACTTTCAAGAACTTTGAAGTTGTTATTGCGGACGACGGTTCTGGGCCAAAGACGAAAGAACTCATCGAAGAATACAGCAAAAAGGTATTTTATCCTATAGTTCATGTTTGGCAAGAGGACGACGGTTTTCAAAAATCGCGTATTCTTAACAAAGCGGTAGTTGCCTGTAATGCCTCGTATATAATTATGACCGATGGGGACTGTATTCCCCGAGAAGATTTTGTTCATGTACATTATTTGAACAAAGAAAAGGGGTATTTTATATCTGGAGGTTATTATATGTTGCCCATGAACATCTCTAAGCAGATCACCCTTGAAGATATTGAAAAACAAAGATGTTTTAATATTAATTGGTTAAAAGAAAAGGGTATACCGAAAACTTTTAAGAACAATAAATTGACGGCCCACGGGTTTTTGTCAAAGTTTTTAAACTGGGTTACGCCTACGAATGCAAGTTGGAACGGTCATAACTCATCTGGGTGGAAAGTTGATATAATGAATGTTAACGGTTTTGACGAACGTATGCAATATGGCGGTCAGGACAGGGAGCTTGGTGAACGTTTGTTTAATTTTGGAATAAAGTCCAAACAATTGAGGTATAGTGCTGTTTGCGTGCACCTAGACCACAAAAGAGGATACAAGACCCCTGAATCTATAGAAAGGAATTTAGGAATACGAAAGAAGACAAAACAAGAAAAGAGGGTGTGGACTTACTATGGCATTACCAAATAGTAAGCTAATTTGTTTTTTAGTTCCAGTCTTTTTAGTTCTTTGAATCTTTCCAATACACCCAAAGCGTTTAAGTAGCAGATTATGAATCCTTTTTTACCGTCAAGGATACCCAACCTTAAGAAGTAGTGGTTAAAGAATTTCCAACCGGTCTTTAAATACATGGAAATGTAGTTGAACTGTTTTTCCTTGTAAAAACATTCGATAGCCTTTAATTGCCCGTATTTAAGCATTTTAGACTTGTAATCTTCGTAATTTTTGTAACAGTAATGTGTTAGTTTTGACTTTAAGATGCCAGATTTTCCATCAACATCCAATGTCTCATGAACTATTTTTCTATCTGAAAATTTAGCTTTACTTTTTCTGAAAAGTCTGTAATTTTTATCGGTTTGCCACCCACTGTATTTTAGCTTTTCATTTTTGAACATGAACTGTCTATAAAACCAATAGGCAACTTCGTCCTTGTCGGACGATATGGTGGCTTTAATTTCTTTTTCCAATTCGTTGGGCACTACTTCGTCGGCATCTAAGAAAAGAACCCAGTCATTTGAAGCTTGTTTTAGGGCAAAGGATTTTTGAGCCGTAAAATTTTCAAAAGGATTTTGAATGACCTTTACTTTCGGATGCTCTAAAAGATATTCGTACGTACCATCGTTACTAAAAGAATCTACTACAATAATTTCATCGGCAAAAGAAATGGAATCGATACATTTTTGGATGTATCCCATTTCGTTATAAGTAATTATTAGTGCGGTTAATGATTCTTTTTTTACGCTCATTTTATTGACTTTAATTAAATCAACTTGTTGGTTGACAAAGTTATAACAAAAAAGAAATCAAAAAATTGTAAAAAGAGGTATTTTTCTTACAAAATTTATTTTACGTTTCCTATATAATTCGTTTTTATTTAGATTCTAAAAAATAGAATGGTTGCGTCTATTTTTCGAAAAGATTTTTAGTTTTTGTCAAGGCGGCCGCTATTACCTGATGCATATCATAATACTTGTATTCGGCTAGCCTACCACCGAAAATAACAGAGTCTTTGCTGGCCTTCTTTTTGTATTCTAAATATATTTTATTATTTCTGTCATCGTTGATAGGGTAATAGGGTTCCGATTCTGTAGAAGCTTCTAACGGAAATTCTTTGGTGATGACCGTTTTTTTCTGTTGGCCGAATTCGAAATGCTTATGTTCTATAATTCTGGTGTATGGTATTTCGTTTTCTGTATAGTTGATTACGGCATTGCCCTGGTAATTATCGGTATCTAATAATTGGTGGTCAAAACGTAGTCCTCGATACTGGAGCTTGCCAAACTCATAATTATAAAATTCATCTATTTTTCCTGTAAAGACGATTTGGGTAGCTTTATCGTCAAGGGCTTTCTTGTGCTTAAAGTAGTTGACGCCTAGCTGTACATCGATGCCTTCTAATAATGCTCCCGTTAACTCATTGTACCCTCCTATAGGTATACCTTGATAACTATCGTTAAAATAATTGTTGTCGAACGTGAAGCGCAAGGGCAGTCTTTTTATAATAAATGCAGGAAGTTCGGTCGCTTTTCTTCCCCACTGTTTTTCTGTATAACCTTTTATCAATTTAAAATATATGTCTTCCCCTACAAGTGATAATGCTTGTTCCTCTAAATTTTCGGGCCTGTTTTTTTTGTGTTTATTACTTTGTTTTTCAATAATCTCTTTGGCCTCCAAAGGCGTTTTTACGCCCCACAATTGGTAAAAGGTGTTCATGTTAAAAGGTAGGTTGTACAATTTACCTTTATAATTTGCTACAGGGGAATTCGTGTATCTGTTAAAGGGAACGAAATCATTTACATAGTCCCAGATTCTCTTGTCGTTAGTATGAAATATGTGGGCGCCATAGGCATGTACGTTAATGTCTTCTATTTTTTTACAAAAAGTGTTGCCCCCAATATGTTCTCTTTTATCTATTACTAAACTACTCTTGCCGTGTTTTTTAGCTTCGTGGGCAAAGACGGCACCGTATAATCCGGCACCGACAATAAGAAAATCATACTTTTTGTTTGCTGGCATAATTCAATATTTGTGGTGCCAAAGATACAGTTTGGAATATTTATTTTTGGAGCCGCAATAATTATAAAATTAATATGGGAGTAATATGTTTGTTCTTCAAATATGCTAAAATTGCAATTCTTGAATCTTATAAAGTCTTTAAATGAACTCTAATTATTATATATCTAGAAATTATAAATTCTCTAAAAATGCCGCATCCAAGCCAAAGATGGATTGTGAGATGGTTTTGGAAAAGAACGGTTTTAAAAATTTGGGTTTTAGACAAACCAATCACCCAAGTTCTGCCTTAGGGGCGATCATTAGTTTTTTTGGTATTACCAAGGGGCTGTTTTTATTGCCCCGAAAGTCGGTTTTTTGTATGCAATATCCACTGAGTAAGTTCTTCGGATATATGACAAATATCGTGGCCCTTAAAAAATGTAAGCTTATCATTATTGTACATGATGTAAAGTTTTTGATGGGGAAGACCTCTAATCTCAAAAAAGAAATGGCCAAATTCAACAGGGCCGATTTTTTAATAGTTCATAATGAATCTATGAAAAAATGGTTTCAAGAAAATGGGTGTACTGCCCAGTTGGTGAGTTTAGAACTGTTCGACTATTTACATAAAAGTGAAAAACACGCTACCTTGAATACGCCCTATGATGTTGTTTTTGCAGGAGGATTGGGAAAGGAGAAAAGCGAATTTTTGTACAGTGTGGACCAATTGAAGCCATCTAGTTACAAATTGAAGTTGTACGGAAACGGTTTTAAGGCTTCCGATATAGAAAGGTCCGATTCTATTTTAGATTATCAAGGTGTTTTTTCGCCCGATGAAGTCATCGACAAAATAGAAGGATCTTTTGGGTTGGTCTGGAACGGGAACGCCCTTGATGAATGCTCGGGTGATTTCGGAAAATACCTGTTATATAATAATCCGCACAAAACATCATTATATCTTTTGTGCGGATTACCTGTTATAGTCTGGAAAAAGGCCGCCATTGCCAAGTTTATAGAAAAAGAGCAAATAGGTATTACCTTAAATTCTTTGAACGAGATGGACGAGGCCTTGGCGAACATTGATCACCAAACATACAATGCCATGGTAGATAGGGTCGAAAAGATAAAGTCGAAAGTATCCTCTGGCCACTACCTATCTGCGGCAATACAAAAAGTATTGGAAAAGATTTGAATCTTAAACCGCTACATCATATTCTCTTAGGGCATCGTTTAACGAGGTCTTTTTGTTAGTGCTTTCTTTCCTTGTTCCAATAATCAAGGCACATGGTACTTGATATTCGCCTGCTGGAAATTTTTTGGTATAACTACCAGGTATTACTACCGAACGTGCTGGTACTACACCTTTTCTTTCTACAGGGGTATCTCCGGTAACATCAATTATTTTGGTAGATGCCGTAAGAACTACATTGGCTCCGAGTACGGCTTCTTTTTCGACCTTTACGCCTTCTACAACAATGCATCTAGATCCGATAAATGCATTGTCTTCGATGATAACGGGTGCTGCCTGCAAGGGCTCCAGTACCCCTCCGATACCAACACCGCCGCTTAAATGAACATTTTTTCCAATTTGAGCACAACTGCCCACCGTGGCCCAAGTATCTACCATAGTGCCCTCGTCCACATAGGCCCCAATATTTACATAACTGGGCATTAATATGGTACCTGGAGATATATAGGCTCCGTGTCTTGCAACGGCATTTGGTACTACACGTATACCTTTTTCTTTATATCCTCTTTTTAGGGGCATTTTATCATGGTATTCAAAAATACCTGCCTCTAAGGTTTCCATTTTTTGTATTGGGAAATATAGTACCACTGCTTTTTTAACCCACTCGTTTATCTGCCAACCATCTGCAGTAGGTTCTGCACAGCGCAGTTTTCCTAGATCGATCAGGTCAATAACCTCTCTAATGGCTTTTTGGATAGCTTCCTCTTTTAACAAGTCTCTATTTTCCCAAGCTTTCTCTATGGTATTCTTTAATTCTGTCATTTTTATAGAAAATTTTGTCAAATATAAGTGGAAGTGTATGAATTCCCCATGAGTAAAACCACATATAACAAATTATCCTTTATTTTTGCCAAAAATTAAGTTTGGGAAGGATTCTTGCATTGGATTATGGACAAAAGCGGACGGGTATAGCGATCACTGACGAACTTCGTTTGATAGCTTCTGGGTTGACAACGGTTCGCACAGAGGAACTAATTTCTTTTTTGACCAAATATCTAAAAGAAGAAAATGTGGACGAGTTGGTCATAGGAGAACCAAGGCAAATGAACAATGACCCATCTGAATCAGAGGCTTTTATTGGTCCGTTTATTAAAAAACTAACAGAACATTTTCCGCATATCCCGATCAAACGCCAAGATGAACGCTTTACCTCAAAGATGGCGTTTCAAAGTATGATTGATGGCGGACTAAAAAAGAAACAAAGAAAAAACAAGGCATTGGTAGACGAAATCAGTGCAACGATTATTTTACAAGATTATTTAAAGAATTTATAAATGATATTACCGATTATAGCCTATGGTGATCCTGTTTTAAGGAAAGTAGGTAAAGATATAGATAAGGATTACCCTGATTTTAAGAACCTTGTGGCCAATATGTGGGAGACTATGTACAATGCCAGTGGGGTCGGATTGGCCGCACCTCAAGTGGGTTTGCCCATCCGATTGTTTGTAATAGATGCCTCACCTTTTTCGGATGATGAGGACCTAACCGAAGAGGAACAAAAACAACTAAAAGGCTTTAAGCAGGTATTTGTAAACGCATACATAGAAGAGGAGTCCGGTGAGGAGTGGGCGTTTAATGAAGGCTGTTTAAGTATACCTGAAATACGAGAGGATGTAAGTAGAAAGGGTACTATCAAAATAACTTATTTTGATGAGAACTTTAAAAAACATACCAAGACCTACGATGGTCTTTTAGCCAGAGTAATCCAGCATGAGTATGATCATATAGAAGGTATTCTCTTCACGGATAAATTATCTTCCTTAAAAAAGCGACTTTTAAAAGGAAGGTTGTCCAATATATCAAAGGGAAAAGTTAGGGTAGATTATAGAATGCGGTTTCCCGAACTAAAAAAAGGACGTTAAATACATTCCATAATCAAGAGAAAAATGTAATCTTTGTCCATTAAAATTTTTAAATAAAGCATATGGGATTGGAGAAAATATTGTCAGTTGCCGGAAAACCAGGTTTGTATAAACTTATTACCCAAACTAGGACCGGTTTTGTAGCTGAGTCCTTATTGGATGGTAAAAAGATTAGCGTAGGTTTAAGAAGCAATGTCAGTGTACTTTCCGAGATTGCGATTTATACATTGGATGAAGAATTGCCCCTAAGAGAGGTCTTTGTGAAAATTCAGCAAAAAGAGGACGGTAAAAAAACATCTATTAGCCATAAAGACGAAAAGATAAAACTAGAGGAATACTTCTTTGAGGTATTGCCTAATTACGATGAAGATAGGGTATATGCCAGTGATATAAAGAAGATCATTCAGTGGTACAATATATTGGTAGATAAGGGAATTACAGATTTCTCAAAGAAAGAAGAAGATGTTGTAGAAGCCAAAGAAGAGGCCAAGTCTGAAATAGAGGCAGAAGACAAATAGATCATAGACCTTAGGTCTTACTGTAATATAAAAAAGCCCTGATGTAGAATCAGGGCTTTTTTATACGTGTATAATTTTATGGTCAGTCTTTTTCGATAGTCTTATAGCTAAATCTGCTCTGCTTCCAATCTATTAAGGGTGATGGGTAGTATTTTACGTTCATCCTGTCCAAGAAGGGAGCTTGATCGGCAAGACGTATTTTGTAATTTTCCCAATCCCTATTTTCAGAAATGCTCCAACTTAACTCCGAGTAACCTATGATTCTCGGAAAAGCTAGGTACTCCAACTCATCAATATTGCTGATGGTCTCTGACCATAAGGGGGCTTCAACCCCCAGAATATTCTCCATGGGTATGCCATATTCTTCCGGAGTCCATTGGTAGGCAGTATCTACCGGAATATAGGCCGCCCAGTGTAGCCCCAGTTTGGATAAGCTGTCATATTGCATATCCAAGTAAGCCTTTTTAGCAGGAGATAATATCACTTTCATATTTTTCTCAACCGCTTTTCTTGCATTTTTTTCACTGGCCCACCATTGTGATATTGATGTAGAGTCAATATCGGCATTGGCGATCTCGTCCCAACCGATCATGCGTTTACCGTACTTTTGAACGATTTTTTCGACCTTGTTTACGAAGTATATGTAATCATTTTTCTTTGTTACATGGCTTTCGTCTCCGCCCATATGAAAATAAGGGCCTGGTGTAATTTCAGATATTTCCCTTACCACATCGTCAATGAAGGCATAGACAGTATCTTTTCTGGTGTCAAAGGTGCTGAAACCTACCCGCATGCCCTCGTATAGTTTTGGTGTTTTTCCGTTTCCGTTTAAAAAGGGGTACGATACGGATGCCGCATTGGTATGGCCCGGCATATCTATCTCTGGTATAATGGTCATAAACCTTTCTGCGGCGTACCTTACTATTTCTTTGTAATCTTCTTGGGTGTAGTATCCGCCACTTTCTCCACCTACTTCCGTGCTTCCACCTATCTCTGTAAGTCGTGGCCATGATTTTATTTCAATTCGCCACCCTTGGTCATCGGATAAGTGAAGGTGAAGTACGTTTATTTTGTAATAGGACAATAGATCTATGTATTTTTTTACATCTTCTATACTAAAAAAATGACGGGCAACATCCAACATAGATCCCCTATACGAAAAATTAGGGTTGTCTATAATTTTACCGGACGGTACGGGCCAAATTTTCTGAGGGGCCAACGTGTCATTGCTTTCATGGGGTACAAGTTGTCTTAAGGTCTGAATTCCCCTAAATGCGCCTTCTGCCGTATTTGCATTCAGTATAATGGAATCTTGGTTAATATAAAGTTGGTATGCCTCTGCACCGTCCAATTCCAAGCTGTCCGATTGGTTTATGAAGATGATACGTTCTACCGTGTTCGAGTTTTGGCCGTTTACAGGAATATCCAATGCTGTTTTGGCCTTTAGTTTATCGGCCAAAAAATGGGCGACTTCCTCAAAACCTGTAGCATTTTTGGGAGTGTAGATAGCGGTAAACTGATCTAACGCAAATGCTGAGTTGGTTGGTACCGTTTTTAAAGGTTTTGGTATAAGGCTTGCCTTTGACAAATCTGTAGAAGGCATAGGAATACGTTTCTTTTGTTCTTCTTGGCATGATAAAGCGATCAAACCAAGGGTAAAGAAAAAGGTAATTCTGATAATAACAGTTCTTATCATTTTATGGTTTTTGGGTTGTTTACAAAATCTTTTACGGCCATGTACCATAGGTCGTATCCCTTTTGGTTCATGTGTAAGCCATCTGATATAAAAATATCGTTCTTTACTTTTCTTCCATCCATCATTGGTGTCCAAACATCTATAAAGTCCAAAGATTCATCTTTTTGGGTTAACCTTCTTAGCTTTCTGTTCAGTTTTTTATACTTTCCTCTAAATTTCCATCTGCTAAGACTTGGTTTTGCAGAAAGCAATATAATTTTCACTGTAGGATCGTTCTGTTTGAGCCTATCTATAATTTTTTCAGTCGTAAAAATCACCTCTTTAGGTTTTTTCTTTGCGAAGATGTCGTTGTCACCTTCGTAAATAAATACTTTTTTTGGATTGTATTTTAATACCAAATCATCTAAAAAGTATAATAGGTCGGATGCTTGCGAACCTCCAAAGCCCGTATTTAAAATCTGATGTCCAGGGAATAGGGAAGGGAGATTTTTCCACATACGGACAGATGAGCTTCCGGTAAACACGATGGTTTCTTGTGTAGGGTCCCAGATAGTATCATATTTTTGGGACAATTCCTGTACTTCATTGAAAAAAGGGACAGTTTCTTGTGCGTTTAAATTTATGGTAGTGCCTATTATGAAAACTACCAATGCCTTGATCAAATGTATTCTGTTGTTCAATTTATAGATATGTTTTTAAGGGTTGTAATTACAGATAAACATAAGAATAATATAGGATAAACCTCTAATTATATCTAGTTGTCCTATCTATTTGACGGGTATTTCCAATTTGGCCCATTCGTAGAAACGTTGGATCCAATTATCGGAGGGTAACCCTTGCTTTTTCATGCCAAAACCGTGTCCACCTTTAGAGTACATGTGAAGACCGGCCGTTTTATTCGCTTTCAACCATGAGGTATATAGTTCTATGCTGCCGGTAGCGAGGCCCAATGGATCGTCCGTAGCACAGATGACCAGCATTGGAGGGGCATCTTCAGGAGCTTTTTGTACAGGTAGGGCGGTGGTCCAAGGGTACACCGGTACAATAAAATCGGGTCTGTTCTTTTCGTTGTAATTGTACGCTACCCCCATGGTTACGGCTCCTCCGGCAGAGAAGCCCATGAAGCCTATTTTTTGAGGGTTAAGGTTCCATTTAGAGGCATTGGTACGTACGTACTCTATAGCAGATAGGCCATCTTGAATAGAAAGAGGCATTACTGGTGTTATTCTTTCGGCAATGCGCTGAGGGTTTGTGGAGCCTTCTACAGTAATTTCTTTTACGCCGTCTTCACCAGTAGGTACTAGTCTATATTTAAGTACAAATGCCGTGATTCCTTTTTCGTTCAGCCATTTGGCAACGTCGGTACCTTCACTTTTGATACTTAGGGCGTACAGACCTCCACCTGGGGCAATAATTACACTTTTTCCATTGGGATTATCCGGTACAAAAACCTGTATGGTCGGTATGGATACATTGGTTACTACCTCGTTTTGCCATATATCTGAAAAATATTCTTTTTCGCCACCTTTCCAGGTTACGTTGTTGTTGGTCTCAAAAGGCAATTGAATAACAGTCTGGGCAAAAATAGAAGTGGTCATACACAGGATCAAGCTTAATAATGTGATTTTCATAATTGTTGTGTGTTAGTTTAAAAGGGTAAAAGCAAAGGCAGCCAATATGGCTCCCAAAACTGGGCCAATAATGGGCACCCATGAATACTGCCAATCACTACTCCCTTTGTTTTTAAGAGGTAAAATGGCATGTAGGAGCCTTGGTCCAAAATCTCTGGCAGGGTTAATAGCGTATCCGGTAGTGCCTCCAAGTCCAAAACCGATACCTATAACCAATAAGGCTACGGGAAGGGCATCTAATGAACCTAGGGAAATAGTTTCCTCGCCTATGGCGCCTCCTGCAATATAAAATACACCGAATACCAAGACAAAGGTTCCTATTGTTTCGGAGACCAAATTCCATCCCGGACTTCGTATTGCCGGTGATGTACAGAAGGTAGCTAAAAGTGCTCCTTGGTCCTCAGTGGCATCATATTGTTTTTTATAGGTCAACCAAATTAATAGATTGCCCATCATGGCCCCTAAAATTTGAGCTACGACATAACCCGGCACCATGGTCCATGAGAACTTGCCTGCCGTGGCCAATCCGATAGATACCGCTGGGTTTAAGTGGGCGCCACTGCCATCTGCGGAAACAAAAACCCCTATAAATACAGCAATGCCCCATGCCAATGAGATACCTGTCCAGCCTGCATCGGCACCTTTGGTCCCTTTTAATACTACATTGGCAACAACACCGTTACCTATTAATATTAGCATTGCCGTGCCAATGAATTCAAAAATGTAAGAGGTCATTTGGTTTTTTGTTTTAGCTTATTAAGATAAAAAAATAAGAGTATTTATATTATTAAACAGCAAATTGCTGAAGGTGGTGATCTAGATGCTTAGAGAAAAGAACATTCCATTCTTTTTCGCTCAATTTGCCAAAGGCATGTGACTCTTTGCCATCAAAGTATTCGCCTCCCAACTGTTGTGTTTTTTGAATATGGGCAATAAGTCTATCCCGTTCCCTTTCAAAATCCCTTTCGTCGCTTATAATAAAAATAGGGGAGGTGCGACTGTTCTTTTTATAAGGTTTTGGGCCTACTACGATATTTTTTGCGAATAGTTTTATCAAAATTTTTTGAAACCCCTTTGGCTTTTTATACTTGTTCGTATAAACCAGTTCATAAGTAACATTGCAATGTGCGAGCATCTGCGAAACATTCATTTTACCCCATTTAGGACTAGTTTCGGGAGTCAAGAGGTTAATGCGTTCTATTATCTCTTCGGATGCGACTTTGTCGAATAAATTTTTCCAAACCATAATTTTAATGTGATAGGTTTTTGTTGTTTTTTAAGGAGTTATCTAACTCCGTTAACGGCCATCTCTAAGGTGTAAACAGCGTTCATTGCCGTGATGAACAATATGTTTTGCGAAGGTCCGCCAAAGGTTACATTAGCGGTCCATTCTTCGGGGACATCAATATGTTGGATCTTGTTTCCTTTTTTATTAAAAACTGTTACTCCGTCTCCTGTAAGATATACATTTCCTTGGTTGTCGATGGTCATGCCGTCAGATCCCATTTCGCAAAAAATTTTCCTGTCCGTAAGGCTGCCATCTTTTTGAATGGTGTATTGGTAGGTTTTTTTATCACCTATATCCGATATGTACAACTGCATGCCATCGCCAGAACCTATAATACCGTTCGGATTTATAAAATCATCGGCCACTATTTTTATTTCTTGGTTCTTTGGGGTGTAATAATAAACACGTCTTTCTTTGATCTGCTCTTTTGTATGTTTCCACCAAGACCGTTCGTAATATGGATCCGTGATATAGATGCCACCTTGGGCATCTATCCATAAATCGTTGGGCCCGCCCAATAATTTGCCTTCATAAGAATCTATTAGGACGGTAACACTTTTCTCGGTATCGATTTTCCATAACTCGTTTTTTTCGTCTGCGCAAGAAATTAGATTTCCTTGATGGTCAAAGTAAAGACCATTTGAACGGCCGCTAGGTTTCATCCAAACGCTGACCTTATTGTCTTTATAGCTCCACTTTACGATTCTGTCGTTGGGTTGGTCCGTAAAATAAACATCCCCGTTTTTGTCAACTGCAGGTCCTTCGGTAAACTCAAAACTGTCTGCGACCAAACCCAGTTTTGCCCCATCGGCAATAATATTTTGGGCGAAAATTGTGGTATGGAAAAGAAAAAAAGAAAGTAATGGTAAAAGAAATTTCATGAGGTCTTTAGTTGGTTAAAGAGTTGTACGTTGGTTTTCGATGATATTAAATAATAAGAAATACTATAATCGTTTTAAATATGCCATATTATGTTTCATACTTTCTAAAGGAGTGCTGGCATATTCTTCCTGTTCTATTAATATGTGTTTCACCCCACTGGCTTTTTGGTTCTGCATCATAGTTTTAATGTCAAGAACTCCTTTCCCGAATTCGGTGCTTTCTTTCTTTTTCATGTCCATGTCTTTTAAATGCCAAAGAGGAAAGCGTCCAGGGTATTTTTTAAAATAATGTAATGGGTCCTTGCCGGCAATCACCACCCAACCTAAATCTAATTCCATATGAACAAGATCAGGTTCTGTATGGTCCATTAAAACATCATAAAGTACTTTTCCTTGGTCCGATTCAAATTCATATTCGTGGTTGTGGTAACCAAAGTGTATGCCGAGAGATTTACATGCCTCCCCTGCATTGTTGAATTTTTCGGCGACTGCTTTATATTTGTCAACGGTTTGTCCTTTTGAAGGCATCGATGAGCAAATCAAATATTCTTGGCCTGCCTCGGCTGCCTCGTCCATGGTGCGTTCAAAGTTTTTGTCTAAATGTACATGGCCGCTCACAAGTTTCATTCCTAGGTCTTCACATGCTTTTTTCATGTCTTTTGGGGATAGGCCATAATAATGCCCTTTTGCACTTTTTGCGGATTCTATTTCTTTGATTCCTATAGCTGCGATCTGTTTTAAGGTACCCAATGCGTCTTTGGCCATGGCATCTCTGAAACTATATAGCTGCACTCCAAATTTTTGTTGTTCTATAGAAGGTGTTTTAAACGAGGGCAGTAACATAGCCCCTGCGGATAATATGCCGGATCTAACCAAAAAATCTCTTCTTTTCATATTGTTGGTTTGTTAGTTAAAATGCTGCGAAAAATTAAAATTAACGGCAACTAGTTTGGTAAGTTACTAAATATAACAACACTTTCTGTGCGTATAGATTTGTACTTTTGCAGCATGAATACAAGAAAGGAAAAATTAGAGGCTTTTGATCGATTATTGACAATAATGGACGAGCTGCGCACCCAATGCCCATGGGACAAGAAACAGACCATGGAGAGTTTAAGGCATCTTACCATCGAAGAAACGTATGAACTTGGTGATGCTATTTTGGATTACGATATGAACGACATAAAAGGTGAATTGGGCGATTTGTTGTTACATATAGTTTTCTATGCAAAAATTGGGTCGGAAACCAATGATTTTGATATAGCGGACGTAGCCAATGGAATTTGCGAAAAGTTGATAAACAGGCACCCGCATATATATGGTGACGTTTCTGTAGAGAATGAGGAAGAAGTAAAACAAAATTGGGAAAAAATTAAACTGAAAGAGGGCAAAAAAAGTGTATTGGAAGGTGTTCCTAGAAGTTTGCCCGCATTGGTGAAGGCCAATAGAATACAAGATAAGGTGGCCGGTGTGGGTTTTGATTGGGAAGAGCCCGAGCAGGTTTTTGAGAAGGTGCAGGAAGAATTGGGGGAATTACGGGAAGAAGTAAAGTCAGGGAATAAGGACAAGATAGAGTCCGAGTTTGGTGATGTACTTTTTTCAATGATAAATTATGCGCGATTTCTGGGTGTAAATCCTGAAAATGCATTGGAGCGTACCAATAAAAAGTTTTCAAAAAGATTTCAATTTTTAGAAAAAGAGGCGACCAAGAAGGGTACTTCGTTAAAAGATATGTCCTTAGAAGAAATGGAGGTTTACTGGGAGAAGGCAAAAAAAATGGATTAGTATCGTACAACTGTTATGTACAGGTACATGTTCTTTATAAGGGAACCTGGTAACAAAACGGTTCATCACAATTTTAAATCGACAATAAGTTAAGGGATTTTAATTGGGGTAGGGTAGAAAAAGAAATGCATATGGCGTTTTTAAAGGGTATCTTTGCCCCTTCAAAATTTTAGTCAATTGTTTAAGAATTATACAAAAGAGTTTGGTTACAATATTAAACTCTCGGTTCCGGTCATTTTAGGAATGTTGGGGCATACCTTTGTACAGTTTGCAGATAACATAATGGTGGGGCAGTTAGGTACGGCCGAATTGGCGGCCGTATCTCTGGGCAATAGTTTTGTGTTCATAGCCATGTCGTTGGGCATAGGGTTTTCGACGGCTATTACACCATTGGTGGCAGAGGCAGATGGTGCGGGTAATAAAAGTAATGCCAAAAGTGCCCTGAAACATGGTTTGGTCCTATGTTCCATTTTGGGCTTGTCTCTGTTCTTGTTAATATTAGGGGCAAAGCCTCTAATGTATTTTATGAAACAGCCAGAAGAGGTGGTTACCTTGGCCATGCCCTATCTTGATCTGGTGGCCTTTTCATTGGTGCCGATGATTGTTTTTCAGGCCTTTAAACAGTTCTCCGAAGGGTTGTCGCAGACAAGATACCCCATGTATGCCACTATTTTGGCAAATGTGGTGAACATTACTATAAATTATTTATTGATTTTCGGTGCTTTTGGTTTTCCTAAATTGGGCATTGTGGGGGCGGCCATAGGAACCTTGGTGTCTAGATTGGTCATGGTGCTTTATATATGGATGCTTCTAAAGAGTAAGAAAAAATTTCATGATTACGTGACAGGGTTCGATTTTAAGAATATTGAACGGCGCGTGATAAAAAAAATAATCTCTTTAGGTTTTCCTTCTGCATTGCAAATGTTTTTTGAAGTGGCGATTTTCACGGCGGCCGTGTGGCTAAGCGGGGTGCTGGGCAAAAACCCCCAAGCGGCCAATCAAATTGCCCTGAACCTTAGTAGTATGACATTTATGTTCGGAATGGGATTGGGCGTGGCCGCAATGATTCGCGTTGGTAACCAGAAGGGGTTAAGGAATTTTACCGAATTGCGAAGAATAGCACAGTCTATCTTTTTTCTCACCTTTTTGTTGGAAATAGTTTTTGCCATTCTTTTTCTTGTGGGGAGAAACTGGTTTCCGACCTTGTATTTAGACCTTGACGATGCCGCAAACTTTGTAGATAACACAAAGGTAATAGCCATGGCTGCCCAATTATTGTTGGTAGCTGCATTTTTTCAGATTTCAGATGGGGTTCAAGTTGTAGTATTGGGGGCGCTCAGGGGATTGCAAGATGTTAAAGTTCCCACCTTTATTACATTTGTAGCGTACTGGTTAATTGGTTTTCCTACGTCTTATTTCTTAGGCCTGCATACAGGGTTAGAGAGTATGGGAATATGGGTGGGACTGCTCACCGGGCTTACGTCATCGGCCATTATGTTGTATCTTCGATTTAATTATTTAACCAAAAAATTAATACAGAATTAAAGTGTTCCCATTTCGATTATCGAAAGAAGGGATTCTATATTTAAAACGTTATCAATGGAATTACCCAAGTTTTTATTAGGAGACAATACAGATTATCCGAATGCCATATTTATTGTCCACACAGATTATCCTCGTTTTGTCATTAATTTGGAAAATGATGAGGTAGAATGGTTAGAGGAATTCTCAAAGGAAGACGAAAAAGAGCTAGAGACCGAAGCGGAAAATCTTATTGAGGCGGCAACAGCTTTCTATGATAGGGAGGTGTCTAGGTATGAAGAATAGTATATGCTGGAGGAATTAGTACATATAGACAAAGAGGTTTTTATCTATTTGAACGGATTGGGCAGTCCTGCTTGGGACAACTTATGGCAATTTATATCCAGTAAGTATAGTGCCATTCCCCTTTATCTTTTTTTATTGATACTCTCGTATCAAAAATTAGGATTAAAAAGAACCTTTTTATTAGTGGTTTCGGTGGCCTTAATGATTACCGTTTCCGATCAGTTAAGCAATTTTTTCAAGTATGGTGTAGCCAGGTTAAGACCATGTCATGATCCCGATACCATGAATGTAATGCGTTTGGTAAAAAGCTATTGTGGAGGTAAGTATGGCTATTTTTCCGCCCATGCCTCAAATGCCTTTGCCTTGGCCACCTTTTTTGGTGTCATCTTAAGGTCGCAATTAAGATATATAGGTGTATTCCTGTTGTTATGGGCTTCTTTGGTTGCGTACAGTAGAATCTATATCGGAGTACATTTTCCTTTAGATGTACTTACGGGACTGCTCATAGGAACATTGTTTGGGTGGGTATTTGCAAAGTTGTATATATTTGTACTTCCGAAATTTCCCCTATGATATCCAACTTAAGGTATTGGTTTTTAGTGTCTCTCGTGGTATTGGTGTATATCGCGGGTTCTTTTGTAACACTGTTTGAAAACGATTCTGCACAGTTTGCGGTAATGGCCATGAGAATGGTTCAAGAAAATGATTTTATTAATCTTTTTAAGGGGCCTAATGAATATTTGGACAAACCTCATATGCATTATTGGTTGGCCGCCCTATCGTATAAAATATTCGGGATACATGATTGGGCTTACCGTATACCGGGGATATTGGCGACTCTTTTAGGGGCTTACAGCTGTTTTGGGCTAGGTAAACTTCTTTATAACAAGAATACCGGAAAACTGGCCGCATTGATTTTTATGACGGCCCAGACCATTGTCTTGGGTGCTATAGATGTGCGTACGGATGCAGTTCTCACCGGATTTACTATTTTTTCTATTTGGCAATTGGCAAAATATGTTGAAAAAGGAAAATTAAGTGCCATACTTTTAGGGGCTTTTGGTGCCGGTATGGCCTTTTCTACAAAAGGGCAAATAGCTCTTTTGGTTATTGGGCTGCCTTTGTTATGTCATATTGCCTATGCCAGAAAATGGAAAAGGTTTTTAAGTTGGAAGGTAATATTGGCCTTGGTGGTTTTTGGTTTGACCATAGCGCCCATGTTGTATGCCTATTACCTACAGTTTGATCTGCATCCGGAAAAAATTATTAGGGGAAAATCTAACCGCAGCGGTATCTTTTTTATTTTCTGGGAACAAAGTTTTGAACGTTTGAGCGGTGAGGGTATAGGAAAGAACAGTAGTGACTATTTTTTCTTTTTTCATACCTTCTTGTGGGTTTTTCTTCCGTGGACAATTTTGGCATTGACCGCTTTTTGGTCCAAGGCCAAGACTTTTATAAAAAGTAAGCTTGTCCATAATTCTAAGTACGAATTTTTGACACTTGGCGGTATTACCTTGGTGTTTATTCTTATCAGTTTTGCGCAGTTTAAACTACCACATTATTTAAATGTTACCATTCCCTTGTTCTCGGTACTTACGGCTTCGTTCGTGTACGACCTTTATGCATCTGACAAAAAGAAGACAACAAAGATACTATTGAGGGCACAGTGCTTTGTTTTGGGTATTGTGTTCATTGCTTCGGCACTGATCTGTTTTTTTGTATTTGAGATTACTCAGGTGTATGTTTATGTTTTGTTGATGGCTTTTGCAACCATTACGGCATATTACACTGTAAAATCGGAGGATAAGAACAAAAGATTGGTAACTATTTCCGTTTGTGCCTCTTTGCTCTTAAATGCCGTTTTAAACCTTCATTTCTATCCACATCTTTTAGGGTATCAAGGAGGGTCTAACATGGCGAAGCTTGTAAAGGAAAACAATATACCCGTCGAAAATATTTATAAGATCGGAACGGATTATACGTGGTCTTTGGATTTTTACAATCAATCTCCTGTTAAGATCAGTACAGTAGAGGAGGTAAAGAATAAAAAGAATATATGGGTGTATGCCAACGAGAAAGAATTGGAGCGACTGAGGACATCAGGGTTGGATTGGGATAAGGAATATATCGTAAACCAATTTAGAATTACCCGTTTACAGGGAAAATTCTTGAATCCGAATACCCGAAACCGCGTTGTCAACAAGAGGTATTTGGTACACGTATATTAGGGTCGTTCTTCTTTATGTGATACTTCTAAGGGTATCTTTTTAAAATGATATTGGATTCCTATAAGGGAGACGACAGCGGTAATCAGAAAAAAAACAACGCTGATGCCCACAGCGGTATTTTCATCAAGATTTAGAAAGGCGGCACCATAGAAAAAGGTAACCTCTCGGCTTCCTACACCTCCTATGGTCAATGGCAATACAGATATGATCGACGAGATCAGAAATATGACCATATAGGCGATATTGTCCATTTGAATGTTCAAGGCCTCCATTATAAACCATACGCAGATAAGTTGTGCCAGTTGCACTAAAGAAGAATATCCTAACGACTTCCAAAATACGGATAGTACATAAGCAAAAAAGTATCTGTTCAGTACATAAAAAACCGATATCGAAAGCGGAATTCCCAATGCGAACAAAAAACGATAGGCTTCCAGTTTGGGGTTGTTGAGCAGTATGATCAAAGAACAGGCATAGATGAACAAAAGTAAAAGACCACTTAACCGGTCCAGTACAAGTACACTGACGACCCTTTTTGTGGGTACATCAAAGTTTTTTTTGATGAGATACCCTTTATAGGCATCGCCACCAATGCCACCGGGAAGAAAAAGATTATAGAACATACCTAAAAAATATAGTTTTAGGTTGCTTTTTTGGGTAAGCCAAACATTCAACTTGTGAAGGTACTCGTTAAGTCTTACGGCTGAAATCACTTTTGAAATGACAAAAAACACCAAAGCTAATGTTAGGTACCATATATTGCTTTTTTGTAATGTTTTGCCTATTTCTTGAATATCGATCTTTGTCCATATAAAATAGATAAGCAAAACGCTTATGACAATTTTTAGGGCAGTAGTAAAAGTCTTGCGCCTACTTGCCACCGATGGTCACTTTTTTAATGCGATATGGTCTTTTCTGTTGAGACTCATAATAGGTTCTTATCAATAATTCCATTACAATACCAATGGTAAACAACTGTATTCCTCCTAATATGAACATCATTCCGAACATTAGCAAGGGGCGGGTACCAATGTCCTGGCCCAAACCAAGTTTTACGATCAGTAGATATATATTGATCAACACCCCCAACAAGATCAATAGAAAACCAAAGATCCCGAACAAATGTATAGGACGTTGAAAGTACTTGCGAATGAACAATAGTAACATCATATCCGCTACCACTTTAAAAACACGCTCCAATCCATATTTGGAAACGCCGGCATGTCTTGCATGGTGTTTTACGGGTACTTGTTTTATCTGTGCCCCTTCTAAATGGGCCAGTAGGGTAATAAAACGGTGCATTTCGCCGTAAAGATTTAGGTCTTTGGCGATGTCTTTTGTGAAAACTTTTAATGCACAACCATTGTCTTTTATATCTAGTTTGGTGACCCTTCTTACTAGATAATTGGCAATTTTTGATGGTATTTTTTTAACCAACGAGTCTTTACGTTTTTGACGGATTCCGGTAACCAGATCATAATCGTCATTTACCGCATATGATAGCATTTGTGGTATATCGCTCGGATCGTTCTGCAGGTCACCGTCCATTGTAATAATATAATCCCCCTCTGCATAATCTATACCTGCGGCCAAAGCCAAACTTTGTCCATAGTTCTTTTTTAGTTCTATAAGATGAACCTTGTCATCGTTCATGGCCTTTACAACCTGCTTGGTTTTATCGGTAGAAAAATCATCGATATATATTATCTGATAATCATACCCAATAAGGCTTTCATGTATCTTTTGGGTCAAAAGGGCTACATTTTCTTCTTCGTTGTAAAGTGGAACTACTATTGAAAGTAGCGAATGGGTGACAATATCCATCAAGTCGGTTTTGGATTAAAGGGCAAAGTTATGTTTTTATCCTTAAAATGACGGAAAGGATTTACTAGTTAACCATTTCTATATATTTCAAGTAACTCTTCGGCCGCTTTAAAAGGGGAGAGGTGCCCGTTTATCACTTTTTCCTCTATCTCTATAAGTAGGGGCTTTATCTTCGGGTTTTGATAAAAATCCGTTTTAAGATGATGATCTATATGTTGTATTAACCAGCTTTTGTTTTGTTGTTTTCTACTGGCCGCAAAATGTCCGGATGCTTTGGTTTTGTTCACGAATTTTTGAATGATGGACCATATGGTGTCCAGACCAATATTTTTTAGGGCAGAACAGCTGGTCACTTCTGTCGCCCATCCATTTTCTTTAGCAGGAAATAGGTGTAGGGCCCTTTTAAGTTCGCTTTCTGCTAATTTCACCTGTTTCATATTTTCTCCGTCCGCCTTGTTAATGGCAACGGCATCCGCCATTTCCATAATGCCCCTTTTTATTCCTTGTAGCTCATCACCGGCACCGGCCAATTTTAAAAGTAAAAAGAAATCGACCATATTGCTTACCGCAGTTTCACTTTGGCCCACGCCAACGGTTTCAACAATAATTACGTTGTAACCCGCTGCCTCAAGAATAACAATGCTTTCCCGAGTCTTTTTTGCTACACCTCCCAGCGAATCTCCTGCCGGGGAAGGTCTTATAAAAGCATTGGGGTCCTTTACCAGTTCTTGCATACGGGTCTTGTCGCCCAAAATACTTCCTTTGCTAAGACTACTGGTCGGATCTATAGTGAGTACTGCTACTTTTTTACCCAATGAGGTAAGCATTTTCCCGAAGTTCTCTATAAAGGTGCTTTTGCCTACGCCGGGTACCCCGGTAATACCTATACGTATGGTATCGGTCTTTTGAATAAGGCACGCTTCTATAATCTGGGCAGCTATCTTTTGGTGTTCATGTTTTGTGCTTTCAACAAGTGTTATGGCCTTTCCAAGGGCAGTGGTATCATTTGCCAATATGCCTGCGACCAACTTGTCTGTAAAATCGGATGAACCCATGATGTTGTAGCTATTTTTTACCGGTTACGGTTCTATTTTATTTGTTAATGGGAACGTTGGCTATTTTGTCGTCCCAAGAAAGGCTTAGGTACAACTGGTCTCTGTCTTCGATAAAATCGATGGTAAAATTTTCGATAGGTTGTTGGGTATTGCGTGCAGGTACCTCAACCTGTATAACATCTTCACTGGCATTTCTGGTAGTTTGTGTACCGCCACTTAGAATGCTTACGCCCCAATCGGGAATTTCTTTATTGAAGATTATCTTCCATACGTCTTTATTTGGGATGGTCCAAAGAGAATAGGTGCCGGCGGACAAAGGTTTGTCTATGATCTTAATGTCTTGCGATGTGGTAAATGTAGTAGGTTCATTGGCGCCGGTACGCCAAACTTTGTTATAGGGCACCAGATTACCGAATATGGCACGACCTTTTTTTGAGGGGCTTGAGTAGTCTACCAAAAGTTCGGCTCCCTCTAAGTTATAGGTGGCCGTTTTTTCAGGGCTATGCTTTTTGGTCTGTTTCCTCATTAAAGGCATACCCACCCAATAAAATAAAGCCCCTATAACCAGAAGGCCGATAAGTAATCTCTTAAGTAATTTCATGAGCGGCAATTTTTTATCGTTTTTAGAATAATCGTATTCTAAACTATTAGGTCAAACTTAAAAATGGATATATTGTTATAGGTTTCTCCAGGTCTTAAAATAGCACTGGGGAAATCTTCTTGATTGGGTGCATCCGGATAGTTCTGTGTCTCAAAACAAATGGCAGAAAAATCTTCGGGGGTATATACGATCAATGCAGGTTGGTTGGTGTATACCTTCATGGAGATGCCCGACTTTTCAGAACTTAGTTCGGCTACTTTCTCGTTGCCCAAATCTTTAATAAAAGGCGTATTAAAGCGTTGTACCCCAATTTTTTTCGGAAGCAGAAAATCGTAGTTCGTTTTTCTAACAGGTAGAATATTCCCCGTAGGCAATAAATTTTCCTGCATCTCCAACATATAAGGGCAATTTAATTGAAGTCTGTTGTCGTCTATATAAGGTTCGTCGTCCAGTTTAAAATAAGAGTGGTTGGTAAGATTTACTACCGTACTTCTGTCCGTTACCGCTTCGTGAATTACCTGAAGGGCGTTGTGCACCAATTTGTAGGTGATGTTCACCGTAAGGTTGCCCGGATACCCTTCTTCCAAATGTTTGCTTTTGTAAGATAATTTTACATAGGGATCGTCAGAATACGAAACTTCTTCTATGGTCCAATACTTTTGATGAAAACCTTCTTTTCCGCCATGTAAATGAACACCATCTTCTTGGTAGAGAAAAAACTTTTCACGGTCCAAGGTAAAACCGCCATTGGATATACGCCCGGCGTAACGACCAACACAGGCACCCAGACAATTGTCATCCAATCGGTATCTACTTGGATGGTTATAGCCAATGACAACATTATGGTGCTTGCCATCTTTTCCCTTGACCAATAACTTCTGTATTATGGCACCATAATCCAGCACCATAAGGGTCATAAACTCGTTGGATATCGTAACTTGTTTCAAACGCGAATTTTAAAAAGATTTATAAAAATAGCAGTTTTTTGCAACATCCCTTTTTTTCTTTCGTCCTTTAATTAACAACAACTAAAAACAAACACCAAACCGACCAATGTTTCCTATTGATGTTGTAGAGAAATGCAAGGCCAATGACCGATCTGCGCAGTTAAAATTGTACAGGCAGTATTGTGATGGTATGTATTGTGTGGCCATGCGTTTTTTGAAAAATTCGGACGATGCGGAAGATGTATTGCAAGAAGCGTTCATAAAAGCTTTTCAAAAAATACATCAGTTCGAAGGAGAGGTAACCTTTGGTGCTTGGTTAAAAAGAATAGTCGTTAACAAGTGTATCGATTTTTTAAAATCAAAAAAAGGAAATACCATCGCCCTGGATGAAAGTTATATGGTGCCCGTAGAAAATGACGAATGGACGGTAAGTGATGAGATTTGTGTAGAGGATGTGAAAAAGGCAATAGAGAGTTTATCTGGTAAATATAGATATGTGGTGATGATGTTTTTGTTTGAAGGGTATGATCATAAAGAAATATCACAGGTGTTGGAAATATCGGAAACAGCCTGTAGAACCAGATTATTGAGAGGAAAGTCACAATTGAAAAAAGTATTAAAAGCGAAAAAATATGGCACAGGATCTTAGGGGATTGTTCGCTAAAGAACGGGAAAACGAAAAATTTAAACTTAAACAGGGCCATGAAGAACGTTTTATGGCAAAATTGGATTCCGTTATGCCAAAACGTAAAAAGCCTGTTTGGACGGTGTGGAAAATAGCAGCTTCTATTATTGTGTTAATCGGCCTAGGTCTTTTTGCATACGAGCAAATAAATAAAACGGAAAGTATAGAAACTATTGTGGTAGATAAGGCAAATGTAGATAATGAAAGTGACGCATTTTCTTTTGGCGATTTATCACCCGATTTAAAAAAGGTGGAAAATTATTATATCGCAAATATTGGTATAGAACTTTCTAAGCTACAGGTTTCGGAAGATAACAAAGAGCTGGTAGATAGTTTTATGGAAAGATTATCGGAGCTGAATAAAGAATACGAAAATTTAAATAAAGAATTATATGAATTGGGCCCCAACGACCAAACTATAGCCTCGTTAATAGAAAATTTACAATTGCGGTTGCAATTGTTGCAGAAGTTAAAAAGAAAGTTAAATCAATTAAAATCATCAAAAAATGAACAGATCACTGAAAGTAGCATCTAATCAATTCATCATTGTATTAGGGGCATTAACTACATCGTTGTCCGCCTTGGGACAAAAGGAAAGTACTTCGTTTACCGAAAGTTTTAATGTGGCCGACGATGCAGTTTTAAATATCAATACCAGTTATGCGGATATTGAATTTGAAACATGGAACAAGAATACGGTAGAGGTGGTTACCACTATAGAATTGGAAGGTGCCACCAAGAAAGAGGCAGAAGACTATTTTGGTAAACAACCGGTAAAGGTGATGGGCAATAGTAAGTCTATCGAGATTACCTCTGGCACGGATAGGTTTGGGTTGTTCGGCCCACAAGAATTCAATTATAGTGATTTTAATATCGAGATTCCCGAAGTTACTCCGTTTGTGGTAGAAATACCTGAAATTGCTCCTTTTCCCGAAATTGCGGAAATGCCTCCCTTGCCAGATACAAAGGCTTTCAAGTTTGATTATGAAGCCTATGAAAAAGACGGTGACAAGTACATGAGAAAATGGCAAAAGAACTTTGAGAAGAGTTTTGATAAGAAACACCAAAAAAAACTTGAAGAGTGGGCAAAAAGAATGGAAGAATCATTTCAAGAGGAACAATTAAAAGCGTATGAAAAAAGAAGAGAGGACCTTTTGAAGAAAAGGGAAGACCTGTTGGAGGAAAGCCAGAAAAGAAGAGAACGATTATTAGAAGAAAGAGAGGAGAAATTGGACAAATTACATAAAGAAAGAGACGAACATATAGAGTTTATACATATGCGTAGGGATAGTTTACGCAATGCTCCGAATATATTTTATTATTCTACCGGCGAGGAACACAAGAAGTTCAAAATCAAAAAGACAATAAAAATCAAGATGCCGAAGTCAACCAAAATTAAAATGAACGTGAGACATGGAGAAGTGAAATTGGCGGAAAATACCAAGAACCTGAATGCGACTTTGTCGCATTCCAGCCTTTGGGCATCTACAATAGAAGGGGATGAAACGGATGTTTCCGTTTCATATTCACCGGTAAGCATCCAAAGGTGGAACTACGGGCAGTTAAAGACCAATTATTCGCAAGATATTGCCTTGAACGAGGTAGATAATATTCAGCTACAGATAAATTCCTCTGCAGTTACGATCGATAAGCTTTTAAGAAAAGCCTTTATTAAGAATGATTTTGGTTCACTGCAGATAGGTGCTTTATCCAAAGAGTTGGAAGAAATGGATGTTTCGCTCAAAAATGCCGAATTGATATTTTCTCTTCCGACAATAGCTACGGAAATTTATATTAAAGGGAATTCTTCTGAAATTAACCTGCCAAAATCATTAAAATTAAATAAAACGACCAATGGCAATACCACGGTATATAAGGGAAATCATTTAGGTGGCAATACCAATGCATCCATAGTAATTACCTCCGATTATAGTGAGGTTTTTGTTGAGTAATTTTATTTAGACAATAACAAGGTCCCAAAAATATCGGCATTGATCCATCCTTGATTTTTATCTTCTCCTTCTACAAATACCGAACCTATAAAATTCTCTCTTTCGGTACTTTTATCATTATCACAATATGCCAGGGCAAAACCTATTTTTTTTCCAGGTTTAAGAGAAACGGGAGTATTCTGGGTTCCGTCCATAAAAGAGTCGTCAAATACTTTTACGGCCAATTCCCACGTGGTAAGGTTGTCTTCGGTAGTGTGGGCAGAACTTACATGATCGTTGTAAAGTCTTGGTTTTTTGTCCGGCCCTAAATCCACCACATTACCATCTAAAGCTACGTGGTATGCAAACGCATTATGGCTAAATTGATGTAGCCCCCCAGAATTGTCCTCATCTATAAAAATTTCGACACAATCATCGTTCCACCACAGTTTTAATGGGTCTTCGGTACGATCTAGTAGAATATCGTCGGTAATTTCTATCAATATATACAAGGCTTCTTCGTTCCAGGCAAGTTTATAGCGACCGTTGAAATCGCCATGTTCATAGGGGCCTCCGATCCAGTTTTGGTCTAGCGGTAACCAATCGCAAAGGTTCCAGAAGGTTTCTGTAGGTTTACCATCTAAAAGAGGAGCTTTTTCGGTGTAGTCTACTTTTATAACACCGCTATCTTGCTTTTCTTTGTGTTTGTTACAAGATAATAGAACCAATATAAGAGCCATTGCCACAATACTTTTCATAAGTCGCAAATTTGTGGTTTGTTGTACTAAATATAGTAAAATACTTCTCAAGAAAATGTTTTCCTGATGATTGTTCTTGCGTTACAAAAGGTATTGTGACTTGGCAAAATAGCTTTTATTGGTTATTATAGTTTGGGTTCCCAGCCTTCGGCATATTCCCTTTTCCAAGTTTTCATTACCTTCTCGTTGTTCAGTACTTTTCCTGTGGTTCTATCAATTTTTAGGGTTTCACCGGCATCCTGGGCCATATTGCCCAAATGACATAGCATGGTAGAGATGCTGGCGTCTTTTATGTCGGAATGTAAGCTCTCGTCCTTTCTTATAGCACTAAAAAAGTTGGATACATGGTTTACGTCAAGTGAGCCTTCTCCACGGGTATTGGTAGTCTGGCTTTCCCCACCTTCTTTTTCCTCTTTGATCAGGTTGCCCCCTAGATCGTACAATTGGTAAAAATTACGATCGAGCATAATAGAACCCTTGCTACCGTATATGGTAACTCCCCTGCCTGGCCTGGTAGGCTTTATAAGCCCTCTGCTATGCCCCGTCCAAGTAATAAACTTATCATCGTCAAATGTATAGGTCACCTGCTGATTGTCTACAAATTCCCAATCATCGTTAAAGGTATATTTTCCGCCAAACGATGTAACGCTATTGGGTAGGTCTACCCCTAATGCCCAACGGCAAATATCTATCTCGTGCGTACCGTTATTATGAATTTCACCGGTTCCCCAATTTTTAAACCAATGCCAGTTGTATGGGTGAACATTATCTCTGTAATTTTCCCTGATAGCCGGACCTTGCCATAGTTCCCAATCCAAAGTTTTTGGAACATCTACCTCTTTACCGATACCAATAGAACCTCTGTTGTTAGAGTAATACGCCTCACCTTTATATACATTTCCGATAATACCTTCTTTAATGTCTTTAATTGCCATTATAGATGTATGGGCAGAACGTTGTTGGTTGCCCATCTGCACTTTTAAGCCATACTTTTTTTGTGCGGCTACCAAAAGATCGTTCTCGTACGGATTGTGGCTACAGGGTTTTTCGACATAAACATGTTTGCCTGCCTGTAAGGCCATAATGGCCATGGGCGCATGCCAATGTTCGGGGGTAGCTATAAAAACGGCATCCACTTTTTTGTCTTCCAATACCTTTCTAAAATCTTTTTCGACCTTGGGTACATATCCGATGTTCTCTTTGCACCAGGCATTGTGTTCCTCTAATATTAGGTCGTCTACATCACAGCTATAAAGAATTTTAGCGTTGGCATCCGCGTTAATTGCCTTAACATGGGCCTTGGCCCTGCTTCGTACGCCTATTACGGCACAGTTTATCTTGTCGTTGGCTTCTAAAATATTTGCATAGGAACTTGAGGGCATTACTAGGCCGCCCAAAGTTACCGCCGCCGTACCAGCTGAGGTTTTCTTTATAAAATTTCTTCTTGTGGTCATAATTTAGTCTTTGGTGATTGGTTTTATTTTAATGTTTTTAAAAGAAACGCGATCACCGTGTTCCTGTAATAAAATATGACCTTTTTCAGCGGCTCCAAAATTAGGCCATTTGGCATATTTGCTTTCAGACACTAATTTTAGGTATTCATCACTATTTCTTTCGTATTCAACTACTTTCATACCATTTAACCAATGCTCTACATGATTGTCTACTGATTTGATATGGGCAGTGTTCCACTCTCCGGGAGGATTCATGGGTTTGTTGGGGTCTGCTTGTATAAGGTCATATAAGGATGCAACCGTACGAATGCCTTCCTTTCTTCCCAATTTGGCATCCGGATGTCTGGCATCGTCCAATATCTGATATTCTAATCCTATGGACGACCCTTCTCCTTTGTTAAGGTCGGTGTTCACATAGTATTTTATACCGCTATTGGCACCTTCGGTAATCATAAAATCTACCTTTAGTTCAAAATCGCCATATAGTTCTTTGGTGACTATATCTCCACCTGCGGCAGATTCTTCACCTCCAGAAGACAATACCGTCAAGACTCCATCTTTAATTTCCCAACCATTGGGTGGAAATTCATCTAATTTGGCACCACGCCAACCGTTCGTGGTTTTTCCGTCCCAGAGCATTTTCCAACCATTTTTTGCTTCGTCTACCCCTAGGGCATTGACAGTAACAATAGGGGTCAGCGGGCTTTTTCTTGCATATTTAGATACACTGTCTGTAAGTATTTTAATGTTTTTCCAAATAATTTCGGTTCCTTCTTTTTGATCAGGACCAATGCTGTGAACTTGCAACGCTATAAAGCCTTTAGATGTTTTATCGTCTATTAAATAAGAGGCCGGTACATCGTTTATCCATGTTTTAATTGTATCTCCGATAGCTTCGATCCTGTAATGGTTCCAGTCATTTTGTTTAAAAGCTTCTTGTGCGGCCTTGTTTTCTGTCATTGTATGTAACCAACCTCTTCTGGCCTCATCATAAATGCCTGCGCTCCAAGCACGTTCAGAGGGGTCTATTTCTATTTGGTAACCGTGGGTTCTTCCGTTCATGTAATGTGGGTAACTATTGCTACGGATCTGTATGCCCGAATTCATACTGGGGTCTACCTTATAATCTAGCTCAAGAATAAAATCATCGTACAACTTATCGGTGGCCAAAAAAGAATTAGGCGTATCGTGAACCGTACTTCCGACAATACTGTTATCTCTGATGGTATAGTGTGCCTTACCGCCTATTTGGGACCATCCAGATAAGGTTTTGCCGTCAAAAAGTGATACCCAGGGAGTGTCATCTTTTGGTTCATGCTTGCAATTGGTAAATAGTGCCAAGCCCAGAAAGAGCCCGGAAAAAACAAAAAATCTTTTAATCATGTTGTTTTGGTTTGGTTATAATCTAAAGCAAAAAGCGTCTTAAAAAGACGCTTGAAGATACTAAAATTTATGTTTCTTGGCCGAAAAGAATCAACTGGGACTTTAAAAAGGAGTCTCCTAAAAAGATCTTGTATTTGTATCAGTGATTGATGGTCAGAATAGGCTAATGTATGTCTTCTTTTAAAAAATCGCCAAAATTTTGTTTAAACCTGTTCAACCTTGGAATCGATACATTTTGTATATAAGGATTGTTGGGGTGGTTGCGCTCATAGTCTTGATGGTAATCTTCCGCTTTATAGAATTTGGTAAAAGGGGTGACCTCGGTGGTAATTGTAGCGCCGTCATAGACATTTTGGTCTTTTAGGGCCTGTATATAGCTTTCTATGATTTTCTTCTCTTTGTCATTTTTGTAAAACGCAATAGAACGGTATTGAGGACCTTTATCTGGTCCTTGTCGGTTTAATGTCGTAGGATCGTGCGATCCAAAAAATACTTGTACAAGAGCCGTAAAGGAAATAACCTTTGGGTCGTAATATACCTCTACAGCTTCGGCATGTGAAGTTTTTCCACGGCCTACCATTTCGTAGGTAGGGTTTTCCTCTTTGCCACCTGCATAACCAGAGATTACTTCTTTAACACCTTTGACACTTTCAAATATGGCTTCAACACACCAAAAGCAACCACTGGCAAAGTATGCGGTCTCATATTTGCTCAGTTGTTGGGGGGTAAGCTTTACGGTTTCTGGCGAGGTGGCGTTCGCTACAACAGCATCTTCCTCTGCAATTTTCGTGTTTTTTGTTTTTGATTGGCAACTGGTGACAAACAATAGTGTAATACTTATTATTGTAAATCTAATCGGAGTCATTTTATTTTGTTTGTTTATTGGTAGGTAAATTACAAAGTACTTACGATGCAAAAGGTTAAAAAGTGTTAAGTAATGAACATACCGTATTATTTTTACGTCATGGATCTGCTTATAGAAAAACTTACGACACTTTCCCGAGAACCCATACGACCATTGGATAACACTATTCCCTTATCGGCATATGTGCCTTTGGATCTATCTAGGGATAATGAAATTTTAAAAGGAATGGATATTGCCCAACCCAAAGAATGTCAACGGTACATAGATAATATTTTGTATAAAAACAATGGTGAGGTGGCTTATGGAGGATATTTGGAAAATAGGGATCTTTATGCCGATAAACAGAATTTTAATGCTCCCGGCAACGAACCGCGAAATATTCATCTTGGCATAGATTATTGGTGTAAGTCGGGAACAAAAGTTATAGCCCCTATAGAGGGGATAGTCCATAGTTTTAAAAATAACAGAGGAATCGGGGATTACGGACCTACCATAATTTTAGAGCATTGTTTGGATGGTATAGTATTTTATACCCTGTATGGACATTTAAGCCTAGAATCACTGGAGGGACTCACTTTGGGGAAGCAATTCTCTGCAGGTAGTACCTTAGGCTTTTTAGGTACACCGGATATTAACGTGAATTATGCACCACATCTACACTTTCAGATAATTAAGGATGTGGAGAGCTATTATGGAGATTATCCAGGTGTTTGTTCTTTTCAAACATTGGATTTTTACAAAAAGAATTGTCCCGATCCTAATTTGTTGTTTAAAATAGGGTCGTAATATCCGTTGAAAGACACTTATAATAGATAAAGTGAAATAGGCGCCCGAACCGTTCATCGAGTGAATTTCGCACTTTGTCCGTTTACATGTCGGATAACGAGAAATTGGGGTTTTTGAGCGATTCGCCCCCCTTCAAAATACACTTGCGGTAGTTATAATAGTGTAACAAACGCAAGTCATGAAAACAGTAGCAACCATCTTCTTTATCCTTTTTATCGGAACAACACTACAGGCCCAGAAAAACACTACGGAAGAAAAGGTGGAGACCATGCAAACGACCATCGTTACCGAAACCGTTAACTCTACCGATTTTAAAACCAACACCGAGGTTGCAAGGTTGTACAAGTTCAAAAATGCAAGGGTAACCAAGGCATTGTCTTTTACGACCAAAAGAAACAGGGCCAAAATGGCTTAATTGCTTTTAATATGTATCCTGATTATATTTCTCTTTCCTCAAAGACATCTAAATAAGTCCAATTTTTTGTAGGAATTAATTTGAAATATCGACGAAATGTATAGAATTATCGATGAAACAAACCTGATTTTGTAGGAAAACTTTTGTAGGAATAGTGTTGTTGGTCGAAAAAAATGCATTTGACCGATAAATTGATACCGTTTATCGAAATGGAAATTTGAAATTCAATAAGCGAGAGTTATATATTCACCAAATTGATCTACTAATGAAACCTACTCTTATTTTTATTTCAATGCTTGTTACCTGCATGGGAGTTTTTGCCCAGGCTCAGAAAAATGATATTGAAACAAAAGCGAAAGCTATTTCAATGCCAATTACTGAAACCATGGCCCAAACTAACTTGGGCAAAAGCATCCCGTCAGTTTCAGGTATATACATATCAAAACATTCTAGGGTAAAAAGGGCATTGGCCTTTAAGTCGAGAAAAAGGAGGCCTAGATTGGCTTAGTCGGATATTGTTTTTCCTTTACTTTGGCGAAACAACGGGTTCTAACACCTTCCATACATTATTGGCGACTATTTTTTGTCCTTCAGCTGTAGGATGAATACCGTCCTCTAAATTCAATTCGGGTATTCCGGCAACATTTTCCAAAAGAAAAGGAATAAGCAAAACATTGTTTTTCTTTGCCAGGTCCGGGAACATGCTTTTGAATTCGGTGGTGTAATCTTGGCCCATGTTTGGTGGAATTTGCATGCCGGCCAAGAGAATGGTGGTTTCGTTATTTTTTTCTCTTACCTTGTCTATTATTTTTTGAAGGTTTTCTTTGGTTTCTGATAAAGGTATGCCCCTAAGTCCATCATTGGCCCCAAGTTCTAAAACAAATATGTCTATCTTTTGGTTCAAGACCCAGTCCAATCTATTGAGTCCCCCAGAGGTGGTCTCACCACTTAGACCAGAGTTGATCACCTTGTAATCTAAACCCAAAGAGTCTAGACGAAGCTGTATTCTATGTGGAAACCCATCTTCTGTTTCCAGACCATAGGCAGCGGTAAGGCTATTGCCAAAGAACAGGATAACCTTGCTTTGGGTCTGTTTTTCTTCTTTGTTTTCCTCCACTGTAGATTCAGTAGTGTTATCGGTTTGCCTTTGTTTTTTACTTTCTCCACAGCCAATTAGCAATAAAACGAGAAAAAAATAACTAAACTTTAATAGTTTGCGCATAGTGTATCCTTCTTAAAACCAAAATCATTTAGTTATTTTGTTAGCTTGTACTAAATGAGTTATGACAAAGATATTAAACGTAAAGAACCTAAGGAAAACTTATCGTAGCGGCACAAAGGATTTAACGGTATTGGATGGTATCACCTTTGACATAGAAGCAGGGGAAACTTTTGCCATCGTAGGACCGTCGGGAAGTGGAAAAACAACCTTGTTGGGCCTCTGTGCGGGCTTAGACCAGTTAGATGAGGGAACCATAGAGTTATGCGGTACAGAACTCAATGCCCTTAATGAAGATCAACGGGCCTTGTTGCGAAACCAAAAAGTTGGGTTTATTTTTCAAAATTTTCAGCTGTTACCTACATTGACCGCTATAGAGAATGTGAGCGTTCCGTTAGAATTACAAGGGGCTGCCGACGCTACTAAAGAGGCAAGGGAATTATTGGAAAAAGTGGGTCTTGGGGATAGGTTTGATCATTATCCATCACAATTGTCGGGAGGAGAGCAACAACGTGTGGCTTTGGCCCGGGCCTTTTCTACAAAGCCTGCCATATTATTTGCAGACGAACCTACAGGAAACCTGGACGAAGAAACAGGTGAAAAAGTCATAAAATTATTATTTGAACTAAATAAGGAAATGGGGACCACCTTGGTCATTGTTACCCATGATCTAGATCTGGCCCGGCTGACCCAACGGGTGATTAAACTTAAGGGCGGTAAAATTGTTGCTAACCAATCTGATATTGTAGTTTGAGCGATTTAAAATATACTTCAAAGGCTTCGTTGGGCTGGTTGTTTAAAATGGCATGGCGAGATGGTAAGGCAAGCGGCAAAAGATTGCTGTTGTTTATGGCATCTATTGTATTGGGGATTGCAGCGGTAGTCTCCATACAATCTTTCAGTGAAAATTTAAAGGACAACATTGGAAATCAGTCAAAGGCCTTAATGGGAGCCGATTTTTTAATAGATAGTAATGAACCTGCCAATGAGCGGGTATTGTCTATAATGGATTCACTTGGTGGTGCGGATGCTATGGAGGTAAAGTTTGCATCTATGGCCGCATTTTCTAAAAACGGTGCCACTAAATTGGTACAGGTTAGGGGAGTGGAAGGTAATTTTCCTTTTTATGGTGAACTCGAAACAGAACCTGCGGATGCGGCAGTAAGATATCAAGCCGAATCTGGTGCCCTAATAGATGCTACCGTTATGCTCCAGTTTAATCTAGTGGTGGGAGACAGTGTAAAATTAGGGAACAAGACCTTTCCCATAATTGGTTCGTTGGTCACGGCCCCGGGAAGCACGGGAATTGGAACTTCGGTAGCGCCACCGATTATGGTTCCTTATGGTTTTATGGAATCTAGTGGGTTGTTGCAGAAGGGAAGTAGGTTGGATTATGCCTATTATTTTAAGGCCCCTGATGCAGACCTCGAAAAGTTGGATAAAGAACTAGATCCTTTGTTGGATGAGCAAAATGCAGATCTTGATACACACACCTCTACGAGTCAGAGGTTGGGAAGAAGGTATGACAATGTTGGGCGTTTTTTGAACTTGGTAGCCTTTATAGCATTACTGTTAGGCTGTGTGGGTATAGCCAGTTCCGTTCATATTTATATAAAAGAAAAATTAAAGGCGGTAGCAGTCTTAAAGTGTTTGGGAGCTACCAGAAAGCAGACATTTCTTATTTTCTTGCTGCAAATTGCGGGAATGGGATTGCTGGGAGGCATCATAGGAACAACGATCGGGCTACTATTGCAAGAATCCTTTCCTTTGATCTTACAAGAGTTTTTGCCTTTTCAGGTTCAAATATCTACCTCTTATCAAGCCATTGTCGTAGGTTTGGTCTTGGGCATATTAATGTCGGTTCTTTTTGCATTATCGCCCTTATTAAATACTTGGTTTGTATCTCCATTACAAGTTTTAAGGGTACAAGAGAATGTTGGGGGCAAATCTAGAAAAGCTCAAATATTTGTATTCTTGGCCATAGTACTCTTTGTATTTTTATTCGCGTATTGGTTGCTCGATAATTTTAAGTATGCCTCTAGCTTTGTAATAGGTATATTGGTGACTTTTGCGGTTTTATGGGGTATGTCGCAATTTTTTATGCGATTGGTAAAACGTTATTTTCCTAAATCTTGGAGTTTTGTTTCAAGACAAAGTTTACTAAATCTTTATAGGCCCAACAATCAAACCGCGGTATTGATCTTGGCCATTGGTATTGGAACCTTTTTGATAGGAACCCTCTACTTTACAAAAGATTTTTTGTTGGCCAAAACCTCATTGGAGGCCAATGAAAAAAGTCCTAACCTGATTATGTTCGATGTTCAAAATGGACAAAAAGAAGATATGATCAAGGCTATAAAGGCAAAGAAACTGCCGATTATAGATAATATTCCGATTATTACTATGCGTTTAGATCGGATCAAGGATCGAAGTGTAAACGCCATACGTTTAGATTCGACTACGACAATAAACAAATGGATATTAAACCATGAGTTTAGGGTAACCTATCGTGATTCTTTGATCGGTTCAGAAAAATTGATTTCTGGAGATTTTGACGCAAAAGTGGTTCCGGGTAGGCCGGTACCCATATCGTTGTCCGATAATGTGGCCAATGACGCTCAGGTTGTGGTGGGAGATACTTTGGTCTTCAATGTTCAAGGGATGCTGATGGAAACAATTGTTGGAAGTATTAGGGAAGTGGATTGGGGAAGAATGCAAATGAATTTTTCGGTGGTATTTCCGACAGGGATTTTAGAGAACGCTCCACAATTTCATGTGTTGACCACCAATGCTCCAGATAAGTTGTCGTCCGCCAATATTCAGCGCGAATTGGTGAAAAGCTTTCCGAATGTCTCTATTTTAGACTTGCGACAGGTACTTACCTTGATAGAAGGTATTTTGGACAAAATTTCTTGGGTGGTCACATTTATGGCTTTTTTTAGCATCTTAACGGGCATAATTGTTTTAATAGGTTCGGTAAGAAACAGTCGGTATCAGCGAGTTAGGGAAAGTGTACTTCTTAGGACAATCGGTGCCAAGAGCAATCAGATACTAAAGATGGCCGCTTTAGAATATTTGTACCTAGGGTTGTTGGGTACTGGAATGGGGATTTTACTTTCGTTGATCAGTAGTCAGTTATTGGCATATTTTATTTTTGAAACTCCGTTCGTACCCTCAATGATTCCATTTTTTGTCGTGCTTCCAGGTATTACGTTATTGGTCTTGTTAATAGGATTGTCCAACAATATTAGTGTTCTTAAAAGTCCTCCATTGCAGGTGTTGAGAAAAGAGGTTAATTAGTCCATTTATAATACATCATAATTAGGTTTTCTTCTCTTATTTAAAGAGGGATGGGGCTTTTTGTAAAGAGAAAACTGCCGATTATCTACCTGTTTTTTCGATGTGTTGATCGTGGTGCCCAAAACGTTCATCGACAATTTTGTACCCTTTATCCAACCTTTGTTTTGTTATCGAAAAACCTTGTATTTAAACGATAGGTAACGATACTTTTTATCATCTGAAGTTAGCTTTATATAACCCAAATCAATGTTATGAAAGCTATTTTAACCTTGTCTTTAACTCTTTTTTTCGGAGCTGTTTCTTTCGCACAAAGTGCAAATGTTGAGCACAAAGTTGATGTGTCTACAGTAGGTGTGGTGCAAATGGCAGAAAACCTAAAAGTAGAAGACCTTGGCCAGAAAGAAAGAATTGAAACCAATGGTGTGGCCAGGTTATATCGCTACAAAAATTCAAGGGTTAAAAAAGCCTTGTTTTTTACCACAAAAAAGGATAGACCAAAATTGGCATAACCTTTGTAATACAATTGTAGAGTGCAATTAAGTACTTTATTAAAACAAAATGCTATGTTATTATTTATTACCATAATACCCGTTGTTTTAGTTGTTTCCCATTTATTGATATTCCCAAAATCAAAGGGAAGTCTTAAACCTATAAAGGTTCCTGTTCAACAAAGAAAGTTCTAAGGGGCGGTAGTATGTTTTTTATCGCACACTGATTTTTTGTGTACGGTATGCCAGAAGGTCTTTTGGAACCCGCTTGTATTGGTGCAAATGGGGCTTTAAAGATAGGGGTGATAGTTTGGTTTATTTCAAATTTATGCAACCGGAGATAGCTGTTGTTTTACTTCTTGAAATTTAATGATGTAGTTTGTGCCTTTTTTGCTATTGTCTTTTTGTATAGTGCCTTTTAACTGTCTTGTAAGGTTGTAAATTAATTTTAACCCCAGCGATTTGGTGTTTTTATAATTGATCGTATCTGGAAAACCAACACCGTTATCTCCAATATTAAGAGTATACTGTTTGTCCAGTTCTTGTTTTAGGGCAATATATATTTCTCCTTCTTCATCATCTGTAAATCCATATTTTAAGGCATTGGTAACCGCTTCGTTAATAAGTAAGCCTAAAGGTATGGCGGTATCTATGCCCAATTTAATATCTGGAATATCAATCTTCAAATTCACTTTACTGTCGAGTCCTTTTATAGACCTGATCAAATATTCGCTCAGTTCTTGAACATAGGATTTATATTCTATTTGGCTTATATCTTTTCTCATGTAGAGCATTTCATGGACCATAGCCATAGAAATGACCCTATTTTGGGTGCTTTTTAGTAACTCTTTCATTTTTCTTTCGGTTACACTTCTACTTTGTAGGCTAAGTAGACTAGAAACGGTTTGTAAGTTGTTTTTTACCCTGTGATGCACTTCTTTAAGTAACATTTCCTTTTCGTACATCTGTATTGTCAATTCCTTTTTTGAAGTATAGAGCGAGTTATGGGTCTTCAATAATACTTTTCCAAAAATATTGCCCAATAAGTACAGCGAGAACAAAATGGATATTAAACTGAAAACATTCCTATACTCTGTTGGGATAACATTTTCGGTAAAACTTAATTCAGGAAAACTTTGGGTAAAAATTAGAAGTACGAGTACGAAAATAAAATTGAGATAGACTTGTCCGTTTCTTTGCGTATTAAGATAGGCCGCAAATACAATTATCGCCAGCATAAATATAAATGGGCTATGGATGCCCCCACTGTATAGTGTAATGGTCAAAGCACTTATCAATGCAAGGATAGAAGAAATATTGTATGTAAGGGTAAGGTTCTTTTTTAGTTTAAAGAACTGGATGTTGATGAAATTCAACGATCCGAAAATAACCAGTACGTAAGGTATAATCTCCTTTATATCCAGTAGAAAGAAACAAACTAATCCAAAAGTAATTGCAATAGCACTTGCGACATAATTTACTTTTAGAACTAACTTTATTTTATTTCTAAGACGTTCTTGTTCTATTAGAGAATCTGGCATAGTTTCTGTTTAGTAACCGGTAATCAAGTATTTTGTGCGTAAATCTAGTTATGTTTTTAACATAATACTAAGATTTTTTGGTTTACCTTATTTTTGATATCCCATAAATAACTTCTTTTGTACGTACATCTATAAACTCTTGATTTTTATCGAGTTTAATTAATTTTAATACAATTTATAATTATGGGCTGGTAAGTTTTAGATAGCTTATTGTTTTTTGAGATAAAAATAAAGCCAAGCAAAACTATAGTTTTTCGAATTTGTTATGACAAAAAACATATAAGAGTGTTTTTGGCGTTGATTGCCATGTGCCAATGGGCGAATTATGGTTTTTCATTAAATTTTTCATTGTGTCTCGTTATAGGTTCTTTTAAAGATATATAAAATTTGTAAATCAACTCGTAGGCTGAGGTTACATATTTTACGGATAGGACCTAGACAGGTAGGCAATAAAAAAGACACTGAAGAGTGTCTTTTTTATTGCAATTATATAAATAACTTGTACTAATCTTGGGTAATGACCCATTCGCCCTTGGCGATCAAAGGTTCGGCTTGTTTATATTTAACAACCTTGCTCTCGCCCGACATTACATTTTTTATGGTTACCCGTTCGTTTCTGCCAATTTTAGGCTGTTCTCTGGTAATTGTTTCGGTAACGGCGGGTCGTTGCCTTTGTGTTTGTCCAGCGGCCCTGTTCTGTGCTGCAAGCTCGTCACTGTTAGGAATCTCTTCTTTCGAGGTCTGTATTTTTTCCCTTTTTTGTTGAACATTTCTTGCTTCTCTGATCTCATTGGGGTTCCCTGAAGGTAGCTCTCCTTTGAATAGGAAAGAAACTATTTCTTTGTTTACCTTCTCTATCATTGATTTAAAGAGTTCAAACGCTTCAAATTTATAAATCAACAAAGGGTCTTTTTGTTCGTGAACAGCTAATTGTACCGACTGCTTTAATTCGTCCATTTTTCTTAAATGGGTTTTCCAAGAGTCGTCTATAATGGCAAGAGAAATATTCTTTTCAAAATCAGTGACCAATTGTTTACCATCACTTTCATAGGCTTCTTTGAGGTTGGTAACAACGTTAAGTGTTTTAACCCCGTCCGTAAATGGTACTACGATACGTTCAAAGTTATTGGCATTGTCTTCGTATACTTGTTTTATTACAGGAAATGCAGCTGCGGCATTTCGTTCCATTTTTTCTTTGTAATGATCGTATCCGGCCTTATAAACCTTTCCGGTAATTTCTTGGGCACTCATCTTTCCAAATTCCTCTTCGCTTACGGGAGAGGTCATTGAGAAATATTTGATCAGCTCAAATTCGAAATTTTTATAGTCGTTGGCCGCTTTGTTGCCTTCTACGATTACTTCACAAGTATCATAGACCATATTGGCGATATCCACTTTTAAGCGATCACCTTGTAGTGCATGTCTTCTTCTTTTGTAGACAACTTCACGTTGGGCGTTCATTACATCATCATATTCCAATAAACGCTTACGTACCCCAAAGTTGTTTTCCTCTACTTTTTTCTGGGCTCTTTCTATAGATTTGGTCATCATACTATGTTGAATGACCTCACCATCTTCCAATCCCATTTTGTCCATCATCTTGGCAACCCTGTCCGATCCGAACAAACGCATTAGGTTGTCTTCTAAAGAAACATAGAATTGCGAGCTTCCTGGATCTCCCTGACGGCCAGAACGTCCTCTTAACTGTCTGTCTACACGTCTAGAGTCGTGGCGTTCGGTACCTATAATGGCCAAACCACCAGCTTTTTTTACTTCTTCCGAAAGTTTAATATCCGTACCCCTACCTGCCATGTTCGTAGCGATGGTAACTACGCCCGGTTTACCGGCCTCTGCCACAACATCGGCTTCTTTCTTATGGAGTTTGGCATTTAATACATTGTGGGGTACTTTACGTACGCTCAAAAGTTTTGAGAGCAATTCTGATATTTCTACCGAAGTGGTACCGATCAATACCGGTCTTCCCGCTTTGCTCAATTGGGTAACTTCCTCTATAATGGCATTGTATTTTTCCCTTTTTGTCTTATAGATCAAATCGTTACGGTCATCACGGGCTATAGGCCTGTTTGTAGGGATCTCCATAACATCAAGTTTGTAGATTTCCCAAAATTCCCCTGCTTCGGTTACGGCCGTACCTGTCATACCTGCCAGTTTACGGTACATTCTAAAATAGTTCTGTAAAGTAACGGTGGCAAAGGTTTGTGTTAATGCTTCGATCTTAACGTTTTCTTTTGCTTCAATGGCTTGGTGAAGACCATCGGAATACCTACGGCCGTCCATAATACGACCGGTCTGTTCGTCTACGATCATCACTTTATTGTCCATAACAACATATTCAACGTCCTTTTCAAAAAGCGTATACGCTTTAAGTAATTGACTCATTGTATGGATACGTTCACTTTTTACCGTGAAATCTTTAAAAAGCTCTTCTTTAAGCTCAGCTTCTTTTTCAATATCAAGATTTTGTTCCTCTATCTTGGCGATTTCTGCACCGATATCTGGCATTACAAAGAAATCTTTGTCCTCTGCACCGGATATATAGTTTACACCTTTATCGGTCAACTCTATCTGGTTGTTTTTTTCATCGATAACAAACAACAGGTCTTCGTCTACCTTAGGCATTTCACGGTTGTTGTCTTGCATGTAGAAATTCTCGGTTTTCTGAAGTAGTTGTTTTACACCTTCTTCGCTCAAGAACTTGATCAATGCCTTGTTTTTGGGTAAACCTCTGTAAACCCTTAATAAAAGAAAGCCTCCTTCTTTGGTGTTGCCCTCGGCAATTAATTTTTTGGCTTCGGCCAGTACACCTGTCAAATGTTGTCTCTGTTTCTGGACTATTTCACTGACCTTTGGTTTTAGTTCGTTAAATTCATGTCTGTCACCCTCTGGTACTGGTCCAGAAATAATCAATGGTGTACGGGCATCGTCTATCAATACAGAATCGACTTCATCTACAATAGCGTAGTTGTGTGGTCTTTGCACCAAGTCTTTTGGTGTATGTGCCATGTTGTCCCTTAGGTAATCGAAACCAAACTCGTTATTGGTACCGTAGGTAATATCGGCATTGTATGCGGCCCTTCTACCGTCAGAGTTAGGTTTGTGGTGGTCTATACAATCTACGGACAAACCATGGAATTCGAAAATTGGTGCCATCCAGGCACTATCCCTTTTTGCCAAGTAGTCGTTCACCGTTACAAGGTGTGCGCCATTTCCGGTAAGGGCGTTTAGATATAAAGGTAAAGTAGCCACTAAGGTCTTACCTTCACCCGTTTGCATTTCGGCAATTTTACCTTGGTGTAGTGCAATACCACCGATCAACTGAACATCGTAATGCACCATGTCCCATGTAACTTCTTTACCTGCGGCGTTCCATGAGTTTTTCCAGATGGCCTTATCCTCGTCTAGGGTTACATATTCTTTCTCTCCAGATAATTTTCGGTCATTTTCCGTCGCGGTCACGGTCAAGGTTTCGTTGTTTGCAAAACGCTTGGCGGTCTCTTTGACTACAGCGAATGCTTCGGGAAGAATCTTGTTTAGGGTGTCTTCCGATATTTTATAGGCTTCTTCTTTAAGTTTATCTATTTCTGCATAGATATCCTCGTTTTTGTCAATGTCAGTAGATGCTTTGACTTCTTTTTCAAGAGTGGCAATTTGTTCGGTAATGTTCTTATAAGAATCTTTTATAGTCTGTTTAAAAACAACCGTTTTGTTTCTAAGTTCATCTAAACTTAATTTTTCGAACTCGGATTCGAACGACTTTATCTGATTTACTATAGGCTGTAATTCTTTTACATCTTTTTTTGACTTGTCACCAACGAAAGCCTTTAGTACGGAGTTAATAAAATTCATATGTATTTGTAATTTACATTGAAAATTTGCGAAACCTAAGATTCAATGTGTTTTTCAATAAATTGTTTGTAGCCGATGATCGGTATCGGCACTTCAGTTAAACAAAAGGTGTTCCAGTATGGCTTTGAGCCATAAATTCCTTTTAAGACTGTCAAAATTACATAAAAAAAAAGCCTCCGAGGAGACTTTTTAGTAGTTATTTATGATATCAAATATTAATATTCGTCCTCATTCCAGAGGTAATCTTCTTCGGTTGGGTAGTCTGGCCAAATCTCCTCGATAGACTCATAGATTTCGCCACCCTCTTCCTCCATGGATTGTAAGTTTTCTACAACCTCTAAAGGTGCACCGGTTCTGATTGAGTAATCTATTAACTCATCTTTACTTGCCGGCCAAGGTGCATCACTTAAATAAGACGCTAGTTCTAATGTCCAATACATGGTAATTGTTTGATTTTAAATTTTTTGCAAAAATAATTTTTAAATGTAAATAGCCAAGATAATTTCTATTTATTTCAGCATAGTTATCAACATTTTTTTCGCATTGATAAGTTCATAACGTTTAAAATATGAAATTATTAGTCTTTTTTGTCAGGAATCCATTTGATTTCCTTTACTGATAAATCTCTTGACAATTTTCGTGCCAATACAAAAAGGTAATCGGACAACCTGTTTAGATATGAGAGTACCCTGTCATCAAAGGGTTCGTTTTCATATAACAATACCGCCATTCTTTCAGCCCGTCTGCAAACGGTACGTGCAATATGACAGTATGACACGGTTGTGTGGCCCCCGGGAAGAATAAAATGTGTCATCGGCGGTAGTTCGTTGTCCATGGTATCAATGGCCTTTTCCAAAAAGGCAATATCATTATCATTTATTTTGTCGATGGTAAGGCGCTCGTTCCCATTTTTTAAAATGCTCTTTTCGGGTGCTGTCGCTAAAATGGCGCCAACAGTGAATAGCTTTTTTTGTATCGTAATAAGCTGTTCTTTGCTTAAAGTATCTATATTTTGGTCGCCTATGAGGCCCAACCATGAATTTAGCTCGTCCAAGGTGCCGTAACTCTCTATGCGCATATGGTGTTTAGGTACCCTGGTGCCACCAAAAAGTGCCGTAGTTCCCTTGTCTCCTGTTTTGGTGTATATTTTCATTGATAACAATGGATTGGTTTCTTGAAATGGATAAAGCGGTTATTTGTTGGGGTCGTTTCTCTTGTAATTATCCATAAATTTTCTCGATTTCCTTTCTTTGGATTTTCTTCGGTTAATAATGGTGATTGCCAGGTATATGGCAAATACGACACCTAAAACAATGTAAATAGTGTTGTCCATAATTAAGAGCTTATATTATAAATTTAGGGGTTTATATCCGTATCTTAAAATGTTGTTTTGCCTGCTCTCTCCTAAAAAATATCAAGCCACAGTAAAATAAGTCTATACTGACAGTGACTTCGGGTAGTTTTTTAATGGACTCCCATAGTCTTGTCCGTTCTTTTGAGTTGTGAATGCCTTGCACCAACAGAGCGCTATCATTATGATATATCTGCTTTGATATTTTGTCTAAAAGTTCATTTTTAGAATCTGTAAAAATAATATCGTAGGGCGTGGTGTTGTATTCTAAATGACCGAATTTTGAGTCTAAGGTCGATTTTAACGAATTGTCCGGTTGTATTAAACCTACCTTTTTATATTTAAAATAGGATATGCTTTTGAATAATACATCTTCGGTAATCGAGCACCTTTTGTTTCTTTTTTGATATAAAGATTTGGTAATGAAGTTGTACACAAAAGGAGAATGTACACCGTGTTGGTTGGTGGACGATAACAGAAATTTTAGGTAAGCAAGTAAACGATACACCGGTTAGCCTCTTGAGTAGAATTTGAGCCGGCCAAAGTATATAAAATTATTGGTTTTTTAAAGATGTTATCAAGTAGCTTTAAATGAAAACTGTATTCTTTTAAGCCATTTTGGCCTTGTTTCTTTTGGTCGTAAAAGACAAAGCTTTGGTTACCCTTGCGTTTTTGAACTTGTACAACCTTGCAACCTCGGTGTTGGTTTTAAAATCGGTAGAGTTAACGATTTTGGTAACGATGGTCATTTCCATGGTCTCTACCTTTTCTTCCGTAGTGTTTTTCTGGGCCTGTAGTGTTGTTCCTATAAAAAGGATAAAGAAGATGGTTGCTATTGTTTTCATGACTTGCGTTTGTTACATTATTATAACTACCGCAAGTGTATTTTGAAGGGTGGTGAATCGCTGAAAAACCCCAATTTCTCGTTATCCGACATGTAACCGGACAAAGTGCGAAATTCACTCGATGAACGGTTCGGGCGCCTATTTCACTTTATCGATTTTTAAAGCAGTTAAACCGTAGTTTTTAATTTTTTAAGGAACCTATAGCCTTGTTTAACCCTCCATTTTGGCCGATAGCTCAAACCATCTTTCGGTTTTTGTGTCAATGGCATCGGTAACTTCCCCAAGTTCTACGGATAAAGCTTCTATTTGTTCTCCCGATAAAGAAGTATCTGTAAATTTATTCTGTATTTCCTGTTTTTTGTATTCCAATTTTTGTATTTCGTTCTCTAATTGTTTGAACTCTTTTTGTTCTTGATAGGATAACTTAACGGATTCCGTTTTTTTCCAGGTGTTTTTAGGTGCTTCGGTTTTATCTTTCTGTTCTCTTTTTTCTATTACCTGACTGTCTTCGTAGGCTCTGTAGTCAGAATAGTTTCCGGGAAAATCCTCAATTACGCCCTTGCCCTTAAAGACAAATAGGTGGTCTACTATTTTGTCCATGAAATAGCGATCGTGTGAAACAACGATTAGGCAGCCCTGAAAATCTAACAGGAAGCTTTCCAGTACATTTAAGGTAACAATGTCCAGATCGTTCGTAGGTTCGTCTAGAATAAGGAAATTAGGGTTTTGGATAAGAACTGTGCATAGGTATAACCGCTTGCGTTCTCCTCCACTAAGTTTTTCTACAAAGTCATATTGTTTTTTTCTGTCAAAAAGAAAGCGTTCCAAAAGTTGTTGTGCAGAAATTTGCCTTCCCTTCATCAACGGAATAAAATCTCCGAACTCGCGAATAACATCGATAACTTTCTGACCTTCCTTTATTTGTATGCCTTTTTGGGTATAGTAACCAAACTTGATGGTTTCGCCTACCACTACTTTGCCACTGTCGGGTTGGTCCTTTCCCGATAATATATTCAAGAAGGTAGATTTTCCCGTACCGTTTTTTCCTATAATGCCGACTCTTTCCCCTTTGGTAAAAGAATAATCAAATTTGTCTAAAATGGGTTTATTGGGAAACGATTTTGATATTTTATGAAGCTCAATGATCTTGTTTCCCATGCGCTCCATATTTATTTCCAACTGAACCTCGTGCTCTTTTCTACGTTGGCTGGCCTTTTCTTTTATCGCATTAAAATCGTCTATTCTAGATTTCGACTTTGTAGTCCTTGCTTTTGGCTGGCGTCGCATCCAGCTCAGTTCCTTTTTAAAAAGTATTTCCGACTTATGCTGCTCAACCGCCTGCTGTTCTATTCTTGCTTCTTTCTTTTCTAGGTAATAAGAGTAATTGCCCTTATAGGGGTATAGTGTGCCGTTATCCAACTCCAATATTTCGTTACAGACACGTTCTAGAAAATAGCGGTCATGCGTGACCATGAAAAGCGTTAGGTTTTCTTTTGCGAAATACTCTTCTAGCCACTCTATCATTTCTAGGTCAAGGTGGTTCGTGGGCTCATCAAGAATTAAAAGATCGGGTCTGTTTATAAGTGCATTGGCTAAGGCCAAACGTTTTTTTTGTCCACCTGAAAGCTTTCCTACTTTGGCGTTCAGGTCTTCTAGCTTTAATTTATAAAGAATCTGTTTGTACTGGGTTTCAAAATCCCATGCCTCAAACCTGTCCATGGCCTCAAAGGCTTTTTGGTAAGCCTCTGTGTCTTCTGGGTTTGCCAGTGCTTTCTCGTAATTCGCAATTACCTGAAGTATTTCATTGTCGGAAGCGAAAATGGTTTCCTCGACCGTTAACGAAGGATTCATTATTGGCTCTTGCGCCAAAAACGATACTCTAGTGCTTTTGCGATAATTTACCTGCCCAGTGTCTGGAGTATCGGCTCCCGACAGAATATTTAAAATAGAGGTCTTTCCGCTACCGTTCTTTGCGATCAAGGCAATCTTTTGGTCTTTGTTTATGCCAAAGGAAAGATTTTCGAACAAGACCAATTCCCCGTAGGATTTGGATATATTTTCAACTGTGAGTAGGTTCATGTATTGTTAGGTGTGTTATTGTGTGTTTTGTTTTTTTAGATACATGATTATATAAACATACCTTAAGAACAAAGCCGCTAAGATAAAAATGAGCAATATAGAGAATACCTGAACTTTCAGGATCCATAAAACTATATTTATAAACAAAAGCCCCAGTATTAAGGTCGTATAATTCTGAAACCATTTGGGCAGCTTTCTTTTTGCTATAAAAAAGGCGGCGATAATATTGGGGGCAAAGGCCCACAAAGCATTGAAATTCATTTTGGTAGCTTCATGATCTGTGAAAAACCATAAAAATAATATGAGAACTCCCGCAAGACCTGTAATTGCAAAGAGAGCAACGTCCAACCAACGGGTTCTTTTGTTTTTCTTGAAATCTTTATAGGTGATAACAAAGACCGTTATCATTAACAGTGCCAGCCAAAATATAGGTGTTAAGATAAAAAGGGGGGCGTCTTCTTTTGGAGGGATGTTCAATATAACCTGTTCCTTTTTTACCAAGGGTTCACCGTCTATGGTGGTTTGTTTCATTTGCTCGTAAACATACAAGGGTAAAAACATATGTTCGTAAGGGGTGGCCTTTCTGTCGATTACCGCACCTAGTGCAAGATCAATACCGAAGTTGGACCATGAGTTTACCTCTAGGTTTTGGTGTATTAGCTGCCTAAAGGTATAATGGTCCTTAAAATGTGTGTAATCGTACACGAGTTTGTCCCCCAGGTTTTTTTCAAATACCAAGGGTATCCTAGTGGCGCAGTTGTCAAAAAGAAAATCATATTTATATTTGCGATTTTCTGGTAGTAAGTTATGCTCTAAAAATGACACTATTGCTTTTCGATGATCTAAATTTAGGTTTAGTTTTTGCTCTTTTACCCAGCGTTGTTCCAATTGGTAGCTGCGCATAAAATATTTAAAAGGAATGCGAGATATAGTATAGGCGAGTTTTCCCCGGGTAAAATTCAAATAAAAATTGGGGTCTTCAAAATCGTAGGTACCGTAACCATATACTACATCTATGCCTAAAGAAGGGTCTTTAAAACGTATGGCGCTATGGCCGAATTTGGCTGCTAGTTCATCACCGGTGCCAACGGTGAGCAAGCTTAACTCCGATAATGGGGACAATTGGGGGCCTTGTGAAAAAACTTGGATACCAAAAGTCAAAAAACAATAAAATAGAAATACTTTCTTTAACATGGATTAATCTCGTCGATAACTGAACAAAGATGCGAATAATAACCAATTTATCTTATTTTTACTAAAATTGATTGAAGATATTATGCGAAAACATATCCCCAATTTTATAACTCTTTTAAATGTCTTCTGTGGCTGTGTGGCGACAGTTTTTGCAGTGTTGAACAAGTTGGAAATGGCAGCTTTGTTCGTTGTTTTGGGCATTTTTCTAGATTTTTTCGACGGACTCGCAGCTAGGGTCTTGAACGTTAAAAGCGAATTGGGGCTTCAGCTAGATTCTTTGGCGGATATGATTACAAGCGGTCTTGTGCCGGGTGTTGTTATGTTTCAGTTGCTCGCCATGTCGCAAAGTGGAGGGTGGAGTTTAAATACCACTTCTTTTTTAGAAACAGATAATTTTCAGTGGTCTGCGGTGGTGCCCTTTGCGGGCTTTATAATTACTATGGGATCTGCTTACCGTTTAGCCAAATTTAATTTGGACGAGAATCAGGTTTCTTCCTTTATAGGGCTACCGACTCCTGCCAATGCTTTGCTGATCTTGTCGTTGCCATTGATACTTTTTTACAATGGAAGCAAAGGTATCAGTGAGATTATTCTAAATCAGTGGTTTTTGTTGGTTCTTACGCTTGTAAGTGCTTATTTGCTCAATTGCAATTTGTCGTTGTTCGCATTAAAATTCAAGAATTGGGGCTTTAAGGACAATGCCCTACGATATGTATTTTTGATTGTTAGTTTAATTATGTTGATAACGATGAAATTTTTGGCAATTCCTCTGATTATTGTGTTTTACATAGTTAGTTCTTTCGTGGCACAAAAGTTCTAAGGTGTTTTTTTGATATTGTCCCTAATAATAATTTGATAAGAATATGTCAGACTCCGTACAGGGTGATAACACCGAATTTTGGTTAAGGGGTCCTGTAAAGGGGATACCGTCTTTATTGCAACCTGCGGCGCACGCACTGTTGCAATCAAAAAAGGAACTGAAGATATATACAGAAAATTTACCTTCAGATCTGTTATGGAAAAAGCCCGAAGGTAGGGCATCTATAGGATTTCATATAAGGCATATTACCGGGGTTCTGGATCGGATGATGACCTACGCCAAGGGAAAGGCGTTAACCGAAGAGCAGTTTAAGTATTTGAGAAGCGAAGGGGAGAGAAATGGCTCTTTATCGGCCGATGATCTATGCAATCTTTTTGGTGATCAAGTAGAAAAAATGCTCCGATATTTTGAAGGTATTTCAGAAGATGAGTTAAAAGAGATAAGAACAGTGGGTAGAAAAAAACTTCCATCAACTGTTTTGGGGCTTTTGTTTCATGCGGCAGAACATAGTCAACGGCATGTAGGGCAGTTGTTGGTTACCGTTAGTTGGCTACAATCTTTGCAAAAATAGAAAGTCTAACTAACGGCCGAAAGAAAGATAAAACAAGCATTTTGAATATAGCACCTAGAATAGAATTTTTAGAAGATAAAAAATTGGTAGGTGTATCGCTGTCAATGAGTTTGATAGAGAATAGGACCATAGATCTCTGGAGGTCTTTTATGGTACGCAACAAAGAGATCAAGAACAAGGCCAATTCCGAATATATTTCTTTACAGGTTTATCCAAAGGATTATTACCAGAACTTTAGTCCCGCCAATAAGTTTGTAAAATGGGCTCTTGTAGAGGTTACGGATGCGCATGTCGTACCCGATGGAATGGAAGTTTTTGTACTGTCCAAAGGTAAGTATGCCGTATTTGATTATAAGGGGTTGCCAAACGATGCCAGAATTTTTACCTATATTTTTCAGGAATGGTTGCCCAATTCGAAATACCAATTGGCAAATCGTCCTCATTTTGAAGTGCTTGGGGACAAGTACAAAAATAATGACCCCAATTCAGAAGAGCAGATCTGGATTCCTATACAATAAAAATGAAAGAATCTAGAAAAGTACCTTGGTATTACCTGTTTATGTTGATTTTGGCAGGGGAGAGTGTGTTTATCCTGCCCTTTGTATTACAGCGGGTTTTTAGGCCTACGGTTTTAAAAGTATTTAATTTGGACAATGTTCAGTTAGGTCTGTGTTTTTCGGTATATGGTTTTGTTGCCTTGGTTTCCTATTTGTTCGGTGGTCCGCTGGCGGATAGGTTTCCCCCAAGAAAATTAATAGCGATGGCCTTATGGTTAACCGCATTGGGAGGTTTACTTTTTGCTACTTTTCCAGATTATTCTACATTACAACTTCTATACGGTTTTTGGGGGTTTACCACTATTTTCCTTTTTTGGTCGCCAATGATAAAGGCTACCCGTGTATGGGGTGGGCATCGGTCGCAAGGAAAAGCTTTTGGTTTGTTGGATGGGGGAAGGGGACTTGTAGGGGCTCTTTTTGGTACCATGGGGGTAATGGTATTTTCTTTTTTTATGGTAAACGAGTTGGATCAGGCTTCTCTTGAAGAAAGTAGATCGGCCTTTAGGTATGTTATATTGACCTCTTCTGGTATTGTAACGGTAGTAGGGGCCTTGGTTTGGATGTTCATGAAACTACCGCCCCAAGTAGAGAAAAAAATAATAGTAGAGCGTATTACCGTGTCGCAGGTAAAAGAAGTACTTGCGCTGCCATCGGTATTGTTGCTTATGGTTATTATTCTTTGTGCCTATGTTGGGTACAAGATCACGGATGTTTTCTCCCTCTATGCTCAAGATGTTATGTTGTACAACGAGGTAGCCTCGGCCCAGGTGGGTACCTTTTTGCTTTTCGCAAGACCTTTTGTTGGAATATTGATAGGGGTTTTGGCAGATCGTTCAAGACCTGTTCTATGGCTATTTATTGGTTTTGTTATCGCCTTTTTTGGGGCTTTGGTCTTTGCTTTGGGTATAGTGGTGAACGTTTCTTGGCTCTTGTTTTTGCTTTCTATACTAGTAGTGGCAATAGGGGTATATTCGGTAAGGGCACTTTATTTTTCTGTAATGCAAAGTGGAAAAATTCCTTTATTGTATACCGGTACTGCCGTAGGTCTAATTTCTTTGGTCGGTTATACTCCTGATATTTTTGCCGGGCCGGCCATGGGATATTTGCTAGATACTTCACCAGGTTTAAAAGGGCACCGGCATGTGTTCTGGATGTTGGCGGTGTTTTATTTTGTTGGGGGTATGGCGGCTTACCGATATTTTCGGTTGTATGGTAAAAAGTTGTGAAAGTACCACAAGAACGAATGCGGTTAGAGCTGGTTATTAAAAATCCAGCTTCTTTTTACGAAGTTCAAAATTCTGGCCTAAATAGACCTTACGGACCATCTCGTCTGCAGCAAGATCTTCTGGAATACCTGATTTTAGAATTCCGCCTTCGAACATGAGGTACGAACGTTCTGTAATGGCCAAGGTTTCTTGTACGTTGTGGTCTGTTATTAGAATACCTATATTTTTATTCTTTAATTGGGCCACGATTCGCTGAATATCCTCCACTGCAACGGGGTCTACCCCTGCAAAAGGCTCATCCAACAATATGAATTTTGGGTCGGTCGCCAAGGCCCTCGCTATTTCTGTACGTCGTCTTTCTCCACCCGATAGCAGGTCTCCCCTGTTTTTGCGAATATGTCCTAAGCTGAATTCTTCGATGAGCGACTCCATCTTCATGTGCTGTTCTTTTTTGCTCAACTTTGTAAGTTGAAGAACACTTAAGATGTTTTTCTCTATACTGAGTTTTCTAAAAACCGATGCTTCTTGTGCCAAATAGCCGATACCGTTCTGAGCCCTTTTGTACATAGGAAACTTGGTGATTTCCATATCGTCCAAATAGATGTTTCCCCCGTTTGGTTTGATAAGGCCCACGATCATATAGAACGAGGTTGTTTTTCCTGCCCCGTTAGGTCCAAGAAGACCTACGATTTCTCCTTGGTTTACTTCTAAAGAAATACCTTTGACCACTCTACGGCCACGGTAAGACTTCATTATATTTTCGGCTCTTAGCTTCATTTTTTCAAATCTAACCTATATTCACTTCCAACAAAAGGATTTAGCACTAATTTAACCTTGGGTCGTTTCCAATGTTTCCCAGTACTCGTAAGCCCGTCTTAAGTGTGGAATTACGATGGTACCTCCTATTAGAGTAGCAATACTAAGTGTTTCCATCACTTCTTCTTTGGTGAGGCCTTCTTTGTAGCAGCTCTCTAGGTGGTATTTAACGCAGTCGTCGCAACGCAAAACGGTAGAGGCGACCAAGCCTAAAAGTTCTTTGGTCTTAACATCCAAAGCGCCCGCCGTGAAAGCGTTCGTATCCAAATTAAAAATACGTTTTATTATCTTGTTGTTGTCCGCCAATATTTTATCGTTCATTTTAGAACGATAGGCGTTAAATTCCTCAACTGCGTTTGACATTTGCTTTTGCTTTTTTAGCTTCTTTTTTGGCTTCTCTTTTTAACACTCTTCCAGAAATATAGATACTTACTTGGTATAGGATTAGGACGGGTATTGCCACTATAATTTGACTCGCTACATCAGGAGGTGTAATTACGGCGGAAAGAATCAATACTACCACTAGGGCAATTTTTCTGTACTTTTTCATTATTTCGGGTGTCACCAAGCCTACTTTGGTCAAAAAGAAGATGATGATCGGTAATTCGAAAAGAACACCACATGCAAGTACGGCCGATCTAACGGTACCTATATAAGAGTCTAGGTCAAACTCGTTCAAGACCATTTCACTTACTTGGTAAGTACCCAAAAAGTTAATGGATAACGGAGCCACAATATAATATCCGAAAAGAACACCTAAAAAGAACAAAAGGGATGCTATTAAAATGAATCCTTTAGAGTGTTTACGTTCTTTTTCATAAAGGCCAGGGCTAATAAATTTCCACAGTTCATACAATACGTAAGGAAACCCAACAATAATTCCTACCCAAATAGCAGTCCAGATATCTGCCGAAAATTGCCCCGACATAGTTCTACTCTGAATGGTAAAGGGTAATTTGTCTTTACAAAAATCCGATTCAATGTTTATAAAATTTGCCGCCCTACAGAAAAATTCGTAGGTAGGGAAATCCATCTGTGACGGTCCAAATATGATAACGTCAAAAATAAAACGACTAAAAACAAAAGCCACTATTCCTATAAGGACAACGGCAATTGTAGATCGTATCAAATGCCATCTTAATTCTTCAAGATGGTCTAAAAACGACATCTCGTTCGGGGAGGTTGTGCTTTTGTCTGCCATTATATAATACCTTCGTTTATAAGGTTATGTAAGTGGATTACACCAGCGTATTCACCATCTTGAAGGGCCAATAACTGTGAAATTCCTTTTTGTTGCATTAGTTCCAGGGCCTTAATGGCCAAGGTATCCATTTCGATGGTCTTTGGGTTCTTAGACATTATATCGGCGGCCGTCAACCCTTTTATATTGTCGTGGTTGTTCAACATTCTTCGAATATCGCCGTCGGTTATAATGCCAACCACTTTGTTTTTGTCCAAGACGGCAGTGACGCCTAACATTTTTTTAGAAATCTCTACAATTACTTGTTTTACTTCCGTGTTTAACTGAACCTGTGGAATTTGATTGTTCTTGGCTATGTCAGATACTCTAAGGTAAAGTCTTTTGCCGAGTGTGCCACCAGGATGAAACTTTGCGAAATCGGCACTGCTGAAGCCTCTTAGCTCTAGAAGAACAATGGCCAGTGCATCACCCATAACCAGTTGTGCGGTGGTACTGGTGGTAGGGGCCAGGCCATTTGGGCAAGCCTCCTTTTCCACAAAAGTATTTAAAACGTGGTCTGCTTGTTTGGCCAAAAAAGAATCGGTATTGCCCGTCATACCTATTAGAATGTTTTTTCCTCTTTTTATAAGGGGAACCAACATTTTTATTTCCGGGGTGTTGCCACTTTTAGAAATACATATGACTATATCATTGTCCTGAATTGTTCCCAGGTCGCCATGTATGGCATCGGCCGCATGCATAAAAATAGCAGGTGTTCCGGTAGAATTGAGCGTAGCTACTATTTTAGAAGCTATAATGGCACTTTTTCCAATTCCCGAAATAACAACTCTGCCCTTTGATTCTAGAATGCAATTAACGATTCTGGAGAAGTCTTCGTTCAAAAGTGTTGTAAGATGCCCAATGGCATCCCGCTCTTTTTCAATCGTTCTTCTAGCCAAGTCCAGTATAGTGCTGTCCGGTGTCAATGTATTATTCAATTTTATCAATGGTATTCCTAAAAGAATGTGTTATCTTTAAGATTGCAAAATTACGTAAACTTAATTTTATAGGATCTCTATCAGATAATAATTTGGTTGTACGTTATAGATTTTTGAGATTTGATTTTGATATAGGTTAAAAGCGAATTATAATTGCGGTGACCTTGAAAATTTGATATACTTTATAAAATTGAGTGAGATTGATATACATGCCTCGTTAAAGAAATATTTTGGATTTTCACAATTCAAGGGGCTACAGGAGGACGTTATTAAGAATATTTTACAAGGGAAAAATACTTTTGTGATCATGCCCACAGGAGGGGGCAAATCGCTTTGCTATCAGCTTCCTGCATTAATGCAAGAAGGTACGGCAATCGTGGTTTCGCCATTAATTGCCCTGATGAAGAACCAGGTAGATGCCATACGAGGGGTGTCTTCACAGACGGGTATAGCCCATGTGTTAAATTCTTCGCTTAACAAAACGGAAGTAAAACAGGTAAAACAAGATATAGTAGATGGCGTTACCAAACTACTGTACGTTGCCCCCGAATCACTGACCAAAGAGGAGAATGTTGAGTTTTTGCGTTCGGTGAAAATTTCTTTCGTGGCGGTAGATGAGGCCCATTGTATTTCTGAATGGGGACATGATTTTAGGCCAGAGTACAGAAACTTAAGGTCTATTGTGGCCAGATTGGGAGAGAACATTCCTATGATCGGATTAACGGCCACGGCTACCCCTAAGGTGCAAGAAGACATAATTAAGAACCTTGGTATCAACGATGCCAAACTTTTTAAAGCATCTTTTAACAGACCTAACCTATTTTACGAGGTTCGTACAAAGACCGAAAATGTAGATGCCGATATTATTCGTTTTGTAAAACAGAATGCCGGTAAATCGGGGATCATTTATTGTTTAAGCAGGAAAAAAGTCGAGGAACTGGCCCAGGTCTTGCAGGTTAACGGGATTAGTGCGGTACCTTATCATGCCGGTTTCGATGCCAAAACACGGTCTAAGTATCAAGATATGTTCTTAATGGAGGACGTAGATGTTGTAGTGGCTACCATCGCTTTTGGTATGGGTATAGACAAACCGGATGTTAGGTATGTGATCCATCACGATATTCCGAAAAGTATCGAAAGTTATTACCAAGAAACCGGACGTGCCGGAAGAGATGGGGGAGAAGGCCATTGTTTGGCGTTCTACTCGTACAAAGATATAGAGAAGCTAGAGAAATTTATGTCCGGTAAACCTGTTGCCGAACAAGAAATAGGTAATGCATTGTTGCAAGAGGTGGTTGCGTATGCCGAGACCTCTATGTCCAGAAGAAAATTTATGCTCCACTATTTTGGCGAGGAATTCGACGAGGTAAATGGTGAAGGTGCCGATATGGACGATAACACCAGAAATCCAAAAGAAAAGGTAGAGGCCAAGGACGATGTGGTAAAACTTTTAAAGGTTGTTCAGGGAACCAGCGAAAAATTTAAATCCAAAGAAATTGTAAATGCCCTGAGAGGTAAGAACAACGCAATTATCAGTTCTCATAAAACAAACGAAAAAGATTTTTTTGGAATTGGTTCTGATAAGGATAAAGGCCATTGGATGGCATTGATCAGACAAACCCTTGTGGCCGGTCTGCTAAAAAAGGAAATAGAGCAATACGGAGTATTGCATCTTACAGAAAAGGGGCTGGTATTTTTAGAGAATCCTACTTCGTTTATGATGACGAAAGACCATGTATACAATGAAGAAAATGACAATGCTATTGTTGGAGCTTCAAAATCGGGAGGTGTTGCCGATGAAAAATTGTTGAAGCAGTTAAAGGATTTGAGAAAGGCGCAGGCCAATAAGCTTAAGGTGCCTCCTTTTGTGGTCTTCCAAGATCCGTCGTTAGAAGACATGGCGCTCAAATACCCAATATCTCTAGAAGAATTGCTTAATGTACATGGTGTTGGTGAGGGTAAAGCCAAAAAATACGGCACCCCTTTTGTTAACTTCATAAGAACATATGTAGAGGAAAATGAGATTGTAAGACCCGATGACCTTGTGGTTAAAAGTACAGGGGCAAATTCTGCCTTAAAATTATACATTATTCAAAACGTAGATAGAAAATTGCCTTTAGATGACATTGCTTCGGCCAAAGGGTTGGAAATTCCCGAGCTTATTAAAGAAATGGAGCAAATCGTATTTAGCGGAACTAAACTGAACCTCGATTATTGGATAGATGAGGTTTTGGATGAGGACCAACAAGAAGAGATACACGATTATTTTCTGGAGGCCGAAACTGATAATTTGGAAGAGGCCATGAAAGAATTTGATGGAGATTATGAAGATGAGGAACTAAGGTTGTACCGTCTTAAATTTATAAGTGAAGTGGCCAATTAAGGTTTTTACTTAATTTTGTTCTTATTTTTTTGTTGAACTGTCTGTGATATAAAAACAAAAATCCCATTTCATTTAGAAATGGGATTTTTAGTTATACCAAGTCTGTGCTATCTGGCCGTGGTACCGTTGCCTGCACCGTTAATTTTTCCTCTTCTGAGCTGTCTTTGGATTTTTTTAATTGCCGATTCTATTGATTTTTCGGGTTCAATAATATTGTATTCTCCCCAAAAATCGGGGTCAGCAAAACCAATGGCCTCATCACTCAGAATAATATCCGATTTTACACGGTCTTTGTATTTTGGGATCGTGTTGTCTGTATTTCTTTCCCAATCGGTTATGGCCATTTCACAACTCATGCTGTATACAGAGTTAAACAGTCTCTTGTCCCAGTCTACCTTAAATTCTAAGAGAACATTGCTGTACCCATAATACCATTTACCATCTTTTTCCCTGTAATCTACCCTATAGGCTACTTCTGTTGGCCAAACCTCTGCATTTTTCGGTTTTTTTCTTACGAACATTTTAGAGGCCAGGTCCTTATTGGTGATGTTAAGTGAGTAAATGGCACTGGTCAGAATTTTATTTTCCGCATCTATATATAGTTTTCCGGTGTATAACGGGTCTATGATTTCGGGTTTTTGTTCAAATTTTATAACATAAATTAATTTGTCTCCCACGCGTGTAGAGTTGACAAAAGAAAAATTATAGTGTTCAAAATAGTTGTCTGAAAAAATGTAATTCGGGTATTTTACCATATCAACAAATAGCGCGTTAAAAGGCCCCCCTTGCAATTTCAGTGCTACGGTGTCCAGTTTACTATAATCGGTACTTTTTCTGGCCTTGAACAGTTTTAGGGCATCGGTTCGGTCATTTGAATAAGGGGCTTTGTAAATATTTACAACAGCCTCTGACAAGCTTACGTTTTTTCTTCTTTTCTTTATGGTTTCCCTATAAAAGGCGGTCATTACCGTTGGATGATCTATATAGTTCTCACCTCTCTTTTTAAGTGTTTCCCTCACCAGTCTGGCGGCATCTCTGGGTACTATTAGGCTTACTTCTGGAAGCTCGGTAATAAGTTCTTTCATACCTATCTTGTTTTTGTCTTCGGAAAAGTTGGACAGTGGGAGTGACAGGGTTTGATAACCTAAAAATGAGATAATAACATTGTTGCCCGCGTTTTCTTCGGGTACTTTTAATAAAAAGGCGCCCTCTGTGTTGGTAATGGTGCTAATGTTTGTGCCTTCTAAAGTAAGGGTGGCAAATACCAAAGGTTTTTTGGTTTGCTGGTCAAATACCTCCCCTAAGTATTCTTTGTATTTATCTTCTTGGGCGTAAAGTGTAATATTGTTGATGACAATGGCCAAAACCGATAAAAGAAGAATACGAAACAGGGAATTTTTGTCTAGTGTAAGTGCTTTCCGTTTCATATCTGTGATTTTTGTTGATTTAAGATTCCTTTTATTTCTAAGTTAGTGATTTTTAGGTTGATATACTGTTAATTTTATTGATTAATAATTATAGATACCTCTAAACCCTCTTTAGGATGCCTTTGAAATTTTTAGGTATTCTGATGGGTTGTAGTTCGTAAATTTTTTAAATGCTCTATAAAAAGAGGCCTTACTGTTAAATCCGACCTCAAATGCCAATTGCGACATGGTCAATTGCTTGTTCTCGTAATCTATTAGCATGTTTTTGGCTTCCATGATCCTGTATCTGTTCACAAAATCAAAAAAGGATAGGTTAAAATGTTCGTTGATTATCTGTGAGGTCTGGTTTCTAGAAAGATTTAAAAGTAGGCTAAGGTCATCCAATCGTAGTTCGTTATCCAGATATGGCTTTTGATTTTGCATTATTTCCACCAGCTTTTCTTTCATCTCTAGGGAGAGGGCCGGTGAAATACCGCTTTTTCTATATTTTATGAAAGGTAGTACCTCTCTAAGGTTTTTACCTTCAAAAACATCGGGCTGTACAAAACCGAAAAAGGCCAGTAGTCCTATAAAACCTACGATGACTATATCTACGAAATAATCATATTTTGGGTCCATAATATTAAATCGGACCAGAAATATGTATAGTGAGAACATGAATACAAATCCGGCATAAGAGCCAACGAACCATTTAAGCCAAACATTTTCTCGATACCCAAGCTTTCTATTTTTTCTAAAACTTTGAAACGAAAATACAGCGTAAAAAGACATTAGTAATATTACCAACCAAATTCCGTACGAAGGCCAGGGAACATGTTGGAATACCGTACCTGCTTCTACAAGCTGTAGTTTTTCATCCGTAGGTAAAAAATAAAAAGGTGAAAGCGCTCCAAATATTAGAAGAAAGGGGATAAGAAAAACTAAATCAGTAATCTTAAAGGTGACTTTTTTGGTAACACGTCTTATATACATGTATACCAAAGGACCATAAATGGCCCAAACGGGAAAGTGTACTAAATTAAAATGAACGAAAGGTTCGGTTTCCAATACACCTGACCATCTTAAGACATTGTTCAGTAATTCAAAAGAAAACAAAAATGTATATGCTGCTAAAAACCTGTTTGCGACTACATCCCCTTTCTTTTTTATGACGAACATTATAGAAAGTGCAATCCCAATAAGAATAAAAACCGTAAAAAGACCTATTATGAACCACATAGTAAAAAATGTTCTTTTTACTAATTTAACAATAGGGGGCAAAAAAGGTGTCTCTTATTGTAGGGTTTTTGGCAATTGCCTATAAATAGGAGGATGCGGCAGTGTTAGTTTTTGAGGTGTTATTTTGCCTAGTCATCCGTTTTTGTGGAGTTGCTCACCAATCTATTTATTTCTTTCAGCTCTTGAGACGTAAGATCTCTCCATTTTCCTACGGGTATGTCTAGATGTACGTTCATTATTCGGATTCTTTTTAATTTTTTCACCCTGTAATCCAAGTATTCGCACATTCTCCTTATTTGTCTATTTAGACCCTGTGTCAATATTATCCTAAATTGATATTTACTTACTTGTGCTACTTCGCATTTACGGGTAACCGTATCCAAAATAGGAACGCCCGCTCTCATTTTTTTTAAGAAGATGGGGGTTATGGGTTTGTCCACGGTTACCAGATATTCCTTTTCATGGTTGTTTCGGGCCCGTAATATTTTGTTGACTATATCGCCGTCGTTGGTCAAAAAAATCAGGCCTTCGCTGGGCTTGTCCAATCTGCCTATCGGAAATATTCTTTCCGGATAATTTATAAAATCAATAATATTGTCTTTTTCTACCCCTGTGTCCGTAGTGCAGACAATGCCCACAGGTTTGTTAAAAGCAATATAGACCGATTCTTTTTTAGGTTTTGAAACCGTCTCGCCGTCCACTTGTACCAAGTCGCCTTCAACGATTTTGGTTCCCATCTCTGGTACTTTTCCGTTAATGGTGACCCTACCTTGTTCTATAAGTTTGTCGGCAGCTCTTCTAGAGCAGTAACCTGCTTCGCTTAAGTATTTATTTATTCTGGTTTCCTTCATTTGCTTCGGCATAGATTATAATGCTATATCTAGTCGTTTTGTCTTTCTAATTCAAGTCTGTAGATCTCTCTGCCCAATTCCGCTAAAAATGGCAGCCCTATTTCTTCATATTCATAAATATCATCGTTAAAGATACCATTCTTGTTTACTAGAATAGTGGCGGTCAATAAAAAATCTATATTGTTTTTGGTGTCTTTTATATATGCGCAGTCGGTTAGCGTACCATAGGCAAAACCTACCTTGTTGTATATCTCAAGATGGTCGGGTATGGTGTTCTTATTATCGCCGAACATAAAAAACTTACAATAGCCATCGTAGTATTCGTTGGGATCGTACCCGGCATTACGGGGAAGGGTTCGCATGGTATTTAATAAAAAAGAAGCCTGTTCCTTAGAAATGTCGAACCTTTTTTCTTTGGCGAATAGTTCTGGGAAAATTACCCGTTTAAGTACCTCGTGTTGCGAGGTTATGGGGTAGTAGTTTTTTAATGAAAAATTAAAAGGGGCGTCTATAAGTTCTTCGTCTTCAAAATAACCTTTTCCTTTTTCTATTTTGTTTAGCGCTAAAGGTTTTGGAGCGGTATTTATACTGGGGTCGGTAATGCCAATAGTGCTGTCGTTGAGGTATATGATCAGGGGCTTGGTCCTTAAATCTTCACTATGGTGCCCAAGCCTGTGCGATATGCGAACGGGGCCGACTCCCTTGAGCTGTAGTGATCGGTTAATGGCGTCTTGCCCCAGCAATTCAAACAAGCGGTTGTTTGCTAGGTTGTCGCTTACCGCAAAAATTTGAGAGATATCTTTCGCAAATGTAGACTCTATGGAGTCTCCTTCTACAAAATACTTTACGTCCCTATCTAAGGTATCTGTTTGGTTGAGTCTTTCCAAGGCCAAAACGGCAATAGGAAACTTCACAGTACTGGCAGGATAAAAATAATTATGATCGTTTACCTGAAAATCATAATCGGTGAGAAGCAAACTGTCATTTCTTCTGTCTATTTTGGTATATCTTATTTGAACTTCATAGGTGTCCAGACTATCCATTACCCTAGCTATTTTTTCATTCTGGGAAGACAGGGCTTCTTGCAGTAGGTTTGGGTTTTCCTGTTCTCCCTTACAAGAAAAAATAAGTCCCATTGTCATGGGCAATAGAAGAATATGTTTAAAACAGGAGTGTCTAGTTTTCTTCATAAATTTCTCCTCTATGAGGTTTTAAGGCATCTCTCACTGGAATCATATTGGGTTCCTCTACAACCATATAGGCAATACTGTGCAATTCGTTTATCTTGGAGAAACCGGTAATGGTAAGGTTTAATTTTTCGATTGCGATAAATTCCTTTAAATGTATTTCGTGGTGCTCCGCTGTTTTTAAGGATTCCGGACCTCTAAAATCCCAAATAAGTTTTATTTTTCTATTCAAAATGAAAGGGTTTTATCAGCCAAAATTAATCTTTGATTTTAAGAGAACCATACATATTACACGAGATTTATTAAATGGATGTACATGTTTATGGTTCACCCCAGAAAGATAATTTAAAATTTGGACACCTAAAATTGTGTTAACTAAAACCGCCACCGTTTGTACAGGATGATCTAATTGCTATTTTTGCACGATGTTTATGTCTCAAATAACAAAATATAGATCGGTTCTTTTTATGGGGGCTATCTTGTTGTGCTCTATATTTTTATCCTGTAGCTCGTATTTTAAAAAGAAAGAGGAAAAAGAACCTTTGGCGCGGGTCGGGGAGACATACCTTTATAAAGAAGATGTTGCCCCGTTGATTACAGAGGGTATGTCTAAAGGGGATAGTGCCTCTTTTGTTGCCAATTACATAAATAATTGGGCATCAAAGCAATTGTTGTTATCCAAATCAAAAATTAATCTGCCGGAAGAAAAACTTAAAGAGTTCAATGCTCTTGTAGATGCGTACCGTACAGATCTGTATACCAGGGCCTATAAAGAGGCATTGGTTTCACAAGGTGCGGATTCGGTGGTGACAGAAAACCAGTTGCAAAAATTCTATGAGGAACAGAAAGAGAACTTTAAACTAAAAGAACGTATTGTACGTATTCGTTTTATAGAGTTGCCTACAAACTTTTTAAATAGGGAAGAAGTTACAAAAAGACTTAAAAGCTTTGAAAAAGAGGATTTGGTTTATCTCGACTCTATTGGGGTGCAGTTCAAAAAGCTAAATTTCAACGATTCTATCTGGGTAAGTAGCTCTAGGATTTTTGAAGAGATACCTCCCATAACCTTTGATAATCAGGATAGATACTTAAAAAAATCACAATTTTTTGAATTAGAGGATTCAATCGGGGTATATTTGGGAAAAATAGAGGAAGTAAAGGAGGTGAACGATATTGCCCCACTTTCCTATATAGCGCCTACCATAAAACAAGTTTTATTAAGCCGCAGAAAAATGGACTACCTGCGCAAATTAGAAACTGAAATCATAGATGAAGCAATTAAAAAGAAAGAATTTGAAGTTTTTACAAACGATAAATAGAGCCGGTTATGTGTTATTGTTAAGCATAAGTTGTGGGGCTCTTTACGCGCAAGATGTCAATACAGAGGTAGTAGACCAACAGGCAGAAGCAATGGATAGCGTTGCAGAAGCCACTGTTGAAACCAAAAAGGACTCTACAAACAATTTTAAAAAACTAAAATTGGACGGTATTGCCGCAGTGGTAGGTGATTACGTAATATTGGAATCAGACATTGAAAAGACCTTGATCGATTTAAAAAGCCAAGGCGCATCTACAGAAGATATTACCCGTTGTAGTCTTTTGGGCAAATTAATGGAAGATAGGTTGTATGCGCACCAAGCTGTTCAGGATAGTATATTGGTGTCCGACGATGAGGTGAATGCCGTAGGAGATAGACAACTTCAGTCCTTAGTACAGCAAATAGGGTCCATAGAAAAAGTGCTGAAGTATTACAAAAAGGAGGATGAGCAGAGTTTTAGGGAAGAGTTGTTCAAGATCAACAAGCTTAGAATGCTTTCCGAGAAAATGCAGCAAGATATTATTGCCGATATAGAAATAACGCCAGAGGAGGTTCGTCAGTTCTTTAATAAAATACCAGAGGACGAACGTCCTGTATTTGGTGCGGAATTGGAAATTGCCCAAATTGTAAAGGCACCTAAACCAACAGAGGCCGAAAAGCAAAAGGTTATAGATAAACTGAACCAGATTAAAGCTGATGTAGAGGATAACGATGCAAGTTTTAGTGTAAAGGCGATATTGTATTCACAAGATCCAGGTTCAAAGTCCAAAGGTGGATTTTATAGTATCACCAAGGATACCGGTTTTGATAAAACATTTAAGGATGTGGCCTTTAGTTTAAGGGAAGGAGAGGTCTCAGAACCTTTTGAGACCATTTTTGGGTATCACATCATATATATTGAAAAAATTAGGGGGCAAGAGCTGGATCTAAGGCATATTTTAATGCAGCCAGAAATATCCCAAGAAGCATTGGACGAGGCGAAGAGGGAGTTGGATACCATTCGAAAGAAAATTATGGATGGTGAATTTACCTTTGCCGAAGCAGCACTAAATTTTTCAGATGAAAAGGAAACCAAATTCGACGGGGGGCTTTTAAGAAACCCAAAAGACTTTAGTTCTCGTTTTGAGTTGACAAAAATGGATCCAACACTCTACAATCAAGTAAGAAATCTAAAGGACAATGAAATTTCTTATCCAATATTGGAAGAAGATCCCAGAGGGGGGGCTTCAAAATATAAGATACTTCAGGTAACCAATCGCTATGATGAACATGTAGCCGATTTTGCAAAGGATTATACCAAAATACAGGAGTTGGCCCTTACGGAAAAGCAGTACAAGGCCATTAAAAAATGGATGGACGAACACATCGAGGATACCTACGTAAGTGTAAACGAGGCGAATAGAGAATGCGATTTTGCTAATAACTGGGTAAAAGAATAGGTATGTCTGATGTTGAAGCGGTCAAACTTCTGGTACAGAAGCACAACGCACTTAAAAGTGAAATAGCCAAGATTATCGTTGGCCAAGACAATGTTGTTGATCAAATTCTGCTTTCTATTTATACGGGCGGGCATTCCCTTTTGATAGGTGTTCCCGGTCTCGCAAAAACCTTAATGGTAAATACTATAGCCCAGGCGCTTGGCTTAGATTTTAAGCGCATACAGTTTACCCCGGATTTAATGCCCAGTGATATTTTGGGTAGTGAGGTTCTAGATCAGAACAGAAATTTCAAATTTATTAAAGGCCCCATATTCTCGAATATTATTTTGGCCGATGAGATAAACAGAACACCGCCAAAAACCCAGGCAGCGTTGTTAGAGGCCATGCAAGAAAGAGCCGTTACCATTGCCGGGCAGCAGTATAAATTAGAGTTGCCCTATTTTGTATTGGCAACCCAAAACCCTATTGAGCAAGAAGGAACATACCCATTGCCAGAAGCGCAGTTGGATCGTTTTATGTTTGCGATAGAGTTAAAATACCCTACGGTAAAAGAAGAAATACAGATAGTAAAAAATACGACCTCTACTTCAAAAGTACAGGTGAGACCCCAGTTTAATGCTGAGGAAATTCTTAATGTACAGCAGTTGGTCAGAAGGGTGCCAGTGCCCGATAATGTGGTAGAGTACGCCGTAAACCTGGTCAACGGTACCCGGCCAAATTTAGAAACGGCATCCGATTATGTAAAGCAATACGTTGATTGGGGGGCTGGCCCAAGAGCATCGCAAAACCTTATATTGGCTGCAAAGGCTCATGCAGCGGTCAACGGAAAATACTCTCCCGACATAGAAGATGTTCAGAAAGTTGCCTATGGTATATTGAAGCATCGTATAATCAAAAACTACAAAGCCGAAGCCGAGGGCATTTCGGAAGAGGCTATTATAGGTAAGTTACTTTAATATTTAGTGCGGTGCCGCCTGATATATGGTCGTAATGAGGCTCTTTTTTGGTGTTCTTTTTTTAAACTTAGGGGGGTAAATTACATGGATTGGCAAAAAAGCTATTAATCCTGTGACTTAAATTTTAATTGCCCCATAGATTTTCTTAATTTTACGGAATTGCTTTAACCTTAAAATAAATAAATAATGGCATTCGATATTGATATGATTAAAGGGGTGTACGCCAATATGGCCGAACGGGTGGATAAAGCTCGTGAACTAGTGGGGAGACCGCTGACCCTTTCGGAGAAGATTTTGTATTCACATCTTTGGGACGGTAGCCCGACGAAGGTATTTACAAGAGGTAAGGATTATGTTGATTTTGCTCCGGATCGTATTGCATGTCAAGATGCAACGGCACAAATGGCATTGCTTCAATTTATGCAAGCAGGTAAGCCAAAAGTGGCCGTACCTACAACGGTACACTGCGACCATTTGATTCAGGCTAAAAGTGGTGCTGCGGCCGATTTAAAGTCTGCGAACAGTACCAGTGCGGAAGTATTTGACTTTCTAGAATCCGTGTCCAATAAATATGGTATAGGTTTTTGGAAACCGGGAGCCGGTATTATTCACCAAGTTGTTTTGGAGAATTATGCTTTTCCTGGTGGAATGATGATCGGTACCGATTCTCACACCGTAAACGCCGGTGGATTGGGAATGGTGGCTATTGGTGTCGGTGGGGCCGATGCCGTAGATGTAATGGCAGGTATGGCTTGGGAGCTGAAGTTTCCAAAATTGATAGGGGTAAGATTGACCGGTAAAATTTCTGGTTGGACCGCTCCAAAAGATGTAATCTTAAAAGTAGCCGAAATATTGACCGTAAAAGGTGGTACAGGTGCTATCGTAGAATATTTTGGTCCTGGGGCCAAAGCTTTGTCATGTACGGGTAAAGGTACCATATGTAATATGGGGGCTGAGATAGGAGCTACCACTTCTACCTTTGGATATGACGAATCTATGGAAAGGTACCTTAGGGCTACCGATAGGGCAGATGTTGCCGATGCGGCCAATGCCGTTAAGGAACATTTGACTGCGGATGCCGAAGTGTATGCAGATCCAGAGAAATATTTTGATCAAGTGATCGATATTGACCTTTCTAAACTTACACCGCTTTTAAACGGACCTTTTACTCCGGATCTATCTACTCCCGTAGGAAAGGATATGACAAAAAAGGCAACCGAGAACGAATGGCCTATGCAAGTTGAGTGGGGTCTGATCGGTTCTTGTACCAACTCTTCTTATGAAGATTTATCAAGGGCTTCCTCGATTGCACAGCAAGCCTTGGACAAAGGATTGAAAATAAAAGCGGAATTAGGAATCAACCCTGGTTCTGAGCAAGTACGTTACACTGCGGAGAGAGATGGTATTTTGGGTATATTCGAAAAATTGGATGCCAAAATATTTACAAATGCATGTGGACCATGTATCGGGCAATGGGCAAGATATAGTGATCCCAAAAATGCACCTAAGAACAGTATAGTACATTCTTTTAACAGAAACTTTGCCAAACGTGCGGATGGCAACCCTAATACACACGCTTTTGTGGCATCTCCAGAAATTACCGCGGCCATTGCAATTGCGGGCCGATTGGATTTTAATCCTATGGAGGACACTTTGATCAATGAAGACGGTCAAGAAGTAAAATTCGATGAACCAACAGGATGGGAATTGCCTCCAAAAGGTTTTGAAGTAGAGGATGCCGGTTATTTGGCACCTATAGAAGATGGTTCTGGAGTTGAAGTTGTCGTTAGTCCGGAGTCGGAAAGACTACAATTGCTAGAGCCCTTTGTACCTATTAAGAACGAAGAGTTGCAAGGTGTTAAATTATTGATCAAGGCCTATGGTAAATGTACTACCGACCATATTTCTATGGCCGGACCTTGGTTGCGTTTTAGAGGGCATTTGGACAACATTGCCAACAATACCCTTATAGGTGCTGTCAATGCTTTTAACAAAAAGACAAATTTGGTAAAAAACCAATTGACAGGTGAATATGAAGGTGTGCCAGATACGCAAAGGGCATATAAGGCCAAAGGAATAAAATCTATCGTTGTGGGTGATCATAACTATGGAGAAGGCTCCTCTAGAGAACATGCCGCTATGCAACCTAGACATTTAGGTGTTGCCGCTGTCTTGGTCAAGTCTTTTGCTCGTATCCATGAAACTAATTTGAAGAAACAAGGTATGTTAGGGTTAACGTTCGCCAATGAGAACGATTATGACCTAATTCAAGAAGATGATACCTTTAACTTCTTGGATATTGCAGATTTTGCACCCGACAAGCCTTTAACTATTGAGGTTGTTCATGCAGATGGCAGTAAAGATACCATTATGGCGAACCATACCTATAACGAAGCTCAGATTGGCTGGTTTAGGGAAGGTTCTGCATTGAATGTAATCAAAAAGGAAAACGCTGCTTAACATATAAAGCAAAATAAGTAAAGAAAACTCCCGATAATATTCGGGAGTTTTTTAGTTTTGGGTACTACATTTTAAAAATGAAGAGACAAACTGTTTATACGCTTTTAATAATCGCTTTTGTTTTATCTTTTTTCGTGACCCCTCTAGGTGACTACAGCAAAATTTTATTGAATAGATGGTTGGCAACCGCCCCTACCATTATCAGTAAGGAGAATAGGGGTAAAATATCGGATTACGATTGGAAATTGAAAGATGAAAAATGGAATCAGTTTAATTTTGAAGAGGCTAGGGGCAAGGTGGTTTTTATCTCTTTCTGGACTTCATGGCATTTACCGTCGCAAGCGCAATTGAAAGACATTCAATATTTATACGATAAGTATAAGGGAAGGGTAAATTTTTATATCATAACCAATGAGGAGCGGGCGCCTGTAGAATTGTTTATGGAAAAAGAAGGGTATACATTTCCGGTTACCTATCAAATTATTGGCGAGAGGAGTCCCCTGGGTATTTTAAAGCCGCCAGGATCTTATATTTTGGATAAGAACGGTTATGTGGTGGTCCATCAAAATGCAGTTGCCGATTGGGACAACTCAAAGACCGATCGTTTAATTCAAAGCTTACTGGAAGAGTAGGGCTTGTAGTTTTACTTTTTAAAGTATTTAAAGGGAACCATTAACATCCCAAAACATTCCCCGTCTTTTTTGCCTAAATGTTTATGGTGCATCTTGTGGGCTCTTCTAACTCCTTTTGCATACCAATGATTGGCATTTCTAAATAGTTTAAACCTTTGGTGAATAAAAATATCATGAACTAAAAAATAGGCGATACCATAGGCTAAAATTCCAAGACCTAATGGCCATCCATACCAGTAACCGGTGCTTCCCAAATAAAATAGCACCATACTTACAATGGCATAAAAAATAAAAAAGGCGTCATTTCTTTCGAACCAAGAATCATGGTCTTTTTGGTGATGATCTTTATGTAGGCTCCATAAAAAACCATGCATAATATATTTATGGGTAAACCAGGCCATGAATTCCATAAAAAGGAAGGTGCCTAAAAAAATCGATATCCAGATTATAACATTCATTTAGACTAAATTCATTTTGTATTTTACATAAGACCGTGCCAAAAGGCTAAACTTTTCATAGTTGGGTACTCTTATACGAGCACTTTTAATATCCAAAGAAGGGGTGTTCTGTAGTTTTTTTAATAGGCGATAATAATATCGGTAAGCTGTAAAAACCCCAAATTTGGCTTCTATAGGTAGTTTTATGATGCCAGAGTAACCTAGTTTAAAATCGGCCTTGATTTCATTTACAATTGCGGTTTTAGAGCTTTCGTTGAGGGCAGAAAGATCTGTGTTGGGAAAATAAGACCTATTTAGTTCTTCAAAATCGGTTTTTACATCCCTGAGGAAATTTACTTTTTGAAATGCCGACCCCAAGGCCATTGCCGACTCTTTAAGGTTGTCATATAGTTCGTCAGAGCCCTTTACAAAAACTTTTAGGCACATTAGGCCTACAACGTCCGCAGAACCATAGATGTACTCTTTATATTCTTCATTTGTCTTGTAAATAGTCTTGGTTAGGTCTGTCCTCATGCTTTTCATAAAAGAGGAGACTAAGTGTTTTGGAATGCGATACTTGTGAAAAGTATGCTGAAATGAATTTAAAATGGGGTTTAAGCTGATTCTATTGATCAATGCTGCTTCAAGATCTTCTTCGAATTTATTAAAGAGTAGATGCTTATCGTATTCATGAAAAGTGTCCACGATTTCGTCCGCAAACCGCACAAAACCATAAATGTTGTATATATCGCCCCTTATGGAGCTATGAAGCATTTTAGTTGCCAAGGCAAAGGAAGTGCTATAGTTTTCGGTAACTATTTTGCTGCATTGATACGATACCTTGTCAAATGTTGGTTTCATAGCTATAAGTTAGGTATTTTTTATGATAAGTTCAGAAACTAGTTTTCCAGAGATCAAAGAAGGGGGAACACCGGGGCCAGGCACCGTAAGCTGACCTGTAAAGAACAAGTGCTTTACTTTTTTACTTTTAAGTCTAGGTCTTAAAAAGGCGGTTTGCGAAAGGGTATTTGCCATGCCGTAGGCATTTCCCTTGTATGAGTTGTACCGCTCTTTAAAATCGTTTACACAAAAGGTTTCCTTAAATAAGATATTGTTTTTGATCTCTTGGCCTGTTCTAAGTTCAAACCTATCCATGATAATATTAAAATATTGCTCCCGTAGTTGGGGAGTATCTTTGAGATTAGGGGCAATGGGGACCAGAAAAAAACCTGTCTCACAGTTTTCCGGAGCCATTCCCTTATCGCTTATGGATGGAAAATTGGCGTAGAAAAGTGGGGCGGAAGGCCATTGGGGGGTATCGTATATTTCTTTTGAGTGGGTATCAAAATCCGTGTCAAAGAAAAGATTGTGGTGTTCTATGTTTTTCAACTTTTTGTTAAACCCGATATAGAAAAGAAGTGATGAGGGGGCGAAGGTTTTTTTGTTCCAATACGATTCAGGGTATTGTCTGTGGTCTTTGTCCAAAAGACTCTCTGAATGATGGTAGTCGGCACCGCTAAGAACAATATCGCATGTAATGGTTTTTTCATTGCAGATGATGCCTACGCTCTTGTTGTTTTTTACCAAAATCTTATCGACAGGGCTATTGGTGTGTATTTTGACTCCGAGTTCTGTAGCCAAAGATGCCATAGCTTTAATAACTTGGTACATACCGCCCTTTGGGTGCCACGTGCCAAGGCCAAAGTCAGCGAAATTCATAAAGCTATAAAATGAAGGGGTGTTGCTTGCCTTTGCACCAAGAAAAAGAACGGGAAACTCTAAGGTGGCGATTAATTTTGGGTTGTTAAACTTTTTCCTAACAACGTTACTGATGGTTTTAAAAAACTGGTCTACTTTTAATATGGTTTCTTTGGTGACCAATTCAAACGGTGAGAGTCCTGGTCTAAGCACAATCTTGTTAATGGCAATATCGTAGTTTTCTTGGGCTTCGGAAATAAATTTTCTGAGTTTGGAGGCGCTTCCTTTTTCAATCCGTTCAAATTCCGTACATATTTTGTCCATAGAGTCCCCAATGGTAATGACATCGTCGGAAAAGAAAATTTTATAGGCCGGACTCAGCTTGTCCAAGGTATAATAGTCAGATGTGCTTTTGTCGAAATCATTAAAAAACTTGTCAAAAATATCGGGCATCCAGTACCAACTGGGTCCCATGTCGAACGTGAATCCGTCTTTGGTCAATTGAGATGCCCTACCACCGATAACGTCGTTTTTTTCGTAGATGGCTACCTCGTAGCCTGCTTTTGCCAAATAGCAAGATGCGGATAACGAAGAAAAACCAGAACCGATTATAACAACGTTTTTGTTCATAAGCGACTTTATAGTTCGTTGACCACTTGGTCTATAGAGGTGAATGTTTTTATATAGTTGGGCAATTTTGAAACCTCTACATGTTTTACCTGTCTGCCCAATATCCAAAAATTGGGATTTGAATATTTTGAGGCCATATTTTCAAAGTTGCGTATGTATGTGTTAATGTGGTCTTTGTCCGGTTTTACCGTAAAGTATGATAGGAAATAGATGTTCTCAAAGTATCTCATAACATCTACAAGGTTTTCCAGCGGTACGGTTTGCCCTAGGTAAACGCATTTGTAACCCTTTGATAAAATCTCATAATTAAGGTATAGAAGGCCTATTTCATGAATTTCATTTTCTGGTAAGAACGAAACAAATACTTTGTCGGTCTTGGTAGGGGTGGGTTGTTGGACTTTTTCTGTGTTGATTAAGATTTTCTGTTTTATCAAGCCGGTAATAAAATGCTCATGGGCGGGGCTTATGGTATCTGTCTGCCACAACAATCCAATTTCGTTTAACAAAGGAATAAATGTTTCTTTGAATACTTCTCTAAAACTACGGGTGCTCAGCAATTTGTTGTACGTTTCAAAAAAAAGTGTTTGGTCAAAGTTGACCATGGCCAATTTGAACGTATTTAAGACATGGGAGTTATTGTTCTTTTTTGATACCACTTCTTTGACTCTTAGTGGTATTTCTGCTTCTGGTATTTTGGCTATTTTGGATATTTTGTAACCATTGTGATATAGTAATGTTACATTTAAGAGCTTTTGTAAGCTGGCGATACTATAGTTTCTAATGTTGGTATCGGTACGTTCGGGAGATAAAAGGTTGTACCTTTTTTCCCAGATTCTAATGGTGTGTGCTTTAATGCCTGAAAGGTTTTCCAAGTCCCTAATGCTAAATACTTTTTTTGGCATTGTTTATTTATTTATGTAAAAAGTTAAACAAATTTACGATTTAAGATGAAACAAAGCCTTTAAAAGAAGTTAAATTGTTCAAAAACAAAAAAAGGCCGGGTAAATTACCCGGCCTTAAGTGCCCACGACTAGATTCGAACTAGCACGTTCTTACGAACACTACCCCCTCAAGGTAGCGTGTCTACCAATTTCACCACGTGGGCAAATTTTATTTTAGCGTCGGTAAAGATATAAAGGTATCTTTTAAATCAAAGAAAAAATCATCTATAACTGTGTAAAAGAACCCTATTTATCTATTGTTCAAAACATTCTTTGGTCTTCTGTTTGCCAAAACCAATTTTAAACTAAACCTCTCTTACAAAAATGTTTCTACCGAATGCTTTTTCAACACAAAAAATAAAGCCTTGTCTATCTTTAGATAAGCAAGGCTTTTGTATTTGAAAGTGACCGGGCTGGGGCTCGAACCCAGGACCCTCTCCTTAAAAGGGAGATGCTCTACCAACTGAGCTACCAGGTCATAATTTCAGTGCAAATCTTTTCCCGTTTGCGGGTGCAAATATAAAACCATTTATTTATTTCACAAGCCTATTTGGTGAGAAATTTATTTTTTTTTGAAATCAGGTCAAATTAGCTGAATTTTACAGAAAATGTCAGAGGTGAAAATTGTATTGTTGGGATATATGGGCAGTGGTAAGACCACCATTGGAAAAATTTTGGCTAAAGAATTGAAATGTAATTTTTTAGATTTGGATGAGTACATTGAAACTGCCGAAAAAAAGGATGTAAAAAGTATCTTTAAAGAGAAGGGAGAGGTGTATTTTCGAAAAAAGGAAAATTTTTACCTCAACGAAATTTTAGCAAAAAAAAATAATTTTGTTTTGTCTCTTGGAGGGGGAACACCTTGTTTTGGAAATAATATGCAGCAGATTAATGAGGCTACCCAAAACTCTTTTTACATTAGAACGGATATAGCGGATCTTACGGCCAGACTTTTGAACCAAAAGGCGGAAAGACCTTTAATTGCGAATTTGAGCAATAACGAACTTCCCGAGTTTATAGCCAAACATCTTTTTGAAAGGAGCTATTTCTATAATCAGGCACACCATACAGTACACAATAAAAATAAGACCCCAGAAACGGCAGCGCAAGAAATAAGAGAACGTTTAGTCTAGGAAAACGCGATTTTTTTTAGGCTCGAACAGTACGTTTACGTGCTCTTGCAAAGATGTGGAAAGTGAAATTCCCTTAAAATCGGCCTTAACAGGATATTTTTTGTGGTTTCGGTTTACCAATACAGCTGTTTTAAGCTGTTTTAAAGGAGTTTTTAAAAAGTGGTGTACACCGTATATCAACGTGGTACCCGAATTTAGGACATCATCTACTAAAACCACTGATTTGTTTTTGTAATCTTCTTCGGGCAATGATGTAGATACCCCGCTTTCCAATGGGTTGGACTTATCCATCATTACCTTGCACAAGGTAATTTCTGCCGGGGTAATTTTTTTAAGTACGGTTATTATTTTTTTAGCAAAATTAAGACCGCCACCCACAATGCCTGCAACTATGATCTCTTTTTCCGTTACGTTGGCCTCATAGATCTGATAGGCGATACGTTCTATTTTGTGCTGAATTTGTTGGTGGGTAAGAATGTTTTGTTCCATAATCAAAATTACTCTTTACGAGTTTACAAGTTAGCTATGTTTTTATGATTTTTATGTATTGCTGGGTAGATTTGTGTTAAAATCGACCGCATGGTGCTTAATCCGTTTCGTCTAAAGGAGTGTCGAGATAATCGTCTATTTCTCTCCGGTCTTTTTTTGTAGGGCGTCCTGTTCCTTTCTTTCTATAATATTCTTTGGAAAACTTTAAAAGTTCGCTATGTTCAAAAGCTTCTTTTGGTGTGGTATCCTTTCTGTAGATATCCACTAATTTGGCCCCGACCCTGCTAGGGGGTATGTCCAAAACCGTAAACTGATAGTCGATTTGATTTTTTCTTACTACAATTTTATCCATAGGAAAAACCTCCCGACCAGGTTTGGCCACTTGGTCATTGATCTTTACATGCCCTTTTTTACACGCAGTGGTGGCAAGGTTGCGAGTTTTAAAATAACGGGTACTCCATAAGTATTTGTCAATGCGCATGGCAAACTAAAATCTTTGTTAACTTAACTCCACAAAAATAAGGGAAAATTGTATCTTGCAAGCTTAAAATATTGTTGATGAAATTGAAAAATATCTTTGGTGTAGCTCTGGCAATTGGTTGCATATGGTCATGTAAAAATGATGATGATGACGAAATAGAAGTAGTTCCGCCTAGATCTATTATTGAAGTGTCGGCGGAAGATGATGAGGAGATTGTATCTTTTTTGAAAACGCATTTTTTTAATTATGAGGACTTTCAAAATCCCCCTGCCGATTTTGATTACAAAGTTGTTTTTGACACTATTGCCGGTGATAATAGTGACAAGGTCTCTATATATGACAGTAATGAACTTGAAGGTATAGAGTTAGGCTCAGAGGTAATATCCGTTAAATCTTCTGATTTTGGTATCTCTGACGAAGAAGAAGCCGACCATACCTTATATTATTTAATTGCTAGGCAAGGAGCTAAGGAAGGGAAACCGACCATTGGTGATAATGTCTACTTAAGATATGAAGGGTTGCTTTTAGACGGTACGTTGTTCGATGCTTCAGCCAATCAGCCCGTACAATTCAATCTTTCTACCGTGGTTAGAGGATTTGGTAATGGTATGGAATACTTTCAAACCGGTATGGGGCCTATAGAAAATGGAGACGGTACGGTAAGTTATGAAGGTTATGGGGTAGGGGCGATATTTATACCTTCTGGTTTGGCCTATTTTAATAATACTTCGGGGTCTGTAATATCTTCTTATTCTCCCTTGATCTTTAAAGTAGATGCTTTTGCCTATGAAAAAGATACCGATTATGACGGTGATGGCATCCCTTCTTATTTGGAGGATGTTGATGGAGATGGTAATTTAAATAACGACAATACGGATGTAGAAACCGAATTTACATCGTATTTGGCCAACTATAACGACCCTGATGATGATGGGGACGGTATACCTACCATAGAGGAAATAGAATTGGACGATGACGGTAATTTTGTAGGCTTCATTGATACCGATGGTGATGGGGTTCCAGACCATTTGGATAATGACTTATAATAATAGTATGGCATTATAAAATAAAAAGCTCTCATTTAGTATGAGAGCTTTTTTTGTTTTTTGTTGGTTATGACGAACTATATTTTTAAGGATAAACTTAAAATCAGTTGATCAGGCCTAGTGTCTATTCTACTGGTGCCTACCGTAGTAATGTTCGTATTGATAAAGGTAGCTTCGTTATCGCTAAAACCTCTTTCGTAACGTAGGTCTATTCCTAATTTACCAAGGTTTACCCCGGCACCTATGTTCATACCAACGGTAAAATCGTTTTCTACATCGTCTATCGTAATACCATCGTACTCGGTATCCAATATATATTGAAAAGAAGGACCGGCAAAAACATGCAATGGGCCAATAACTTTAACACCCAATAAAATAGGAGCGTCTAGTTTGCTCATGTCAAAATCGTCACCATTGTAATCAGATTTGGTTTTTGTATAGACCAATTCTGGGCGCACATAAATTTTTGCTACACCGAGTTTACCAAAAATACCAAAATGGTAGCCTACATTTCTATCAGGGTTACGGGCAACATCACCTGCAGATTCAAAATAATCGCCATTGGCATTATAGTTTAAACCTGCTTTAATACCGAATCCGGATTCACTCTGGGCCATCGCTGATAACCCTGTCAATAACATAACAGTGAGAAAAAGTACTTTTTTCATATAGTTTTATTTTAATTGAAATAACTGATATCAAGAACAATACCAATTATTTCAATACTCGTTATACCATCAAAACGGTAGGTGTTCGCGTTTATTGTTTCATAAAACGGACATCAATGTTAATTCTTGGTCTATGTACATTGTTCGTTATTATTGGTAGAAACATAAAAGCATCTTTAACTTTTATTAAGTTTTATAGACTAGTAGTTCATTATCTTTGCAACTTTATTCTAGACTATTGAAATTTACTTTACATAAAACCGATACGCTTAGCAAGGCAAGAGCAGGTACCATGGTTACAGATCATGGAAAGATACAGACACCTATATTTATGCCTGTTGGCACCGTGGCATCTGTAAAAGGAGTGCATCAAAAGGAATTACGGGAAGAAATAGATCCTGATATTATTTTAGGAAATACCTACCATCTGTTTTTACGACCAAAAACCGAAATACTTCATAAAGCAGGTGGGCTGCACAAGTTTATGGGATGGGATCGTAATATCTTGACAGATAGTGGCGGGTATCAGGTATATTCTTTATCGGCCAACAGAAAGATAAAAGAGGAAGGAGTCAAGTTTAAATCGCATATAGACGGTTCCATGCATATGTTTACGCCCGAAAATGTTATGGAAATTCAAAGGGTGATAGGGGCCGATATTATTATGGCTTTTGATGAATGTACCCCGTACCCATGTGATTACAACTACGCTAAAAGATCTATGCATATGACCCACCGTTGGTTAGATAGATGTATAGATCACTTGAAAAAAACACCTTTCGCCTATGATTATTCCCAAAGTTTTTTTCCAATAGTACAAGGGTCTACCTATAAAGATTTGAGAAAACAATCTGCGGAGTATATCGCCAATGCCGGAGCTGAAGGCAATGCTATTGGAGGGCTTTCTGTTGGGGAACCGGCAGAAGAAATGTATGCCATGACAGAGGTGGTGTGCGATATTTTGCCCGAAGACAAGCCAAGATATTTAATGGGAGTGGGTACGCCCATTAATATATTGGAGAACATTGCTTTGGGTATAGACATGTTTGATTGTGTAATGCCTACAAGAAATGCCAGAAACGGAATGCTATTTACGGCACACGGAACCATAAACATCAAGAACAAAAAATGGGAAGATGATTTTTCTCCCATAGATGAAATGGGAACTACATTTGTAGATAGGGAATACTCCAAGGCTTATTTAAGGCACTTATTTGCCGCCAACGAGTATTTGGGCAAACAAATTGCAACGATACACAACCTAGGTTTTTATCTTTGGTTGGTTCGTGAAGCCAGAAAACATATATTGGAGGGGGATTTTTATACCTGGAAAAACAGTATGGTAAAACAAATGGATAAAAGACTATAGTGCTTACAATTATAGATAAATATATACTAAAGCGTTATCTGACCACCTTTGCGGTGATGTTGCTCTTGTTCATACCCATAGGGATCATGGCAAACCTCGCCGAACAGATTGGTAAGATGATAGATAATGAGGCACCTTTAAATGAAATATTGGTGTATTATCTAAACTTTACGATATATATAGGCAGTCTTTTATTTCCCATTTTTCTTTTTTTATCGGTCATATTTTTTACCTCAAAATTGGCCAATAATACAGAGATTGTTGCGATTTTAAGTTCCGGGGTCTCTTATGGAAGGTTTTTAAGGCCCTATTTGATAGGGGCCACCATTATTGCCATAATTATGTTTTTTATGACCATGTTTATTGTGCCACAGGCAAGTATTGGTTTTAACGAATTTAAATACAAGTACTTAAAGCGTGGTAAGCAAGATAGGGTCACCAATAATATATTTAACCAATTGAACGAAACCGATTTTATCTACGTAAGTAGTTTTGATCCGGCAAGGCAATTAGGGCATAATTTCACCTTTGAAAGGTTTAACGAAAATAATAAGTTGGATTTTAAGATTTCTGCACAGAACATAAGATGGGTAGAGAAAGATAGCAATTACAGGTTAACCTCGTATGTAAAACGTAAAATGGTGGGCGACTCGGCCCACATAGAAAGAAAAAGAAGATTGGATACCGTCTTTTCTTTTAAGATAGATGATCTTACTCCGGTATCTTATGTTGCGGAAACCAAAAATTTGTTCGAATTAGATAAGTTTATTGCGGATCAAAAACGTAAGGGAGCTTCAAATATTAATACCTATATTTTGGTGAAATATAAAAGGTGGGCCTTACCGTTGACGGCCTTTATCTTAACGATTATTGCCGTAGCTGTATCCTCTGTAAAAAGAAGGGGAGGAATGGGAGTGAACCTTGCCTTTGGTATATTGGTGGCCTTTGTTTTTATCTTTTTTGACAAGGTTTTTGGTACGTTGGCAGAGCAATCCGGTTTTTCTCCTTTGTTGGCCGTTATTATTCCAAACGTACTCTTTGGTATCTTGGCTTTTTATCTTTTACAAAATGCAAAAAGATAGGACGTTAAACCTAATCCATTTACATTTTATAGTTTTTATCTGGGGGTTTACGGCCATTTTAGGTAAGTTAATATCCATAGATTCCTTGCCCTTGGTTTGGTATCGAATGACCATTGCTGCATTGGCGATTCTTGGTTATATGCTTGTTTCGGGTTTTAGTTTTAAGGTTGATAAAAAAACTTTTTTATGGTTGGTATTGGCCGGTATTGTGGTTGCAGGGCATTGGGTTACGTTTTTCTATGCAATTAAGATAGCTACTGTTTCGGTTGCGTTGGCCATGATGTCCACAGGAGCTTTTTTTACCGCCTTGTTAGAACCGTTGTTGTTTAAGCGTAAAGTGATCGCCTATGAAATTCTATTTGGATTAGCGGTGATAATGGGGCTAATGCTCATTTTTAGGGTAGAGTCTACCTATAAAGAAGGAATGGTCGTAGCATTGTTATCCGCATTTTTGGCCGCTGTTTTTTCCCTCATCAATGCAAAATTGGTTAAAAATCATAGGCCCTCTGTGATATCATTTTATGAGTTGGGGATAGGTGTACTCTTCTTGTCATTGATTATGGGGTATAGAACTAATTTCGATTTGCACTTTTTTGAAATTGACATGGCCGATTGGTTTTATTTATTGATTTTGGGGCTTGTTTGCACTTCCTATGCTTTTATAGCCTCTATAAAGGTTATGCGCGTTTTAACCCCTTATACAGTAATGCTAACGACAAATCTAGAGCCTATATATGGTATTGTACTGGCATGGTTTATTTTTGGGGCCGACGAAAAGATGAACCCTTTGTTTTATGTGGGTGCTTTAATTATACTGATTACAGTAGTCTTGAACGGAATACTAAAATATAAGACTCGGATAAAATAGGTGGAGCGCTCTAGAATACTTATTAAAGTTTTATCTTTGCCTGCACAACTAACTAAATCTTATTAGAGAACTATGGAGTATTTGGATTTTGAGCTTCCAATAAAAGAGCTGGAGGAGCAATTGGACAAGTGTATGATTATTGGGGAGGAGAGTGATGTTGATGTTACGGAAACCTGTAAGCAGATAGAGAAGAAACTGAACGATACTAGAAAAGAAATATATAAGAACCTGACTGCATGGCAACGTGTTCAACTTTCTAGACATCCTAATAGACCCTATACCCTAGATTATATAAATGCCATTTGTGGTGATACTTTTTTAGAATTGCATGGCGATCGTACCGTTAAGGACGATAAGGCAATGATCGGTGGTCTTGGTAAAATAGGAGACCAAAGTTTTATGTTCATAGGTCAGCAAAAAGGATATAATACCAAGACACGGCAATACCGTAATTTTGGTATGGCAAACCCCGAAGGATACAGAAAGGCATTGCGTTTAATGAAATCTGCCGAAAAATTTGGAATTCCTATAGTTACTTTAATAGACACTCCAGGTGCCTATCCTGGTATTGAGGCAGAAGAACGAGGCCAAGGTGAGGCAATCGCCAGAAATATATTTGAAATGACCAAGCTAAAAGTGCCCATTATTGTCGCCATTATAGGTGAAGGAGCTTCTGGAGGTGCCCTAGGTATAGGCGTAGGCGATAAGGTACTAATGTTGGAAAACACATGGTATTCGGTCATATCACCAGAATCATGTTCTTCTATCTTATGGAGAAGTTGGGAGTATAAGGAAAAAGCGGCAGAAGCCTTAAAACTTACCGCTACCGACATGAAAAAATTGAAATTGATCGATGAAATTGTTAGAGAACCTGCTGGCGGAGCACATGCCAATAGAGAAAAGACTTTTGAAATCCTGAAAAATAAAATTGTTTCAAATTTCGAGGAATTACAAAAGTTATCACCAAAAGAATTGGTGAAACTACGAATGGAAAAATATGCAAATATGGGTGTATTTAATGGTTGAGATACCATTTTAGGAACCTGACGACAAACCGAGGATGAAAATCTTCGGTTTTTTTATCTTATCAACATAAAATTGTAATTTACTAACAACCAATTGTTAGTTAACTGTGAACATCGAAAACGTGATTTTTCAAGTTAACTAAAGGTTAATTGTATATTTTCGCAATATGGAGAACACAAAACCTATCGTTGGTCGAAAGATCGACAAATCTACGATTATAAACCTTGAAAGGGGTAAAATTCCACCTCAAGCCGTTGATTTAGAGGAGGTTGTGTTGGGTGCAATGATGATTGATAAAAAAGGTGTTGATGAAGTTATCGATATTTTGCATCCCGATGTTTTCTATAAGGATGCCCACAGGTTTATATATGAGGCTATATTTGTTTTATTCGAAGAGTCACAACCTGTAGATTTATTAACTGTTTCATCCCAGTTAAAGAAGGCGGGAAAACTTGAGGCGGCCGGAGGGGACTTTTATTTGATAAAATTGACCCAAAAAGTGGCATCTTCTGCCCATATCGAGTTTCATGCAAGAATAATTCTCCAAAAGTACATTCAGCGAAGTCTTATAAAAATATCGAACGAGATAATCGAAGAAGCCTACGATGAATCTACCGATGTTTTTGATCTATTGGATGCCGCAGAAGCTAAATTGTACGATGTTACCCAAGGTAACTTAAAACGATCGGCAGAAACCGCACAAAATTTGGTGATTCAGGCAAAGAAGAGAATCGAGGAGATCGCCAATAAAGAAGGCTTAAGTGGTATACCATCCGGTTTTGATAAATTGGATAAGTTGACATCCGGTTGGCAGCCTAGTGATTTGATCATTGTTGCTGCCCGTCCAGGTATGGGTAAAACGGCACTTACCCTATCTATGGCCAGGAACATGGCCGTTAATTCAAATACCCCGGTTGCATTCTTTTCTCTTGAAATGTCATCCGTACAGTTGATTACAAGGTTGATTTCTTCCGAAACCGGACTTTCTTCAGAGAAATTAAGGACAGGAAAATTAGAAAAACATGAATGGGAGCAATTGAACGTAAAGGTGAAGACCCTTGAAAAAGCTCCATTGTTTATAGATGATACCCCTTCTCTTTCAATTTTCGATTTAAGGGCAAAGGCACGTAGGTTAGCATCACAGCATGGCATTAAAATGATCATGATAGATTATTTGCAGTTGATGACCGCCGGTGGAAGCCAAAAAGGAGGGAACAGGGAGCAGGAAATTTCAACCATATCTCGAAACTTAAAGGCTTTGGCAAAAGAATTGAACGTACCCGTTATAGCCCTGTCACAGCTCTCACGTGCAGTAGAAACCCGTGGCGGAAGTAAGAGACCTATTCTTTCCGATTTAAGGGAATCTGGAGCTATTGAGCAAGATGCGGATATTGTATCGTTCATATACAGACCGGAATATTATAAAATAGAGGAATGGGACGATGAAGAACGTACCCCTACCCAAGGCCAGGCAGAATTTATTGTAGCCAAGCACAGAAATGGAGGGCTAGAAAACATTCGTCTTAAGTTTATTGGTAGTCAAGGTAAGTTCGATAACCTAGACGATTTTGATTCTCCGTTCGAGTTCCAGTCTAAAATGAACGCTAACGAAGAGAATCCGTTCACGACCAAAAACTTGCCCAGTGCAGACGATGCCTTTGGTAGTTCTATGAATCAAGGAATGCCGGAAGACGATGATGTACCGTTCTAAAATAGGATATTGCTGTAAGGAGGGTAGTATAAATCGGCTGGTGTAAGCATTCATAGGTCACTTAATACATGCACTTTTCAAAATCTTTAACGATTCTTAAAATATCGTTTTATTGTTTTTCGTTTACTTTTGAGTAGACTTCACAATATAAAAGGTATGCGTAAAGGTTTTTTGGTTCTAGTTCTTTTCTTTTTTTCGATGTCGCTTTTTGCTTCGTCGATTCTTATTCCCATGGATGCCGACACCCAAAAGAATCATTTGAAGGCATATGGAATTACGTACTGGGTGTTATCCAAACAACAAAAGGTGCAATGGCTTTTAAATTATAGGGGAGGTTCCTTTTTATTACCGGACGGGGAAGTAATTAGAAAAGAATGTCAGATCAGGGGTGTATCTTTTGAAGTTTTGTCAGACGATCAGGCTAATAATATATTAGACGAAATAAGTAGTCCGTCAAGAAATCAGGATGCCGTTATTTTAGAAAAAGCACCAAAAATAGCAGTTTATTCACCTAAGGGGAATCAGCCTTGGGATGATGCGGTTACCATGGCATTGACCTATGCCGAAATTCCGTACGTTACCATCTATGATGAGGAAGTTTTAACCGATAAATTGGCTCTGTACGATTGGTTGCATTTGCACCATGAAGATTTTACGGGACAATACGGTAAGTTTTATGGGGCCTATAGGGCGGCTCCTTGGTACATAGAAGGAAAAAAAGAGGCGGAGAAACTGGCAAAAAAAATGGGGTATGACAAGGTTTCTGAAGAGAAACTTGCGGTAGCCCTAAAAATAAGAAACTATGTAATAGGTGGGGGGTTTATGTTCGCTATGTGTTCCGCTACGGATAGTTTTGATATTGCGCTGGCGGCAGAGAATGTTGATATCTGTGAGCCTATGTTCGATGGAGATCCTTCCGACCCTAATTACCAAGCAAGTTTGGATTATGGTAACACTTTTGCTTTTACGGATTTTACATTGGAACGTAATCCGTTAAAATATGAGTTTTCGTCTATTGACATGACTTCGCAAAGAGGTAATGTTCCTAAAGAATCCGATTATTTTAGTTTAATGGATTTTTCCGCAAAATGGGATCCGGTACCTACTATGTTGTGTCAAAATCATACATCTTTGGTAAAAGGGTTTATGGGGCAGACGACGGCTTTTAAAAGAGAGGAAATAAAACCTACGGTATTGGTTTTAGGAGAGAATAAGATAAATGGAGAGGCCAGGTATATACATGGAATAAAGGGGAAAGGCTTTTTCACTTTTTATGGAGGGCACGATCCGGAAGATTACCAACATAGGGTTGGCGATCCAAAAACGGAGTTGGAACTGCACCCTACTTCTCCCGGTTATCGCTTAATTCTCAATAACGTGCTTTTTCCGGCAGCAAAGAAAAAGAAACAAAAGACCTGATAAGAATCTTTACTCGTTAGAAGTATACTGTATAAATAAAAAAACCGTGGTCTAAGACCACGGTTTTTCTTTATAATAAATGTTCTTGCTTTCTGGTTTATTGGAACAACAAGATTGGTACTATAATTTTAGAATACACCTATAAAATGGCTTCCTTCTACGTTTACCAATTCTGCACCCTTGGTAACTTCACCTGTTTCTGTTTCTATAACATAGATGTTTCCGTTCTGCCCTACAGGAGCTTCTGTAACGTATATTTCAGTTCCGTCTACCACAAAACCTTGGTATTGGAATAGGTAGAAATCTGTATCATATGGAATGTCATCAATTTTTACAGCTGTTTTAGCATTTAAGTCAGCTAAGGCGAAAAAGCCTTGTGCTCCTGCAACACCTTCTGCAGATCCGTTATGACGGTAAGCAATAACAGCTTTTCCGTTAGCGGCAGGTCTCCAAGCAAGAATGTAAGCACCTTCTACACCTAAGGCATCATCTAAATTAAAAACATACGAGTCGTCATATTCGTTATCGGCGTCAATTTTTAAAATATGAGAACCCTCAGGGTCACTTTGGTTTGCTTGGTATACACTTCCGTTGTATTCAAAGGCATTGATACTACGATATCCATTAGTGTTTCCGTGTCCTACGGTAGAGGTAATCACAGTTGGGTTTAACAAAGAAGGGTAATCCAATACAATGGTCTTAGAGCCTAATATCTCGTAATCACTGTCACTTTCTCCTGTGGCAGGGTCAACTTTGCTTAAACGGGCGCCGATATATAATTTATCTCCGGCGGCATTAAGTGTAGGCATGTCAATTCTTGAGATGTAGTAACCGGCAGCTTCTTCTTCTTCGCTCAAAGGAACACTATGCTCTTGAAAATTGTTTATTTGAGAATTTACCAAATCTAATGTTACAATACCCATAGTAGCATTTGTACGGGTGTAATTTCCTTCTTCGTCAGTTTCAATTTCTGTAGATACATAAACAGCGGCTCCCGTTTGGTCTCCGTCAAATAATTTTATCCATCTTGGAGCGGTACCTACATAGGGGGCGATACTTATCTCTGATCCTGTTTGTGTAAAAGTTTGTCCGCCTTCTACAGTGTATTTGGAGTAATTTCCTCCTGTATCGCCGGCATAGCTTATATTAAAAATAGTATTGCCGTCTTCAGAAGACTGTAAGCGGGCGGTTCTATTGGAAGGTACTATAAATCCGTTATCAAATGGTTCTATAGAGACCGTAGGATCTTTCGCATCTTCACTGCTTACGGCATAAATTAAAGTCCCTCCGTTTCCGTCTCCAGGCTCTTCGCCCATTCTTGCCGCTGCAACGGTAATCCATCTAGAATCAGTTTCGTTTCCTGTCTCAGTTTCCGTTTCGGTATCAATATCAACATCAACAGAATTGTCATCGCTACTACAAGCGGTCATTAGGCCTACCGTTAGTACAGTAGCGGCCAAGGTTTTATAATTCAAAAAGAATCGTTTCATATTAAAAAGTATTTATATGGTTAAAAATTATTGATTCGATAATTTATTTTTAAATAAAAAGCCCTTCCGGGTTTTTGTACCGATAGGTTGTCGTATACCGGTTTGTCAAATATGTTTTTGATGTCGAAACTTGCTACAAATCTGTTGCCTGGAAATATGTAACTAAGTCCAAAGTCTTGTTGTAGTTGCTCGGGTACTTTAAAAAAGTCATCGCCCACAGTATTGGAACCTTGTGAAACCAGATAAGAAAACTCATCGGTATAGTATAGGTTGTAAAAGAGGTTTAATTGCGATTTTTTCTGTACAACATTTTTAAATGAATAGCGCAAACCACCGTTCATGGTAAAAAATGGTGTATTTGGTACGTCAATTTCTACCCCATTGTTTTCGATAGTCAGATCAAAACGGGAAATATTGAAGTTGAGCCCAAAATTGTTGTTATAGGTATAGTTCAATTGCGCATCTATGCCTTTAGAGGTTCCGCTGCCTTGGTTTACATAAAGTATTAACTCATCATCTACATTTAATGAAGTTTCTATAGGCAGACCAATTCTGTCTTTTATGTTTCTTGTGAAAAGATTGGTAGAAACGGTAAATTGGTGTTTTTTAATATTGAACGCCCCAAACCGAAATCCAAGATTATAATTATCGCTTTGTTCTGGGTTAATACTGGAATTGGCTACTACGTTATCACCGTCATTACCGAATATTTCGGTTTCGTTCGGTAATCGTATGGCTTTTTCAGCCGAGGCCAAAAGTGTAACGTTTGGGGTAATGGCATAAGAAGCGGCAAAGCCATACCCATCATATTTTTTATTGCTGCTTACAACTTCGTCGACTATGATGTCGTTACCGTTTGTATCGGTTGCAATAGCAGGGTCTACACTGGTCGTTTTTTGTTGATAGTGTTTTCCGAATATACTAGCTTTTAATTTTTCATCGAAAGCGTTTAGTTCGTAGGTTAGGGAAAATATGTTTTTGTGTAGATCCCTAGTGCCATAAAATGTATTTTCCAAAATTGTACGTAAAGGATCGCTATCTTCCCTGTCGATCCCACTATACACATGGTTCAGTAAAAACTTGTGATGGTCGTTAATGGCATAGGACAGACCAGATCTAATAGATGCTACGTTTCTTTTTATTTGGGCCAATGTAGGTCCTCCTTCTTGTTGAGAGCCCCATGTATATTGATATTCATCTCCTTTATAATCTATAGCTCTTTCTCCTGTCCAGCTATAGGCCCATGCAACAGTGTCATTAACAGTACGGTTTCTCTTGCCATATGCACCGTTTATATTTACATCCAACCCCTTGGTAAAAAGGTCTTTCTTTTGGTACGTGAGATTGGCCAATAAGGCATCTGATTCCAAGAATCGATCCTTATAAGGGGTAATGGTCATAAAAGCTCCATGCTGTACTTCTTTGTAGTCGTCGGACCCTGTAATACCGATGAAAAACTGATCGGCCCATTTTACATCTGTATAACCAATCTGCACCAAACCACCCGTAGATCTATATGCATCGTTAAATCTTCTTGCGGTAATAGGCGTTTGTACCCCACCTAGACCTGTAACAACGACACTTCTTCCTGAAACTTTGTAATTGTTGTCGGAGTAATTGTTAAAAAGAGAAGCTTTTACGGTAAACCCTGAATTTTTAGAACGGTAGGTACCGTTAACACTTGCTTGTATGGTGTTGAAAGACCCATAAGAAAGAGAGGCATTTAAATTGTTCTTGGCTTCTTTGTGAAGTACTATATTGATGGCCCCACCCAAAGCATCATCTGCCAGATGTCCGGGTACTACACCTTTATAAACCTCAATATTCTTGATCATTGATGGGGGAATACTGTTTAGGTTAAATGAAGAACCGTAGATGGAGATGGGGATACCGTCTATGAAAATTTTTACGGCATCACCCGAAAGACCGTTTAAACTATAGTTGACATCCGAACCTAAACCTCCATTTTGACGGATTTTTACACCGACCGTTGTATTTAGCAATTCATTTGTTTGAATATTTCTAAGGCTAGCCTCTTTTGTTTTTACGGCGTTTACAGCAAAACCTTCTGTTTCTGTCTCTGTCTCCGTAGACTTACCGTTTACGGTTACCTCATCTAAATTCTCTGCTGTTTCCTGTAGGGTGAAATTAATTCTAATGGAATTGGAACTTTCATTGATCTCAATGGTTTTTGACCGTTTGCCATAACCGATAAATGAAACAATGATTTTTTGTTTTCCAAAAGGAATCTTACTTATGGTATAAGATCCACTATCATCTGTCAGCACCCCAAGTTTTAGGCCTTCTACCACAACATTTGCATAGGGCAGGGGATTTCCGGAAGTATCGGTTACTTTACCGGAAATGGTACCAAAAGTTTGCTGTCCGTGGACTGATGAGAAAACTATAAGAAATAAAACAATGTATAAGTTCTTCATATCATTAAAAAAAGACCTTTCTTTTTATTAAGATTTAGTCTAAATAGATAACTTTGCAAATCTAAAAACAGGATTTGGGGTATAGTACCGCAAAAAGAATTTTTATATACGCAAAAGGAAGTAATGAAGTTAGAGGAGAACAGTACTGATTATGGAAATTTGCTGTGTAAAGAAATACACGTGAAGCAGTTGTTTAAAGACAGTTATTTCGAGAATTCTGTTCAGTTTAACAATGTGGAAGTCACGAATAAAGATGATGTTGCGTTTATAAACGGTATTGATTTTTCTAATCCACAACAACTTTTCGAATTTGATTCGGAAATAAGGGTTATCAGTGATCAGCACTTGATTAAATTCCATTTTTCGTTAGAAGGTACCTATTCTTATCAACCCTTGAGCCATATAAAATACTTGGTTCAAATTCCCGAGAATCACTGTAATATGTTTTATTACCCTACTACCGAAGGGCGTGATATATTTTATAAGGGCAATGCGAAAGTGTTTGAGATCTATATAAAACCAAAGTTATTGCCAAAGCTTCTCGGTACTCATTTTAAAAAATCGTTCGGGAAACTACAGCATGCTATTCTAAACTCTAATTCTTTTGTGTTGTGGGACAAAAGCAAATTTATACCGCCCCAGATTCGTAGTAAGATCAATGAGATTGTGCAATGCCCTTACAAAGGTGAGATAAGAAAAAGGTATTTAGAGAGCAAACTGACTGTGTTGTTGATCGATTTTTTGATGGGAAGACAAACATTGGAAATATCGAAGAACAATAATAAACTGATGAATTCCGATTATTTGGCCTTGGTAAAGGTAGAAGCCCATATTAGAAAAAATCTGAAGGAACCGCTTAAGATTTTGGATCTTGCCGAAATAGCCGGATTTAATGCGACAAAATTAAAACGTGATTTTAAAAAGGTGTATGGCATGCCCATTTTTAGGTATATTACCGCATTGAGAATGGAAGCGGCAAAAAGTTTAATAGCCCAAGATGGGGCAACTATAGCCCATGCCGCCTATGAGGTTGGTTATTCTAACCCTCAGCATTTTACCAAAGCTTTTAAAAGAACCATGGGGTATTTGCCAAGTAATCTAAAATAAGATAGATCGTTGCACGATTGATTTCCACTTTACGGCTTATGTGAAAAAGAGTTGTCGACTTTCAATAATAATGATTATTGTCCGTTTTGTTCCAAAAACCAATTATATTGAAAAGTGCTTCTCTACTATTAATATTCCTTTTTTTGTCCGTTTTTATTGCATGGGGCCAAAACCCAAAACAAAAATCCGTTGACTATTATTCGTGGAACTATCCCTTGGTGAAAAGTATATCAAGGAATATTGGTTTTTCGGTAGATGAAGAGCCCTTACCTGTAAGAGCGGCTATATTTTATAGAAATGGGGAGGAAGTTGATTTTTTGGAAGGTCGAAATGTAAAAACTACCATCTCTTCAAGTTTTGTTAACGATTTAGATCTATGGTCATATAAAACAGTACCTTTTGATAAGGCAGATGTAAGAGTGTATTTTGTTCCGCAACCTACTGTATTTAAAGTAATAGGGTATAAGGAAAAGCGTGGTGTAAATGGGGATGAGGACAGGTATACGGGTCAATTGAAAATGCTGAGAAGTTTAAAAATAGAAGTAAAGGATACTCAAAACAATATGCTGTATGAAACTGTTTTAGAGGATGTTAATGAGCTTCATAGCATTTCAGCGTTTGAAAACCAATCTATTAAAACAGAGCAAAAGGCGATAGATTTAATGAAGGCTCATTTTTTGGAAAACCCGGAAAAATATTTTGCACGGGCTGGTGGAAGTTTGTCCGGACCTTTATATTATAAGATGATAGTGCACTTACAAGATGTATTAGATGTAAGACGTAAAAAATCGACCTTATACCTATATTCCTATAACAAGAAAAAGGGATATGATTTTTCCGAACTTCAAAACTCCATAGATCAACTTGTTAATTTGGCCGACATTGATCCTGGTCCACATTATCAATCGCTATTGGAGGATAGACTACTTCCTAAAATCGATTTTTGGAGGACCCAGGTAACAAAGTATAATAAAAAGGACAAGAAGGAACGTAAGATTGTTTGGGGGCTTTTGGCCAACATTTCTGGAGCATATTACGCTTTAGGTGAAAATGAAAAGGCTTTGGAGGTATATAAGGAAATTGAACAGTTGAACTATAGAGCAAGTTATACCTATCTAAAAGACATGCCTTTAGAGCAGATTTCCAAAAAAGAAAACTTTTTTGGTGAAGGAAAAGATCAAACTACTGGAGCACCACCAAACTTTAAAGGTTCTCATAACCCTAGTTACGTGTTTTATCAAAATACAGGTGCAAGGCTCTTAGGGGTTAATGAAGCCATGCGGTCGAAAGCTGACCTTCAGAAAAACGAAGAAAAAGCATTGGTCTTGTATAAGTTATTGAGCCATTATGAGTATTTGGCCGAATTAAAGAGATTAAGTAAAAAATTCAATGATAAGGGTGATGTCAATGTCGGTTTTGAAGAAACAGATGCGTATTTTGTTGAAGTGTTTAATAGGGAAATAAAAGAATCGGAGGAGATTAAATATCTGGATTTAAGTGTTCTTGAGGATAAGGAGAAAATTTTGGTCACCAAGATATCACAAGAATTAATCGATTTTTACGAAGTTTATGATAAGGAAATATCTCTGAACAAAACCATCTCCAGTGATTCAGAAGAACTTAAAAGACTGTTCGATAAGCGGATGGTTATTTTATCTAAGCTCTTTTTGGATGAAAAATATGAAAAAAGGGAACTGGACAATAGCATTGTTCAGCTTACAGATCTTATGTTGACGGTGAATAACGAAACTATTAGACAATTACCCTTACTAGAGCTCCTGTTAGATGAATTATCCAGTGAGAATAAACTTCGCTATACAGATAACCCCCGGCTTTTTAAGCAATTGTTTAAAAGGTACCAGAAAACATACGTGTTGTTGTTTGTAGGTGAAACCACTATAAAAAAGTATTTACATCATAGTGCCATAAATGGTATTAAAGAGGAACTAAATGATTATTACAGATTTTATAGGGCCGATTTTGATGAGGTCGAGAGTAAGTATAAAAACTTGCATAACGAGGCGAGAGTAGTTAAAATATTATCAACCTTCATAAAATAAAATGATAAAATTTAAAAGGATTATTTTTATCTGTGTCGTTGTGCTGGTACATAGTTGTGGCTCTATGGCTTTAAGTAGTTATGAAATGTCCCCATCGCATCACGAACCTTTTGATGTGACTAATAATTTAGAAATAGAAGTGTTGTTAGTGGAGGAGGTTTCCTATGATTCCAATGCTATTAATGTTGATTATGAAATTAAAAATAACTCGAACGAATTATTTAAGCCCGACTTTGGAAAATTCAAGGTGTTTTTTAGCATCTTTACCCAAGATGGTAGAGAAATTGGGCATTACAAGAATTTGTACAAACAGATAGCCCCTAACTCCAGCATTATTTTATCTGAGAAGATCAACTTGTCCGTTTATAGATATAAGACCATAAAGGCAAGAATACTTGTAGAATAACATGGAATTAACTTGTTACCAGCTTTTCTAGAATTCGCTCTACACCCAAATTGGTATTGCTATCGGTAAGGTAGTTGGCCGCTTTTTTTACATTCGGATGCGCATTTTCCATCGCGAAGCTAAAATGGGCCAAGGACAACATTTCAAGGTCATTGTTATAATCGCCAAAGACCATAGTTTCTTCCGGTTTAATATTATAAAGTTCCTGTACCTTGTTCAAGGCATAACCTTTGTGGGCATTTGGACTTGAGATGTCTACCCAATTTTCTCCGGATACCTTTACTTTTAATTTTTTTTCTAAATGGGATACACTGGGGTAAATATATTGCTCTGAGCTTTCAAAGTGATAGATGGCGATTTTGAGTATTTCCCCATCAAATTCTTTTAGGTCTTCCAATACTTTGTAATCTGTATAATATTCCCTTAGTTTTGATTCAAATTTTTCCGAACCTTTTTTAATATAGGCATTGTGTTTGCCGCAAAGTACAGGATAAATATTGTCAACAGGTTCTAAAATATCCAATACCGTATTTTTGTCTTGGTAGGGTAGAGGGGTAGACAAGAGTTCTGTGTTCTGTTGCATGGCAAAACCGCCATTTTCGGCAATTACGATAATATCATTTTTTATCGGAAGTAATTTATCTACGATACTATGGTATTGTCTACCGCTGGCAGCAACAAAAATAATGCCCTGTTGTTTCATTTTTTTGAAAAGCTCAAAAAAACGATCGCTAACTTCGTGGTTGTCGTTTAAAAGAGTTCCGTCCATGTCGGAAACGACCATTTTAACCTTTGATAGATCCATATATAAACAATAATAAATGGTAAAGATATTTCAATGAAGCCTATTAAAAGGAAGAAAGCTGAAAGTTTTACCTTTATTTAATAATATTTGAAAATGAAGCTATATCAAAAAGAACTTGTATTACGGCCATATAAACGTGGGTATCATTTGATAACGGAAGAAATTTTGGGGAGTATACCAGAAATTAGGCATATTCAAAAAGGTTTTTTGCAGGTATTCATCAAGCATACATCGGCTAGTTTAACGATTAATGAAAATGCCGACCCAACCGTTAGAGAAGATTTTGAAAGTCATATCAATGTTATGGTACCTGAAGATGCTCCTTATTACATCCATACGTACGAAGGTCCTGATGATATGCCGGCGCACATAAAAGCATCATTAATGGGAGCATCGGTACAAGTACCAATTACAAACGGAAAATTAAATATAGGAATATGGCAAGGTGTGTATCTTTGTGAACATAGAAATTATGCCCAGGGTAGAGGGTTGGTGATAACAGCTTGGGGTATGTAGAAGAGTATGCCAATAGTACGGCCCAATAAGTTATGTTGTGATAACCTTTATGTATGGCAAAATGGTTGGTTTCGTTATTTAAAGTAGAAAAAATGGACCAAAATAAAAAAATCCGATTCGTTAGAATCGGATTTTTTAAAGTGAGATATATTGTTTGTTATTTTACTTGCTCAACGATTGCTTTAAAAGCATCAGGGTGGTTCATGGCCAAATCGGCTAAAACTTTTCTGTTAAGTTCTATGTTATTGGCTTTTACCTTACCCATAAACTGAGAGTAAGACATTCCGTGTAATCTGGCACCTGCATTAATACGGGTAATCCATAAAGAACGGAAAGTTCTTTTCTTGTTTCTACGGTCTCTGTAAGCATATAACATTGCTTTTTCAACCGCATTTTTGGCTACTGTCCAAACGTTTTTACGTCTTCCAAAGTAACCTTTGGCTTGCTTCATCACCTTTTTTCTTCTGGCTCTAGAAGCTACTGCATTTACTGATCTTGGCATTTTTTTAAATTTTTTGTAGTAGGCGTCCTAATCAATTCAGGAACTTTTTTGGCCTAACTCCATGGTTAATAATTTTACCTTTTGTTGTTCAATTACTTTAAGCGTAATTGTTCTTTAATACTGTTAACATCATGCTGGTGTACCAGGGTATCATGTGTCAACGCAAGCTTACGCTTCTTAGACTTCTTTGTAAGAATGTGACTTTTAAAAGCGTGCTTTCTTTTAATTTTACCGGTACCGGTAAGCTTAAAACGCTTTTTGGCACTCGATTTTGTTTTTTGTTTAGGCATTTTCTCCTATTTATTTAATTAATCTCACTTTATTATGCTGAAACTGCCCATAACAAGTATAGGCAGCACTCAGTATTTTCTAATGCATTTCAAGTACAAAGAAATGCTTTTTATTTTCCTTTAGTTTTAGGGGCGATGAACATGGTCATTCTTTTACCCTCTAATTTTGGCATTTGTTCAACTTTTCCAAGTTCTTCCAGTTCAGATGCCAATTTCAATAACAATATTTCACCTTGGTCCTTATATACGATAGACCTACCTTTAAAGAAAACATATGCCTTTAATTTAGCTCCGTCTTTCAAGAATTTCTCGGCATGCTTCTTTTTAAACTCGTAATCGTGATCGTCGGTATTAGGGCCAAACCTAATTTCTTTAACAACAACCTTAGAGGCTTTGGCCTTCATGGCCTTGTCTCTTTTCTTCTGTTCGTATAAGAATTTCTTATAATCGATTATTTTACAAACAGGAGGATTCGCCTTAGGTGAAATCTCCACCAAATCCAATTCAAGTTCTTTGGAAATATCCAAAGCCTTTCTTATTGGATATACTCCAACTTCCACATTGTCTCCTACTAATCTTACTTCTGGAGCAAGAATCTTTTCATTAATGTTGTGAGGGTTTTTGTTTTCCCTTCTAGGTTGAGGCCTGAATCTTTTACGTATTGCTATGACTTAATATTTTTTAATTAAACTTAATTTTTCTAAAACGACTTTAAGGTACTATTTATTTCTTTTGTTACCAAGTCATTAAATTGTTCAATGGTGATTGCTCCTAAATCTTCACCTCCGTGTCTTCTAACGGATATAGTATTTGCAATCTCATCATTTTCTCCAACAACGAGCATGAATGGTATTTTATTCATCTCGGCTTCCCTGATCTTTTTGCCTACAGTTTCGTTTCTGTTGTCAATTAGGGCGCGAATTTCGTTATTTTCTAATGATTTTAAAACTTTTTCAGCATATTTTTCATGTTTCTCGCTGACCGGCAATACAATAGCTTGATCGGGAATCAGCCATAATGGAAAATTACCCCCCGTATGCTCCAGTAACAGGGCTATAAAACGTTCCATGCTTCCAAAAGGAGCTCTATGGATCATTACAGGTCTGTGCATTTCATTGTCACTTCCCTTATAGGTAAGATCAAATCTTTCCGGTAAATTGTAATCTACTTGTATGGTTCCTAGTTGCCATTGTCTTCCAAGGGCGTCCTTTACCATAAAGTCCAACTTTGGTCCGTAAAAGGCAGCTTCACCACTTTCTATTACATAATCCAGACCTTTTTCTTTGGCTGCATTGATTATTGCTTGTTCTGCTTTTTCCCAATTTTCAACACTTCCTATATATTTATCCGGATTATCCAAGTCCCTTACCGATACTTGGGCCGTGAAATTGTCAAAACCTAAAGAACCTAATACATATAAGGATAGGTCTATTACATTTTTAAATTCTTGATCTAGTTGGTCAGGTGTGCAGAAAATATGGGCATCGTCTTGAGTAAAACCTCTTACACGTGTTAGGCCATGTAGTTCACCACTTTGTTCATACCTATATACGGTACCAAATTCAGCATACCTTTTAGGAAGTTCTTTATAGCTAAACGGTTTTGTGTTGTATATCTCGCAGTGGTGAGGACAGTTCATGGGTTTTAGAAGAAATTCTTCGTCTTTCTTCGGTGTGGTTATAGGTTGAAAACTGTCTTCGCCATATTTAGCATAATGACCAGAGGTAACATAGAGCTCTTTTTGGCCAATATGTGGGGTTACCACCATTTCATAACCAGCTTTCTTTTGGGCTTTTTTCAGAAAGTTTTCCAGGCGTTCTCTTAAAGCTGCGCCTTTTGGTAACCATAAAGGAAGTCCTTGTCCTACTTTTTGCGAAAAGGTGAAAAGCTCCAATTCTTTTCCTAGTTTTCTATGGTCTCGTTTTTTTGCCTCTTCTAGAAGCTCCAAATACTCTTTTAATTCCTTTTGTTTTGGGAACGATATACCGTACACCCTTGTTAGTTGAGGCTTGTTTTCATCACCTCTCCAGTATGCGCCGGCAACACTTAAGATTTTAATGGCCTTTACAATACCTGTATTGGGGATATGTCCTCCACGGCATAAATCGGTAAAGGTATCGTGGTCGCAAAAAGTGATAGTGCCGTCTTCCAGGTTTTCGATAAGTTCAACCTTATATTCGTTTCCTTGGTCTTTATAAAATTTAAGGGCATCCGCCTTAGAAACAGAACGCATTTTATAATCGTGCTTGCCACGTGCAATTTCCAATGCTTTTTGTTCTATTTTAGGAAAATCCTTTTCTGAAATAGTACCATTGGGTAGGTCTACATCATAATAGAAGCCGTTGTCAATTGCGGGGCCAATGGTTAATTTAACCCCAGGGTATAATTCTTCCAAGGCCTGTGCTACAATATGTGATGTAGAATGCCAAAATGCCGTTTTACCTTCCTTGTCATTCCATGTATATAAGGTTAGGGATCCGTTGGTAGATAAAGGTGTGGTGGTTTCTACTATTGTGTTATTGAATTTTGCTGAAATAACATTTCTTGCAAGTCCTTCACTTATAGTCTTTGCAACGCCCATTGGGGTAATGCCTTTGTCAAATTCTTTAATAGAGCCGTCCGGCAAAGTAATTTCTATCATCTTTTATTTTTGTAACAGGAAGACAAAGATAATATGTTGTGATAATGTCCACAATATATTGTAGCTATGTTTTGTGATAATTATACATATATAGGTAGTTGTTTATGTTTTGTTGTGGCTTTACAGATATTACTTCTGTACATGTGGTTAGGCTTTCCTATTATATAGGTGATTTTTTATATTGCTTTTCATAGAGCGATGCATTTTTTTAGGGTGTAGTGGAGGTTGTAAGATGTTCTTTTATAGGGTGTTTGAAAAGGGGTGTGAATTTTATGTCAAAAAAAAGTGATTTTTTTCTTTTTAATTTAAAAAAGGGTCTTACATTTGCAGCCCGTTAGACGGATACCCTTAGGGGTTCCGCGGGGAGATCCTGGGGATCGCGACGTTCATTGTTTTTTGAGGTTTTACGGGGGCCGGAAAAGAAAAAATAATTTTTTTCAAAAAAGGTTGCCGGTTTAAAAAACAGTTGTATATTTGCACCCGCTTAGGCAAACAGCCAAGCAAAAAAAACGGGGAACGGCGCAGTTCGGGAGACGTTTTTACAGGAATGGAAGTTCATTGAAATATTGTGGAGAAAAGTCGTTTTGGGAGGTTTAGGTCTTCTAGGGCGACGGTAGAAAAAGATAACAAAGAATTAGATCGAGAGAATCGGGGCCGTGGACGGATTCGGTAGTCGTTGGGACGAATATATACAGAACAACGATGAAGAGTTTGATCCTGGCTCAGGATGAACGCTAGCGGCAGGCCTAACACATGCAAGTCGAGGGGCAGCGGGAGAAAGCTTGCTTTCTTGCCGGCGACCGGCGCACGGGTGCGCACCGCGTATGGAACCTACCTTTTACAGGGGAATAGCCCAGGGAAACTTGGATTAATGCCCCGTAGTACCTATGGGAGGCATCTCTTATAGGTTAAAGGCTTCGGCCGGTAGAAGATGGCCATGCGTCCCATTAGCTAGATGGTAAGGTAACGGCTTACCATGGCTACGATGGGTAGGGGCCCTGAGAGGGGGATCCCCCACACTGGTACTGAGACACGGACCAGACTCCTACGGGAGGCAGCAGTGAGGAATATTGGACAATGGGCGGGAGCCTGATCCAGCCATGCCGCGTGCAGGAAGAATGCCCTATGGGTAGTAAACTGCTTTTATACGGGAAGAAAAAAGGGTACGTGTACCCTACTGACGGTACCGTAAGAATAAGGACCGGCTAACTCCGTGCCAGCAGCCGCGGTAATACGGAGGGTCCGAGCGTTATCCGGAATTATTGGGTTTAAAGGGTCCGTAGGCGGGCCGGTAAGTCAGGGGTGAAAGTCTGTAGCTCAACTATAGAATTGCCTTTGATACTGCTGGTCTTGAGTTATGGTGAAGTTGGCGGAATATGTAGTGTAGCGGTGAAATGCATAGATATTACATAGAACACCGATTGCGAAGGCAGCTGACTAACCATATACTGACGCTGATGGACGAAAGCGTGGGGAGCGAACAGGATTAGATACCCTGGTAGTCCACGCCGTAAACGATGGATACTAGCTGTCCGGGTCCTTGAGACCTGGGCGGCCAAGCGAAAGTGATAAGTATCCCACCTGGGGAGTACGTTCGCAAGAATGAAACTCAAAGGAATTGACGGGGGCCCGCACAAGCGGTGGAGCATGTGGTTTAATTCGATGATACGCGAGGAACCTTACCAGGGCTTAAATGCATATTGACAGGGGTAGAGATACCTTTTCCTTCGGGCAATTTGCAAGGTGCTGCATGGTTGTCGTCAGCTCGTGCCGTGAGGTGTCAGGTTAAGTCCTATAACGAGCGCAACCCCTACCGTTAGTTGCCAGCATGTCAAGATGGGGACTCTAACGGGACTGCCGGTGCAAACCGTGAGGAAGGTGGGGATGACGTCAAATCATCACGGCCCTTACGTCCTGGGCCACACACGTGCTACAATGGCAGGTACAGAGAGCAGCCACGTCGCAAGGCGGAGCGAATCTATAAAACCTGTCACAGTTCGGATCGGGGTCTGCAACTCGACCCCGTGAAGCTGGAATCGCTAGTAATCGGATATCAGCCATGATCCGGTGAATACGTTCCCGGGCCTTGTACACACCGCCCGTCAAGCCATGGAAGCCGGGAGTGCCTGAAGTCCGTCACCGCAAGGAGCGGCCTAGGGCAAGATCGGTAACTAGGGCTAAGTCGTAACAAGGTAGCCGTACCGGAAGGTGCGGCTGGAACACCTCCTTTCTAGAGATTGTCCTTTTGAAGGACGGTCCCCGACGACTGTCGGAAGAGGTCTTCGGTCCCGTTTTTTCGATTTATATAATGAGCTGTTGTTTTTTTTAAGGAAAGTTTCTCCGCGATAACGATATATACAAATACGGACCTTCTTACGGGGAGGGAAGTAGGGACAGTCCCATAGCTCAGCTGGTTAGAGCGCTACACTGATAATGTAGAGGTCGGCAGTTCGAGTCTGCCTGGGACTACGAGCCCCCTGAAAGGGGATACGTTCATAGATTGAAGTACTGGAAATTCTGGAAGTTGGGTCAACTGTCAACTGTAAAGCGGCAACGGGCCACTTGCAGGAAACGGGGGATTAGCTCAGCTGGCTAGAGCGCCTGCCTTGCACGCAGGAGGTCATCGGTTCGACTCCGATATTCTCCACGATCCGCGAAGCGGAAGAACGTTCATTGACATATTGGAACAGGGAAGATAGGGACAAGGGTCCTTATCGACCTAAAAAGAAAGAAACACGAATCTTTATTAAGAGTAAAGAGTACGAATA
>NZ_LDAS01000001.1:1459984-1709984 GCF_001020565.1 Maribacter thermophilus | reverse complement strand
CAAGAATTGGTAAAATATAAATCATTTATAATTTATTTCGTATTGGATCAGAGAGCTGAACCTTTCTCTGCGTCAAAATTAGTGTATTTTTGCGCTACGCTAAAAATAGCTTATGGGTAATAATTTTAAAATGGTGGCCAAAACACTTTTTGGCTTTGAGGAAATATTGGCAAAGGAACTTAGAAACCTTGGTGCCAGAAATGTTAAAGAAGGTGTGCGTAATGTCACTTTTGAAGGGGATAACGGTTTTATGTACAAGGCAAATCTGTGCCTTAGAACCGCTATTAAAATTATAAAGCCCATACACTCGTTTCAGGTAAGTAACGAAAATGACCTTTACCGTAAAATTTATCGTATGGATTGGTCAGAATACCTTTCTGTCGACGACACTTTTGCTATTGATACCACGGTACATTCCGATAATTTTACGCATTCGCTATATGTTTCTCAAAAAACAAAAGATGCTATTGTTGATAAATTCAGGGATACCGATGGTAAACGACCCGATGTTGATGTTAAAAATCCTGATTTAAGAATAAATGTTCATATTCATAAGAATAACTGTAATGTGTCTTTAGATAGTTCGGGTAGCAGCCTGCACCACAGAGGCTACAGAACGGCTACGAATATAGCTCCAATAAATGAAGTATTGGCCGCGGGTCTGCTGTTATTGAGTGGATGGGACGGACAATGTGATTTTCTGGATCCTATGTGTGGTAGTGGAACTATGTTGACCGAGGCCGCTATGATTGCATGTAATATTCCTGCTAATATTAATAGAAAAGGGTTTGCTTTTGAAAAATGGTATGATTTTGATGAAGAACTTTATGGCAAGATTGTAGATGCAAGCCTTAAAAAGGCACGGGAATTTCATCACACTATTATAGGTTATGATAAAGCGCCATCGGCAGTAAGAAAGGCGCAGGATAATATTGAAAATGCCCATTTGTCGGAGTATATCACCGTAGGGAGGAAAGATTTTTTTAAGACAAGAAAAGAAACCGATGGACCGTTACATATTTGTTTTAACCCGCCCTATGGAGAACGTTTGGATATTGAAATGGAAAATTTTTATAGTGCTATCGGAGATACATTAAAGCAAGGATATCCGGGTACAAATGCTTGGATGATAACCTCTAACCTAGATGCTTTAAAATTTGTTGGGCTTAGGCCTTCTAGAAAAATAAAGGTTTTTAATAGTCACTTAGAATCCAGACTGGTAAAGTACGAGATGTACGAAGGAAGTAAAAAAGCCAAACACAACAGATCTTAAATAAATGAAAGCAAAACAAAAGGCATTGGTTTTTAATTTCATCGGATTTGCCGTTATTTTTTTGTTGGCAAGATTTGGTCTCGCATTTATTTCAGATATCAAACCAGTTTATATCTCCATTCTTTCGGCCATAATGGCGATGGTCGTATCTCCTAAATTTGCGGTGACTCAAATAAAAGGAAAAGAAAAACTAATGATGAAGTGGATTTTTATGAAAGAGATCAAAGAACTATAGTTATTGTTCTTTTTCCAGTTCTTCTATTTTCTTCTCAGTTTTTTTATTCTTCTTATATAGAGGCAAGAAGTATGAAATTGAGTAGTTGTAACCTACACCAAAGTTGCTTCCGTCGGTAACCTTGTTAAAACCGGGAATCCATAGGTTAGGGAAACGATCGTCTCCTCCGTCACTATTTGAAACCAAAAAACCTAATCTAATACTTGCGCCCATAAATATATTGGCAAATAATTCTACTTTGGTTCCAAATACAGCTTCGACCCAAACTGCGGTTCTTCCAGAAAATTCTTCGGCTACGCTAGAACCTTCGGCAAATGAATCGGCATTCCAGTATCTATTAGAGTCGTAATATTGATAATTGTTCAGGGTTTGGCTAAAAGAGCTAAAGGCCAAACGGCCTCCCATATGAATAGAATTTTGTTCTCCGTACCAATTTGCATATGTATTGTTGTCCAGACCAACTTTTAGATAACTCCCAGATGTAGTAAAGTTGTACAGGTCCTCTTGCTTGGTTTTGTCTTCTGTCCCAAGTTCTGCGGCAATATATAGTTTTTGAGTAAGTCTATAATCGGCAACGATTTCAAATCCCCTATAGTTGTCGTCAAGGGCAGAAATTATAGGTCTGCTTAAATCTATACCAGCTCTAATGCCATAAGACTGTTTATATACGACCGTATCTTTTGGTTGGGTATCAATAGGTTTACTTTGTGCAATAGAGGATATTGCACTTAGAAGAATAAAAATACTAGTGAAATATCTTAACATGGGTTGAATCTGAGTTTGTAATATCACTTATAACGACTTCAATATCCGCTATCCAAGGTTCGCTGTCCGTTTGTACGTTTGCCGATAGATTTGAATAACTGATAACAAAACCACAGGCACGTGAGGCAAAATCTTCGATACGCTCATAATTAAAGGTAACCGTATCTATGTTACCGGTCTCAGCTCCTGAGTCATCAGAGGCAGAATCGGAAATCAACAAAAAAGTTGTTTCGTCCGAATCGGTCTTTAGCGGTATGGTGATGGTGCTTAAATCGGATCTGTCAGATACCGTGTTTACCGTTGTACTTTGACCTTCACCGACCACTCGTAACGCCGTTACACTTTTTAATGTGGACGTATCGGAAATATCATAAAATTCGATGACTAGTAATGGAGTATCCCCTTCTACACAAATATCATCCTTTTCACAAGAGGCGGCCATGAGAATACCAAGTAAGATAAAAACGAACAATCGAAATTTCGCCATGTTATTTTTTCTTTTCCAAAAGTACAACATTTTCGACATGGTGGGTTTGCGGAAACATATCAACGGGCTGTACTCTTACCACGTTGTACATTTCTTTCATTAGGGCTAAGTCTCTAGCCTGTGTAGCACTGTTGCAGCTAACATAGACTACTCTTTTGGGAGATATGTTCAATATTTGCTGTACCACATCTTTGTGCATACCATCTCTTGGGGGGTCTGTTATGATAATATCGGGTACCCCATTTTCGGCAATGAATTGTTCGTTAAAAACATTTTTCATATCACCTACATAAAAATCTACATTATCGATTTTATTGCGAGCGGCATTGGCCTTTGCATCGGCAATGGCTTCAGGTACAGATTCTATACCTACTACTTTTTTAGCCTTTTTTGCCACGAATTGCGCTATGGTTCCTGTGCCAGTGTATAAGTCGTAGACAAGCTCATCACCTTTAAGGTCGGCAAACTGTCTGGTAATCTTGTATAGTTCATACGCCTGTTCAGAATTGGTCTGGTAAAAAGATTTGGCCGTTATTTTGAATCTAAGACCTTCCATTTCCTCGAATATATGGTCGCGTCCATTAAAGCATATGATTTCTTGGTCATAAATTGTATCGTTCTGCTTCTGGTTGATGACGTACAAAAGAGAGGTTATCTCAGGGAAAGTTTCTTTAAGATGGTTCAATAAAAGCTCTCGTTTTATTCTGTTGTCCTCATAAAATTGTATCAAGACCATTAACTCACCTGTTGATGCGGTACGGATCATAAGGGTTCTGAGCAGACCATGTTGCCGTCTGGGGTTAAAAAATGACAATTCATTGGTTATGGCAAAATTACGGGTAGCCAGTCTAATGGCATTTGAAGGATCACGTTGTAAATGGCATTTTTTAATGTCCAATATTTTGTCCCACATACCCGGAATGTGAAAACCTAAGGCATTTTTATCTGTTATTTCATCATTAGAGTTTATTTCGTCCAATGTTAACCATCTACTATCGGAAAATGAAAATTCCATTTTGTTACGATAGAAATATTGCTCTTTAGAACCTAGAATAGGGTCTATTTCAGGAAGATTCAAATGGCCTATGCGTTTTAGGTTGTTCTCAACCTCTTTTTGTTTGAAATAGAGTTGGTGCCCGTAACCCATATTTTGCCATTTACAGCCTCCACAGATCCCAAAATGCTGGCATTCTGGAGAAACCCGCTTGTCGGATAAAGTATGAAACTTTATGGCCGAGCCCTCAAAATAGGCTTTTCTCTTTTTTGTGGTCTGAACATCCACTATATCTCCCGGAACAGTATTGGTCAAAAAAATGACCCGTCCGTCGGGCGCCTTTCCAATGGTCTTTCCTTTTGCTCCGGCATCTACTACTTCGACATTTTCGAATACCTGCCGCTTTTTCTTTTTTCGCATAGCGCAAAAATAAATGGTTTCTTTGGAATGCGAATATAGTTATACATAGTATTAACAATGAATGTGGGCGTTCGTCGATATTGTTTATTTTGATAACTTAAATTTGTATTTTTGATACCCTTCAAGGATGATTTCTCTCCCACGCTGCTTTTTCGAGTCTTCGAAAGAATAAAGGTACAGTAGGAATGGTTATTTTATCAACTTTAATTTCATAATGAAATGGCTATTTTAGAGCAATTAACATCGCAACAGGCGATTGATTTAGAGAACAAGTACGGAGCACACAATTACCACCCCTTACCAGTAGTATTGAGCAGGGGCAAAGGTGTGTACGTTTGGGACGTTGAAGAAAAAAGATATTACGATTTTCTTTCGGCCTATTCGGCAGTAAACCAAGGACATTGCCACCCAAAAATTGTAAAGGCAATGACCGACCAGGCCCAAAGGTTAACCTTGACTTCAAGGGCTTTTTACAATGATATGTTGGGCCGATATGAAAAATACGTGACCGAGACTTTCGGGTTCGACAAATTGTTACCTATGAATACTGGGGCAGAAGCGGTGGAGACTGCCTTGAAAATTTGTAGAAAATGGGCTTATGAGAAAAAGAAAATATCGGAAAACGAGGCGCAGATCATTGTCTGTGAAAATAACTTTCACGGTAGAACCACTACTATCATATCTTTCAGTAACGATCCCATAGCACGTAAGAATTTTGGACCGTATACCGATGGATTTATAAAAATAGAGTACGATAATCTTGAAGCCTTGGAAGCGGCTTTGAAATCCAATAAAAATGTTGCTGGTTTTTTAGTAGAACCTATTCAGGGAGAAGCGGGTGTTTATGTACCTACTGAAGGCTATTTGAACAAGGCCAAGGCATTGTGCGAGAAATATGGGGTACTTTTTATTGCGGACGAAGTACAAACAGGTATTGCCAGAACAGGTAAAATGTTAGCAGTTGATCATGAGAATGTAAAACCCGATATCTTAATTTTAGGGAAAGCGCTTTCTGGCGGTGCCTATCCTGTGTCGGCCGTTTTGGCCGATGACGATGTCATGGGAGTTATACGTCCGGGCAACCATGGTAGTACATTTGGAGGAAACCCAATAGCGGCAGCAGTGGGTATGGCAGCTTTGGAAGTTGTTAAGGAAGAAAACCTTGCTGAAAATGCATTTGAGTTGGGCGAACTTTTTAGGTCGGAGTTAAATAAGTTTATACCAACCAGTGATTTGGTAAACAGTGTTAGGGGCAAAGGTCTTTTAAATGCCATTTTGGTAAACGATACCGAAGATAGTTCTACCGCTTGGGATATTTGTTTGGCATTGAAAGAAAATGGATTATTGGCCAAACCTACCCATGGCAACATTATAAGGTTTGCACCACCCTTGGTGATGAACCGTGAACAATTGATGGATTGTGTTTCAATTATCATTAAAACACTCTCCGAATTTAAAAAATAGGTATAAAAAAATCCTCGATGTACATCGAGGATTTTTTTTATCGCTGTTATTATATATAATTAAAATTCTCCTTGCGACGATGCCATCACTAAAGCTACAATGGCACCAAAGTAAATAATGGCGAAAATTAAATAGACAAGGGCAAGACCTAGTCCAATATAGGATAAGATTCTTCCTGTTTTTACATTTTCGAAACCACTATACATATTATCCGAATCAGTTTTATAAACGTTTTCAGCTTTTTTAGCATTGCTTAAGCCGATAAAACTAAATATAGCACCGAAGGGACCACAACAGAATATGGTCAATACAATGGATAATATTCCGAATGTTAGAGCATTACTTGCCCCAGGTAAAGGTTGATTGGCCATATTTATTTATTCTTCGATTCCCCATTGTTCTAAAATCTGGCGAGACTGTTCCATTTGCGCGTCCCAACCTGTATTGTAGATAGACCAGGCAGTCATTAAAAAATAGATTATACCCAATACAAGAACCACGATAGCAATAATTTTTGCAGTCTTTAAGGTACTGTAGTTAGAATAATCCTCTGGATTTGCTTTATAGGTCTTTTCATCTTTCTGAGCAAGAAATAGTCCTATACCACCTAGCAATATTCCGGGTAATCCTGCGAAGCAGCAGCAAACGAAGCCAAGAATGGATAGTACTATGATAATAGTAACATTGGGTAATTTTTGTTGTTCCATAATTTAAAGGTTTAGTTATATGAATTTTAGTATGTAATTGATCAATACTGTACCTACGGTTGTTACCATTAATACATTGGTAATCAAATTAGAATATTTTATATGGGTAGATTTGCTGATCAACAAAAACATGAACAGTAAAAGCATGGGGTATATGGCGGGGTACATTTTAAAGGCAGAAACAAATTCTCCTCTCACTAAAAAAAGAAGAGATCTTTGCAGGCCACAACCTGGGCAATCCATATCAAAAATCTGTTTGGTAAAGCATGGAAGCATATAGTTTTCGATACCCAAGAAGTAAAAAAAAGTTAAAAACCGCATATTTGATAATTGTTCGAAAGCCGAAAATTACCATTATTTTTGACTAATCAAAACAAAACTTTGGCAGATTTAAAAATAGGAGACAGGGTAGAGGCCATTGATGATGTGATCAGTGGTAAAATTGTTAAGATCAACGGTTCTATTGTTACGGTCGATAGCGATGATGGTTTTTCTTTGCAATTTGATAGCAGTGAATTGGTTAGAATAGACAATGATATAAAAGTGAGCAACTATGAGGTTGCATTGGTTAAAAAAGAAAAGGAACTTCCAAAAAGAAAAAATATAAAGGTCGTAAAACCAAAAGAGAGGAATATGCCTAAAATGGAGGTGGACCTCCATATTAATCAATTGGTTAAAAATCCGAAAAAGCTAAGCAACCATGATATGTTGAACTTGCAGTTGGAAACGGCAAAAAGACAATTGGATTTTGCCATTCGCAAGCGAATTCAAAAAGTAGTTTTTATACATGGGGTAGGGGCCGGAGTATTAAAAGAAGAACTCTATTATCTGTTTAAGAAATACGAAAACGTGAAGTACTACGATGCCGATTACCAGAAATACGGTCTGGGCGCTACCGAGGTCTATATCTACCAGAACTATTGATCGTTATAAACTTGTGGTTATAACCCCGAATTCGTTAATGCTAAGATCTGTTATTCTACTATCATCATCGGTTACCAATGAAATACCACTTAATGCTATGGTATGCTCAAAGGTTACGGAGTCTACGGCTACGGTAGTTATATAAATTTGCCCGTCTTCGGCGTTCACCTCCGTTAAAACTGTGGGCGAGACCGGAGGAACATCATCGCAAAAATAGCTAGAGCTTACATCATCTGAAAATACACGATAAATCACAGACGCCGATTCATCTACTTCAATAACAATATCCTCGGTCGTAGCTTCATTTTTGATCGCTTCGCTAGGCAGTTCTATGATCAAGGCCTCGTCCCCGTTTATCTTAAAAAGTACATTGGACGATGTTGTGGATATTTCATCGCAATATTGAATGGTTTCAATACTGTTAAAATCTATGGTTTCTATTTCAAGGTCACCATCATTACAAGAAAACAATAGTGTAAAGAGAATAATACCGATGCATTTTTTCATGATTCAAATTTAAATTAAATATTGGATATGCCGAGAAAGCTTTAAAAGCATTTAAGTGTAAATTAACTTAAATTAAATTATTTTTGTCCCCTTTAAAATGACTGTGAGAGCAATGAAACATGTTTATTTAGATAATGCGGCTACAACAAGGGTTAGGGACGAGGTAATTGCCAAGATGCAAGATGCCTTAACGAACGATTATGGTAACCCGTCATCTACCCATAGTTTTGGGCGAACGGCCAAAACAGCCATAGAAAGCGCTAGAAAGACCATTGCTAAACGAATGAACGCTCATCCTTCAGAGATTATTTTTACTTCTGGTGGTACAGAAGCAGATAATATGATACTAAGATGTGCCGTCAAAGATTTGGGGGTAAAGACCATAATTACCAGTAAAATTGAACACCATGCGGTGCTTCATACCGTTGAAGATTTACGAGATAATGGCCTAATAAACCTAGAGTTTGTAGATCTTGATGCCGACGGGACCCCAAAGCAGGAGCATTTGAAAGAATTGTTGCAGAAGGACGATAGTAAGAAACTAGTAAGTTTAATGCACGTAAACAATGAAATAGGTAATAAGATAGATGTTCTGTCAATTGCTAATTTAGTGAAAGATCACGGAGCTCTTTTTCATTCCGATTCTGTACAGTCCATTGGGCATTTTGAGTGGGATGTTAAAGAAGTTCCCGTAGATTTTTTGGCGGCCGCCGCACATAAATTCCATGGGCCTAAAGGAGTTGGTTTTGCCTTTATAAGAAAAAATTCTGGATTAGGTTGTATGATATCGGGAGGTGCACAAGAAAGGGGATACCGCGCCGGTACTGAAGCCTTTCATAATATTGTAGGTTTAGAGGAAGCTTTTGTTTTGGCGTATGACAATTTGAAGGAAGAACAACAATATGTTTCAGAACTAAAAAGATACTTTATAGAGAAAGTGAAGACCGAAATACCGGATGCGAAGTTCAATGGTCTTTCTGGTAATATGGATAAGAGCACTTATACATTGGTAAATGTATGTTTGCCCGTAACCCCAGAGAAAGGGTTGATGTTATTATTTCATTTAGATATTAAGGGTATCGCTTGTTCTAAAGGTAGTGCATGCCAGTCTGGAAGCGATAAGGGCTCTCATGTGCTGTCGGAAATTTTGAACGAAGAAGATTTGAAGAAACCATCATTGCGCTTCTCTTTCTCAAAATATAATACAAAAGAGGATATAGATTATACGGTCGGCGTATTAAAGGAGTTTACGTTGCAATAACACATTGCTGGTTATTCTTTTCTGTCCTTTTTTCTCTCTTTTTCGTAAGGAAATTTTCTAATGGCAAGTTTCATCATTTTATCAATTAGGTCAGTGGTGTTCTTGCCTGTTTTTTTATTGATTTCCTTTTCGTACTTCCATAGTAACTTACCGGTATCACCATCGCTGATCTTAACACCTATACGACCATAATCTGCGTTTCCAGAAAAATAATCGGTGATACTAAAATCTGTAGAGACCCCTTTTGATAAAAGAACTTTTAAGTCGATGGTACCGCTAATGACCGCATCGACACCTAATATTTCGCTTAATTGTTTGGTCGTGTATACATCAATATTACTATAATCGATATTGTTCTGGGCCAAAATGGCTTTGGTATCTTTGGTGTTTTGAAATTCTACCGACAATTTCTTTTTCTTCTTTCTTTTAGAGAAATAAGTTTCCAGGGCATTCTGTACGGCATACCCTTCTTTTTCTTCCAAAGATTTTAAATCTTCGGCCGTGGCGTTGATCTTTAAATCTAAATTGGTCAGAAATGGTAGTATGGCCAGTACTTTGTGGTTGCGGCTCAATTGGTCGAACCTCGCATTTTCATAAATATTCTTTTGGGCGTTTACGGTAACGCTACCTAATAATATTAAGAAGAAAATTATTTTTTGCATAGTAATTACAATCTCATTTGTAGTCTTAAATTAAGAACCCTGGACGTAAGATAATTAGGTACGGCATATTCGTTTTTGCTATCTACATCTCGCACCCACGTGTTTGTTATCGAATTTTGATTGTTGAACAGGTTAAAAATCTCAAAACCAACACTTAGTTCTTTAAAAGAGCGTAACCAATGATCATTTTCAAAGGTTTTGTTCTTGCTTGCAAAAATATAGGAAATTCCTAAATCAGCACGCTTATAATCTCTTAATCTATTCTGAAAAATGTAAGGGTCGGCATAGCTGGGGGACCCACCTGGTACACCAGTACTGTATACCAAGTTCAAATACATTTTTAAATCGGGAATATTTGGAATGTAGTCTTGAAAAAGAATCCCCATCTTAAAGCGCTGATCGGTGGGTCTTGAAATATACCCCCTGCCGTTTCTGTTTTCTTTGGTCTGCAGGTAACCTAGGCTTATCCATGACTCGGTACTGGGAACAAAAGCCCCGTTCATTCTTAATTCGGCCCCATAAACATATGCTTTTGCACTGTTATTTGCACTGTACCGTATACGAATATCTTCTAAAGTATAAGGGTTAACATGGTCTAATTTTTTGTAATAGCTTTCTGTAATAAGTTTAAATGGCCGGTTCCATAACAAAAAGCTATACTCGTTACCTGCTACCAAGTGTAAGGACCTTTGTGCCTTAACGTTTGGGTTAACGGTGCCAGTGCTGTCCCTTAGCTCTCTATAAAAAGGAGGTTGGTGGTATACACCTCCAGACAATCTAAAGAGCATGTCTTTTTTCCAATTTGGTTTAATTGCGAATTGTACTCTTGGGCTAAGAACGGTCTGTGCCACTTTTTCAACTTTTTTGCCACTTACTGTCCAATGTTGGGACCTAAGCCCCACATTATAATAAATATTATGTTCTTTCCATTTTTTTTGAACCCCTATCTGCACATAGCCCATAAAACGATTTGTTTTAACAAAATTGATAGCATTTACGTTCTGGTAGGCAACTAATGGGGCGTTAAAAGGTGTTTCTGGTTGATCGTTTATGAATTCGCTAGTAGGGGGGCGGACCGAAAATCCCAAGGAATCTATAAATTCAGATTCCCTGAGCTGATCTCTTATATCTTCATGGGTGTATTTGGCGCCCCATTCTAATTTTGTATCGTTTTTATGATGGATACCTTTATGTTCTAGATTAAATATCAAGGCATCTAGATCGTTCCTGGATCTGTTGAACTGTGATCCTACGCCCCTTGTATTTGTGGGGCCGCCATAATTTTCGCTATTTGGGTTGCTGTCCACTTCTCCCAAGGCATAGGAGGCCACTACGTCTGAATATTCTTCTTCAGTGGTGTGGTAAATGGAAGATATTAATTTAAGGGTGGTATTCTGATTTAGGTAGTAATTTCCCTTTAAAGCTCCTAATGCCGTGCTGTATCGGTTGACTTCTGATCCTTCGTAGAAAATGCTAAGGGTTTGGGGAGCATTAAAAGTGCCAAAATTTGTTTGCCGTTGAAAGGGTTCGTTCTTATAGTTGTTAACAGAAATATTTCCTAAAAAATTAAGATTGAACTTGTTGGAGAATTGATAGCTCATAAAACTTTGAACGTCCGTAAACGAAGGCCTAATATTGCTCTGGGTTTGTAGACTGTTTAACAATAAGGCGTTGTTTCTATGCCGTACACCCGTAATACTACCGAATCTTTTGTTTTTTGCCCTTGTTTCTAGGCTTGTACTAATACCCAATAAACTAATATCTCCTTTAATGGTAAATAAAGAGGGGGTTTTATAGGTAATGTCCAATACCGATGACAGCTTGTCGCCATATTTTGCCTGAAAGCCCCCGGGAGAGAATTTCACATCTTGCGTTAGGTCACTGTTTACAACGCTTAAACCTTCTTGCTGTGCCGATCTGATCAAGAAAGGCCGATATACTTCTATTTCGTTAATGTAGATCAGGTTTTCGTCATAGTTGCCGCCACGTACAGAATACTGTGTGCTAAGTTCGTTATTAGAGGTAACCCCTGGTAATAATTTTAGAATGTTCTCTACACCGGCATTGGCCCCTGGTATTTTTCTTGCTTGTTCAGGTGAAATAGATAGAATATCGTTTACTTTTTTTTCGCCATTTGGTGTCACGGTTACTCCATCTACCTGAATGGTATTTAACTTAAGGACGGGGTTAAACTCAAAAGTTTCGTTGGTGCCAAGTAAAAGGTTCTTCAGTATCACCTTCTTATAACCTAAATGGGTAAATGTGATAGAGACTTTTGTGTCTGAGAGTATGCTTAAAATATAAAAGCCGTTATCGTCCGTTGCGGTTCCATTTTCTTCTGAAACAATATTTACATTAGATAGGGGTTCATTGTTTTCGTTCAATACAACCCCTGTAATAGTCGCATTCTGCCCAATACAAATAGTTTGGCAGAATAACATGAGCAGAAAAAAATGTTTGCAAAATCCCAAAGATTTTATTTTCTATAAAAGGAAGTAGACAGTGTGCTGGTATTGCCTACATTATCTGTAACGGTAACAACGAGTTTACATTGTTTTTTATCTAAGATCTTATCGTCAAAATTATAGGTAAGTGTATTTCTTTTAGGTTCGTACTCCATTAATATCCATTCGCCGTTCAGGGTGGCGGAATAGGTATTAATTCCGCTAAGGTCATCAGAAATATGAACACTTAAATATTTGTAGTTGTTAAGCCATTGCTTTTCTTTAAAATTCTTGGTCCTTATTTTGGGGGGAACGGTATCTTTTGCCAAAGTATATGTACCTAGGTACCTGGTTCTGGCGGTGAATGTATTGGCCCTTTTATAGGTACTTATATAACTTGGTCTTAGCTTACTGTCCAATCTAGCGATAAAAAGTTTTTTGCGTTCTTCATCGGAATATTTGTCAACATCGAACGTGATGGTAAAGTTTCTGTGGGCCGGAACCGTATTTCTATGAATGGTCACGGTGTCTTGGCCCTTTTTTAAATCGATATAAAAATCTTCATAAAAGGTATTTTCGGGAAAATATACCTTGGCGGCTCCCAAATCAAAATTATTGGGCTTTTTGGCTATCACAAAATTATCGGTTTTTTCAGCGTCTTTCGCAATTTTGATTTCTTCCCTTTTTCCTTCAATAGGAATGTTAAGGGTAACATCGTTGCCTTTGTAATCTTTGATTGTGAGTTTAACATTGTAGCTTAAACCTTCCCTTATATCAATAGTGCCATTGTTATAAAGCTCTTTGTAGATGCTCAGGTTGTTGCCGGGTGACCTAAAAGTCTTTTGGATTCTTTGCCCGTATTGTCCATAATGTTCATAATCGATAAGGGTGTTTATATACCTGGTTTCACCAAAAGAAAAAGATTCAAAGTCATATGAACTATATGTTTTTCCGTTAACCGTTAAAGAGACCGAGTACACCCCGTTTTTGTTCGCGGCCATATCTTGCCGGTCAAAACCAACAAATCCGATACCAATTTTTCCGAGGGCATTTATCTTGTTGGCCAAATAGGAGCCGTCCGGCTGTTTACTATAATTGATTTGAATTTTGTCTGTACTTTGGTTTACTTGGGCATCTTGCGATAGTGGGTATACGAACAGTTTTTCTAGAGTAGGGTTGGTCGCATCCGCCACTTCTATACCATACAATAATGGATTTGTTGGCTTTTCCGATATGCTACTTCGTATTTCAAAATGAAGATGGGGCCCAGAAGAGCCTCCAGTGTTACCACTATAAGCTATAAGCTCCCCTTTCTCTAACTTTAGCTCGCCATAATTTGGAAAGACTTCCACCTCGTACGACTTTTTTTTGTATTGCAGTTCTTTTATATAGGCTTCTATTTTTGGGGAAAATTTTTGAAGATGCCCATATACCGAGGTATATCCGTTAGGGTGTGCTACATATATAACTTTGCCATACCCCCAAAGCGATACTTTTATTCTAGTAATGGTACCATCTGCAATACTGTACACCGGAAGACCTTCTCTTTGTTGGGTTTTGATATCGATGCCCGAATGAAAATGATTGGAGCGTAATTCACCAAAGGTACCGGCCAAAATTATTGGTATGTCCAAGGGCAACCTAAAGGCGTCTTTAGGATAGTTTTCTTGCCCGAACAAATTCATGGAAAATATTAGCAGTAGTGTTATGGCGATTTTTTTCATAGCGATTATAAAGTTGGTACGAAAATAATTAATAGCCGTCAATTGGTGAAAGTTGGAGATGGTAAATATAACAAATGACTTTAAAGGCTAATGTTTTCGGTGGTTTAGGTAAATGGCAAAAGAATATTTATAAAAAGTATTGCTAAGTCAATAAACGAATGTTAACTTTGTGTAAATCGCATCAAATTTGTGTATGGGCGAATTAATTAAAATCGTTGATTCCTTAGAGAATAAGATTAGCAAGTTGCTTCATAGATTGGAAGTTCTTAACAAGGCTAATAAGACGCTGGAAGATGAATTGATGAGTATAAAGGCCGATCAGGAGAAAACACAGCAAATGGTTTCCGAATGGGAGGAAAAGTATAATTCGCTTAAACTTGCAAATACGATGCTTGGCAGTAATACAAATAAAACAGAAGCTAAGCTTAAAATAAATACATTGATTAGGGAGTTGGACTATTGTATAGCACAGCTTTCGGAATAATGTTAACGATATGTCAGAAAAGCTCAAAATAAAGCTTTCCATTGCGGATAGGGTCTACCCATTAACGATAGATCCCAGTCAAGAGGAAGGTTTAAGAAAAGCGGCCAAAAATATAGAACATTTGGCCAAAAAGTTTGAGCAAAATTATGCCGTTAGGGATAAGCAAGATGTTTTGGCCATGTGCGCCTTACAGTTTGCCTCAAAAATAGAGCAGAAAGGCATAGAACAAACAGAAGGAACCAAAAAAGCGGAGGAACGTTTAAAAGCGCTTGCCGATTTGGTCGATTCTCAGCTGGCTGCAAAATAAAAACGTTCTTTAAAATACATTAAGTTACTGCCCACATTGGTATTATCTTTTGACGAACTCAACATTAATTTGTTTAAAAAGGGTGAGTTTAGGTTGTAAAAGCAAGCCTTACTTGTATAAGGATCCTTGATCAGTCTGTTAGCCCTAAACCTGTTTACCGGAGTTTGTACAAAACTTCTCCAATGTGGGCTTTTTTTTTAAATATATATATGACACTATGGATAGTACAATGATTATAATAGTAGGTATTATAGGTTTGGCAGTTGGTTTTGCGATTGCCAAGTTTATGGAAAAGGGGAAGGCCTCTAAAACAATAGCCAATGCAAAAAAAGAGGCGGCCCATATTGTAAAAGAGGCGAAAATTGAAGGGGAAAACATTAAAAAGGATAAAATTTTACAGGCAAAGGAGAAATTTTTAGAATTGAAGGCCGAGCATGAAAAGGTCATCATTAATAAAGACAAGAAAATTGCCGAAGCTGAAAAAAGAACTAGGGACAAAGAGTCTCAAGTAAGTAGTGAGCTTGCCAAGAACAAGCAATTGAATGCCCAGTTGAACAATAAACTGAAAGATCTTGAGCATAGAAAAGAGTTCTATGAGAAAAAGCAATCAGAAGTAGATAGACTTCACAAAAGCCAAGTTCAACAACTGGAAGTGATATCCGGATTGTCTGCAGAGGAAGCCAAAAGTCAGCTAATAGAGAGTCTTAAGGATACGGCCAAAACCGATGCCATGGGGTATATTCAGACCACGGTAGAGGAAGCCAAATTAACGGCACAGCAAGAGGCAAGAAAAATAGTAATCAATACCATTCAGAGAATAGGTACAGAGGAGGCCGTAGAGAATTGTGTGTCTGTTTTTAATATTGAATCCGATGATGTTAAAGGTAGGATCATTGGTAGGGAAGGAAGAAATATTAGGGCACTGGAATCTGCTACCGGGGTAGAGATAATAGTAGATGATACCCCAGAGGCCATTATCTTGTCCTGTTTCGATTCTGTAAGAAGGGAAGTGGCCCGGTTATCGTTGCACAAGTTGGTGACCGATGGTAGAATACACCCGGCAAGAATTGAGGAGATCGTTAAAAAGACGGAAAAGCAAATAGAGGCCGAGATTGTAGAGATAGGAAAACGTACGGTCATAGATTTGGGTATACACGGGCTGCATCCAGAACTTATTAGGGCCGTAGGTAGAATGAAATATCGTTCTTCATACGGACAGAATTTATTACAGCACTCACGTGAGGTTGCTAAACTTTGTGGGGTCATGGCCTCTGAATTAGGGCTGAACCCTAAAATTGCCAAAAGAGCTGGTTTATTACATGATATAGGTAAAGTGCCCAATACCGAAGCTGAGGTAGAAACACCACATGCTATTTTAGGTATGCAGTGGGCAGAAAAATATGGAGAAAAACCAGAAGTGTGCAATGCAATAGGGGCGCACCATGACGAGATAGAGATGAAAACATTGATATCTCCAATAGTACAGGTTTGTGATGCTATTAGTGGTGCCAGACCTGGAGCGAGAAGACAGGTGCTGGACTCTTATATACAACGATTAAAAGATCTTGAAGAAATAGCCTTTGGTTTTAGCGGTGTGCAGAAAGCCTACGCTATACAGGCGGGTAGAGAGCTTAGGGTAATCGTTGAAAGTGAAAAAGTGAATGATGAGAGAGCGGCTCAATTATCATTTGAGATATCGCAAAAAATACAAACCGATATGACTTATCCCGGACAGGTGAAAGTAACGGTAATACGAGAAACGAGAGCTGTAAACGTTGCAAAATAAACAATATATATTCCATAAAAAAGAGGGCTAACAGCCCTCTTTTTTATGGAATATTTTTTTTATTCTATTTGATGTCCTTGGGTAATGAACGAAAGACCTTGTTGGCCATATGTAGATATCATTACGGCTTCAAAAATAGGTTTACTGCTCGCGGGTTCTACCGCCCACTCAAAAATAAAATTGGCTCCGGTACCACCCTTTTTGTCAAACTCGGCAATGACGATCTCTAAAGTTTCAAGTTCGTCAAGAGCTATGGGGGCGTCAACATAAGAGTGTAATTTTTTTCCATGGGTGTCATAGTAGTCGGCCTTTAATAAATAGCTTTTAGCGTCAGAATTTGTGTTTCGCATACTAACCGTGGCTGTCAGGTCTAAAGACGTATGTTCGGTGTAACTGTATACTTGAGAGTATACCGAAAGATATGATTTTCCGTGTACCAAAGAATCTATACTTTTTAGATTTACTTCTTTGTCAGACCAATCTACGGTAGATAATGGTTCTTCCTCATGCTTTTTAAAACTTTCAAAATCACCACAGCTCGCCAAAGAGACAAGTGTTATAAGAGCTAAACTTTTTTGAACATATGTTTTCATAGCTATATTATAAAAAAGGTTAGTTTATAAAACAGGTAACATGGTATTGTCATTGACGAACATTTACGGTATAGTATTTTTTACTCTTCTTCAGAACCAGTGTCTTCCTCTGTGTCTTTTTGAAGGTTGTTTTGAAGAATATTCAGTTTCTTGAGTTTGTTTTTCCAAGAAATCAACGCCTCTTTATGACTTTCTACCCTTTTTATTACGTCTTTTACCAAAGGATTGTTTTCCGAATCGTTAGAGAAAAACTGAAGGTTGTTCTCTAATTGGCGAATTTCATTTTTACTTTCCTCAATTTTTTTCCTGATAAAACTACGTTCTTTTTGAATGGCCCTTTCTTGGTTGTCATCTTCTTTTAGCTTTTGAAGCTTATTGCCATATTTTAATAGCTCAGATTCTTGAGGGCTAATATTTAACTTGTTAAAAAGAGCGTCGATTATTTTATTGAACTTCTGGTTTATGTTTTTTTGTTTAAAGGGTACATGGCCAATTGCTTTCCAGTCTTCCATGAATTCTTTTATCTTCTGCAGATCGGCTTCCCTTTCACCGCTTAGTTCAAAGGCTTTTAGGTTTGATAGAATAACTTCCTTTTTCTCTAAGTTCTCAGACTCTTCTTTATAAGAATCGTTCTTTGACGCATGTAGGCGGTCAAAGTAATGGTTGCAGGCATCTTTGAACTCTTTCCATAGCTTATCGGAAAACTTTCTTGGTACATGGCCAATTTTTTTCCATTCACTTTGAATGCGCTTCATTTCTGCAGTGGTGCTGTCAAAATCATCACTATCCTTTAATGAAAGGGCAATCTCTAAAAGAGCTCTTTTTTTGTCCAGGTTTTCTTGTTGCTCCTTTTTTAGATTTTTATAGAAAGCATTTTTGTTTCTATTAAAGCTTCTAACCGCTGTCTTAAAGGCTGTCCATGTTTTTTCGTTGTCTTTCTGTGGTACTTTGCCTGCTTTAAAGAAAGCTTCTCTAAGCTCCTCTAACTGCTTTATCTGCTTTTGTAATTCTCTGTGGTTGTTCGCAATATTTTCCGAGAGTGTTTTGATCTCCTGGATAATACCGTTTTTCTTTTCTAAATTCTGCTCGTTAAGCTCATCCAGTTCTTTGAAGTATTCTTGCCTTCTTTCGTGTATTACTTTGGTGGCATTGCTAAACCTTTGCCATATTTCTTCTCTATGTTCTTTGCCAACAGGGCCAATATCTTCTTTCCATATTTTATGTAGCAGCTGTAACTCTCTAAAAGCCTTGTTTAAATCTGGTTCGGCGGCCAAAGCTTCCGCTCTTTCCACAATTTTTAGTTTTTCTTCTAAATTGTGCTTAAAGTCAAGGTCTCTAAGCTCTCTGTTCAAGTGAAGAAAATCGTAGAAAATTTCAATATGGTGGTGATAGGTGCGCCATACATTATTGTATTCCGTTCTAGGTATAGGGCCTGCATTTCGCCACTTCTCTTGTATTTCCTTAAAATTCTTATAGGTGGTATTTATATCTTCTTCAACATTGACAAGACTTTTTAATTCCTCGATTAGTTCAAGTCTGTACGCTAAATTTTCTTTATGGCTTTTTTCTAGGTTCTTGTAATGTTGATTTCTCTTTTCGCGGTATTCGGCATAAACTTCATTAAACTGTCTCTTGGTAACAGAATTGTACTTGAAGTCTATCTCATTTCCCCCGTTCGCTATAAAATCTTCCTTTTTCTGTTCAATAAAATCTTGAAATTTTAAATTAAACTCGTCACGGATACTGTCCACATGCTTTTTAATAGCTTGTACTTTTTCGTTTCGTACCAACCTTTGTAGCTCTCCGACCAAGTTTTCCATTGACATTGAATGGTAGTCCAGCAATGGTATTTCGTGGCGTTTTTGCGTATCGGTATCCTCGGCATCCTCTGCGTTGCTTTCTTCTATCTCGTCTAAAACTTCCGATTCTGTTTGGGTTTCCAACGTATTGTCAGCTTCCTCGGCAGTCTTTTGTTCCTCCACTTTTTCGGTATTTTCCTTTAAATTGGATTCTTCCGCATTGGCAACTTTGGGGTTGTCTTCTATCACTTTTTTCTCAGGTATTATGTTTTTTTCCTCTTCTGACATTTTCCAATATTAGGTGTTTACAATATAGTAACAACGATAAGAATTGCAAAGAATATAACTGTTCTTTTTGATTTGTGCAATAGGTCTATCTTCTGGTAATTTTTTTCTTGAAACCATTTGGTTAAAATAGGAATTGATTTGTTGGTAGAAATTTTACACCGCTATATTTCGATCATCGGTTCCATATTTCCCATGCTTTTTCTGCTTGTAACTCCAACATTCTTAACCCATTTAACGTGGTGGCTCCCTTAGCTCGTCCGTTCTTTAGGAAAGCACTTGTTTCGGGGTTGTATATTAAATCGAACAAAAGATGTCTTTTGTTCAAGTGTTCATAGGGGATGTTGGGTTTGTTATCTACATCTGGATAGGTTCCCAATGGGGTACAATTTATGATAAGCAAACGGTCTTCGATAATGTCTTTTGTCAATTCTGGGTAGGTATAACCATCTTCCCTTTTTGTTCTTGAAACAAATTTGTAAGGGATTTCTAATTTTTTTAAAACATAGGCAATGGCTTTTGATGCTCCGCCAGTACCTAATATCAAAGCATTTTTATGGTATTCTTTTAGATGTGGCTCCAGTGATTTCTGAAACCCATAGGCATCTGTGTTGTAGCCTGTCATAGAATCTTTATTGAACTTGACCGTGTTGACCGCACCTATTTCGGCTGCCGCATTATCCAAATTTTCTAAAAATGGAATAATCTCTTCTTTGTAAGGTATGGTAACGTTTAAACCCTTTAGATTTTCTGTTTTGACTATTAAGTCATTTAGTTCGGAGATGTTGGCCAGATCAAAATTCACATAGCTATAGCCGTTTAAACCTAGCTCCTTGAATTTCTTTGCAAAATAGCCCCTGGAAAAAGAGTAAGAGATGTTCTTGCCTACCAATCCGAACTTATGTGGTTCTTTTTCTGTTTTTTCCATACCAATCTAAAAGTAATAATATGCTGACTCCAAAAATAATAAAAAAGAATGCCCACCATGTTTCAGAAAGTTCTAGGTGGGGAAGATAGCGTTCGTAATTAATTATTATTTCTTTTCCATTGGAGTCCAAAAGAACAGTGCCGTCTAAATCTTTTTTGAAGATGGCCTTTTTCCAGGGCCAAACTACCCCTAAAGACCCGGTTATAAAACCTAAAATTACCGCAGTGGTAATATGCTTGTAATGTTTAAGTACATAACTTAGAATATGTGACAAGGTAACTAGGCCCGTGGCAGAACCTAATGTGAAAACAGCCAATATTTTTAAGGTTCTTAAGCGTTCTGTGTTAGAGGTAAAGCTAAAGTCGCCTAATAATATTTCAGAAAACGTATCGTAAAGGGCGTTTACCGAGTCTACTAATAACAAGACGTAATTTCCCAATAAAATAAGGATAAAAGATCCCGAGAGCCCTGGTAACGTCATACCCGATACACTTATGATTCCGCAAAAGAAAATAAAAAGAAGGTTGTCGTTTTCTTTAGCGGGGTTTAAAAAACTTATAGATATGCCCACGGCCAAACCAATTAAGGCGGCGGGTATTGTCTTTTTTGTCCATTGACCAAAATCTTTTCCGATATAGTAGATAGACCCCAAGATCATTCCGAAAAAAGCGGACCATACAAATAGTTCCTTTTTTTCTAGAAAATAGTCCAACACTTTTGAAATGCTGAAATAACTTACCAGCATACCAAAGATCAATAGGGTAAGAAACGAACCGTTAATGTACCTATAGAAGCTTTTGAACCTTCCGTTGATCAACAGCTTTAAGGCTTTGCCATTGATCTTTTGGAGAGAATAAATAAACTCTTCGTAAAATCCGGCAACAAAGGCTACGATACCACCAGAAACGCCCGGGACTTTATTGGCGGCCCCCATACAAAGTCCTTTGATGATTAGGAATAGTTTATCCTGTAAGGTTCGTGAATCGTTCATTTGGGACCTCTCTTACTTTTTAGAAGCAGTTTTTTCCAATATAAAAATAAGGGAAAAACCTATGAGGGCAGCAAGGATGGCATAGAATATTTGTGGGTCGCCTTCGTAGCTTAACGGAGAGGTGTTGGTATCTATAATTACTGTTTTATCACCATATACCTTGGTTTCCAAAATTCTTTTCCAGGGCCATATCTTGTTCAAAGAACCTACAATAAAACCGGTAAGAAGGGCCAATGTAATGTTCTTGTAATTAGTGAACATCCATTTTAATAGTTTGGCAAAACTAAGAAGACCAAAAATGGCACCTATACCGACCGTTACAACTATTTTAACGTCTCTTTCATGAACAGCATCCAATATTGTTTTGTATGAACCAAGTAGAACCAAGATAAAGGCGCCGGAGATGCCCGGTAAAATCATGGCACAGACGGCCAATGCTCCCGACAAGAATAAAAAGGGCAGGCCATCCACATTTTCGTTTGGAGGCAAAGTGGTGATAAAAAATGCGATTAAAGCCCCGATAACAAGAGCCGAAATGGTTCCTAAATGCCATTTTTGAATTTCCTTGCCTACAAAAAACACACTAGCTGCCACTAGTCCAAAAAAGAAAGACCATAGTAAAATAGGTTCGTTTTCGAGCAGCCAGCTTACCAAGGTTGCCAGTGAAAAAAGGCTAATGAATATTCCTGTAAAAAGCGCTAATAAGAAATTGCCGTTTACTTTGGCCCAAACCGTTTTAAAACCATCGTCCTTCAAAGTCTTCAGTAGGCCTAGGTTTATGTTGTTTATAGAGGTAATAAGTTCTTCGTAGATACCTGAAATAAAGGCGATTGTTCCGCCAGATACCCCGGGTACAACATCTGCGGCACCCATGGCAATACCTTTCAGGGTAATAAATATGTAATCTAATAAATTTCTATTTCCCATAATTTAGGAGTAAAAAGTCAAGAAGCTTTTTTGTAGCTCGCTAAAATAGCATTAATCCAATCAGAATTGCTGTATTCGGGAAATTGATTGAAGAAAAGATGTATCTGTTTTTGCTTTTTGTCTAGTTTAAGGGCGTCCATTAAACTTATTCTTGCATTTATGAAATCTTGTAAAATAAGATGAAAACCTACGGTCTTATAGATAATTTTTAAATTGTTGGGGTAAAATTCCCTTCCTTGCGAAAGTATTTGTACCGCCGCATAGGTGTCTCCGTTTATATGGGCCACATCTGCCCATTTTAACCAAGTGTCCAATTCATAGTTTCCTAGATCAACTACTTGTTTAAAGGCGAAGTCTGCTTGGTCGTAATTTTTTAGGGCGAAATTTATATTCGCACATTTTTTCCAATACAAAGGGTTCTCACCATCAATATTCAATGCTTTGTTTATGTAGTACAGTGCTTTCGAATAATTTTTTTCGTTGTAATAGAAGTTTGTAATAGCCAGCCAACCTTTGTCCAACAGCGGGTCTTCATGTACCGTCTGGTAGAAATAGTACTTGGCCATTTCTTTGTTTTTTAACTTTTCATAACACTTGCCGATTCTCAAAAAGGCATGTGAAGTGGGGTCTTCAATGGTTATGGTCGTTTCATAATTTTCTATAGCTTCTTTGTATCTCCCTAATTTTTCCAACACTTTTCCTTTTTCAAAATAAGCACCTATAAAGGTGTCATCTGAAATTACGGCAAAATCAAAAGCGGTCAATGCTTCTTGAAACATTTCTTTTTCATAGTACTGCTTGCCCAACTGGTGCCATGCAACTTGGCAATAGGGGTTTTTTTCCAAGTATTCATTTAAGTAGGCTATAGCCCCATCATAATCCTCTAAAAACTCAAAACAGTATATGACGTTGTAAAGGGAAGAATAATCTTGGTTGTCGAACTCTACACAGCGCATAAAACTTTTCTTGGCCGATTTAAAGTCGTCCATAAAAAGATACTCCATACCCAACAAGGAAAAAATATCAAAAGAATTGGTAGATATATCCAATGCTTTTTGAAGCAGAGCCACTGCGGCCTCATGGTTGTCTTTTTTAGAGTAGATGTTTGCACGCTGAATATATATTTCTTCATTGTGGGCATCCAACAACTGAAGTTCGTCCAATAATTCCTCCGCACTTTCCAGATTGTTTTCAAAAACCATTACCTCTACCTGCAACAATTTTAACTCAATGGAGGCGGGGTGCTGTTGAAGTCCGATCTTGATGCCTTTTTTTGCCAGGGAAATTTTACCGTTGTTAAGATAATGGTGAATAATATCCTCGAAATCCTCCGCATCAAAGAAATAGACATCGTCTGTCTTGAGCATGGATTCGAACTTGGTAATTGGCTTGTCAGGTCTTTCGTTAGATTCTAACGCCATAGGAACATTCTGTTTAAACTATGGATTTAAAAGTAATCTTTTGTCAGGGGTCAAAGGTAGACTTCAACGCTATATTATTAACAAATTAGTTAACAAAATATTGTTACACCCTATCTAAAAGGCGCAATATAATATCACACCCTGCAGTTATTTCCTCCTTGGAAATAGTCAGTGGTGGCGATATTCTAACCGCTCTTTGCTCGAACAAAAGCCAAAATAGAATTAGGTTTTCATCTTTTGCTTTTAAGATCAGATTATTTGCAATGTCGGGGGTTTCCATTATTAATGCCAGCATTAGCCCCTTACCACGGATCTCTTTTATTTTAGGGTGAACAAGTTTTTTTCTGAATAGAGCTTCTTTTTTACGGGTGTCTTCTATAATCGAGGAATGTAGTAAAACATTTAGCGTTGCCAAACTTGCTGCGGCAATGACCGGATTGCCTCCAAATGTAGTAATGTGTCCCATTTTAGGGTTTTGGCTGAGGGTCTGCATAATATTTTTGCTAGAGGTGAAAGCTCCAACCGGCATTCCGGAAGCCATGCCCTTTCCGATGACCAGAATATCTGGAGTACAGTTAAAATGTTCAAAGGCGAATAATTTGCCTGTTCTACCAAAGCCAGGTTGAATCTCATCCAATATCAACAGCGCACCTACTTGCCTGCAACGCTCACTGACCTTTTTTAAATAGTCTTTTTTTGGTACTATGAACCCAGCACCACCTTGAATTGTTTCTAATACTACGCAAGCGGTTTTGTCGGTAATCATTTCCAAATCTTCAAAAGAGTTGAAGTTGATGTGATGTACATCGGGTATCAAAGGCCTAAATGCTCCTTTTCGCTCTTCAAAATCCATCAGGCTTAGACTTCCCATAGTATTACCGTGATAGGCATTTTTTGCCGCCACGATTCTAGATCGCCCGGTATAACGCCGGGCCAATTTTATGGCACCTTCCATGGCTTCGGTGCCAGAATTTACCAAATAGGTTACATCGAGCCCTTTGGGCAGATTTTGGGCCAAAAGTTTTACATATTGGGTGGCAGGTGATTGGGCGTACTCCCCATAGACCATCACATGCATATATTTTTCGGCCTGTTCTTTTATGGCGTCTACTACCTTTGGGTGGCAATGCCCCAAGCTACAGGCAGAAACACCGGCAACAAAATCTAAATGGGCCTCTCCATTGGTGTCGTATATATAACTGCCCTTGGCATGTGATACTTCCATTCCCAATGGATATAGTGATGTCTGGGCCTGGTATTTTAAGAAATCATCCTTCACGAAATTCTTGGTGTTTAGTTCGTAGATTTTTTAGATCTAGGATCCGTGGCCTTGTTATTGGGTATATTGTTTACAGGGTCGTTTTCGTTTTGACTCCGTTCAGCCTCTTCGGCATCGATATCTATCGGGTTGTCTATTCCACGTATTACCGGAAGCACTAGGTTGTTGTCGTCATCGTCGAAAATATCGTCCTTGGTGAGAATACGTTCGTCTCCCCGCCATACAAATCCTTTTAAGATTCGGCTGTTTTCAGGTAATTCTTTTTCTGGGTAAATGGTACCATCCGGATTTGTGAAAAACGTAAGGTCTTCCACATCATTGTTTTCCATGGTGATTCTTATGGCACTACAGACGGTCTTGTCTATACCTATTAGCTCATTGTCATCGTTGTACATATAATAAACGACTTCGGTGTTCTGAACAAGGTCTATGATCTTTAGTTCGTTCTCGATAAATTTCCCATAAAGATTAATACCTTTGGCCTGGTTGTATCCCTTTTTTCCTATACTGTCCAAAGAGATGATAAAGGCATTTTGCAATACTTTTAGAGAATCCAATTTTTCTGTTTTAAGATCGGTGATGAGGTGAATACTATCACCTGTCATCTGATTTGCTCCGTTCCAAATAATCGGGTTTTTTATCAATTGTGTAATGCCTGTTTTTTCTTCGGAATGAATGGAGTCGCATTTTCCGCTTAAGTCTTTTTTGAAGAATTTGGCATTTCTAAAGGCCCTTGTAATACGCTCGTCGGGCTTGCCGGTAATCATTAGCGTATCTCCATGCACGTAAAGAGAATCTTGCTCTTTTTCTTGTACCAAGATGGAAACCGCTCTCTTTGTCGCAAAAACGGAGTCTTTGGCTTTATGTACTTCTGCATAGTGGGCGCGTATAATTCCATTGTTAATGGTGTCGGTAACGGTAATGTTATTGGTGGCGGAGGCAAATTCACGTGCTTTGTTAAAATAAACACTATCACCTTCTACGATGCGGTTGTTGTAATTAATTTTTGTGTTCTTTATACCGTAGCCACTTTCTACCTTTGTATCGTAAAAACCTCTTTCGCAGTATATTTTATACGTTTCCCCTACAATGGTAGATGGCCCGTACATATAGGCGTTTTTTGAGGTGGTGTAGTAATCTAACTGCTCCGAATCCAATATGTATTCAGGATTTTGGATATGTACGCTATCTAAAAACTGGTATTTTTTTAGTTCCATAAAATACCTTCCTATCTTACTGGTAAGGGTGTTGGCGGAATCTATGACCGTACCGTAGTCTTGGTAATAGGCTTCTTGTTTTATTCTGTCAAAACGCAAGGTATCCGTTTTTAGAGTCATATCGGCGTTGGTAAGCACTACGTCTCCCCAAGCTTTTGCCAGTTTAATGTCGCCCTGATAATTAATTTTCTTGGCGGTCATTTCTATAGAGTCCCCTTGCTTTAAAAGCACATTGCCAATGGCCTCCAACCTGTTTTCTTTTTGGAAGTAAATGGCAACATCGCACCATAGGTCGGCACCCTGATGTTCGAACTGAACTTGTTTTTCATCTTTGCTAAAGATGGATGCTCCTGGATATTCGGTTTCGTTTTTGGTAAAGTTAGCCCCGTAAACAATGTTTATTTGTTTAGGCTCTTCAGGTTTTTCTTGACAGAAAACAGATATAGTAAAAAGAAGAAGTATAGCTCCTAAAACTGTACGATGCAAGGTTTATTTTTTTTTCAAAAATAGGATATTTTAAATCAGGTGATGATATGATTAGCATTCTTTTAGCAAACCTTAGCGAACGGGGTGTGGTTTTTGGTTCAATTTATACAGTTTCCCAAAACCCGAATTGTTTGGTTCATAGGGCGTGTCCAATGTTATATTGACCCCGTCTTCAGGTATATTATTTTCTTTTTTCAAGGCCCAAAAAATACCGTTTAAGGCTATTTTTCGCACTTCGGGTATTTTAAAGTCGTACGGATGTCCAAGTGTTGTAAAGAAAACCCTTGCTTTTTTGCCGCTTTTGCCGGTATAGCTCTTTGTCCATGCAACTGGGTTTGTCAAAGGAAATTTATCTAGGTTTTTGTCGATTTCATGTTGAGATTTTAACGAACGGCCTTGCAGAAAAGGGGTGGAGTCCCCGTACAATTTCCAATCACCACCATCTACATGGTATAACCAAGAATAGGCCTTAAAGGGAGAAAATCCTCTTAAAATTACATTGTTGGGGTCTATGGCGGATATTTTGGTCACCGGTATTTTGCCGTCGTCAAAATGGCCGTGATGGGTTATCCATTGTTGTCCAAATACTTTGGTAGGCCATTCGTTGTTGTATGTTTTTGCCAAAGCAGTATCATTTTTGTACATAAAAGCATGGGTGGCTGTTCTGAACCCAACAATAGGTTTTCCAGATTCGACATAGTCTGTAATATACTTGAGTTCTTCTTTAGGCAGGTTTCTGAACCGGGTAAAAAGCACCATGAGGTCTGCCGATTCCAATGCATTTAAATCGGAAATATGATCTGTTCTGTTCGGGTCTATAAAACCTAAACTGTCCAGGGCATAGCACACGGTAACCCTGGCATGTAATTCTCTTTTTGCCAAACTTGCGAGCATAGGCATAGATTCTTCTGACCTGTATTCTTCGTCACCGGTCACAAAAACAATATGTGGCTGTTTTGCGCTCTCGCCAAGGGTGTCTTTACTTTCTTTTTTTTCTTTTTCTCCACATGAGGATATTGCGATGCAGAATATTAGTAAATATGGCAAATGGCTTTTTATGTGGAACGATTTCATTTTAGGGTATTTTATGGTGTTATTTCATAGGATGTTCTTTCAATAGGTCACTAGGGGTATAGAAATCTTTCCTTTCTTTTGTTGCAGATCTTACTTCTTTCACCTTGGTAGGGTCTACGACCGATGCCTTATTACCAAATGAGTTTCTGACATAGGTAAGTACGGCGGCAATTTCATCATCGTTTAGCAATCCCTTAAAGGCCATCATGGGGACTTGCCCTTCGTAATGGTTGCCCATGACATCCATAGGGCCATATAGCCCGTGAAGAACAAGTTTTATCAGTCTTTCTTCATCTCCGACAACCCATTGTTGGTTTACAAGGGTAGGGTAACCGGCCTGTTGCAAGCCCGTTCCGCTTTCTTGGTGGCAGGTAATACAGTATCCTTCTGTTTCATATATTTTTTTGCCTTTTTTATAAATTTCCAAGTCGTCTCCCTTTAGGTGTGATACGATAGCTTCCTCATTGTCCTTATTTAAAAAATTACCTGTAAGTCTGGTCTCGGCAAAGCTGAAAGAATCTTTCATCCATTTATCCAAAGGATGTTGTTTAGCTACTTCCAATATGGCCAAACCTTCTTCTTTTGGTAGCCACGAGGCGGCTGTGATGGCCTCAAGGCGAACACGCCCATGCAAATCTCCGGCAGCAGTTTTTAGTAGCTCTAAAGAATTGTTCAATTGGTGGGCCATGTACCGTAAAACCCTTACCGAAGCAGCCCTTACCCTATGGTCTTCCGATTGCAATAGGGCTTCAAGAAGGTTTTGGTCTACTTGGTTCAATCCCCAGGTAACCCATAAGGCTTCTAACCTGTGATGTTCGTATTTTGGGTCTTGTTTATCTAGATTGTCTACCCATATTTTTAGTTTCTCAAGTACTTCATCAGGATTTCTGCCTCTTAGTTCTCTTCGGGTTCTATATCGTGTTCTGTATTCAGGGAGTGTAAGGTTGTCCAGTAATTCATCAATGGAGGCACCATCTATTTTAGCAGGAGTGACCAGAGGTCTAGAGGGGTAGGTGATCCTGTAAATACGACCATGTGCATGATCGCGCAAAGGATCTCTGGCATTATGTTGCATATGGCCGATAAGTATATTGTGCCAATCTACTAGATAGAGGGATCCATCTGGCGCAAATTCCATTTCTACAGGTCTAAAGTTCTTATCCGTACTACTTATTAAATCTTGTCTGTGCTTGGTGGTATAGCCTGTTCCTTCTTCTGATACTTGATGTTGTTTAATACCTAAGAAGCCTATCGAGTTCGCCAGAAGCATGTCTCCCTGCACTTCTTCCGGAAAATGTCTACTGGAAATAAATTCTAATCCAGAAGTGGGCCTTACGCGGTGAGCCTCTTCTATTAAATCTCCGGTAAGGGGCGAGGCAATACCGTAAATGGGTTTAAGGGTGCTAGGCATCATCCAGTTCACTGTTGGTCCGGAAGTATGAAGAAAAAAGTCTTGCCCCCATTCGTCGAATGCAATGCCCCAAGGGTTGGGGATGCTTACTTGTACTGTTCTGTCCAGTTTTTTGCGCTGAGGGTTGTACCTGTAAAAACCGCCATTGGTCGCTCTTACCGGCCCATAGGATGTTTCTACGTTCGTATGGAGAAAAATACCTTCGGACATGTAAAAAGCACCCGAGGGATCTGCGCAAAAAGCAGAAATGGCATGGTGGGTGTCATGGTCGTCAAAACCACTTAAAATAATCTCTATTTTATCTGCCCTATCATCACCATCGGTATCGGTCAAAAGTTTAAGGTTGGTTCCTTGGCTTAGGTAAACACCTTCAGGGGCAAACTCAAAACCTATGGGAAGATGCAGGCTATCTGCGAATACAGTTTGTTTGTCCGCCTTGCCGTCTTTATCAGTGTCTTCTAAAATAATCAGCTTGTCATTGGGTTTTGTATCGCCGGGTCTATAATGAGGGTAAGAGGGGAGGGTAGCCACCCATAGCCTGCCTTTATTGTCAAAAGATATTTGAGCAGGATTTGCCAAATCGGGAAATTCTTTTTCAGAGGCAAAGAGCTCCACTTTGTATCCTTGGGGTACCGTTAAGGTTTGTTCCGCTTCTTTTCCATATTTATAGGACATAATTTCACCTTCATCCGCTAAATTATAATTGGTTGCTACTTCTGGTAGGCTTGTGGTTCTCGAGTCCGCATTTGAAATGTCGTAGTCGTCACCTTGTAAGATAGACCAGATGGCCGTATCCCTAATTGCGGTCAATTCCTTAACTTTTTTAATTTCATAAGGGTAGTTGTCAGGGCCGTATGGGTCATATCTTCGGCCATACGCATGCACCCCGTTCGGAAATTTATAATCATAATGCCAAAAAAAGTTCTTATCGTTTACCATTTTGTTTACGACATCTCTTTTCTTAGATTGCTTTATGGGTGTGTTTCCACTTAAGTGGTCAGCTATGTACGTGGCCAATTTTTCATAACCTGCTTTGTTTAATTGAGAGCCATCTATGGTATAATCGGTATCGTCTTCAAACCAGCTTAAACTTGGTGTAAAAACATCTATAAAGGGAATATTGTTGGCCTTGCAGACCTTTTTCATGCCTTCGGTATATAGTTTTAAGTTCTTGTTTTCCTCTAAACCGTTGGGCAGGTCCGTTTTATCGGAAAGGTCTTCAAATGCAATAGGGGAGACTACTACTAGGTTAGGGCTTTCCAAACCATTGTATCTTTGATTTTTGGTATGCAGGATAAAGGCGTTTAGTTCATTTTTAAAATTTTCTAAACCGTGTATTCCTTCAAAAGATTCGTTGAAACCAAAGAAGGCAATGATGATATCCGCCTTTAATTGTGTCAACCATTTGTCGGGAGAAGGAAAAAAGCCTTCACTGCCCGAGGGCTGTGCAAGTTCGGTCTGAAATTTTTCTGCTCCCGAAAATGCCCAAGGAGAATTACGTGCCGAGTGCGGTCTAAACCCAGGGGTATTGCCGCCATCGCACATATTTCTGATCCTTAGGGAATCTTCAGGAAACCTTAAATGCATTTCGGTTTCAAAAAGACCATAATTCTGCATTCTTGACCCAAGGTTGTTGCCGATTAGAACAATACGGCTGTTAGGTTTGATCTTTACCAAGGGGTCTTTTTTTTCGGCACAGGCGAGAAACAAAAAAAGAAATGAAACTGATAGCAAAAAATAGAAGTTTGATTTTTTGGTATTCATGGTTGAAGAGGTATTGGTACTTAAATATAATCATAAAAAAGCCACCAAAAGGTGGCTTTTTTATGATAAAACGGGGATATTTTTTAAAAGTCCCTATAATTGCCCTCTAAGAATACATTCGCCTCTTCTTCTAGAAATTTGGCATTGGCACTGTCCCAATGAAGGGTTTTATTTGGAAACCTACCTGCAATGACTCCTAAAAGTATCGTTTCTGTCAGTCTTGATGCATATGAGAAGGGAGCACTGGTTTCACCTTCGCCCAAGCAGGCGTCCACAAATTGGTGATAATGTTTAGGGCCTTCCGAAGCATAGTCCCTAATAGGTTTTCCCATGTTGTTCGCTTTCTCTACCTCAGCAATTTCTGTAGATATATCCACATATTGGCCGTCTACTATTTTTTGTGGTAATTGCATAAAGTGAGGTAACAATAACCTTCCTTTTTCTCCAACGAACATAGCTCCTTGTTCAGGTAATTCTCCTTGTCCCGCAATTTTTGCGTCCAAAGAAATTTTATCCTCGACGGATTCGTTCTCTTTATTTTTTGAGGAGTCTTTATCAGATGTGTTGTCGGCTGTGTTCGGAAGTTTTAGGTCTTCGTGCATTTCTGGTGCTCCAGGACCATCGTACCATATCCATTTTAATGTTTCGGCAGTGTGTTCTGTACCCGGAAATTCATAGGTTACAATGTTTTTCTCCGGAAATCCAAATCCGTTGGGTTCCCTGCATTCATTTTTGATCGTTCGGGGAACATCCAGGTTTAAAGCGTTGTATGGGGTGTCGAAAATGTGTACGCCCATATCCCCTAAAGTACCGCAACCGTAGTCTACCAATTTTCTCCAGTTGCCGGGATGGTAGACTCCTTCTTTATATGGTCTTTCCGCTGAGGTACCCAACCATAGGTTCCAATCCAGAGTTTCCGGTACGGGGTCTTCACCTTCGGGAACAGGCCCGTCATAACCCCAATTTTTAGGAGACCATGCATGTACCGTATGTACTTTACCTATTATACCCGATTGTATTAATAAGGTGGCTAGTTTGTAATCGTAAAAAGAATGTACCTGAATGCCCATTTGTGTAACCAAGCCCTTTTCTTCGGCCAATTTTTTCATGGCTCTGGCCTCAGAAACATAGTGTGTTAATGGTTTTTGGCAATAGACGGGTTTGCTCATGTTCATGGCCATCATAGAAGCCGGAGCATGCGTATGGTCTGGTGTTGATACGATTACGGCATCAATTTCATCTCCGATTTCTTTAAGCATAACCCTATAATCCGTATATGTTTTTGCGTTGGGGTGTAATTTTTTTGCTGCTGCCAAATTGTTGGCGTCTACATCACATAATGCCGTTACATCTACTTTTGCATGCGAAGAGATGTCTCTCAAATCTTCACCTCCCATATTGCCTACACCTATGTGTGCCGTACGAAGGCGTTTTTGGGGTACAGCCGTTACTTTCTTTTCGTCTTTACAGGATAATAGTACAGATGGCATAATAGCCGTAGAGGATGCCAATAAAGCCGATTTTTTTAAGAATTCTCTTTTTTTCATGAATTATGAATTATAGTTTTTTGATTTTAATATTTCGAAACCAGATGGGGCTGGAGTGGTCTTGAAAGCCTATGTAGCCCGATTTGAATTTACCGTAGTCTTCACTGTTTTTCCATTTGTCAGAATTTTTTCTTTCGTACCAATCTTCTGACCATGGTACAAATGATAAGACCATTTGCCCGTTTAGCCAATGCTCTACTTTTTCGGGGGTAAATACAATTTTGGTAGAGTTCCATTCCCCCACCGGATGTAGAATTTTTTTACTGGCATCGGCTGCATGCATAGCATAATCAGAGGCCGTTTGTTGTAAAGGTTTTAGTTCTTCGGGGTTTTCCGTATAGCCCAAACTTTTATTGTAGGCGGTAAGGTCGTGGATACTTGCGTAATTTTCGTCGTCGATCAATTGGTATTCAGGGGCTACTTCCGGCGGTCCGCCATACCCCTCTTTTAAGTGGTAGAAAATTCCACTATTTCCCCCTTTTGGAAGTTTCCATTCCAAATAAAGTTCAAAATTCTCGAATTCTTCTGCGCCGTAAATAATGTCTTTTCCTCCGGTGTAATTTTGTTCAAGGCCCAATTCTGTGTCAAAAGTAAGTTCGCCGTTTTTGGCGACCCAGCCGGGTGGTAGCTCATCGCCGTTATAGGCGCGCCAACCTTTTGTACTTGTGCCGTCGAATAGAATTATCCATTCATCGTTGCTAGAGGTTTCTTGTGGGGCGGTCGTGTCTTTTTCTACTTTTTTATCGGTTTTGCAAGATTGATTTATAAGCAGAACAAGAAGGAGAAACTTAAGATATCTCATGGTGGGTTGTATTGGTTATTGGTTTGGTTCTGTAATTTAATAAAAAAAAAGGATAGGGGTACCGACTTTTGTCGGTACCCCTATCCTTGAAATAATTTGAGAGGTTGGTTTTGTTACCTGTAAATAGTCTGTGTTCGGTCTGGTCCGACAGAAACTATTTTAATGGGAACTTCAAGCTCTTTCTCTATAAACTCTATGTATTTGACCATACCGGTGGGTAATTGGTCAAATTTGTCCATTTGGGTCAAATCTTCTTCCCATCCATCCATTTCGGTATATATGGGAGTTACATTGTCCGCTTCAATATTAAAGGGAAGATGTTCTATTTTTTGACCTTTATAATTATATGCGGTACAAACTTTTAATTTTTTAAATCCGCTTAGCACATCACCTTTCATCATCATTAATTCGGTAACGCCATTAACCCTTACGGCGTACTTTAAAGCCACTAAGTCTAACCATCCACATCTTCTTGGTCTTCCTGTGGTAGCTCCAAACTCGTTACCTACACGCCCCATGGTGGCACCGTCTTCATCAAATAATTCTGTGGGGAAAGGACCGCTACCGACACGTGTGGTATAAGCTTTAAAAATACCTTTTACCTCACCGATTTGGTTTGGTGCAACCCCTAAACCTGTACAGGCACCTGCTGCAGTGGTGTTGGATGAGGTTACAAAAGGGTAGGTTCCAAAATCAATATCCAATAATGAGCCTTGGGCTCCTTCTGCCAATATTTTTTTACCTGATTTCTGTGCTTGGTACAGGTATTCTTCACTGTCTATAAAAGTAAGTTTTTTGAGTTCCTCGACAGCTTCAAAGAAATCGGCCTCTAGTTCTGCTAGGTCATATTGTATGTCCACATCATAAAAGCTTATCATAGCTTCGTGCTTATTGGCCAAATTTCTGTATTTCTCTTTCCAATCGTTTAGCTCTAAATCACCTATTCTCATACCATTTCTTCCGGTCTTGTCCATATAGGTAGGTCCTATTCCTTTTAGGGTAGAACCTATTTTCGCTTTTCCTTTTGAGGCTTCCGAAGCGGCATCCAACAAGCGGTGGGTGGGCAAGATCAAATGTGCTTTTCGTGATATTAATAGGATGGATTTGATGTCGAGGTCAAATTTCTTCAATGCATCTAATTCTTTTCTAAAGATAACGGGGTCGATAACCACACCGTTACCTACTACATTGATGGCTTTTTTATGAAAAATACCGGAGGGGATGGTATGTAGTACATGTTTTATCCCATCAAATTCCAATGTATGGCCGGCATTTGGACCACCTTGGAAACGTGCTATAATATCATAATTCTTTGTAAGGGCATCAACGATTTTTCCTTTTCCTTCGTCGCCCCATTGTAGGCCCAATAATAAATCTACTGCCATTTAAATATGCTTGCTTTATTAGTTACTTGTGTTTTCTTTCTTATTTTTTACGCCATAAAAGTACAGAGAGTGTGTGTTTATTTTTATATCGAACACTTCTTCTATGGTTTTTTTGATGGATTGTATTCTTGGGTCGCAAAACTCCATTACTTCTCCTGTATCCGTAAGAATAACATGGTCGTGCTGACGGTCGAAATATGATTTTTCGTATTGAGCCTGGTTTTTGCCGAATTGATGTTTTCGTACCAATTTACAGTCCAAAAGTAATTCTATGGTGTTGTATAAAGTTGCTCTACTTACGCGGTAGTTTTTGTTCTTCATTTTTATGTAGAGAGACTCTATGTCGAAGTGATCGTCACTATCATAAATTTCTTGAAGTATAGCATAACGCTCAGGTGTCTTTCTATGTCCGTTTTCTTCCAAAAAAGTAGTAAAGACGTTTTTTACGATTTCCTGATTTTTATTGGGAGCCATATACAACTATATTAAGGCACAAAGGTACAGTTAAATTTTAATTCCTATTCTAAAGTCTTGTGACTTTGTCAATGCCGTTTATTTGTTTCAGATTGTCGATCAACCTCTTTAAAATACCTTTATTCTTGACCACCACCGTAATTCTACCGGTGAAAGTTCCCCCATCGGTACTAAAGTTTAGGTTTCTCATGTTAACGTGCATGTTGTTGGATATAATTTCCGTTATATTACTTACCAGTCCAAGATTGTCGATACCGGTCAACTCAATATCGGCCTTAAATTCCTCTTGGGTAGAATCTACCCATTTTGCACTAATAATGCGATAGGCGTAGTTAGATTGCAACGAAATTGCATTGGGGCAGTTCTTCTTATGTACTTTAATGCCTTCGGAAACACTGACAAATCCGAAAACTTCATCTCCAGGTATGGGATTGCAACATTGAGATAATCTGTAATCCAATTTTTCCTCTTCTTTACCAAAGACCAAAAGGTCGTATTTAGAGGTAATCTCTTCTTTATTGATGTCTTCCGAAACTGGGTTTCTTCTAATCCTGTTTTTGAAAAAGCTTATAAACGCATTGTTGTAAGAAGAGGCAAAATCTTTTATCATTTGGTTGTCTATAGACCCAATGCCCACTCGATAGAAAAGATCCAAACTGGTTTTTAACTTGAAGTAGCTCACCATCTTGTTGATGGAATCCTCGTTCAGGTTGATCTTCTGCGATTTTAATTTTCTCCTTAATATTTCTTTGCCGTCTTCCGCTACGGATTTTTTCTCTTCCCTTAAAACTGATTTGATCTTGGCACGGGCCCTTGCGGTTGTTGCATAGTCCAACCAGTTTTGATTTGGTTTGGCTTGTTCAGAAGTAATAATCTCTACTTGATCTCCGCTATGTAAGGTAGTATTTAAGGGAACCAGCTTTCCATTGACCCTGGCACCTCTTGTTCTCATGCCTACCTCTGTATGTATATTGAAGGAAAAATCCAAGGGAGTAGCGCCTTTGGGCAGCGATTTTAATTCTCCCTTAGGTGTAAAGACGAAAATCTCTTTTGAATAGAGGTTTAATTTAAATTCCTCAACAAAATCTACGGCGTTCGTGTTCGAGTTCTCCAGAGCCTCTTGTAATTTGTTGAGCCATACCTCGATACCTTGTTCTTTTTGGTCTCCGTGCTTATATTTAAAATGAGCCGCATAACCTTTTTCCGCAATTTCATGCATGCGTTCACTCCTAATCTGCACTTCGACCCACTTGCCCTTTGGGCCCATTACGGTGATATGAAGTGCTTCGTAACCCGTGGATTTAGGAGATGAGATCCAATCCCGTAGCCTTACGGGGTTAGGGGTAAAGTGATCTGTGACTATAGAATATATTTTCCAGGCCAGGAACTTTTCGTTCTTGGCATCGGATTTATATATAATACGGATGGCGAACTTATCGTATATCTCATCAAAGCCAACATTTTGCACCTTCATTTTTCTCCGCATGGAAAAGATAGATTTCATGCGGCCCTTAATGGTATAATGGAGCCCCTCTTTTTTTAAAGAATTGTCTATTACATCCGAAAAGGCATCGATATAAGCTTGCTGCTCTTCTTTACTTTCCTCAATTTTACTTTTTATATCGTTATAGACTTCTGGCTCGGTATATTTTAAACTTAGGTCCTCTAATTCTGTTTTAATATTGTAAAGGCCTATTCTATGGGCCAGTGGCGCGTAAATGTAAAGAGTTTCAGATGATATTTTAACTTGCTTATGCTCTGGCATCGAGTCCATGGTGAGCATATTGTGGTAACGGTCCGCAATTTTGATGATGATTACCCTAACATCGTCGTTAAGGGTTAGCAACATTTTTCTGAAGTTCTCTGCCTGTTGAGATATGTTCATATCTTTCTTCAGGTGCGAAATTTTGGTGAGCCCGTCTACGATACGTGCTACGGTTTCGCCGAACATACGGTCTATATCGTCCAAAGTATACTCCGTATCTTCTACAACATCATGTAATAATGCCGAAGCAATGGAAACGGCATCCAGCCCTATTTCCGACGCTACGATCTTGGCAACGGCAATGGGGTGAAAAATATAGGCTTCGCCCGATTTTCTTCGTTGATTCTTATGTGCATCTACAGCAACCTCAAAAGCGCTTCTTATCAGCTTCTTATCGTCTTCTGTCAACGTTTGGTAGCTGATCCTAAGCAACTCTTTGTATTGCTTGGCAATAAGTTTGTTTTCTTTTTCTATGGCAGTCTGTAACATACTAGATTAAAAATAGTACAATCTTAACTGCTAGACAACAAAAATTATGCCTTTAAATTCTGTATTCTTTTAACCAGGGGCGGATGTGAGTAATGCATAAAAACATATGCAGGGTGAGGGGTAAGGTTGCTTAAACTGTTCTTTGATAATTTTTTTAAAGAGGATATCAGAGGGGTCTCCGAAAAAGTATTTTTGGCAAAATTATCGGCTTCATATTCAAATTTTCTGGATAAATAGTTCATTAACAGACCCGTAATTTCGGAGATAGGACTGTAAAGAATACCAAAACTTATCAGTGCGGCGTGGAAACTAGGCCGGGCCACGCCTATGGCCAGTGATAGGTTCGGGTTGTTTATAAAAATGGACAGGATAAAGAGCATAAGACCCGTCAATAAAATGGAAGTGGTTAAATTGAAAATAATGTGTTTTTTTTTGTAATGTCCGATTTCATGGGCCAAAACTGCCAAAATTTCATCTTCTTCCAGATCATTGATCAAGGTATCGTAAAGGGTAACCCTTTTTTCTTTGCCAAAACCCGAAAAATATGCATTTGCCTTAGTTGATCGTTTAGAACCGTTGATAACGAATATATTGTTGAGTTCAAAACCAACCTTGTTGGCGTACGATTCTATTTTTTCTTTGAGACTACCGTTTTGCAATGGTTCTTGTTTGTTGAATAGGGGCACTATTAGTTTGCTATAGAACAAGTTCATGAAAATGGTAAATACGGCCACTAAGAGCCAAGTATAGATCCAGAAGTCAGTACCGGCCCATTGAAAAAACCATATTACCATAGATAGAATTAAACCACCAACGATGATGATTATTAACCATCCTTTCAATTTATCGGAGATAAAGGTTTTCAAGGTAGTTTTGTTGAAACCGAACTTTTCTTCTATCACAAAAGTTTGATAGTACGAGAAAGGGGTGCTTAATAGATCGCTCCCTATAAGTATTATGCCAAAAAATATGAGGGCCTTTGGTATTGGGGCCGTAGTGATTTGGTTTGCTATGTTATCGACCCATGCGAACCCGCCGAATAAGAGAAAGGTCAAGATTAGAACCAATGAAAAAGTAGAGGTCAGTATTCCGAATCTATAATTGGTATACTTGTAAGCCTGTGATTTTTCGTATTCTTCAGCATTGTATACATCCCGTACGTCTTCGGGCACGGGGTCTTTAAACCTTTGGGCGTTGAGATAATTTAAAAAGCTCGTTAATAAAAATTCACCTATTAGTATCCCTATAATGCAATAAAAAACAAATGTATGATCCATATAGGTTTTTGAAATAAACGGTAAATTCTAAAATTTGTTGTCAGAATTTTCTTCGTTGTCTTTTGGCTTCAAATATAAGTATTGCCGCCGAGACAGAAACATTCATGGAGTCTATCTGCCCTTCCATGGGTATTATGATATTCTGAAAAGAGTTGGAAAGCCACTCGTTACTAAGTCCGCTATGTTCTGTTCCTACGACGATGGCCGAAGGTTCTGTATAATCAACTTCGGTATATGGTTGTGAAGCCGATAAGGCAGCGCAGTATATTTTTATATTGTTCTCTTTAAAAAAAGAGATGATGGCACTGGTATCTGCCATAACTATGTTTCTTGAAAACACGCACCCTACGCTAGATCGTATGATATTAGGATTGTATAGGTCTGTTTTTGGGTTGGCGATAAAAACGGCATCTAAATTTGCTGCATCGGCAGTCCTAAGTAATGCTCCTATGTTACCCGGTTTCTCGGGAGCCTCTGCCACCAATATCAGTGGATTTTCATTTTTTAGTTTTAGTTGAGACAAATCGTGGTTTTGGGCTTTGGCCAAGGCAATAATACCTTCCGTAGAATCGCGATGGGCCATTTTTTTATAGACCTCCGTACTTACAGATATAAGAATTGACGTATCTATGTCGGATAACGAATCGAGAGTCGTTTGGTCTAAAAGTGGCTCGCAAAAAAGAATGTTCTCTATTTGATAATCTCCTTTTAAAGCAAGATCCAGTTCGCGTTGTCCTTCAAGAACAAAAAGTCCGGTCTTTTTTCGATCTCTTGACTTTTCTTTTAAATGAACTATTTTCTTGATCAAGGCATTCTGTATGCTACTAATATGTTTTATATCTTCCATAAATTACAAAAGTACTTGAATCTGTTAAGTAATGGCAATAGTTTCGACCTAAGGGGAAATATAATTTAAATTTAAAGGAATGATGAAAAAATTAATATTGTCGGTAGTCGTAATCGGATTTTTTGGATGTAAAGAACAGGTTCAAAAAAAAGAACCTATAACAAAGGATGCGACGACCACTGTAGAACAGGACCATAAGAAATTCCCAGAAGACCTAAACAAGGTTTTTGATGCACATGGCGGGTTTGATAACTGGAAAGGATATCGGAGCCTTTCTTTCGATTTGCCCAAAGGCGACATTAAAGAAACCCATTATATAGATTTGATCACTAGAAAAGATAAAATAACAATGGATGCTAATGATGTATCATTGGGGTTTGATGGAGATCAGGTATGGTTGTCCGACCCAAAGGGCGAGTACAAGGGGGACCCTGTATTTTATCACAATCTAATGTTCTATTTTTATACGATGCCTTTTGTGTTTGGTGATGACGGCATAAACTACGAAGAGGCCGAAAACTTAGAGTTCGAGGGAGTTTCTTACCCTGGTATTCTTATAACGTATAATAGTGGGGTAGGGGCCTCGCCAAAAGATGAGTACTATCTGTATTACAATCCAGATACATTTCAGATGGAGTGGTTGGGGTATACTGTTACCTATCGTACGGGAGAGGCTTCGGATAAGGTCAATTGGATCAGGTACAATGATTGGATGAAGGTAGAAGAGGTTGTTTTGCCCAAATCTATATCTTGGTATACGCATGAGGACAAAAAAATGATCGGAGTAAGAAATGCGGTATCTTTTGAGAATGTAGTATTGCAAAAAACGGCCAAAGACAATGGGTTTTATGACAAACCTGATGGTGGCAGTTATGTAAATGGAAAAAAGTAAAAACCTTTGTCAAATTTATAAATTTAAAGAAAGGTTAAATCAAAAGTCGTATAGTTTAGTTCTTGTATAATTATAAGTATCTTAGAAGTTCTTGAAAAAAATAATCGAATGGGGGTGGAAATGTTGTTTTTTGGCATTGCCAAAGATATTGTAGGGGTCTCACAGATGGAATTTTCCTTTAATATGGAAAATGTTGGTTCTGTCGGAGATTTAAAAGTGCAATTAATGGAGCAGTATCCTGCGCTGTCTAAACTATCTAGCTTTGCATTGGCGGTAAATGGTGAATATGCCCAAGATGATTTAATTTTAAAAAGCAACGATGAGGTGGCCGTAATTCCACCGGTAAGCGGAGGTTGATCATGAAAAAAACAGTAGAAATAGTAGATGACCTGGATACTAAAACGGTCTACGACGAATTATCGGATCGTAGTAGTGGTGGCATATGTGTTTTCTTTGGGGCCGTTAGGGAATTTACCGATAATGAAGAGGTGACGGCGTTGGAATTTGAGGCCTATAAGTCCATGGCATTAAAAGAAATGGATAAAATTGCGGATATGGCCATAGCCAAGTGGAACTTGAATAAAGTGGTCATAAAACATGCGGTCGGAAAGAAAAAGGTAGAGGAACCAGTGGTTATAGTTGGTGCTTCTTCGGCACATAGGTCGGCTTGTTTTGAAGCCTGTAGGTTTTTAATAGATACCTTAAAGGAAACTGTTCCCATTTGGAAGAAAGAAATATTTAAGAATAAGTCTGTTTGGGTTTCGGCCCATCCATAAGATTCCATAGGAAAAGCACAAACCCACTGATAATTATATGGGGGGCAATGCAAAAAAAAAGGATATTATAAAATACGATGCTAGTAGATAACCATCAAAGAAAAATTAATTACCTCAGACTCGCGGTAACCGATAGGTGCAATTTGCGTTGCAATTATTGTATGCCCGCCGAAGGTATTGATTTTGTGAAAAACGATCGGTTATTGACCATCGATGAATTGTCCAGACTAAGTGCCATATTGGTTTCACTTGGTATCGACAAAATTAGAATTACCGGGGGAGAACCTTTCGTACGAAAAGATTTGATGCAATTAATACGTCAGCTTTCAAATATGAAAGGCCTAAACGATATCTCCATTACCACCAATGCTACTTTAATTGGGCCATACATAGATAAATTAAAATCTTTGGGTATCAAAAATATCAATGTAAGCTTGGATGCCATAGACAAGGATACTTTTGAGCGCATTACAAGAAGGGATCAATATGATACGGTGCATAATAACCTTTTAAGACTTATTACAGAGGGTTTTAATGTGCGTATCAATTTTATAGCTTTAGAGCATCAGAATACCCAAGATATATTACCTGTTTTAGAATTGGCCAAACATTATAAGGTATCTGTTCGGTTTTTAGAAGAAATGCCCTTTAACGGCGGTTCAAAATCTTTTCAGAAAATAAAGTGGGATTACAAGCACATATTGGCTCACATAAAATCTGCTTATCCCGATTATTATAGGTTGCCTTCTCCAAAAACCTCTACCTCTATCAATTATAAGATTCCAGGTTTTAAAGGTACTTTTGGGGTAATACCATCCTTTAGTAGAACATTTTGTGGTAGTTGTAATCGCCTCCGTATTTCCGCTACCGGAGATGTAATTACCTGCTTGTACGCCAAAGCGAGCCATAATCTTAGAGATATTATGAGGGCTACCGGTTCTGGGGAAAAAATAAAAGAACAAGTTTTATTGGCGGTTGGAAATAGGGCCAAGACAGGTTTTGAGGCCCAAGAAAAGTATAAAAGTGTATTTTCTAATTCAATGACTTCAATCGGGGGATAATGAAAGAAAAATTATCACATATTAATGAGGATGGCAATGCGGCAATGGTGGATGTTTCAGAGAAAACACCTACGACCAGGGTCGCCGTAGCTTCCGGTAAAGTAAAGTTTCCTTCCCATATTTTTGAAATACTTGCGAAACAAGATTTTCTGGGAAAAAAGGGAAGCATTGTACAAACAGCTGTAATCGCGGGAATACAGGGCGTAAAAAAAACATCGGAACTAATTCCTTTGTGCCATCAGATCAACCTTTCTAAAGTTGGGTTGGATATTGTGCCGGGTGTTAACGAGTTTAAAATTAGCTGTACCGTTAAGTGCAATGAAAAAACGGGGGTAGAGATGGAGGCTTTGACGGGTGTATCGGTCGCCGCCCTAACAATCTACGATATGTGCAAGGCCCTGTCTCAAGATATTGTAATCTCCGAGGTACAACTTGAACAAAAATCGGGAGGAAAAAATGATTTCAGAAGATAAGATTTACGGGCTAGTACTATCTGGGGGGAAGAGTACCAGAATGGGTATGGATAAGGGGCTGATACCATATCACGGAGTGCCACAACGCGAATATTTGTACGAGCTTTTAGAAAAGGTTTGCGAGAAAGTGTTTATGAGCGTACGTGGTGATCAATTGGAAGAAGTGGACAATAGATTTAATACCATTGTCGATTCCGATGAGTTTCGTGGTCCTTATAATGGTTTGCTTTCAGCCCATAAAAAATATCCGGAAGCGGCCTGGTTGGTCTTGGCATGTGATCTTCCGCTAATAGATGAAGCAGCATTAAACGATTTGCTTCTAAAAAGAGATCCCAAGAAATTGGCAACTGCATATGCGGTAAAAGAAAACCCCTTGCCAGAGCCGTTATGTGCCATTTGGGAACCACAGGCTTTAGAAAAGTCTATTGTTTATTTAGGGAAGGGCAATAGCTCATGTCCCCGTAAGTTTTTGATCAATAACGATGTAAAGTTGGTTTTTCCTGATCGCCCCGAAGTATTGATGAACGCCAATTCACAAACAGAGTATAAGGAAGCATTGCAAAAACTAGAGTTGTGAGTGTTAGGTATCAAAGACAGGTTATTTTATCGGGCTTTGGAAAAAAAGGACAGGATGCCCTAAAGAAATCTAAAGTTTTGGTAGTTGGTGCGGGTGGACTAGGGGTGCCTGTGCTGGTCTATTTAAATGCGATGGGAGTCGGTACTTTGGGTGTTGTAGATGCTGATAAGGTGTCTAAATCAAACTTACATAGGCAAGTTTTATATACCGATGCAATGGTAGGGCAACCTAAAGTTGTAGCCGCCAAGAATCAGCTTCAAGCCCAAAACCCAGAAACAAAAATTGATATTTACCAGGTATTTCTGGGTATCGATAATGCCATGGAAATTATTGAAAAATATGATTTAGTAGTGGATGCCACCGATAATTTTCCCGCAAGGTACTTGATCAATGATGCTTGTGTACTATTAAAAAAGCCTTTTGTTTATGGTGCCTTACATGGTTTTGAGGGGCAGATTAGTGTTTTTAACTATAAAAATGGGCCAACCTATCGTTGTTTGTTTCCGGCAATGCCGAATGCCGATGAGGTTCCAAATTGTAACGAACATGGTGTTTTAGGAATTTTACCGGGTATTATCGGTAATTTTCAGGCATTGGAAGCTATCAAGGTTCTTACCGGTCTCGGAGATGTTTTGTCGGGCGTTTTATTGTTGTACGATGCCCTGTCACAACAAAGTAAGCAAATTAGGTTCAAGGTAAACTCCGATAATCTAAAATTAAAGAGTTTGGCCCATAGCTATGATTTTGATTGCCATACATCGGTGAAATCTATTGAACCAGGGCAATTTCAAAAATTACTCTCTAGGGGAGATATGGAATTGGTGGATGTTCGCACCAAAGAAGAATTTGATAAAATGCATTTAAAGGGTGCAAAGCATATCCCTTTAAACCAGCTAGAGCAAGAAAAAGATAAGATAAACATGTCCTGCACGGTCTATTTAATATGTCAATCGGGAGTAAGAAGCTTAAAAGCTGCATTGTTGTTGCAAGAGTTCTTTCCAGATAAAGAATTCATAAATGTAAAAGGGGGAATGAACCTAGTTGGAAATTATGCAGATACCTATTGAGAATTTAGTATTACTGTGTTTGGGTTTTTTTGTCATAGCAACACTATATTCTTCGGTAGGTTTTGGCGGCGGGTCTAGTTATTTGGCATTGTTGACTCTTTTTTTGGGCAGTTTTTTTGCCATACGCTCCATTGCCCTAGTCTGTAATTTAGTAGTGGTCTCGGGTAGTACCTATTTGTATTTTAAAAATGGGCATGCAAAATTAAAAGACTTTTTACCTTTTGTAATTACCAGTATACCCTTGGCGTTTTTAGGGGCTTCCTTTAGGCTAAAAGAGAGTGTTTTTTTTGTGATTCTTGGTATTTCCCTAATATTCTCGGCAGTGTTTTTGGCTCTGCAAACCTTTACTTGGAAACCTGTTAAAAATGAAACCAGGGAATACCCTAAATACTTAAGTTATATTTTGGGTGTGGGCATAGGTTTTTTATCGGGCTTGGTAGGTATTGGTGGCGGTATTTTTTTGGCTCCAGTATTAAATCATTTAAAATGGGACAAGGCTATTAAAATTGCAGCTTTAGCGAGCTTTTTTATTTTGGTGAATTCTGTGTCCGGTCTTTTAGGTCTGGTATCCAGTGGTTCGTTGACATTGCCATGGGTAGAAACTTTGTGTCTGGGCCTTACCGTTTTCTTAGGAGGGCAACTAGGAATCAGAATTAGCCTAAAAAGACTTTCGGCACATGAAATAAAAAGAATAACCGCCTTGTTGGTATTTATTGTGGGGATAAGGGTTTTGCTGGTCAATGGCCTCAATGTTTTTTAGAAGAAGGAATTTACCCAAGAAATTGAACGGTAAAAATTAATTAAGATAAAAAAAATTAAGGTATGATTACGTATAAAGAAGCTTTGGAAAAGGTTCTTGGACACCAACTAAGTTTGGGGTCGGAATATGTTCCGTTACTTGAAAGTACAGGAAGGTTTTTGGATGAACCGGTTTATGCCGATCGCGATTTTCCTCCGTTCAATAGAGCTACCAAAGACGGAATCGCCATTAATTTCAAAGTAATAGAAGAAGATATAAAAAATGTACCCGTAGAAGGCATGGCCAGTGCAGGTATGGAGCAACAAACACTGCATAACTTAAAAGGATGTATGGAGGTAATGACGGGAGCCGTGGTTCCAAAGAACGCCGATACCGTAGTAATGTACGAACATTTAAGTATAATTGATGGCGTGGCGACCGTTAATAAAGAAGTGGCCAAAGGACAAAATATTCATTATAAAGGAAGTGATGTATTGCATGGGACTAAAATATTGTCAAGAGGCATAAAAATTACTCCAGCAGAAATAGGGGTGATGGCGTCTGTGGGAAAATCGGAAGTTTTAGTAAAGAAGCTGCCCAAAGTGTGTGCAATAGCTACAGGCAATGAATTGGTGGACGTTCATATAAAACCAGAACCGCACCAAATACGAAAATCGAACAGTTTAACCATTTTGTCGGCACTTTCCAATCTCGGTATACAAGGCAGTTCTTTGCATTTGGTGGATGATAAAGACAGTATTGAAGAAGGATTGAAAAAAGCATTGGACGAGAACGATGTGCTATTATTGAGCGGAGGTGTATCTAAAGGTAAGTTTGATTTTATACCAGAGGTAATGGCGGGCTTGGGGGTAGAGAAAATATTTCATAGGGTTGCGCAACGACCTGGAAAACCTTTTTGGTTCGGTATACAACGAGCATCAAATACTATTGTTTTTTCTTTTCCAGGCAATCCGGTCTCTACGTTTGCAAACTACCATATCTATTTTTTGCCGTGGTTGTATGCTTCATATAATATACCTACAGAAAGGGAGTGGGCCAAATTATCGGTCGAATTAAGTATTGCTCCGCCATTAACACGATTTATTCAAGTAAAAAAAATCTGGAAAGATGGGGGTTTATGGGCTGAGCCGGTGGTAGAAAATGGCTCCGGTGATTTAACCAGCCTTTCCAAGGCCGACGGATTTATTTGTTTAGAACCCAAGACGAATAAGTACCAAATTGGTGAATTGGTTCATATTGTAAGCATAAGATAGATGGGTGAGTTGTTTAAAAAATAATCGTACCTTTCTGTTAATTAGTTGTTTAGCTATTTTTAAGGTGGTGGGTCATATTTTGTTCAACTGCCTATTTGTATAACTTAAGTGTATAATTATGAATCCGATTATTAAGAATATAATAGCTGTTATAGCAGGGGTTGCTATCGGGAGTGTCGTAAACATGGGTATTGTAATGGTCAGTGGGGCCATAATTCCCCCTCCGGAAGGTGGTGATATTACTACTATGGAAGGGTTAAAGGCAACTATGCATTTGTTTGAACCCAAACATTTTGTGTTCCCATTTTTGGCTCATGCATTGGGCACTTTGGCCGGGGCATTTGTTGCGGCCAAAATAGCTGCTAGCCATAAAATTAAAATGGCCCTGATTATTGGTGTATTCTTTTTTATAGGGGGTGCGGTAAATATTAGTATGTTGGGCGGCCCTATCTGGTTTAGTGTTTTAGACCTGGCGATAGCTTATATTCCAATGGCTTACTTAGGAGGTAGATGGGGCGGCCATAAGATGGTAGTTAACGTTTAAAACATAGGAAATAAAAAAGCCGGATTTAAAATCCGGCTTTTTTTTGGAATATAGTTAGGGATAAGAGATTATTTACCTTCATATTTGCCCATGTATCGTTTCCATAATTCTGTTTGGTGGGTTTCCAAAGAAATATTTCTTCCATCGATAAAAGCGTGTGTCAATTGATTGGTGCGCATATCTAAAGCATCACCCTCAGAGATGAAAAGTGTAGCGCTTTTTCCAACTTCCAGGGTGCCATAGCTATCATCGATACCTAAAATTTTAGCGTTGTTACCTGTAATAAGCTGAAGTGCAGTTTCTTTATTCATACCCTGTTGTCCTAGTTGTCCGGCATAAAAGGGTAGGTTACGGGTTTGAAAGTTCTCGGCATCACTGTTCTGTAACCCGACCATTAGGCCTGCGTCCACCAATAATTTTGGTAATTTATAAGGCAGGTCATAATCATCGTCGTCGTACACGGGAAGGTTGTGTGTATACTGAACCAGAACAGGAATGTTGTTCTTTTTAATGAAGTCGGTAATTTTATAGGCATGGTAGCCCCCTACCAACACAATATCCTTTATTTTGTTCGCTTTCAAAGTGTTTATTGCGTCAATGATCTCTTTTTCACCATCGGCATAGACATATAGTTTTTGAGAACCATCAAAAAGCCCTTGCATGGCTGCAAAAGCTGGATTTACTTCATTGGGCGAGCTTTTTCCGTATGCAAATGAATTCTTTATGAAAGCAACAACTTCATCAATTTCTTCGGCATACTTTTCATTTGGCTTATAGCCCCTATCTTCGCCCATCCACGGACGGCCTCGTCTAAAGGTATTTGGCCAATGTAAATGAATACCGTCATCTACTTTGATGGCTGCGTCTTCCCAGTTCCATGCATCGAACTGAACAATAGAGGAGGTACCTGAAATTCTTCCACCTACCGGTGCTATTTGACTAATTAAAACGCCATTGGGTCTCATGCTTTCCACAACTTTAGATTCGGCATTATAAGCTACCAAACTACGAACGTGAGGTATCAGATCACCGATCTCGTCTTGGTCGTCACTGGCCCTTACCGCATCTACTTCGACTAGACCCAAAGATTTTCCGGGTGCTATAAAACCCGGGTATACATGTTTTCCTTCGGCATTTATTATGGTTCCTTTTCTGGCAATTTTCATTTTTGAGTCGCCTACAAAAGTTAATTTTCCGTCCTCGAACATTATCAAGGAACTTTCTATGACCTCACCATTTCCCAAATGAGCTGTGGCTCCTTCGATAGTAATGGCTTCGGTTTGGTTTGAAGCTGGGGTCTGTTGTGCCAAACTGGGTAAATAAACCCCTATCGCTACTAGTAGAAATATTATTTTTTTCATCATATATTTTATTATCGTTTGAGTAGAATATTAAAGACTTTCACAAGTGAAGTTTCTTTTGGTTCGTTGTTTGGGACCTTGCATCTTGCCGCCACCGGCTTTTTCTTTCAACATCATTTTTACCAATTGGCTGCGTTCTTGTTTAATGGCTTCTCGCTGCATTTTATCCTTTTCAAGGTCAAAATATACGGCACCTTCTATTATTGTTTTTTCAGCTTTACTGTAAACGGATAAGGGGTGTCCGGACCATAGTACAACGTCTGCATCCTTACCTTCTTTTATACTACCCACACGATCGTCTATATGCAAAAGTTTTGCAGGGTTGATGGTAACCATTTTCCAAGCTTCCAATTCGGACATACCGCCATATTTCACCGTTTTGGCTGCTTCTTGATTCAGGCGTCGAATCATTTCCTGGTCATCACTATTTATAGCTACGGTAATACCTTGAGACTGCATAATGGCGGCATTGTAAGGTATAGCGTCGTTAACTTCGTATTTGTAGGCCCACCAATCACTAAAAGTACCGGCACCTACACCATGTTCCGCCATCTTATCGGCAACTTTATAGCCTTCAAGAATATGGGTAAACGTATTTACGCGAAAACCGAATTTCTCGGCAACTTTCATCATCATGTTAATTTCGCTCTGCACGTACGAGTGGCAACTTATAAAACGTTCGCCGTTTATGATTTCGGCCAGAACTTCCATTTCTTCATCATAACGATAGGGTTCTCCGCTTTTCTTCTTTTCGTCATATTCCTTGGCTCTTTGGAAATAGTTGGTGAATACCTGTTCTACGCCCATACGGGTTTGTGGAAAACGAGAATAACTGCCCCAGTTAGACTGTTTTACGTTTTCACCAAGTGCGAACTTTATAAATTTGGGCGAATTGTCGTAGATAAGTCCATCGGCATCTTCTCCCCATTTAAGTTTTAGAATTGCAGAGCGACCACCTATAGGGTTGGCTGAACCGTGCAATAGCTGTAAAGAAGTAACTCCCCCTGCCAAAGAACGATAGATACCCATGTGTTCTGGATCTACTACATCTTCCATTTTTACTTCGGCGGAACTATTGTGCCCCGATTCGTTGACCCCAAGCGCTGCGATGTGACTGTGCTCATCTATAATACCGGCCGTAAGGTGTTTACCGGTAGCATCTATTACTTTGGCACCACTTGATTTTAGGTCCTTTCCTATTTTGACTATTTTACCGTTTTTAATAAGCACATCTGTGTTTTCTAAAATACCTGCTTCTTCGCCGGTCCAGACAGTCGCATTTTTGAATAACAGCGTTTCTTGTTTTGGTTTTGATTTATAACCATACCCAACATTTGGATAGGTTACCGGCATAATTTTAGGAGTCTTAGAGGCGTCCTTTTCTTTTTTGTCATTCTGTGCCAAACCTGATTTTTTGGTTGCTGTAAAAAAGCTCTCTGTGCCATCGGGCAATATTAACCTGCCCGATAGGTTGTCCGAATCGGGTACAACAGCACCTGTCATCCGATAGTTTTTCTCTCCTTTATCGGCAGAAAAGGAAAAGGTGATCCAATGGTCCTTATAAGATAATTTAGAAGGTAATTTAAGCGTGTCCTTTTTTACTTCTAATTTGGGTTTTGTTACTTCACCCGTAATGGAGATATCATAAGAGTTACCTTCCAAGGTTAAACTATAGTCGCCCCTAATGTCTTTGGTCTCTTTATCGTTGATTACGTTTTTGTTTCCTTGGACCCAATTTTCATATAGGATGGTAGATTTGTCGAAAATATCGCCCGAAGTAATCAAAAAGTTGGCATAAGCTCCTGATTTAAGGCTGCCCAGTTCGTCAGATTTACCTAAAATTTGGGCCGGCATGGTAGTCAATGCCTCCAAGGCCTTTGTTTTTGATAAACCGTAGGTAATGGCCTTTAAGAGGTTGTCCTTGAATTTGGACATTGATTTTGAATCATAGGTCGTTAATGAAAAAGGAACATCGTTTTCGGCCAAAACTTTTGGGTTTGTTGGGGCTTGGTTCCAAAAACGCATATCTTTTAGAGAAACATAATCTGCTTGGTAAGGGTCTGAAACATCATAGGCATCCGGAAAATTTAGAGGTATGATATATTTTGCGTTCGTAGCCTTAATCTCAGCAATTCTTTCAAACTCGTTACCACCACCTAAAATGGTATATTGTATACCGTAGGCATCACCAATTTTGTCAGCCCTTAAAGCGTTTCCTTTGTCTTTGGCCTCAAAAATTTGAACAAGCTGCTTGTTTCTTATTAAAGCCTCCAAAGAACGGTCCTTAGTGTCAGAGTTGCCTTGCTCGTACCAATTTGCATCACTGTACATTTGTCGTAATAATGCCAATGCACCCATTAGTGATGTTGGATACGACTGTTGTTTTAGTACACTTTTGGTCAGTGAAAAATATTGGGCGGAACGGTCGTCTAAAATACGATTGGCATCCGTGCCCTGATCGTTTAGAGCGATCAGTACCCCGGTTCCTCTTGCAATACCGTCATGTATGTGCGAGTTTACGGCACCAAAACCTGCTTTGATCAATTCTTTGGCCGCTTTTTCATCATATTTAAAACTGTTAATAGCGGCATTCTCAGGCATAATATGATCGTTCCAGTAATATCCTTCCCTTTCGGCTTCATATTGTGCTGATCTGCCCCTTCCCGGTTTTCTTTTGGGCTGTTCAACACCAAATTTTGAATAAACATCGATAAAAGAGGGGTAAATAGATTTGCCTTCCAAGTCTACTACGACCGTATTTTCTGGAAGTTTTACGGATTTTCCTGTATTTACAACTTTTCCGTTTCTGATCAATAAGGTGCCTTTTTGGATAACCTGGGTCGGCGTTACAAAAATTTTGGCATTTGTAAAGGCTGTATAGTTATTGTTTTTTGCCTTAACACCATCATTTTTAGGGAAATAGTCTTGTGAAAAGACCAAGGTACTACACCATAACAGGCATAGTGAAAAAAGAATTTTTTTCATTTTGAGTTTGTTTGATTAGTCGTTTAAAATTAAGACTTGAAAAGTGGCTCAAAGAAAATTTTAGTATTTTTTAACAATTAAATTATTGGGATCAAGCAACTTCGTTTTTATCTAATGAAGAATTGATTATTCTTCATATAAACCTATGGATTATTGATGATTATTGAAGAGGGTGTTTTTTATGGTACGCTATTAAAAGGGAAACTACGGCGTTATAGCTTTTAATACCTTGAGATTGATTGTTGGCTTTTAAAAAAGAATTGAAAATAGATTTGAATACCGGTTCCATAGGATTTTCGTACTGGCTCCAAAAATCTGCCATTTCTTGAAAATTGGCTCGTACCCCGGGGTTTAATGCTGCAAACATGGTCTTGAACAGTTCGGCATCTCCTCGTCGAACATCGCTTAAGCAATAACCCAAGGCATACGCGTAAGCGGTATATTGAAAGTAGAGGTCATCGTTGTTGGCCGTTACCAAATACCCTATAAAGTTGGTTTCGTTCTCTGCAGAATACCCAAGTTGATGGCCAATTTCATGTCCGGTAACTATAGGTAGCCTAAAACCGGGCAATATTCCGTTGACCTGTGCCTCGTTGGTAAAAGGGTTTAGGTAACCGGCATACCCCATATATGTGAGTCCGGTACTGAATAAAGATGTTTTGACACTTGGTTTTGCGTATGTAAGAAAGTCGTATTTTTTTGATAAATGTTTATAACCGTCTATGCTTTTTTCGAATATTTCTTTTTTGGAGTAGGGAACTTCCACCTTGGTCAATGAATCTCCTGTAAGTCGTTGTTGTATCTGGTTGGTCTTTTTAATAAGTTTTTGGGTAAAAACTACAAGTTCGTGGTAATCTTTGGTTTCTTTTAATTCTAGTTTGTCGGCCAAGGGTTCACGGTAATAATTAAAACCCCACATTAGGTGAAAGGTAAAATAGGCAATGGATAGTACCATAAGAACATCTCTTAGAAATAAAATTTTATGATGTTTAATGGTTCGCCAATTTTTATATAGGTAACCTATGGCTGTAATGATCAAAAGAAAGTATAGGATATCGCCTACTGAAAAAGGTACCCAACCGAACAACATTCTAAAAAAGATAGAAATTTTAGGGTAGATGCCTGTGCTATATACCTCTTCTATAATCAATGTTTTACCACCAAGCCACTTGATCAGGATAATTTGGGGAATTATTGATAAGGCAATTCCTGTTTTTAATCTCATCTTCATTGCTTCAAAAATAGGGAATTGATTTTTTGGGCAGTATTTTTGACCAAATATTTTAATTGATATGAATACAGAAATCAATAAGCTAGAGCCAAAAGAGGTTTGGGCGAATTTTTTAAAATTGAATGAAGTGCCAAGGCCATCAAAGAAAGAGGAGAAGGTCATTGAGTTTATGTTGGACTTTGGAAAATCTTTGGGACTAGAAACTTTTAGGGACAAAATAGGTAATGTTATAATCAGAAAACCTGCCAGTGCGGGTATGGAAGGCAAAAAGATGGTTACGTTGCAATCGCATTTGGATATGGTGCATCAAAAGAACAACGACACCGTTTTTGATTTTGATACGGAGGGGATACAAATGTACCATGCCGATGGATGGGTAAAGGCCAAAGGGACTACTTTGGGTGCGGACAATGGTATGGGGGTTGCCGCCATTATGGCGCTGCTGGAAAGTGAACAGATAGTGCACCCGCCTTTGGAGGCCTTATTTACAATTGATGAAGAAACGGGTATGACAGGGGCTTTTAATTTGGAAAAGGGTATTTTAAAAGGAGATGTTTTATTGAATTTGGATACGGAAGAGGATGATGAAATAGATATAGGATGTGCCGGGGGAATAGATGTTACGGCCAGTAGAAACTATAACATAAAAGAAGGTGGGCATGGTGATGAGGGAATTCAGATTACGGTCACTGGTTTAAGGGGCGGTCATAGCGGTATGGATATTCATAAGGGCTATGGAAATGCCAATAAGATTATGAACCGTCTGCTTTATTTGGGGCTCGATTTTAATATGCGTATCAGCTCTTTGGAGGGCGGTAGCTTAAGAAACGCCATTCCCAGAGAGAGTGTATGTAAATTGAACATAGGTAGAAAGCATGCTAAAAAATTTATAAAGCGTGTCAACAAATTGTCCGATACTATAAAGTCGGAATTAAGGTTTCAAGAACCAAACCTAGAGATAAGTATATCGGAAATAAAGCCCGCTAAAAAAGTAATGGGTCTTGGTGCCCAAGAGAAGTTGATAAAAACCGTTTATGCTACTTCGAACGGGGTATATGCAATGAGCACTACTATGCCAGATCTTGTGGAAACTTCCAACAACATTGCAAAAGTTGAGGTTAAGGATGGTCATATTACGGTAGCTTGTTTAACACGATCATCGGTCGATACGGCGAAATTGGACTTGGCAAATTCTTTACGGTCGGCATTTGAGCTTGGTGGGTTCAATGTAGAGTTCAGTGGGTCTTATCCGGGGTGGAATCCAAATCCTGACTCGGAAATCCTTTCTGTTGCCAAAACAACTTATTCCGATTTGTTTGAAGAGGAACCTCGTGTGGTTGCCTGTCATGCCGGTTTAGAGTGCGGTATCTTAGGGGAGAAATATCCAGAAATGGATATGATAAGTTTTGGTCCTACAATAAAAGGGGCCCATTCTCCAGATGAGCGTGTGAGTGTGGTTTCTGTCCAAAAATTTTGGAATTTTTTGTTGGAAATTTTAAAACGCACTTCTTAGAAGAGAAATAAAAAAAGCCCCGCAATAAAATTGCGGGGCTTTTTTTATTGTTGTACTTACGGTTATTTAATACCTGTGATCTCTACATCAAAAACCAAATCGGCATTTGGGGGTATTGGGCCTCCACCTTGTTCACCGTAACCGATGTGCGAAGGTATAAAAAGCCTTACCTTGTCACCGACTTTCATGGTTAATAGACCTTCTCTGAAACCTGCGATCAACCGTGTGTCGGGGCTATACTCCATTTCTGCCGGCATGTAACCGCCACCTTGTAGCCTTCTCTCGTCAAATTGGTCATATTTACGCGCAATTTCTTCGTAGTTGCTGTCAAATAAAGTTCCGTCCATTAAGTAACCGGCATACATGACATCTACTTTTTGGCCCATTTTAGGTTTTTCGCCATCACCTTCCTCTAATTTTAAAATTCTAAGTCCGGATGGTAAAGCATTTGCCTTTTCTTTTTGGGTAAGGAGCTCTGCAGCAAAATCGGCCTTTATTTTATTGAGTGCAGCTAATTTTTCAGCTTTTTCGGCTTCTATTTTGGCAAGACGCTCCTCTTCGTTGTCAAAATAGTCCGTCATTACTTTTACGGCATCGAATTTACGGGCATCCTTGCCATTTCTGATAATTTCTATAGTATTCATGGTAACGGCTTCCAGTGGTTTGTTACTGCCGGGTTCAACTGCAACGTTCGCTATGGAGTCCACTACTTCTATGCCTTCCACAACTTCACCAAAAACACTATGGCGCCCATCTAACCATGGGGTCGCATTGTGGGTGATGAAGAATTGACTTCCGTTAGAATCGGGTCCGGGGTTGGCCATGGAAAGAATTCCTTTTTTATCATGCTTTAGAGAATCGTTAAACTCGTCCATGAACTTGTATCCTGGGCCTCCTGTTCCTGCTCCTAATGGATCTCCGCCTTGGATCATAAAGCCTTTCATGACCCTGTGGAACGTTAGTCCGTCGTAGTATTTTTTGCCTTTGTATTCTTCACTTACAAACGGACTTTCGCCTTCGGCCAAAGAAATAAAGTTGGCGACGGTCACCGGTGTTTTTTCATGTTCAAGCCTAACAATGATATCGCCTTTAGAGGTTTTAATGTCTGCGAAGAGACCATCTCCAAGGTCGGCACGTTTGCTGGTTTTACAACTGGCCATAACCAATGGTATAAGAGCCAATAGGTATATTCTTTTTATCATAATAAATGGTTTAATCTTTCGTATTGTTTTGTTGTTTTTCAATTTTTAAAATGGTAATTGTTGATTTTAAGGGAACATTGGTTCCTATTTTGTTGTTATCGCCGTGGTAACCATATGCTATGGACGAAGGAAAAAGGAAAGTTGCCTTTTCGTTTTCCTTTAGTAGTTTAATAGCATCTCTTAATCCGAGAAAAAGTTCTTGTTTGTCTACCTTATAACTAACGGTACCTATTTCAGATTCCGAATAGATCGTATCGTTGTCCAATGTTAGCAAATTGTACTTTAAGATGACCAAGTCATCTGTTTTTGGCGTATAATTGGAGCTGTCGTTCACTTTTAGGTAATGGTACCAAGAACCAGAAGCGCTGTGCGTATAATGTTTTAAGGAGTCGTTCTTGATTATTTCATGAATTTTTTTCTCTTCGGCTTCCAAGAGTTTTCTACTTCGTTCTACCGAAGCTTTAAAAAAACTACCGCTTTTTCTTTTGACCGGTTTTCTTGGTTCTGGACCGTCACAACTAAAAAGTAATATGGTAACAAGAGTTAAGATAATATTTCTCATTGTGTCAATGCAGTTTTATACTGTGGAAGTAATGATGTAAAATAACTGATGGTTTCCTCTAAATTTCTTTCACTTTTACCGCCTGCGGCATTATGGTGTCCGCCACCGTCAAAATGTTTACGGGCAAAATCGTTTACAGAGAACTCACCGACCGATCTAAAGGATATTTTAAAAATACCTTCCTCCCTGTTTTCTATAAATATTACGGCAAAACGGATTCCTTCAAGGGTAAGGCCATAATTTACAAAACCTTCGGTGTCTCCCTTTTCGTAATTATAACGGTCCAGCTCTTCTTGACTCAATGTAATATAAGCAGTATTGAACTCTTTTAGAATCACCATATTTTTCAGCGCACAGCCTAAAAGGTGTAATCTGCTGGGAGAGTTGGTATCATATATACGATGATGGATCTCGGTGTTTTCGGCTCCCTTGTCCATTAAATCAGCTATGATCCGGTGTGTTTTGCTGGTGGTCGCCTTAAATTTAAAAGAGCCCGTATCGGTCATTATACCTGTATAAAGACAGTTGGCAATATCTTTGTCTATAAGATCTAAGTCGCCTAAATAAGAAATAAGATTGTAGACCATTTCACAGGTAGAGCTCATGCTTACATCGGAATACATTACCGTGGCATAGTCCGAGGGTTCTTGGTGGTGATCCACCATTACGAATTTTGCAGTAGCGTTCTGTAGGCTTTCCGACATTTGGCCAACCCTGCCAAAATCGTTAAAATCCAATGTAAAGATCAATTCGGCTTCCGTTATACGCTTTTTTGTTTCCGAGTTGTTGCGTTCAAAATTTATAATTTGATCGGCACCGGGCATCCATTTTAAAAATTTCGGAAAATCGTTCGGTGCCAGTACGTCGGCTCGGTGTCCTTTTTTTGTTAAATAATGCCAAAGGGCCAGTGTGGAACCGATAGCATCGCCATCTGGATTTTTATGCGGAATGATAGCTATCCTCTTTGAAGTGGAAAGCAATTCTTTAAGTGCCTCTATTTGCTCAAAATTCATGGGCGCAAAGATACAATATAATAGCAAATGGGATATACACTATCAACATGCCTATAAGTGGGTTCTTGTGCAATAGTTTTAATTCATAACCTAATGCTAAAACAATTGAAAGTTGTCGTTTGTTCCGAAAAGCGTATTTTTGCGCAAAATTTAGAAAAATGACTACGAATAGAACATTTACAATGATAAAGCCAGATGCTGTTGAAAAAGGGCATATAGGGGCTATTTTGGATAAGATTACGGCTGCTGGTTTTAAGATCGTGGCTATGAAGTACACACAGTTAAGTGTTAGGGATGCCCAAGAATTCTATGCGATTCATAAAGAACGTCCATTTTTTGACGAATTGGTAGAGTTTATGACCAGAGGTCCTATTGTATCGGCTATTTTAGAAAAAGAAAATGCGGTAGAGGATTTTAGGGCCTTGATAGGTGCGACCAACCCAGCGGAAGCTGCGGAAGGAACCATTAGAAAACTTTTTGCGGATAGCATTGCCGAAAATGCCATTCATGGATCTGATAGTGATGAGAACGCAGCCATTGAGGGTGCTTTTCACTTTGCAGGAAGAGAAATCTATTAGATTATTATACTATTTAAGTAAAATAAAATGGCCGGTACAATTGTACCGGCCATTTTTGTTCTGGGTCATTATTGGTGGTGTTTAGCGTAAGACCAATTTTTTCACCAGGTCTTTTCCTAGTTCCTGGTTTATCATTTGTATAATTTTTGACTTTCCCAAACTTAGCTCTTCCCTTAGAACGGAAGAGGAAAGAGATACGAACAGGGTACTATTTTTTAGTTCAACCTCGGTGGTGTAGTTCTGAACACCATTGCCCATAAGATTGGACCATGCTGTTCTTACATCTACCTTGTCTATACCATCTTGCAGTTTGTTCTTTTTGATAAAGGCCGAAAGGGCATCTTGCATGCTAAGGTTATCGTTTTCTCTTCGTGACATTGTTATTCAATTTTTATGGGCTCAAAACGTTTAAAATGATAGACAGTACCTTCCGCGTTCTGTGTAGAGTAACTGTCATCTGACAAGAATATAATACTTTCTTCCCATTCGCTTAAGTCATTTTTGTATAAAATTTTAAAACCGTCATCTTCTTGCTTTATGGTAAATGGTTCTGCATCGTTTGATGTTTTGAAACTTCCGTCAAATTGCGGTACTACCTTTTTTTTGAACCCTTTTAAATCATTGATCTCTATATAGTCGATAATAGAATTAATTTTATATTCCTTTTTGTTGCCATCGGAAAAAACAACTTCTTTTATTTCCCAATACCCATTAAGGTGCTTTAGGTCGCTTTTAGAAACTTTGTTGGAACAAGAGAACAGGACGAACAATATAATGGTAGGGAGTATTAACTTTTTCATTCTTATTACAACTTAAATATTTTGTAGGTCTGATGAATTTTTTTTACAACTTTTTCGGTTCTTTCGGCATGTGTATCGCTCACAAAAATTTGTCCGAAATTTTCTTGGTTTACCAATGAGATGATATGTGACACACGGTTTTCGTCCAGCTTGTCAAAAATATCATCCAATATTAAGATAGGGCTGGTTTTTGCCAATTCTTGCATAAAATGGAATTGTGCAAATTTTAAGGCGATCAAGAAAGATTTTTGTTGTCCTTGACTGCCGAATTTTTTAATGGGATAATCTTTTATCGAAAAACTAAGGTCGTCTTTATGGATGCCTACACTGGTGTATTGCAGGGCTCTGTCCTTTGCCAGGTTTTCTTCTAGCAAAGAAGAGAGGTCGTTGTGCAACAGTTTGCTGTCATAGGCAAGGTTAACCTCTTCGGTGTTGTTTGTGATAGCCTTGTACTGTTCCTTAAAAATAGGGATAAAGATGTCTAAAAACTGTATTCTTTTATTGTATATTTCTGAACCGTAAGCGTGTAGTTGCTCATTATAAACACCAAGGGTGGCCTTGTCAAAAGTATGGTTTGCGGCAAAGTATTTTAATAGGGCGTTTCTTTGCGACAGAATTTTGTTGTAGTTCATCAGCGACTGTAAATAGTCTTTGTCAGATTGTGATATTACACCATCTATGAACTTTCTTCTAACATCGCTACCTTCTAGAATCAAATCTCTGTCCGCCGGTGAGATAATAACCAGGGGCAATAGGCCAATATGGTCTGCAAATCGCTCGTAGGCTTTGCCGTTTCTTTTGATCACTTTTTTGTTGCCCCTTTTTAAGCTGCATATAATTTTTTCTTCACGTTCTTCTTTTTGGAAAAGACCTTCGATCACAAAAAAATCAGTGCCGTGCTTTATGTTTTGGGAAGAGACGGGGTTAAAGTAGCTTTTGCCGAACGAAAGGTGGTATATAGCGTCCAGTATATTTGTTTTTCCTACACCATTGTCACCTACAAAACAGTTGATCTTTGAATCGAACTCTATGTTTTTCGAATCAAAATTTTTATAATTTAAAAGTGATAGTTTTTTGAGAAACATTAAAAAATATCCGTTTTTTTAGTCCGTGATTGCGAAATAGCTACTAGGGCTTCCAAAAATAACGAATAAATACACTATTGGATTTCAATAAAAACTTTATTTTTGCGCGACCAATAAAATTAGAGATGGCAACATATAAGAAAAGAGGATTTAAACCTAAAACCAAGGTTGAGGCTCAGGAGTTTGAAGAGCAAGAAAGTACAACGGCTGAGGTATTCAGTACTTTGGATGAAAGTGCATCCAAAACTGAAGAATGGGTTTCAAGAAATCAAAGCTACATTTTGGGAGTCATTGGGGTTATCGCAATTGGTGTTTTGGGTTACTTGGCGTACGGTCAATTTGTACAAAATCCCAAAGAAACCAGTGCAGCCAACGAAATGTATTATCCACAACAATATTTTGACCAGGCATTGGCGAGTACTACGGCTAAAGATTCATTGTTTACTTTGGCTTTGGAAGGTGCTGAGGGTAAATACGGTTTCTTGGATATTATAGAGGAGTACAGTGGTACCAAAGCGGCCAATTTGGCTAATTATTCGGCTGGTATGGCGTATTTGAGCATGAACAAATATGATGAGGCCGTCGATTATTTGGAAGAATTTAAGTCAGATGATGAGATATTGGGTGCCCTGGCCAAGGGAGGTATTGGAGATGCTTTTATGCAGTTGAACGATCCAAAGAATGCTTTGGAATATTATGAAGCGGCATTTGCACACAGTACGAATGAGTATACGACCCCAAAATTTTTATATAAAGCGGGTGTAACTGCCCTTGAAATGGATGATAAGTCCAAAGCTTTGAAGTATTTTGAGAGAATTAAGAATGAATTTTCCGGTTCAGATGAAGCTCGTTCTATCGATGCCTTTATCGGAATTGCCAAAAGTGGAGCATAATGGCCACAAAAAATAAAAATTTGTCAGATTATGACAAGGCTACAGTCCCAAACGCGAAGGATCTTCGGTTTGGGATTGTTGTTTCTGAGTGGAACTCGAATATTACCGAAGGGCTGTACAAAGGTGCAGAGGAGACCTTGTTGGATTGTGGGGCGCAATCGTCCAACATTGTTAGGTGGAACGTTCCTGGTAGTTTTGAGCTTACCTTTGGTTGTAAAAAAATGTTACAACAAAAAAATGTAGATGCCGTAATTGCCATTGGTAGTGTTATTCAAGGGGAGACCAAACATTTCGATTTTGTTTGTGATGCTACAGCACAGGGTATTAAAGACTTAAATGTTTTGCACGACATACCCGTAATTTTTTGTGTCTTAACGGATAATAACATGCAACAGGCCATTGACCGGAGTGGAGGAAAATATGGCAACAAAGGTTCCGAAGCGGCCATCGCAGCCATTAAAATGGCTGTGCTGGGCAAGTAAACCGTAATTTTTATTTGATCGTCTTAGTTTTTATGACTGTAGGAATAAATTGTTTCCTATAGTTTTTGAAAGGGGAATTCTGTTAACAAATTTTGGCATTCCTTGTATACCGCATTTTTTGAATTTAAGTAACTTTGGGGAATATGGGGATGCTAAGCAAAATAACGCGTTTACGAAAAAATAGGAAGTTTGAATACAATCCTAGATATTTTGATGACAAAGGCAAGGGCAATCCATATAAAATTGAACCAAAGTTCGATCAATTTAGAAGCACCCTCGGTAACCAAAGAGGGCTTAAAAATAAAATAAGTAATGCTCTAGAGGACACAAAAAGAAAAGGTGACCGCAATGTTAAAATTCGTTTTTTAATAATTCTAGGGGTACTCATCTTTATTTTTCTATATGTCATAGATTTTGACCTCTCTATATTTTTTTCCTGATAATGGCAGATATTATTAGACTTTTACCGGATCATGTTGCCAATCAGATAGCAGCAGGTGAAGTAGTTCAGCGTCCTGCGTCCGTAGTTAAAGAGCTATTGGAGAATGCTATCGATGCCAAAGCGACAGAAATAAAATTGATTGTTAAGGACGGGGGAAAAACCTTGATACAAGTTGTGGACAATGGTATTGGTATGAGCGATACGGATGCCAGGCTCAGTTTTGAGCGTCATGCCACTTCTAAAATTCAAAAGGCCGAAGATCTCTTTAATTTAAGCACCAAAGGATTTAGGGGAGAGGCATTGGCTTCTATTGCCGCCATTGCCCATGTAGAAATGATGACCCGTACAGAGGATCAAGAAGTGGGTACGCATATTAAGATAGAAGGGGGTAAGATTTGTAGTCAAGAAGTGGCCGTGGTACCAAAAGGAACTTCTTTGATGGTCAAAAACTTATTTTTCAATATTCCGGCAAGACGAAATTTTTTAAAATCGGATCAAGTAGAATTTCGTCACATAACAGATGAATTTCATAGGGTGGCCCTAGCTCATCCACAAATCGAATTTCATTTTTATAACAATGGAGGGGAGTTGTTTAACCTGCCCGCGAACGATTTTAGAAAAAGAATAGTCCATATCTTCGGTAGAAAGGCAAATGAAAAATTGGTTCCTATAAACGAAGAAACCAATGTGGTAAAGATTTCTGGGTATATTCAAAAACCCGAGTTTGCCAAAAAGAGTAGGGGAGAGCAGTTTTTTTTCGCAAACAATAGATTTATAAAAAGTCCGTACCTGCACCATGCGGTATTGGGCGCTTTTGAAGGTTTGATAAAACCGGGTACCCATCCGGGGTATTTTATTTGTTTGGAAGTGGATCCGGCAACTATAGATATTAACATTCATCCGACCAAAACAGAAGTAAAATTTGATGATGAGCACACGCTTTATGCTTATTTGAAGTCTACCATTAAACATAGTTTAGGCCAGTTTAATGTGGTGCCTTCCTTGGATTTTGAAAAAGATCAGAACTTGGAAACACCTTATGATTTCAAAAATAAGAATGCTCCTGTGCCCAGTATTACGGTAGATGTTGGTTTTAATCCGTTTAAAGAAACCTCTTCTCCAAAGCGTACGCCAAGTTACTCCAAGAGCAGTGCCAAGGGGTGGGAGAACATGTATGAGGGACTAGAAAAAAAATCCTTTGAACATGGCGCGAGTACTTTTGAAGTTGAATCCGAAGAGATCAATAGTACTATCTTTGATTCGGACAAAGATGTTAGGGATACCATAACGACCACTTTTCAGTTGCGAAAAAAGTATATTGTTACCACGATCAAATCGGGAATGGTGGTCATAAATCAGAGTAGGGCACACCAAAGAGTGCTTTATGAAGGTTTTTTAAAAAACCTTACCATTAAAGAAGGGGTCAGTCAACAATTGTTGTTTCCGCTTTTATTGTCGTTTTCTAAGGTAGAATTGGAGATACTAAAAGAAATAAAGGAAAACCTTTGTGCCGTTGGTTTTGTATTTGGCAACATAGAGGATGATGCCGTTGAAATAAAGGGGGTTCCCGTCATGGTTGCCGAAAGCGAGGTGCAAATGGTTATGGAGCAATTGATATCGGACTTTCAAATGGAGGTTTCCGAAGATAGTTTTTCGCAAAGTGATATGCTTGCAAAAACGTTGGCCAAGACCTTATCGGTTAAAACCGGAGAGGTTTTGGACGATGCATCGCAATTAGGTCTGGTAAATGATTTGTTCGCGTGTAAAGAAGCTACATTAAGCCCTTTTAACAAAAGAACTTATATTACCATTACAGAAAATGATATTGATAGAAAATTTATATAAATGACTAGAATAACAGAGGCGATAAAACATTTATTGATAATTAATATTTTGTTTTTTGTCGCAACGAATATTTATGGGGAACAAATGTATCAGTGGTTTTCCTTGTGGTTTCCCAAGAACGAGAATTTCGGCATATGGCAAATTCTTACCCATATGTTTATGCACGGGGGCTTTATGCATATAGCGTTTAACATGTATGCACTGTACGCTTTTGGATCGCCCTTAGAGCGTATGTGGGGTAGAAACAAGTTTTTGTTCTTTTACCTATCGGCAGGTTTGGGGGCCGCATTGATACATACGGGGGTCAATTATTATTATTTTAACGAGGGTATGTCCGCTTTGGTAAATTCAGGTATATCGGAAAGTACGGTTATGGATATTGTCTCTAGTGGACAGTATAGTATGGAGTGGTACAATATTGCGGGCAAATCTACTATAGATAATTTTTTGAGTGCATACCATACGCCTGCGGTCGGGGCATCAGGAGCTATATATGGTATTTTGGTGGCATTTGGAATGTCTTATCCCAATAGCGAACTGTTTCTTATTTTTCTTCCGATACCGATCAAGGCTAAATTTTTTATTCCTGTATTAATAGCTTTAGACCTGTTTTCGGGAGTTACCGGATATGGTATTTTTGGACAGGGTATTGCACATTTCGCGCACGTAGGTGGTGCGTTGTTCGGATTTTTGATGATGTGGTATTGGAAAAAGAATCAGTTTAACAATAACCGTTGGAATTAAAGAATGACGGAGACAAATCTAAGATATCAATATAATAGGTTGAGCATCGCTGAAAAGTTGATCGCTATCAATGTATTGGTGTTCATTGTGAACGCACTTGTTCCCTTTTTGTTCGGGATTTCAAAAAATAGCATTGTGCAATGGTTTGAGTTGCCAAACGATTTCTTTGATTTTCTTGTGCAGCCATGGTCCATAATAACCTATAGCTTTTTTCATGGTGGTTTTGGGCATTTATTTTGGAATATGTTGCTCATCTACTTTGTGGGGCGCATATTTTTGAACCTATTTGATGCAAAACGCTTTTTAAACGTTTATTTGCTGGGTGTTATAATGGGAGGACTTTTCTTTGTTCTCGGTTATAATGTTTTTCCGGCCTTCTTTGATATAAATGCCTATTTGATAGGGGCATCAGCAGGGGCCAGTGCCATTTTGATTTTTATTTGTACCTATATTCCCAATCAAGAGGTAAGGGTCATATTTTTTAATGTAAAATTATGGTACATAGGTGTTTTTGTAGTTCTTATGGATCTGATTCAGTTACCATCAAGCGGAAACGCAGGGGGGCATTTAGCTCATTTAGGTGGTGCTTTATTAGGGTATCTGTATGCAAGGCAGCTTTATAAGGGAACAGATATCGGGGCCGGATTTTCAAGGTTTTTAGATGCTGTGGCCAACCTGTTTAAACGTTCAGAGAAGAAAGCACCCATGAAAACGGTGTATAGGAAACAATCGAGAACTACAACTTCCTCAAAAAACTATGATGCGCAAAGTCATCAGAAGAAAATAGACGCTATTTTAGACAAGATCAGTAAGTCTGGTTATGAAAGCCTTTCAAAGGCGGAAAAAGATTTTCTTTTCAAAGCTGGTAAGGAATAAAATGTGAATGAAAAGACTGTCTTTTTTTAATAGAATCCTTTATGGTTTTAATATTGTTATAGCACTTACCTTATTGTTGGCCTGTGCGGTGCCCTACACAACTGTTGCAAGTTTGTTTTTCTTGAGTTTGGCAGTGCCTTTATTGGTGGTATTGAACATTGTTTTCTTGGTGTATTGGTTCTTGTTTAAAAGAAGGCTTTTATGGTTGTCTTTGGTGGTGTTGACGGTCGGTTATTTTGTTTTGGGGTCTTTTGTCTTTTTTAACCCAAAACCGGATAGTGGTTCTTTGGAAGGTCTTAAGATCATGTCTTTCAATGCCCAGCAATTTAACGAGATGAATTCTATAGATGCCAAAGGAGTCGGAGGACGAATCGTAGATTTTATCAAAAAGGAAGATCCTGATATTATTTGTTTTCAAGAGTATAGGGGTAGTTGGGGCAAAAAGTTTAAACAATATCCTTTTTTGAGTCAGACCCCTTACGAAGAACATAAAAGTACACAAGGGATACTCTCTAAATACCCCGTAATATCAGAAGGGTCCTTGAATCTTCCAAATACGATTAATAATGTAATTTATGCCGATATAGTTTATAAGGAAGATACTGTACGGATATATAATCTGCATCTTCAATCTTTAAAGGTAAGACCTTGGAGTTTAAAAAGAGAACAGTCTGATAAGCTTTTTAAAAGGTTAAGAAACTCTTTCTTTATGCAGCAAGAACAGGCCGAAATTATAGTGGAGCATGCCAAAGGTTCCCCGTATAAAAATATCATTTGCGGTGATTTTAATAACACGCAGTATTCCAGTGTATATAGAACCATTAGAGGGGATATGAAAGATAGTTTTGAGGAAAAAGGATTTGGTTATGGAAGAACCATTAATTTTTGGCGTTTTCCGTTAAGGATAGATTTTGTGTTAACAGATCCGAGCTTTCGTGTGCTAATGCATAAAAACTATAATGTAAGGCTTTCTGACCACGAACCTGTAATGGTCTACTTAAAGGTGGGGTCTAATGAGTAGGCAGTCTGTAAGGTCGGCAACAATATGTATTAAAAAGGCAATGCCCCAAATACGGGTCTTTTTCCAAAAGAGCATTAGAAAATAAACACCAATCGCCCAATAACTATGTAGTGGGTGAAAGTTTATGCTGCAACGATCGGTCTCAAAAATAGGGTCTGCCAATACATGGTCTATATCTATGATGATGCCTGCCAATAGTATAAGGGCCACCTTCCATGCGTGTTCCTTAAAAAAAGTAAATGCGATAAAGAAGGGTACTATGAAATGAATGCCATAGTGGAGCAAAAATCTAATCATTAGGTTTTTTTATTTCTACCTGTTTTAGATAACTTACCGTATTTGGACCTAAGTTAAATAGGGCATCCAGTATACTGGTGTTGGGTATAAAACCATGGCGTTCCCCGAAAACCTGTGTATACTCATCGGCAGTGATGTTGACACTTTGTTTGGCATTTATCAAAAATCTGAAGTCTTTTTCTTTAGGCTTTAGTTCATAGCCAGTAGTTTTAGCCACTGGCATTTTAAGTTGTAGAGCTTCACATATAAGTGCTATGGACTCAAGGTTCATGTCCATTAAGAATTCGATTTTTTTTTCGTACAGCGGTCTAATCTCATCTTCGTAGAACTCAAAAAAGGGAGAGGTTCTGTAAGCTGTTTCCAATGTTCTCCAATGTTGTCGCTGCCAAGAATATGAGTTGTCTATCTTAACATCTTTATACAGCTGTCTTCCTTTTTCGGTTGTACCGTGAATTATAGGAATACTCAACATATGGCGCCCTCTGTCGGTACATATATAAGTCCTGTTTCTATAGGTTTGTTTCTGAAAATTGTCTTGTGTTTCCCATATTGTTTCATTATCGATGAAAACACTGAAAAAAGCAATATTGGGAAAATATGCCGGATGTAAAAGATGCATCTTTTTAAAAACTAGTTAGACTTTTTTCTTTTCCATAACCAACTTCCGACGAAATAGGCTATAAGCAATATCAGAAAGTATTTAAAGTAAGATTGTGGTTCCCCATCACCATTAACTGTGGTGAAGATACGATCCCATCGTGGTCTCCAGTTACCTATGCTTTCAGTAAAATTATCGAAACTCATCCATATAAAAATGGGCGTCCCTACGATGTGGTTTTCCGGTACATAGCCCCACGCCCTACTATCTTCAGAATGATCTCTGTTGTCACCCATCATCCAATAGTAGTCTTGTTTAAAGGTGTACGAGTCGGCGACTTCTCCGTTTATAAAAATCTGGTTTCCAGATACGCTTAAGGTGTTGCCTTCATATTCCCTGATAATTTTCTTGTACAAGGGGAGTACCTTCAGGTTTAGGGCAACGGTACTTCCTTTTTTAGGAATATAAATGGGGCCCATTTGGCTGTAGTTCCATGGGTAATCCGGACTTTGTGGAAAAAGGTTGTTTCCTCTTTGTCCTTTAGGTATAACTTGTCTTACAACAGAATCTACGGAGGAATCTTTACGCAAGCTGGCTACCATTTCATCGGTTAACGGCACCAGACGTTGCCTATCGGTTATTTCTTTGAGTGAAAGACGGTACTTTTTAATTACGTCTATTGGTATACCGGATGCCTTGGTGTAAATTTCCAGTTGACCGTCATTTGTCTGGTTATATCCGATCAAATATTTGTTCAAAATTTGAACCTGCTCTTGGTTTAATGGCCCCGAAACGTATTTTCTTGTAAAATCTGTAACGCCCAATTTATCCAATAACCTTGAGGATACACCATTTTGAGCATATACTATATAGTCGAATTGAGGTTTGGCACTGCCGGGCAATTCCAATTGTTTTCCGTTAACAAAAACATAACCGTCCCTAACTTCGAGCGAATCACCTGGTATACCAACACAACGTTTTACATAGTTCGACTTTTTGTCTATAGGTTTTTTTACGCCCGCCTCTTTTTTAAAGAATACCCTTACGGTATCTGCAGGCCAACTGAAAACGACAATATCGTTTCTTTCGATTTTAGTGAAGCCAGGTAATCTAAAGTAGGGGAGTTGAGGCTTGTTCAAATATGATTTTATACCTAAAATTGGCAAGGTGTCATGTACCATGGGGGCCGCTACCGTGGTCATCGGTGTTCTTGCCCCGTAATGAAATTTACTTACAAATAGAAAGTCGCCAACCCGTAAAGTACGTTCCAACGAACCTGTGGGTATGACATACGGCTGAATAAAATATGTGTGTACCAAAGTGGCTGCTACTACCGCAAAAACAATAGAACTCACCCATTCTCCGAGGGCTGTTCTAGGGTGTAAACTTCGCTCGGGTATGTAGGTAACATCCAGCGTGTAATTGACATAAAAAATATAAAGACCTAGTGTAAGTACTACCAACCAAGACTCCAATGTGCTATTTCTTCCAAAACTACGAATGGTCTCCACCCAAATAACGGGAAACATGAGAAGGTTGATGATAGGAATGAACAAAAGAACCACCCACCATTTTGGTCTGTTGATAATTTGCATCAAAACAATGGCGTTGTATACCGGTACGGCAGCTTCCCATGCTTTGCGCCCTGCTTTAACATAGAGTTTCCATGTTCCAAGAAAATGGATAACTTGTATTATGAGTATGAATATAATCCATTGAGTGCCATTCATAATTTTATCATTTTATGTTTACAGAATATCCTTGGGTCGATATAGCGGATATTCATTGATAACCATTTGTCCTAAAATTTAGTTTTTGTTACTTATTTTAACCAAGGTTTAACACATCTTTCATGGTGAAAACACCTGTTTTTCCAATGAGCCATTCGGCTGCGGCAATGGCTCCCAAAGCAAACCCTTCACGATTGTGGGCCGTATGTTTTATTTCTATACTATCTACATCGCTTACATAATCTATGGTGTGGGTGCCTGGTGTATTTCCAATTCTTTTAGAGGTAATGGGTATATTGTTTTTTATTTTTTCACCAAGTTTCCATCCCGAATAATCAGAATTCTCTATAATGCCCTCTGCTAAAGAGATGGCCGTACCACTGGGGGCATCCAGCTTTTGGGTATGGTGTATCTCTTCCATACGTATGTCGTATTGCGACAGATGGCGCATCATTTTTGCCAGATACTCGTTTAACTCGAAAAAGATGTTGACCCCAAGGCTAAAATTGGAAGCATAGATAAAAGCACCTTCTTTTTCTTCGCATAATTTTACGACATCATCATATTTATCTAGCCAACCTGTGGTGCCACAAATTACCGGAACGTTATTTTCTATACATTTGGTAATGTTTCCGTAGGCCGCACTTGGCATACTAAAATCAATGGCAACCTCTATGTTCGAAAAATCTATTTCTTGCGTGTCGTTATCTATTTTGGCTACGATTTCATGGTTTCTTTCCAGTGCTAAACGCTCGATCATTTTACCCATCTTTCCATAACCGAAAAGTGCAATCTTCATTTTTAAAATTTTATGGTTAAGGCCATTCCGTATATAGGATCGTTGGTAACGCTGTTCAAGTCTAGAAAAGGTTCAAAATCAACGGAAAGGTCATTGTCTATATTAAATTGTTTTAAATGTGCATCTACGTTCGCATCTATGATATTTAGTGCGTAAGCGGCAATTGAGATGACCAGCCATAGGTCTCTGTCTTGCTGAAACCTTTCTTGTTGGTCCTCGAGGTCGTCTATATCCAAATCGGGATCGTCCCCAGGGGCATTGTCACCGTTCAGATCATAGAATTCGTCATCCGTAAAACCGGCTTGTCTTCTCTTAAAGGCTACTCTGAACCTTTTATAGTTGTTGTTGTTCCAGGTATAGGCGTAAATACTGCCACCAATAGCTCCATATACCAAAGGTACTTTCCAATATCTTTTATTATAAATTTGGCCCAAACCGGGCAGAATTGAAGAGTAAAAAGCTGCTTTACTAGGGCTCAGCGGATTAAACTTCAGTTCCTTTTTTTGAATGGAATCTTGAATGACAACCATATCTACATCGGTACTCAACGAAGTAGCGATGCTGTCTATTTCTTTTGTTTCTTGAGTCTCGTTCTCTTCTTGAGCATAACTATTGGAAACCAGAAAAAAAGCGATAGCGAATGTGGTTAAGAGTCTATGCACCCGTAATTAACTTTTTAATACGCTCAAATTCTTCTTCGGAATTAAAAGGAATGGTAATTTTTCCTTTAGACTTTCCAGATGTTTTTACGTCTACCCCTACGTCCAAATGTTTTGAAATTTCTTTGATGCCGGAGCTGACAAATACCGGGGGCTTTTGTTTTGTGGTTGTTTTTGTTGGTTTTTTACTGTCTTGCTGGTGGTAGTTTTTTACGGCATTTTCCGTATCCCTAACAGATAGGTTTTGGCCAACTATTTTTTCGTAAAGGGCAATCTGGTCTTTTCTGTTTTCTATATTCACCAAGGCCCTGCCGTGTCCCATGCTAAGAAACCCGTCTCTCATTCCTGTTTGAATGATAGGGTCTAATTTCAGCAAACGAAGGTAATTGGCGATGGTGGATCTTTTTTTTCCGACACGATCACTTAGTTTCTCCTGTGTAAGGTTTATTTCATCTATAAGGCGTTGGTATGACAAGGCTATTTCTATAGGGTCCAAGTCTTGTCTTTGAATATTTTCTACCAAGGCCATTTCCAATGACTCTTGGTCGTTGGCAATTCTAATATAGGCCGGAATAGTCTCTAACCCTATTAGTTTAGAGGCACGGAACCTTCTTTCACCAGAGACTAACTGATATTTGTTAAATCCTAATTTTCTAACCGTTATGGGTTGTATGACACCAAGCTCTCGAATAGAGGTGGCCAATTCTTGAAGGCTCTCGTCGTTAAAATTAGATCTTGGTTGAAAAGGGTTTACCTCTATATGTTCCAGATCAAGTTCTATAATATTGCCGACCACCTTATCGGCGTTTTTGTCCGATGCAGATTGAATATCATTTTCCGGGTCTTTCAAAAGTGCAGAAAGACCTCTTCCCAAAGCTTGTTTCTTTATTGCCTTTGCCATCTTAAACTGTCTGCTTGTTTTTCTTTACTACCTCATTTGCCAAATTCAGGTAGTTGACCGCACCCTTACTGGATGCATCATATTTAATAATGCTCTCCCCGTAACTCGGGGCTTCACTTAATCTAACATTTCGTTGGATTATGGTCTCAAAGACCATGTCGCCAAAATGTTTGCTAACCTCTTCTACCACCTGGTTGGACAATCTTAACCTAGAATCGTACATGGTCAACAACATCCCTTCGATATCCAACTGCGGATTGTGTATTCTTTGTACACTTTTTATGGTGTTTAATAGCTTGCCAAGTCCTTCTAGAGCAAAGTATTCGCATTGAATAGGAATTATGACAGAGTCCGAGGCCGTTAGGGCATTAAGGGTCAATAGGCCCAAAGAAGGGGCGCAATCGATAAGAATATAGTCATAATCGTCCTTAAGCTCTAAAATGGCTTTTTTTAGCATGTACTCCCTTTCATCTTTGTCTACCAATTCAATTTCGATCGCTACAAGATCGATATGTGCAGGTATGAGATCAACATTTGGGGATGTTGTGGAAATAATAGCTTCCTTTGCCGTTTTGGTATGTTCCAATAATTGATAGGTGCCAAGTTCAATACTTTCCACATCTATTCCTAATCCTGAAGTGGCATTGGCTTGGGGATCGGCATCGATCAGCAACACCTTTTTCTCCAGTACCCCCAAAGAGGCAGCCAGATTAACGGAAGTGGTGGTTTTTCCAACACCACCTTTTTGATTTGCGATAGCAATTATCTTGCCCATATTCAAAGTAAGTTAGGATGTAAAAATACAATTATTTGCGGGGCTGGTAAAAGGATTTTGTTAACACTAGGTGAATAACAATGTACTTTTCTTTAAAAAAGAGTTAAACTTTTATTTATCAAAGCTTTAACAAGGTGTAAATTAAAGTGTAATTAACAATAAAACATGAAGTTTTGTTTATTCTTTTTTATCCTTTTCTTTTAGTTTTAAACTGTCTTCGTATTCTATTAAATAGATTTCCTCGTTCTTTTTTTTGAGATAGTATTCCTCACGTGCAAATTTTTCCAGTTCTTCTTCGTCCGATAGTTTTTCAATTACCTTTTTGTCTTTTTCTATTTCACTCTGTAAAAAGTCCTTTGTTTTTTCTAGTTTGTTGATTTCCCTTTTTAACTCTAAGTGTATAAGTAAAGAGTTGGTATCAAAGAAAATCATCCATATGGCGAACATGGTCAAGACCAATACGTAAATGTTGGTCATGACCTTGAACCATTTTTTTTGTTTTAATTCTTTGAACCCCATTAGGCCTGTGCTAGTTTCTCGTTAATAATGCTTCTTACGATTTCAACGGCGACCGTATTGTACTTATTATTTGGTATAATTATATCGACATGCTCTTTTGTCGGTTCTATGAACTGATCGTGCATAGGTTTTATGATGGTCTGGTATTTTTCCAATGTTTCATCCAAATTCCAGCCACGTTCGTTCACATCTCTTTTTAATCTTCTGATCAAGCGTTCATCGGTATCGGCATGTACAAAAATTTTAATATCGCACATATCCCTAATGGCCTTGTTGGCCAGTATAAGAATGCCTTCTACGATCATTACTTTTCTAGGGTGTGTCGGAATGGTTTTCTGGGTGCGGTTACATTCTAAAAAAGAATAAACGGGCTGCTCTACCGATTTCCCGTTTTTTAATGCTTTTAAATGTTCTTCCAAAAGCTGAAAATCAATGGAATTGGGATGGTCAAAATTTGTTTTTCTTCTTTCTTCCAAAGAAAGGTGGGATAAATCGTTGTAATAGGAATCTTGTGATATTACACCTACCTCTTCATAGGGAAGCTCATTAATGATCTGATTTACAACCGTAGTTTTTCCACAACCGGTACCTCCGGCAATTCCAATAATCAACATAAAAATTTCTTTGGGTCAAAAATACATATTTGAACTTCAAAATTCTACTAAACCTAAAAATGAAGATTTGGTAAACAGCCTTCGCCCTATAAGTTTTACTTTTGCCGGATGCAAAATGAACAAGTAAAACCTAATTTTGAGTTTGTTGCCTTAATGGCCTCGTTGATGTCTATTGTTGCTTTAACGATAGATGCCCTAATTCCTGCTATTGCCGATATTGGTATAGCGATCAATAGTTTGGATCCTACAAGAAATCAATTATTGGTAATAATGATATTTTTGGGTTTGGGGGTAGGACAGTTGTTTTTTGGGCCTCTGTCCGATAGTTTAGGAAGAAAGCCCATTGTTTACATTGGTTTTTCCATTTTTGGTGTAGCCAGTGTCATATGCCTATTGGCTCCTAATTTAGAGATAATGATCATAGGTAGAATTCTGCAGGGTATTGGGCTTTCTGCACCTAGGACCATTAGTATATCGATTGTTAGAGATACCTATCGGGGAGATTATATGGCCAAGATCATGTCTTTTGTTACTGCGTTTTTTATCCTGATTCCCGTGGTGGCCCCGGCGTTTGGCAAGGCGGTTATGCAAGTTATGGGATGGCAGGGTATTTTTTATGCACAGCTTTTCTTTGCATTGGTTGTTTGTGTGTGGTTTTATAAAAGACAGCAAGAAACATTGAAACCAGAGCATAAGGTGCCTTTTACCATTTCGGTTTTTATAAATGGAATCAAAGAAATTTTTAAACATAGAGAAACGGTTTCCTGTACCCTAATGACCGGTTTGATCACTGGTTCTTTTTTGGTATACTTGAGTTCTGCACAACACGTTTTTGAAGAACTGTACGGTTTAAAGGAAAGTTTTACCTATGTTTTTGCAGGGCTGGCCATATCCATTGGTTTTTCTACCTTGATGAACGGTACCTTGGTATTAAGATTTGGTATGCGGAATTTGTCTTTTGTGGCGCTAACAACCTTTACCTTGGTAGGGGCATTATATATGGTTCTATTTTGGGGCGAGCCTAATCCGAGTGTGACCGTTTTAATCAGTTTTCTATCGGTGTTGTTTCTGTGCTTGGGCTTTGTTTGGGGTAATTTAAGATCTATAGCAATGGAACCCATTGGTCATATAGCCGGTATTGGGGCGGCTATCACAGGTTTTATATCTACCGTACTGTCCATCCCCATTTCCATTTTTATAGGAGGATTCATAAAAGAATCGGTCTGGGCTATTTTTGCAGGATTTGGAATTTGTGGATTACTCTCAGTGGTCTTGTTCATGGCTTTCAAAACAAGACCACTGTTTGCGAGTAATAGGGCTTATCAATAATATTTAAAGCGCGTTGTCTATAATTTCCTGAACAACTTCTGGATTCAGTAATGTGCTGGTGTCCCCTAAATTAGAAGTGTCCTTGCTTGCTATTTTACGTAATATTCTACGCATGATCTTTCCACTTCTTGTTTTTGGAAGACCTGATACGAACTGAATTTTATCTAGCTTGGCAATGGGGCCTATATGTTCTGTGATCTGTTGGTTGATCTCTTTTCTTACATTTTCCCGGTCCCTGCTTTCTCCGGTTTCCTTTAGTATTATAAATCCATAAAGTGCGTTTCCTTTTACATCGTGGGGGAAACCTACAATGGCGGATTCTGCTACAGCCTGGTGTTCGTTAATGGAATCTTCAATGGGTGCGGTACCCAGATTATGGCCCGAAACAATGATTACGTCATCAACTCTACCCGTAATTCTGTAATATCCTACGGCATCCCTTAATGCACCGTCACCTGTAAAATACATATTCTTATATGCAGAGAAATAGGTATCTCGGTATCTATCGTGATTTCCCCAAATGGTTCTTGCAATCGAAGGCCATGGGTATTTTACACATAATCTACCTTCTACCTGATTGCCTTTTATTTCTTTTCCGTTTTCATCCATCAGTGCAGGCTGAATGCCTATAAATGGCAATGTGGCATAGGTTGGGGTGGTCGGTGTCACATAAGGGATAGGGGTGATCATAATACCACCTGTCTCGGTTTGCCACCAAGTATCTACAATAGGGCTACGGTTCTTACCTACATTGTTGTTGTACCAATGCCAAGCTTCTTCGTTTATGGGCTCTCCTACGGATCCTAGCACCTTAAGACTTGACAGGTCGTGTTTTTCTATAAACTCTAGATTCTCTTTGGCCAAGGCTCTTATGGCCGTAGGCGCGGTATAGAACTGGTTTACTTTGTGTTTTTGTACCACGTCCCAAAAGCGACCATAATCTGGGTACGACGGTACCCCCTCGAACATCACCGTGGTTGCCCCATTGGCCAATGGCCCGTAAACTATGTAAGAGTGTCCTGTAATCCACCCGATATCTGCGGTACACCAATAAACATCGTTTTCTTTGTATTGAAAAACATTTTTAAAAGTATATGCCGTGTATACCATATAACCACCAATGGTATGTACCATTCCTTTGGGTCTGCCCGTAGATCCAGAGGTGTATAAAATAAAGAGAGGGTCTTCGGCATCCATTACTTCTGCAACATTGTCCCCGTATGCCTCGTCCAATAAGGGTTGTAACCAATAGTCTCTGCCGTCTACCATTTCTATGTCGCTGTTGATTCTTTTTGCGACCAGTACCGTATTTACCCCAGGGCAATCCAATAGCGCCTTGTCAACAATATTTTTAAGGTCTATGGTTTTTGCTCCTCTGTAAGAACCATCGGAGGTTATCACCAATTTACAGTCAGAATCGTTAATTCTGGTGGACAGCGCATGTGAAGAGAAACCAGCGAATACCACCGAGTGGATAGCGCCGATACGGGCACATGCCAAGAGAGAAATGGCCAATTCGGGAATCATGGGCAAATAGATGCAAACGCGATCTCCCTTTTTTATGCCTTTTTCCAATAGCACGTTGGCCATTTTACATACACGTTCATGTAGTTGCCTGTAGGTGATATGTTCTGCTTCTTCTTTTGGATCGTTCGGCTCAAAAAGAATGGCCGTTTTATTTCCCCTTGTGGGTAAATGTCTATCTATACAGTTTTCGGTAATGTTCAATTTTGCACCTTCGAACCATTTTATTTCCGGTTTACTAAAATCCCAACTCAAGACGTTGTCCCAGCGCTTTCTCCAAACAAAATGCTCTTCCGCTATTTCTTCCCAAAAAGCTTCTGGGTTACGTACCGATTTTCTGTAAACTTGATAATACTCCTCTAAATGTTTAATGTGGTAATTACTCATCTCTAAATTCTGATTTCATTTAAAATTATATACAATTAATGATTAATGGCTTCTTTTGCCCCACTGGGGATTCTAATATCCTCTACTATTTCCTGAACATCTTCGGGTGGATCTGGAGTAAATTTCATGATCACTATGGAAACTATGAAATTCACGACCATGGCGATACTTCCGAACCCCTCGGGAGATATTCCGAACCACCAATCGGCCGGTGTGCCACCACCAAACCATCCGAATTTGAATTTTGTCATATAAAACAACATTAACATGGTGCCTATGATCATACCGGCAATGGCCCCTTCTTTATTCATTTTCTTGTAAAATATACCTAGAACGATGGCTGGGAAGAAAGAGGCTGCCGCCAGGCCAAAGGCCAGGGCGACAACGGCGGCAACGAACCCCGGTGGATTAATTCCGAAATACCCTGCAATAACCACTGCTACCGTAGCTGCCATTCTCGCGGCCCATAATTCACCTTTATCTGAAATATTGGGCTTAAATACTTTTTTAATAAGGTCATGGGAAACAGAGGCCGAGATTACCAATAATAAACCTGCTGCCGTAGACAAGGCTGCTGCGAGACCTCCTGCAGCTACCAGTGCTATCACCCAGGCCGGTAAATTGGCAATTTCCGGATTGGCAAGCACCATGATGTCACGATCAACGATAAGTTCATTTTTATCGGTATCTGCAACATATTGTATTTTTCCGTCTTTGTTCTTGTCATCAAATTCCAGTAATCCTGTAGTCTCCCAGTTTTTAAACCACTCGGGCATAGTACTGTATTCTTTGTTGCTTACGGTATTGATCATGTTGGTTCTGGCAAAAACCGATACGGCAGGGGCGGTGGTGTAAAGGATGGCAATTAGCAACAAGGCCAACCCTGCTGATTTTCGGGCATCCTTAACCCGTTTTACGGTGAAGAACCTGACAATTACATGGGGTAGGCCGGCCGTACCCACCATTAAGGCTAAGGTAATAGCGAATACGTCCGCTATCGATTTTGAGCCGCTGGTGTATTCGTTAAAACCCAATTCTGTAGAAAGACCATCCAATTTATCCAAGAGGTAGGTTCCTGATCCATCCGACAGGGTAGAACCCATACCCAATTGTGGAATCGGGTTTCCCGTCATTTGGATAGAAATAAAAATGGCCGGAACCATAAAGGCAAAAATAAGTACGCAATATTGGGCCACTTGGGTGTATGTAATTCCTTTCATTCCCCCTAAAACGGCATAGAACAATACAATGACCATTCCGATGATTACACCTGTATTGATATCAACTTCTAAAAAACGTGAAAATACAACACCAACTCCACGCATTTGCCCCGCGACATATGTGAAGGATACAATAAGGGCACATATGACCGCAACAATTCTGGCTGTTTTTGAGTAATAGCGGTCACCGATAAAATCGGGAACGGTAAACTTACCGAACTTACGTAAGTAGGGAGCCAATAATAAGGCCAATAGTACGTATCCGCCGGTCCATCCCATAAGATAAACGGAGCCATCGTAACCAGCGAACGCAATAATACCTGCCATGGAGATAAAAGAGGCTGCGGACATCCAATCGGCAGCTGTGGCCATACCGTTGGCCAAAGGCGAAACCCCACCGCCGGCAACATAAAACTCTTTAGTGGAACCGGCCCGTGACCAAATGGCAATTCCGATATATAGCGCAAAAGTGATACCGACTAAAATGTAAGTCCATGTTTGTACGCTCATAATATTTTTGGGTTAGGTGGATTTTTTTGGTAATGGAATTGTTGGTCTGAGGTGGTGGTTAATTAATCATATCCATATTTTTTATCCAATTTGTTCATTAGTCTTACATAGATAAATATGAGTATTACAAAAACATAGATGGATCCTTGTTGTGCAAACCAAAAGCCAAGTTTAAAACCTCCTATTTTTATAGTGTCCAAAGTGTCTTTGAACAAGATGCCGGCACCATAAGATACTAAGAACCATATGGTCAGTAATAAAAAAAGATATTTTACATTCTCTTTCCAATAAGCGGTGGCTTTCTTTTTTTTGTCTGGCATTTTTTATGAAATATTCATTTATGACAGAAATTTAGTGAAAATACTTTAATTAGGTAAGAAAATTACACCGCTAGAAGAATCTCTTTTGGCTCCGGTTACCGTTTTTAAGACATTTATTTCACGCTCTTCCCTAAGTGCGCCCATTAAAGCAAAAACCAGGGCTTCCTTAAATTCGATGAGTTGTTTGTTCGGTACTACTACTTCAATTTTAGGGTCTAGCTTTTGTTTTAGGGTTTCAATTAAAAAGGAGTTTAGGGCACCACCACCGGTAATGAACAATTGTTGCTTTTGTTTGTTGGAGTTTAAGCTGACTTGCTGCGCAATTTTTTCGCAAATATGATGAATAGAAGTATGTAAAAGATTTTCGATAGTGTCGTCGGTATTTTCAACGATGGGTACTACTTCTTCCAAGAACCACTCATATCCAATAGATTTAGGGTAGGGCAGCAGGTAATATTTTAAATCGTTAAGTTCTTTAAGCATGTTCTTGTTTATAACCCCAGATCTCGCCATATTCCCATCTTGGTCATAATCCAAATCTATTTTTCTGGTAATATAATTGAGTATCATATTCGCCAGACCTATGTCATAAGCTATTCTGCGGTCTTTTACTTCAAAAGAGATATTACTTATACCCCCTAAGTTCAGGCAAAAATCATACTCTCCGAATATAAGTTGGTCGCCAATGGGAACCAATGGAGCGCCTTGTCCGCCAAGGGCGAGATCGTTGGTCCTAAAATCACAAATAACTTTCTTTTGGGAGGCATTAGCCAAATGTTGTCCCGATCCCAATTGAAAAGTAAGTCCCAGTTCTGGCCTATGGTGAGAGGTGTGTCCGTGACTTGCAATAAAATCTACCTCAAGATCATTGTCTGTAATAAAGGAATTCGCCTTTTCGCCCAGCCAAGTACCGTATGAGTTGTGTAGTTGAAGTAGTTTTTCAGCAGGAAGGTGAATAGCGTCTTTGAGCTCTTTTTCCATTTTTTGGTCGTACGAAACACTATCCGTGCATTTTATTTCGAATGTCCATTTACCTTTGTTTTTCCAGATATGGCAATAGGCCAGGTCTAGACCGTCTAGAGACGTTCCGGACATCATTCCTACTATTTTGTATACTTTCATGTGTAGATTTCTTTGCTTGTAATTAGATTTTAAATTTCACCGGTAGTTTTCCGACAGATTTTATCTTTCCTTGAAAATGGGCTGTGGCGACGTCTTGAAATTCTTTGAAATTTTGATAAACGATTACTGTGGCCTTGGTGTTTTCTATACAAAAGAGTTTAAGGGCATACGGGTTTCCAAAATGATATAAGACTACATTTTTAGTGCTCAATACTTCGTTTATAAATTGAATCTCTTCCGGTAAAAAACCAAAGTTGTTATTGGGCTTAATTTGTGGCGGGGTCAACAATAATAAAATGTTTTCCTCATTTTTAATTTGGTTACGAGATATGGCCAACGAAGAAATAATATCGTCTTTGTGCCGTAGTTCGTTGTATCTTTTAAAGGTTAGGGTACAATAATCGGATTTTCCGAACCGGGTAATTTCATTTTCCGATCCTTTGTACAGGGTAATGCTCTGTTCCGCAAGTTCCCTGTTTAGATGGGTGTCATAAACAAGTTCTTTGTCAGGTTCTGTGGTTTCTTTGGCTATAGCTTTTTGTTTCAACCTCCAAACCCTTTCAAAGCTCTCTTCTATTTGTTCATTGGTGGCCTTTTGTAAGATCATATCAATGGCATCCTCTGTATGCTCCGCAAAACATAAAATATCATTGCCGGCATCAAAGGCCAACCATTCCAACTCACCTTTTACGGGAAAATTGTTGGATACGGCATGCATGTTCAGGGCATCGGATATTACCACACCCGTAAATCCCATTTTATTTCTTAATAGGTCTTTTATGATTTCTTTTGATATGCTTGAAGGGGTGCTCTTTCCTGCTGCTAGGGCAGGAACCGACAAATGCCCGACCATTACGGCATCTACACCCTCATTTATCAATTCTTGAAAAGGATAAAGCTCATTGTTCAACAGTTCTTCTTTCGTTTTGTTTATAACAGGTATCCCAAGATGAGAATCTACATCGGTATCTCCATGGCCGGGAAAGTGTTTTATACTGGTAAGCACACCTTCACTTTCGGTACCTTTTACATAGGCCAAGGCTTTCTGCGCAACCTTTTTTTTGTCATCTCCAAAAGAACGATATCCGATAACCGGATTGTTAGGATTGTTGTTGATGTCCACCACGGGCGATAAATTCCAATGAATACCTGCTTTTTTGCAATCTTTTGCAATGTTTTTGCCTACTTGGTAAATTAAACCGGTATTGTCTTGAATGGCTCCCAAGGTAATGGCGTAAGGATACTGGGGGGTGTTTTCTATTCGCATGGCCAATCCCCATTCGGCATCTATAGCTATAAAAAGGGGGTGTTTGGACACTGATTGGTATCTCTGAACGAGCTTTTTTAGGGTGTCGAAACTGTTTTCGTTTCGAACAATTTCTTTTTTGCCTTCAAAGTTAGTGGCCGCGCTTGCCCTAGAGTGAAAGAAGCACAAGCCACCGACCCCATGGTTTTTGATGAGGTCTTCTAATTGCCTAATTTCTTCCTCGGTATCATTTATAAAGGCTGCGGGCATAAAAAATTGGCCTACCTTTTCGGCCTTGCTCAATTCATTTTTTGCTTTTTCGAGAGATATTATTTTATGCATTCGATCCATTTGTTTTTTTTCCGAACTCTGGCGGGTAGGTAATAAATTTTAATAAAAATAATGCTGGTAATGCTGCGATGACCACCCAGATAAAGAAACCATCGTAACCAAGCCATTGTTGCATATATCCGCTGATCATACCGGGAAGCATCATGCCAAGGGCCATAAAGCCCGTAGCTATGGCATAATGACTGGTTTTTGATTTTCCTTCCGCTATGTAAATCAGGTACATTAAAAATGCGGTGAAGCCGAAACCATATCCAAATTTCTCGAATATAACCGTTGCCGCTACGGGTATAATACTGGTTGTTTTGGTAAAAGCTAAAATTGCATAGAGGATATTAGGAACGTTTAAGGACAGTACCATGGGTAGCATCCATTTTTTTAGTCCATCCCTGGAAATAAGAATACCTCCTAAAATTCCTCCCAGTGAAAGCATTATGACCCCTGCTGTCCCGAAAATGGTTCCTATCTGCTCTGTGGAATAGCCCAATCCACCCTTTTCTGGGCTATCCAGCATAAAGGGTGCTGCCATTTTTACCAATTGAGATTCTCCTAACCTAAAAGATAAAATAAAGGCCAGTGCGATGCCGATGTCCTTCTTTTTGAAAAAGGAGGTAAAAACATCTATAAAGCCTTCTGGCTTGTCATTAGAAACTGCTGTAGAGCTTTCGTATTTTGGTGTTACCAAAAAATTTGAAATTGTCAACATCAACATCAATACAGCTGCAATTACCATGGTTATGCTCCAAGCTTTGGTATTGTCTCCGTATTTGTTTTCTAGAAAACCGGCCAAAATTACGATCAATCCTTCTCCCGTAACCATCGCCAAACGATAAAACGTACTTCGCATACCTACAAAAAAGGATTGTTTTTTTTCGGTTAGGCCAATCATATAATAACCATCGGAGGCAATATCATTGGTGGCAGAAGCGAATGCGGCCATCCAAAAACAGGCCAAGGTGGTAATAAAGAACATATTGGTGGGTATGGTAAGACCTACCCCTAACAGGGCTATTGCAATTAACAATTGCATAGACAAAAACCACTTTCGTTTGGTACTTTTTAAATCTACAAAAGGGCTCCATAAAGGTTTTAAGACCCAGGGTAAGTATAGCCAACTGGTGTACAAACCTATATCGGAATTGCTGACGCCTAGTTTTTTGTACATAATTACAGAAACCGTAACCACTAATACATAGGGCAACCCTTGGGTAAAGTACAATACAGGCACCCAGGCCCATGCGCCCTTATCTTTTTGAACCATATCCGTCTATTTTTTTTAAATGTAAAATTGTGGGTTTGGATTCCCTTCCGTACTTATCAAAAAAAGTAACTGCAAAATAATTGCCTTTGACCAATTTTTTGGGAATCATTAAGGTGTTTGAACCTGGCGATATAAATATTTTCTGTTTTAATTTTTTGATAGGATACGCTTCTTTTTCTTTTTTTCCGGTTCTATAGACCAATACATATCTTAAATATTCGGTTCCTTGCAGCTCTAGTTGAACGGTATCAGCAGATTGCTGGCTGGATAGTATCTTGGTTTCTTTTTGTTTTGGCGCGTCTACAATAGGAGAACTAGGGGGCAATGCCTGCCAGTGATAATATTTCTTCTTTAAATATGATACTATATCGGGGTTGTTGTTCATTAACGATTTAGCACTGAAAACTATATTACCTTGAATTTCCGGGGTCAGTCTTGCCAATTTAAATTGGTTGGGCAATTCCTTCTTTTTGTCCCAAGCTTTGTCGCTATTGTTGCGTACTTTATATGCCCCGTTTCCTATATAAATATTGGTGTTTGCACCATTGTTCGCCCACCAGTCCATTAGCTTTGAATGGGATGCGGCCGGTAGATCCATACTCCAATATAATTGTGGGGCCAAGTAATCTAACCATCCTTTTTGAATCCATAGAAGAGGGTCTGCATATAAATTGTCATAGGTTGTTTGCCCTGCTTTGGTGTCCGAGCCTTTAGGGTCGGTAGCTTTGTTTTTCCATACCCCGAACGGACTCACCCCAAATTGGACCCATGGCTTTTTTGACTTGATGGTAGAATGGCTGTCCTTGATAAGGCTGTCTATATTGCTTCTTCTCCAATCATCTAAGCTTTGTCCGGGTTGGGCACAATTATAGAAAGTGATACTATCGTTAAAAACTTCATCTTTAATAGTATACGGATAAAAATAATCGTCATAGTGAATAGCGTCAATATCATAGTTAGATACAATTTCATCAATAATGGCGACCATTTTTTTTCGAACTTCAGGTAATCCTGGATCGTAATAGTATTTTTTTCCGTATTTCAACATCCATGCCGGGTGGGTGTTAAAGTCATGTTCGTCGCTAAGAACCTCCGTTTTTAAATCGAAAGTGGCCCGGTATGGATTTAGCCAGGCGTGGAATTCCATTCCCCTGATATGGGCTTCGTGAATCATCCAATTTAAAGGGTCTTCGGACCATTTTGAATTTGCGCCTTCTGTACCCGTTAAAAATCGTGACCATGGTGCTTCTTTGGAATTGTAGAATGCATCGCCGGCAGCCCTAATTTGTACAATAACGGCGTTGTAATTAAGTTCTTTGTAAAAATTTAATATTTTCAGGTAATCTTCTTTTTGTTTGTTTACCGGGTCCGAACCATTTTTTGGCCAGTCGATATTAACGACAGTGGCGATCCATACACCTCTAAACTCCGTTTTGGGCTGAGGTATGTTAGATTTGAAAATACTACAGGAGTTAAGTATTAAGAGTACTGCGACTAAACAAAGGTATCTTGGCATGTTAAAATAAAAAAAAGGCCTATCTAAATCTAAAATAGGCCTTTAATGTTAAGGATTAAAATTAAATGAACTGGTTTTTTAGTGGTCTTCCCATCTTTTTCTAATAAGCTATTGTAGGTTTCTTGTATTCTAATGTTTTAGAATTTGTACCTTACAAAGGCTTCCATAGCGGCATATGACGAAAGCCCTAGAGCTTTGTACTTGTTGGCCGTATTGCGATTTCTTTCTTCGGCACGCATCCAGAACTCCCTAGAATCGTCGCCCTGAAACATTACACCATCTTTCTGCGATTGATGGCAAAATATGGCATGGCGCTTTTTAAGGACTTGGCTAGGGCTCATAGGTACGCACATTTCAATTTCGTTAATATCCCATTCGTGCCAAGCACCTCGGTATAGCCACAACCAACAATCTTTCATAAATGGTTCGGGTTTTAACCTGTCTACCGCTTCAAAAATAGCATCTAAGCAAACTTTATGGGTGCCGTGTGGGTCCGCCAGATCACCGGCCGCATATATTTGGTGCGGTTTTATAGAGGTAATGATATCTGTTACAATGGCAATGTCCTCTTCCGATAAATTGTTCTTTTTAATGGTGCCGGTCTCATAAAAGGGAAGGTCTAAAAAGTGTACGTTGGCATCTTTTAGTCCCATGTACCTTGTCGCGGCGTACGATTCCGATTTTCGTATATTTCCCTTTAAAGTTCTGACCTCTGGGGTATCTATATCGCTATCGGTTTTGTTTGTAATGGCATTGATAATCTGTTGTGCTTTTTCCGATGGATTCAACTTCATGGCAACTTCGGCATATTTACGTGCATCGGTATCGGAAACGGCAATATTACCGGAAGTTTGGTAAACTACATGAACCTCATGGCCTTGTTCTACTAGACGGTCGAAGGTACCACCCATAGAGATAACATCGTCATCGGGGTGGGGGCTAAAAATGATTACACGTTTTTTTGCAGGCGTGGCCCTTTCTGGTCTATTGGTATCATCGGCATTTGGTTTTCCGCCCGGCCAGCCAGTGATAGTGTGCTGTAGTTTGTTGAAAATCTGAATGTTTAAATCATACGAATCTTCCATGGAAAGTAAATCGGCCATTCCGTTGTCGTTATAATCCTTGTCTGTAAGGCTAAGAATGGTCTTTCCTGTCTTTTCACACAGCCAGATAATTGCTTTTGCTTTTAGTTCTTCTGTCCATTTGCATGCATCTACGAGCCATGGCGTTTTGTTTTTGGTAAGCTCTGAGGCGGCTCCCGAATCTAAAATAAAGGTGCAGTTGTCGTGGTTTTGAAGATAGGTGGCCGGTACTTGTGAGGATATTTCGCCCTCGATGGTTTTTTTTATGATCTCGGCCTTATTTTCTCCCCAGCCCAAAAGTACTATTCTTTTTGCCTTTCTCACCGTGGCGATACCCATGGTAATCGCTTTTCTTGGTACATTGGCAATACCTAAGAAGGCAGGTGCCGCATCTACCCTGGTAATATGGTCTAAGGTGATTACCCTTGTGCCAGAATTGTAATGTGAACCGGGTTCGTTAAAACCAATGTGTCCGGTTCTTCCTATTCCCAACAATTGAAAATCGAGTCCACCGCATTCTTTTATTTTTTGTTCGTATTTCAGGCAAAAATCTACAGTTTCGTCGTTAGAAACCGTTCCGTCCGGAATATGGATATTCTCGGGCGCAATATCTATATGGTTAAAAAGATGCTCGTGCATAAAGTAGTGGTAACTTTGAATGTTACTGGGCTCCATTGGCAAGTATTCGTCAAGATTAAAAGTGATGACATTTTTAAAGCTCAACCCTTCTTCTTTGTGCATTCTTACCAATTCTTCGTACACACGGATCGGAGATGATCCAGTGGCCAAGCCAAGCACACAGGTTTTGTTCTGGCTTTGTTTTTTCTTGATCAGTTCGGCGATTTCTTCGGCCACCCGTATAGAAGCTTCATTGGAATCAGAAAAAATAACATTATGTATTTTTTCAAAACGTGTTTCCTCAAACTGGCCGATCGGCTGATGGCTAATGTCAATTTTTTTTCTCGACTTAATTGTTTTCATATTGGTAAGTTCTGCGTTTGATGTTTAAAACCTTGCAAATATATGCAATAATATTTCAATTTGCTGTTTTTTGCATTCTTTAATGCTGTTTTTTGCTTTTATTAAGATTTATTTGATAATTAATTTACTTATAACGGTATAAAACGGCAGGTTGTTTTTTTTAATTATATTTGCCAAAATATATTTAGTGTAATAGAAATGCTAAAGGAAGAACGTCAACAAACCATATTAAACGAGGTAGAAATACATAACCGGATTCTATTGACAGATATAGCCGAGAGTTTGGATGTCTCTATCGATACTGTAAGGCGTGATGTTAAAGAGTTGGATGCAGAAAATAAATTGAAAAGGGTTCATGGTGGTGCCATATCTCTTGGTTTTACCAATAAGAACACCAGGAATACCAATATTTATGCATTGGAAGAAAAGATGAGGATCGCAAAAAAGGCGACTACCTTGTTAAAGGATGGTGCCGTAATTTTTATTGATGGCGGAACTACTTGTCTAGAGCTGGTGCGGTCCATACCTGATAATTTGCACCTTACCTGTTTTACCATTAGTCTTCCCGTAGCTATGGAACTGTCCCACAAACCCAATATTACGGTTATATCTATTGGGGGACAGGTATCAAAGGAATCTCAAATTTCTATCGGGGCAAATGCCATCCATAATCTTTCTGAGATAAAAGTGGACTATAGTTTTATTGGTACGGGGTATGTAGATGCGGTATATGGCCTTACCGAGTTTGATTGGGATATAGTACAAATAAAGAAGGCCGTGATCAAGGCATCAAAAAAAACGGTTTTATTATCTATATCGGAAAAACTAAATTCGCAACATCGTTACAAAACCTGCGATATAAATGCTATCAATACGATGATTACAGAGCTGGATCCAGAGGATAATCTATTGGGGGCCTTTAAGAGTTTGGATATAAGAATATTATAATTACTATGGGGTATAAAAAAATAACGGAGACATCCTCCAATCATGATAATTTAGAATTATTGGATACTGCTACGATTCTTCAAAAAATGAATGAAGAAGATAAAAAAGTGGCAGATGCCGTAGCACTGATGATTCCGCAGATAACTAAATTGGTAGATGCCCTTGTTGAGAGATTTTCCAACGGAGGGCGTTTATTTTATATTGGAGCAGGTACTAGTGGAAGGCTGGGTATCTTGGATGCTTCAGAGATTCCGCCAACCTTTGGTATGCCACACGAAAGGGTGGTGGGCCTTATTGCAGGTGGTGATGTGGCCATAAGAAAAGCTGTTGAAAATGCGGAGGATGATACCGAGCAAGCTTGGATAGACCTTAGCGAACATGCTATTGACCAAAACGATGTAGTGGTCGGTATTGCCGCTTCGGGTACTACACCTTATGTTATTGGAGGCTTAAGGAAGGCAAGGGCACACGGTATTTTAACGGCCTGTATTACCAATAATCCGCAATCGCCGATTACAGAAGTGGCGGACATACCGATCGAGGTAAACGTGGGACCTGAATTTGTGACCGGTAGTACACGAATGAAAAGTGGTACTTCGCAAAAATTGGTGCTCAATATGATTTCCACAGCCTTAATGATCAAAATAGGAAGGGTAAAAGGCAATAAAATGGTAAACATGCAACTGACCAACGAAAAATTGGTGGATCGGGGAACCAGATATATTGTTGAAGGATTGGGAGTTAGCTATGATGAAGCCGAGCGATTGCTAAAAAAATATGGCTCCGTTAAAAAAGCACTGGAAAAGGGTGTTCAAAATTAAATGAACACCCTTTTTATTTATTATTTCTTTGGTAACAATCTGTAGATGCCCTTACCTTCTACACCCACATATATAAGCCCGTCAGGGCCTTGTTTTACTACACGTACTCGACCTTTACCATCCAAAAGTTTCTCTCGTTTTATTACTTGATTTCCTTTTAGCTCTAAACGTTCAAGGTATTGAAAGGCCAATGACCCCACCAGAAGACTTCCTTGCCAACCATCATATGCATCCGATGTAATAAAGGCCATACCGCTTGGTGCTATCGATGGCACCCAATAATGTATTGGTTGTTCCGTTCCTTCCATTTTGGTTTTGTCGGTTATCGGGGTGCCACTATAATTAATGCCATAAGTTACTAATGGCCACCCATAATTGGCACCTTTCTTAATAATATTGATTTCATCACCACCTCTGGGGCCGTGCTCATTGTCCCATATCTCACCTGTTTCAGGGTGTTTAACAAGACCTTGTGGGTTTCTATGGCCGTAGCTATAAATGGCTGTTTTGGCACCGGCCTCATGTACAAAAGGGTTGTCTTCGGGAATTCTTCCGTCGTCATAAATTCTATAAATTTTACCACCGTCCCTAGTTATATCTTGTGGGTTTACATCGCGTTCCCCTCTTTCTCCTATAGAAAAGAATAGATAGCCGTGATCGTCAAAAACAATTCTTGAGCCAAAATGCTGTCCCTTGGTCGTATTGGGAGAGGCTTTGTACAGCACTTGTTGTTGAACCAGTGCATTGTCTTTTAATTTGGCCCGCATAATGGCCGTATGCCCTCCTTTTTCTGCCCCATCCGTAGATGCATATGAAATATAGATCCAACCGTTTTCTTTGTAATTGGGATGAATTTCTATATCCAATAAACCTCCTTGTCCTCTTTGGTATACTTCGGGTACATTGGAAATTTTTGTTTTTGTTCCGTTTGCAAAATGAATAATCTCACCAGATTTTTCCGTAATCAACATACTTCCATCCGGTAAGAATGTGAAACCCCATGGAATTTGCAGATCATCGACGAACAACTCACTGGTATAAGGAGGATTGTCTATGCTAGAAACCTTATTTTCAGGGTTTTGAGCGCAAGATGAATTTAGCAATACAATAAAAAAAAGGACTAAGAATACACTTTTATTCATAATATGACGTTAGATGTATGTTATATGGTAAATGATTTTTTAAAGATAAACAGAAAAATATAAGTATAAATAATTACACAAAGAACAATAGTGTCACCCCAAGAGCGCCATTGTTCTTACCAAACTCTACTTAACCTATGCATTCAAAACAACAGCGCAAGACGCTGTATGTACTACTACTGATACTACTTTCGGTAGTTGGCTCTACGGCACTTGCAGACTCCAGTATTAATAAACTACTTAACGAGGTAAACTTTGTATTCGACAAAGTGGTTGATAGTGCTCTTTCTGTAAAATCAGAAGAGTCCAACGCCTCAGATTCGTCAAATTCAGTTTCAAAGACTTTGGTTAGCAACAAGAAATTGGCAATGGCGCCTATGTTCGCAACTATTATACAAGGGGCGGATGAAGAAGTCGGTTGTAGTGATAATGGTTTTACAGTTGCACGTTTTAATTTGTGTGGAAATAACGATGACCGTATTATAAGTTTGTCGGGGGGACCCTATAGTTCTGTTTCTTGGCAAATTTTAGGGGGTACTTGTTCTCCGGATATTAATGAGGACTGTCCAAATACAGGTTCTTGCTACTCTCAGGTAGCTACTGGACAAACTTTTAATCTAGATGCAAGTAGTGTACCATCTACTGTCGGAGCCGAATATAGAGTAGTTGCCGACGGACAGATTTATTACTTTAAGGTTAAAAAAAGTACGATTACACAGACATATGTTAAACAAGATTACATATGTGATGTACCTGGAAGAATACAGGTTACCAATCTTTCGAGTGCTTATGAATTCAGTATAGATAGTGGTAGTGGATATGGTCCGTGGCAAGGTGCTATTTTTTCTAATTTGGCACCTGGCACCTATATGGTAAAGGCTCGTTTAAAAGATACGCCCAATACTTGTGAATATCCCTATGAGCCCATAGTGATCGAAGAGAAAAGCTTGGATATATCCGTTAATTTCACGGATATTGCCTGTTATGGAGAAACGGGGACCATTACGGTGACCCCGACTCCAGGTCTTGGTCCCTATAAGTATACCATACTAAACTCTAGTGGTATTGCGCAAGAGTTTACGGCTTTTATTCCAGATGAAACCTATACTTTTTCGGCGGTAGGTTCAGGTACGTATATTGTACAAGTGGAAACCCAACAATGTCAAGGAGACGTTTTAAATGGAATAGATCCGCCAAGACAAAATCTGGATACCTTTGGTAATCCTATAACTATTGGTTCGGATATTAGCGCATTGGACGCATCTACCGAGGTAAATAGTAGTTTTGGGTGTTCTACCATTTCCAGTGTGGATATCATTGTAAATACCAGTGGAGGTTCTGCTCCCTATTCTTTTACCGTTAATGGGGGGGCGGTTCAGCCTTCTTATGGTGATCCCTCTACGGATACTGGCTCAACAACATTTACCGTTACATCACCCGGTACGTATGACTTTTTGATTACCGATAGTAACGGTTGTACTATAACGGCTTCTTCTAATGTAGAGGAGCTTTTACCGCCAGATGTCACGGTTACTGGAATAGATGGTACGTGTAGTAATGGTGGTGCTAAAATAGATTTTACTATAAACGATGCCAGGGGATATAACCTATCTTATAGAATAGATTCTGGAGACCCTTGGGTTACAACCCCACAAATATCCGTTGCTGCGGGTACTTATAACGATATAGAGGTTAGATATCAACAAGGTGGTTTCGAATGTACTATGAGCTTACCTTCCGTAACCGTTACCAATGTAGGTGTCATTACCGGCTCGGCTACAAAGATATCCGATGTTACCTGTGATGGTAGCGGCGGTACCACTGGTGGGCAGATAGATTTTGTAGGCCCTTTTACGGGAGGGTCCGGTAGTGGGTATGAATTTAGTATCGATGGAGTCAACTTTTCAGGCGTTACATCCTATTCTGGTTTGGCTGCGGGTACTTATACACCAATAATACGTGATGGAGGCGGATGTCGTTTAGAGCTTACACCTATTGAGATTTTAGATGTAGATCCACCTTCGGATCTTGATTTTGCTCAGAGTAATGTGAATTGTAGCGCAGGTACTTCCGATGTTACCTTGACGCCGACTTCCAGTGCGCCCATAGCAAACTATTCTATAATAAGTCCTATTATCCATGATAATGGCTCCAGTAACATATTTGTAGGTTTAAGTACTTCATCATCATATATTTTTCAAATAACGGATGACAATGGTTGTACCTATACCGAAGGCTTTAGCCCTGCTGTAATAAGTTCTATAAGGGCTAGGGTAAAATCTGGTGGTGATTTAAGGGTTTGTAATGGTGCCACTGATGGTACGGGAACTTTTATAATAGACGGTTTTGCCAATAACTATACCTACGAAATTAATGGTGGACTGTACTCTGGCGGTCCTCAAAACGATACGGAGGTAGACTTGCCGTTATCCGGTGCAGGAACCTATACGATTACGGTAACGGATGCGGATACAGGTTGTACGGATACTGCTTCTTTTGATATAGAAGAAGCTACTGTTTTGGACCTAAGTGGAAGTATTGTTACACCGATGACGTGCGATAATAATAACATAGGACGGGTCGAAGCTGTAGTTACTGGAGGATGGGGAGGAAATAGATATACTCTGGAATATCCTTCTGGTATTACTGTTGGTCCTAAATCGAGCCGATTTTTTGGTAACCTTACGGAGCCTACCGATATTTTAGATCCATCCGATGTATATACTTTGACAGTAGAGGATTCCGAAGGTTGTACAGCTTCATTTACCTTTGATTTAGAAGAACGTATTCCTCCAACAATAGATATTGTGAGTTCGGATTTATGTTATTCTCCGGCAAACAATGCGTCTGTGACAGTTTCTTCTACAGGTGGAGGTACAGGCCATGTATACCGAATTAATAATGGCGCTTTCCAGGCTAGTCCTACCTTTAATGGTTTGGTACCCGGAACATATACCATAGAAGTACAAGATGACAATAATTGTCGCAATCAGGTTTCTATTACTGTTCCGCCTCAGATTAATGTAAGTTTGAGTATTATCGATGAAATACCATGTGGCGGAGATGGTACTTTAGGAATCAGTGTAAATGGTGGGGACATAAGTGATTTATCAACCACTTCTTATACAATATACAAAGATGGGGTAGCCGTTACTGGGGCTACAAATCTCCAATTACCATCCGACTCTTTTAATTATACCGTACCTTTCGGTGAACACGGTGATTATACCGTATCTGTTACGGATAGCAATGGCTGTTCCGATATATCTGAACCTATTACTTTTGTTCAGCCTACTAGTATTGTAGCTACACATGATGTAACAGGAACCAGTTGTGGAGACGATAATAGTGGATTTATAGAAATTATTCCAGATCCCACTGTAGGTATTCCACCTTTTGAAATAAAATTTGGCCCTGATGGAAGCTTAACTTATGGCGTTGGAGACGATGGTGCTTATGAGTTTTCTTCACAAACGGTTTATTCAGGGTTGTCCGTTGGTACTTATGAGTATTTGGTAAAAGATAGCAGAGGATGTTTAATACCTGGTATTGTAGATGTGACAGTAGATCCAGATCCTATTGTGGCACCAGATGCCACCGTAGCTCCTTTGGATGCCACTTGTAGTGCCAGTGTTGTTTCTGGGGGTATCCAAATAACAGGTATTGCAGATGGTGTGCCCGAATATACCTATATAGTAGAAGATTTATTAGGTACAGAAATAACAAGGGTAACAACGGATGCATCCACTACCTATCCTCTTGATATTTATCATGATGATATTGTACCAGGTCAATATCAGGTTATCACTTTAGATTCTAGGGGTTGTAGAGATATTGATGTTGTTACGGTTATAAGTGCTACCGTAGATATAGTGCCCGATAATACTACATTGCCTTTAATCTGTACTCCGGGCGGATTTACGTATTGCGTAGATATAGTGGGAGGTACTGGCCCATTTGATATTCGTATGGTGGATGGCTCTTTGCCACCATATACGTATACTTCTTTGGCCCCAGGTATAAGAAGGTATTGCTTTAGTGGTATCCAATTCGGACAGACCTTTACCGTTGAAGTCGTAGATACGGCAACTAATTGTATTTACGAAGAAGTGATAGAGGTTCCAGCTGGGCCTACGGATCTTGACGTTTCTTTGGCTATTGATAATGCCACTTGTATACCCGGAAATTTAGTGGATCTAACTTATACTATTACTGGGTTATCGGCTGTGGGGCCATTTGATATAGAAATAAGGAATACAGAGACGGGTGATTTGTTTTTATCCGAAACAAGACCGGATCTCACATATTCATATCAAGTTCCTGAAGGTGCGTATAGCATTCTAGTATATGATAATGGGACAAACTGTTCTGACGGCGCTTCTACGGTTGCTATACTTAATATGCCAAGGATAGATGTTATAGAGAATATAAATGCCAATTGTAATGCTGATGGGCAATTAACGGTTCGGGGAAGTGGGGGAACTCCTTATCCTTCATCTGGCGCAGGGTCATTACCGGACGGTGCACCTTACGAATATGCTTTTGTGCCTGCTGGTTCACCTGTTGATACGGATGGAACGCTAACACCGGCAGATCCATCGGATGATTTTTCTACGGCATCGACCGTATCCTTGCCAGGTGCGATAGCTCCAGGTATAAATTATGACATATGGGTCAGGGATTCTAGAAATTGTGCATACCAGATTTCTACTGCGGTAATTGCAGAAGATCCTCCATTGCCCGCACCAGACTTTGACGTAAGTAACCAATGTGATGTGACAGCGGCAACATTTACTATTGATGTGTATATGCCCGCAAATATAGATACCCCTAATTTTACTTTAGGTGGTGTAAGTCAGTTTGGAGTTTTTGACGCAGCTGATAACCGATGGGAAGCTACTTTTACAGTAAGTAGTATTGGAGTATATAGAGTAGATGTAATCGATGCTAATGGGTGTGAAGGTTTTGCTGAACCGGAGGTTTTTCAAAAACTATCGGCCTCAGGAAAATTTACAACGGAACCTACTTGTACGGATCCGGACGGTATAATTACTGTTAAAGCCGACGGAGGAAGTGGTGATTTCGATTATGAACTGCAAGATAACCTAGGAACGTATATTGCTAATAATAACACAGGTGTTTTTACAGGAATCGGAGCTGGAGAATATCAAGTTTTGGTTACCGATAACCAAGTTACGGACGGTACTAATAATTGTACTGTCACAGTTGATAATATTATAAGTACAATACCTACGGCCCCTTTAATCGTTGACGATGGAAAAAGTGATATTAGCTGTAATGGTGCCGATGATGGTAGCATAAATCTAACTTTGTCTCCAGGTACCGATATAGATGGTATTGCTGCTTATAATTTATATTCTGGTACTTTGCCATTGCCTCCAAGCCCAACACCTTTATTTACAAACACCTCGGGGTCTTTTACGAATTTAACTCCAGGGGATTATGTTGCCCAGGTGGTTACGGACAAAGGTTGTACAGATGAGGTAGAGGTTACGATTGCCGAGCCACTTGCATTTTCAATTACGGCATCTGCGCCTCCTTTTGCTTGTGAGACGGGTGCCAATAGGTATAGCTCAACGGTAATTACGGTAAATGTGGTGGATCCGGGTACGGTTGGTGCTGGTTATCAGTACAGTATTACCGGTTTTTCAAACTACCAAACATCCAATACTTTCGAGATCATAGATAATGGTAGTCCAAGAAATATTACGGTATATGCTATGGATGGTAATGGGTGTCAAACAACTTTTGATGTGCCTACGATAGCGATACCTGATGATGTGACGCCATCTATCATAGAAGTGGATCCATTAAATTGTAGGGATGATGAGAGGGTGCGAATTGAAGTGACAGGTACTACCGACTTTACAATACAGACGGTTTCTGCCGTACCCGTACCAAATTATACCAACAATCCTGGTGATAATTTTGTGGATGTTTATTTACCAGCTTCAGGCGATTATTTGTTTGAAGTTATCGATAACGTTGGCGGGTGTACTTATCCTATGCCAGTACATACGGTAGCAGAACCACAATTACCTACAATTTCTATTTCCGAGGCTAAACCTGTAAGTTGTTTTGGAAGTAGTGACGGAGAATTGTTTATAGAAGTAACCGACTTTTCCGGTGTTTATGATTATAATGTATATGAAGCTTCCGATGTAACCAAAACAACCCCGTTGGCAAGTGGTAGTTTTGATACCAATAATTTCCCCGATGTCAATGGCGACCCTGCGAGAATTACGGGCCTACCTGGTGGAAATTTCATTGTAGAGGTAGTATCCGTAGATGAACCTTATTGCTCAAATGATAGTAATGTAGCCAATATTAGAACACCTAATGGGGTATTGCAGGTAACTGCAACTTCGGTCGGTAATGTTGGTTGTGGTAACGATAGTGGAGAAATACAGGCTACCGGTACAGGTGGATGGGACGATTCTCCTTATGAGTATCGTTTAATGTTAAGTTTGGACGGTGGTGCCACCTATACCTCTGAAATAGCTCCTTATTCCAATAATAACGAGTTTACCGGACTTTCATTCGGATTTTATCAAGTACAGATTAGGGATTCGGAATTGTGCTCTAGTACATTTGAAATTGAATTGGAAGAGGTTCCACAAATAGACGCAGGCATCAGAGAACCACAAGGGTTGGATTGTCCTAATGGAAACAATGCGATTCTGGAGGCCTATGATCCTACCACCGGAGATGCGACTACGGCATCGGCAGGAGCTACGGGAGGTTTCCCTGGAGCAGGCTATAATTATAGATTGTTGTACTTGAACAGTAATGATAATACCGATATAGCATCTGCAAGTGGTTTGCAGAATACGCCAACATTTGTAGGTGCCAGTGGAGGGTTCATTAGTGCCGGTTGGTATGCGATAGAAGTTTCTTCAAGTTTTGATTGTTTATATGTAACGGAACCATATTACGTGGATCCACCACCGCCAATAGAGCCATTATTGGTACAGACCCGTGTTCCGGGTTGTGGTGGAGACGGTGAAATGAGACTCTCCATAGAAAATCCCGATCCATCCTATACTTATGAGTATATGAGAGTAGAGAACGGTGTGACCGTAGGAGGGTGGCTACCGATGGCAGGTACATCGGTTTTAATTACTGGAGTTCAGGGAATAACGTATCAATTTGATGTAAGAAAGACAAGTGCGCTTAGTACATGTTTAGCGGTTAGGTCTAACGGTATTACGATGACAAATGCTACGGGTATCACCATTTTACCAAATTTGCCGGATGATATTTCTTGTGCTTCAGAATTGGATGGTAGAATAGAGTCGTTCGTAAACGGAGGTGTTGGTGATGATATTTTCTACCTATATAACGGTGATCCTGTAGATGCGTTTAATCCTGATCCTTCAGCAACTTTATTCAGGGGGCCACAGGATAACGGTACTTTTGAAGGTCTTCCTGAAGGGGATGATTACTATATTGCCGTAACTAGTGGTAGTACTTGTATGGATATTGCTGGACCTTTTGAAATTGTTAGACCGGAACCCATAACTTTTGATGCTGATTCCACTCCCGTTACCTGTAATGGAGAAGAGGACGGAACCATTACTGTTGAGGTGCTTTCTGGTGGTGTTGGTTTAATTCAATTTGCCATTGAGCCTAACTTCAACGAGTTCTTTAGTGATCCTGCCAATCCGGGAACCTATGTTTTTGAAGACCTTGCACAAGGTACTTATGAGATTTTGATTCAAGATGAAAACGGCTGTTTTGAAAAGGATTATATTACCGTAACAGAACCGGATGTTCTGCAGATAGTGGATATTCAAACAACTCCCGAATTGTGTATCGGTGCCAATGATGGAACCGTAACGTTCAATATTACTGGAGGTACACCGTTTAATGATCCGTTGGTAAGCCCGACCCCTTATTTTGAATATAAGATAGAAATGATAGATCCTGTGGATGAAACGGGGACAGGAACATTTGCACCGTATACACCAGGTCAAATAATTGAAAATTTACAAGGTGGTGCGTCATACGCCATACATGTACAAGATGCGAATCTTTGTTCTACGGTTGAGTTGATTACTGTAGGCATCGGGGTAGATCTAACCGCAGAGCCCGTTATACAATATGGTTGTGAGGGAATTTTCCCCAATAGTACTGTAACAATTCAAATGCTGGCAAGTGTAGATATGGATGATCTTATGTTTGCTTTGGATCCATTAGATCCAACAGATGCCATCACCTCTAACGCCGGTGTTGAAAATGTATGGGGTAATCTACAAGCTGGAGACCATACCGTTTATATCTATCATCAGAACGGTTGTACCAATTCGGTAGATTTTACGGTAGATAGTTATGATCCATTGACCCTATCGGCAATAAAGACCGGACCAAACGAACTTACGGCTTCTGCCGAAGGCGGATATGGTGGTTATGAATATTTCTTTAACGGACAATCTTACGGTGCGGAAACTATCTATACGACCAATGATAGTGGTACGGTAAATGTTCGTGTCGTTGACTCTAATGGGTGTGTTGCAGAGGTCGAAGTGCCTTTTGAGTTTACCGGTATGCTGGAGATACCCAATTTCTTTACACCAGACGGTGATGGAGAAAACGATGTATGGTCGCCCAAAAACCGTGAATTTTTTGACACCGTAGAAGTTAAGATCTACGATAGATATGGTAGGGTGGTCGCTATATTGAACGAAGTAAGTAACTGGGATGGAACCTATGAAGGTAAAGAATTGCCGTCTGGAGATTATTGGTACGTGGTAAATGCCCTTGCCGATAGGGAAACTCGTTATGTAGGTCATTTTACCTTATATAGATAATATAGTTTATATTATAATGTTGAGGAACCCCAAGATTTAAGATCTTGGGGTTCTTTGTTATGTTATATTCGCTTTTTTAGGTTGTTTTACCTATATTGAAAAGTAAATAAGAACACTTAATTTGGTCAAGAAAATTCACTATTTACTGGTACTTTTAATTATTAATAGTTGTGCGTCGCAAACGGGTCCGAATCTAATAGATGATGAGTTTGAAACCTCCGTTAAGGAGAAACTAAGTTATTATTTATACTATCCTAACGATTATGATAAGGATCCCAATGCAGAATTTCCAATACTACTTTTTTTACATGGTGGTGGTGAATCGGGGCAAAGTCTTGGGGAGACAAAAAGGAGTGGTCCTCCAAAGCTCATTGTAGAGGGTAAGAAATTTCCGTTCTTGATATTGATACCCCAAAACCCTTATCCCAAAAAATGGTGGAATACAAGAGCTGTAAAACAATTGTTGGATTCTGTTGTTTCTGATAATAGGGTGGATAAAACCAGGATTTATTTGACAGGGTTGAGCAGGGGAGGAGCAGCAGCTTGGGAAATGGCGGTACAATATCCGGATACCTTTGCGGCCATGGCCGTTGTTTGTGGTATGACGCCATTGCCATATGCTTCCTGGATAAATAAAGAAATGCCTATGTGGGTGTTTCACGGGGAGGAAGATAAATCCATTCCTGTGGAGGAATCGGAATCTATGGTGGCAAAACTTAAGCAAATGGGCTACGACGTACGTTTTACAAAATATGAAAATGTCGGCCATAACGCATGGACAAGGGCCTATGCCACAGATGAACTCTATGAATGGTTTATGGGGCAACGATTAAACAAATGAAATTTGTAAGGACTATAAAAAGGATTAAGGAAACAGGTTATTTTTTAAGATTATAATGTCAATGTCCGAATTGTTCCAAGTATCATATAAATTATCGGGTACGGGGGTAAATGTATAGGTGAAAGAACTTAATACAATATCAATGTCCCCATCAGAGTCTACATCACCGGAATCCAATAAAAACCATCGGCCAAGATTAGAAGTGTTGAAGGTGAAGGGTTTAAATTCGAAATTTTCAGGGTTCTTGTTTTCTAAATATACGAATGAACCTTTTGGGTTTTTTTCATAGTCGGGAAAAGTGGCCACAATCGCAAAGTCGATATCGCCATCATTATCATAATCTTCACAGTTGACACGAGTAGCCCCGTTTAGTGGGTAAAAGTAAGCTTCGGTAAATTCGTTTGATCCATTGTTTATATGAATACGTAGCCCATGGTAGGGTTTGTGAACATAGCTTTTATCTGCATTATCACCATGTACGGTTATTATATCATCATCGCCGTCTCCATCAAAATCTATCAGTTCGAACCAACTAGAGCCAGATAACGGGCTAAATCTAACTAGGGTTTCCTTTTTAAATTTTAAACTGTCCTGTTGGTAAAAGGCGACAATGCTTTCTTGCCCTTGGGATGTAAGGGCCAAAATATCTGTTTTTCCGTCTCGGTTTATATCCTTTGCTATAGAGCGCAATGTTCCAGGTTGGTTCAATAGAATTTTCTTTTCAAAGTTATGGTCGCTCGATTCATGAAATAGGGATAAACTGCCTGTAAGGTTGCCGAACTCGCTTACAACAATCTCGTTATGGCCATTATTGTTCAAATCTTCTACCAAAGTGTGCACAGGCCTATGAAGAACAATGGAGCTCTTGTTTAGCTTTATACTGTCACTGTATATATCTAAAGAGCCACGGTGTTGCTCTGAAGGGTTTAAATACCCTATAGAGGTCAAGTATGTTAAGCTGTCTTTTTGAATATATGTAGTTAAAGCATCTACTGTTTTTTCCGATGATGTTAAGATTGCTTTTTTTGCATCATATTTTATGAGGTTCCCGTTGAGGTCGCCACTAATTATTGCTTTTTCTTTTTGATCAAATGCCAAAAAACTTATTAAAGACCCTTTAGTGCTATCTAGCCGTATTGCTTCTGGTTTAAATTGGAGTAGGTCTTCCGCTTTATATTTGTTGTTGGCGGAATATAAAGAATCTGGTGCCATTGAAATTATATACTCGCGAAGCAAAGACCAATCTTCTTTAGACAACATGGGGGTTCTGGGGTATATGCCAGACTCCAAGATAGCAACTTGCTCTTTTCTGGAAATTCGCCTTAACGGATCGTTGGTAGAATCTATAATGCCCATTCTTGCCGCCATGTCCGGTAACACTCCATCTTTCCATATATGTTTTGGTAGGTCATTGATCTTGGGTAGCAGATGACAACTTGCACAATAAGACTTGTAAAGAGTTACGGCTCTTTTTTCTTTTTTCGGCGTACAGGCGATAAATATTAACAAAATGAAAGAGACAATGAAATTTCTAATAATCGATTTTTCTTTCATTTATATAAAGTATCAATCTCGGCATTCAATTTCAATTCGGCATTATATAGGTGTATGCAAAATTGAGAATTCTGCCCTGTTCCATCGATAAATTTAACCATTATTGTTTTTGAAAAACTTTGAGCGGGCCTCTATTTTGGGTCACGATTATATACGGATTACCGCCACTTGCATTTTTTAAGGTAATTATATCCTTGGCGTCACCTTCGGCAACAAAACCACTTGTTTGCGGATCTATAGTGGAGAAACCTCCTTTTCCGTCCCCTTGTAATAGACTACCGTTAAAGGCATCGTATTTTCCTATAAAAATCTCATTTCCATGATCATTCCCTATCAGCAATACATCTAATATATCATCATTGTTATAATCGGTAACCGTTGCCCCGTTGATCGGCGCGGACTGTGTCTCCCATGGAAGTTCTTTGTAATCGAATTTTCCATTTCCTAAATTTTCCAGAAAGATACTTCTGTCATAATTACCGGACAAGGTGTTGGCTCCCTTAAGTTCTTCTTCGTTGAACAAGGTATGTTCCGTAGCTTGGGCATATGCTTTGTACGAAGTGTATTTTGACCTGAACAAAGGACTTTGGCCATACAGGTCTCCCCAGAAATTTACAGGGAAGGATTTATATTCTGGATTGTCGAAACTATCCATAAAATAAGCGAACATCACCGGGTCTACAGTACCATTTTTGTCAAAATCTTTATAGATGAGCGTTACTGGTTTTTCTTTTGATGGTTGGTAAAAGTTGTTCGCACCCATATTACCTACAATAAAGTCTATATCGCCATCCTTGTCGATATCATAGGGTTCTATGCTTTCCCACCATCCCAATAAACTATCTACACCTATGTTTTCCAGTTTGGTAAGTTTAGATTTTTTATTCTTAAAAATGGTTATGGGCATAAACTCACCAACAACAACTAAATCTTTTAGTCCGTCAGCATCAATATCTGCCCATGAAGCATCGGTGATCATGCCAATTTTTCTTAATTCAGGTGCATCGGTATCGGTTGCATCTATGAGCTTTCCGTTTTCATTTTTTAATAAAAAGCTATTTTCTGCAATCGGATATTGAGAAAAAGGAGTTCTTCCTCCTACAAATAGGTCGTCAAAACCATCGTCATTATAATCATACACAGAAACTACCGATCCACTGGCATTTATATTGGGCATTCTGTCCAATGCCAATTCATAATTACCATTACCATCGTTAATAAATAGCCTGTCTTGGTATAAGCTTTTGTCCAGCATAAATTCATTGCTGCCTGAAACTAGATAAAGATCAAGGTCACCATCGTTGTCCAAATCGAAAAGGGCGATGCCTTCCTCCTCATATTTTTTGTCCTCTTCATTTTCAAACAAGATCTTTTGCTCAAAGTTTCCTTCTTCATCTTGGTAAAAGATCACTGGTGAGTACCCTGCAGAGCTTCCGATAATGAAGTCTTCGGTACCGTCACCATTCATATCCCCAGAAGCCAAACATGGGCCATTTTGTGTTAGTTTATGAGGTAAGATACGTTGAACGTTATAGTCTATGACATCCAGTTCTTTGTGCTTGTATGCCACACCTATTTTTTCAGATACTTCAGCAAAGTATTTTTTATTGTCTTTTGGGACAAAAGGAAAGTTTAGCTGGCTTAAGGCTATTGGTTTGGCATCTTTTTGTTTTAAGGATATTGTTTGGTTTATAGTAATATCGGATATCTTTTGATACGAACCATTTGGCCATAAAACCTCTAAAGAACTTACTTTTTTATTGTTCCCCAAGCCAAAATGCACAATACCCTCTACCGAAGACATATATCCTCTATAAAGGTAGTTTTCGTGATATTGAAAGGTGCCATCGTCGAACCTTACTACTAATTTTGCTCCAATTCCATGTGTTTTAGAATCTTTGAGGTTTACTTTTAGGTAATTGGGGCTTTTGGTGTCCGAGTTGTTTAGGTTGTTCTCAAATAAAAAGGCAGGGTCGTTTATGTTGTTTACAACGTAGTCTAGATCACCATCATTATCAAGGTCGGCAAAAGCGGCACCGTTGGAGAAAGAGGGAACACTTAAGCCCCAATCATTTCCTTTGTCCATAAATTTCTTGGCACCATCGTACTTATAGGCGTAGTTAGGAATTTTAATGGTCGGTATAGAATCTAAAATTTTATCTGGACTTAAGTATCTACTGGTGTTGAACTTAAATTCTCCAAAATCGAGGTCTGTAATATCTCGGGGAAATCCATTGGTGATCAAAAGGTCTTTGTAACCATCATTGTCCATATCGGCAAATAGGGGAGACCAGCTCCAATCTGTTCTTGAAACTCCGGACATTAATCCGATTTCACTATGGGGTATACCGTTTCCGTTCCCCTTTTGTAGCATATTTCTACTGTATTGATACTCGTAGCCATATCTATCGTTAAGTACGTAGCTTGTATACTTATTGTTGGAAATGGTAGTTTTTAATCTTCGGTTTGTTTCCCCTAACATATCTAGGGTAATAATGTCGAGGTAACCATCATTGTTAAAGTCCGATATATCGTTACCCATAGAAAATTTACTTTGGTGTTTTACAAATTCCGATATATTGTTGGTGAAAGTTCCGTCTTGGTTGTTAATGTAAAGGATGTCATTGGTCAAATAGTCGTTACTAACGTAAATATCTGGCCAACTGTCAGAGTTCATATCGGCGATGGCCAGGCCAAGGCCATATCCTTCGATGGTAATGCCCGCTTTTTCTGTAACATTGGTAAAAGTTCCATCACCATTGTTATGGTACAGTTTGTCATTGCTTAAAGCGGTACCGTCGGTAATTTTTTTACGATAGTTGGCGGGTAGTATGTGTATATCTACGTTGTTTAGAACATATAGGTCAAGTAGGCCATCTTTGTCGTAATCAAAAAATGTGGCCCCCATGCTATTGCCAATGTCCGCGATACCATATTGTTTTGCCATTTCTTTAAAAACAGGAACACCTTTATCGTTGGTTCCCTGATTTACAAAAAGCATGTTGGCTTTTTCTTCGTCCGAAGCAAGCATGGCAGCACACACATAAATATCCATAAGGCCGTCGTTATTTATATCGGCCAAGGCAATGCCCGTATTCCATTTGTTTATAGCTTCGATATTCGCCTCTTTGGAAACATCCACAAATTCGAGGTCTCCTTTATTTATATATAACTTGTTTGGGACTTGATTACCAGAAAAGAAAATATCTGGAAGGTCATCATTGTTGAAATCTGCTATGGCAACACCACCTCCATTGAAAATATACTCGCTTGTTAGAATGTTAAAGCTATCGGTTTCAACTATTTTATTGTTAAAGGTAATTCCTGAACGATCCGATGGAATTAATGAAAACAAGGTTTCTTTTTCTTTCTTACATGAAAAAAAAGCAAGTAAAATTGTTATCGTGAAAAATATTAATTTCCTCATAGAACTTTGCGATAATTTGGTTGAATGGTATAAATGGGTCATATAGTGAAAATGACAGCAAAATATCTCAATGATATTGTATAAATATGATATTTAGACAAATTTAGGTAAAAGCTGTTGTTTTTTATATTATGTCTTAAAAAAGAAGGTGTTTTTAATCTTCTGTTAGTTTTAGGTGCGCCATTTTAATTTTTCATTAATCTTTTATTGAGGTATGACAATAAAAAAAGGGCGTTTATAACGCCCTTTTCCATTGTTTTTCAATTTACTATTGATTAGTAACCGGGATTCTGGGTTAGAACTCCACCACTTTGGTCAATAGCATTTACTGGAATTGGAAACAGATTATGTTTATCTGTATATGTTTTGAATTTACTGTCATATCCAGCGCTTATCGTAACAGTTTCTCCATCGACAACTTTTTCTATGGTAAAGTCTTCACCTTCATTTTCAATGTAGGTATTGATAGTTTCCTCGGCAACACCCCATCTTCTTAAATCGAACAAACGATGGCCTTCCATACCAAATTCTAAACGACGCTCAAAACGAACCGCTTTTCTAGCAAAATCTTGACTAGGAAAAGCAGCGTATGGCTCTATTTGATAATTAGCGGCAGGCGCATCACCAGCCTCATTCTGAACATAGGTCATATTTTTAGCCCTGTTTCTTACTTGGTTTACATACTCAAGTGCCAAAGGAAGATCTGGACTCGTTTTTTCTACAGCAGCTTCTGCGGCCATTAACAGAACATCGGCAAAACGCATGATGTTGTAGTTGATACCAGACCAATCAGATCCCCAACCACCTGTACCTCGGTTGGCATCTACTTCATCAGCTTGGTATACGTTCTTTTTAGGTAAATAAGGGCCGGAGATATCGGCAAAGGTAGCTCTTATCCATTCTTTTCCTGGGTTAGGACCAAAACCATTATAATCGATACCTCTTCTAGATACGGTGTAGTCCAATCTTGGATCTAAAGGTCCTGTATGTGGAGTAAAAGGTTCATCACTCTCAATTCCGTAATCATTGGCAACATCTGTTGCCGCATAATTATCCAATAAAGGAAGACCACTACCATCTGTTTGGAACGCATTTACCAAATCTTGTGTTGGTTGATAAAAACCACAACAAGTTTCCAATGGTCCACCACCAGGGAAGTTCAATGTGCCGGCACCATTACCGTTATACGAACGTCCGTCATCTGAAACAAATTGAATTGCGAACATAGATTCTGCACTGTTTTCTCCAACAAAGTTAAAGTTGTTCACATATTCGGTGTTTAGCTCATAGGGGCTTTCGGTAGCCACTTCGTTTAACAAAGTAAAAGCTTCATCCCATTTTTCTTGATATAAATACGCTTTTCCCAAAAAGGCTTTTGCTACCCAAGAATTTGCTCTTCCCGTTACAACATCTGATCCTAAATTGTCAATGGCAGCTTGGAAGTCAGCTTCGATTTCTGCCCAAATTGGTCCAGGATTAGGTTGGTTAAATTCTTGGTTGTCCAAATTCTCTACAGAGATAAAAGGAACATTTCCATAAAATTTCTGTAATTCAAAATTGAAATACCCTCTTAAAAATTGGGCTTCTCCCAATTGTTGGGTAAAATCGCCGTCTGGAATCTGGTTTATGAGCGAGATAACGGCATTGGCACGGTTTACGCCACCAAAAAGTGCACTCCATCTTCCAAGAAACCAGTTATTACCTGTTTGCCAATCCAAGGTTTCAACCTGAAACAATGCAGTATTATCACCGTCTGTACTTCCTCTATGGGCATCATCGGCAACGACATCGGTCCACCAGTTGTCACCACCTGCAGCAGTTCCTTCACCTTGTCTGTTAATACGTTCACCGTCCATAACAGAGTATGCAGCGGTCAACTTTAGGTCTACACCAGTCGCATTTTGTAGTGCTTCATCAGAAAGAGCCCCCGTCGGAGCAATTTCCGTAAAGTCGTCACTACATGCACCCAGCATCATGCATGTAAGTGTTATTGAATAAATTAATTTCTTTTTCATTTTATTAAAATTTTAAATTAACACCTAATGAATAAATCGAGGCCAATGGATAATTGTTGTCGGATACACCTATAGTAAGGTTGTCGACAGATCCATTGTCATTGTATCTAGGTTGTAGTTCTGGGTCTACACCATCGTACCCTGTAATAGTAAATAAGTTGGTACCTTGAAGGTAGAACCTAACACTATCCATTCCGAGTAAACCAGAAATTTCATCATTAAATGTGTAACCGATCTGTAAGTTTTTCAAACGCATGTAAGAACCATCCTCAACAAAAAATGAATTTGCGGTACCTTCATTGTTGGTAATACTCTGGCTTAGTGCCGGTAAAGAGGCATCAAGATTGTCGGGAGTCCAAGAATCCAATACTCTCACACTTCTGTTTGCATTAAAAAACGTTGGAAAATCGGTGTATACTTTATCGTTGTTAAAGATTTCATTGCCTTGAGAACCTTGGAAGAAGGCAGACATGTCAAAACCTTTGTATGCCATTGTTAGGTTTACCCCGTATGTGAAATCTGGGTGTGGAGAACCAATAAAGGTTCTGTCGTCATCATTGATTACACCGTCATCATTTAAATCGGCATACTTAAATCTACCAACGCCGTCTGCAGCAGTTGCAAAACCTTGATCGGCACTAGCGCTAACTTCAGCTTCAGAAGCGAAGATACCTTCAACTACTCTACCGTAGAAAGAAGATAGAGGCTGACCTACCTGGGTTCTTGTAACCGTACCGGTAGTTCTAAAACCACCATATCCTGATTGGAAGGCACTGATCAAATCTGTAACCTCATTTTTGTAACTAGAGAAATTAACATCGATTCCATAACTGAAACCAGAATCGGTTTGATCGGCAAAGCTAAGCGTGGCATCAATACCTTTATTTTCAATTGAACCAAGGTTCACATAAGGAGGAGCAGAATCTATTGAAGTAGAACTGAACAAACTTTCATCTTGGTTGATCAAATCTTTGGTCTTAATGATAAAGTATTCTGCACCAAGATTAAGTTTACCGTCAAAGAAACCAAGTTCTATACCAAAGTTGGTGGTTTCACTGGTCTCCCATTTTAGATCAGGGTTACCGGCAGCCGATAAAATAGCTCCTTGAGATACCGCACCACTACCGTTAAAGCCGTAGTTGGCATATTGTTCACTTAATATAGATATATTGGTAGTTGGGTTGTTCACAGGAAGTGTTTGGTTTCCTAATTGTCCCCAAGAACCTTTAAGCTTAAAACGATTTACAAAAGAATCTTCTGGCCAAAAGTCTTCATTACTGACTACCCAACCAGCACTGAAAGAAGGAAAAATATCACTTTTGTTATCTCCTATGAATCTTGACGATTCGTCTTGACGAACTGTAGCCGTCAATAAATATTTGCCTGCGTAATTGTAATTAACAGTTCCGAATACAGAGAATAAAGAAGAAGCATTGTCATAAGCATATGCAACGTTCGCTGCACCACCACCATTACTTAATAGGTAATATTCGGGAGTTTCGAAGAAGTAATCGGTTCTTGAAATTTCCTTGCCTTTTCCTGTTACTTTTAAAGCTTCTATACCAACCAAGGCATTAATGCCATGATCACCAAAAGATTTGTTGTAACTTAAGGTGTTGTTCCATACCCACTCGTAAGTGTCTTGGTCCGCTTCTGTAAGCGTATTGGTCGAAATTGGTTCAGAAGACTCAGGAATCAAAGCTCTAAAACGTCTGTCGTTGTAGGCTCTAATAGAACCACCAATCGAAGTTTTAAATTGTAATCCGTCCAATATATCTACCGTAGCATAGATATCACCAAATACCCTAAATGTTTTTTGGAAATCATCCGCTTGTCTGTTAGCTTCGGCTACTGGGTTGTTAGGGTTCGATAGTCCTGTGTCGTTACTATAGTTACCTGCATAATTGCCATTGTCATCATAAACAGGAACTAGAGGAGACATTCTTGTAGCAAAGTTGTACCAAGATTGTCCACCACTTCTTCTGTCAAAAGAGATGTTGGTATGCTCTCCGATCTTGATTCGGTCACCGATCTTAAATTCTGAGTTTAATCTTACAGAACCTCTTTTGAAACCTGTCGCGATTTGAATACCTTGACGGTTTAAATAACCGGCAGAAAACAAGAATTTAGACTTTTCATTACCGTTCTCTAAAGTGATAGAGGCATTTTGTGTAATGGCCGTTCTGTATATTTCATCCAACCAATCTGTTCCTCCGTTTGGTTTTACCGTGGCGGTAATACCCTCTGGGGTTCTCTGTAACGTTGTTGGTACAACAGGCTCTGGTCCACTTCCGTATTGAGCATGTGAAGGTGTACCACCATCGTTTAAGATACTTTGCCATATCATTTGTCCGTGTTGTTCGGTATCCAATAATTCTGGCAAATTGGTAGCTTTGGAGAAACCAGTGTACATATCAACGGAAACACGAGCGGTATCCATGTTGTAACCACCACTTTTCGTGGTAACGATCACAACCCCATTAGAAGCTCTCGCACCATAAATGGCGGCAGCTCCATCTTTTAACACGTTCATCTGATCAATGTCCGCAGGGTTCAAAGAGTTCAAGATACTAGGGTCGTCCGTTTGTACCCCATCAATAATATATAGAGGGTCGTTACTGTTACCTGTACCATAACCCCTAATTCTAACAACAGGTGTAGCTCCTGGTTGTCCGTTGTTGGTAATGGTAACACCCGAAACCCTACCTTGTAATGCTTCGGCAGCATTTACCATCGGCGTTTTTGTAGCTTCGGAGACATCTACACTACCTACAGAACCTGTTAGGTCCCCTCTGGTTTGAGTAGAATAACCAGTTACAACTACTTCATCCAATGCGGCTGCATCTTCTACCATGGTAATGTTAATGGTAGATTGACCGTTTACCGCAACTTCTTGGGTTTTAAAACCTACATAACTAAATACAAGTACAGCACCTTCTGCTACGTTTAAGGTGTAGTTACCATCAAAATCACTTTGGGTACCGTTTGTAGTACCTTTTTCGATTATCGTGGTTCCGGGTAGTACTTGACCCATTTCGTCAGTAATTGTACCGGTAACCGTAGACTGAATAGCTTCGACCTCTACTTCTTTTGAGGTATCGGTCTTGTCATTTGCTAAAGCCGCTTGTGCTCCTAAGCAAATGATCATCGATAAAAACCCCAATCTGAAGAAAGAAGACTTTCTTTTGGATTTCACCGATTTGAAATCATTTTTTAGATTCATAATCCTTTGTTGTTTGTTAGTTTAAATTAATTTCATAATTCTGGCCTTCAACAATTCTTTAGGGTAAACAGACTTGAAAAAACCAAAATTAACCGTAATAATAACAAAATATTATGAAAAATGATGGAGGATAAATTCAATATTTCTAAAAAGCAAGTGTTAAAAATGAGTCTTTAAAATTGCGTAAATACCATAAAAGACTGAATATATAGTGGTTGTGAAAAAAATATAGGGGTCTAAATTATTAATTTGATAATTTGTAATTTTAACAACTTGGCAAGCTAATGTGTTAATTTTATCGGTATGTGGTCTATTTTACGGCATTTTAATTTAAGAATTTGTTGGTAGGTTATTTCTTGTTAATGATTGTTTTGTGCACTATTTTGTAGTTCCATTACTGTAGTGTTTTAGAACACTTTTTTGCAGGATATTACAATAGGTTTGTCCGTGTGGTCTTTAGTGAAGAAAAGGTAGTTGTCGCCACCTTCCTTTAATTTCAATTTTTTGCGTATACCTTCTACGGAGTCAGGAAAGTTTCTGGAAGTGATATTGGCTTTTGCAATGCCTAAGGATTTAATTTCTTTCCTGTTGTATTTGAGAACGGTATCTATCAAAAATCTTCGGCCGGGAAATTCTTTTAGTTCATTAGAAGTATATAGATGTGAATGTGGATTTAGCTTGTTGATCCCATATGCCTTTGCTATGACTTGAAAACCGCCAGACTTCATAATGGCGGCATTGGGTTCGTATAAATAGGTGAGGGGGGCTGAATATACTGCGACGGAACCGAGCTCTTCTTTTAGGTTGAACTGAAATTTATCGTGCCTGCTTTTTTTAAGATTGATTGTTTTAATGACCGTGTTTTCGGACCTTTCCTTTTTTAAAACCCAAAGCACTTCCTTTACTTCATTTTCCGAAGCGACTATATGAACTTCTGTAACATGGTCCAGTTGCTTTAAGCCGGCCTTAATATCTAAAAGTGGGCCTGTTTTTATCAAGATGTTTGGCGATTTGGAAAAAAAAAGATCTAGGTGTTCTATTACATTTGGTTCGCAATCTTCTAAAAAAAATACTTTTTTGTTGTTTTTGTCCCTTCGAGACGGGTCTACATAGATCCAATCGAAAGTATCTGTGGTTTTTTGTATAAAGTGGACCCCGTCTTCATTTATGGGTACAATATTGTTTTGTTCCAAAACTTTAAAATTGTGGCCGGCAATGGAAGAAAGTGTGCTGTTTTTTTCTATATGAATCACCTTTTTGGTTCTTTTGGCAAATGCAAAAGCATCTACCCCGAACCCCCCTGTTAGGTCTACCAATGTTTTTCCATTGATTATTGCTGCTTTGTAATTGGCGGTGGCCTCTGAAGAGGTCTGTGACAAGTTAAGCTTATTAGGGTAGTATATATTATGGGTAGAAAACCATGTCGGCAATTTGTTCTTTGCCCTGCTTTTTGATTCTATTTGTTCAACAAGCTCTTTGGCGGTTATATTGGCAAACGAAATATTTTTTAAAAGTATACCATGTACGTCGGTATTTAGGTTGTTGCTTATAAACTCTTGAGCCTCTTTTTTTAAAAGATTTTGGTTCATTACAGTCTCACAGGTTTTCGGTCAATGACTTTACTATCTTGTTATCGGCCAAAAATTCTTTCAATATGACTTTTATAGCAGTATAGCTAGGTACGGCTACTATCATACCCACTACACCAAATAAGAGACCGGCTATTATGATGACAAGAAAAATCTCTAAAGGATGAGACTTTACGCTATTCGAAAATATAAATGGCTGTGAGAAGAAATTATCGACCAACTGGCCAATGGCAAGACCAATTAATACGTAACCTGTTTTGGGCAGAATAACCGAACTAAAATCGGCACCAAGATTACTGCTCATTGTAAGTATTACCATTAATACCCCTCCAATAATGGGGCCTATATATGGTATGATATTGAACAGGGCGCATAAAAACGCTATAACAACGGCGTTCTCTATACCCACAATCAAGAGAACTATGGTATATATAATAAATAGAATAAATATCTGAAGAAGTAGTCCAACAAAGTAGCGGGATAGTAAATTGTTGATTTTGTTAATTGAATTAATAGTGCCCTGCTCCTTGGTTTTCGGAATAAAGGTAAGTAGGCCTTTTTGAAATAGTTTGCTATCCTTTAGAAAGAAAAATGAAATAAAAAGTATAGAGAAAAGTCCCATACTGGCTGAGCTGAGGAAGTTCAAAAGGGAATTTAGAAAATCGGGTATGAAACCAACATCCATTCCTTGAAGGATATTTTTCTCTATTTCATTGTCTTCGATTACATCCTCTACCACATGTGATGATAACCCAAAGTAATCCGTAACGGTATGATAAAGGGTATTTAAGCTTTCTTGCAGTTCTTCAATATTCAATAAAGAAAGGTTTTTGCTCTGTTCGGTCAATAAGGGTATAAACAATGCAAAAATGCCTATTAGGATACCTATCATTAAAATCATGGTCACTACCACAGCTAGAACATTTGGGAAATTAAATTTTCCTCTTAAAAAAAGAACAATGGGTCTTCCTATTAAGGCGACAATGGCCGCAGCTGCCAAATAAGCCAATACCGAACGTATTGTGTATAGAAAATATAAGGTAATGACAATAGCCGCTATAATCCCCAGGGCTCTTAGAATTCCGTTGGAAATGGTTTTAGAGGTCATATTTAGTTTTTAAAAACATAAGAAATAATATTAGCTCCCATTTTTAGGGCTTTGGCCCTTATCTCTTCTGGGTCGTTGTGAACGGCCGGATCTTCCCATCCATCTCCTAGGTCAGATTCTACGGTAAACAATAAAACTAGCCTATTGTCTTGAAAAATACCAAAAGCTTGAGGTCTTTTTCCGTCATGTTCGTGAATTTTAGGCAATCCTTGGGGGAAGTTATATTCTTGAGAGAAAATAGGATGGTCCGTTCCAATTTCCTCTAATCCATTATTAGGGAATAATGTTTCCAGTTGCTTTTCTATATATTGTTTCATTCCATAGTTGTCATCTATATGCAAGAACCCTCCAGATAACAGATAGTTTCTTAAGTTTTCCATTTCTTCTGGTGAAAAAACAACATTTCCATGTCCGGTCATGTGAATAAATGGGTATTGGAATATGGCATTGCTTCCTACCTCCACCGTTTCTGGTTTAGAATTTAACCGGGTACCTATATTCGAATTACAAAAGTTGATCAGATTGGGTAGTGCAGTGGGATTAGAATACCAATCGCCCCCACCTTGGTATTTTAAAATAGCAATTTCTTGAGAGTTCGCCTTTAGGGAGAATAAAAACAATAAGATTAGTATTGGTGTAAATTGCTTCATTTTATAAGGTGCATTTCATTATCAAATTTACATAATATTGATCGCGAAATAGCCCCAACCATTTGTATTGTTATATATTTCTTGTTTTTAGTGCTTATTATCGAACAATATGTCCGTATATTTTAAAAACTATTGGGTTGTATTGTTTAGCCATTATTTATCATGGCCACGGTGGTACAGGCTACAATGGCCGCCGTTTCTGTGCGTAACCTATTTTTGCCCATAGAGACGGGCATATATCCTTTTGATATTGCTTTCTTTATTTCTGCGGTAGAAAAATCCCCTTCTGGCCCTATGAGTATAGTCGTGGGGCTGTCGGGTATAACGCTTCTTTTGAGTTCGTATTTTTCCATATTCTCGCAATGGGCTATGAATAGACTACCTTCTGCAGGTTTTTCGAGAAATTCGTCCAAAGGTATTAAATCGTTCAATTTGGGTAGGTATGCCTGAAAAGATTGTTTCATTGCCGACAGAATTACTTTGTTGTACCGCTCCAATTTAATGGTTTTTCGTTCTGATCGTTGGCAAATAACCGGGGTTATTTCATTTACACCAATTTCGGTGGCTTTTTCCAGAAACCACTCAAAACGATCGTTCATTTTGGTAGGTGCCACCACCATATGCAGCCAATGTTTTTGTGGATGTACTTTTTTTATCCCGGTAACCTCTACCGAACATTTTTTCGGATTGTCGTCGATGATTTTGGCACTGAGCATTAAACCTTTCCCGTTGGTGATCAATAACTCATCATTTATTTTTCTTCTAAGCACCTTAACAATATGCTTGCTCTCGGCAGAATCAAATGAAAATAGAGAGGTGTTCCCGGTAAGCTCGGCGTTATAGAATAGTTGCATAATTAGGAGTTAAGAAGTCAAACTGTATCGGGCTTTTGCAGTAATGCCTTGGTCGGTAAACTGTCCACTTTTGTACTTGTGGTATCCGACTATGCCTATCATACCGGCATTATCGGTACAAAATTCGAATTTAGGTATGTAGGTTGTCCACCCAAATTTATTTTCGGCTTCTTTTAGTGCGGATCTTATACCGGAATTGGCTGATACCCCACCACCGATAGCAATATTTTTTATTCCCGTTTGCTTAACGGCCTTTTTAAGTTTGTCCATTAATATATTTATAATGGTAGCTTGTATGGAGGCGCATATATCTTCCAGGTTTTCGTTTATAAAATCTGGATGCTTAGCAGTTTGTTTTTGTATAAAATAAAGGATGCTTGTCTTTAACCCACTAAAGCTAAAATCAAGGTCTTTTACTTTTGGTTTGGGAAATTCGAATCGTGTCGGATCTCCATTAAGGGCATGTTTGTCGATCAATGGTCCGCCCGGGTAGGGAAGACCTAAAATTTTGGCACTTTTATCAAAAGCTTCCCCAACGGCATCGTCCAAGGTCTGGCCAATTATTCTCATGTCAAAATAGTCGTTTACCTCCACGATTTGGGTGTGCCCCCCACTGATGGTCAGTGCCAAAAAAGGAAAGGTGGGCATGGCCATGCTTTCATCTTTTATGAAGTGGGCCAAAATGTGGGCCTGCATATGGTTAACCTCAATTAAGGGTATGTTCAGGGCCAGGGACAAAGACTTGGCAAATGAAGTGCCTACCAATAAAGAACCCATGAGTCCAGGTCCTCTTGTAAATGCTATGGCGGATAATTGTTTTTTATCGATATTTGCCCTAGCTAAAGCTTGATTCGTTACAGGAACAATATTTTGTTGGTGTGCACGTGAAGCAAGCTCAGGTACGACCCCGCCATATTCTTTGTGAATTTTTTGGGATGCGACCACATTGCTCAGCACAGTATCATTTTGTAGAACGGCCACCGAGGTGTCGTCACAAGAAGATTCTATGGCAAGAATATAAATATTTTCTTTTTCCGTCATGTTTGGAACAAAAATTGAAACACAAAGGTAAAACATAAAAGCGCTATCAAAAAACTAAGGAAAATACTGGTTAGAACTATATTGGTTCTGTTGTTGACTTGTGTTTTAGGAACTATTGTGCTTTCATTGCCTATAGTGCAGACCGCTTTGGCCAAATACGCCACAGATTCTATAAATAAGGAGTTTGGTACCAACATTAATGTGGACAGGCTCAGGGTGTCTTTAATTTCGTGGGATACCTCTCTAAAAGGGGTGTATGTCGAAGATTATAAAAAGGATACACTTTTTTACATAAACGAGCTAAAAACATCAATTCTAAGCATAGGTAATTTGGCACAGGGACGTCTAGAGTTTGGTGACATCGATATTGATTCGTTACATTTTAAATTAAAGAATTATTACGGGGAGCAGACCACCAATATCAATGTGTTCGTTGATAAGTTGGATGATGGCCAACCCAGGGATCCCGGTACTCCTCCGTTTTTCTTTTCGTCCTCTTTCGTCGATATCAACAACAGTAGGTTTCAATATATAGACGAGAACCTGGAAAACCAGAAAGTATTGGACTTTAAGGGGCTGAATATTGAAGCCGATGATTTTCAGATCTTAGGGCCAGAAGTTACTGCCGATATTGGCCGAATGTCTTTTTTGAGCAAAAGAGGTATACAGGTTCAGGATATGAGTACCGATTTTAAGTATACCAAACAACAAATGCGATTTGATTCGCTTCAGATAAAAACGGCCAAGTCCAATCTAGATGGCAACCTTGTCTTTAACTACAATAGGGAAGATTTTAAAGATTTCGTGGATAAGGTGAACGTGGTTGCCGATTTTGAGGAATCTACGGTTTCCTTCGATGATATAAACATGATCTATAATGAATTTGGAAAAGGGAAACAGGCGATGATAACCGCCAATTTTAATGGGGTATTAAATGATCTCAACGTTGACAACTTGTTTTTGATTTCCGATAACACCGGGGTAAGGGGCGATTTTAATTTTAAAAATCTTTTTAATAAACAGAAGTCGTTCATCTTGGATGCCCAGATGAAAAACGTGACAAGTAGTTATTATCAGCTTAATGCTTTGTTGCCTAACTTAATAGGAAATTCACTGCCTTCTACGCTTAGTAAGCTGGGGCAATTTACCATACGCGGAAATGCCTTGGTAACAGATTCTTCGATAGATGCAAAGGTAAACTTGAACACTGCTATAGGTAGCAGTTATTCAGATGTTGTCATAACCGATTTTAATAATATAGATGCGGCAACGTATAAAGGGTTTGTGTCGTTGATAGATTTTGATTTAGGGGATTTTGTCAACAGTAAAAGCCTAGGGAAAACAACATTGGATTTTAATGTGGAAGGAAAGGGGTTTGTTACCGAACATTTAAATACAGAGGTAATAGGTAAGATTTATTCCATAGATTTTAATAATTATAAATATCAAGATCTGAGCGTTTCCGGAATATTAAAAGAACAGTTGTTCGATGGTTCCCTTACCAGTAATGACGAGAACATTAAATTTAACTTTAAGGGATTGGCAGATTTCGAGGAAGAAAGCAACAACTTTAATTTTAAAGCATCCGTGGCCTATGCCGATCTTAAAAAACTAAACTTTATAAACGATAGCATCTCCATCTTCAAGGGTGATGTAAGCATGAATATAAACGGTACTACATTAGATAATATAGTAGGGGACGTCAGTTTTTCGAAAACCAATTTTCAGAATGTGAACGACACCTATTATTTTGATGATTTCAAAGTAACATCCTCGTTTGAGAATGATTCTGTCAGAACCATAAATATAAATTCCCCTGATATTATCACGGGGTATATGAAAGGTAATTTTAAAGTAAAGGAACTGGGGAAATTGGTCCAGAACTCTGTCGGAAGTATTTATACCAATTACCGACCGTATGAAATCTCCGAAGGGCAGAACATCGATTTTAACTTTAAGATATATAACAAGATCGTAGATGTCTTTTTCCCCGAGGTGAGGTTCGATCCCAACACTTTTATTAGAGGGAAAATTGTTTCTGATGAAGGGGACTTTAAACTAAATTTTAAATCTCCTAGTATTGAGGCTTACGGTAATGAGGCAGACAATATAGAGTTGAAGATAGATAACAAGAACCCTCTTTTTAATACCTATGTATCGGTAAGCGATTTAAAGACCAGATATTATGACGTTAAAGATTTTAGCTTGATCAACACTACGTTGAAGGACACTCTGTTCTTTAGGTCAGAGTTTAAAGGGGGTAGTGAGTTTAACGATAGTTATAACTTAAACTTTTATCACACCTTTAATAAAGAAAACAAATCTGTAATAGGTCTAAAGACCTCTGATGTAAGCTTTAAAGGCAATAAATGGATACTGAACAAGGAAGGCGATACTAAAAATAAAGTGATATTAAATAGGTCTTTGGACAGCATTACAATTCAAGAAATTGTAATGAACAACGAAGAACGCGAGCAAATTCGTTTAAAAGGGCAATTGGCCGATTCTACTTATAAAGATCTTCAGCTTCAATTTAAAATAGTTTCCTTGAATAAGATTACCCCGGTAATCGATAGTCTTAAGCTTCAGGGAGAGGTAAACGGTAGTTTAAATATTCTTCAAAAAGATGGTATTTATTTACCATCCTCGAATTTGAACATAGAACAGTTCGGAATAAACGACATACCCTTGGGCGACTTGGCGATCAGTATTGTGGGAAATAGGGATCTTACCGAGTTTCAGGTTAATTCGCAACTCAGCGAAAATGGAACTGAGAAATTTGGGGTGGTAGGTAAAATAAACAATAAGGCAGATGTGCCTACGGCGAACTTGGTGGCTAATTTCAATAATTTTAATTTGGAACCTTTTAGTCCTTTAGGGGATGGTGTCATTGATAATATTAGAGGGGATATGGACGGTCGCGTAAGTATTACGGGAGACGTGGACAATCCTAATTTTGATGGTCTTATTACCTTGGACAATGCCGGTATTGCCATACCCTATTTAAATGTGGATTATGCCTTTGCCCCTAGATCTAGGGTGCGCTTGGATAAACAGACCTTCGATTTTGAAAATATTGGCCTTACCGATGTGGCTATGAAGACAAAGGCAAATCTAGATGGCACCATTACTCATAGCTATTTCGATAACTGGGTACTTAACTTGAACGTTGATACCAATGACAATCGATTTTTGATATTGAATACAGAGTTTAAAGAAGGCGACCTGTATTATGGAACCGGTTATTTGAACGGTACGGGCCGTATCTATGGACCGACAACGGCATTGAATATTACCGTAGATGGTGAGACGGCGAAAGGGACATCTTTAAAAATACCATTGAGCGATGTTGCTACAGTGGGGGATTACTCTTTTATAAATTTCATTGAAAAGAACGATCTTGGGGTCATTGATGAACAAAGGGAGTTGAAAGACTATCAGGGGCTGGAATTGGAATTTAACCTTGATGTAACACCCGATGCCGAAGTAGAGATAGTTACCGATACCAAAACGGGCAGTTCTTTAAAAGGAACCGGAGAGGGTATTCTTTTAATTCAGATAAACACCAATGGAAAGTTTGAGATGTATGGGGATTTTGTTGTGGTTACAGGGCAATTTCATTATAAATTCGGTGGGTTGATAGACAAAACTTTTAAAGTGGAACCTGGAGGCACCATAAATTGGGATCAAAAGCCATTGCAGGCCCAGTTAAATATGGAAGCGGTATATTCTTTAACGGCGAATCCGGCCCCATTGTTAGACGACGATAGCTATACAAGTAGAATATCGACAGATGTTATAATACGGCTAACAGGAGAATTGGAGAACCCTGATATTGAGTTTGGTATCGATTTTCCTGGAACCAACTCAATTGTACAATCAGAGTTGGAGTATAGGTTGCAAGATCCAACGGTGGCCGAGAAAAATGCCATATTTTTATTGGCACAAGGTTCTTTTGTAAGCGATCAAAGTGGAATAAACCAGCAGGCAATTACAGGTAATTTGGTACAGAGCGCTTCTGGAATATTGAATTCTATTTTAGGAGGAAGCAACGATAAATTAAATTTTGGACTTTCGTATGAACAAGGTATTCAGAGTACGGATTTGGAGACAGATGACCGAATAGGTGTAACCGTATCTACACAAATATCCGATAGGGTATTGTTCAACGGTCAAGTAGGGGTTCCTGTGGGGGGGGCAAGTGAAACATTGGTAGCTGGCGATTTTGAAATACAGTTGCTTTTAAATGAAGAAGGTAGTCTAAGTGCTCAATTTTTTAGTAGGCAGAGCGAAATAGAGGCCATTCTTCCCGATCAGCAAGGATCTACACAAGGAGCGGGATTATCATACGAGGTGGATTTTGATACCTTTAAAGAGCTGTTCAGGAAAATTTTAAAGAAAGAAGATTCGTCAAAGTCACAATCGGTGAGCAAACCTACTCCCCAAATAACTCCCCAACCTGATAATGTTATGGGAAAAGATAGCTTGCTAAATTTTTATTCCAAACCAAAATCTTTCTAATTTTTTTACTGTTAGAACATTTGAAAATGTTAATAAATTACAGGTTTGCGTTATTTTTTGGTTAATATGTAACAGTGGTGTCTTTTTTTTCGGGGATTGTAGTAAAATGCATGGGCAAGCCATTTCTTTATTGGCAGAAGTTTTAGTAATTTCGTTGGCTTAAATTTTCACATGTCATCAAAAATTAAAAAAATAGCAGTACTCACATCTGGGGGCGATTCTCCAGGTATGAATGCGGCCATAAGATCGGTCGTGAGAACATGTGCCTACATGAAAGTTGAGTGTGTAGGTGTCTATAGGGGGTATCAAGGAATGATAGAAGGAGATTTCAAACCTATGGACGCAAGAAGTGTAAATAACATTATCAATAAAGGAGGTACTATCCTGAAATCAGCGAGATGTACCGAGTTTAGAACTCCCGAAGGCAGGAAAAAAGCTTATGACCAACTGGTGTCGGCAGGTATAGATGCCTTTGTGGTTATTGGGGGTGATGGTAGTTTTACGGGTGCTATGATTTTTAATCAAGAATTTAGTTTCCCTATTATGGGGATACCCGGTACTATCGATAATGATATTTTTGGTACCAGTTTTACACTTGGCTTTGATACGGCACTAAATACGGTAGTAGATTGTATAGATAAGATCAGGGATACGGCCAGCTCCCATAACAGGCTTTTCTTTGTGGAAGTAATGGGTAGGGATGTTGGACATATTGCCTTGAACGCCGGTGTAGGTGCAGGAGCAGAAGAAATTCTGATACCGGAAGAAAATTTAGGGCTCGATCGCCTATTGGAATCCTTGAAGAGAAGTAAGGAGTCTGGAAAATCCTCGAGCATCGTTATAGTGGCAGAAGGTGATAAATCTGGTAAAAACGTATTCGAATTAAAAGAATATGTAGAAGAACATTTACCAATTTATGATGTTCGTGTCTCTGTATTGGGACATATGCAACGAGGAGGGGCTCCGTCTTGCTATGACCGTGTACTTGCCAGTAGAATGGGAGTTAGGGCGGTTGAAGCCCTGTTGGAAGGTAAAACAAACCTTATGGTAGGTATTCAGGACAATAAAATAACCCTGACGCCAATAAATAAGGCTATAAAGGGGCATACAAAAATAGATAAGGAACTAATAAGGGTTTCTGAAATAATGACTACATAATTTTTAATCGATTAAAAACAATAGAAGATGTCAAATTTAAAAATAGGAATAAACGGTTTTGGTAGAATAGGTAGATTGGTGTTTAGAACAACGATCAAACGCGGAGATGTAGATGTAGTGGCAATCAACGATTTGTTGGATGTTGAGCATTTAGCTTACTTGTTAAAATACGATTCTGTTCACGGACATTTCGATGGCACCGTAGATGTTAAGGATGGCAATTTGATCGTTAACGGAAAAACTGTTAGAATTACTGCAGAAAGAGACCCTAAGAACTGTAAATGGGATGAGGTAGGCGCAACTATTGTTGCAGAATGTACCGGTATTTTTACTACACTTGAAACGGCCCAGTACCATATAGACGGTGGAGCAAAAAAAGTAGTTATTTCAGCTCCTTCGAAAGATGCTCCAATGTTTGTGATGGGGGTTAATCACAAAGAGGTTAAGGCTTCTGATACCATTGTTTCAAATGCGTCTTGTACAACTAACTGTCTTGCTCCAATGGCCAAAGTGTTGAACGATGCCTTTGGTATCGAAGAAGCGTTGATGACTACGGTACACGCTACAACGGCTACTCAAATGACCGTTGACGGACCATCTAAAAAAGATTGGAGAGGTGGTAGAAGTGCTATGTTGAACATTATACCAGCATCTACTGGTGCAGCAGTTGCCGTAACCAAAGTTATTCCTGCCCTAAAGGGGAAATTGACAGGAATGGCGTTCAGGGTTCCTACGGCGGATGTTTCTGTGGTAGATCTTACCGTTCGTTTAGAAAAGGAGACTTCTTACGAAGAAATTAAAAAGGCTTTTAAAGCTGCTTCCGAAGGAGAGTTGAACGGTGTTTTAGGCTATACCGAAGAAGCGGTAGTTTCTCAAGATTTTATTGGTGAGGCCAAAACAAGTGTGTTTGATGCCGGTGCCGGTATAGAGTTGAATTCCAAGTTCTTTAAGCTTGTTTCTTGGTATGATAACGAATCTGGTTTTTCAAATAAAATGGTAGACCTTATTCAACATGTAAACAGCCTTTAAGGAACAATTTAGTTTTATAATATTAATCCTGATTATAAGGCGATTTTTCCTTATTTTCAGGATTATTTTTTAAATGAAAGTGTATGATTTTAATAGTGGATAGCGGTGCTACCAAATCAGATTGGATAGCCTTGGATGAAAACGGGAATGAGCTTTTTTTGACCCAAACATTGGGTTTGAGCCCTGAGGTTTTGACCAAAGATGTAATAGAGGATAGATTGGCTAATAATTTTGAGTTATCTAAAAATAGGGACAAGGTTACAAAACTGTTTTTTTACGGTGCGGGATGTGGTACCGATAGAATGAAAAAATTTTTAAAGGATATTTTTAAAGACTTTTTTCCGAATGCCAAAGCCGATGTAAGAGAAGATACGTACGCTGCTATATATGCCACGACAAAAATAGGGCATCAAGGTATTGTATGTATACTCGGTACCGGTTCTAACTGCAGCTATTACGATGGTAACCAACTGTTTCAAAAAGTTACTTCGTTGGGGTACATACCTATGGATGATGGTAGTGGAAATTACTTTGGGCGAAAATTGATAAGGGATTATTATTTTAATAAAATGCCCGGGGATCTTGGTATCAAGTTTGCACAGCAATATGATTTGGAGGCAGATACTATAAAAGAGAATCTATACAAGCAACCCAATCCTAATACGTATCTCGCTACCTTTGCAAGGTTCTTGATAGAAAATAAAGAACACCCGTATTCTAAAGGTGTAATAGATAAAGGTTTTCAGCAGTTTATAAACAACTACGTGATGCAGTTTGAACTGGCAACCAAGGTGCCCATTAATTTTGTAGGCAGTATAGCCCATTATTTAAGGGACGAACTAACCACCGTATTAAAAAGAAATGATTTGATCGTGGGTGTTATTCGACAAAGACCCATAGAGGGCCTTGTTGAATTTCATAGAGAAAATATGTAGAGCTTATTTTACGGCGATCATAGAAATCTCCACATTTACGAATTTAGGCAAATTAGCCACTTCGACCGTTTCTCTCGCAGGAGCGGTTTCTTCGTTAAAATAAGAGCTGTAGACTTCGTTTACTTGCGAAAATTGGTTCATGTCGCTCAAGAATATAGATGACTTTACCACGTTTTCAAATGTCATATCGGCCTCTTCTAGAATAGCCTTTAGGTTTTCCATGGACTGGCGAGTTTCTTTTTTAATGTCACCAGAAATAAGTTCACCGCTCTTTGGGTCTATAGGTATCTGTCCAGAAATATAAAGGGTGTTTCCGCTCAAGATGGCTTGGTTGTATGGGCCTATCGGTGCTGGTGCATTTACAGTGTTTATGACCTTTTTCATAATATAGCTGTTATTGTTCCTAATAAGATTTACTTCTGTTTTCCCATTTTAGATCACTCAATATAGAGGCGTCTATACCTATAAAGAAATACCATCTTTTATATGTGCCAAAAGGTGTCCAGTTAAAACGCATGGAAAAACTCTTTAAATCTCTTTGAAATCTTAATTGGGTCAAGGTAAAACCTTTGTTTTTAAAATCATATCCCGAAGAACCGCCCACTTTCCATCTCGGGGATAGTTCTATATCTCCCGAGAACATTAAAGAGTGGCTGCTGAACTCGTTTTGTCGGGCACTGTTTAAGTAACTTGCGGAATAAGCAAGTCTAAAGTTCCACGGTATTTTGGTGCCATATACGGGATTTTGAACATCTTCGTCCTTGTCTTGCGGTCTTACGGGGTTGTCTGTAAAACTATCGGCTCGTCCAAATAGGTCGTCCGTTCGGCCACCACTCTGGGCTACATAGTCGAATGGATCTTCTTCTTCCTGATCTTTTTTGTCATCCTTGTCTTTTCCGAACATATCGCTACTGATAGAATAGGAAATGTTGGCGTTTGCCCTTGTTAATCGGAAAAGGCTTCCGCCGTTATCAATATTCCATGTGTCGATCCGAGTACCGTTATTATCTATCGCATAGGGGTCTAATCCGGCAGAAAAGTTAATGGACATTTTGTTGTCCAATATCGTGGTTCCCCCGTTTATACTTAGGGGGCTCAATCTTAAAGAATCCGATTCTAGGTTGTATGAGGTAGAGATGTTGAGATTGCTTAAGATAGGAATCTTTTTAGGTTCTATTTTTGTAGAATCCTTATCCCTGACCTTTGCTTCAAGGGTATTTGCCAATGAGAAACTTACACTGTTGGATCTTCCTAGGCTAGGGGCTCCGTTAAGGGTGCCTTCAAAACGGCTATATTGTACTACATCACCATCTTCATCTATATATTCATCATAAAATTGATCAAAAGAGGGAGCGTATCCGTAACTTAAAGAGGGGCGCATTACATGTCTTATTGCCTGTATCTTTTTGTCCTCACCAAAGTTGAAAGTTCCGTAAAGTGTGGTACCTATACTAGCGCTAAGGTTGTATTGGTTGTATCTGTCAAAGCCACTTATGGTATCTCTTACGACAGCGTCCGATTCGCTATCATAACGTTGGTCGTAGGTCTCCAATGTCCACACGTCCTTATAACTACCGCCCATACTAACACTAAAGAATTTTGCCACTTTAAAGTTGGTGTTTATGGGGATGGTGTGTACGGCACCAACTTTGGCATTATCGAACATTTTGCCCGTTAAAAAATCATCGTCATTGGTGGTTAATCTATTTTGGGCGTTTAAGTCGTACTGAAAATTGATATTTTGAATTATACCTTTCTTTATGCCGTCCCTTTTTGCAAAAGGATAAATGCGTTCCATACTTGCCTGTAGTGTAGGAAGGGTCATTGTAATGTTATCCGTGTCCGATTCAAGAACCGTGGCCGAGGTAAGCTGTGAGTGTGTCGCGGTCAAGCTCATGTTTACCGAGGGGTATTCGGGAAACGTTTTTGAGTATGATATAGAGGAAGATAGTGTGTTGTTCTGTGTACTGGGCAAATTTCTTTGCTGTAAAGAGTTTCTGTAATATTCGCTACTCCCTAAGTTAACAGACGCAGAAAATCTTGAGTTCGGACTTGCTTTCGTGTCCTGCGAATGTGAAAATTGAATGTTATAGTTTTTTGAAAGACTATAATCACTAAATCCCTTTTGGCTATTGACCAGATTCTCGTACCTTATATTAAAGTTTCCTCTGTACTTATATCGTTTGGTATACACCGAGGTGGCTCTAAATCCCCAACTGCCGTTCGTGTAAAAATCACCTGTAAATGTTACGTCGGCATAATCTCCCAGCGGCAGGTAGTAGCCCATGTCCTGTAAGAAATAGCCTGTATCGGGATCGTTACCGAAAGAAGGCATTAAAATACCTGCGGCCCGACCTACGGATAATGGAAAATAGGCAAAGGGCATGATTATAGGTGTGGGAACATCGGCAATGTACAGATTGCTAAAACCTGCAATCACCTTTTTCTTGGGAACAAATTTAGCCTTTCTTACCCTAATGTAATAATCGGGATTAATGGTGTCTTTTGAGGTGGTCAGTTTTGCTTCGCTTAAAAAATATACCGAGTCGTTCTCCTTTTTCGTAATCTCGGCATAAACTTTCATGGCATCACTTCCTAGTTGTCCTGCAGCGGCCTGTTGTTCTGTTCTAGAGTTCCAGATGATAGCCTTTTGAGTGTCAAAATTAAATCGTATGGAATCTGGAATTACGACATTGGATCCCTGTTTAAAGTATGGCAACTGGGTGTAATTGCCCAGGGAATCCTTTATACGGCCAGCGTATACCTCGTTTTTAACATAGTCCATTGTAATTATACCTGCTTTTAGCTCGGTGTCTTGATAATAGATCTCTGCTTCGTTGTACAGGTATATTTTATTCTCTTTTTGACTTAATTTAACGTAATCCTTGGCTTTGTACTTAATATTGTCCAATAATATTGGAGGCTTTTGGTTGAGGGAATCTTGAGCCAAAGAATCTCTCATAACACTGTCGTTTACAACAGGTTTTGGAAAAAGTGGAGCTATAATAGAGTCCTTTTCCGCTTTTACTTCAATGGGTACAACCTTGTTCTCTTGGGCTACTAGAGAAAATATACCAACAAAAAGTAGGAATAGGAAAAGTACGTTCTGTTTATTTGATTGCAAGGCTATATATCCTATTTTTGTAAAGGTTTGGCAATCTGTGAGCCATTAGATTCAGATGCCAAACTTACATATATTTTTTATTCCCTTTATAGAGTATTACAATAATTTTAACCATGTAAAGGGCTACGAAAACCCAATTGAATATGAAAATTAAACCATTATTTGCATTCTTGTTGTTGGTGTGCCCTATGTTGCTTACCTCTTTTACCGATTATGATGCGGTCGAGGACACTGATCCCTTTGTTGTTGTTCTGGATGCTGGACATGGTGGCCACGACCCGGGAAACTTGGGAAATGGATATTTGGAAAAAAATATAGCCCTTAATATTGTATTGAAAGTAGGGGAGATACTATCTAAGAATAAGGATATTAAAGTAATCTATACTAGAAAGGACGATACCTTTATAGATCTTTATGTAAGAGGGGAGATTGCCAATAAGGCAAATGCAGATCTTTTTGTCTCGGTACATTGCGACTCACATACTTCAGATGCACATGGTGCGGGTACTTTCGTACTGGGGCTCCATGCCAACAAACAAAATTTCGAGATTGCAAAAAAGGAAAACTCTGTAATCTATTTAGAGGACAATTATGAAACTCGTTATGCAGATTACGATATCAATTCTCCAGAATCGGTTATCGGTCTTACCATAATGCAAGAAGAATTTTTGGATCAAAGCATTGCATTGGCAAAAAAAATACAAGATAATATGTCGGGTAGGTTAAAGCGTAATGATCGTAAGGTGAAACAGGCCGGTTTTATTGTGTTGCACCAGACCTTTATGCCCAGTGTTCTTGTAGAGACCGGTTTTTTGACCAATAAAGAAGAAGGGGCCTATCTGAATTCTAAGAAAGGACAATCGGAAATGGGAGCTGCAATAGCGGATGCCATTCTTAAATATAAAGACGAAACAACAAGTAATAGTTCTCTTGTCGGTTCTGAAATTTCGGCTCCGGAAATAAAAGAGCCCGAGAAAAAAACCGAAGAAAAGAAACAAACGGGAGAGATCGTGGCCGTGGTAGTACCTGAAAACAAGCCGAAACCCACTTTAGACGATGCTAAAGAAAAAGAACTTCCGAAAAAAGAAGAAGTAAAAGAAGTAGTCGACGTAAAATCGGAAAAGAAGCCAAAGATATCTGAGAGCAGCAATGATCAAAAGCTGATTTTTAAGGTCCAATTAATGGCAAGTGGTAAAAATTTACCGTTGGAGGCCGCAAATTTTAAAGGTCTGTCACAACTTTCTAAAGAGCCTTATAAAAATCTTTTTAGATACATGTATGGGGAAACGCATTCGTATCGGGAAGCAAAGATGATGCAAGCCAAGGCCGTTAGAACAGGCTATCCCTCTGCTTATATTGTAGCATATAAGGATGGGGAAAGGGTACCTGTTCCAAAAGAGCTGCAAGACGATTTATAATAAATCTTACTGATATAATATTTATTTCTAATTTTGTTGATAACCGTAAAACTGATTACTTGAAACTATCCAGAGAAATTAAAACCGGAATTATAGTAATTGGAGGAATACTTTTATTCATATTGGGGTTTAGTTATTTAAAGTCCACTCCACTTTTTGACAACAGTAAGACATTGTATGCCATTTACCCCGATGTAGGAGGCTTGCAAGTAGGGACCGTCGTTTCTATAAACGGCTTTGGGGTAGGAAAGGTAAATGATATAAAGTTTCTGGATACCAAAGGAAACCTTATGGTCACCTTTACGGTGAGCAGTGATTTTGAGTTTTCGAAGAACAGTACCGTAGAGTTGTACGATACCGGTATTATTGGAGGTAAAGGACTACAGATAACACCTGTTTTCGATGGTGCCCGCGCCATCGAATCTGGAGATACCCTAAACACACAGACCAGGCCTGGCCTAACAGAACTCGCTCAACAAAAACTTACCCCTTTGTTCAAAAAGTTCGAATCTGCGGTGGGAGACGCTGACTCGGTGCTAATAAACGTAAACGATGTCTTAAGCGGTAATACAAAGCAAGATTTGCGAAAGGCCATTAATGGTCTGAGCGAACTTATGGTAAGTCTTAACGGTAGTGCACGGGTATTGAATGATATTTTAAAAAACAATGAGAGCAAATTGGATAGTTCTTTAAATAATTTTGAGCGATTGACCCATAATTTTGCGGAACTTTCAGATACACTGAACAACGCCGGACTAGGCAGAACGCTGTCCAGTTTAGAATCTACAATGGCTAGTTTAAATGATATCATGTCCAAAATAGACCAAGGCGATGGTACCCTTGGTAAATTGATGAACGATGAAGAGCTGTATTCTAACCTGAATAGTGCCTCTAGGGAATTGGATTTGTTGTTGCAAGATTTTAGGTTAAACCCAAAACGTTATGTGAATGTATCTGTCTTTGGTAAAAAACAAAAAGAATATAAGGTTCCCGAAGAAGATCCAGCAGATAAAATAGAATAGTTGTTATGCAATATGTACCTAATTTTCTTTTTGTTGTCATTCTTGTGATAGGGATAGGGTTCTTTACTCGAAATATTTTTCGTTTAAGAAGAAATATTCTTTTAGGTAAGGATGTCGATGTCAGTGATAACCGGTCTCAAAGATGGGCTAATATGACCCGAATTGCCTTGGGGCAAACAAAAATGGTGGTTCGTCCAATTCCCGGTATACTCCATATTATAGTGTATTTGGGTTTTATCATCATCAACCTAGAAGTGTTGGAAATAATCATTGATGGTATTTTTGGCACTCACAGGGTTTTTGCGGGCTTGGGAGGTTTGTATGATTTTTTGATCGCCTCATTTGAAATATTGGCCTTGCTGGTAATTGTTTCCGTTACCATTTTTTGGATCCGTAGAAATATTATTCGGTTAAAGCGTTTTTTTAAGCCCGAAATGAAAGGATGGCCCAAGATGGATGGTAATTTGATCTTGTATATAGAGTTGGTCTTAATGCTTTTGTTCTTAACTATGAACGCAGCAGATTTTCAATTACAGCAGTTGGGTGCGGACCATTATGTACAGGCAGGGTCTTTTCCGGTAAGTAAATATATTTCTGCGTTGTTCGCAGATATGTCCATTTCTAATTTGATTTTGTTGGAACGGGTTACATGGTGGATGCATATTGTTGGTATATTGTTCTTTCTTAACTACCTATATTATTCAAAACATCTACATATTCTTTTGGCCTTTCCGAATACGTTTTATGGTAAATTAACGCCTAAGGGACAGTTTAAGAATTTAGAATCGGTAACCAATGAGGTTAAGCTTATGATGGATCCATCTGCAGATCCCTTCGCGGCGCCTGCCGAAGATGCTTCCGAACCAGAGAAATTTGGGGCATCTGATGTAACCGACCTAAATTGGGTACAACTTCTAAATGCTTATTCATGTACGGAATGTGGTAGGTGTACAAGTGAATGTCCCGCCAATTTGACCGGTAAAAAATTATCTCCCCGAAAAATAATGATGGATACCCGTGATAGGTTGGAAGAAGTGGGTAAGATCATGGATAAGAACAAGGGGGAGTTCAAAGAAGACGGAAAACAACTTTTAGACGATTATATAACCCGGGAGGAATTATGGGCATGTACCTCGTGCAATGCTTGTGTAGAAGCTTGTCCTGTAAGTATAGACCCATTGTCCATAATTATGGATATGAGACAATATTTGGTTATGGAGCAATCTGCGGCACCATCCGACTTAAATAATATGATGGGCAATATAGAAAACAACGGGGCGCCTTGGCCCTTTAACCAAATGGATCGTCTTAACTGGAGCAAAGAATCTTAAAAAAAAACAATGAAATGGCAAGTGAATTGAATGTACCTACAATGGCAGAAATGTTCGCTTCGGGCCAAAAGCCAGAAGTACTGTTTTGGGTAGGATGCGCAGGAAGTTTTGACGATAGGGCCAAAAAGATAACCAAGGCCTTTGTTAAAATACTGAACCAGGCAAATGTGTCATTTGCAGTTTTGGGAACAGAGGAAAGTTGTACCGGTGATCCGGCAAAACGAGCCGGTAACGAATTTTTATTTCAAATGCAGGCGGTGACCAATATAGAGGTGATGAACGCTTATGAGGTGAAAAAGGTAGTTACGGCCTGTCCACATTGTTTTAACACGTTAAAGAACGAATATCCGGGTCTTGGGGGTAATTATGAAGTAGTGCACCATACCCAGTTTCTTAAACAGTTGTTGGAAGAAGGCCGCATTACAATGGAAGGTGGTAGTTATAAGGGAAAACGTATAACATATCACGACCCTTGTTATTTAGGTAGGGCCAACAATGTGTATGAAGCTCCTAGAGATCTTATAAGAAAATTGGATGCTGAGCTGGTAGAAATGAAAAGCTGTAAGCAAAGAGGGTTATGTTGTGGTGCCGGAGGAGCCCAAATGTTCAAAGAACCCGAAAAAGGGGATAAGGATATCAACGTGGAGCGCACCGAACAGGCTTTGGAAACTAAACCCGAGATTATTGCCGCTGGTTGTCCCTTTTGTAATACCATGATGACCGATGGCGTAAAAAGCAAGGAAAAAGAAGCTTCGATAGCAGTTTTGGATATAGCAGAGCTAATTGCCAATGCCCAGGATTTATAGGTTTTTTCTTGAATAGAAAAAAGATAATACAAATATTAAAATATAGAAGGAATAATGTTAGTGGATTTTGATAGGTTATCGGATAGTTCAAGGGTATGGATTTATCAAGCCAATAGGAGTTTTACCCCAGAAGAGTTGGCTCAGATAAAAGAAGAGTTGAATACATTTATCGAGAATTGGACCGCTCATGGAAAGGATTTGGAAGCGGGGTATGAAATAAGGTATAATAGATTTTTGGTCATAGCCCTGGACCAAAGAAACCAAGCGGCCACTGGTTGCTCCATTGATGCCTCGGTTCATTTTATACAGGCTTTGGAAAAAAAGTACAACGTTGAGCTGTTAGACAAAATGAACGTGTCTTACAAGCAAGGTGAATATGTGGCCTACAAGACATTGTTAGACTTTAAGGCCATGGCCAAACAAAAGGCAATTTCAAAGAATACCATTGTTTTTAATAATCTAGTAGCCACAAAAGGAGAATATAAAGAGCACTGGGAGGTGCCTGCATCCGAGAGTTGGCACGCCCGTTTTTTGTAGTCCCAATCTTTTGTTAAACACCATTTTTATTAGGTTTTATCGGTGAAATGCAATAATTTTCGGGGTTTTAAGTTATTTCCATACATTCAAATTACATGCGCCCTTATATAGTTTGCATCATAACATTTTTTGGTTTTTTTCAACTTTTTGGACAAAATCCTTTGGTTAGTAAAGACAGCCTTGCCCAGGCAACATGGGTGAATGAGCAGTACCAAAGAATGTCTTTAGAAGAAAGAATAGGACAGCTGTTTATGGTTAGTGTTACCTCTGACCAAAAGACATCGAACGCCAACAAAATTAAAGAACTTATTAAGACCCATCATATCGGAGGGGTTATTTTTTCTAAAGGAGGTCCCGTAAGACAGGCTAGGTTATGCAACGAATTTCAGTCGGTTTCTAAAATACCTTTATTGGTCGGTATGGATGCCGAATGGGGGTTGGCAATGCGTTTGGATTCTACTTATGCTTTTCCATGGAACATGACTTTGGGGGCCATACAAGATGATAATATCGTAGAAAAAGTAGGGTATAGGATAGGGCAACATGCAAGGCGACTTGGGGTTCATATTAATTTTGCCCCGGACATAGATATCAATACAAACCCTAAAAATCCTATAATAGGAAATAGGTCTTTTGGGGAAACAAGAGACGTCGTAACCAATAAGGGAATTGCGTTTATGAAGGGGATGGAAAAAGCAGGAGTACTATCTAGTGGGAAACATTTTCCGGGACACGGAGACACGGCGGTTGATTCCCATAAAGATTTACCTTTGATACCCTTCTCAAGAGAAAGATTGGATAGCTTAGAGCTATATCCGTTTAAAAAATTAATAGATCAAGGGCTTAGCAGTGTAATGGTAGCCCATTTAGAAGTACCCTCTTTGGAGATAAAAGAAGGTTTACCTTCGTCATTGTCGGAACAAATTATTTCAGGGATCTTACAAGAGGAATTGGGGTTTCAGGGCTTGGTGTTCACAGATGCACTAAATATGAAAGGGGCTTCCAAGTTTGGTACAGATGGAGATGTAGAGTTGGCCGCATTTATGGCAGGCAACGATATCTTGTTAATGCCAGAGAATGTATCTGAGGCTAAAAACAAGTTGATTAAAGCTTATAATGATGGTAAAATCAGTGAAGAGAGATTGTCTTTGTCCGTAAAGAAAATCCTGATGTCCAAATACAAGGTAGGACTCCATAATTATCATTCCATTAAAATTGAAAATCTTTATGAGGACTTAAATTCTAGGGAAGATGATCTGATATATGAAGAGGCCATAGAAAATGCGATTACCGTTGTAAAGAATAAATTTGATCTCATAGGAATCAAAAACTTACAGAACAAGAAAATTGCTTATGTGAAGTTTGGCGATGCATCCAACGATGCTTTTTTTAATGCCTTGAACAAATATGCGGAGGTAACCCAAATAAACGGCAATAATATTACCGAAGTAAAGAACCAGTTATCAGATTATAATCTGGTAATTATTGGGCATCATAAAAGTAATGATAGTCCATGGAAATCGTATAAGTTTTCCGATAGGGAGCTATCGTGGTTACAGGAAATTTCTAATTTAAGGACCTCAAACCTTATTCTATGTGTATTTGCAAAACCGTATGCACTGTCCGCAGTTTCTACCTTTCAAAATATTGATGCCGTTGTAGTATCGTACCAAAACAGTAAAATAGCACAAACGAAAACGGCAGAATTGCTGTTTGGAGCCATTCCGGCCACAGGTAAGTTGCCCGTAAGCGCGGGCGCCGATTTTAAAGTGGGTAGTGGGGTTCAGATAAAATCGTTGAAAAGATTGGGGTATAGTATACCGGAGCGGGTTGGACTCAGTTCCGAGGGACTAAAGGAAGTTGACAAGTTGGTACAACATGGTCTAGATAGTCTTATGTTTCCGGGGGTTCAAGTTTTGGTGGCTAGAAAGGGGAAAGTGGTCTATAACAAGAGTTTTGGAAAACCTACGTATGATGCCAATACGAAAATCACCAATGAGAATATTTACGATCTCGCCTCCTTAACAAAAATATTGGCGACCTTACCCATGATCATGAAAATGGAAGAGGAGGGAAAAATAGCCTTGAACGATACATTTGAAGAACTTATTCCCGATTATTCCAATACCGAAATAAAAAATGTGACGGTATTAAAGGCTCTTTCCCATTACGGTAGGCTACCTGCCTGGATTCCTTTTTATGTGAGAACCCTCGATGAGGACAGAAAACCGTCCAAAGAATTTTATAGAAGTGAACCCATGCCGGGCTTTTCGGTTAAAGTCGCAGATCATTTGTATTTGACGGATGCTTATAACGACTCGATCTACAATCGTATTGGTCGACAAGATTTAAAGTCGAACAGGTATCGTTATAGTGATGTTCCTTATTATGTAATGAAGAAGTACATAGAAGACACCTACGGTAAAAAGTTGAATGTATTGGCCGATGATTTCCTGTATAAAAGAATCGGTGCAAATTACACTACCTATAATCCGTTAGAGAAGTTTCCTAAGAACAAAATAGTTCCTTCAGAAGAAGATAATTACTACAGATATCAGACGGTGCAAGGGTATGTTCATGATATGGGAGCTGCCATGCAAGGAGGAGTAGGTGGTCATGCAGGATTGTTCAGTAATGCCAACGATATTGCCAAAATTATGCAGATGTATTTGCAAAATGGGTATTATGGGGGTACAAAGTTTTTTGAGTCGAGAACGGTAAAAAAATTCAACACCTGCTATTTTTGCGATAAGAATGTGCGAAGGGGCGTTGGTTTTGATAAACCGCAACTAGAACATAGTGGCCCCACTTGCGGGTGTGTTTCTAGAAAAAGCTTCGGACATAGTGGTTTTACGGGTACATATACTTGGGCGGATCCAGAAGAAGAGATCGTATATGTCTTTTTATCGAACAGAACATACCCTACCGCTTCCAATACACTTTTAGTTAAATCTGGGTTAAGAACCAGGATTCAACAAGCTATTTACGACTCCATTGTAAATTAAAGAGTAGTTTTGTAACTATGAAAATTGCAATAGTATGTTATCCTACTTTTGGCGGAAGTGGGGTAGTGGCCACAGAATTGGGTATTGCCCTTGCAAATAGGGGGCACGAGGTTCATTTTGTCACTTATAGGCAGCCGGTAAGATTAGAGCTTCTGAACAATAATATTTATTTTCATGAGGTTCACGTTCCTGAGTATCCATTGTTTCACTACCAACCATACGAGCTTGCGCTTTCCAGTAAATTGGTAGATACCATTAAGCTTTATAATATAGATCTACTACATGTGCATTACGCGATTCCACATGCATATGCCGGGTATATGGCAAAAAAGATGTTGGAAGAAGAAGGTATGTATGTGCCTATGGTCACCACGCTTCATGGTACCGATATAACCTTGGTAGGAAAACATCCTTTTTATAAGCCCGCGGTTACTTTTAGTATCAATCAATCCGATGTGGTAACCTCGGTATCAGAAAGTTTAAAACAGGGCACTTTAGAAACTTTTGATATAAAAAAGGAAATAGAGGTAATTCCTAATTTTATAGATAAGAAAAAATACAATACTTCTTTCACAGATTGCCAACGTTCTAATATGGCCAAAGAAGACGAACGTATCATAACCCATATCAGCAACTTTAGGAAAGTAAAAAGAATTCCCGATGTCATTAAGGTTTTTAATGAGATTCAAAAGAAAATTCCGGCGAAACTGATTATGGTCGGTGAAGGACCCGAGAAAGAAGGGGCGGAAAGGTTGTGTGAAGACTTGAGAATTTCAAATAAGGTTATCTTTTTAGGGAATAGCAATGAGATAGATAAGATCCTATGTTTCTCGGATCTGTTTTTGCTTCCTTCCCAAACCGAAAGTTTTGGTTTGGCGGCTTTGGAAGCAATGATCAATAAGGTACCTGTTATTTCTAGTAATACCGGTGGCATACCAGAGGTGAATATTCAAGGCGTTACAGGCTATTTGAGCAATATTGGAGATATTGAGGATATGGCCTCCAATGCCATTTCCATTTTACAGGATGACGTTACGCTTGAGAGGTTTAAGAACAATGCCGTAAAAGAAGCGGAGAAGTTCGATATTCTTAAAGTGTTGCCTTTGTACGAAGAGGTTTATGAAAGAGCTTATAAAAGAAGGTTTAACAATGCTTAAGAGTTTATTTACCTGTTTTTTATGTATAATTTTTATAAGTTCATGTAAAAGTCAGGGGCGTCTAAAAAATACCAATACCGATGCCATGGAGCTAACATTTCTTTTAGAGGATAATTATAGCGGGCATGATAAGGAGGAATTTCTTACCATCAATGACCAAAATGAGTTGGAAAAGTTTTTTGGAAAAATAAATAGAACAAGAAAACCGGGGCTGCCCATTCCGGAAGTCGATTTTAAAAAAGAGATGGTAATCGTATGGTGTGGCGGAAATAAGGATGCTTCAAAACTTAGATTATCGGTTAAAAATACCACGGACCAAATTCTCTTTTTAAAAAAGGAAAGAATGACTATATCTAATTTAAAAGGGGCGGTGATCACTCCTTTTGTCATGTATAAGCTTCCCAAAACCCATAAGGTTGTTAAATTCAAGTAAGTTTCGTCGGTAAATTATACGAATTCATCTATCGACCGATAATAATTACCTTACAAAGTACTTTTTTTACAATCTAAATTCATTGTAGTAATTTTACGTTTCAATACCCAAATTATAGTATATGAGAATTAAAATTTTATTAAGTTTCTTGTTGGCATGTGCATTGGTCAATACCACTATTGCCCAAGAAGAATTGGAGATTACGGCTAAGGACAGTATTGTTCAAAGCTCTTGGATGTTTGGTATAGGATTTAATGCCGTTGACGATTCGGGGAATGTATTCGACGGACTTTTCAACGTCAGTGATGAATGGAATATGCTACCTTACCCGTCAAGAATTAGTATAGGAAGGTATTTTAAAAATGGTCTAGGACTTGAGGCCATAGGTACTATAAACAAGTACAAGGAAGGCAAGATAATAGATGGGGTAGTTAATCTAGAGGATAGCGATTATTATGCAATAGACGCTAGAGTTACTTATGACTTAAATAAGATTATAGGAGAGACGGGTTGGTTTGATCCTTATGTAGGAATTGGTGCCGGTTACACGGACGCGAACAATCTTGGGCGTGGTACCTACAATGCCGTGGTCGGTTTCAGAACATGGATTTCTGATCGATGGGGATTGGACTTCAATTCTTCCGGTAAATGGGCCATGAGTAAGGGTGATGGCGCTACCAATCACATTCAACATGCGGCCGGGGTCGTATATCAATTTGGTATAGAAAAAGGGCTCTCGAAAAAAGGGGAGGAGAAGAAAGAACTGATGGCCGCTATCGAGGCAGAAAGACAACGTCAGCAAGATTCGATAGCTGAAGTAAATAGATTGAAAGAAGAAGCTCTGTTGGCCGAAAGGTTGAAAAAAGAGAAGGAAGCCGCTGCTTTGGCCGCAGCTGAAAAAGCAAAACAAGATGCTGAAAATGCTAGAAGAAAATCTATAGAAGATCAGATAAAGAACAGTGGCTTGGTTTATTTTAACCTAAATTCCTCTGCTATAACTAGGGAATCTAAAGGTGTTTTGGATAAAATTAAAACCATACTGGATGAAAATCCGGAGTTGAAAATTAAAATTACTTCGCATACAGATTCTCGAGGCACCTCTAAATATAATGATTGGCTATCACAAAGAAGGGTCGATAACACCAAAGATTATTTGGTCAAAGCCGGTGTAGATACAGATAGATTGGCAACTGAAGCTTATGGTGAAAATCAGTTGTTGAACGAGTGTGATGACAATACATATTGTCCGGAAGAAAAGCACAAAGTAAATAGGAGGTCAGAATTTATAGTTCTTGAATTCTAGTAGTTTTTCTAAACTAAAGTATAGTTTAAGTGATAAAAAAATCCTGTTCATTTGAGAACGGGATTTTTTTTATGTTTTCGTATTTAATTTTAACTGTACTTATCCTACCGAAAAAGAAAAAATGGCAGAAGAGGATTCATTTCCTATACTGTCTCTAGTGACTATTTGCCAATAATATGTTTTTCCTGATGTAACCGGTATTCCACTATAGCTAGAGGTTTCTATATCTGAAATTAGTAACTCGGGGTCGGTGCTTTCCCCAAAATAAAGGTCGTAGCCAACAATATCATTATCCAAATCTTCTGCGTTCCATCTTAGGTTCACGGTAGTACTTGTTCTAGAAATAGAAGCACCGGAAATAGGGGATAGTGCAGTGGCGGGAAAAGGTATAAAAGATTCAATGCCATTGCCCTCGTTATAGAAGGTCCAAACCTCGCTACTTGTATTGTGTTTTCCGGTAACATACCAAGAATAGGGTGTGCCTTTTTCCAATACTATAGGTGTCTCTGTATTTTTACTCTCTATCAATACTGTTTCAGAATTGGAAATGTTTGTAAGGTGTACTATATAAGGTTCAGAGGACCTTTCATCGATCCATTCAAAAACTACTTCACTTTGTGTGTCGGAGACAGCGGAACCTTCGGTACATTCTGAATCCTTTTCAGGAAAAACAAGATTTATGCTAATATTGGCTTTGGTATATTCCAAGACATCCAAATCGGGACTGCATGAACTAAATATAAATCCGGATAAAATGAAGGCTAAACATCTTTTCATAGTTTGACTAGTTTGAAAGATTCGTTCATTTTTTCGTTCTTTAATCTTATAATATATATGCCTGAAGCAAATGAGCTGGTATCCAATGTTACCGGCGTTTGGTCTACTTCGTATTTTTTAGAGCTCAATAATACACCTGTTTCCGTAAAAATAGTTATTTCGACCCATGTAGAGGTTAGTGGTTTTAAATCTATGGTAAGATTGTTTTCTACTGGGTTGGGATATGCCAAAAAGGAATTTTCTAAAATTACGGTTTCTTCAAATTTTCCTAGGCAAGGTTGGTCTGAAAAAACAGTAATGTTATTGACATTTTCGTGTAGCAAAAGGTTTAATTCTTCTTTATCGGTGTAATGTGTACTCTTTCCGTTTATATCAATGGTGTATTCCGTACCACCTTTCATTTTTAAAGTGACACTGTTGGTAGATGAATTAAAATCTAGTTGTACTTCAAGCGGTTCGGGTTCGGTAATAATAATTTTAGAACAACTTTGATAGATAGAAGTAGGACCTAATGTTATGCATAGATCGTATGTTCCTTTTTGTAGCTCTGAAATTTCCAAAGATGTAGAAAAAGGAAAGGACGAGTCACCTTCTGGGCCACTTAGATTGGCGATGTAATCATTAGCTGTTTTTGCTTCTATATATACAGAGCCGTTGTTTGAGCCGATACAAGATGTTCCTGTGGATGTAATCTGAAATTGATCGATGGAAAAATCATTTGCCGAACAACCATTTTCATTAACTGTTTCCCCTTCTGGAGTATTTGGACAAATGTCGTTTGCATCTATGATTCCGTCATTGTCCTGATCATCACCTACTGTAATTACCAAGCTTTTGGTGCATCCTATTTCCGTAGTATAGATATACGCTCCTGATTGTTCTATTGTTATGGAGTTTATGGTGTGATCTCCATTAACAATAGTGCCATCGGGTAGCGTAAGGTTAAACGGAACATTGTTGGACAACATGCTTAAAACTACCTCACTGCCTTCTTTTACTATAATATTATTACTGCCACTATTGGATTCCCCGTTTATTCGATATTCGGTTATTATGTTGTCTTCCGTACAAAAAGTTTCAGACCAAACGGCTATATTGTTTGCTGGATTACCGCCAGCCGCCGTAAAATTACCACCTACTATAAGCTGTGTGTTGTTTTTGGTAAATAGTATAGAGTTCACCCTATTGTCTACCCCGACATTTGTTTTGGGGCCTAAGGCTTCCCACCCATTGGCAACACTCCATCGGGCTGTGTTCATCATTATTTTATTATTGTTTATGTCATCACTAGCGGTTTCAAAACTACCTCCGACGTATATATAGTTGTCATCCGATGTCATATCATTAACATTTCCGCTTAAACCGTTTCCTAGGGGTTCCCAAACTTGTGTAGTTCTATTGTACCTCGCAATTCTATTTACGGTTTGTGACCCGGATAAGGCAAAATTTCCTCCTGCATAAATATAGTTCTCATGCACTACTATGGCTTGTACAAATCCACTGGTGCCGGCTCCTAAACCAGACCAGTTTGATCCGTTCCATTGTGCAATTCGAGCAGCTTCATTTCCTCCGGCTGTATCAAAGTTTCCTCCAACATATAACGTATTGTTCTCGTCAAAAGCGATGGCTCTTATCTCGTTATTTGTGCCTATAATACCCGTTGAAGAATCGGTCAAGGCACTCCACAAGCCATCTTTGTATTGGGCAATATTGTTCACGGTAATGCCGTCAGCTGTTGTAAAGACTCCACCAACAATCAGCGTTCCTGTGGCATCAAAGGCTATTTTGGCTACAGGTCCATTGGTTCCGTCTCCCAAGGTAGACCAGTCAGAACCGTTCCAATAGGCAATATTGTTTGCATTTGTGCCTCCTATCTGGGTAAAATCTCCGGCAGCAAAAATATCTCCGTTATTGGCAATAGCCAGTGAGTATATTGTTCCATTACTTCCTTCTGCAAAAGATTCCCAATTACCATCTTCATTAATAATGGCAAGATTGGAAACATCTACACCTCCGGCATTTGTAAATGATCCACCAACATATATACTTCCATCTTCTGACTCTACCATGGTTTCTATGGTACCGTTTATTCCTGATGATATTTTTTTCCAGTTACCGATACCGTTTACCGGAGTTACTCCCGGACCACTACTTTCTGCTGTCAATTTATATATTTTAGCAGACGAACCATATCCAGAGAAATACAATTCTCCATATTCATCTTCTCCAAACGAGGAAATAAGTTCACCATTGGTTCTAAATAACAATTGGTTGTCCGTAGTTCCGTTTGCTTCATCATATTCCAGTGCCCAGACCCTTCCGGACACATAGTCGGCATATATGTATTTGTTTTGTAAATCGGAAGCGGACAGGGAGCCTCTATATACATATCCTCCTGTAATAGAAACATCACCTGCGCTATGGTCATAGAAAAAGATAGGCCCTATTTCTGGTGTTGTTACCAAAGAAGTGCTAGATCCATAACTGGGTTGGCTATTGGCTTCAAATTTGTTCCACCCGTAATTACCACCTTTGGTAATCAAATTTATTTCTTCATAAACGTTTTGTCCCACGTCGGCTCCCCATAACCTACCTTCTTCGTCAAATGAAAATTTCCATGTATTTCTGATGCCCCATGCGTATATCTCATCCAATCCGGATAAACCCACTCTGGGATTGTCGCTGGGGATTTCATAATTACCATCTGGTTCTTCAGGGTTTGTTTCAATGGGGTTGTCCCCATTAAGATCTACATCTATACGTAATATGCTCCCAAAGACGGTCTCTAGGTTTTGTCCGTTTCTTTGAGGGTCGCCTCCGCCTCCGCCGTCACCTATAGAAGCATAAAGGTAACCGTCGGGACCAAATGAGATTTTACCGCCGTTATGGTTAGAATCGGATTGATTTTTTGTAAATCTGGCGATAATGAATTCACTGTTGGGGTCCAGCATATTGGGGTTACTGCTAGATATAGTGTATCTAACGATATTGATTCTATAGTTGGAAGGTCTGTCGATATAATAGATAAACACATAACCGTTTTTTGTGTATTCTGGATGGAAAGCCATACCTAAAAGACCTATTTCTTGTCCAGAGCTGTAAGTTACTTTTTCCGATAGGTCTAAAAATGTCTCTATATCATCGTTTGTAGCGGTAGGTGAATTAGGGAGTACCTTGATGGTTCCGGGTTGTTCTACTACAAATAAACGATTGGATCCGTCTATCGATGCTTGTATTTCTACCGGGAGGTTGAAACTTAGGTTAGGAAAAGCGTTTTCATAAGACACTTGACCGGTCGTCAAGTTGGAGAAAAGAAATACAAATAAAACTATTAAAGGTAAAATATTCTTATTTGGAGACATGCAATCGTTTTTTATCAGTCCCAAATATACAGTTCATTATTGAACCTATTTGATTTATAACGCTTAAAAATTGACCGATAAAAGGGCTATAATCAATATATTAAATAGAGGTCATCAGTTTTTTTGATAATACCGAGCTGGACCAAATGATTCTAGCGCAATGTTCTAAGTGCCAGAAAATTTTGTCTTCTATTTGGTTGCCTGCCAACAAGGGGCCGGCAATAAACAAGTTTTTCGAAGCTTGCATATTTTCGTCTACGTGAAACCCTATTTTTGAAGGGTTGGGTCTACAAAGTCCCTCGTTAACAAGGCTTTTAAGAAAGGGTGATAGGTCATCAGCAGTTAAGTTAACGCTTCCGAGACAATTAATCACAATATTGAAATTTTCGCTACTTTCTTTGGAATCGGAAGATTCGCCGGTTTTATACTTCATGGACAGGCCATCTTGGTTTTCCGTTAACCCAACAAAGCGACCTTTTAAATGTTCAAATCTTTTAAGATTGGTCAATTCTTCTACTACCGATAGGTAATGATTACCTGCACAACGCTGTCTTCTACCTATTTGGTTGCCATGAAAACAGGCAAAGTTCAATAGTTCTTCTTTACTTAATTTTGGTAATAAAGCTCCAAAACCTTTAGAAATTATACCCACAGTTGTTGCTGCACCCAGTCCTATTTTTTCTGCTTCGTCAATATCTTTATGCGCGGCCTCTGCAATTTCACTGGCACTTAAATTATCGGCTTCGGCTAAAGATTGTAGGTGTTTGGCCTTAAACTGCTTGGCTTTTTCCGCATCAAAAGTTCCGTCGGGCATTACGCCATGCGACGATAGGGTTTTAAAAGTTGTATCATACTCTTTAATTGGTAGTTTGTCACAGATTTTATAAATCATTTCCAATCCACTTGCATTGGCTCCAAGAACGGCAATCTTGGTTTTTAGTCCCTGTTTTTTTCTATTTTTTATAAAGTTGGTGATTTGGTTCATGTTTTCTTCCATGCCCACGCCGTACGGTTCTTTGATGTATAGTGCTGTATTATTGTTTTTAATAGTGTCGTTATACAGTTTTTTATAAGGAAGGGAACCTATGGATAGTATTACTTTGTCAGTCTCGATTGCAGTGGCGTCCTCAAAAGCTATGTGAAATTTATCATCATTTTTTTTAATGCCTACTGTTTCTTTTTGAACATATGTAATGCTTACCTTGTTCGATGCAACTAATGTATCCAAACGTTTGCGGACCTCTTCATCTATATACTTACCGAAAAAAAACCGTGGAATGTATAAATCGTCCCATTGGTCTTTCTTGTATAAGGGACTATTTTTTTCTACCCACTGCGTGGCATATTGGCCACCATTTTTCATAAACTCTTCTGAAAGAGTATCTATATTGGCGTTCAGCCAATTCTTAAAGTGTGTTCTATGTGGCTCGGTAATAAAGTTTTTAAGGTCTTGTATTAAAAGAACCGATTTTCCCGAACGATTGCCATAAGGCATTCCCTTATAAAAATCTTGACTCTTATCAATGATGAAAAGTTCAATTTTTTTATCCATTTTTTTAGTGGACAAACTCTCTAAAAAAGGAATCAAAGTATAGCTAGTTGCTATTCCGGCGCCTACAAATGCAATTTTTTCAGACATTTTTCTTAAAATAAATTTGGTATAAAGTTCTTTAATTATAATTGAAGTTCAATGGCTAGTGCTTAATATTTGTCCAAGTCGATATAATTATCGATTATCTACTTGTAAGAAGGTTTTTTGGGGGAATTAAAACAAAGTAAAAAGGCCTGTATAAAACAGGCCTTTTTTAGCGGAGGAAGAAGGGATTCGAACCCTCGGAGGCGTTAACCTCAATAACAAAATACATTGTTATTTGCATTAGACCACTCTGCCATTCCTCCATTTCCAATTTCAAAACGCATCCTATTTGATAATATTGTTGATAAGTAGTTTTTTTTATACTAACAGGGTTTCTGTTTACTTCATGGATAAAGTAAATTTGGACCTCGTAAAATAAACGTGTTTATATGACTTTTGAACGATATTAATCTGTCGCTTAGTCATAAAGGTTTTTTTTTGTAGTACAAATTGCGCACTGCACATTATAAAAGATTATGAATAAAAATTACGCAACTAAGGCAAAATCGTTTAAGAATCTATTGCTTACCTCGAGTATTATCGGTTCAGCGGCATTGATTATGGGTTTTGGTCCAATGTTCTTTGGTCCCGGATTAACGGAAGCAGAACCTTTTGATTCTTTTACGGATACTGCTTTTTCACCAGCAGGAACGGCTACTGATCCTTATGAAGTGGCGTTTCCGAATTTGGATTTTGATACTCCCTTGAACTTTAATGTTGTGCCGGGGCAAAATAATATTGTAGTGGGGCAAAGGGACGGTAAGGTGTATTGGTTTCCCAATGATGATAATACTACAGATAAAAATTTAGTGATAGACCTTTCTGCGGAAGTAGGTGTTGTGTGGGATGGGGGTTTTCTTGGACTGGCCATACACCCCGATTTTGGAACGACAGGTAAAAATTACTTTTTTGTATACTATACAAGCGATTCAGGAAATAACGAATTGGATGGTCCTTTAGGGTTTTCTTGTGGAGTTGAAAACTTTCAGGGTAATTATCTTTATTTAGAACGTTTTGAGGTGGATCCGACCAATTTAGAGTATGTGGACAACTCAAGGGTTACCATGATAAAGAGAAGAATGTACAATACTACGCACCGTGGTGGTGGTATGGAATTTGGCGATGACGGGTTTTTATACCTATCTACCGGTGATCAAGCTGCTTATATAAATGCCCAGGATATTGCAGAGAATTTAGATGGTGGTGTGTTGAGGATCGATGTGGATATGGATCCAACGAAGAGTCATGAGCCGATAAGAACACTCTCTGATCCTGGGGCAGGTGATCCAGATGAGTTTTCGGGTCGGTATTATTATATTCCTGACGACAATCCTTTTCCGAGCCTTAACGGAGATAACTTTGAAGAGTATTACTCTTTGGGGCATCGTAACCCGCATAGAATGACGAAAGATAGGGCTACAGGCACTTTTTATATTGGTGAAGTAGGGGAGAGTACTCGTGAAGAGATCAATGTACTGTCTAAAGGTAAAAATTATGGTTGGCCTATGTATGAAGGTAATTTAGGCCCCACTGCAAGATGTGGTATGACAGAGTTGTACAACAATATGCCCCATGAGCAACCTTTGTTAGATTTTCAAAGAACGGAAGCCAGTTCTATTATTGGTGGTTATGTATATAATGGTTCCGATATGCCTAGTTTGCAAGGCAAATATATTTGTGCCGATTATGCTAAAAAGACGATTTGGCAAGTGAATACAGGGACAGGTGAAAAACAGGTGTTAGGTAACTTTACACCCTATGCACCGGTATCTTTTGGACAAGATTATCAAGGAGAACTTTATATTTTAAGTCAAGGAAACGGTGTTAAACTATATCGCTTAGCAGACCCTATAAGCTTGGAGGCTGCCCCAGAGAAACTTTCGGACACAGGGGTCTTTACAGATTTAAATAGCCTTACGGTTAGAGAAGGTTTTATCCCTTATACGATGGTAGACCCATTCTGGTCCGATGGAGCATACAAAACACGATGGATGGCCATACCCAATGATGGTACGCACGATACACCTGCGGAACAAATTCAGTTTTCGGAAAACGGCGATTGGGAATTTCCTGTAGGCTCTATTCTTGTAAAACATTTTGATTACCCGGTCGATGATAATGATCCCACGATTACAAAGAAAATAGAGACGCGTTTTTCAATTAAGGGAGCTGATGGCAACTTCTATTTTCTAACCTATAAATGGCGACCTGACGAAAGCGACGCTGATTTAGTGGACATGTCCGTAGGCGAAACAGCTGATATAGAGGTTGCAGCTGCGGGTGGTGGTAAACGTTATGTAGAGTGGTTGTATCCTTCCAATTCAGATTGTGTTACGTGTCATAATCCGGCTTTAGGAGGAACATTAGGGCCTCGTACTCGTTCTTTAAATAGAGATTTTGATTACTCTACACACGACCCTAGTGGTACGGAAGCAAATCAATTGGTGACATTAAGTGCTTTGGGTATTTTAAACGAGAACATTACAGATACCGATACCCCAAATTATTTGACACATGTCGCCATGAATGATGTAGAAGGAACGATAGATGAAAAGGCTCGTACTTATTTAGATAATAACTGTGCTTATTGTCACCAGCCTGCTACTGGAAATCGTGGGGATTTTGATCTTAGATTGTTCAATACCTTGGCACAAACGGGTCTTTTAACTGCAGGCATGAACGAGTCCGTTGGCTTAGGCCCGGATGAGCGTATTGTATACCCTGGAGACGCATCAAAATCACAGTTATACCATAGAGTACAGAGTACTACCCCAGGTGTAATGATGCCACCATTGGCCAAAGGGCAAGTAGATACGGAAGGTGCACAATTGATAATGGATTGGATAAATCAATTGCAACCGTTGGCCGAACCGCCTGCTGCCGGAAATTATAGAATTGTAAATAGAGGTAGTAACGAGACCCTACAAATTTTTGAGGGAAGCGTCGCGGAAAGAGCCAATGTTGTCAGTGGAGGTTACGAAGGGTTGCCAGAACAACATTTTGAACTGCAAGCGGCACCTGACGGATATTATTACCTAAGAGCGATGAATAGTACAAACAGGTATCTTGATGTGCAAGAGGGAGGCCTAGGGCCAAATACCAATGTGTGGCAGTATCGTGGAAACGGTACACCTGCACAGACTTGGGAAATAGTGGATGCAGAAGATGGTACATTTAATATTATAAGTACATTGTCGGGTTATTATTTGGGACAAGACGATACCGGAAACGTATTGGTGGTAGAAAATCCATTGGACGATAGTATACGATGGGAATTTATGCCAACGAGTGCACCTTTTACTATAGGTATAGATATATTGGATGACATACTTATAACCTCTGAAGATGGTACTACCGATGAATTTGATGTTGCTTTAAAATCGGCGCCATCAGAAGATGTTGTCTTACTGATTACTGGTACGGGAGCTACAGATGAATTTACACTTTCCGATACAGAACTGACCTTTACGCCCGCAAATTGGAATGTTCCACAAACAGTTACGGTCACGGGAGTAGATGATGCAGATGTGGACGGAGTTCAATATTATGATATTGAGATTGCCGTTGATGGCCCTCGTAGTGATAGTGCCTATGCCGGTTTTGTAGAGGTGTTTGGTGGTTACAATGAAGATAACGATGGAGGAGAAGGCGCTCCACCTGCGCCGGGTATTTACAGAATTATTAATGAAAGTAATGGCTTGTCCATAGAAGTTGCTAATGCCGAGACCGATAATATGGCAAATATAGAACAAGGGTTATACCAAGGTCAATCACATGAGCAATTTGAATTGGTGTACGAAGATAATGGACTATACTCCCTTATTGCGGTACACAGTGGAAGAGCCTTGGACGTAGAGTTGGGAAGTTCAGACCCAGGTACGAACATTTGGCAATATACGGCTAACGGAACTCCGGCTCAATTATGGAGTATAGAAGATGCAGGAGATGGTACCTATTTTATTGTTAGTGAATTGGCAGGACACTATTTAAGTATAGAACCAAATGGAAATGTTATTGTCGATGTAGAGAATGGCGATGATATATTTAAATGGAGATTTGATGAAGTAGATCCTTCGTCAAACTACGGGTTAGTTATAAATAAGGACGGAGTCTATACCGATGAAGATGGTGATACCGATACCTTTACGGTAGTACTTACAGAAGCTCCTACGGCTGCGGTAACAGTTGGGGTGTCTGCTACATCAGGTGCAGATGAGGTGACCTTATCACCAACGCAATTGAGTTTTGACCAAACAAATTGGGATGTACCTCAGACCGTTACGGTTACAGGTGTAGATGATGCAGATATGGATGGAGCCCAAGAGGTAGTCATAGAAGTTTCGGTTATAGCACCTGTCACCGATACTAATTACGGTATAGGATTGGGAGACGACATAAAAGGAACCAATTATGATAATGATGGAGGTGACAATGGGGCACCGCCACCAGGAATCTATAGATTACGAAATGTTGGCAACACCCTAAGTATTATGCCAGAGAATGGTGGACTTACAAGAGATACCAACTTTGTTACAGACGTGTATGATGCATCTAGCTATCAACATTTTGAACTGGTACCCGATGGAAATGGATTCTATAGTATTAAGGCTATCCATGACAATTTAGTATTGGATATAGAAGGGGGAAATCAGAATGCAGGAGCCAATGTATGGATGTACACAGGTAATTTTAATGATGCCCAGTTATGGGATGTAGTAGAGGCAGGTGATGGTAGTTATTATATTATCAGTGTCTTCCCTGGCGGCTATTATTTAACGGTAGAACCAGATGGCAATGTAATTGTAGATGCAGATGATGGTAGTGATCTATATAAATGGCAATTCTTACCAACAGGGTTTGAACCTGAGGCCGTGGCCAGTGCCGATATTATTAGCGGAAATGAGCCATTGACCGTACAATTTACGGGTAGTGCCTCTACTGATGATAAAAATGATATTGTAGGTTACCTCTGGGATTTTGGTAATGGAGATTCCTCAACAGAGGTGAACCCTCAGTATGACTTTACTACAGGTGGACCCTATGCGGTTACATTAACGGTTACCGATGGTGACGGTTATACCGATACTAGTGATGCTATATTGATTACAGTGAACGGTACACCGGAATCTGTAGCCAGTTCAGATATTACTAGTGGAAATACACCTTTATTGGTGAATTTTACAGGAGATCAATCATCGGATGATAACGGTATCATAGGTTATTTGTGGAATTTTGGAGATGGTAATACTTCTTCGGAAATCAACCCTTCACACACCTTTAACAATCCAGGAGAATATGAGGTTGAATTAACGGTTACCGATGCAGGTGGACTGTCGGATACTTCTACATTGACCATTACGGTGAATGGTGCACCTTATGCTAGCATAATAGCGGACAATACGGGAGGAGAAGCTCCGGTAGAGGTCAATTTTGATGGTAGTTCGTCTACAGACGATGTGGGTATTGTATCGTATTTGTGGGATTTTGGCGATGGAGCCAGTTCAACAGAACAAAGCCCTACCCATACTTTTACAACACCAGGTGTCTATGAAGTGGTACTTATCGTTACAGATGAAGGAGGTTTAGAAGATACCGCAACTACTACAATTACGGTAGTGGATGTTAATGAAGCGCCTGTGGCGGTAGCCGATGCAAATATTCAGAGTGGGGTGGCACCGGTAGAAATTATTTTCAATGGAGACCAATCTACAGATGATGTTGGTATAGTTACATATTCATGGGATTTTGGAGATGGTACAAGTGATTCAGGGGACAGTCCCGCACATACGTATACACAGCCAGGTGTCTATGAGGTAGTACTTACCGTTACCGATAGTGCAGGGTTAATGGATAGTGACTCTATTACAATAACTGTTGTAGATAATGAAGCACCTATAGCCATAGTTAGTGCAGATGTCACCGAAGGTGAGGCACCGTTGTTGGTGACCTTTACCGGTGATCAATCTACAGACGATGTAGGCATTGTTTCATATAATTGGGATTTTGGAGACGGTGTAACGTCTTCTGATGCCAATCCAGAACACACCTTCGATGTAATTGGCACTTATGATGTGATTTTAACCGTTACGGATGATGCAGGGTTACAATCGACAGCAAGCGTAGCTATAACAGTAACAGAAGAAAATGTTACTTTAGAACAGCCCTCTTTTGAATTTATATTGGCACCTAATCCTTCTACCGAATATGTAGAGGTTATCATGAAAGATAACTTTGATATGGATGAAATAATAGGTGTTATGATCCATGATAGCGCTGGTAGGCTTATTAGACAATTTATGGTCGATGAAGTGCTGCAAGGCGATAGATTGCGAATACCAACAGGTCTTTATAGGAAAGAAGTGTATGTTGTAACGTTATTGTACAAAAACAATGAGCCAGATTCAAAACGTTTAATTATTCAATAGGTTCATATAAATTATAATTTCTTCAAAAGGCCGTTCAAGTATATTGAACGGCCTTTTTTTGTTGCAAGGTGTCCTATTTCAAGTTAGATAGGGATTATGGTACGTGTTTTTTCTTTCTCTTTTGTAGGAAATATAATTAGTTGAAATACAGTATTTTAATATGTTTATTTTTAAAATGGTAGTGTGTTTTACTGTGTTGAATAAAGAATCTATAGTTCATCTTATAAAAGCATTGGTTGAACGTTTATTTTAAATAAATGGCTTTATAAACGGTAATTTCATAGTCCCCCCCGAGTTTAACGATAGTGCAATAAAAAAATTTATGTATGATACCTAAAATCATTCATTATTGTTGGCTTAGTGGTGAGGAATTTCCACTAGACATAAAAAGAAATATAGCATCTTGGAAATCGCTGTTACCTGATTATGAATTCATGCTTTGGGATACGGAACGTTTTAATTTGGAAGAATGGCCATTTGCAAAAGAAGCTTTCGAAAAGAAAAAATATGCCTTCGCATGCGATATAGTTAGGTTGTATGCAGTGCTTAAATATGGAGGCATTTATCTAGATACAGATGTCCAACTTCTTAAGAAATTTGATAACCTGTTACACTTGCCCTATTTTGTCGGACTGGAGTATGCCAATATCATCGAGGCGGCCGTATTTGGGGCCGAGAAAAATTCCGAATGGTTGGCACATTGTCTAAAGTATTATGACAACAGATCCTTTGTTAAAGAGGATGGTAGTATGGATATAGTGATAATGCCTACTATTATGAAGTTACAACTACAGAAGATAAGACAGATTGTGCCAATGACAAAAGAGGAGGTAGGTATGGTGGATCGGTTAATTAATGATGAGAGCAAGTTTTATTTGTTTCCATGTGAGTACTTTAGTCCTAAAGATGTTGAAACCGGAAAAATACACACTACAAAGAATACCTATGCTATTCACCATTTTAATAGTTCTTGGTTACCTTATTTTTCTAAGTTAAGAAGGAGAATAAAACTTATTCTAGGGGTAAAGATGGTTAATAGGATGTTAAAGATATATTGGGTTAAAAACACGCTCCAATTCTTTAAAAGAATAGAGATGCAATTTGATTCCAAATAATATTTTTTAAGAAACTCCAAAGTTGTATGGTAGCCAGTAGCTTACTATGTAATGGTTAAGTATGACAATCGCATTTAATTAAAACGATGATATGGATGGAAGTGGTGAGAACTGCAGGGAAACGATATCTTCATGATTTCCTTCGTATGCTACAGCTCCAATATATTCTTCGTTAATATCAAAACTTAAAACCGTTAGATCGGTAATATCCGCCAATAATTGAGATGTAACCAAGTGGTGCCCTTCGGAGGATGGAATTTGTCTAAAATCGTCCTCTATACCTTTTCCGGTTGCCTTTACAATAGCTTCTTTGCGGGTCCAAAACTTATAGAACAACTTCTGCTTGTCCGTGGCACTTTCTAGTGCCAGAACTTCATTTTTATTAAATATATAAGGTATGGTTTCGGTAAAGTCGTTTTCCCTATCTATTTTTTCTACGTCTATTCCTACAGCATTGTTTCCTATTGCAATTAAGCCATAATCATTGGTATGGGAAACATTGAAAAATACGGATGGATGGGAGCGGAGATAGGGTTTTTTGTTTTGGTGTATGTCGATATGTATCTGTGAAATGTCTAATTTGGTATATTCCGCCAACAAGAGTTTAAGGAATGACCGGCATATAATAAACCTATTCCTGTCCTTTTTAAAATGGTACTTTTGTGAACGCTGTAATTCTACTTTATCTAGGTAGATTTCCAGGTCAGGGCTCCGATCGTAAAAGTCGGATAGTTTTATTTTGAATAGCTTTATTTCAGATTTGTTTTCAGAAATAGTTGTAGTAATATCAATAGGAGTCTCTACTGTACCGCAAAATAACCTACTCTTTGTTTTCTGTATCATAATTGTCCAAAACGTCTTGTAGGCTATTTGCAAATACTTCTACGTTAGGCGACGAGAACATATCAATATGGTTACCAGGTACCATATGTTTACGTATGCCTTTTTTAGCTATATTTTTCCACCCCAATAAATTATAATCATGCGCGAAATAAATATCCTGTTTGGCCCTAAAGAGGTCCACTACCATATCTTGTGGAACAATCGTGTAACGATCGGTGGCTTGGTTATGCATCGTATCCATTTTCAATGAACGGTTATGTTGCATTTCATGTTGTTTTTCCTTACCGATTTTCATTCGTAGGAATAATCCGGAAACATGGAGCTTTATCAACTGAACCCTTCTTTTAAAATTTTTCGCACTACTGAACATATTCAAGAAGATAAAAGTTACCCTTCCTAAAAGATATAGGAACGATACAACTTTTTTCTTGAAAGGGTTTTTATAGTAGTAATACGGAAAGACGTAGCTATCAAAGAGAGCTAATATTTTTACTTCTTTGCCTTGTTCCCTTAATTGTCTGGCCATTTCAAAAGCTACGATTCCCCCTAACGAAAATCCGGCGAGGGCATAAGGTCCTTCAGGGTTTGATGCTATAATCTCAGAGACATAATGTGCTGCCATTTCATCAATAGAGTCATGTGGTTCCGAAACGCCGTTAAGACCTTTTGGTTGAAGTGCGTAGACGGGTTGGTCATCGTCTAATTGCTTGGCCAGGTCATTAAATATAAAAACATTGTGATGAGCTCCGTGTACTATATATAATGGAGGTTTGTTTCCTTCTGGTTTTAATGGCACCAATGAATCCCAAGTAATGAATTCACTATCCATATATGCTGCCAATTTTTTAACCGTTGGGTTTTTCAACAAGGCAACTAACGGCAATCTATTGCCTGTTTCTTTTTCTAGTTGCGTCATTACCCTCACGGCTATCAATGAATGTCCTCCGAGTTCAAAAAAGTCGCTATTAACATTTATTTTATCTATACCAAGACATTCTTGCCATATGGAGGCGATAATTTTTTCTGATTTTGTGCTAGGGTCAACAAAACTTGTAGCAGTATTTTTTTTAGATAAAAGACTAAGTAATTCTTTCCTGTCAATCTTGCCATTTAATGTTGTTGGAAATTCTTGTACCAAATTAAACTGCTGGGGTACCATATGAGGGGGCAGTTGTTCCCTTAAAGTTTCTTTCCAACTGTTTATTTGTTCGGTGCTTGTATCTCCTATATGCGCAGGAATTAGGTTTGCGACCAAATTATCTCCATTCAACAATACTACGGATGATTGCACGCCATCTAAAGAATCCAGGGCTTGTTCAATTTCACCGAGCTCAATACGATGACCCCTGATTTTTATTTGTTGATCTATACGACCCAAACATTGAACTTCTCCTGAGGGAAGCAATTTGGCCAAATCTCCAGTGTGATAAAGAATAGGTCCTAAATCTGATTCAAAAGGATTTTTTGTGAATTTTTCAGCTGTTAGGTCTTGTCTTTTCCAATATCCTTTGGCGACACCATCTCCGGCAATGCACAGCTCACCCGTTTTACCGGGTTCTACCAGCTGATTGTGCTCATTTACAATATAAATTTGAGTATTGGCAATAGGTTTTCCAACGGTTATCAGGTCGTCTGATTTTGAAATTTGCTTAACGGCGGACCAAACTGTGGTTTCGGTAGGGCCGTACATGTTCCATAACTCATCTACTCTTTCCAATATATTTTTCGCCAATACAATAGGTAATGCTTCACCTCCACACAAGGCTTTTATGGGCAAGGGTTTTTTCCAACCAGCATCTAAAAGCATTTGCCAAGTTGTTGGAGTGGCCTGCATCATTGTTATAGACTCATCTTCCATGACCTCTAACAAAAGACGGCTGTCCCTGGCGGTTTCTTCATCCGTCAATACCAATGAAGCACCTTTTAATAAGGGAACAAAAAGTTCTAAACCTGCAATATCAAAGGATATCGTTGTAATGGAGAGTAGTTTGTCGGTTTCTTTGATACCGGGCTCTTGTAACATGCTAAACAGAAAATTGACCAAATTCTTGTGCGTTACAGGAACTCCCTTTGGTTTTCCGGTAGAGCCGGAAGTGTACAGCAAATAAACTACTTCACTATTGTCAACTTTTATATTGGGAGATGCATTGGGATATTTTGATAGGCCTTTAAAGATGTCTTCTAAAAGTAAAGTCTTGGAATTGGACTTTAAGGAAGAGGATAGGTTTTTGGTCGTTATCAAATATTTGGCTTCAGAGTCCTCTAACATATACTCTAACCGTTTGCTAGGGTAGTTAGGGTCTAAAGGTAGGTAGGCGGCACCACATTCCATGATGGCAATAAGCGTAACTACAAGTTCAATTGAACGCGGTAATGAGACGGCAATATAATCGCCAGGCGCCACCCCTTGTTCTATAAAATAATGAGCCAATTGATGACCTTGCTTTTCTAAATTTTCGTAAGAAATGTTAGAATCGCCAAATTTTATGGCTTGTTTTAAAGGTGTATTTTGAGCTTGTTCGGCTAAAAGTTCATGTAATGCCAGTTGTGGATAAGAAACCACAGTGTTGTTTAGCTCCGCATAAGGTTTAGTATCTATCTTTACGATATTTCCTATTTCGATACTTGGGTTGGCAACAATACCGTGTAGTACTTCTTTAAAAGAAACCATCATTTGCTCTATGGTAGAAGAGGAAAACAACGCAGAGTTATAGGCCCATTCTAGAATGAGTTCATCTTCTGTTCCGGTCGCGTTTAGAAAAAGCTCAAAAGCTTCAAATGCCCTAGGGTTGCTCTTTAGCTTATAGTCCAATCCATCAAATGAAACCGCATTGGCCATGCCCATATCTATATTGAACATGATCGGTACCAATGGTACCCGAGAAGGATCTCTTGCAATGGCCAGTTTTTGAAGTAATTGGCCAAAACTAAATTGCTGGTGTTCGTAGGCATCGAACAATGCAATTTTTCGGGTTTTTAAATATTCGTTAAAAGGAATATTTGCAGCAATTTTGGTCCGTAATGGTAACAGATTTACACAGTGTCCTATCAATTGGGTTTTTCCGCTTAGGGATTGGCCTGCGGCCGGTAGCCCCAAAACTAGGTCATCTTGTCCTGTTTGTCGGTAAAGAAAAACTTCAAAAGCGGCCATCAAGGTAACTACAAAACTGGCACCTGATTTTATTCCAACTTTTTTTAGGTCTGCTACTAAATCACTGTCAATAGCAAAATCTAAGCGATTGCTTTTAAAAGTTCTTAATTGAGGTCTTGGGAAATCGGTAGGAAGTGTTACGGTCGGAACCGATTTTTCATATTGTTTTAACCAATATTGTTCTGTGGCAATATAGTCTTTACTTTGAATAAACTCTTGTTCTTCTTCGGCATAGGAGCTATACATTTCGGGTTCTGGAACATCTGGTGTTTTCCCTGATGTATAGGCTGAATAGAAACTTCCTATTTCCTCGAGCATAATACCTGTAGACCAACCATCACATATAATATGATGGGCCGTGAGCACTAATTGGTGTTCCAGTTCCGATAATTTCAATAAACCTATCTTAAATAATGGCCCTTCTACCAAATCGAAAATATAATGGGCATCTTCAGACAAATAACCTTTTATGGACCTATTTTTTTCCGCTTCGTCAAGTTGCGAAAAATCCTTGTACACAGGTGTAATGGGTAGCTCCTCAAAGACGGTCATAAAACGCCCGTCCCTACTAAAGGTAGATCTTAGTGCTTCATGACGTTGAACTAACTTCTGTATGGCATCCTCTAGTCCTGCTTTATTCAAATGGCCCTTTAAGATAAGGGAAACAGATTCATTATAGGCCCGGTTTGCATCTTCTCCCCCCAACTTACAGGCAATCCATACTTCAGCTTGCGCTTGTACTATTGGAATTATTTTTTCGATTGCAGGTCCGACAAACGGATTAAAGGCAACTATGTCTTGCATTATATTGTTTATTGTTTTACTTCGTTAGACTTATGCTATCAAAGTAATTCGGTTATTTGATTAGGGTTACCTTTTAAATGTCAAATTTAACGTACGATCCATTTTTCTTTTGATCTTCAACAAACCATGCAGGATTTCCAGACTCGTCCATACCAAGTCTTGCGCCTTCTACAGGCGGTGTGTTCAATGATTTTATAGAAGACTTGTTTCCATTGGAGGTAGCGCTACCGTTCGTTTCCGATTTAAAGATGCCTACTTCAATAAGTTCATCGATACTCTCTAAGATGGTATCAATAATTTTTCTTATATCTTCTTGTGTATACGCTATGGTCATATAACATGGGAAACCATCCATAATATGGATTCCTTTTTCTCGTAATAATACGAATAGCAATTCGGAATAAGGAATATCCTCCATTATTTTAAGTCTCCATAAAGAAGCGTAATAATTGACTTGAATAGGTAGTTTTCGTTTAGTAAACTCCTTGTTCAATTCAATGGCCAATCCTTCGGTCATTTCAGAAAGTCCTTTTTGAAGCTCCGGACCTTTTTCTTTCATGAAATTTAAAGAAGCTTTGGTAGTGGCCAGTGCTAAGGGGTGACGTACAAATGTTCCAGCAAAATAGGTGACACCTACTTCTGGGAAAGAATCGTCTCCATATTGCCAGAACCCACCATCAAGGGCATCCATATATTGTCTTTTTCCTAAAATTGCCCCGATAGAGATACCTCCACCAATAACTTTACCATAGGTTGCAATATCCGCTTTGATGCCAAAAAGTGCCTGTGCCCCTCCTGGATGTGTTCTAAAGCCTGTAATTATTTCATCAAAAATTAGAACGGTTTCCGATTCCGTGGTAACCTCTCTCACCTTTTTAAGAAATTCTATTGGTTGAAATTCCGGTCTTCTACTTTGTACGGGCTCTACTAAGACCGCAGCTATTTCATTAGCCCTTTCTTTAATGATTCTTAAACTTTCCTCTGTTCCATACTCCAATACCAATACATTTTGTACGGAATCTGACAAAATTCCTGCTGCAGCAGGAAAAGTTTTTAATTTTTTGGAACCTCGTACCAAGGCTTCGTCATTGATACCATGGTAAGAACCTGCGAACGAAACAATTAGTGAACGTCCAGTAACTGTTCTTGCAATACGCACTGCACCCAGTACAGCTTCAGAACCTGTATTACAAAGGGCTGCACGATCATGGCCGGTAAATTCACATAACAATTTACATACTTCACCTGCAAGTGGGTGTTGTGGGCCTACTTCGAAACCAAGGTCTACTTGTTTGTGTAAAACTTCTTTTATGAAATCTGGTTGGTGACCAAATAGACCGGCACCAAAACCATTAAGGGCGTCAATGTACTCATTGCCGTCCAAATCCCACAAACGATTGCCCGATGATCTTTCGATAACAATAGGGTACACCAATTCTTTGGTTGCCGGTTTAAATCCGGAAACTACCCTAGGGTCGGCCATATAAGAGCGATGTTTTTGCGAATAAGCCTTACTCGAAGCTGTTTTTTTGTTATAACGTTTTATAAGTTTTTCTAAAAATGCTTGGTGTTCGGGAGTAATCTCTGTGGGCTGTTTTTCAATCTTCGGAGAAGCTCCAAAAGGTTTTTTTAATTCTTTTTTCTCTTCTTCGGACAAAGAATCATTTGACGGTGCTGCACTAGCGGTCAAAGGAGCTTTAAAACTTCCGTTATTTTGAACTGTATTTGGGGTAACAGGGTTAACTGGTTGGTTTTGAACGGGGTTATTTTGCATTGTTCCGTTCCCTTGAAGTAAATCCAATTGCTTTCCTAATAATTGAAGTTGTTGGGCAATAAGGCTTACTGCAGTATTATCTGTATTGTTGATATAATGGTTCCCTGTCGTCACCGTAGATTGCGGAATGGACTGGGGAACAGGTGTCGGAGAAGTATTGTTTACTGCTTGCTGCACCGGGATGCTTATTGGTTGTGCTGGTTCAGGGGCAAAACTTTCCTCTGGTAAAACTTCATCCAAATAATTTGCCAAGAGCTCTGGTGTATTCAACTCATCACTAAGTTGCCTAAAAGTAATGGCCGTATCAAACTCTCTCTTACAAGTAGTGGCCATTTGGGTTAGCACTAAAGAATCTAGGCCAAGTTCTAAAAAGTTATAAGTGGTATCCCCTGCTTCAAGTTCTATACCGGAAGTCTTTAAAATTATTTCTGAAATTTTTTGAAGGATATTCTCTTTTCTCATATTCGTAATACTTTGATTGATCTTAGTCTCTACAGGACTTTCTTGTTGAATAATGTTTTCTTCTATGGTTGAATTGTCGATAAATTGAGGCACTGAAGCTGGAGGATCTATCCAACAAGGCTTACGGTCATATACGTAAGATGGTAACAGTACTTTTTGTCTAGATTGGTCTTTATAAAATTCTTTCCAATTCGGCTCTATACCCTTTAACCACAATTGGCCCAATGCCGTTAATAGCGCTTGATAGGAGTTTTCACCCTTTTTGGGTAAAGGCAAACTGGAAATGGCAGTTACGGTTTTCTCTCCTTTTTTCTGATGAGCCAATGTCGTAAGGGCACGACCTGGACCTATTTCCAAAAGTAGGGCATCATCCTCCATGTTTAAAATAGTATCCATTGCGTCTGAAAAACGCACGGTATCGCGTAGATGGTCTGTCCAATATTTTGGGTTTGTAGCATCCGTATCACTTAACCATGTGCCTGTTACCGTTGAGATCATAGGTATATTCGGAGCCTTTAAAGAAACTTTTCTGACTTCTTTTTCAAAGACATCCAAAATAGGTTCCATCATGGTAGAATGAAAAGCATGGCTCGTAGCTAAAAGCATATTGGCAATGCCATCTGCTTTTAGTTGTTGTGCAAAATTTTCAATTTCCTTGTCCGGACCCGATATTACGCATAATTGATCTGAATTTACCGCGGCAATAGAAAGTGTCTCCGGTATAATTTTCGATAAATTGTCTACAGAGGTTCTAGCGGAAAGCATGCTTCCACCGGGAAGCTCGCTTACCAATTTGCCCCTTACCGTTATTAAACGCAATGCATCGGTCAAGGTAAATACTCCCGCTACGTGGGCAGCAACAAATTCACCTATACTATGTCCGCATAAAAAGGTAGGTTTAATAGACCAGCTTAACCAAAGTTGTGATAGGGCATATTCGATAACGAACAATGCCGGCTGTGTATACTTCGTATCTTTTAATCTTTCTTCGGATTCTGTATTATTTGTTTCCGGAAAAATTACGTTTCTTATATCTAGTTGAAACTCGTTCAGTAAAATGTCTGCACAGGTATCTACAGCCTCTTTAAATACTGACTCATTTTCATAGAGTTCTTTTCCCATTTGCAGGTATTGTGATCCTTGGCCGGGAAATAGAAATCCTAGTTCGCTTGGAATCGTCCTTAAAGAGTTACTCTTTACGTCCTTACTATTTTCAGATAATAGTTTTTCGCTGGCCTCGGTTAATTGACCAGCTACTACAAAGCTTCTATTGTTAAAGATGTCTCTTGTAACATTGAGCGAATAGGCTATATCGGCTAGGGGAGTAGCTGCTTTGTCTATATGGTCGCCCAGTGCTTTTTGATAACCATCTAAGCTTTTTTGTGACTTGGCCGACCATGTAAGTAGTTGTACAGGTCTTCCTTCGTCGCTAGTTTTTGTTTTATTTTCATATTCTTCAACAACCACATGCACATTTGTGCCCCCGACACCGAAAGAACTGATGCCTGCCTTTCTTTTTCCTTCTACATCCCAATTTCTTAAAACATTATTTACAAAAAATGGATTATTTTCAAAATCTATCAGCGGGTTTGGTTTTGAGTACCCCAAAGAAGCAGGAATTTGTTTGTGGTACATTGCCAATATTGTCTTTATAAAACCTGCAACCCCAGCCGCTGAGGTAAGGTGTCCCATATTACTTTTTATAGAACCCACAGCACAGAAATTTTTCTTTTCTTGTTCACCAAAAGCCATTTCAAGGCCTTCTATTTCAATAGGGTCTCCAACCGGAGTAGCGGTTCCGTGTGCCTCTACATAGCTTATTTCCGAAGGAGATATTTGAGCATCGTCCAAAGCATTGATAATGGCCTGTGATTGTCCTTCTGCACTTGGTGCGGTAAAGCTTCCTTTTTCTCCGCCATCGTTGCTTAGTCCTATTCCTTTTATAACTCCGTAAATGGTATCACCGTCCCTTTCGGCATCTTCCAAGGTTTTTAATAATACCACTCCGGCACCGTCACTAAAAACCGTTCCTTTACCGTTTTCGTCAAATGGACAGCAATGGCCTGTCGGTGTTTTTATAGCTCCTTCTTGGTATAAATGTCCACTGTTCATTGGAGACGTTACACTGGCGGCACCGGCCAGGGCAACATCACATTGTCCTGTTCTTAAAGCTTCCGTAGCCTCTGCTATCGCAAGTAACGAAGTGGAGCAAGCTGAATGGACACTAATGGCAGGACCCTTTAAATTTAAGTGATATGCGGTTCTAGTAGCTATGTAATCTTTGTCGTTTACGGTGGTGGCTACAAACTCACCTACTTGATCTAATAAGTCTTTGTTCGGTATAACATTGTTTATGTAATAGGTATTGTAACCGCAACCGGCATATACGCCCACACTTCCGTCATAATGCCTAGGTAGGTAACCTGTCTGTTCTAAAACCTCCCAGGATATTTCCATAAACAAACGTTGTTGTGGATCCATGGCAAGGGCCAGCCTGGGGTTAAGGCCAAAAAATTTAGAATCAAACTCTTTGGCAGAAGGCACAACTCCACGGGCAGGAACATATAAAGGGTCTTTGCGTATGGCCTCTGGTATATTTTTGTCTATTTCTTCGGCCGTAAAAAATGAAGTTGTTTCTCTTCCTTCTAAAAGTACATCCCACAGTTCTTGAACAGATTGGGCACCAGGAAACCTTCCTGCCATTCCAATAACCGCAATATCTTTATGGTTCTGAAGATTCTTTTCGGTTTTTCCTTTTTGCGATTTTTTGGTTGAATTCTTTTTCTTAGGAATTTCTAAATGGGCAGCGAGCTTTCGTATAGTAGGAAATTGATAAAGCTTGGTTATCGGAATAGAGGTGTTTAACTTCTTCTGTAAAATAACTATCGCTTTTTGTCCCAGTATTGATGTTCCCCCGATTTCAAAAAAGTTGTCATCTATACCAATAGAAGGTATTCTCAACACTTCTAACCATACCTCGGCTATTAATTTTTGATATTTTGTCGAAGGCTTTACGAAAGGAGCCAAATAATCCGGACGTTCATATTTTGGTTCTGGTAAGGCGTTTCTATCAATTTTTCCACTTGCGGTTTTCGAGAATTCATCTACCTGGACATAAAAGGAAGGAACCATGTAATCTGGCAGCATTTCCCTGATTTTTTTGTGAAAATCGGGCATGTCCTTAAGTTTCTTGTCCGATTTTATGTAAGAAACCAATTGGGGTTCTCCTGTCATCGAGGTATTGACTACTACAATAGATTTTTGAATATGCGGAAGCTTATCTATAAAAGCTTCTATTTCGCCTAGTTCTATCCGGTGCCCTCTTACTTTAACCTGTTGGTCTATTCGGCCTAAGCATTGTATTTCTCCGTTTGGCAAAATTTTACCTAAATCCCCGGTTTTGTACAATACTTTTCCCTTTTCCGGCTGAAAGGTGTTTTCAATGAATTTTTCTTCGGTAAGATCAGGCCTTTTCCAATACCCTATAGCTGTCCCAGTGCCCGCAATGGCAATTTCACCAATAGTTCCGGATGGTACTAGTTCCCCGTTTTTTCCAAGAATGTATATCGCGGTATTCGCTATTGATTTACCTACGGTAATTATCTCGTCGTCCCTTTCTATCCTTTTTAATGAAGACCATATGGTGGTTTCCGTTGGGCCATACATATTCCAGACAGAAGTACATCTATCCAATAGTTCGTTCGCCAATTTTTTTGAAATGGGTTCACCCCCGGTAAGTGCTTTTAAGTTAACACGTTGTCCCCATCCGGCATTAAGAATCAACTGCCATCTAGTGGGAGTGGCTTGCATAAATGTTATTTTTTCATTTATGATAATGTTCAACAGAACATGATTGTCCAATACCATGTCATTGTCGGCCATAACAATACAGGCGCCTTTTACCAAAGGAGCATATATTTCAACACCGCACATGTCAAACGAGAAAATATTTATGGCCAATATTCTATCTTCTTCAGTAATGCCTGGCTCATCTATCATACTGCACAGTACATTAACTAAATTTTTATGGGAAATAGGAACCCCTTTGGGTTGGCCTGTAGAACCGGAAGTATATATCATATACACCAACGTATCCATGGCAACCGCTATTTTGGGGCTGTCCGTAGAAAACTCTTCTATTTTTTCAATAGATTGGTCTTTAAGTATTTTTTTATGGTCCGAAGAAAATATTTCAGACAGTTCTGTCGTGGTTATCAGAAACTTGGCATCCGAATCTGATAACATAAACTCTAATCTATGGGATGGGTGGGCTGGATCTAAAGGAACATAGGTTGCACCACATTTCATTATCGCAATAAAGGTAATTAATACATCTCCAGATCGTGGTAAACAAACTCCTATTAAATCACCTGGTTTGGTTCCTATAGACAATAAATAATTTGCTAATTGATTGGACTTTTGGTCAAACTCGTGAAAAGTTGTTTTTTCTCCATGAAACTCTATTGCGGTACGCTCAGGGTTCATTAAGGCCTGCTTGCTCACAAGGTCGTGTAAAGGAACTTCTGGGTAGGAAACAAAAGTATCGTTAAGAGTTTTATATTGCTCTAATAATTTTTTTTGGGATGCGTCCATTTATTACTGTTATTGAGAATTTCTTCGGTTTATAAAACTATTTCACAAATAGATCAAAACCATTATAATTGTTGAAGTTAATACGAGTGGCAATATAAGTTTAGTAATTTCCTATATAATCCTTAAATATTCGTTAATATGAAGATATTGGCCCATTTAATTTGTTGTTTTTTGTTCATTGGTCATAGCATTATCAATTTCAATAATAAGTTAAGGTAATGTGGTGTGTTATATTATTGATATTTAACGTGTTAACAGTAGAAAGGATTTGTTAAAAATTTTTCGCCCCGATAATACTTGTAATATCTGGGTGTTCGCCTTCAATTTTTTGTGATTGGTGCCATATGCTAAATCCTGCATTTTGGAAAAGTTTGACATAATTATGGGAGAAAGCGCATTCATTGCCATAAATCTGAGAATTTGGGTTTATACTAAAATCATGGTCAAGGCCGTTAGGTTCAACGGCAAAAAAAGTTGTTTTTCCTATACTGTTCAGTTTGTGAAAAAAATCTTGTAACCGTTGTTCCGTAAAATATTCCAATACACCTCTGAATGTTACAAAAACCATATTTGTTAAACCATTTTCTTCAACCCATTCAAAACCGTCTGCCGCAACAAATTCTAATCTAGTGTTTTCTATATATTTTATTTTATTCTTCGCAATTTGAATTTCACTTAAATCAATACCGACCATTCTGTTTATTTGAGGAAACTTTTCACTTAAAAAGTTTAAGATACTACCATCTCCAGTTCCAATTTCTACGATGGCGGTATACTTTTTAGGGTCTTTTAAAAGTTCTTTCTCTAGAATGTCAAAAGTTGCTTTGTATTTGGGTAAATAATCATTTTTCATTCGATTCTCTGTCGAGGAAAAAAAATCATGCCCATGGTTTATCCAATAATTGCGATGAAATTTTTCTAATGACTTTACATCTCCTTTTTTCTTGGCCTTACGCAGAATGGCCCTTCTCATTAATTTTTCTTTCCAGTTGAGACGGCTCGTATCCCTAAGGTTTGTAATTCCTTTTTCTATTAATTCGGTTGCTTTTTTAGGGTTCACATATACAAGCCATCTACCGAGGGTACATGTTAATATATAAACAATAAGAGCTCTTATTTTACGCTTCATAATCTGTGGTTATACAATTAAAACATATGAGTAACTATTATCTCTGTTTTAAGGAGTGAAGGTTTAAACCTTAATAAATAATTCTATTTTAATGAATCTATTTTTGGGTTTTAAGGGCTATGTTCATTTAAAATATCCCATTAATATTTATAGGTTCGTATAAAAGCTATTAAAATAGTTTGTATGTTATTGGCCTTAGTTTAATATGATTTTTTTTCTATATCTCTCATTCCTATTGTTTCTTAGTTCCATTATGTAAATTCCATGGGGTAAGCTATGATCAAGTTGAATATAGTGTTCAAGTATTCCTTCACTATTCAGAAATTTTGAGGAATGAACCAATTTTCCTTCCATACTATATATCGTAACGGTTACTTCTTTATTTGCTAATGAACTTGTTAATTGAAGTGAGATACTTCTTTCTTCTCCTACAGGGTTCGGTGCAATTATAAAACTATCGTTTACAGGGTATATATTGTCGAAGTCTAGTTTTGAGGATAGGCCAATGGCATTTGTTTCATTTTGATCGCATCCCAATAGTTCGATCTCCGCGAGCTGTGTCATCTCCAGGTCGCCCCGGTTCTTTGTTATCTCGAGCCTGTACTGTGCGTAGGTTCCTGGGTTGGCGACCTCGAATGTCCTTGATTGGTACCTTTGGTCGAACTGCTTTGCGCTCCAGCTGCCCAGTTCGGTGAACGCGCCTCCGTTGGACCCCATGAGCCTGAAGTCCTCGGGGTCCCTTCCTATCTCGTCGTTGGCACTGGTGATCACGATGGCCTCGACCCTTTTGGGCTGTTCCAGCACGATCTGTATCCAACTGGGGTCGGATGGTGCCGGTATCCCCCCGGCATCGAGCCATTTGCTGAAATCGCCCCTTTCCTTCCTGTTGTCGAAGGCCTTGAACCTGTCCTCCTTGGGTATAAAATCGTCCCTTGAGGTGATCTCGCCGCTTCCCACGGGATCGGTCACGTCCACCAAGGTGCCGTTACAGGTACCGTCGTCCACGACGGGTTCCCGTACGGTGACCGTTGCGGTATCGGTAAAGTTCCCGTCATCGGTGGTCACGGTAATGTTGGCGATGCCGGTGGCCTGTGCGGTAACGTTTCCGTTGGTGTCCACGCTGGCTATGGCGTGGTCCTGGCTTTCCCAGGTTATTTCGGTATTTGTGGCAGTATCGGGCAACAGGGTGGCGGTCAGCTGAACGGTAGCGCCGATTTCCATTTCCAGTTCGGTGGGGTACAGGGCCACGCCGGTCACCGCTATCTCCACGGTGGAGGAGGGCGCGCATCCCAATAGTTCGATCTCCGCGAGCTGTGTCATCTCAGGGCTCCTTGGTACTTGGTTACCTCCAGCCTGTACTGTGCGTAGGTGCCGGGGTTGGGTATCTCGAAGGTCCTTGACTGGTACCTCTGGTCGAACTGCTGTGCGCTCCAGCTGCCCAGTTCGGTGAACGCGCCTCCGTTGGACCCCATGAGCCTGAAGTCCTCAAGGTCCCTTCCTATCTCGTCGTTGGCGCTGGTGATCACGATGGCCTCGACCCTTTTGGGCTGTTCCAGCACGATCTGTATCCAGCTGGGGTCGGATGGTGCCGGTATCCCCCCGGCATCGAGCCATTTGCTGAAATCGCCCCTTTCCTTCCTGTTGTCGAAGGCCTTGAACCTGTCCTCCTTGGGTATAAAATCGTCCCTTGAGGTGATCTCGCCGCTTCCCCCCCGATCGGTCACGTCCACCAAGGTGCCGTTACAGGTACCGTCGTCCACGACGGGTTCCCGGACGGTGACCGTTGCGGTATCGGTAAAGTTCCCGTCCTCGGTGGTCCCGGTAACGTTGGCGATGCCGGTGGCCCGTGCGGTAACGTTTCCGTTGGTGTCCACGCTGGCTATGGCGTGGTCCTGGCTTTCCCAGGTTATTTCGGTATTTGTGGCAGTATCGGGCAACAGGGTGGCGGTCAGCTGAACGGTATCGCCGATTTCCATTGCCAGTTCGGTGGGGTACAGGGCCACACCGGTCACCGTTATCTCCACGGTGGAGGAGGGCTCGCATCCCAATAGTTCGATCTCCGCGAGCTGTGTCATCTCCAGGTCTCCTTGGTTCTTGGTTACCTCCAGCCTGTACTGTGCGTAGGTTCCGGGGTTGGGTATCTCGAAGGTCCTTGACTGGTACCTCTGGTCGAACTGCTGTGCGCTCCAGCTGCCCAGTTCGGTGAAGGCGCCTCCGTTGGATCCCATGAGCCTGAAGTCCTCGGGGTCCCTTCCTATCTCGTCGTTGGCACTGGTGATCACGATGGTCTCGACCCTTTTGGGCTGTTCCAGCACGATCTGTATCCAGCTGGGGTCGGATGGTGCCGGTATCCCCCCGGCATCGAGCCATTTGCTGAAATCGCCCCTTTCCTTTCTGTTGTCGAAGGCCTTGAACCTGTCCTCCTTGGGTATGAAGTCGTCCCTTGAGGTGATGTCGCCGCTTCCCACTGGGTCGGTCACGTCCACCAAGGTGCCGTTACAGGTGCCGTCGTCGACCAACGGTTCCCGTACGGTGACCGTTGCGGTATCGGTAAAGTTCCCGTCATCGGAGGTCACGGTAATGTTGGTGGTACCGGTGGCCTGTGCGGTAACGTTTCCGTTGGTGTCCACGCTGGCTATGGCGTTGTCCTGGCTTTCCCAGGTTATTTCGGTATTTGTGGCATTATCGGGCAACAGGGTGGCGGTCAGCTGAACGGTATCGCCGATTTCCATTTCCAGTTCGGTGGGGTACAAGGCCACACCGGTCACCGCTATCTCCATGGTGGAGGAGGGCTCGCATCCCAATAGTTCGATCTCCGCGAGCTGTGTCATCTCCAGGTCTCCTTGGTTCTTGGTTACCTCCAGCCTGTACTGTGCGTAGGTTCCTGGGTTGGCGACCTCGAATGTCCTTGATTGGTACCTTTGGTCGAACTGCTGTGCGCTCCAGCTGCCCAGTTCGGTGAAGGCGCCTCCGTTGGACCCCATGAGCCTGAAGTCCTCGGGGTCCCTTCCTATCTCGTCGTTGGCGCTGGTGATCACGATGGTCTCGACCCTTTTGGGCTGTTCCAGCACGATCTGTATCCAACTGGGGTCGGATGGTGCCGGTATCCCCCCGGCATCGAGCCATTTGCTGAAATCGCCCCTTTCCTTTCTGTTGTCGAAGGCCTTGAACCTGTCCTCCTTGGGTATGAAGTCGTCCCTTGAGGTGATGTCGCCGCTTCCCACTGGGTCGGTCACGTCCACCAAGGTGCCGTTACAGGTGCCGTCGTCGTCTATATTGGTTCCATTTATGGCAACGGAAAGTCCATGGTAACTACTATCACTTCTAGAGTCATCAACGGAAATATCTATAGTATACGGCTGGTTTCCATCTGCTTCAGAGTCGTCTACACCGGTTATGGTAATTGTCTGGGGAACATCCCAATTAGAAGAAGAGAAAATAAGTTCCGATGGGGAAATTGTGTATTCATCGGTATTGTTACTACCGGCAACCAATAAAACAACATCCTCTATGGGAGCGGCGGTTAAGCTAATGTCAACATTGACAGCACTGCCATCTTCCGAAGTAGATACAGCCGTGGTTTGTAATGCTATGCCCGTATCCGGAGCTGCACCCATGGGAAGAAATTTCCAACGAATGGCATTGCCGTCATTGTTTGGTAGTACGGCAACATTTCCATCGGAGTTTTCTCCTAGGTAGAAGCCAGAAAGTTTACTGACGATATAAAAAGAATCGTTACCTGCATCCAATATTTGCCAGAGTTGAGCATCCGTACCGTTACCTACATACTGCCAAACATTCGTATTTGGGGCCGTGTTGCCCATTTCAACATCTATATATCTACCACTATGAAGTGCTCTAAACTGATAGAAACCGTCCCCTGCATCTTCAAGGGCAAAATGTTCGTTGTCTAATTCATTATAAGCACCTGCGGCAATGTTGGCCCGATTATTTAGGCCTGCATTAACTACTATTATGGTATTTCCAGTTGTGTGGTTTACGATCCTATAGTCACCGGTATTCGGAGGCGTGGAAGGTGATCCCATTTGATTGATCCAATCCTCTATTAATTGTACTGCTTCACCGTGTATTTTATTTTTTGCTATTGGCGGCATCATAACCGTTGGGTCATCACTATTTATTCTATGAAACAGGATGGATTTAGTGGCATCTCCTTGATAAAGTATTTTTTCATCACTGATGCCAAGGGGGGTATTGATTCCGGCCGATAATAAATTTGTTTGTTGCAGGTCGTTAAACAATCTCAGGTCAAATTGAGCTCTGTCTCCGGTGCTTCCCGGTCTGTGACAGTACGCACAGTTTAGGTCTAGATAAGACCTTGCCTTTTCATCTAAACTAGCGTTGTTGTCATTAAGGGCTTTATAGGTCTGGTATTGTTGTGTTTTATTATCATCAATAATTTCATCCAAGATTCCAAGATGGCTCAAGGTTACTAATTGATTAGAGGTTACCCCCGATTTTTCATAGGTGTAATCTGAATTTAAATATCGGGTTCTAGGTCCTAAAGTACCCCCGGTTGCAGGGCTGTGACAGGCAATACAATCTTGGTTGGATGGGTAGGTCCATTTTTGAAATGCAGTACTTCCGTTTGCTTTTTTAATAGGAATATCTTCTTCCAAACCGGTTTCTAGAAGATAGGCGTCCGTTTCCTGTTCGTTCCATTTATAGGTAGCAAAATAAAAAGAGCCATTACTGGCCTTGACCGAAAATCTGGTTTCTAATTTTTTGGTCTTGTTTGGGTCGGTCTCGTCAATGGGTAGCTCAAAGTGCTTGATCAATACAGTACCTACGGGAAAATCCCAATCCCCATTTTCCGAAAACGCAATTTTTTCTGCTGCCGTGTTGTGAGTACCATTATTGGGTATGGCCATCCATCGTTTTTTTTGAGCACCGTCCGACCAAAAAGATTCTATAAGCTCGTAAGGAACCAGTCCTGTACTTGGCTCCATATTTTGAAGGTCTTCAAATGCTTCGGTGCTGGACAATGATGGAGGCATGGATCCCGAAAGGGAGCTTTCTTGGCCCAGTTTATATAAGGTAACATTATTACCTTGACTTAATAGGTATAATTCTCCATTGTTATCTTCACCGAACGACATGATATTGGTGGGTGAAAATTGCGTTATTATTTCATAATCGCCAGTATTGGTGTCAACTGCCCATATTTCTTCTCCGACACCATAATCCGCACAGATATATTTGCCATAATAGTCCGGCATGTTATTGCCCCTATAGACATAACCACCGATGAGGGCATTGGCCTCTGATCTTGAAAAAGCCAATAAAGGGGCTTTATGTGGCATATTATCCAATAAATCTACACATTGTGTTCCCCTAAAATAATTTCCTTCGTAAACCGGCCAACCATAATTTTCGCCGACTTCCAATTTATTTATTTCCTCGTGTCTACTTTCTCCAATTTCACCTATATAAAAATCTCCTGTAAGTCTATCTTTGGTCATTCTGTGGGGATTTCTATGTCCGATCGTGTAATATTCCTCAAAGTTACTTCCATCCGGACTCAAGAAGGGATTGTCATTCGGAATTCCATAACCGATGCCGGATATCTCGTCTGAAAAACGCCCGTCTTCTGTAAATGTTCTGGTAGGAGTATGGCTTTTTGATGGATTTTGGTCAACATCGATTCTTAATACTCCGCCATCTAAATTGGTCGTAATATTTTGTGGTTTTGCATAGGCAGATTGGTCTCCCGTGGCCAAGTACAGAAAGCCGTCGTTTCCGAAGACCAAACCACCTCCTCTGTGGGTAGAACTGAACATTCTCATTTTTATCATTACCAAGTCATCGTTGGAGTCCGATATAAATGTGTTGGGATCAACGGTAATTCTTTTTAGTATTAAAAAATTACCCCAATAATCTTCTCGCTCGCAACCAAAACCCGAGATGAATGCATCTGGGTAATCACGACCTTGGCTATCTTTGGTAGTGTAGTATATGTAGAAATAGTTTTTGTTGGTTTGCCCAAATTCTGGATGAACGGCCAGCCCTAAGAAACCTCCGTCCCAGACTACTCCCACTTCATCCGACAAATTCCGCAAAAGGTTTTTCTGAGAAACATTGTTATCGTTTTCGAACCAATATATTTCACCGTTCCTTTGGCCTACGACCAACTTGTTTGAACTGGGAAGACTTGTAAAGGTTAAGGGAGAATCGAACGAAATATTGGGAAAGGCAGGTTGGTATTGCAAATCCGATGCGGAGGCATCAGGAAATTTTCCGTTCAAAAAGGCGCCTACGGGTTCAGGGTTTGTTAGACCTGGCTCAACTACGAGCGGACCAAAACCAAAATAAAGGTAAACGCATGAAAGTAAGAAAATAATTCCCCAAGAGGTTTTTCTCATTTTAGTGTATTTTGAGATTAAAAGGGGAACGGGATGAAATTATGATAAAAAAAAGTTAAATACAATAAAAATTACGTCATTATATCATTGAAAATTAGTCTTTTGTCCGATTTTGGATAAAAGTAAACGTATTCTTATATGTGTGTAGTTTTTTAGTTACAAATCGGCTGCCTAATTCTTATGTGAAGAATGTAAGTTCATGCCATTGTTTTGATATAAGTTTTTTTTGTTTCTTCTTTATATGGCCATTGGTAGTATAAAATATGGGAGAACAAGATTCTCAATGTGGTCTCTTTAACGTATTTTTGTTGACTTTATAACAAGTGGCGTAGTTTGGTTCAAGAATAATTTTTGTAGACAAAAAAAACAATTCTTTGAATTTATCTGCGTTCTATTTCACAAAACATACAAACATGCAGTCTACACAGACTTTTACACTAAATAATTATTCGTTTGAGAACAACCAACATACGGCTCTTTATAAGAAAGCTTTGGAAGAAGTAGGTTGTGAAAGTGCATATTACTGTTATGAACTATTGAATAGTGGACAAAACGAACAACAACGGTTACATTTTTTTGTTTTTAGGTCTTCTGATGACCAAGTTATTGCAGTGATGCCTTTTTTTCTTAGAAAAATAATTTTTGGGGATAGGGATACGGGTTATAAGGATATCAGTAGCCCATGGGGTTATAACGGACCTTTTTTTAAAGAAGGAATTTCAGCGGATCTGATGGTTGAGTTTTGGAAGTTTGTAGATGAGTGGTATAAGGAAAACAATGTAGTGTCAGAGTTTTTACGCTTTAATTTCTTTGATAATTATAAGAATTATTCAGGCGAGGCGGTACATTCTTTATACAATGTAAAAGGAGATATTACGAATTGGGAACTTTTTTGGTCCAATCTAAAATCCAATACAAGAAATCAATTTCGTAAAGCCGAGAAAACCGGTTTAGAATTCAAGCTTTTTTATAAGAATATTACAGAGAAAGAGATAAAGGATTTCTATCAAGTATATATAGGTACCATGGATAGGAGGGATGCTATTGACTCTTTTTACCATCCGTTGGAGTATTTTATTGAGTTTTGGAAGCATAATCAAGAAAAGTGTGCGATTGGGCTGGTCTATAAAGATGGCACTCCGATCTCTACAGAGCTTTTCTTAATTTCAGAAGCAACCATGTATTCCTTTTTGGGAGGAACCGATTCGAACTATTTTAAATTAAGGCCGAATGAGTTTTTAAAGATAAGTGCCGTTAAATGGGCCAATGAAGAGGGACTCAAATATTATATGATCGGAGGTGGGCTATCTAACGGAAAAGAAGACAAGCTATATCTGTACAAGAAGAAATACTTCCCTTTTGATGATGATATCGATTTTTACACCGGTAGAAAAATTGTGATGCCAAACCAATATTTAGAGTGCTTAAAACTGTCTGGGGTAACAGTGGACGATGACCGTGCGGCATTAGAAAATATAAGAGAGGGCTTTTTTCCTAAATACAGGGAAAACAACAGATAGTTTACAGGTTGTTTAAAGATTATTTGGCCATGGCTACATGCTCATAAGTTCTTCGTAAACCTTTAAGGTATTATCGATCATTTGTTGGTGTGTAAAATTGGCCAAAGCTTTTTCTTTTCCTTTTTTTGCCAAGGTTTCCCGTAAATTTTCGTCAGAAAGTACCTGTACCAGTTTTTGTCCCAATTGTTGGGCGTCTTCCATAGGGAAAATCATTCCGTTGACCCCATCGTCTATTTGGTCATAAGCACCGTTAGAATTGGCCCGTATGGTACAACAACCGCTCATCATGGCTTCTACCGCTACCAAACCAAAAGTATCTGAACGTGATGGCAACACAAAAACATCAAATAACTGATAAAAGGGCTTTGGGTCTTGAAAGGATAAGACGGTGACCCTATCTTGCAATTGATTTTTTTGCAACATATTTTCTAACCATTGCTCTTTATCCTTGTTAAGGTAATCGCCTACCAGTACAATATGGATTTTTTCCTTTAACGAATCGGGCAAGTGTTTGCCTATGGCATCCATTAAAATATCGGTGCCCTTCATTTCTGAAATTCTTCCAACAAACCCTATTATTAATTTATTGGTAGGAATCCCGTTTTTTATTTTTAGGGCTTTTAGGTCCTCTTGGGGTATTTCATTTGCAAATCTGTCGGAGATACCATGATAGACCATTCTAATACTTTCTCTTGGCGACCCCATTACAGTTTCCGTAAATTCTTGAGACCCTTTACTTACGGCGATCAATAAATTTGGGTGTTTGTATCGGGCATTGGGCCGTATGGTATCTGCATGTACCGTAGACACATATTTTTTACGTAAGAGCCATGGAATAAAAGTCAAGTTCGGAGAATGACAATGAATAACATCGGCCTTCAATTGTACCAGTAAAGAACTTATTTTAACAAGGCTTGCAATAGAACCAAATCCTTTTTTTAAGGCGTTGCCAGAAGGTTCTTTAAAATAATGGAGTTGAACACCAAGGGTATTGAACTCGGTTTTTAGTTTTTCAAAAAAGGTGTAGTCGTCAGAAGCAATACTTTTAAAACCACTGGTGATAATATGTAATTCATGCCCTTTGTGCACCAAACCTCGTGTAAGGTCCAAAATGTTGGTAGCTAGGCCATCTTTGCCAAATCGCATTACAATAAATACAATTTTCATGGCTATTGTTTTTTAACGTGTTTAAACTGTTCCCAAGAACTACGTTCAACATCCAAAAACTCCATTTTAGGGTTAGATTGTGGGTCTACCTCAATATCATCGGAGGAAATCACTTTCTTTAATGTCTCCCAAAAAATTTTGGCATCCATGGCAAATGTTAGGTTGTCCACGTATTCTACATCTTTGGCAAACCTATCTTCCCAAGTGATAAAATTTCTACCCGAAATTTGAGCCAATCCCGTAATGCCGGGCCGTATAGAAAATCGTCTTCTTTCTTCTTCGGTGTGGTAGGGTAAGTATCTGATCAGTAATGGTCTGGGGCCTATCAAGCTCATATCTCCCTTGAGTACGTTTATTAACTGGGGCAATTCATCGATAGATGTTTTACGTATAAAAATACCAAGGGGCGTTAAGCGCTCAGAATCCGGTAACAAGTTCCCGGCGGCATCTTTTTTGTTGGTCATGGTCTTTAATTTAAGGACCGAAAATATTTTTTCATTTTTACCTGGGCGTCTTTGTGTAAAAAAGGGATTTCCTCGAAAGCCAATGGCCAAAACTATAATAGCAATCAATAGGATGGGGGAGAGAACAATGAGTCCTCCAAGAGCCATCATAAAATCCAATGGTCTCTTAAAATAATTTTTATAGATCATTAAGGTATGTGTTTTTGCTATACTGGTGAACGGCTAAGTTAGTCGATTATTTTGTTAGTATAAAACTTAACGACAGGGACTCGGTTATTTAGATAGTACCGATTTTGGTCCTGAGTCATCTGCGGAGCGTGTAAAGATGGTCTGTGGCTCCCATTTGTTAATTATTTCAGCAAAATGTGACATATCTTCTTTGTTATAACGATAATCTACATGTATGTTTAGTAGGTACTTGTATTCTTGTGCTATTTGGTTTTGGGGCCAGAGTTCGGCCGGGTAAATATCGTTGGAAATTAAGTGTTTTTTAAAGCTACATAACACGGCTCGGTCTTTAAAAGCTATTAATAGCCCGAACGGAACATTGTTTTTAGCAGAAACCACCTTGAACATGTTAGAAGGCGTTAATTTCTTTTCAATAAGTGCCAAATGTCTCTTTTTATAGGCGTTATAATCTTTAAACAGGAAGGTACGAATTATGGCCTCGTGTTGTTTTTGAAGTGGATATATGGCCTGCGTGTTTCTCAGTAGCATTTCTCCTTCACCATAGACCGATAAAAATTCCTCTTTTTGGTTTTGGTGTTCGCAAACCGCTTTTTGGGTCATGGCCTTATCCATGTAGTTCCAAGCCATTACCATAGGGTTCTCTGCGTTAAGTTCTTTATTCTCCAATAATGGCATAGGAATGGAACAGGAGCTATCTTTGGGTTTCCATGCAATACCCCCTAAAGGTATGGGAATCGTTTTTCTCAGGGACGCAATGCAAAAATCGGCCTTACTTTCTACACACCCTTTAGACAACCAACCGTGTGAGTGATCTTCTATGATCGTTGGTCTTTTTCCTTGAGGTATGGTATACTGTTTAATTCCCCAATAGTTGTTTGCTAAAACAACATCTGAAGAAGAAAAAGAAGACCATTCCATATTGGTGTCGGCTTTAAAGGGGTCTACATCATAATATTTAATGTTGTTGAATTCTTGTTCCAGCCAGTTTTTTACAAAAGGACAATAATAGTTGGGTAACCATATATTGGTTATCTCCTTATGTTTTGCAATACCATGAATAATATGTTTTATGGCATAACGGCCTGCATAGAAGAGTTGGTGTTCTCCCATGAACGAACCATCCAATTCTTTGGTAAACTGGGTAGCATCTTCTTTGTGGAAGATAGAGCCATAACCTATTATATTTTTTTGCATACTATAAAGAAACCAAAAACAAGTGAAAGTAAATTCAGAATTCGAAGAAGTTCTGATATTATGGTCAAAAGGAGTTGTTTTATGTGTTTTTATGCCGAAAGTACTGCTTTTTAGGTAGGCTGAGGTATATTTTACTCATTTTCAATAGTTTGGTATTCCTTAAGGATCGCGGCCCACACTTCATCTTTATTAAATCTTGATGAAATCATAGGGCGGGCATTTTGTGCTAATTCTGTTCTAAGTTCATTATTGGTCAATAGGGTTTCCATGGCCTGTAAAAGTGATTTTTCATCTTTGGAGGGGATGATCAAACCATTTTTACCTTCTACAACAATTTCATTGCTACCGTTTATATCGGTAACCAAGGCTGGTAAGCCCATGGCCCCTGCTTCTAATACAACATTAGGAAAACCTTCTCTATAACTAGGAAATACCAATGCGTCCGAAATGGCCAAATAAGGGCGCACATCGTCTTGGTGGCCTACATAATGGATGGCCTTGTTGGCTTTTATCTTTTCCCAAGTGCTACTGGGTAAAAGGTCGGTTTCTCCCTCATACGAACCTACCAGCATTAATTTTACATTGGAGTGTTTTTTACAAAGGTCTCCAAAGGCATGGGCCAGTTCATTTACGCCTTTATCGTTTACCAGTCTGCCAATGTAGATAAACAAGATGTCATTGTCTTCTATACCAATACTTTTACGAAGTTGTCTGTTTTCTTCCTGTGAAAAAAGTGTAGGGTCAAATTGATCCAGATCGATCCCGTTTACATTGCCGTTGGCAATAATTTTTAGGGGCTTTTTGGTTACTTTATATGCCAATAGGTCATTTTTGACCCCATTGCCTTCTGGGTATACATGGGTGGCAAACCTACAGATAAGTTTATCAAAGAAAAGCAACAGTTTTTTCATTGCCCCGGTTTGGGTAGGAAAAATTAACCCTGTAAAGGTATGGGCTCTTTTAGGTACCCTGGCCAAATAACCCGCCATCATGGTCAATAGTCCGGCCTTGGGAGTAATACTATGTACCATAAAAGGTTTTTCTTTTCTAAAGACCCGGTACAAGCGGTACAACGAAACTAAATCTTGTACGATGTTTATTTTTCTTTCTATGTTTACTTCTTTGGTTCTAATACCTTCACGTTGTTGCATTTTCTCCAAATACCGGTCTTCATCATCCGAACCAATGGCCAATATATCATAGTATTGGTTTAAGAAACGTAATTGGCCCTCAAGTAGAATGTACAAAGAACCCGATAGGGCAGCTGTGCGAATTACTTTTTTCTTTGTATGGGGATGCTTTTGATCTTTCATAGAATGGTTATGATAGAATAGGGAGATTATATTTTAATAGCAGATAAAAAGTTTACTGTACTTTCAACCTCGTTATGTAAACTGAAAGCACAAAATACTTTTGTTGCTTATTTATTGTTTCTGTGTTGCTTTTAAAATGTTGATCATTCTAAAACTAATATACACTCTTAATGCTAATTGGTTATAATCTACAATGTTTACGGCAGATACATTATCTTTTATTTTGTTTTTAATGGAGGTTGGTAATATTGATTTTAGAAATGATTTAATATTGAAGGACCTATTTTTAGTTTTATCGGGATTTGTGATTTTTAAATTATTTAAAATCTCATTTAAAAAATCTGCTGGAAATATACCTGTATCTATATTTTTCTTTATTTCATCCTTAAATAACTCTACCATGTCTTTTTGTTTAAGAATATCATAAATCCATGCATTGGCACCTCGAGTTGCATAAGGAATAGAAGGACTGATACTGTTCACTATTTTTTTAAAAAGAGATTTTTCTGTACGCAATGAATCGGGATGTCTACGTACTTCTTCTAAAATGCTTCGTGATAACAAAGGACTTATTTGCTCAATATAAGATAGTTTTAAGTCAGAAAGAGCGGAAACAATGGTGGGTAAGCGAAATTCGTGGTATAGCCTATCTCGCCACTGATCTATGGATTCATTTTCGTCTTTTTTTAAATAGTCGGGAAGATTTTGTTCAAATACCCCTAGCTTGTTCCATTTACTTAAATTGGAATAATCGGAACATAGACCTAGGCCTACGGATAATCTAGCTGTTAATTTCGAAGAAACCTCAGACCAACCAAAACCTTCATCTCCTCGGATTATTCCTTGTACCCCTTCGTTATGTAGCACTGACCAAATATGAAAACCATCTAAATAACCAGCAATGTGATCTATACGTCCTTCCCCATTTTTAATAAATCTTTCAAGAATATCTTCAATAGGTTCTTGTGATAAATTAGTAGAGTAAAATGTATGGGGAGCATTAAAACTTTCAGCTAATTTTTTTGCAATATAAGCATCATTTTGAGGGTCATTTAATGATTTTTCTAAACCCCATGTGATCGTTTTAACCTCTTTGTTCTTTAATTTTAAAAAACAAAGAATCCCCCTTGAATCATAACCACCGGATAGAGGAAGGGCCCAATCATTATAATTTAGTTCTAATGAGTCTAAACTAGTGGAAATTGTTTCTTTTAATTTTTCTTCAAAATCGTTTTCTTTTCTGTTTTCCTTCTTGAAAAGAATTTTGTTTTTTACAACTTCACTTTCCCATGTATCTTTTTTCAGTAATAGAGAATTGTTCGGAGCTAACTGTTGTATTCTTTTATCCCAAGATAAAGCTGGACCTAAACTTCCTGTTGATAGTAGCCAAGGAAGAACGTCTCTGTTAAGTTCGAAATTGTTTAAATAAGAAATGATAGCTATTTGAGAAGTCGAGGCAATTAGAACGGAATCATCTTTATAATACCATATGGTTCTTGATCCAGAGGGGTCGGAAACTATTTCAGAATATTCTTCATTATCACGAAATAATGCATAACAACCATCAGGGAATTCTGATTTAGGTTGATGCCAATTAACATCATTATAGGTTGTTACACCTAATAGTAAACTGTTGTTTTGTCTTAAAATTGATTTTTTGGGATTCATAACCCCATAAGCAATTTTATTGTCAACATTTACCATGTTGGGGTTAGGTATAATGTTGTCAGGAGCAATAGAATCACATATGTTGTTAATAGTTTTCTCTGTGTCAACTGGAAGTTTTTCCCTTGAACAAATCCATATTGCTTTTGACATAGTATTAATTTAAATAGGTTAGATTATTTAAAAAATTTTATACACCTCAAACTTGGGTGGCATTTTTATTTTTGTTTCAAAATATAATTCACGTAAGACTCTAAAATAGGTTCCCTTTCAAAATTTTGAATGCGTTCTTTTACACGTATGCGACAATTATCTAAAAAAGCAGGATGTTCTAAACAATATGACAGTCCTTTTTTTAATAGATCCACATTGCCAACTGGCGTCAGTATCCCGTAATCGGTAATCATTACATCGTCTGTTTTTGGGTGTTCCAGTTCCATAATTTCGTCCGGTCCCGACTTACAGTTAGTGGTTAGAATAGGAAGACCGCAGCACATGGCTTCTAATAAAACATTAGGAAAACCTTCGTGATTAGACCCAAAGATAAAGAGATCTGCTCCTTTTAAAAATTTAAAAGGGTTATTGTCAAAACCTAAAAAAGAAACTCTATCCGTAAGGTTTTTGTTTTCAACACTGCTATGAAGATGTGCTTTTAATGGACCATCACCAAGAATAAACAGGTGCACGGAAGGAAAATCTTCGATGGCATTGATCAGTAATTCCTGGTTTTTACCGGCATCCATTCTACCTACGGTTATTATGTTAAATGTATCTTTTTGAAAAATGGATGAATCCAACGCAACCTTATTTATTTTTTCAATATCAATGGGGTTGTATACTACTTCTATTTTTGAAGGTGGAATTTTGTAATTTTTAATAAGATCGTTCGCATTGCCCTTAGAGTTACAAATTATTTGGTCTGCCTTTGGGTATAGATACTTGATTAGAATGTTATTGATTTTCGATTGTAAGTTCTTGTAACCGTATTGCATACTTGGGTATGACCGTTCACTGATACTTATTTTATAGGTCTTTTTAGTGAAATATTGCGAAAGTATGTTTATATAACTGGGTCGTGTTAATAGCGCAAAAGAATGTGTGATTTTTAGCTTTTTAAGTAAGCGAGCATATTTATAAGCCAAAAAAGGGAGTTTTATAAGTTTTAAAACACCGTTTTCATCTCCTTCCGATTTTTCAATGTAATGAATAGGGATGTCTTTGGGAATATCATAACTGATAATACTGTTCATAAGTACTAGATGCACTTCAATTCCTTGTTTTTGTATGTAAGGCAGTAAATAGGAAACCACACGTTCTGCCCCACCACCTGCAAGTGAGTATATGAGTATAGCTATTTTAGGAGGAGTATTAAACACGATTGTTTTTTTTAATTAAATCTTGGAAAAAATCTTCATACTGCTTTAGAATAATAGACTTGTCAAATTTCCTGTAAACCGCTTCCGATACCAATGTAGGTTCAAAATGGGGGAGATTGTTCAATTTTGCCAAAAAATCCTCATCATCCTTTACCAAATATCCATTAATGCCATTTTCAATAATTTCTTTTGTCCCTCCCGGTACATTGTAAGCTATCGCCGGTGTACCAACGGCACAACTTTCTAATAAAGCATTCGGAAAACCTTCTGTAAGAGAACCTTGTAAGAAAAAATGGGAATCGTTCAGGTACTTGGATACATTTTTAGTGAAAGGAATATGGGTGATGTTTTTTAGAATATTATTGCTCTTTGCCAAGGCAAAAATCTCATCTTTTAAGGGTCCATCTCCAACAATGGTATAGGTAAAAGGTTTTTGAAATTTAGAAAGAACGTTAATTATACGCTTATGTCCTTTTACTTCTACCAATCTACCCACCGTAATAAATCTTATTTCATCTGATTTGTTATCTAATGATGTTGTTTTTAATTTAAAATTATCGGTAATGGGGTTGTTAAGTACTTTTATTTTTTCTGGGCTAATGTTGTATATTGAAGAACAATCTTTGGCCATATCCGATGATTGGCAGATGATGTAATCCAAATTTTTAAGGGCTTTTTTTTCGATTATTGAATACCAATCAAATTTTAATTGGTTGTTCAATTTTTTGTAGATTTTTATAATGGATGTTTGTCGGCCAATGAAAACTATTTTTGGAAAAAAATAGAAATTAGTCCCAATGCAAAATTTACATGTGAAAGTGTTCCTAAAACAATAGCGGGTTTCTCTTTTTTAATGGTCAAGGCTAATTTTGGTATGGCACTCAAGACCCTGTCTTTGTTTAAATAGGTGACCTTAATGTTCTTAATTTCATAACCATCTTTTTGTGGTTTGCCAATAATCACCAGCTCACTTTCAAAAATTAATGGGTCAAGGTTTTGTGCCAAATACGCCAATATGCGTTCAGCTCCTCCCGGACTTAGGTTTGGAATCACTAATTGTATTCTGATTTTATTGTCTGCCAAGGAATCTAATTTTTATTTTAAAGTCAATCCTTTCTTGTTTTTACCTAACCATTGTCTGAGTACCAATAGTTTCCATATCATGATATGGTGGTTCCAGCTGCATACATGGCCTTAATTCATTAATTTTGCTGCCATCCATTGGTTTATTGATTACACTTTCTTTATAAATTATATTATACAGTTAAACATTATTTCTTGACTTATAAGTCAAGAAATAAAAGAATCTTTTCGGTATGTAGCCTATACTGATAATAATACTGACAACATATTTTAAAATATCCAACTGAAGGCTTTTGTCTTTGTAAGTAAACTGGGATACCACATAATTGAAAGCATAATGGCGGTAATAACCATAGCGCAGTATTTTTGTAATGGGCGTTTGGTATAGCTGATAGTATGCATTATAAAACTTAATTTTTTCCAGTTCCAATCGTGTTTTCTTTTTTAAAATCAACCCATCTGGACTAGCGTAATAAATTCTATGAAAAATGTTTACACATAAAAAATCATATTCTCTATTTATCCTATTCCAAGTAATCCCCTCACTTATGAAGGAATGGTCACTATGAAAAAATTGATATTTTTTTAAGATTGATGTACGCCAACTGTGCCATTTTTCTCCTTTGACCTGTTTTTTCCTTTTTAGTACACGATCTTCTATATTTACTTGCCAAAAATTAACAGGAAAAGGGTCTCCTACCAATTTTCCTTTTTCATCATGGACCAAAGTCCATATGCCCGCAATTTCCTCACTCTTTTCAGTTAATTCAACACTTAGCCATAATTGCTTTAATTCTTCAATGGTGCTGGGTATAAAAGAGTCGTCGCTATCCGCTATTATGGTATATGGTCTTTGGCAAAGTTTTAAGCCTTCGTTTACCGCGTTTGGTTTTCCTTTGTTTTCTGGTAATAGATGATAATGTATATTAAAAGATAAGTTTTCAGTTTTCCAAGAGGTTATAAGCTCTTTTGTATTATCTGTACTGGCATCATCGATAATAATCCATTCAAAGTCTTTAGAACTTTGTTTTTTTAGAGAATCAAATACGCGCTTTATAGTATGTGCCCGGTTAAATGTTGGTGTTATTATGCTAAACATATTTTTTATGTTGTAATTTTCTTATGTACCAATATATAGCCAAAGCATTGGTGAATGATACCAACGAAGTAGCCAAAGCAAGGCCTTTAATACCTATGAATTCTATTAACGTATAATTGAATATTATATTGAGCGTTAAACTTAGTACAGAGGAGATAACCAAAAAATTATTCTTATTTATTGCCGTTAGGTATTTGTTCATTATTATGCCTACAACATAGAAAGGTATCTGAATCAAATACATTTGTTGTATTAAAAACACAAGAGCGGTATCATTAGAGGTAAATGCACCCCTTTCAAAAAAAAGCTTGACTATAAATTCTGAAAATACAATCATAACCACCGTTATGCCTGAGGCAGTTAAAAAACTTGTTTTCAGTATTTTGGTTAAGTAGTTATATAAATTATGTTGATCATCTACAGCTTTATTCGAAAAATAAGGTAAAATGGTACTTCCTAGGGGTACACTTATAAGGCTTATGGTAACCATAGGGATTTTGTAACCGTAATTTAAGGCAGCAATAGCACCTACGGCCATTTGAGCAGAAAAATACTGATCTACCATCGGGTTCACCCCATTAATCAAACCAGAGGAAATTTTGGCCGGTATTTGTTTTAGCAATACAACCATGTTCTTGCTTTTAAAATCTGGTTTATCCAACTTTAATAGGCGTTTTTTATATCCGACAAAAATTAGATATGATGTACCTATGAAACTACCTATTAACATACCTAATGCCAATGTTTTTTCATGTAAAATATCATAAAAGAACAAACAGCCAATTATTCCTAAAGGCATAAAGATGGCATTCGTACTGGATAATAAGAATTCGTTATCGGCCATTAGAAGACCTGAAATCAAGGAAGAAATGGCCCAAAGTAACATGCAGGGTAAAATTATCCAAACCTGTATTTTTATTAAATCATAATAATGGGGGCTATGGCCAGGAAATAAGGAAACCAAATAAAAATCTATAAAAAGATAGGTGAGTAAAATCATGAATAGCCCTATGGATAAGGTAATTAAAAAACTACTACTTTGAAAAGAACCGGTGTGTTGCTTGTTTTTTTTTTCAATTAAATAATTCGGAATAAAAACACTTCCGTAGGCATTTATAAATACATTCTGGATAAACGTTGGAATTAAAACGGCAATTAAAAAAGTGTCCAATAGTTCGGAAACACCATAAGTTTCGGCAATAAAAATTTCTTTAAAAAAACTAATTCCCTTTACTACTATAGACACACCACCAACAATTAGCATATTGGTGAATAACTGGGAGTTGTCTTTTTTAAATAAGCTTTTGATGTAAGCAAAAATCTTATTAAGAACTACTTTAAACGACATATGACCTGTGTTTTTTGTCGTGTGAGACCACTTTTTTCGGTTCCGATTTTTTATTTTCTTGATAAATTTGAATATGTAACCATAAAAGAATCATTATGGAGTAGTCGGTAGTGAAAAAATTATGGTTAGTTAACAAGAATAACGATAAAGCCAAGGTCATCATTAAGACTTGTGGTGTTTTTTTAAAAATAGCATACCCTTTTCTTATTAAACTGGCTAGGTACATAAGAAAAATAAGTAGTGGGATTATGCCAGCTTCTCCCCAAATTAACAAATAGGTGTTGTGCACACCTACTGGTGGTGCCACTCCATTACCCCCAAATGCTGCATATCCATTGCCAAATATAGGTTTGTCCAATAAAAAGTCATAGTATCTGGCCCAAGTCTCTAAACGGGAATCTTTGTTCAATTCTTTTGCTTTTTCCTCATTACCACTTATCATCGCTCCCAAATTTTCCAATCTTTGGTTTTTTTTAGGTAAAAATTCATTATAAACCAGAAGGGTGCTTAATAAGGCAAAGCCCAGACCTAACATTTTTGCATTTTTAAGACTCAATTTTATTGAAAGTAGGTTCATTATTAACCATGAAACAATAAAGGTTCTTGAAAAAGTAAAAAGCCCAAGCATTGTAAAAATTATTTTACCTAACAACTGTATTTTTTTTGGCATAACAAAGGTTAAGGCGAAACCCATGATACAAATCAGTCCCCCATTATTGGGGTCTAGGTAGAAACCACTGTACCTGCCACCATCTTTTAAGGGATTGTTAAACAAAAACATATTGCCCAATATGGAAATGGCTCCAATCAGCATAAAAACCCACATTTCTTTTGAGGTTGTCTTACGCATGACTTCATAGCCTCCCCAAATCACTATAAAGTATTTTATAACAATAATAATGAACTCTTTCGTTTCTGGCATAAAGGTTTGGTTCGCTAAACTACTGATAGTAAAATACAATAACCCCAATAACAACATAGGGAAGTTATTGCCTGTTTTTCCGTTTAGGATTACGTATAAGAGAATTAAACCATAAGATAAATAACTTAACAGAGAGGAAATACTTCCATTAAGGTAAACCAAAGTAAACCCGGGTAAAAACCAGAGTATTAAAGCTAATATACTGTAGCGTATAAGAGTAAGAAGTATATTTTTATCCATCATTTTTTTATGACATTATCTATAAGAGATTCCCATTGATTCAAAATATTATCTAAACCATATTGTATGACAGATGATGGAGCTTCAAGGGCCAAATTTTCCCTAATACTTTTGTTGTTTAATAGGGTTTCAAGACCATGCCTCATGGCTTTTTCATTCTGATTTTCTATAAGAAGGCCGTTCTTGTCGTTCTCAATTAAATCTCGGGGGCCTGAAATACAATCATAGGCTATACATGCCATTCCGTTAGAAAGAGCTTCCATCAAACCCATCGGTAAGCCCTCAAATTTTGAAGGGAGAACAAAAATCTGGGAATTCTGCATTAAAGTATGGATGTTTTTGCAAAAGCCTGTAAAAGATACCTGGTTTTCAATATTCAATTTTTTTACCAATATATTTAAAGCTTTATGTCCATTTGTTCCACCTCCTGCTATAATTAATTTCCATTCCGGGTTTGATTTCAATATAGGCTCTAGAATTTTGAGAATGCTGTCAAATCCCTTGTTTTTATATCTATCTAATGATCCGACCAATAAAATATTCTTTTCTCTTTCAGAGAAAGGTTTTACATTTTTTGGTAATATCAAAGGATTGGGCATAACTACAGTTTTGGCGCCGTATTTCATATAATAAGGTAAGTCAAATGTAGTAAGTACGGTTAAAGCATTGGCAAATCGATAGGTGTATTGCCGGATAAATTTTATTTGTGTACGTGAAGTAGTTTTATGGTTGGTGTGCTCGCATATTATAACTTTTATATTACGTAATTTTCCTACTATTATTGAAATAAAATTAACAAGGTGTATAAAAGAGATTAATACATCTGGACGATTTTTTTTGTTTCGGTAAAAAGAATGGAGATTGTGTAAAGAGCGTACTAAGTGGTTCTTTATTTTGCCGTGATGAAGATTTTTAATTTCAACTTTTTCGTCTATTTCATAATAAGTTTTGACCGCAGGGTTAAACGTTATTATTCTGACCTTGTGCTTTTTTGACAGTCCATTTACTATAGTGACTAAAACTCGTTCAGCACCTCCTCCAGCCAGGGAATTGATAACAAAATCTATTTTCATTTAGATAATTTAACTATTTGTTCAGAAACAAATCGTTTCCTAATTTTAAATCCCATTCTTTAGGTTCAATAGGTCTAGTTCCTCCATTGTGATGGAAAGTGATTTCTCCAAAATATAATTTCCCCTCAAAAATATACCAATCAACTCGTAGGTAAGGGGCGCTGCCTACTAACCTTTCAGATAAATCTATCATTTCATCCAACAAAACGGGTTTGGCCACATCTTCATTGCTGGGGGCAGTTACTTTGCCATCGCCCAAGTCAGAGGACCAGCTATAGGGCTCTCGTTCCCATTGTCGATTATACCAGTTTCTATGATGGTTATTGGTGCCCCTACCTATATCTACGTTGATCATACGCACTTTGCCGTTAAAACAATGCACTTTATAATCTGCTGGCAATTCTCCTTCTTTACCTGAGAGTAATTTTTCTACAATAATTCTGGGGGGTATGTCTTTGTATTGTTTTTCTCGACCGTCCCAATAATAGTTTTGAGACATATTGGCGCGAAGATAATTTTGTATTTTTTTCCAATTATGGTGTTTGGCATATTTATCGCGGATGATTACCCCCCCAGAGCTATCATGATTTGTTTTAATAATACAGGGGATGTCGGGTAAATTTTCAGGAACAATGTTTTTAGGGTTTGTTGTCGTGTATAACAAGGGGACTAAATATTCTTCGCCAATAGTTTCAGCAATATAGTCACGTACCGCATATTTGTCCGCAAATTGAGTCGCTTTGGGGTGTTGGTAGTTTAGCTTTAACCAGTTTATTTTTTCATTGAGGGTTTTGGGGTCTTGCAAGTTGAGAGGGTGACCAAAACATTCTTTAAACCTTTGCCTAACAAATGCCTTAGAGGGCAAGTATTTTTTATAAAGGAAGAATTGGTATACCCTAGCAAAAGGTTTTAATAAGTTAAAGCCAATTTCCGAATTTTGATAGAACGATTTTAGTATTGTCCTCATATATTAGTAGCCCATTACGTTGCTTCGTACAAATCTCTAATAAAAAAATTGTATCACAGCAAAAAGACGTTCAAAAGAACGTCTTTTCTATTAACGGATATAATAAATTTATATTATTGCACCAAAGAATATAGAAATGCCTCTAAGTTGGTGTAACCATCCCCATCTTCGTCACCGTTGGCCGTTTTCGACAAATCTCCAAACATGGCCCTTTCCCAAGCATCGGCCATTCCGTCCTTATCCGTGTCATAATTATCGGAGCGAGCGCTACTTTCTTTATTAGGAACTTTTAAAGAATTAAAATTACCAGTATTGTTAAAATAGTCCGATATTGCCTGTTCGTCCATACTGTCTTGGTACAGACTATTGCCGGGAAGTTTATCTCCAAACACTCGTGCTTCTATGTCTTGTGTTGTGGTAGCCCACGTTGTAATAGTACTGTTGGAAACTGCCCTGTTGTTACTTTGATAATCAATAGCCTGATTGTTGTATAAAGAGTACTGGTGTGAGTTTAGCTGATGGTTGTCGCTTAAATATAAATCGCCATCGGAAACAGACATTTTATTTAAATTTTGAACCCATTGTATACTGGCATAGTTGGGAGTATTGTCAGGAAAAGCTTTGTATATATTTCCTAAAATGTCGGTATTGTGTCCGTAAGCTATATAAAGACCTTCTTCGTAGCCATAAATAATATTATTTATAAACTCTATTGTTTCATCGTGTTCACCATAACCCAATAAAACGTTTCTATAACCCACATGTGATAAATAATTTCCTACAAAACTTGCATCATATACATATGTTCCAAATATAACATTTCCAGAGCCATAATTGATTTGCGCCATACAATTCTGAATAGTGACATTACTTACTCCTTGTATACTTAAATTTTCATCGCTACTATGGCCTAAGGTAACATGGTCTAAAATAATATTACTCATTCCATTATCGTTCCGAAGTCGAATAGCATCGTTTTTTGTCCTTCCGTTATTGTTCTCTCTTACCGTAATATATCTGATGATTATATTGCTTCCCAATACATTAAGTACCCCACCATAAGAACTACTGGAAATATTATCTCCCCTTATGGTGATGCCCGGGAAGGGTGCGGTTTCACCGGCTATAGTAAGATCCCCATTAGAAGCTCCTATATTTAATTGCATTCCTGTTAAATGAATATCTCCCCCAACATCAAAAACTACGGTTCTTGCTCCTTTTTGTTCTAGGGCATATCTAAGACTGCCCGATCCACTGTCATTTAAATTGGTGACATGAATCACCTTTCCGCCACGGCCACCGGTCGTATATTTCCCAAAGCCTTGAGCGCCCGGGAAGGCCAATAATTCTCCCATATCGGAGGACGAAATGGTGACCGTGGCCTCTTCTCTATAGGTGGTGTTGTCTTCGGTGGTTACTTCGGTGGTATAGGTGAAATTGTCTTCTACGGGTTCTTCGGTACTTTCTTCTTCGGTATTGGGGGTGTAGGTCAAGGTATTGTCTTCGTTGATGGTGACATCGCCATTGCTCGGGCTAGAAGTACCTATGATGGCCACTTCCGCATCGGGGCTAAAAGAATCGTTGTTCAATACATCCATGACAATGGCATCTTGCCCCGGGGCCATAAAAAAACTATCGTCCAGCAGAAGGGCAATGCTTTCAAGGTCATTGTCGGAAGCAATCACATACTCCGATAACAAATCGGCATCCTTGCTACAGGAAAACAACGAAACGAGGACAAGTAATAACAGGGACACTTTATAAAGAGGGTTTTTAGATGGGCACATAAGTAGGTAGAATTTGTTTAAATTAACTGCACTGTTATTTGGGGTACAATTATAGATTAATATTTTTGCTTTTCGACGAATGATGTGATTTTTTCGTTGAAATGCATCATTGTGTTTGGGGTTTGTATACATCAACGGTGAAAATCTTTAATTATTTTTACTTTTTATATTATTTAACTTCTTGGATCTTAACCTTATTGCAAATCGGTTACCGATACCTTTTGCTTTACGGAAGAGATACGATGATTGGATCTTTTTGATCGATGAAATACACTGATTTTTTTATAAAATCGACAAACTACTGCATCTGTTAACATATTTTTGCATTTGAAGTTCAAAAAGGCTAATGATAATCTTTTAGATAAAATCTGAAGAGAAGTAATAAATCTAGATAAGAATTAAAGTGGACAGGGTGTTATTTTGGGTTTATTAGGTTTTAACGTTAACCTATAAGGATCATTGGTGAGAAAGATTGTATGCTTAAATATCAAGTGTAGGGGGTATTGATTTTTGTATACCTAAGGTATGGTAAGACGAAATTACCTATTTGTCCAACATACTGCACTGTGAAAAAGTTAGGGTGATTAAAAAAAGCTTGTGGAAAATACATTTATTTTCCACAAGCTTTTTTGATTAGAGAAGGACTAGATTAATTATAACCTACCGTCTACATCAGTTTTTAAAATACCTTTTACATCATAAATAACCCCCTGACCTTTTAAAAGACTTTTCATGTCCAAATTCAAAAAATCTTTATGGGCTACGGTCAATACCACGGCATCAAATTTTTGATCCGGAATGGTATTGGTAATGTCCAGACCATATTCATGGGTCACCTCTGCTGGCGAGGCCCAAGGGTCGTATATGGCAACATTGGTGCCGTAGCTTGCCAAATTATTGATGACATCCACCGCTTTGGTGTTACGAACATCGGGGCAATTTTCTTTAAAGGTGATGCCCAAGACCAAAATATTACAGCCCTTTATTTTAATGTCTTTTTGTACCATGAGCTTCACTACCTCAGAGGCTACATATTTCCCCATGGTGTCGTTCATGCGCCTACCTGCCAGAATAATCTCTGGGTGATAGCCATATTCCTGTGCTTTTTGAGCCAAGTAGTAAGGATCCACCCCTATACAGTGTCCGCCTACCAAACCCGGTTTAAACGGAAGGAAATTCCATTTGGTACCAGCTGCTTCTAACACATCATGGGTGTCTATATCCATGAGGTTGAATATTTTGGCCAATTCGTTTACAAAGGCAATATTAATGTCCCTTTGCGAATTCTCGATGACCTTGGCGGCCTCGGCCACTTTGATCGTAGGGGCCAAATGGGTACCTGCGGTAATTACCGAAGCATACAGGGCATCTACTTTTTTACCTACTTCAGGAGTAGATCCAGAAGTTACTTTTAATATTTTTTCTACGGTATGTTCTTTGTCTCCCGGATTGATACGTTCGGGGGAGTAACCTGCATAAAAATCTTTATTATAGGTCAAACCACTTACTTTCTCCAATACAGGAATACATTCGTCTTCGGTTACCCCCGGATATACGGTCGATTCATAAACAACCGTATCTCCTTTTTTTAATACTTTTCCAACAGTCTCGCTTGCTTTGTAAAGAGGTGTCAGAATAGGTCGGTTGGTGCGGTCTACCGGGGTAGGGACTGTCACAATGTAATAATTGCAATCGGCAATATCGTCCAGTTGATCGGTACAGAAAAGTCCAGTCTCCATGTGTGCTGACTCTTTTAACACCCCTTGTAGTATATCATCTTCCACTTCCAACGTGCTATCATGGCCCGTTCTTAGTTCGGCAACACGCCCGGCATTGATATCGAACCCAATAACAGGGTATTTGGTAGCAAATAATCTAGCAAGTGGCAGGCCTACATACCCCAATCCTATAACGGCAATTTTAATGTTGTTCATATTTTAAAGTTCCTTGTTCGGATGCTTTGCGATGTGCAGCATTCGATTGTTTTATATTTTTATTACGATTTAATCAGTATTATGCTTTGTTTCTTTTGGGTTTTACATATAAGCCCGTTCAATGCCCACGTTATTTTGTGGTTGGATAGAACGAAGTCAAAACTACGATTCATTTTTTAAATTTTTCCAATACCAGTCCACCGCTTCTTTCAGTCCCGTTTTAATATCGTACTTCGGGTCGTAGCCCAATAATTCCTTTGCTTTGTCGATAGAGGCCAAAGAATGCGGAACATCCCCGGCTCGGGTAGGGCCGTAGGTGTTTTCGATAGAGGCGATCTTTTCGTCATAGGCGCTTAGGTATTCTTTAAGCAACTGGGTCAGCTCGTTTAAATCGGTACGTTCCCCAAAAGCCACATTATATACGGTATTTAACGCGTCTTGGTTTTCGGTGACCAAGGCACGAACGTTCATTTGGATCACATTGTCTATATAGGTAAAGTCTCTTGAGTAGGTGCCATCACCGTTTATAACGGGCGATTCATGTTTCATTAGTTGCATTACAAATTTTGGAATCACTGCCGCATAGGCCCCATTGGGATCTTGCTTACGGCCGAATACATTAAAATAGCGCAATCCTATGGTTTCGATTCCGTAAGTTTTACTAAATACATCGGCATATAATTCGTTCACATATTTTGTAATGGCGTAGGGGGAAAGAGGTTTCCCGATAATGTCCTCAACCTTGGGCATGTTTTTAGAATCGCCATAAGTAGATGAACTGGCGGCGTACACAAAACGTTTGACCTTTGCATCACGTGCCGCTACCAACATATTCAAGAAGCCGGAAACGTTTACATCGTTACTGGTAATAGGATCGTTAATAGACCTTGGTACGGATCCCAACGCTGCTTGGTGTAAAATGTAATCGACGCCCTCACAGGCTTTTTTACAGTCTTCTATATTGCGAATGTCCCCTTCTATCAAGGTGAATTTAGGATTGTCCATCAACGGAGCCAAGTTTTCTCGTTTTCCGGTCGCAAAGTTATCCAAGCAGGTGACTTGGTTGCCATTCTCTAGCAATGCGGTGCAGAGGTTAGATCCTATAAAACCGGCACCCCCGGTCACTAAAATGTGATATGCTGAATTAAGGTCGTATAAATTCATGTATTTGTTTTGATTTTGCAAATATGTATAATAGAACTTGATATAAGGTTAGATATTATATGAAACCATTGATAAATTCGACCAAAATTAATTGTTGCTGAATTAATTTTGATCATTGTTTAATAGGGTTTTGATTTCTTGGGTCAATTTTTCTGCTCCAATGTTGGATAAATGTGAATTGTCACGCCAATTCTCCAATGATCGGTCATTTGCAAAGAAGTCAGTAAAATTCCAGTATTCAATTTTTTCTTTTTTTAATAGTTGAGAAAGGGTTTCATCATCGTTTTTACAGTCATCTTGATAAATTGGTGCAGTAAAGAGTATTAGTCTTTTGTTGTTAGCTTCGCAGAACTCTTTTAATTCGGTGATGTATTTCTTATATACAATGTTTAAGGATAACTTTTTCTTACAAGGATTGGGTTTTCTTTTGGCTAAAACTTTTTCGAATACCTGCTGTTGTTCTTTATTAGTATGTAAGGGGTCGTAACCATGATACTTTTCAGAACTATGTTTTGGAAAAAAATAATTTTTTAATAACCCAAGAACGGAACCATTATAGTTTAGACACCAAAAAAAGTTTTTTATTGGGCTATTTTGGTGTAACGAGACCATCTCTGTTCTTATGGTTTCGTTTTGATGATAGTATTTGGAAAGTGTAGTAATGTCTTCCCCTTTATAACTATCTTCAAATGAATTTTTGGGAGAGATGTGCAGTAAAACGGTTTGTTCTTTATTTTTTGGCAAGGTTTTTATAAGTGTCCCCGAAAAAGCTATTTTAGAACCGTCTACGCCAATGTTAAAAGAATTTTTGGAAATGACTAGAGGGTCTATATGGTGATTTGCCCTAGAACTCCCAAACACTATAAGATCCAAGTTATTTTTTTTGCTCAAAAAAGTGTTGGTCTTTCCACCGCTTTGCCCGGTAAATACATGACTGTTCAATTCGGTTAAACCTAGGTAGGTTAATTTGTCCAACAGAAAGGCTGCTAAAACCACAAAAAAAGTGACTTTGATGATATATAGTAATGAATCTTTTTTCATATTTCAAAATTGAAAATAAATGAAATTGTTGGACGATGAATAGAAAAGGTTTATGAATAAAATCATAAAACCAATGACTATTGAAATCTTGGCAATGCTGAAATTTTTCCCAAATTCTTCTAGTTTCGTTTTGCTCTTTAAAAGGTAATAGTCAAAACATAGTCCTATGAATAAAATAATCATAGAGTTAGCTAGAACATTTAAATCACCCATAAAAGGCATGCCTGGTTTAAAGAAAATAACTTTTTTAAGAGCGGTCATTGCCGCATCCAAAGTCTGGGCCCTAAAGAATATCCATGCTATTATTACTATTAAAAAGGTAATAGGCCCTCCTAAAAATGCTAGTTTATCCAAAAATTTGAACTGTGGTTTTGATTTTATGAATTTTTCTAAGCTTAAAACCACGCCATGAATCCCTCCCCATATAATAAAATTCCAAGAACTGCCATGCCATAGACCTCCTAAAAGCATGGTGAGCATTAGGTTTCTGTACGTGATTTTTATGCCCTTTCTGTTCCCTCCTAAAGAAATGTACAGGTAATCTCGTAACCAATAAGACAACGACATGTGCCACTTACGCCAAAACTCTGTCAAGGACCTTGAAAAATAAGGGAGATTAAAATTTTGATGAAATTTGAAGCCTAATAATTTGGCCGTACCAATGGCTATGTCGGAATAGCCTGCAAAATCGAAATATATCTGAAATGCATAAAAGATAGTGGCCAAAAGAATTGTACTGGAATTATATAGACCAGTATCCCCATAGATGGTATCTACATAGATGGCAAGGGTGTCCGCAATCACAATTTTTCGGAATAGCCCGATTAAAATTTGTAAAATCCCTTCGTTGAACCATTCCTTTTTAAATATTCGTTTCTTTTCAATTTGAGGAAGAAGATTGGAAGCCCGCTCAATAGGGCCAGCTACCAATTGTGGAAAAAAAGCGATATAGGTAAAGAAATTAATGATATTCGTAGTTGGGCTAAACTGCTTTCTATAAATATCTATCGTGTAACTTAAGGTTTGGAAAGTATAGAAACTAATACCTACGGGTAAAATAATATTGAGCGTTAAATCATTGGGTTGCCAACCAAAAACACCTATCGCTTGTGTAAAGGACTCCGCAAAAAAGTTGTAATACTTAAAAATAGAAAGAAAGCCGAGATTTGCTATCAAACTTACTAGCAGCCATGATTTTCTGGCTTTTGGCGATGTTGCATTGTGTATGGACAAGCCGGCCCTATAATCTATAATGGAACTGATAATGATCAAAGATAAAAAGCGCCAATCCCACCAGGCGTAAAAAATATAACTGGCAACTAATAATAAAAGATTCTGATAGCCCAAGTTTTTGTTCAACAACCAATACAGTACAAAAACCGTAGGGAAAAATAAGAGAAATTCTATAGAATTAAAAAGCATGGCTATCCTTAATTAAAATTATATTAATGCTTGGGGAGCTAAAAAAATGTTTTTTTCTTTTACGAATAATATTCCTTATACCAATCTACAAAACGCTGTACCCCTTTTTTTATGGAGGTATTGGGGCTATATCCGTAATCGGCTATCAAATCATTTACGTTGGCCCAGGTTCTTTCTACATCCCCCGCCTGCATGGGTAGCATTTCTTTTTTAGCGACTTTACCCAAGCTTTCCTCTATGGCGGTTATAAAGTCCATCAATTTTACCGATTTGCTATTGCCGATATTATAGACCTTATAATGGTCTTTTTTAGAAACGGTATCGGTTATAGGGGTTTCCATAATACGTACGACCCCTTCGGTAATATCGTCGATATAGGTGAAGTCGCGTTCCAATTTTCCATTATTGAAGACTTTAATAGGTCGATCGTTGATAATGGCATCGGTAAACAAAAACATCGCCATATCGGGTCTTCCCCATGGGCCATATACCGTAAAAAAGCGTAAACCTGTTGTTTTAAAACCGTATAGGTGCCCGTATGAATGAGCCATTAATTCGTTACTTTTTTTGGTAGCTGCATACAAACTCACTGGGTAATCCACAGAATCGGTGGTTTCAAAAGGTATTTTTTCATTAAGCCCATATACGCTAGAGCTACTGGCATATACCAAGTGCTTTATTTTATAGTTACGGCAACATTCCAAAATATTCAAAAAACCTACCAAGTTACTGTCTACATAGGCTTCGGGATTTTCCAAGCTATAACGAACGCCGGCCTGTGCCGCCAAGTTACAGACTTTGTCGAAAGCCTCGTTCTTAAATAATTTGGGAAGCTGTTCCCGATCTTCCAAAGCCATTCGAACAAAAGAGAAAGCGGGCTGGCTTTCACTTTTTGCTATTACATTGAATGGTTCCGCATCGCTTTTTTTTATTCCCAATTGTTGTAGCCGTGCATATTTAAGGTTCACATCGTAGTAATCATTGATGTTGTCCAAGCCTACTACGGTATGGCCTTTCTCTAAAAGGGATTTGGCCACATAAAAACCTATAAAACCTGCGGCACCTGTTACTAAAATTTTCATGATTGGCCTATTTTGTAATAATTAAAACCAATGCTGTTCATTTTTTCGGTATCCAGCAAGCGTCTACCATCAAATACAAAGGCGGGTTTTAGCATTTGATCGTAAATTTTTTTCCAGTCGTACCCTTTAAATTCATCCCATTCCGTTAAAATGGCAATGGCATGGGCATCTTCCGTTGCCTTTATGGGGGCGTTGGTGACCTTTAGCAAAGCCCTGTTCTCTTCGGGTGAGCGCGTGTTCAGATAATCCAAATCGGCATAAATGCGTTCTTCGGTAACCTTGGGATCGTATACCAGAATTTCTGCTTTTTCCTCTAAAAGCGCATCGGCTACAGAGATGGCCGGAGACTCTCGGGTATCGTTCGTGTCCTTTTTAAATGCCCAGCCATAAAGCACTATTTTTTTTCCTGAAATAGTGTTGTATAGGGTAGCAATGATATTTTCGGCGAACCTACTTTTTTGGTAGTCGTTGGCGATGATGACCTGTTCCCAGTAATCCGCTACTTCTTCCAGTCCATATGACCTTGCTATGTACACGAGGTTAAGGATGTCTTTTTGAAAGCATGATCCCCCAAAACCAACGGAGGCATTTAAGAATTTAGGTCCGATACGGCTGTCGTAACCAATGGCCTTGGAAATTTCTTGGATATTAGCATCTGTTTTTTCGCACAAGGCAGAAATGGTGTTAATGGAAGAGACCCGCTGTGCCAAAAAGGCATTAGCTACCAATTTAGAAAGCTCTGACGACCATACATTGGTCTGTAAAATACGTTCTTTTGGAAGCCAGTGTTCGTATACCCAACTTAAGGCGTCCTTTGCTTCTTGTCCAGAAGGAGTGTCATTACCACCGATCAATACGCGGTCTGCATTTAAAAGATCGTTTATAGCAGTACCCTCGGCCAAAAATTCGGGATTGGATAGTATTTCAAAGTTTACCGAATTGCCGGTATTGTCCAAGATGTTCTGTATGGCCTGGGCCGTTCTTACCGGTAGGGTCGATTTCTCGACCACGATTTTATCGTCTTTGGCTACCCTGGCAATGTTACGGGCACAAAGCTCTATAAATTTAAGATCGGCTGCCTGCCCTTTTCCTTTTCCGTAGGTTTTGGTAGGGGTGTTGACCGATATAAAGATCATTTCCGCCTCATCGATAGCTTGGTCCACAGAAGTAGAAAAGAAAAGATTTTTCCCTCTGCTCGCTGCTACAATTTCTTTGAGTCCAGGTTCGTATATGGGAAGCTTATCCAAGTCTTCCGTATTCCATTGCGCTATTCTGTCTTCATTGATATCTACTACGGTTACCTGTATCTCAGGGCATTGATTGGCGATGACGGACATGGTGGGGCCACCAACGTAGCCGGCACCGATACAGCATATTTTTGTAATCTTTTTCATCTATACGGCTAGGAGTTAAAAAGACAAAGGTTAAAAAATAACCTACAATTAGAAAATGTATTTTAGATGTATTTGTTATTTGAAGGGGTGAAAAACGTGAAGCACCGTTAAAATGGACCTGTTAAATCCTTTAACCGATAATTTGCATGTATTAAACGAATTATGTTCTTAATTCTCGTGATTAAGGAGTGGGATAGTTAATTTTGAGTTCTATATTTGTAACCCTAAACACTTGAACCATTGAAAACCACTTTAATGCCTACCAAAATTTGGCTCTCGTCCCCACACATGGGCGGTGCCGAACAAAAATACGTAGCCGAAGCCTTCGATACCAATTGGATTGCCCCATTGGGACCCAACGTGAACGCCTTTGAAAAGGCGATCGAGGAAAACTTGGGGAACGGAGCGCACGTGGCCGCATTGAGTTCGGGTACGGGTGCCATTCATTTGGGTTTGGAACTGTTGGGTGTTGGGGCCGGTGATGAGGTTCTTTGTCAAAGTTTTACTTTTTCCGCTTCCGCCAATCCCATTCTTTATTTAGGAGCAAAACCTGTTTTTGTAGATAGTGAGGCCGATACATGGAACATGTCTCCGGTATTGTTGCGCGAGGCTATCGTACATAGAATAAAAAATTATAAAAAACCCAAAGCGATCATTGCCGTGCATTTGTACGGTATGCCCTATAAGGTAGATGAAATCCGTGAAATTGCGGACGAATTTGAGATTCCCGTTTTGGAAGACAGTGCGGAGGCTTTGGGGAGTACCTATAAAGGGGATCGATGTGGGACCTTTGGCGATATCGGAATCTTATCTTTTAATGGAAATAAGATCATCACTACTTCTGGAGGAGGGGCTTTGGTGTCAAAGAATAAGACATATAAGGAAAAAGCAGTGTTCTTGGCCACCCAGGCCAGAGACGACGCACCCCACTACCAACACAGTCATGTAGGGTATAATTATAGAATGAGCAATGTACTTGCCGGTATTGGCAGGGGGCAAATGGAGGTTTTGGCCGATAGGGTAGCCGCAAGAAGGGCAAATCATGCATTTTACTTTGATGCCTTGAACGGCCATAAGAAAATTACGTTTTTGCCGGAGCCAGATGGTTGTTTTTCAAATAGATGGTTAAGTTGTATCTTAACACCTTCTTATGAAATGAGAGAGAAAATAAGGACAACTCTTTTAGAAGAGAACATTGAGTCAAGGCCCTTATGGAAACCTTTGCATTTACAGCCTATTTTTAACGATTACGAACAGTTCATGGATGGAACCTCGGAAACCCTTTTTGAAAGGGGGCTTTGTTTGCCCAGTGGTTCCAATTTAACAACAGAAGATTTAGAGCGCGTTGTTTCTAACATCAAAAACGTTATAGCATGATACAAAAATACTTAACTTATAATAGTCAACGTTACGCTTCTAAATGGTTGGTGCTGGTTATAGACCTGGCTACCATTGGTTGCTCGTTTGTATTGTCGTATTTGATTCGATTTAACCTAACCTTGAATTTTGAGGTTGAGAATTTATTGGTGCAATTGCCTTTGGTTTTGGTAACGGCCTTGATCGCTTTTCTTATAGTTGGATCCTATAAGGGGGTTGTACGTCACACAGGGGTAAGGGATGTCTATAATATTTTTAATGCCGTTTGTTTATCAAGTATCTTGGTCATTTTTGTGGTGCTTGCCAATAGAATGTTTGGTATTCTAAATGTCTTTACCATTCCCTTATCCATTATAATCATTAACAGTCTTATCACCTTTATAGGGCTTACGGCTTCAAGATTTGTATTCAAATCCATTTACAACAGAATGCACAGCATTGACAAGGCCTACAAGAATGTGTTGATATATGGTGCTGGAGATTCGGGAGTGCTTACACATGGTGCCATTACCAACCATGCACAAAGTAAATACAAGGTCGTGGGATATGTGGATAGAGATCCTAAAAAAATGGGTAAAAATATTAATGGGGTACCTGTTTTTTCAAGAAAATCATTGACAGAGTCTTTTATAGCCAAGAACAATATTTCGGAGATTATTTTCTCTATACAAAATATAGATGCTACCAGACTTCGTAAAACTGTAGAGGGCTTGGTGGATCTTCCCATTGTGGTTAAAATTGTACCGCCCATTGAAGATTGGATCAATGGTGAGTTAAAGGTTTCACAGATCAAACAGGTACAGATAGAAGATTTGTTGGACAGGCCTCCCATAAAAATAAAGAACAGTAAAATAGAGATGGAGCTGTTGAACAAAACGATTATGGTAACAGGAGGGGCTGGTTCTATTGGTAGTGAAATAGTGCGTCAAATTTGTTCCTATTCGTATAAATCTTTGATTATAATAGACTCTGCGGAGTCTGCCTTGTACGATTTACAGCAAGAATTAAAACAGAACGGGTGTCACAATTTTATTCCCATTGTAAGCGATATTCGAGATAAAAACCGAATGAACGCCTTGTTTATGGAGCATCGCCCCAACATGGTCTTTCATGCGGCAGCCTATAAACATGTACCTCTTATGGAATACAATGCGTATGAGGCCATAAAAATTAATATTGCAGGAACCAAAACCGTGGCAGACCTCTCATTGGTTCACGGAGTGGAGAAATTTGTTTTTGTATCTACGGACAAAGCCGTAAACCCAACCAATGTAATGGGAGCGTCTAAGCGTATTGCCGAAATGTACATTAGTTGTATGCAAAAAGAAAATAAGACTAAATTTATAACCACTAGATTTGGGAACGTATTGGGATCCAACGGATCTGTTATACCATTATTTAGAAAACAAATAGAAAAAGGTGGGCCTTTGACCTTGACCCATAAAGATATTACCCGCTATTTTATGACTATACCGGAAGCTTCCCAATTGGTATTGGAAGCTGGGGCCATGGGTGAAGGAGGTGAGATTTTTATCTTTGATATGGGAGAATCGGTAAAAATTTTCGATTTGGCCAAGAATATGATCAAGCTCTCAGGATTGAGGTATCCCGAAGATATCGATATAAAAATTACCGGTCTGCGCCCAGGGGAAAAATTGTATGAGGAGTTGTTGGCCAATGGTGAAAATACCATGCCTACCTACCATCAAAAAATTAAAATTAGTAAGGTACGTGAGTTGGATTATGCCAAGGTGCGCTCTAAAATCGATGAACTATGTATAACCAACATGTTCTTTAATGGCAATACCGTTAAACTGATGAAAGAAATTGTGCCCGAATATGTTTCTAAAAACTCGGACCTGTGCGAGTTTGATGAAAAATCGGAGGATACCGTTGACGGCTCAAAAAGCAACTCAAATTTAAAAATTGTTCAATCTTAAATTTTTAGTATCCTTGTGGTACACTAATCCATTCAATATAATTATGTTAAGAAGCAAAGGTATTTTCAAAGGAGTATTTGTAATAGGGTTCATAGGAGCTTTACTGACCTCTTGTGGGTCTAAAAAGGATATCGTTTATTTTCAGGATGCGGCCGATTATGAAACTATCGTAAGCGATAATAGCCATGTAAATACCTTTAAGGTAGATGATATTTTAAGAATTAATGTGTCTACCTTGGATCCCGCGGCCAGTGTGCCCTTTAACCTGTTTTCTAGTATGCCGGAAGGAGCTGTGTCGAACCCTCAGCAATTGGATTACCTAGTGGATAAGAATGGAGAGATCGATTTTCCGGTATTGGGCAAAATTAAGGTGGTGGGACTTACCCCGGAGGAAACCAAAGAATTATTACGTGAAAAATTAAAGCCGTATTTAAAAGATCCTATTATTAACATTCGATTGTCCAATTTTACCATTACGGTATTGGGAGAGGTAAACCGCCCCGGAACCTACCAGGTGAATGGTGAACAGATTACTGTTTTGGAGGCTATTGGTCTTGCTAATGACCTTGGTATTAAGGGAAGACGGGACAATGTATTGGTAATTAGGGATTTTAACGGGACCAAAGTGTATACCCGTGTTAATTTGACGAGCAAGGATATTTTAAACTCACCGGTTTATTACCTTACCCAAAACGATGTGGTGTATGTAGAGCCTAATAAATCGGCCGTAAGCCAATCTACTTTAGATAATAGGGCTGGTTTGGCAGTGTCTATAGCATCACTTGTTATCACTACAACGATACTTCTAATCACTAGAAATTAAGATAAATACACGCAATCATATTCAAAAGTAGTCTATGAATTTTTCCGATAAAAAAGAGGATATAAAGAACATTATTAGCACCTATGCCAAGCAATGGAAATGGTTTGTACTATGTGGGTTCTTGGCCTTGGTCTTCGCATACCTGAATATAAGATATACGATACCAGAATATGCCGTGCAGTCGCAGATACAGATCGTACAAGAACAAAATACTTCTAATGGTATGAGTATCTTTCAGGATCTTGACATTATGGGAGGTGCCGATAAGCAAGTAGAGGATGAAATTGAAATATTGTCCTCAAGATCCAATTTTATAGAAGTGGTGAAAGAATTGGGGCTCAATGTTAAAATGATGGCCTTGGGGAAGGTTATTAATTCTGAGATATATGGGAATCAACCTATCAAAATAAATTTTATTGCGGCCGATTCTATTGTCAATAATGCCAAGTATAGCTTTTTTATAGAGTTTACCTCGGCAACTACCTTTGGTTTTGCTGAAGATGAAAACTCGCCATCAAAAGTGTATTCATACGGGAACGGGATTCCGACGCCTATGGGAGATATGGTCATAACCCCCAATGTAAAGGACCCCAAAGGTCTAATTGGTAATGAGTACCATGTTTCTATTAATCCGGTGGAAAATGTGGCACGCTCTTTAAAGTCGACCGTTTCCATTTCGGCGACCCAAGAGTATTCGAATATTCTAGATGTGTCCATGACCAGTGCCATACCACAAAAGGCAAAGGATATTATAGATAAGTTGGTAGAGGTATATAACAGGAATGCAGTAGAAGAGAAAAAACGTGTTGCGGATGCTACTTCTGAGTTTATCAACAATAGAATAAAAATGATTTCGGGAACACTTAGTTCTGTAGATCAAGATGCCCAGGAATTATTGACCGAAAAAGGAATGACGGGATCAGGCCTTGAGGTTGGTGCGGCTGTACAGGTAAGTGCCGGTAGTCGTCAAAATTTGGAAAGTGCCAAGGTGCAGTTACAAATGGTAAGTGGGCTTAAGGAATATGTAAGTGGAGAAACGGGGTATGAGGAAATGCCCGTAGTAGATGTAGGAAGTAGTGCTTTAAACCAAGCTACGATGCAATATAATACCTTGGTAGCGGAACGTAAACGATTATTGAAAAGTGCGGATGAGCAAAACCCGATGATCGTTAATTTGGATGAGCAATTGGAGGGGTTAAAAAACACGATGAAATCTAGTTTGACCTCTTTGGAGCGCAACGTGGGGATGAACGTAAGTACCCTACAGAGTCAATTAGGCCGAATTCAGGGAACCATATACTCGGCTCCCGAAAACCAACGTGAATTGAGGAATATTACCAGGAAGCAAGAAACTACTGAATCGTTGTATCTCTATTTACTACAAAAACGTGAAGAATCTCAAATTGCGTTTGCTTCCGCAGAGCCTAAATCGCATGTGATAGATAAAGCTTATGTAGCTAGCCCAACACCGGTGAAGCCTAAAAAAGCTATTACTTATCTTGCTGCTTTAATGTTGGGTATGTTGGTTCCTTTTGGGGTAATTTATGCCAAAGATTTATTGGATACCAAAATACATAACAAACACAACCTCGAGGACATCACCAAAGATGTACCCGTTTTGGGTGAGCTGCCAAGCTTAGGTAAAAAGGATTCGAAGCTAATTGTAAAGGATGACCGTTCTGTCTTGGCAGAGGCCCTTAGGATTTTAAGGACCAATCTGGACTATATGATAAAGGCCAAGAAAGGTGCTGAAAATGGCAAGAACAATAAAATATTTATTACTTCTAGTGTACCTGGAGAGGGTAAAACTTTTACCTCTACCAATTTGGCCATGATATTGGCCAGTACCAATAAAAAAGTATTGTTGATCGGTGCGGATATTCGTAACCCGAAATTCTATTCTTTCTTTGTGGGAGATTCTGTGGATAAAATGAAAAGATCGGAAAGGAATAAGGATGCCGGACTTACAGATTATATCTTCAACGAGAATATTGAAGTAGCGGATATAATTAATCCTATGCTGGTACATAGTAACACCATCGATGTTATTTATTCAGGTAAAATACCACCAAACCCTGCAGAATTGTTAATGAGCGATAGGGTAGGGGAACTTTTTGACAAGGTGGCCGATATGTACGATTATGTTATTGTTGATACCGCTCCGCTCATGGTGGTCAGTGATACCCTATTGATAAGCCCACATGCTGATCATATTATTTATGTAACCCGTGCCGGTGTTACCGAGAAAAAGGCTGTGGAGTTCCCATTACAGTTAAGGGAAGAAGGTAAAATTAAGAATGTGTCTTTTGTAGTGAACGATGTAACCTTAGATAACCTTGGTTATGGAGGTAAATACGGGTACGGCTACGGAAAGACAACCAAAAAGTGGTGGAAATTATAGAGGGGCTGTTTACCCTCTAAAATTATAAGCTGTTTTTTGTATTAAAGGTTCTACTTTGGCAATAAGGGAAGTACTAAGTTGTATTTCCCTTATTGCTTTTAATTGCCGTGCGTTGTGTACATCAGACGATATAAAATCCAATAATCCACTATCTAAAAGGCTCAATGCCGATTTCTGTACTTCTTTTCCATAATAATTGGATAATGAAAGTATGTTGAGCTGCATTAACATGCCTTTGTCCTTATATTCTTGATAGGTTCTGGTTTTGCCATGTAAGAAGGCATAACGTTCTGGATGTGCAAGAATGGGATAAAGGTTCTTGTCCGCTATTTTTTCCACTGCTGTAAGCAAGTTTAAAGAGGGTTGTAAATAGGACATCTCAATTAATAAATACCGTTTGTCCAAAGGCATCACCTCGTCCTTTTCCAAAATATTCTCAAAATTGGAATCGATCATATGTTCAGCGGCCATATCTATATTTACATGGTTTAAATTATTCATTTTTAAACCATTTTGAAGTAAGGCAAATGAATTGGATATGGTACCCGGTGTATTGGGATGATAGTTCTCCATAATATGCGGCGTACATATAAAGTCAGAGACGCCAAATTCTCCAAATCCCTTAATCAATTCAATGGAATCTTCCACACTTTTAGCCCCATCATCTATACCGGGTAGCAAGTGGTTGTGTATGTCTACAAAACCTTCTAGATAATCTATTAAAAAATTCTTCTTTGTAAAAAAGTTGAACATGTATATACTGTTTAATCTTTAACGGCATTGTTTTTATTCCTACGGTAAAACAACAAATAGGTTTCAAAATTTTGCCATGCAATGGTGCAAATATAGAACTTAGCATTTTGTTGATTTTGACTTTTAGAAAATTTAGATGTAGTACGTTTGTTTGCATGGCCCTTTTATTCTTTGTTTTTAAAAAAGAATAATAGGTTTTAGACTTATTAAAGTACCCGCGAAAATGGGTAAAAATACCCCAACGATACAAAATGCCCCATACTAAATAAGTGCAGTCTTTTACTGCTCAAAATACTTTTTATTGGTTTTCAGTGATTTATGGATGGATCATAAAAGAATGGGCATATTGGCACACAAGTTGCCCACTAGAGAACGTTATGTTTAACTATGGATGTACATGAAGCGTGTCCATAGAAATTTTAATTATGTTGATTAGCTATCGATAGAACCTTGATTTTTGGAAGTAGGGTCTAACTTTTTAACTTTTCAAGTTATAGATTTCCAGAAAGCCAAGTTCTATTTAGTTTTTGATCCGCCCGGTTTGGGCTATGTATTTTTGCTTAAAGTGGTTACTTCAAAATCGGGCGGTATCAAAAAAATCTAGTTTTAAGTATGTAAAATCTTCTTTCTACATCACTTTTACGAAGCTAAGTTGTCTTCGTAGATGTTAACCACACTGGCTAGTTGTATTAATTTGTCTTTATATGTTTTTAATTGTTTTAGTACACCGTTATATGTAGGGGGTACTACATTGTTTTTTGACCGGAACAATTTTTCGTAATAGGATATACCTTCATTTAGATGCTTGCCAAACGATACTAATTGTTTTTTGTGTTTGCCGGTCGGTGATCTTCGATATGTTGAAATCTGGTTCTTATAATAATCAAGGTAGATATGTAATTCTTTAATAAACATATGAGGTCTGTCGGTACGTGTAATTATGTTTGTTCTGCCATATATATGGTCGATCATTTCTTTTAAAGAAGCAATCTTCGAAAAATAGGCCATGTTGGGCCCTGGGCAAACAGATACTCCATCTCCCTCGATTTTTGTATCCAAATCGTGGGCCAATAGGGCAGAAGTGCCCAAGCCTACACAAGTACATGACTTTTCGGTAATCTTTTTAAAATGATAATCGTATTCGGCTTTCGAAAGGTTGAGAGCTTTAAGTTCTTTCAGTTTTTGATGTTGATATTGTCGTGATGCGGTACAAAGGCCTTTCTCGTTAAAATCTTTGTTCAGCGCAACAAACTTCTTCGGACACGGACTACCGGGTTTGCCATCGGAGATACGCTTTAGTTTTTCCATGTCTTTTGTATTTCCTTTTAAACTATGAAAAGGAACACCCAAAGGGGAAATATTGCTCAAATAGAGATCTTCTTCTTTGGCCTTGACCAATTTATTCAAAGTACCTTGATCCACTGTAGTTGCCTCTGGCACCAATAGGAATGCAGATCCCCAACCTATAGCGTCCACGTCATATTCGTCAAGTAAAAATTGGTGTTCTTCTGCTGTACCTACACCGCCTTGAGCAGTGATTTTTAGAGGCAAAGGCTTTTTGGGAAAAGGGCGTTGTTGGTGTTCAAGTGCATGAATAAGAAGTTCGTGCACGATATTGATCAGTTCTCGTCGGTTTTCTTTAAACTGTTGAAGAATCGGCCCCATCAAATAGCCATCCGTAGCAAAGGCATGACCACCACAGTTGAGTCCCGATTCTATTCGGTATTCTGAAACCCAGATTCCCTTTTTTGCTAAAAATTTTCCTTGAATCAGGGCTGATCTATAATCACTAACCTTGAGTACCACTTTCTTTTTGAGGTTTCCGTCCGCATCAGGATAAAAATCATCAAATTTTTCCAGGTAACTGTATAAACGTGGATTCATTCCAGCCGATAGGATAACGGAAGAGCGTAGTTTGCTTTTTGCAAAACCTCTAAGGGCCGCATGGGCGTCATTAAATTCTGTACCAAGCTTTTCTTTCTTTACATAGTTGTCCTTGTCCACCTTGGTCATAATGTTCACATCAATACTTCCCATTGGCATGTGTTCCTTTACCCAATCTTTTATATCGGTCATACTAAGGCCATTTTGGGTAAGCTGAAAGAATTCTTTTTTTAAAGAAGAGGTATCGGGCAGTAGGTTGAAATACGATTTAATACCAGCGGCAGTTTCGGTGGTGGAATTCTTGAATTCCTCGAATTTTTCATGAGCAAGATCATGAATCGTATTAAGATAAGAACTAATGCGTTTGGCCCTAAAATCTTCCATACTCTCCGTAATTTCCGTGTAAGGAAGGTTGTGTTTGCCAGCATACATTTTGCGAAGTTTTTCCAACAGAATATCATCGACCAATGAGATAACGGAGTCGATACCGAATTTTGAAACTTTTAATGGGGAATCGATAGTGAACCCTATACCCATAACGGGAATGTGAAAGGAATGTGCGTACGTCATAAATTGTTTTTTGTGATGGTTTAATCGCATTGAACGTATTTGTTCATGGATTGAAAAAAACTGTAGCTAACAAAAATGGGATTTCAGATATTCTTAAAACATGATTTTGATCAGGTTTTTGAATTAAAAGTAGATGAAATAAGGTATCCCATTCTTTGGAATAAATCCACTGCTTATATTCATAAAAAACAAAAAGGGGAACATAAAATGTTCCCCTTTTTTTAAAAGGTCCTAAAAAAATTTTAGAATCTAAACTCCCTGTGCATCGCTAATTACGCGATCTATAAAATCGGTGTTGATACGCAAGAGCCTGGCTAGGTTATAGAGTACGTTTACTTCACTGTCGTCTATCTGCCCGTCGGCGTACGATATAATCGATAGGTCCCTTAGAATATTCAACTTTTGCATTACGGACAGTACCAGATCCAGATCGTTGGACAGTTGTTGTACTTCTTCGATCATTTCCTTTTCGGTAAGGCCTTTGATCGTCATCATGCAATTGGCAAAAACCTTAGGGAGTACAATACTGCTCAATGCCTGTATTTCCGAGTCGTCGACAACGCCATCGGCATTCGATATCAAGTAGCCTCCCAAGAACATAAAACGCTGTATTTTTTCCGAATACTCACCGTTTTCTTCCAAGTTCTCGGGCTCCATCAACGACATGATGCGCTTAATTTCTAGTTCCATGGCCTCTTCGCTGATCTCTCCACTAATACTGTCGTTAAAAGAGGCATAGGTTTCGCTCTTGTTAAAAAGTTCCAAGGCCTTGATGCGTAAAGGACTAAAAGGGTGACTACTGTACCAATCCGATGGATCGTGGTTGGCATCGTTCAAGGCTTCTTCCAAATCTACAAATTGCTCTATGTAAGCGTTTAGTTGAAAATCCAGCGAATCTGTGGTTACCCCAGAAGATAGCTTAAAGAACGTACGGCCAGCGGTTTCAAAATCTTGGCAACAAAGCAAGCCGACCCTATCGGCACTAATTTCGGCATTTCTGTTCCATGCATACAATTTCATGGCGTGTATGGGGGCCAGGTCATTTTGGCCAATATCCAAGATCTGACGTACCGGGTAATCAAAATGTTCAAAAAGTACATGGCCGATTTCATGACCTATCACAAAAGTCAGCTCTTCCTTTGTAAAACGCTCCAACATTCCCGAAGACAAAATGATATAAAGTCTATTGTCATCCGGCGGGTAGCAAGAAGCATTGAATTGGTCGCTCTGGTAGACGAAAAATTCAATGTCTGCCTTTAGTCTTAAAATCTCCTTGCAATGTTCACCGATTTCGTGAAGCATGGGGGCCAAGGTTTTGGTCAACCTTAAACTGGATTTTAACAAATGCTTTCTCGATTTGAACTTGCCGTTGGTTTCGTTGACCCTTTCCAAGGTCTGTTGTATCAATTCGTTGTTTTGAAACTCGATAACATAGTCCCTATCGCCATCATATACCAAGTGGTTCAGATTTATTCCAGCTCTTTTATCGGTATAGATATCGGCCACTTTTTCCGTGATCGCCTTTTCGTTCAAGGCGTTGATCTCCTCAATACGTTTGGTATAATCATCGGCCAATTTTGTGGTTGTATCTTGAAATGCAACACTTACTTCTTGTATTTTTTGAAAATCGCCCGATGCCTGTGCCGCGTTTAAATTGGCCATCATTTCTTCTTGGGCCGCATTAATGGCGTCTTGGTGTTCCTTTTGTAAATCCGCTAAGGTGGTTGATGTGTATGACATAGTATTATTTTTTTTAAGCTTGAACGGCTGTTTTTGAATTTGAAATTTTCATGAGGTTTCCCTTTAGGTCGAAAATGCCCAGAATTTGATCTTCCCCGTTTTTGGCCAAAATGTTATTGCCACAGTTTTCTACTTGATATCCTTTTGCCATTAAGTAATAATGCAGGCAGTATTTATGGGGAAACCGAAAGCTTGCCGCAAGGTTGGTGAAATGGGAACAGATCAATGCAGGTGCGGTTCTTGCTTTGTTATCCAGTTCAGCGGACCTTACGGTCACATATACCTTTAGGCCTTTAAAAGTTAGCGGTACGTAACAACTGTCTTGTAGAATCACTGAAGCTATCGTAGAAAAATATGCACCTGGATCTGTATCGGTTTCCAGTTTAGGAGTCGTCAGGTCCTCTAACTTATGGGCGGTTCCCAATTCTCTCATTCGTATGGAGGTGTCAAGAAAGGTCTCTGGAATTCCGCTTTGGTTGTTGGCCCAGGCCCATAACCAGCTTTTTTCGTTCTCTGAGTATGTTCCAATAACCTGAATGTCAAAAACCTTGTCGTCACCATAGGTTAATTTACCTTCGAGAATATCACAACTCCAGTTCAAACCTTCTACCATCTCCCCGAAAATTTCTTGCTTTTCGCAAGCCAATACAAAAGATTGGTCGTACAGTTCCGCCATGGAGACGTTGGCAAGTGAGTCGGATTGTACTTGTTGATTTTGCGGTGTTTCCGTTTTTTCCGAGGTTCTTGGCGTTTCTGTAACGGTCGTTGCCGCCGCTGCCGGTGCTTGACCCGTTGCTGCCTCGGCAAATTCTTCCAGTTTGTTTTCCAACAACTCGATAATACGATTTGCCTTGTCTTCTGCATTATCGGCATTGATAACGGGACTATGGTCAATTTTCAGCACCCCCTCTTCAAAAGTGATGGCCTTTCCGAGACTATGCTCATTGTTTTCATTGACGATAATAACTTTTTTTAATCCCGCTTGTAAAAGTTCAACTCCCATTTCATCGATACAGATCGCCTTAAACGCTTGGATCAAGGGCTGGAAATATATTTTGGGAAAAGTGTCTTGATACAGGTGCGAAAAGCGGTCTTCCATTAGGGTGTCCCACTTAATATCCATGGGAACTTCGTAACCTGCTGCTTTGTTGATCTCCGCTTCCAAAGCGGGATATTGGTCGTTTTGAAAGGCTTTGATTATTCTTTTTTCTTTAAGGCCCATATTTTTGGTTTTTATAGTTGTTGTAATAATTTTTCTTCTAAGATTTTGGACAGTTCTTTTGGCAATGCCCTGTCGATCGCCAATGAAATGGTAAGTGTCGTATCTTGAACATTAATACTTAGTGCATCTGCCTGTTGTAGGACGATGGTATCGATGGCCTGCCAAGCTTTTTGACCTATTTCATCTATGGTGATTAGTGACACGACGTCTTTTAATGCCTTGAATACATCCTTAATGTTCAACCTATTGTTCAATTCATTAAGGGGAAGTTGGTCTATGTTCACTTCCTTGATCTGATTTCCCAATTGTGGCTTTTCGGTCTGCAACCAACGTTTCAGCTGCAATACGGTAAGCGTTTCGTTTGCTGGCTCCAAGGGTCTGCTAATAGTCCCTTTAGATAGGGCTACGACCATTTTTTTGGGCTGTTTTACCGTAATGGATACCAGACTATACAAGTTGAAAAACGATACCTGCTCATCGGACGATAGCAGACAGACCGATTTTTGGTTATTCGCTTCTTTAATGTCTAGCACAATGCCCTCCAAGTAGTTTCCGTTGCTAAGGGAAACACCTATAAGAACAGGTTTTTCATTTTTATGGACGCTTTGTAAAACCTGTTCGGGCGTTTGCGCCACAAAGGTGTTATAGTAGGGTGTATTTGTCATAACAAGAAGTGTTGTAATCGAATATCAATGCGTAATAAAGCTCTAACAGGAATAAGTTTAAAGCTTGCTTTCCAATAGATCGGTCAACACCGTTACCCTCTCTTCTACGTTGTCGGCATTGAGTATGGGGCTATGGTCAACGGTTAGAACGCCTTCGGCAAATGAATAGGCATTTTTAGGGTTGTGATGATCTTTTGTGTTGGTAATGTGTACTTCCTTTAAACTTTCGGCCAAAGCTTCTTTCCCCATTTCGTCGGCGGTAATGGCTTTGAAGGCTTCGATAAGGGGCAAGAAGTATATTTTTGGATACGAGTCGTTATAAAGATGTAAAAAACGGTCTTCGAATAAGGTTTCCCATTCAATATTCAAGGCTACGTCAAAACCTGCTGCGGATATGATTTGTGCCTTTAATTCTGGAAATTGTTCTTCTTGAAATGTTTGGGTAAATCTTTTTTCTTTTAATCCCATGATCTTTTGTTTTAAGGGTTATTTGTTTATTTACCTCAAAACTAAGACGGGAAAAGGGGGATTTTAAAACCGTTTTACATTTGCTATTTTCTGTTTTGTATTTGCTTTTATAGGCTGTCCAAAACCTGTTTTAGGTACGATTTTTTTCGTGTGGCCACGGGTATTTTTTCGTCGTTCGTTAGGCAAACGGTATTGTTGCTGCCAATCGTCTTTATGTATTTAATATTTACCAAGTGCGATTGGTGCACGCGTACAAAGGTATGTTCGCTTAAAATGTTCTCATAGTACTTTAGGTTGCGGGCGCTCATGATTTTTTTGTCCACGGTATGGAACACCGTATAGGCACCATCCGATTGGCAGCGTACAATATCTTTGATTTGAAGAAAATATTGGGCATCTGCGGTTTTGATCAATAAGGTTTTCTGAATTTCCTTGTCATTGATCTCTGCAACTTTGTCCAGTGCACTTTTATAGACTTGCTCTTTCTTAAAAACCTCCCTGAACCGATCCAAACATGCGGACAGTTCATCGGAGTCTATCGGTTTTAGCAAATAGTCTATGGTATCGAACTTGATGGCCTTTATGGCAAATTCATCGTAAGCGGTAATAAAAATAAGTTTAAAGGCGATGCTGTCCAAGGCCTCCAAGATTTGAAAGGCGTTACCGCCAATGAGCTCTATATCGAGAAAAACCAAGTCTGGGGTGCGCTTTTTTAAAAAGCTAATGGCGTCTTCAACATTGTCTATTTTGGCAACTACCTCAATGTCTTTTTGGGTATACTTAATAAGTTTGTCAAGCGTGTTAAGGGCATTGAATTCATCCTCAACTATAATGGCTTCGATCATTGAATTTTCAATTTAAAAAACACTTTTGTTCCTGCGGGCTTATTATCCTTGTCGTATAGATCTTCGATTACAAAGGTTTTTTCCTCTCCCTTTTTTCTCATTTTTAAACGTTCTTTAAATATACTTGTTGCGTGCAGTTCTTCGGTTATTTTTTCGTCCTTGGCCTTGGCCGATCGTCCTACCCCGTTATCGGAAATGACGAAGGACAATTCGTTCCGATTCCTTTCTATTTTAAGCCGTAGTTCGCCGCCTTTCTTTTTCTCCTTTAAGCCATATTCTATGGCATTTTCAATAAAAGGCTGTAATAACATGGGAGGTACCTGTATGCCCGAGGGATCGTCTATGCCTTCCATTGCTATCGAATAGGAAAACGCCTTGTTAAAGCGTAATTGTTGGGTTTCTATATAATTGGTGACCATTTCAATTTCCTTGTCCAATGGAATGGATTCCTTTCTTACGTAATCGAAATTTTGTCGTATCAGTTTGGAAAATTTGGCAATGTAGTTCGATGATTTTATAGGATTGCCTTCTAGGGTGATATTTTGAATGGCGGCCAAGGTGTTGAAAATAAAATGCGGGTTCATCTGTACGCGCAGCAGGCGCTGTTCTAATTTTGAAGCCCTGTTCGCCGCCCGTAATTTGGTATTGTAACTATAAAAGGCGGTTATTATGAGTAAGAGTATGAAGAGGGTGACCGTACTGATCAAAAGCCAGGTGTTTCTACGGTTTATTTCTTTCTGGTGTTTAATTTCGGTCTCCTTTCGCTTTACCTCATAATTGACATTGGCGAAATTCAAAAGCCTATCTTTTTCGAGCTTATTTAAGTCTTTCCGTAAACTGTCCCTCACAATTTGATGGTTCAATGCTTTGGTGTAATCTCCTGACATAATGGACAGGGCAATCAATTTATCCCTTACATCGATCTCTTCCTTTGTGTTCTTTGTAGCTTTATAAATACTAAGGGCTTTGTTGAAGTTTACTTTGGCAGAGTCTTTTTCGGCCTTCAGTAAAAATAGATTTCCGAGACCTTTGTAGGGAGCTGCGTTTATGGCTTTTATATTTTTGTTCAAGGTAATGGCACCCCGCAGAAATTTCTCGGCACTCTCGTATTCCTTTGCTTCCATATAGGTGTAACCTATATTATTCAGTACACTGACCAATGTTTTGGGGTCTCTTTTGGTCTGGCTCAGTGTCATGGCTTCCGAGTAACTGGCCAAAGCTTTGTTGTACTCCTTTAATTTTAGGTACACACTGGCCTTATTGCTCTTTATTGAAATTATGGATGTGGTATCCGCCTCTTGGGAATACAAGCTGTCGGTCAATTGCACATAAGCCAAGGCCTTGTCGTAGTCCTTTAGGCCAAAATGAAGTTTGAACAATTGGTTGTATGCCTTACCTTCCATGCGCTTATCTCCGATCAACTGTGCCAATTCCAAGGCTTGCAGGGCATATTTTTGTGAGGTTTCGATATCTCCCATGTGGAGGGCGGCACCACTTAAGGTAATCAGTGAACGGCCTTGGTTGTATTTGTCCTTTAGCTCCACAAACAATGTATAGCCTTCGAGATGGGTGTTGAATGCCTCGGGATATTTATCGTTTAAGTATAAGGCTTCTCCTTTATTGAACAATAACAGGGCCCGCTCTAGGTCGCTTAGGTCTTGGTTGTTTTGCAATAAGCTGTCCAGCTCAAAAAGTGATTCTTCAGGTTGTGTCAGTCTTGTACTGTCCAATACGGCGAGTCTCTTTTCTATACTTGGGCGTACGGTATCCTGATACCCACAGGCCGTAAAAAATACCAAGAATAAAATGCAAAACCCTAGCTGCCAAAGGCTTTTGTGTCTTATCATCATGAAAGGGGAACTCGATGTTATTTGAGTAGGCTAAAGTAAGAAATCAACCATGTTTATTGCGGATATTGGGGGTTGTTTTTTCGAGTGTTGTTTTATCTGGATGCTTCTCTTGAACATTTGGAAATAGAGGTAGCGAGTAGGGGAAAGGGTAAGAAAAGGGAAGAAGTGGAACGACCTTTTTCTTCCCTGTGATTCTAGTAGAATATTGATGAGACGGGAACAAATGGTTGATTTAATTATGGTGGTTTCTATGAAACCAATGTAATCTCGAGTGCCTTTCTTCTGTTTTGATTGGACTGTTTGTAGTGTCTGAAAAATGAATTGTTTTTGTACTGGGCCATATGCCCGATACAATAAAAACTCATCATTATTTTTTTAAGATGGGTACCTGCTACGATTTCTTTTCTATTGTTTTAAGTATGTCATATACCAAGTTTAGCGTGCTTTTCGAAGCTTCCAATTGGTTTAAGGTGCCCGCGACATAGGTGTCTAATTGTGGACAGTACCATAAAAAAGCAGCTGTACTACCTGTATGACCAATAAGTTGTATGTCTGTTTCAATATTTAACAGATCTTTAAAAGATACTTTTCGTATTCCAAACCCGTATTGCATACCTATGGTCTCATGCATCCAATTTTGCATTTGTAGGCGTGTTTCTTTTTTTATGATTTTATCTTCATTGTATGCTTTAAAAAATTGAATTAAATCTCGTGTGGTCGATACCAAGCCGCCGCCACCCCAATCGGCACTTAAACTTTTGAACGAGGAAAGTTCTATATCGCCCACATAAAAATCAGCTATTTTAAGGTTGGTATTTATTGGTGATGATTTTAAATTGATATAAGAACTATTCATTTCCAACGGTTGAAAAATGAATCGCTGAAAGAATTCATGTAACGTTATACCACTTATTTTTTCAATTATTAATGCCAGAAGCACATATTCGGTATCGGTATAATGATAGCCTTGGCCAGGAACAAAGTGGGGTTTCATCTTTTCTTTGGTGAATAGAATCATTTCTTGGGGGGACCAAGACTTATTTGTATCAATAAGTAATTGATTGATAATATTTGGGCTTTCATCAATGGTGGTATCTGTGAAATAGTCTGGTAAACCCGAAGTATGTTGTAATAAATGAGCTATGGTTATGTCTTTTGAATATTCTTTGCCGTCCATTACATGCAGATGTTCGGTAAGTAGTTCTGGTAGATGTTCAACTATTTTATCATCAAAATTCAACTTACCGAGGTCTTGTAAGATTCCAATGGAGCTGGCAGTCAGCATTTTGGTGATACTGGCCGTGTAAAAGGGATTGTTGGTCGAGATAGAGTCTTCCGAGTTAATTTTACTATCGGCTAATTGAATATCTATACCGTTGGTTTTAGAATGTATATGCAGAAAAGCACTTTTAATCGATTCTTTTTCCAATTGGGTCCTAAACAGTTTTTCTATATCTTCATCTATGGTATGTTGACCGAGGCAAGATATTGAGATAAAAAGCAGCAGACATAGTATTGCGTTGTTTTTCATATGTAGAAATTTATTGTTTTTAATAGTTCTCTAGTTATAAACAGTGTCTTGCCATATTCTATTGGTTAATTGTGTATCCTTTTACATAAGATGCCAGTTGCAACATATTATAAAATTTAATAAAATCGCCCTGCAATACCGAAATAAAGCTATGGTCTACCAATAATCCTCTAGAAACGATTTGTTTTTTTTCATGGATTATTTCTTCGATTACGGTTTTAGAGTTTTCTAGTCCTCCGGTTTCGTATGCTTGTAAGGCTTTAACAGCATTTTCTTCGGCGGTTATGGGTCTTTGTTTGGGTGTATATCCCATTTGTTTTACCATGGCTTCTGCCAACACCCAAACCGACCACGGATTTTGACCGGTTATTAAATTTTCATCAATACTTATTTTTTCCAAGTACATGGTTCCTTCATTAAATTCTGCGCCTTGTTCAATTAACTTATCTTGTAATAAGAAAGGGAAAATAGAGGCTGCTTTTGGTATCAACAAAAGCTCCTCCCTATTGGTAAAACCACTTACGTTTTTATTTTTCACAAACCATTCTCCGTTGTTTAGCCTTATATTTACTAGGGCTGCAGGGCCATGACATACGGCTCCGATAACTCTGTCCGTAAAATAAAAATTTTGAACTAAGTTTTGTATATGGATATTGTTCGGAAAATCGAACATAGCGCCTTTGCCTCCAACAAAATAGACGGCTTTATATAGTTTGGTATTTACATCTTTTAACGACAATGTGTTCTTTAATCTATTTTGAGGTATATCGTCATTTAAAAAGGCATAATCGAACTTGCCCATGTCGTCATCGTCCAGAACTACTGGGGGGAGGCCACCTAAGGGACTGGCAATATCAACATCAAAGCCGTTGGCCTTAAAAACATAATAGGCCCTTGCTAATTCGGTAAGTTCATAACCGGTGCTCTTTTCGCTGGCGTCCATCGTATCTGTACTGGTTACAACAGCCAGTATTTTTCCTCTATATGCTGGTACATTTTCTGTGATATAAGCAATGTCACTTGCTTTACTATTTATTAATGCAGTATCGTCTGGTGGTAATAAACTTACAATATATATACCCGTAATAATAATGATGGCAAATACAATGGCCATACTGGTCAAAACCCATTTCACGATGCGGTATTTTTTAAACATAGTTTCTTTTTTTACTGTTCTTTAAAAAGTTGGAATTAGTGCTGTTTGTTCTTATAGCTTAATTAGAACCAGCTAAACCCTAGCCCTAGGTTAAAGGTGACAACGTCTCTGTGGGCATCTTGTTCTAGAAAAGCTCTTCCCATAACTAGTTTGGACTGAATGTTAATGGCAAAGTTCTTCTTTTTATAAACTTCGTATCCGGTGCTGGCCATAACTGCACAGCCAAAATTCCAATCATCGTTCACGTTGTCCTCTATGTCGTAAAGTGCGGGTGAGTCAATTGCCAAGCCTAGGCCGCCATGAATCCACCACCGGTCTTTTACCCAATATTGTACAGATGGAATAAAGCCTCCGAAATGTCTGTCGTTGTCCTGAAATTCATAGATCATGCCGGGCGTAGATGCAGTAATGGCCAACTTATCGTTTAGCATATAACCAAACTTTAGTTCGGGAAAACTGATAGCACCTTGCGATTCGTCGAAAGATGGTATGCCATTACTATCCTCTATACTTATAATACCTCCTCCAAGTCCTATTTCTAGCATAAAACCTTTGCGTTGCGATATGGTTTGGTCGGTAGAACTGTTTTGTGAAAATGCCACTGTAGACATTAGTGTACAGGCGATGAACGCCATTTTAATGATAAATTTTTTCTTGATTGTTTTCATGATTGTTCGTTTTTTGATTGTTCTTAATTTGATGTTACAAAGTTGGGGTACATATTGAAGCAGGTCGTCTCGATTTATAAATAAGAACTTTATTGCATTTGATTTGTATTTAAAATTTAATCCCCACATAAAGGTTAGGTTCAAACAGGAAATAAGATTTCCATTTATTGTCCAATTGTTTAAATTCTTCAGGAGTATTGGTGTCAAACATCCAATTTTGGCAATGAATCTGGGGTTCTACGAAGATGCGCTTCTTTTTTCCGAAAGCAATGTGATACCCAAGGTGGTACGATGTGTAGAGCTTAAAACCGTTGGCTATTTTCTTATCGTTCAGGTCCAAATAGGTCTTGTACTGGGGCAAAACTTCCACTGAGGCAAATAGTCCCTTCCACAGCATTCGTTGATACGATATTCCTATTCCCGTTTCTCGCAGATAGCCAGGGTAAAATTCCGTTTCAGAATCTATTTTGTCTTTAAGTCCGTCCCACCACTGAATGCCCATAGGTTGAAATAGCCTCCACGTGGCAAGTTTGACGCCAATGATGTTTTTAGAATCCAATTCGCGCTTTACGTGAAGCTCAATGTGCTGGGTATTGGTTCTTTCGCCTCCTTTTCCAATATTGCTTAGGATAATTGCAGGAAAACTGACCCTGTATTTATAATCCGTAGCATTATTCCTTAAAGATTCCTTGTTGCCCTGTGCCCATACGTTCAAGGAGCAAAAGACAAAGCCGATGATCAACAGTTTTTTCATTTTGATTTGTTTTTAATTGTTCGTTTTTTGATTTACAATGAATTTACTGGTGCAAAGAAACGTGGTAAGTAAGGGCGCTTCGTCCTGAATTATGATTTCAAACCTTTTGCCTCTGTGGCCAAAAGGTATTCCCGCTATTTTCGGAAAGTGTCGTGTTTCATGCGTGCCAAGAAAAAAGGCTTAACATTTTTCGTGTTAAGCCTTACCGGAATTTAGGTCTCTTCTTGTTTAAGATACTCTTTCTTATTTCATGGTAGCGACTCCGGTCCTGAGGTCAGTAGATCTAGGTTTTGGGTAATTTTTTCAATACTCCAATGCCACCATTGAAGGGCCAACAGTTTTTCGATACGATCTTCCGAAAACCGTTTTTTGATGGGTTTCGCCGGGTTTCCCCCAACAATGGTATAAGGCTCCACATTTTTGGTGACAACCGCTTTTGTGGCAATAATGGCGCCATCGCCTATATGTACCCCCGGCATAATGGTTGCGGCATGGCCTATCCACACATCATTACCGATAACAGTATCCCCTTTTGAGGGATAGCTTTTGCCCTTCATGGCATCTTGCCATGCACCCCCAAAGATGGCAAACGGATAGGCCGTTGTGGCTTCTGTGAGATGGTTGCCGCCATTCATGATAAAGGTGGCATCCGAAGCGATCATACAAAACTTGCCGATGATGAGTTTGTCCCCAATAAAATCAAAATGGTATTTGACATTTTTTTCAAAGTTGGATACGTCCTCAAAATCATCGTAATAGGTGTAATCGCCCACAATGATATTGGGATTGTTGATATAACTTTTTAAAAAACAAAGGTTTTTATAATGGGCCAAAGGAAAAACTGTAGTGGGATCAGGAATTTTCATAAAGGTGCTATATGTTTTGATGTTTTGAACAGTACAAAGGCCAAATACAGGGTTATTAGGGCTTGGACTTTCTCTATTTTGGTCTCCGCCAAAAGGTTGCCAAGGGTATTCAACATAAAAAATACGGCAAATACGAACAGTATCCCCTTTATCGCCTTACTTGTAAAAATAGGTTTAATAATTCTGTTTTTCATTAGTATAACCATTGCCAAGAACAGCATGGTAACCAAGGCCACCATTTCTAAAACATAAATGGTCTGGATCGATGCTATTTTACCGCCCCAAACAATAGTATGGGGTACCAATTTAAATAGCACCGATAAATGTAAGACGGCGTAGGCTACTGCGATGGTTACAACGATTTTTTCCGAGGTTTTCATTTATAGTACCTTTAAGGTCTTAAAGGTTTTTGGCCTGTGCCAAATAAAAATCCTTAAGATGTTGGTTTCCATACGATGGGGCAATATTGTCCTCTGCCATTAAGGTTAAAAAAAACTCGATGGGCCCATAGGTCTTGACACTGGTAAAATTTCTTAGGCACCAGAGGGTCAATTTTCGAGTCCATTCGGGTAAATGACTGATTCTTATGGGTTTGTTCAATGCGGTTAAGGCGAGTTCGCCTATATCGTTAAGACTTAGAACATCTGGGCCCCCGATGGTCAATTCCTTGGTGTCCATGTCCAATGAATCCACAATGGCCCTTGCCAAATCCTCACCGTGTATGGGGTTGAATTTTTGATGGCCCGATCCAAATAAATAGACCCGGCCCGATTTGGCCATTTGTAAAAAATCTTTCATATCCGAGAAAAAACCGTTAGGCCTTATTACCGTGTAGTTTAGGCCGGAAGATTTTAACGCATCGACAAACTTTTCCTTGGCTTCAAAAATTTTTAAAGCTCGATGTTTATCGCCGTTAATGGCCGAAACGTAAACAAAGTGCTTTACCCCGGCCTTTTTTGCTTCTTTAAGCAAATTCATATTGGCCCCATAGTCTACGTCCATATAGGTTAGCCCCTCTTTTTGCCTGGTAATGCCCACCGTTGATATTACGGTGTGTACGCCTTTACATATGTCGCGTAAGGTTTCGGGCTTTGTTACCTCGGCCTGCTTTACCTCCAAATAGTTTTCGTTGCTGTTCTGCAATTTGTCGGGGTTGCGTGCAATGGCGATTACCTGGTTTTGTTGTTCGGTGAGCACCTCTAGCAAGTAACGGCCCAAATATCCTGTGGCACCTGCCAATAAAACGTTGGTATGTTTCATTATCGATTGATTTATAGGGCCATTTTTCAGTTTAGCCTTCTTTTAAAAATATAGCGTGTGATAAAAATTCCGTTGTCATCGTCTTTGCCTGCATTGCTTTCCACCGCGCTGGTCACGAACATCAAATTCCAACCTTCCGAAACCATGGCCGTCAATTTGGAAGCAATCAGGGCGTCATTGGCCGCAATATTCTGAAACCGAATTCCGCCTAGGTTAAAAAGGTTCAATAATTTGGTCTCTTCAAAATTTTTAAGTCTAATGTCCTTTCTTTTTGATTTGTTCCGGGTTGTATTTTTCTCGGTTCGGGCAGAGGTAAACTGTTCGTAATCCCTTTCATCGTTCGACGAAATGATGCGCGATCGGCCCAAGCCGCTCGGAACGATGGATTCGACGCTGGTGATGACCTTGATCTCAAAAGCTTGTTCGGTTGTTTCTTGGCTATAGGCATTTGTCGCCAATAGTGCGAACAATGTGAAAATTGATAGTAATTTTTTCATGGGTATATGGTTTTTATAATCGTTTTCTATTATTGAATGAATTCGTGCGTTAGTAATTGTTGGATAATGGTATTGCGTTGTGATCCCGTATCGTCTTGTTGATTGCTCAATATAACAAGGGTGGCATCGTATTGTGGTATAAAGCCGATCATGCTCCAATAGCCATTGATATCGCCTCCGTGCCAATACATTGTGGTATTGCCTTCTTGTGTGGTAAACCATCCCAATCCAAAGTCTACAAATCCACTGGGCACATCTTGGGCAAATAGCTCTACTTTTTCGGCTTCGGTAAACCAATCGGTTTTTACGGCCTTGGTCCATGTTTCCATATCCTTTGGGCTGCTGCTAAAGTCGCCCGCACCAAAGGCAATACCCATGGGATACGTACTGTTGGCATGCCCGTTCAAATAGCCTTGGGCGTGGGTGTCAACATCTACTTCATCGGTACCCTTAAATGAATCTGCCATACCGAGCGGACCAAAAATTTTCTGTTGAACGTACTGATGGTAGGGCACACCCGATAATTGCTGAACCAATAAGGCCGCAATAAGATAGTTTGAGTTGCAATATTGCTTGTTTGAACCCGGTGTAAAATGGAGTCCATTTTCAGAAACCAGGTCTTTAATAAGCTCATAAATATCTACTTCGTCCAAGACCGATCCCGCTTCGTAAGCTTGTTCTACCACCGATTGGTACTCCGGAATACCGGATTGATGCGATAGTAACTGGGCAATGGTAATTTGGTCGCCGTTTGGAAATTCGGGGTCAAATTCATCTAAAGTTTGGTCGAAACCGTGGATCAGACCATCCCGTTTTAGTTGCACTATAGCCGCGGCCGTTAAAGTCTTGGTAACGGAACCTATGCGATAGGCAAGGTGGTAGCCCTGTGGTAAATTGGAGTTTTTGTTTGCCGATCCAAAACCTTGGCGTATGACATCGCTCCCGTTTTTAGTAACGATGGCGTAACCTTGAAAATCGATTTCGGTCAATAAATTTTCAAGGGTCGTGTAGTCGCTTATCGGGGGATCGCCATCATCGTTCTTTGAGCACGACGATGCCCATATGGTTAAAGCCAACAAAAGGGCTGCCGATAATCTGTTTACCGAATACGTGTTGAAGGGTAGAATTGATAGATGCATGATTGTTCGTTTTTTGATCAATAATTTTGATGCAAAGATTTGCCATATATGCCAGGCAATCGTTCTAAATTATAATCTGAAACGAACTAATGAAGTGCGACTAAGGGTTGGCCTTCATCCAGGCCCTAGGGGTTACACCTTCTATTTTTTTAAAATAGGTATTAAATACACTTTTGGAGTTAAAACCACTGTCATAGGCCAACCCGAGAATGGTCAAATGCGAATTTTTGGGGTCTAGGGCTATGGTTTTAAAATGCTTTAAACGGTATGAATTGACAAAGTCGTTAAAATTCGCATTAAACGCCTGATTGATCAGAAATGACATTTTATTGGTGTTTAACCCTAAAACGTCCGCAACAATTTTTAAACTTAATTGAGGATTTAAAAAAGGTTCTTCCTCGTTGAAATAACTAAGCAATTCTTTTTTTAAGGTTTCAATTTGGCCATCATCCAAGATGTTCGCGATCGGTTTCCCATCATCCGCCCGAGGGCTTGTAATATCGGAAAGGGACAAATTGGAACCGTGTAGGTCTGTAAAGCCCTTTACTTTGTGCAAAGGTTGTAAAAAGGGTTCTTGCCTGTAGTTTATGATCTGACCTCGTCTTTGGTCGATCATCTCTTTTAGGCGGGAAAATCCCGATTCTATGTGACCTGAATTACTTAAGATAAACAGGTCATAAGGCACCAGTGTGGTTTCGTTGTAACCTTGTTCCGACCAGTTTTTTATAATGGGGTCCTGAACTTCAATATGCTTATCGTTGATGAGGTCAAACAATAGGTGTTTCTCCGCTATCAGCGGGGTGTTGTGTATAAATTTTTTAAACTGTTGCTTTTTGTTCAGCCATATTAAACAAAAGCACTTTAAATGGTGTGCCAACTCCAGTTCAGGATTAAGGGTCAGGGCATACTCTACGGTTTCAAGGGCTTTGTCAAATTTACGTTGGTAATAGTAAATATGTGCCAACGTATAATGGTTATTGGAAGAAAGTGGATCTACTTCTATGAGCTTGTTGGCATATATTAAGGCTTTATCAAAAAAACCGAGCGCAATGAACAGTTCTGCCATAGCTTCCAGACCGTCAATATGGTCTGGGTTTATGGCCAATACCTTGTTTATATGAATATAGGCATTTTTAAAGTCCCATTCTTGCCAAAAAAATCGGCCTACATAAGAGAGAGGGTATTCTGGCAACGAGGTATCCAGTTCCTTGGCTATGAGTAAATTGCCTATAGCTGATTCCATAGCCTCTTCATAAGGCATATACCCCCACATTGCCGATAACCCATAGCATTGTAAATTGGCATAGTAGGCCCTGGCGTAATTTTTGTCGAGGGCAATGGCCTGATTGTAATAGGATATGGCCTGCTCTAGACTTTCAGGGGTCCATTTTAATTGAAATGACCGTCCTTTTAAGTACAATTGATAGGCATCAACGTTGTTTGTAGGCTGGTCTATTAAATGATCTTGAATTTCGAAATGGCCAAAATTGTTTCGCACCTCGTCCGCTATGGCAAGACTGATCTCATCTTCCAATTCAAAAATGTCGGTCAATTCCCTATCAAACCTTTTGGACCAATAGTGCGATCCATCTTCAATGTCTATTAACTGAGCGGTTATTCTAACCCGATCTTGAGATTTTTTGATACTTCCTTCAAGAATCGTATTTACGCCCAATTGCTGGCCTATATTTCTAATGTCTATATTTTTTCCCTTAAAGACGAATGAAGAGGTTCTTGCAATTACTTTTAGTTGATTTACTTTTGTTAGGGCATTTATAATTTCTTCAGTGATTCCATCGCAGAAATATTCATTTTCAACATCATTACTCATATTAACAAAGGGTAAAACTGCTATGGATTGTGTGTTGCCCATCTACTAAAAAAATGAAATTTATAAGAACCAAGGATTCTCTTATACAAATTTTGGTGTTTCGTTACCATCATTTGCACGTGTTACATATGTTAGTTAAATTTTCTTTATATAAAGCCAAGTCAAAAAAAATGGCAGATGTTATAAAAATACGTTAAACTTTGGGTTATGCGCCAAAACCCTGTTAAAATACAGCCGTAACAGAGCATGGTTTTTTGTTTTTTTATATCGGTCATCATCAATGGCCTGTTAGTAACCATTAGATATCGATTATAAAATTTCATGCCCCGATTCATTTCAGAACGATTCCTACCTTATCTAGAAAGGTTTGGTTTATGGGCAATTGCGTCGTTTGTCAATGGATCGGCGCGGGCATACCAAACTAAAAATCGACAATATTTTTCGAGCAAACAATTTTTACAAGGTGCGAATAATATGAGGTAACCGGGTTATTGTTCTTTCAGAATATTTGAAACGATGGATTTGAACATTGCTATTCCCGTTTCCAGTATTTCATCGGGAAAATCGTAATCGGAATTGTGTAAAGCCGGGGTTTCGACACCGGCCCCTAGGCCAAACATTGCTGTTTTGTATTCCCTTGAAAACCAGCCAAAATCTTCCCCGAACTTAAAAGGGTAGGGCCTTTCAACAATGCGGTAATTGTTTTCTTTGGCCGCTTTTACAATATAATTATTGCTTTCAATATCATTGGTCGCAGCGGGAAAATATTCTAGCCATTCTATTTTATATCTTAATTGGTGTGTTTGGCAGGTTTCGGCTATAAGAGTATTTATTTGGGCTTTTACCTTAGTGGTGTTTTCCTTGTCCCAGGTTCTCATGGTGTAATGCAACTCCGCATTTTCCGGTGAAATTCCGTAAGCTATTTGCCCCATGTTGATGTGCACGGGGGTTATTAAGGTAAAATTTTCATCTTCAGGTTTTGTTACCTCCAACTGCGATAACGATGTTATAATACTGGCAAGTGCCAATGCCGGGTTTTTTCCATTTTCAGGTTCTGATGCATGCGATTTTTTTCCTTTTAGTTCTACGATAAAACTTTGTACTTCTGCAGAGAATCCTTTATTGATCACAATGATATCGTGTAGCGGTTCTTTGGGGATATTGTGAAGCGCAAATACGTAATCGGTTTTTAGACTTTTAAATTTGGGGTCGTTAACAATGCGGTAGGCACCTTTTCCATTTTCTTCCGCCGGTTGAAACAATAGAATAATTTCACCAGAATTAAATGATTGGTTTTTTAGCCAAAAAATTAATCCGGAAACGATGGCCATATGACCATCATGTCCACATTTATGGGATACCCCGTCTTTTTTCGATTTGTGGTCAAATTGGTTTTCCTCTTGTATTGGCAATGCATCCAGCTCACATCTGATCGTAATGGATTTCCCCTTTTTGGGAAATTTATAAATAGCGGCTACGCCAGTTCCACCAACATTTTCAAGAATATGTGTTGGGTTGTGCTTATTGATGAATCTCTGAATTTTCTTGGCGGTTTCGTATTCAAATCCTGATAATTCAGGATTTTCGTGAAGCTCCTTTCTAAATTTAAGTATTTCCGTATTGATCAATTTATTCCCTTTTTTAAAGGTTGTATTTAAAAATGGTGACGTCGAATTTGCTTGTACAAAGATACCACTTGTGTCTGGGATTCAACATAAGGCTTTGCGACGTGGTTTAAAAATAGATTCTTTTTATGTCTTTATTTTCCCCCGATGCAGAAAGTATCAACATTAATAAATATTAGGGGTAGGGGAGTTAGAGGTGCAAATGAGGTACACATCAATGTTTGACTTTGATTATATCATGTTTTCCAAGTTCTGAGGATGCTCATGAAGGTCAAGTGCGTCATTGTTTTATTGAATTTCCAATGCGCAATGAAAATTACGTTTTCGCGCAAAAAGACACCTTGTAATTCATTTTATTTCATTTTCCAGGGCTGACCCTGCTTTTCTTTTTAGATGCAATAGAGGCCTTTATTGTTAATAATTGGAATTGGTGAACTGATACACAATCCGGTAGGCGGTACGATGAATCGTATGTTTTTGGTATTGCCTAGATAAATAGAAGATGAATCGAATAAAAAAGCCCGAAGAACCTGATTTTAGAATCTAAGGGCCTAGAATAGTATTGTCTCAGATTAAGGAAGGATTTACTTGTTCTTTACCTCAGTTATTTGTTGGCAACTGGCTTTCTTCGTTATGTTTCATTCATTTTTTATTATTAAACTCCAAACTGCCTTAAATGATGATCATAATGTTTATAAGCGAAAATTCCAATTTGTTCTTTGGTCATTTTACCGAAAAAACCGTGAATAAAATCTGGGTTGTTATAGCGCCCGTAATGTTCAGTTAAATCAAACAATTTTTGTTTTTGCTTCTCAAAATCTCCATTTTTCTCTTTGATGGTAAAGTTAGAACCTGCTGGTGCACCTTTACCCATTGGTTTGTCGTTTTTGGTGTTGGCCTTTAAGACCATTTTTCCAATAAGTTTACCAAGAAAGTCTTGTTTATAAGGTATATTGTTATCAATACCTAACACCCATTGATTCCAAATATTCAAATGTTTTATCATTTGGTAAACATTCATTTTGCCCCATTGCGCTTTACTGTCTGCATTGATTTGTTCAATTCGTTTGGTTAGCTGTAGTCTGATGTTTGGGTCAAAAATGGTTTTCATCTTTATAATTTTATGCAGTATGATGTTATTTCTTTTAATTTCTCTCCTTTAGCACTCTGAAACAGATAAAAATCAGAAAATGCATACTGTTTTCCACTTTCCATTGTCATTACCCCATTTGCTGCACCTTCTTTACCGTGGGATAAGATTTGATTTAATATCAAATTAGATGCTTTTACAGATTGCATTTTTGCTAATTCTTCCGTAAACGCTTTTATTCCTTCTAATTTTTTGTCGCCAATAATGTTCCAAACTATATCATCCGTAACATTTTCAATTAAAAAGGCTATATCGCCTTTGGCAAAGGCAATATTAAACTGTTTTAAAAATTCCATTTTGGGCGAATTGCCACAATTGGGACTGGATATTATTTTGGTCATTTAGAGTCATTTAATATTCTCTAGTTCATCGAATGAAATCCAATGGAGTTCCCTTCTGTATCTTTAATAATGGAAACAAATCCGTGTTCCCCAATAGCCATTTTGGGTTGAATAACTTCGGCCCCGTTTTCCGATGCTCTATTTTCTAAGACCTTACAATCTTCACAACCAAAATAAACGAGACTTCCATTGGCTGAGGGTTTTACGGCTTCCATTTTTACCAAAGCACCAGCTGCACCGTAATTTTCCATATCACTTGGGAAGCATTTCATCTGTACAGATGAATCTGTTGGATCGCTCATATCTTCTAACGCAACTTGAAGTACTTTTTCGTAAAACGTTGCGGCCCTATCCATATCGTTTACATAAATCTCGAACCACACCACGGGATTAAATTTTTTCATCTTTTAAATCTTTTAAATTGTTATGATTACAAAAGTGAAAAAAGCAAGTCAATAAAAACTTGTCCTATGGCAAGTTCTCTGTTTGAGATAACACTTCTTTTCTTATCCGGCTCAAAGAAGTATCGGTAATCCCTAAATAAGTAGCAATATATTTTAAGGGTACTTCTTTAATAATTTGGGGCTTTTCTTGAATCAGATTTAAATATCGTTGTGAGGCACTTTGCGTATGCATAGTGACGGCACGGTGTTTTGCCATGAAAAGTTGTTGGGACATCCAGCTGCGCCCCCATTCGGTAAAGCCTTCAATGGTTCTATATAAATTCTGGAAATCGTTGAATTCAATTTTATAGACTTCACAGTCCGTTAATGCCTGAATGGTTTCTTCTGAAGGTATACGAAGAAATAAAGAAGCTACTTCAATGAGAATATCATTAGGGCCAAAAAAACCGGTCGTAATTTCGTTGCCTTTATAGTCAATAACAAATGAACGAAACAAACCTTTTTTAATTAGGAAATATTCGTTGCTAATCTTACCTTCATTAAGTATGATTTCATTTTTTGAAAACTCAACTTTGGTGTGGGCATCCATAATGTTTTTATAATCCTCTTTTTTAATATTAGGGTGATTGTATGTGCTTTCGAAAAAAGAATTTTTCATTGTTCATTATGGGTTTGTTAGCTTGTTGCTAACGTGTTTGTATATGGTTTGTTGCGTGTTTAAGCACATAATTTAGTAAATAAAAACCGAATAGAAAATCCGCAAGGATTTTCGTAAGTAGGCTAGAAGTAGCAATAAATTATATACGGTGTTGGCGGTAGTAATTATTTTCCAAGTATTTCATTGATATAAATTGAACGATATTTTTCAGGATATTCAACTTGTACTCCGTGTGTTCCGTTTTCAAATAAAAACCATTTTTTAGATGGCGCAATAAGTGAATCAAAATACGCTTTTGCTACTGACGTTTCGGTAAAATGGTCATTGTCTCCTTGTAATATATAAACTGGCACTTTCAATTCAGGAATATCACGCATTAAATTCATATTGATTGCAGTAGGTTGTAAAATTTTAGCTGCAGGATAGTAGGATTCAGGACTATTTATCATATCAGTAAATTTTTCGCTAAACGTTAATCCATTATCTAAAAACATACTTTTAATAAAATTAAAATCGGTTTCTAATTTTATCGGTGCATACTTCATTACAATCTTTCGTTCTATTTCAAAGGCTTCAGTTACTGAATTTTTTGAGTTTTTAACATAAGGTGGTCTTCCAATTTGTTTTAATTGATTGATTGAAATGGTATCATTGTGTTTTTGGGATTCTGACATTGCAAATTCATAAGATAATTCTTCTGAAAGTGATAGATTCGCCATAAGACCACTACCAATATAGGTGTGATATAATTCAGGCTGTTTTTGAACCATATAAGCTGCTACCGCTGTTCCCCACGATAAACCTTCAATGTAAATTTTGTCTTTTTTGAACGTCTTTTTTAAATGATTGGATAGTTCCAAACCATCATCAACTATATGTGATAAGGTAATGGATGAATCAGGTATGCTATCATTAAAAGCTAGCCCAGAGCCTCTTTGCTCCCAGTAACAAACCGTAAAAATATCTTCCAAATCAGTTCTTGTCAATTTGTAAATTACAGGTAAAATTGGTGCGCCTGGTCCTCCGTGAACTATTAGTAGTACGGGATTATTCTTGTCTTTTCCTCTTATGGTAATCCTTTGAGGTACTCCATTGATTGTCATATCCTCGTGCATAGCGATACTATTCGGAAGAACATTACCGTTTTCGTCTAAAAAAGGTTCTTCGTTTCCAGAACTATTGATTCGAATTATTAGTAATACAACTAAAATAAACGCAACAATTGCTCCCAGTAAAATCAAAAACCACTTTCCTATTTTCTTTAATATTTTCATATGTTATTAATTTGTTCTATGGTTTTTTCTTATTACCGCCAACGGTCAAGTGTATAAGTAGTAGCAGTTTTCTACTCACAAACCTTTCAGTTTTATACTGACCTTTATTTTATATTTACAGTTTCGTTCTTATAACTTAAACCGCTATTACTTATACACCGTGTTACCTGCTGGCTCATTCTCAATTTCTAACCAATTAAGCTGATATTTTTGCTCATAAAGTGTTTTACTTTTGGTAACAGAATCTTTATAATCAGATAATCCAACTTCTCCTTTTTCTACAGATAAACTTGGCTTGGTGCTTTGTTTTACCAAGTCTTTCATTTTGGCTATGAGCTTTGGTCGGTTTCGGTCGGTTTCGCTGATACAATCGCTATAATCTATTGTTAGCAATTTTTCAGCATCTTCTTTATTTGCACCAATATATGCTTGGTAGTGATAATACATAAAATCTTTCAAGTATAAAATTTGATGGTCAGTGCTATGTAATTCTCCCCAGTCTTGGCTCACATCAAATAAGTAGGCGTCTGACAATGTTCCGTTTAATATGGATACATCAAAGTCAGTTATTCCTCCAGCCTTCATTTTGATACACTTATCAATTTGGGTTGTCCACTTTTCATCAAAACCATTGTCTTTTCCATTCTGCCATTCGGAATAATCAATCCCGTTTATGGTTAATATTCTTTGATAACCATTGTCATCTTTTCCTCGTGTGACTGGAACAGCAATACTTGGAAAATAAATACGAAAATGAAATTCTTTGTCTTCTTTTGGTAAATCGGATTGGGATATTATAAAGATATTTTTACTTGCATTAAGTGAATCGATTCTGTTTTGAATATCTCTTTTAACAGCATTTAATCTATGTTCCTTTACGGAAACAGAACCTTGTTTTAAATTTCCTATCTCAAAAATTTTGAATACTCCTCCATTTCTTCTTTTGATTAGCTTATTATCCTTAAAAAGCATTACCCCAAAACTTCTGTTTCCTTCTCCAGGAAGATAGTTAGCCCAACTAACCTTAACTTTCAAAGAATCTCTATTTGCTTTTAGGCTTTCTTTGTTAACTACAGCAAATTCTCCTAATTCTTTGTGTTTAATATACAGAACATAATTGCCATCAGAAAAATCAACATCACCCAAAAATGAATCACTATTCTGTTTTCGGAAGGGTTCGTAAAATTCATTAATATCTTTGCCAAATTTATTAGTTAAAGATTTTAGAATAATCCAAACAGCGAAAATCAGAATTAAAGTAATTATTGCATAAATCATTGTTTTTTTCATTCGGTTTGGCTTGCAGGTAACGGTTTAGCTATGAACAGTACGGGAGCAAACTGGCGTTTGCTTTCCACCACGCACATAGCGAAATCTTTTTGTTTTGATTTATTTTTTCCTGTCCAGAGCAAAATCCAAAAGATTTTGCGGACTTCATAATAATACGCAAACCTTTCGTTCCAGCCCAAAGTCCCGTATTGTTTATAGGTTGTGTTGGCATTAGTTATTTTTTAAATGGTCCAATATTCTTTGTCTTATGCCCGATAACTTGGCAAAGTCCCGATTGCTCATAATTATATATGCATATTTTCCATCTCTACTAGCTTCCATAAAACAACTATATCCAACATTTGCTCCGCTATGACGCAACGAAATAATTTCATTCGTTGTTGAGTCTATCTTAAAACCAAACCCCAATCCATAAGTTGGTCTTTTTCCGGTTTCTAAAGTAGGTCGTTCGAGCAACCTCTTTATACTTTGCTTTGATAATAAGTTCTCTGTATTATCCGAGTTAATTGAGTTTTGGATTGCTATTAAGAATTTTGCTATTTCAGATGGTGTAGACCATAATCCTCCAGCTGCATATTGAGGATATAGAAAATAATCCGATTCTAAGGGAGTAGCATTTTTCTTATGACCAATTGCAATCTGACTCAGCTGTGATTCATTTAGATTGACCGAATAAAAACTTGAAACCATTCCGCAAGGTTGCAATATCTCTTCATTCATTTGTTCGTTAAAACCTTTATTGTTGATGTCAATCAGAGCTTTTTGTAATACGACATATCCTCCACCAGAGTAGTCGAATTCGGTATTAGGTTTTTTCTTGACAACAATTTTAGGTTCAAGAAATACCTCACCGTTTAGAATCGATAACAAATCTGGTGGTGTTTTTGTGCTTTTATATCCCCGAAATCCGTGAATGTTAGTTCCTCCAGTATGCGTTAACAATTGAAAAACGGTTGGTTCGAACTTGTTTCCCTTACTTTTGGATTCAAGTTTCCAATTGGTTAAATATCTGTTGACAGGGGTATCTAAGTTGATTTTTTGCTTTTCAACATTTTTTAAAATTAAGGCCCCTGTTAGACTTTTGCTTAGTGAGGCTGCTTGAAATAAAGTTTCATTGGTAACTTTTTCTTGGGTTGAGCTATTTTTTACCCCAAATCCTTTCGAATAAACTAGTTCAGAATTTTCGACTATTGCAATACTTAGTCCCGGGATATTATTTTCAATTATGTATTCCGCTATAAATTCTTCATCATCTACTAATAGTTGGGCTCTCGTAGTAAACGAAAGTAGTAGTAGAAGTATTAATGTGAAACTTGATTTGTTAATCATTTTGTCTAATTAATGCCAACGGTCTCGTATAAGAATAGTAGCGGATTTTGAAGCACTTATTTTTCAGATAAATACAGACCTTTTTTTATTTACTCACTTTCATTTTAACGATTAAACCGCTATTATTTTTATACAATGTTGTACGCTGGCTTTTTTTCATTCAGTTCGTTTTTATCAGCGTTGGAAAAGACATACTCTTTTGCAGTTTTTGGTGAAGCGTTGGCTTGTGCGAACTGCAAATGTGTATGGCTTTCAGGGTTGGCTTGTTTTATACCTTTTTCAATAAGTTGTCCTAATGAATTTGCTATGTGCCACATTAATACTGGTGGAACAGCATTTCCAATTGCTCGATATTGTCTAGCATCAGAAACAGAATCCAATTTAAAATTGTCAGGAAAAGATTGAATGTTTGCTGCTTCCCGTGGTGTGAATCTCCTGTATTTACCGTCAATTTTTAAAACAGGGTCAGTACTGTTCAGGCTGACCTTTGCAAGATGCGAACTAATTGTATTGCAAGGTTCTTCCAAGTTTTGGTCTCTTCCCTTATTCATTTTCTTTTGTACTCTCATCATTCCATCAACCGCACGTTGGCTAAAGAACCATTTTTCATCCTTATTAGCTTTTTTGTCAACTACCTCTTTCAATTTAACTTTTGAGCCGTTCAAAGTGGTTGGTTTGGGAAAATTAAAATAAACGAAGTCCTCATAATTCTTGAACCCAATTATAAAAACTCGTTCTCGCTTTTGTGGAACACCATATTCTGACGCATTAAAAAGCTGATATTTTACGTGATAACCAGCTTTTTCAAACTCTTTGATTATCATTGGAAACGCTTTCTTTTTATTGGCAGACAAAATTCCTTTTACATTTTCCGCGATAAAGAATCTAGGCTGTTTCTTTTTAAGAATTTTGACCATTTCAAAGAATAGCATACCTCTTTCGTCTTTATAACCTAATCTTGGCGGATTTTGTGCACTAATCGAAAAGGACTGACACGGAAAACCACCCAAAAGAATATCGTGTTCGGGAATTTCAGCCATTGTAACATCCTTGATGTCTTTAGTGATACATTTATGTTCAAAATTATCATTGTAAATTTCTGTAGCATATTTATCAAAGTCGTTAGCATATACTACCTCGAATGGCAGGGAAGGGTAGTTTTTATTCAGATAACTGAAATTACCAGTTAGACCTAAATCCATACCGCCACAACCACAAAAAAATGATGCAGCCCTTAATTTCTTATTTCCATTAACTCTTGCCATTGTCCAGATTCTTTTGAAAATTCTACTACTAAATTTTTATCAACTTTTAAGTTGCCTTTTTCATATTCCTTTACAGGATTATTAATGATAAATATGTTTTTTCCAGAGTCATTAATGACCAAATAATAAACATAGTAATTGTCACCTAGTGTTTCAGCTGTATCCCATTCGTTGGGGGTCAACTTAAATCGATTGCTATTGATGGCTTTTCTCGATTTTGTGGTTTTAACCTCTATATATCTTTTCTTTTTCTCAATCTCAATACTTTGTAAATCATATCCAACTCCTAAAGGTGTTGGAATTTTATTTATCAAATGTTGTCTGTTTGAACCTTCTTTGGTTCGTAGATATTCGTGAGCTAATACTAAAGTTTCTCCGTAGTCTCCAAAAATTTTGGTTGGAACTTTAGCATCTCCAGTCATTCTTGAATAATACTCTTGAATCAAAGCGGAAATGCTTTCAACTTCATTAGAATCTAATTGAGGTTTAAATTCTTCTATTTCATCAAAGCTATTAACAAAATCAAACCATAATTCTTCGAGAGAACTAACCTCAGGATTTGTAATTGATTCTTTATCATAGAATTGGTCATACTCATTAAACCAAACCGAGTTTTTCAAATGAAAATTGATAGCTTCTTTATTTTCATCATTTAGGTAATAATAATAACCTGTACCTTTATGCTGTAACAAATTTGCCAACACCATATAATCTAAAATATCTCCTGCATAGCGATATACATCACCTCTGGATGGATAAGTTCCAGTTCTAGAGTTTTTTAGTTGCTCATACTTGTGTTCATATTCAATCTTTTGATTTCTGTTGGACAATATTAGTTCAGCAACTTCTTTTGGGTGTCTGCCATCCCGGGTAACTCTTAAATCAAAATATGCACATTGAGTTAATTCTTCTGCGGTGAAACTAAAAGGTTTGCCTAATATTTTTTCTCCTTCAATAAGAAGTTGTAAGATGAATTGGCACGGTTTGAATCGTACACCAGCTTCAATTTGTTTAATTACATTTTGAGGTTTTATATGTCCTCCTGGATATTGAAAACTGAACAAGAAGTAATTAAAAAATTCATCCAAATATTGATTATTGGCTAATCTCTTTGCAGTTAATCCAGGATATTGTTTTCCGTTAGATTCTTGAATAAAACCAAATAATGCTGATATTTCAGTTCTCCAATTGTCAATTGTTTTTTGAGTAGATGTGGAATTTTTCTTGAAGCCAAAAAGAACTTTATTTAATTCATCTCTAAATACTTCTTTGTCCAATATTGGCATTTCCGAAATAGAAGTTGCAACATAAAGTAAAACCTCTTCAACATCATTTTTGAAGCGAGGTCTAACGTGATGAAGCCTAAAGAAGTATTCGTCAGGGATTTTATATTTTAAAGGCTTACTCATAAATATTTTTTGATTTCTAAAGCTATTTCTTTAGCTAATAATGGCGGTACTGCATTACCTACTTGCTTATATTGACTTGTTTTACTACCACAAAAAATAAATTCGTCTCGGAATGATTGAATTCTAGCACTTTCCCTAACTGTAGGAACACGATTAAATTCATAATGAAAATGATGTCTGTGACCAGTATCTATGGTAAAACTCGGCTTTTTGCTATTAAGTCTAGTCCAAGCGATATTTACTTTTCTCGTTTCGTGAAGTTCTTTTGGTAAGTCTTTGTAATTACCTCCATCTGGAACCATAGCAATAATTTCAACCGTTTTTTCACTATGGTTTGTGATTTGATGATTGAAAACTACCTTATTCCCATTTCTCATTTCTCTTTGAAAAACACTTTTTGGATTAATGGGATATTGACATCCATCTTCTAAACTATTTTTTGGCAGGTCGGAAATGGCTTCTTCAGACGTGATTTTATTATCAGTTGTTGTTGGTTTCGGAAATTCAAACTCCAAGCTATCTTTTAAGCCAACAAAAAAAGCTCTCCTTCTATTCTGAGGTACGGCAAAATCAGATGCTAATAGTTTATTATAAGTTATTTTATATCCGATATCTTCAAAGTCCTTTAAAATTTGATTTTTGATAGCACCATTGCCCATTGAAAGTATGTTAGGAACATTTTCCATAACAAATGCTTTGGGTTTGAAATAATTTACAAATCGAAGAAAGGATTTGTAAAGTTGGTTTCGCTCATCATCAATGATTCTTTTGCCAGCAATAGAAAAACCTTGACAGGGTGGACCGCCTATAATTAAATCGACACTTTCAATATCATATTTTGTCTTTATTTCTTGAGGGTCTAGGTTTAGCAAGTCAGCAACAATTCCTTTTGAATTTTTATGGTTATAGTTAAAAGTTTCAATTGCATCTTTCCAATGGTCTATTCCTAGAATTACGTTGTAGTTCGCTTCAATAAATCCTTGAGAAAGACCTCCACAACCACAGAATAGGTCTATTACGTTATATTTTTTACTCATTTTCAAAGTTGAATGTTCCTTGTTTGGAATTCGTATTTCTTAAATAATTGGCTGTATCTTCTGCTACTGTAAAAATGGATTCTGAACATTTATATTTAAAGGCTTCTCTTGCAAATTTGTCAGCAAAGAATAAATCCGTAACGGTCTGCAAGTCGGTTTTAAATAGTTCAGCCAATTTTTTCAGCTTTGATTTACTGAATTTTTGACTTCCGTTTTCAATTCGACTAATGGCACTTGTATTAATTCCGATTTTCGCACCGAATTCAGTTTGTGTCCATTCTCGCCTTTCTCTTTCCGTTTTTATGTAATGTCCGAAACTTGCCATTTTTATAATTTAATCAAATTATGACTTGACCTATTTTTAGCAAATGTAAAAATAATTTGCAGTTTATATATCAAGTTGGTCAAAATATTTTCGGGTGGTGGTGGGGAAGTGAAAGCTCTTTTGGTTTTTCAGCGTTGGCTATTGAGCTTTGGCAAAAACCAAATGTGCTTGAACGTGGGGTGGCTTTTTTCAGCTTGCGTACAACTTGTTATATCACCCCTAATTTACACTTTTATCCTTTTTTGTGCCGGGCTATCGAGACATTTTGTTCTCGCTTAGCGGGTGTCGTTATTTTTTTTACGACAATGTTCAGCGTACTTCGTACCTGTAATAGATCTTTTTGTGCAACATGTGTATAGATTATGGTTGTTTCTGGCTTTGTGTGGCCCAATAGTTCTTGTATGTACCTTAAACCAACACCGTTTTCTATCGAGTGGGTGGCAAAAGAGTGCCGTAATGTATGTGGTGCTATCTTTTTGGTACGGATTACCTTCGGTGTTCCTTTTTTTCAACGGTGCAAATAGAAAACCACAATGTCTTTACAGTCCAAATTTTACACTAATCTAAAAAAACGGATTAACCGAACTTTAAACTGTATTCAAAACAGTACATTCAGTGGCAAAACTTTTGGGTGTTTTGAAAAGTAGAATTAATAATAATTAGCTTATTGGAGCTAGTTCTTAAAGCGTCGGTTTTACCAAGAAATTCCCATATTATCAGGTGAATACACAATCTACAATTTTAATTCTTCGGAAATCTCCAAGGCAGTTTCAATGTCATTGGCCAATTCTTCCACTAGCTTCATACTGTCCAGCTTTCCTGATGGAAATGAAAACAGCCCATTCTCATTTTTTACGGCCACATACATTTGTCTATTTTGAAAAGACATCGATATGGGTCGGTCAAATTCTTCTTTTAAAGCAACAATTTTTTCCATGATTGAAGCGGATAGAACATAACGGGCCTCCACTTGGTCGGTACCGTACACCATAAACTTGCTGGTAAACCTTGGGTCTTCCAAATGTATTTTCTGCTCTTCCTTAAAATTAAAACTGGCCAAGCGGTCCAATTTTGTCATTTGGTTTTTGGACAATACCACCGTATGGCCGTTCAATTTCTTTTTAAACCGCAACCAACAGAACATACCTCGGAAAGAATAGTTGGTGTTGTCAGCTAATTTTTTGGTTACCATATTCTTGAATACGGTCTGGTACATAACGCCTATCATATTTAGAACGGGAATACGCATTAATATACCCAAAAACTTGTTGGCTACATTGTTTTCCACAATGCCCAAATCCGTTATGTTTATTTCTGTATTATTGGTTTTTCTTCTAATCTGTCCGTAACTATAAACTGGTGCTTCTTCCTTTATCCAAGGGAATAATTTGCTTTTTACCACTTCATTGGATGGGGCCATTGCACCTTGGGTAAACTCAACCTGTGGAAACAGCATTATGACCATTTTAGCAATGGTTTTCTGTTCAATGGTTTTGAATTTTTGAAATGTCCTGGTAAAAAAGATGGTGGTCGGATACAAAAGGACCATCAGCCCCATTATTGGATAGAGCGATGCGTAGGGATCGGTGTGACTGTTCTTGAAAACATTCAAAAAAGCCAAAGAAGTATTTTGGAGCATTGGTATGTATTGTATGCCCAACAATGCAAGCATAAATATGAGGTACACACCGGTAATGCCCCACATGACTCTTTGCAAAAAAAGGGTGCGCTTCTTTTTTTTATAAAGCGTATCCAACACTTTGCTGGTTTCGGTATAGGCCGTTACTATGCGTTCTTGCATTATCTACTATTAGGGCCATTTTATGGTGTTCCACGGACTGTCTGGGCTTTCCAAAACCTGTTTGTAAAGGTGGAATACTTCTTCTTTGTACGTATTGGAATTGGCACTCATATCTATGGCAAAACCAAGGGCAAAGCTTTTTCCAAAATCTTCCCAAGAAGAAAAATGTTGCAAGGCCAATGCTTTGGCAAAATTGATGACCTTCCAGGCTTCTTCCTCAGAAATAAGATTGCCGGTATAGGCTTTACGTGCCTGCCCGACCAATACTGCCGCATCATAACCTGCCACACCAAGCTTTAATTCGGAATCAAAAAGGATGATGCCTTTTTGCTTTAAACTGTTTAGGGCTTCTCCAGAACTTAACGTTTTCAAATAACGATGGGCCCGCTCATTACTGCCGAATTTTTGATCCATTAGTTCGCCCCATTTTTCTTGAGGCTCGTTTTCAATCATTCCTTGGATAAAATCAAAGTACCATCGGCGACCATCTTTCATAAAATACTCGGTCAAATCCCAATACCCTTCCACGGTATCAATGCCCCAACCTTCCAGATAGGGTTTAACATCTTTGGCAGTGAGAAATGATAGGGTGTTGGTGTTGGCTTTCCACCATTCGGCTATGGGCGTATACAGGGCCAAGCCAAATAATTGTTCTTGATTGAGGTCACTGTTTGGCGACTTTCTAAATTTTGCCTTCGTCTTGGCCGGGGCATCGTATTCTTTCTTTCCAATTTTAAAATAACGAATGGCATAAGAAGCAATAGCGATGGCCAGTATCACATAACCGTACCAGGGTAAGTTTTCGAACATTTGCATGATTTATGAATTTAAAAATTGATTAACGTTGATTTCTTTTTGTTCCGCTTTAGGAATTTCCAATAGCGTACCGGGTTGGTCTTTTCGAATACCCGCGATAATACTTGCGGGAAACATTTCTATGGTATTGTTATAGCTGGTGACCGCCGCATTATAGGCACGTCGTGCCGCGGATATCTGGTCTTCAATATCAGAAAGTTCATATTCGATGTTCGTGAATTGCTTGTCGGCCTTTAAATCAGGGTAGTTTTCCACGTTGATGTTCAACCCGCCAATAATATGCGTTAGCTCGTTTGAGGCCTTTATTTTTTCGTTCGCCCCAGAGGCTTTTTCAGCAGCACTGCGTAGTTCTGTGATCTTTAGCAAGGTTTCCTTTTCATGCGCCAGATATTTGTTGAGCATGGCGATAAGGTTCGGAATCAAATCAAACCTTTTTTTAAGATAAATCTCAATGCTGCCAAAGGCTTGTTTGATTTGATTTTTTTTACCAATTATCCGGTTGTTGACAATAATGCCAGTTAGCGCGATAAGCGCTAGAATTGCAATGGCGATAATGATTTTCATATTACTTTTTTAAATGGTTATATGCGTAACTGTTGAAATTCCCACTCAAAAGGTTTACCCAAAGACTGGATTGTTTTTAAGTGATCTAACTCAAATTTTTGTAAGGTCTCCTTATATTGACGTTCATCGTCTTCATTGCGAGTTTCGGTTATCATTTTCAGTGTTTTATTTTGAAAATCGATGCTATAATTCATTTCATCGCCCGACACCCTTTGGGCTGCACTTTTCTTATATTCAATCAATTCAAAAGCGCTATTTTGAAACCTGAAAATATATTCGTGGGAAGACCATGTTGTACATTCACGACATGGCCATATAAAAAACTCAATTTGCAAATCTCCATTTGGAAGAATTTGAAGCCCTTTAAAAGGTTCTTCCATCGTGGGTGTATTTCGGTTGATGATAAACGCGTTGGATTGAAGTACTTTTTTCAATTTTCCATTGCGTTTGCCCAAGTAGATACCCAATACCCTCGGGTTAATGTGTAGCGTATCGCTATCTGAACCGTCCTCGTAGACATATTTTTTCTCTATGGGACTTTCGATCGCAAATACGATGTCTTCATAACCGTCTCCGTTTAGATCTCCTGAAGCTTTTGACAAAATTTTCCAATTGGTCGGGATTATATTTTGCATTGACCTTCCCTTGGCGGGCAGCTCAGGCAACATAGGTCCGCTTTGGGCGTAAAACACCTGAACCAAAAAGAATGCCATCAAAAATGGGATGTTCCTAAAATTCATTTCTAATTTGTTTTCAACGCCAATTCGTTGTTTTGATACACGTAAATGACATTTTTGTTGGTCTTAAGTGTGTCTTCTGAACCAGGCTTTAGAATTACTTCTTCAGATTTGAGGGCGAAAACAAGGCTACCTTCTATTTCATTTATCTCTAAAACATCTGTCAAATAAGTATCCAAATTTTCATCATAGGGTTCAATGTCAAGGGTTCCCATAGACTTCAGGGTTCCGTTTTCAAGAATAAAAGCCTCACCTCCAAATGGATATTCAAATGCCATTTGACAAATAATAATGACTTTGTCCGATGCGTTGCTTTTGTAAAAATGGAGCTCAAATAGATAGGCGTCACCTATACCTTTTGATCGGTATACTATTTTGTTGGATGCATCCAACATTAAAAGCCTATCGCCCCAATCCGTTTCAGTATCTGGGGCTACGGTTCGTCCGTCTTCTGGTTTATAGTTTCCTGCTGCTATTTTGAATGCCTCCAACTGATAGGCGTAATCTACATCAAACCTGTCTATGTGAATGTCCTCCAATTTTTCTGGATCGTACTCGGAAAACAAAATAGCCCCAGAATCATGTTCGGTATACGTACTTCCATTAAATTTCAAGACATTGTTTTTAACATGAAAGGATTTTTCTGTTTGGCATTCCCCATCATTATCTTTAAACATCTTGGTTTCGGTTATCTTGTTGTTTATCAGAATATCAAAATGGTCATTGGTCTTCTTAGTGCTTATCACCACCGCTTTTTCTTCATCTTTAAATCTTCCGTCACAATCCCCATCCCATTCTCCACGATTCATGGCAACAGTATAATTGGCAAGCACCTTGATCAAACTATCTTTTGATTTCATGAAAAGGGACAGTGTTTTATTTTGGTATGGATTTACCCTTGAGTGTCCGTAGTAGGAAACGTACAAACCGAAAGCCACTTTGTTTTCAGTAATCTCAAGTAAATTTGGGGCAATCTGAATTTCAGTTAACTCAATGGCATCAGAAATCCATTGGTTGGTCTGGTGACTTTCAAAGTACTTGTTCATTATTTTTCCAGAACGGTTGTCCGCAATAACAATGTGGCTGTTGAGGTCAAAATACTGTTCGCCTTCATCCACGACTTCTGGAATGACCACAATGCTTTCGTTGGGATTGTCTGGGTGTTCCAGAGTAGTAATCAAATCGGTCTTTGTTTGCACCCAATCCAAATTCAGGTCCGTTAAAACGCCATTGATCAGTGCAAAATTTTTAAAGGAATCATTCAATCTTTTGGCATCTATTTTTATAATGGTGCCATTACCCCTAATTTCATATTCAATTTCTTCTACTTCTTTGGTGTTGCCCCAAAATATTTTGTTTATCGTTAGTTTGCTTTCGCTAATTCGGGAGACTGTCCTGGACATGCCTTCGGCTATTTCATCGAAAGCTACTTGTTTGTGATCTATGATGTTCCCCTCCGTATCATAATTGATTATAATCGTCTCCATTTCATGGTCCCCGTGTTGAATGGTTGTTACAATGGTGTGAAAATTTGTATTCACAGGTAGCTTATAGATGGTGATCGCTCTGTAATTATGACCTTCCGAATTAAAATCAGGATAGATTTGGTCCAGTTTCAAAGCTTTGGCATCTACCTCATCATAATCGTCTTCATCGATAAAACTGTCAAAATTTGTGTCTTCGATGTGTGGCAATTTTTTGGTTTGGCTGTTGGCAATTACTTCGGCAAAATCTAAATGCACGCTCTTAGGTAAGGTGTCCAAAGCCGTTTCAATGATTTCAACGGCGCTTTGGGTTTCGATCTCCGGTTCTTTATCCGTTTTGGAGCCTTGGCCACAGGAGATTGTAAGTACTAGTAAGGCTATGTGATATTGAATTTTCATTTAATGCCGATTATGGTTTATATAAATCCACTGTTTTTAGTTTCTTATGCTATATTACGTCAATGACTTTTTCGAGTAAATAATGCACTATGGCAACGAGTACAGTGATCATTAGCAATACCGCCAAACGGATAACCGTCCTTTTCGGGTTGTTTTTTAGTTTCTTTCGTAGGTAAAAAATATCTAACAACACGAAGCATAATGCAATGGCGCTCCCAACCCACAGACCAACTTGAATCATCCCTATATCATAAAATAGATGTAGCAAATAGCCCAATCCTTCTTCGCTTACCGTATTGGCTCCTAAAACCAAACGCATATAGCCAATGCCTATGAACAGGCACAACAGCGTCCAAAATAGATAGGCCAATATGTATTTTAAAATTCGCATCTATAACATTTCTTTCGTGCAAACAGTGTCTTTTTCAACTTCATCGGGCATCCCCTTTAGTTTCTCAAAAAAATGGGTGCCGGCCATATTTAGTCCTTGCGCTACATCGCATACATAGATAAAAGCATCTTTTTGATTGCTGCTTCGGGTTCTGTAGACCGAATTGGTCAGTATCCAACTATTCTTTTTAAAGGCTATGTGATGGTAGGCCTCGTTTAGTCCGCCATCAGGAAAGGCAGTTTTAATGAAAAAACCATCGGGTTCTGCGACCACATCAACAATTTGATTGCCTCCATCTTCAGAAAAATTGGTGGTTTTTAAAGCGAATTGGTATGCTTCCCCTTCATTTGTAAAGAGCAATAGTTCGTCTCCTTGATAAGGCCCTGCACTTACTATTTTATCTAGTACACCATCGTTGTTGATGTCAATTTCCCTGATAAAAAAGTGCTCGTTTTCCATGTAATCCGATAAGGTGTAGGTGCTATTGGTTTGGTCATCTGGAAATGGGTCCGGATTTTCATTGTCATCAAAAAACGCTGTTTCAAATAAATCTTCTAAAATCTGTTTTTTCGAAGTAGTTAAATGGGATGCAAAATCAGCATCAAATTTTGGATGTGGCCCGTCAAAGAGAAAGAATAGCACCAATTTTGCCTTTTCGTTACTTAGCTCGTTCATCAGGTAATATTTTTTGTATTCCCTTACATAGTTTAGCACATGATGTTGAAAGTAGTTAACCCCATCTGCTTCCCATTGTCCGTTCTCACAAATACGGATAATGTTTTTTTCATAGCTGGGGTATTTGTTGGTTCGCAGCAGATAAAACAAGTATTCGATATAATGTACACTGTGTTCGTAAAGTTCATGGGGAGCGTCATTTGGTGCATCCCAGCCAAAATAGCTTTGAAATTCTTCGAAATCCTTAGGAAACTGCCGTAGAAACTCTTCTTCATCCTTATCTGCCATAGCAATATATAGGTTATGGATGCTGATGTCCTTGGGCTCTTGGGTACTTTTCTCGGCTGGAGCTTCCCATTCGTCCGCGTTTAAGTTTTCTGAAGCTTCCATAAAGAGGGTATTCACCGAATCTTTAGCTTTTTGCTCTTTTTCAACGCGCTTGTTCTCCTGACCACAAGACAGTAATAAGAGTGCTAGAAATACAAATTGATACTTCATTTTACATGTTTTGTTTTAGGATAAATACCATTTGAAAAAATATTCTTTAGGCTGTCGGCTTTGAAGAATTCACCTTCTTTAAAATAATTGATTTCGCCACAGTATAAGGTTGAATCATTTAGGCATGGGTCATAATAAAACTCTGCCAAGCGGTAATCCTGGTACATACCCAGTTCTTCGCTTACAAAGCCCCCAAAATCCTCTTCATGGTCAATAAAATAGCCCGTACCAGCTTCCCCAATAAAACCAAATGACATTCCCCCGTATTCATAAAAATGAATCCCATTTTCGCCGGTATACGAAAGTGGTTTTCCGGTTTTATGTTCTGTCCGTAGGTGCACCTTTATTTTTTCTTGTATGGCATTCTGTACTACGGAATAATCTTTATCCGGATATTTTACCAAATACAAATTGGGATATACGTTTGACTGAATAAACCGCATATCCTTAAAAAAGAAGTGGTGGATTACCAGTCCCGTCGCACCAAATACCAACACGGCCAAAACTGCCTGAACCCGTCTTTTGCTTTTTAAGGTCCACTTGAAAAACCTAAAGGCAAGGATCAATAGCAGAATTGCTACAATAACCAGTATGGTAATGACTAGTATGAACACAACGTTGGTTTGTTTTTAATGGTCAAATGATTTCATAGCTTCGGGTTAATGCACGTTTTCTTTATCTATCTCAACGGTATACAATGGGTTTTGCATGAAATCAGCATTCTCATGTGCAACCCGGATCAAGTATTCTCCCTTCTTTAATTTTTCTCGATATTGGCCATGCAATTTTCCCTTTTTGTTGAGGTATTCTTCCATGGTATAAAAACCATTGTTTTCTAGCACGGAGAAACGGAAATCCATATCCTTTATCTTTGACTTCATACGGATAGAAACTTTGGCATCTTCCTCCAAAAAGAACAAGAAAAATGTGGCATTGGCATAAAAGGTGTCGGTAATGGAAGAATAGGATTGAGGCTCATCAATAGTTACAGCATTGGCGTAAAAAGAGGGCTCCACAAAGTTGATGATTTGATTTTGCCCATTTTTATTAGGTTTTTGATACGAGTATAGTCCACCCTTGAACATAAATCTTAAAACGGAATTTTTTTGCTTTAAGTCTATAGCATAGCCGATTTTTGTTGGATATATGGTCTTGTACCATTGATTGTCGGCATCTAAACCATGAGCATATGATACATGTTCTAGGTAAACATTTTTAGTATTGATTTCGATTGGATAAACACCTTCCAATGTGTAGTCTATATTTCGAAAGTCTTTTAGTTCTTCGTTGATTTTGTCTTGTTTTTCGCCTTGAAACATATAAAAACGGGTCAGAAATCGTCCGTTTTTCTTAAAAACCCAATTTTCAACACCCATTTCGTTTTGAATTCCAAAATGGATAAACTTTCCTTTTTCTGCTTTATAAAGGGGTTTTAGGTCTGCTGTTCGGTTGGAGCAGCCCGCGCATTCCGCTCGAATAAAATTTGCTAAAATTGATGTTGACTCTCTCCAATCGTCTAAAAGCACGATTTCTTTTTCTTCAAGCAAATCAGAAAATGATTTGGAAACATTCTCATTCGTGATTTCTTGAAATGGATACATTACGGAATCCAATGTCTTAAAAACTACTTTTTCTCTAGAAGTATGTACTAATGCTTTACATGAAACAAATAATAGGGCAATGAACAGCATAGCACTAAACTTTATTAAGAATGTGCCATGCTGTGAAATATTATATTGTGGAACCATTGATCCTTTCAAGTTTACCTGTTTCAAGTAATAATTTTTGGCTTTCGAAGCACTATTTGCTGTAATGAGTCATTTCCGCTCCAAAATCGTTCACGAATATATTGTCCAATTCATCCGCTTTGGTGGCAAGCTGGGCCAGACATTCCAGAATTTCATTTTTATGGTCGGAATACAGATCGCTGATATGGATGCGATACGATAAGTAGATCTGATTATCGGAAATGGACAATCGATGCGGACCCATATCCGCGGTTAGGATGTACTCATAAATCTCGGCCAAATTTTTACTGGGCAAGTCGTTTAGGGGAGAGGTAGCGAATAGATAATTGTTGTCATAAACGAATATGCGTATCTCTGCACTGCCTTGGTGAAAATACCAACGCTCCCTGCCCGACCTTGCCAAAATGGGATTGATATCCAGTTTGTATATGGCTTCCTCCACCTTTAGACTGAAATCGGATAGTTCCATTTCTTCGAATAACTTTTCGTCTACAAGTGTGCCACAATTGGGGCAGTAATCGGTCTTTTCTTCAATAAGTCCCCCACAGTTGGAACAACCAAGGGTAAAGGCATCCGACATATCATTGACTATCGTTAATTCTTCCCGAAGGGTTTCCATGGGAATGGCAAAACCCATGTTGTCGGCATCGGAAAATTTTGAGGTCACAATCCCCATTAACTCCCCTTTTTCATTGATTACCGGCCCACCGCTATTTCCTGGATTGATGGCGGCGTCCGTTTGAATATAATAGTTACCTCCTATACTTTGGCGTGGATTTGAAACTATACCTTCGGTAACTGTAAATGGCATACCGTAAGGATAGCCCAAGACAATCACCTTGTCTCTTGATTTTGATTCTGTCCGATGTTCAATTACCACCGTTTCAATAGGTTTTGGAAGGTCGTTAGCTCGCAAAAACGCAATGTCTTTTCCCGGATTTACATAAAGCACTTGGGTCAAGTACCTGTTTTTATCTTTCCCTTCCAGGCTAACGGTATGGCAACCCGCCACCACGTGGTAGTTTGTGATGATAATATCATTTTCTTTGTTGTAAAAACCTGTGCCCGTGCCATTTGAAGTATTTATCTTAAATACCGAACTTTCTATATTCTTCATGATTCCTTGCTTAATTGGTTTTAAAGTTTGCCATCATCTTTTGCATGGCCGCCATGGATTGCTGCATTTGTTCGCCCATAAGTTTTGTAAGGTCCATACCGTAATCGGCATCCATAAACGTATCTTCCATGATGGCTTGCATGCCCTTTAAAAGGATGGGAGCCGCTTGGCTCCATGGCAAATCACTGGCTTGTGATAGGGCGTCGGTGATGGGTTTGCTAATTTCTTCGTTCACCAAATTGTAAAAGAACATGTTGTAAAAACAGGACTGTATAAGAATGGAAGCATCCTCGAATCTGGAGTTGGCGATCATTTCCTGCGCTTCTTCATAATTTTCTTGCCAATTTTCTCTGATGTTTTCCTTTTTTCCGCTGTATTTATAGGGAATAAAGGTTTCTGTCTGATAGAGGTCGGCCATGAATTGCTCCTTAGGGAGTTCTTTCAATTTTTCCAAGGCCGATTTTCCATTCAGCAATCGGTCATGAAATGGTAGCCTACCATCAAAAAGTCCGTCTATCGCCTTTTCCAATAGGGTACGTACATATCCTTGGGGCTCTGCATGAAACTCTATCTTTTTTAAGGTGATGTTCAAGCTGTACCATGCATTGTTTCCATGCCGTTTTTCCATGTACCGGTCAAATCGTTGAAGGTCATCCGCCAAAATTTTTAGATAATTATCGTAAGCTTCCTGTTTGCTGTTTTCTGGAAAAGGGGTTGTTTTAGGCTCTTGTATGTGGGCTGCACCAAATTTTTCTATAAACTCGTCGTCATAGCTATCTGCGTAATAGCATATTTCCCGAAGCACCCCATAGATTTTGTACGGTTCACAAAGACTTATTGGACATGAAAAAGAAAAATACACCAAATGATTATCCAAGACTATATTGGTCAAATTGAGCGGATACATTCTGAGTTCTGCCAATTTTCGCATCATGGGTACTTTTTTGGCATTTTTTATGTTCAAAAAAGGACATTTGATCAACAGTTCATCAGTTGTTTGGGTAATGGATACCACTACCGACCCATGGGGTATTTCGTAGGTGTCACCTTTTTTTTTGCCGGAAAGATGATTCCCGACATAATCCAATAGGGTAGGCACTACCTCGTTATATTGTTTACTGTTAAAAAGAGCTACTGCCTCGTCCCATTTTTCATCCTGTCTTGTCGATGATTTTTTAGGATGTATTGGTGGAAAATACTTGTTGTTTTTATCCATTATTGTTATGTAATTAATTGGATTACATTATTAATTTTAGGCCGCTAAACTTTTAATTTTGCCCTCCAATTCCTCAAAGGCTTGCTGTTGCGATTTTACCAAGACGGCCTGTTTTATGGCTCCAGTAATCACTTCTAAGATGCTTTTGCGAGCCTTTACACTTTTTCCGAAATAGGCATGCATTAGTTTATTGGGAATGATATGGTTTACTTTCACCGTGTTTTCATTCACAAAAAGTAACTTAACGGCGTGCATGCCACTTTTTTTAAGTACAATACATGGTGCCATTTGTCCGCTGGTGTCCGTGCGATGTTCCCAAACATCATATTCTTTTGAACACTCAAAACCGGATTCTTTTTTTAAGACTTCACAGAGTTTATCTAAAGAATTGTATGGTTGTTTTATTTGAATTAAATTCTCCATTGGTTGTATGATTTTGGATATAAATGAAAAACCACAGATGGTTTTGACCATCTGTGGCGGTAGTTTGTTTTTAAAAGTCTGTAAAAGACCGGATTGGCAATACCGTGAAATTTGCAGTATTTTTAGGAAGGGCTATGGGAGCACTACCCCCTAAAAAAGCTATATAAGCATCATTTGCATTAACTTCTGTAGAAGTCCATACTGTACTAAAAAGGGCGCTTCCTCCATTGGCGAGTATCGTTGGTGCAATGTAATCGTCGTAGTTTATCGCTATTTCATTGAATTCATCCACACTTGGTAAAAACCAATCATCATAACCATTCCAATCCAAATTGGAAATAGTTAATGCGGCAGATGGAATACAACCTGCGGCAATAATTGCCTCAGAATTGGTTTCTCCTGTTCCGATACCGCTTCCAGAAGCCCCTGTTAGTATACCTGAACAACCCCAGGCGTTAACGGTTAGACCTGAAATTGCACAAACCAAGCCTTCACTATTGTTACTTGCAGGGTCTATCCAAAAAATAACACCACCATACTTGAATTCCCCAATCTCGTTCAAGTCATTAAGTTCTACGAACGCATTGGCAGAAACTGTTTCGGTACCATTGCTTACCGAAATGGTGGCCAACATATTGGGGTTGGTTTCAAAATCGAAAAGGGTTTCATCCGCTACGGACAATTCACCTGTATTCTGATCTATCGCAAATGCACCAGCCGGATTTTGGAACGTAATGGTATAGGTTAGATTTGAGCCACTGGCCTGTATGGTTCCCACAACATCGCCATTGGAAGGGTTTTCATCAATGGTCAAATCCGTATTTGTGGCAGATACTTCGTCTACATCGTTTAGATTGATGGTGGCCGTGGCCGTAGCTGTTTCCGCACCATCTGTCACTGAAATCTCAGCTGTAATCACGGGGTTGGCCTCAAAATCGAATAGGTTGGGGTCAATTACCGTTAATTCTCCTGTAGCGGCATCAATGGCCATGGCGCCCATGGGTGATTGCGAGGTAAATGAAAACGCTAAAGTACTATTGCTGTTGGCCTGTACCGTTCCTAAAACCTGTCCGTCCGTTGGATTTTCATCAACCGTAACAATAAAATCCTGAACGGTTATTTCAAGAATATCATTAAGGTTCACGGTTACGGTTACCGGATTGTCTGCATCTTCAATAGAAACGGTCGCTGTCAGTATAGGATTGGTTTCAAAGTCGAATAGCGAAGCATCCAATACGGTAAGTTCGCCCGAATTGAAATCAATACCCATAGCGCCGCTCGGTGTCTGGGACGTAATGGCAAAGCCCGAAGCATTTCCAATGGTCTGTAGACTGCCTATAACTTGCCCTTCGGCAGGATTTTCATCTATGGTCACCTCTAAATTCTGACCGGAAACCTCATTCACATTATTCAGGTTTATGGTAATGCTTGCCGAATTTTCAGCATTGTCCGCGGTAACGGTTGCCGTAATCGTAGGATGAGTCTCGAAATCGAATAAGGTCGCATTGGCTACAGTAAGTTCACCAGTAGAACCGTCAATATTCAAAGCTCCCGCAGGTGCTTGTGAGACGATATTAAAATTTGTGGTGGAAACATCGGTTTGTACGGTGCCCACGGGATCACCTTCTTGGGGATTTTCATCTAGGGTTACCTCTAAATCTGACAGTGTTACGGTTACAGCTCCATCATCATCATTGTTGCAGGCAACACATAGAAAAAGTACACTTACGGCCAAGTAAATAGTTTTAAGTTTATTGTTCATGATTGTTTTGGTTAAATTAATTTAATTGAGGAATAGGTTCGGAATTTTAGTAGTCCATTTCAATTAATGAACCGTCCATTTTGTATGAAAAAGTAAAAGAAGTCCCCCCATTTTCAGGCTGCAGTTTTACGATGTATTGGGCATCACTCACATCACCGTTCTTTGGGTATTTGACAAAAGCCATTTCAAGTCGGGGGTTCTCGATGTCTTTCTTGGCCTTTAATTGCTCACTCGATTTTTCAACGAGTTCTCCTAATTTCACAAGACTGATTTTTTCACCCAATTGAAACATAAAATCGGCCGCCTTGGTACCCTCTGGTATTTCCAAGGTTACTTCAGAAGTTTGGTTCCAGTTGCCCAACGAGTAGGTCCATTGCCCCATTTTTAAAGATTCAGGGGCATCGGTTACCGTGGTCGAAATGCTATTACCGATCGATTCATTGTATATGATGGTCAATTCGGTATAGTAAGCACTATCCCCAAATTCACTTTTCAGTTCTTTCTCAATGCCTGCAAAGCCATCGGCGTTGGCAGGTAGTTTTGTCGTGTCTCCTCCACAGGAAACCAGTGTTATCGCTATCATTAAAATTATCAACTGTATTTTCATTTTTATGCTTTTTTTATGTTGATTGACTATTACTCTTCTGCTCTTCCAAATAGGAAAAACAGCGCGCCACCTGCTAGAATCAATACCGCCCTGAGCACCCATCCCATGGTACTGCCCCAGCCATCTATCCAAGCAAGTAATCTGATGTTGTAATTAAAAATTGACAAAAGGGCAGAAATTAGGCCCATAGCTGCAAACACAAGGCCTCCTTGGCCTAGTTTGGATTTGATGTTTTCCATTAATATTTGATATTAATATTTCTTGATAAGCACCATTGGAAAAGTGTGATTTTCGAAGCGGGCTTAAGTAAGAAATGGTTTGGTCAGGGTAAAGATGGGGCAGTGGCATTTCCTATGAAATAGCCAATCTATTTTCGTGAGCTGGGAATCATTATTCGTGCGAAGTAAGGAAATATGCGTTTTTGGAGAGATAGCTATTTCCGGTGATATTGATCATTGGGACAATAGTTCTCAATGACTATTGTAATTCAAAAAAGTGGTTACAAAAGCTTCCTTTTTTCGGGAGGAGACAGGGATTTTTTGACCATTCTTTAAATAGATGACGCCCGACTTATCGTATTTGTCTATGAATTTCAAGTTTACCATGAAAGACTGGTGGGGCCGGGTGAAATTGACTTTTTCAAGTTTCTCCTCGTATTCCTTTAAGGGTTTGGAAGCCACGTATTTTTTATCATTGGCCAAGTAGAATGTCGTATACCCCTTGTCGGATTCACAGTACAATAATTCTTGCAGGTTTATGACCTGAAAACTGTCGCTGAGTGAAAGCACCAAAGTGGCATCATCTTGATACCAAACTTTTTTTGCCGTATTTATTTGCTCTTTTTGTTCGGTAATAGGTAAGGTCTTTATCTTTTTTAAGGCCAAATCCAATTCTTCAACGTCAACAGGTTTTAAAAGATAATCTACGGCACCAGCCTTAAGTGCCTTCAAAGCATATTCTTCATAGGCGGTAATGAATATGGTTTTGAAGCTAAGGTGCTCGGTTTGGTCAAGAAAGTCGAATCCAGTACCATCTGTGAGATTTATATCCAGAAATATCAATTCTGGTTTACAGGCATTAGAGACCACAACGGCCTCCTTGACCGTAGCACATTCACCTATGATTTCTATATTGGTTTCAACCGTTTCCAAAATATTTATCAAACCTTTTCTAATATAGGCTTTGTCCTCAACGATAAGTGCTTTCATGAATTCTTTATTATTTTATAGGGAATGATCAAAGTAACTTTGGTTCCTTGCTCATTATATTTTTTTCTATCCTCGACAAATACGGATCCTGGCATGTTGAAATCTTTGGCCAAAAGGTTTAGCCGCTCACTGGTAATGGTGGTGGCCAACGACTTCTTTTTTGTTTTTGTTTTTTGGAGCATGGCATCTATTCCAACACCATTGTCCGTTATGGTACAGCTTAACTTTTGATTGTTGAAACTAAGGTGAACCTCTATTTCCCGATGTTCTTGATTAGTAGAAAAAGCATGTTCTATAGCATTTTCAATAAAGGGCTGAATGAGCATGGGAGGAACCAAAAAGAGATTGATATTTATGTTTTCGTCTACCACCAAACTATAGTCGTAAGGTGAATTGGCGTCCATATTTTGTAAGATCATATAATTGTCTATGGCATCCAATTCTTGAATGAGGGGAACTATTTTGTCCCTTGAATTTTCTAGAACAAGTCGTAGTAGTTTAGAGAATTTTGATAGATAGGTAATTGATTTTTTCTCTTCTTTGTTCAAGATCATGCCCTGCAAGACTGAAAGCGAATTAAATATAAAATGTGGCGTCATCTGCGAGCGCAATAACCTTTGTTCGGTAATAATATTTTGGTTTTTTACTTTAACGTTCTTGTATTTTTGATAGAATACCAAAGAACCTGACAGGATAGAGATAACCAAAATGCCGATAACGGCCCAAAGGTAATTTTGTTTGGTCTTTGCAAGGTCTTGCGAAGTGCTCATTACCGTTTTGGTAAGTTTTAATTCGCGTATACTAGCAGAGTCCAATGCCTGCTTGTATTTGTATTCGTATTCCAACTGGGCAATTTTTTCGATATTTTCTTTATTAAAAAGGCTGTCGTTCAATAATTTGAATTGCTGATGACTTTCAAGGGCTTTTTTATAGTTCCCCTTTGCGCTATATATGGTTGCCATTGTTTTGTATACCAATATTTGCTGAGGCAGAAGTTCTAGTTCATTTGCTATTTTTTTCCCGTTCTCGGCGTGTATTAGAGCATTTGAATAATTTTTGAGCGAAACATAAGTTTTTGCCAATCCAATATGGGCATGGCAGCTATAGATCTTATCTTCAATAGATTCACTTATCTCTAAACAAGCTTTATAATGTTTCAAAGCATTTTTAGGTTGATCCATTAAAAAGTACAAATCCCCAAGTTGAAAATTACCCCCACTTAATTCTGTTTTATCATTGATTTCTTTACTTAGGTTTATAGATTTTGTCATATACAACAAGGCGTTTTCAAAATCTTTTAAATCTGCATAAACCGCCCCCTTGTTGATCAATGTTCTGGAAATCTGTTTCTTATCATCTAATTCCCTATAAATATTTAGTGCAATATCTAGATGATCAAGTGTTTTGTCGTACTGTTTCAATTCATAATAGACCGCACTTATGTTATAAGAAGAAACGGCAATATCTTCCTTGTCATCATTTGCAATATGTATGCTCAAACATTTATTAAAATAAGCTAGAGCTTCTGTATATCTACCTTGATTAAGGCAAATTGCACCAATGTTATTTAAAATGTCCAAGTTTAATTTTTCCTCACCTAATTGTTCACTTATATCAGCAGCCTTTTTAAACAGTTCGATAGCTTCATCAAAATTTCCTTTTCTGTATCTGGAGGTTCCAATATGGTTATACATATTTGCTTGAACTAATGAGTCACCATTTTTAATGCTTAGTTCAAGTACTGTCTTATAAAAGTCGGTAGCCTTATCAAATTCACCGTTTAAGTATGCTATTTTCCCCAAAGATGTATAGGAAGCATAAATACAATCCGGGTCCTTAAGTTCCTTACATATTTCGAAGGCTTTAAGCGTATAGTTTTCGGCATTATCTCGTTCACCGTTTCTTAAGGCATTATTGCTTAATCTTAGTAGACTGTTTGCAGTTCCCTTTTTGTAATTAAGCTTTTTGGCCAAATCATAGGCTTCTTGGGCCTTTTCGTTGGATCGGTTTATATCTGATGTAGAATAACTTTTAGAAAGCTCGATTAACAAATTAACTTTTGCAGTGTCTTTTTTGGTATGAAATGCCAACTCTTTCTTTAAGCTGTCTATTTTAATGTTCTGTGCCCTTACTGCGCTGGTGGTTAGCAAAAGAATGAGAATAAAAGTTTGGATAGGAGAATTTTGATTCCAAAAGATCGACGTAATTCTATTGATCCCTATGTTAGCTATTTTACATAAGAGATGCATAATCAAAATAATAAAAAATTTAATACGGATGGTTTGCTCATTTTCTTATTGGCTGAAAGGCTTGACATAAAACAAAATACGGGTTTTTAATCTCCTTCAGAAAATATAAGCGTAAATTTCTTGGTGGTGGAATACTATCAATCCATATACGTAATGTTTGAATAAATATTTGCAAGGGCAGGACATTTATTTGTTTCGTAACATGAAATCAATAAATTCCGAAACATAACCAAATCTTATCCCTAACTTTTGCGCATGGATCCTATTGGTTTTGTAGCGTTCCGGCAGATAAGCAAAAAGCAAAACATGATAGGGCGCAACCTACTCCATTGATTTCAGTAGCCATTGTCTTCCCCTATGCCCCTTGCCTTATCAATAACCTTTCCAAGTACCTTGATTGTCTTGGCTGCCATTTGTACTTTTTTGGTCGGTAACAGAAAGCTTCGCAATCTATTGTTCCTGTGCTCTTTCAATGCCTGTAAACATAATAAGACATGTAAAGAAGTATATAATCGGATCGTGAACAAGGGGAAGAGCAAAACTGGCATTGAGCGGTGGCCAACAAACTGCTTAAACAGTCCTTTGCCATTGCAAAATCGGGTAGCCCGTACGATGAATCGTATGTTTTGGTATTGCCTAGATAAATAGAAGATGAATCGAATAAAAAAGCCTGGGGAATTTGATTTTTGAATCTAAGGGCCTAGAATAATATTGTCTCAGATTAAGGAAGAATTTATTTGTTTTTTGCCTCAGTTCTTTGTTGGCAACAGTATTTTCATTCAATTATTTTGGCCAATTCGGTTCGAACTTTCGAATAAAACAAGGCTTTTCGGTTTCAAAAATTCCTTTTTTGTAAGCTTTATAGTGCAATTCGGTTAATTTTTTAAATTCTTTTTTCCGAAGTCTGTCAACTTTTCTAGGAGACATAAAATCGTAAGTAGAAGCCAAAAATAAAATTATCTCTAGATTTTCACATTCCGATGGAACTGTAACAACTGCCCATTCATAACCAACTCCAGCAAAAATCAATTTATTCGTTTCTTTGGGTAGTTTGATTTGGAAATACCCATTCAAGTCAGTTTGTCCGATTTTGATTGTGTCTTTGTCGAATATTGTGATTCCAATTGCACTTTCAGAAAATTGGTCGATAGTTTTTCCTCTTATAGTCCGTTGTCCAAATACAGAGAAAAAGCAAAATAAGAATGATATGAAAAATACTGTTTTAATTCTCAAAGTTTTCGGTTTTTCATATTGTTGC
>NZ_LDAS01000001.1:100401-1458765 GCF_001020565.1 Maribacter thermophilus | reverse complement strand
AATAAAAAAGCAGCAAAAGCATGAAGCCTTTGCTGCACAGGATAACAACTTGATAAATCAACCTGTTTCCTAAAATTATTAAAGAAAAAATTTGTTTTTTGACACAGTACCTAAGCGTAGTGCGGGACTTCGGAGCGATTTACTGTCCGCCTGCACCAAACTTTGATAAATGCCAAAATACTCAATTTTAGCCATTCAGCCCGCATTACGCTTATACAATGTGCCTGTTGCACAAGTTATATAATAAAAGGGATTTGATCATTGCCGATCGTGTGAAGGATCGTAACTTGTCGGTATGCAGGGAAAAAAGGAGTACCAGGAAAAGTTGTTCGCGCATTTCCAGTTGAGCGAACGTATGCCTAGGGAGAATTTTTACAGGAGGTTGAAAGGGGCCGTGGACCTTGATTTCCTTTATCCGCTGACCAAGTGTTACTATGGTGATAGCGGGCAGAAGAGCATCGACCCTGTGGTCTTCTTCAAGCTCTGCCTTGTGGGCTATCTGGAGAACATCATCAGCGACCGCCGGCTGATCGCCCATTGTTCGCTGCGTTTGGACATCCTATATTTCATCGGTTACGGCATCGACGAGGAACTGCCCAATACAGTTCCTGATATCGATAGCTTGTTTCTACCATTGCCATATCAAAACCCCTAAATTGGTTTTCAACGGTTTCTAATTTTTCTTGTTCTGTTCCTTTTATCCATTTGCCTCGTGCATTTTGCTCTTGATAGTTTCCACACGACCAAAGCAGAAGCAAAGTGATAATTGATATTGACCATTTCATATTTCGTGGTTTTTAATGTTGTAAAATTATACAGCACATAACCAAGGGCCATTCCAAACTGAGCATATCGGTACAGTGCCGCAGTCTGTGTATCCACCGCTCGGGGCTGTATTATAGCCCAAGAGGGGAAACGGAGCTGAATCTGGAACTGATGCGGCTTATGGACGAGCATTACCTGTACCACCCCGAGAAGGGCGCCAAGCGCATGCACGTTTGGCATACCCGTGACAAAGGGCATAAGGTAAGCAGGAACCGTATCGAACGGCTTTATTACCGTGTGATGGGCCTAAGGGCCGTATTGCCGGGCAGACATACCTCCAAGAGGAACAAGGACCATAAAACCTACCCTTATCTGTTGAGGAACTTGGAGATAACCAGGGCCAACCAGGTATGGGCGACCGACATTACCTATATTCCCATGGAAAAGGGTATATGTACCTTATGGCGATAATAGACCTGCACAGTCGTTTCGTCGTCCATTGGAGCGTTTCCAACTCCATGGATGCCCAATGGTGCGCCAAGACCTTGGAAGAGGCCGTTGTACAGCATGGGAAACCTGAAATAATAAACACGGACCAAGGCAGCCAGTTCACCTCGGATGAATTCTCAAGTACCGTATTGGGCAAAGAGATCAAACTTTCGATGGACGGTAAGGGAAGGGCAACGGACATTGCATTTATAGAGCGCTTATGGGGAAGCGTAAAGTATGAGGAAATCTACCTGAACCCACCAAATGACGGACTCGACCTGTTCCTGCCATTGGCGGAATACTTTGAATATTACAACAACGAAAGAAGACATGGACCGATCGATTATGAAAGACCAATGGACATGTTTAAAAAAGCAGCATAAATTAACCTGGATTTGTAGAAAACCTGTCCTACTAATTGGGGAATGAACACAGATAAAGACTTTCCTTATTGTTCTTTAGTTTCTTTTTTCGGAGTATTATTTTCATGGGAGATACACATTATTGTACCTTCATTGTATTAACAGTTTAAAAGGTACACTTCGGCATCAACTAAATAAAGTACAATTATCATCCAATAAAAAGAAACGAAAATTTTGATAATTTTTTATAAATACCTGTTTATTAGTCTTTAATAGGGTATTGTTTGATGTTGTTCGACCTTATTACTTTCCAATACAAAAAGTAATTGGTATTGAATATCAATTAGTTAAGATTTTGAGGTACAAATAAGGTACAGGGGTAAGGGGAAAACATCATTTATTTATTGTTGCTTCAATAAAATGAATTGACGATATGTTATAGAATATTTAAACAAAATAATTTCTTATTCTATTTTACTAAACCCTTCTTCTAAAACAATATCATTTGATATTGTTCGGAGTATTAAAGTACTAGAACTTATCTCTATTATTTCACTTGTAAAAGCTTCTTCATTAGTGCTCTCATAAGAAACTATTATTGCGTTATCTACTAGTTTGTAAAGAAGATTAGTACTGAATTCTTCTTGACAATTTAAAAAAGCAAATTGTATGTATCTTCCGTTTTCAGTAAACTCAATGTAATCAGGCTTGAAATCAGAACACCCCTCACCAGAATGTACAAAATCAATTATACTGCCATTTCTTTTTACCGAAACATAAGCCCACTTACCAATTAGTAATTCAGAATTTTCATTGACCATTTGAGAGTCAGAATTTTCATCTGAACTGTTACAAGAAAAAAAAGATAAAATTAATATGAGTAATAAATTTTTTTTCATTGTGTAAATTTTATTTAACGAGTTAATATTAATCATTCAAAAGTGAAAAAAATAGTATGATAGAAGAAAGATAGATATTATAGTTAACCCAACAACAATTATAGCAAGTGCCCATCTAATAAAATATATTATGCTCTGAAATGTAAATTTTGATTGTTGGCAATGTTCGCAAAAATCAATGGACTGTATAATTGTTTGCATACCTAATTTATTTCTGCATTTATTACAAAAGTCCGCCATGTCTTAAAGGTACATGATAGTAGTGAAGAAAGAAAGTTTAAATCAAATTGTATTTTTTGCAAACGCTTTTAAAGCGTTTATTGTAATGGTATTCCCTTTGCTCTTTTAGCTTGGTAATAATTAGTTGTAACGCCTCATTGTATAGAGTTGGGAATTTATAAGGTTGTGGTATTTAATTCTCTTTTGTAATGAAACCTAAATAGTTAAGGAATAATTGAAAAATCTTGATTATTCAAATGATTTTTCAATTCATGTAATCGACTTAAATAGGGTAAAAACCTCGTTTTTCCATCGTTTTTTTTCACATTGATAAAATGGCTTTCAATGAATAAGGAACAGTTCTTTATTGTACTGCCTTTGTTAAGTTTTATAGGTTGAGTTGGCAGTTCAATACTTGCAAAGTAGTTTTCCAGTTCTGCAATATCGTTACCCCAGTTTTCGGGTTGTTCCTTTTTTGGTAGTTCAATTCGTTCAGTTTCTTTTATGTAGTTGGGTTCATTTAGTTTTGGTTCAGGTTGCGAAAAAAAGGTTTTTTTTTGACGTTCACGTTTTTCACTATTTTCACGGGTTGAGGTTTCAACTGGTTCAGGTTCGGGCTGTGATGTTTCCTTTTTTAGCGTTCTAAAAACAATTCTTTCTTGCTTCTTTCTATACAGTCGCCAATCCTGTTTTATTAGATAGTCTGCAATGTCTTTGCCTTGTTCTTTGTCTTGCTGTGGTGCTAACTGTTCCAGTAAGTCCGAAACGTGAAAGTATGTACCCTGTAAACGCTTTTGTATTTCGGTGGCCTTATTGCTCCATAACTCAAAGGCTTTGCCGTCTTTTGATAGGTCGGGAAACAAATAAACATTCCTGCCTTTTAAGGCCTTGCATTTGTTGAGGTTTAAACTGCTCAAATTGTAAACTGCCAACCAAAGTAAGTTTGTAGGCTGTTCAGGAAAACCAAAATACAACGTGCCATAAATTGCCGTTTTAGGGGCTTCAACCAAGGCAATAGGGTTGTATGTGTATTTACTTAAAAGGTGTTCGCCAAACAAACAGGAAACCTTTGTTTCATTCTTATTGTACGCTTCCAACCATTCAGGCAACGGCTTATTGTTTCGGGTATGGTACTTTTCAATTATTGAGTGCAAAAAGTCTGTTGCTTTTGTGCGGTTCTGTTCGTCAAAATGTTTCACTTGTATTGCCCTAATATTGCCGTTTATATCAACAAAAGGAAAAGTATTCGACCCCGTACGGTACCCGTTTTGTACTGTTCCCAAATGATACAATGAAATAACCTTTTCAATGTCCTGCACTTCAAAAGGAAAGGCAACCCGTGTAAGTAGGTTTTGAATAAAGGTATTCTGTTCATATCCTGCACGAGTACGGTTGAATACCTCAACGGGAATAAACGTTCTTTTCGGCTTGTTTACGGGCTTCTTTTTTCGTTTTGGCTGCTGTGGCTTCCAGTCTGTTTTATTTCCTTGCTCCCGCTCCCAAATAGCTTTTGTGTAACCGTCTTTGTATGGGTTTAAAAAATAACCGCATTTGCTTTCACGGTCGCAACGTCCGTACTGTTCAGGTAAGTATTCGCCTGTTTGTGTATCAATGTATCTTACAAAACGTTTTTTATCACAATTCGGGCAAAGGTGTTTTTTACTTCCTTTTTCAAATATGTATCGGTATTCTGTATTCATATCAAAAAGAATAAGTTTTACCGTTTGACAAATACGCTACATTACCTACATTAAGTCTATCAACCAAAACCCCGAAACCTGAAAGGCGTTTAATGAAATTTGACTTGTTCACGGGCTTAAAACCGTCCTCAATACAATAGCCCCTGTATTCGGCGTATAGTTCTTTTATTAGCCTGTAATCGGTTGGGCTGCTTTGGTAGTTGTTTTCATCAATAAACATCTTTACACTATCGGACTGGCTTTTGTACTGTTCAACGGCTTGTTTTACCGCTTCACAATCTGTAAACCTCTTTTGCTCCAATAGTCTGTTTAAGCCGTCCAGTACCCAGTTAAAAACGCCTGAAAGTTCCTTTTCAATTATTTTGGTGTGTAGTTGTTTATCCTGTTCCTGTGGTGGTATGGTAACATCAAAGGGAATGATTAAAAACCGTCTGAAATAGGCGTTTGTATGTTCAACGTCTTTGGGTAACTCATTACAGTTAAATATTAGTTTGGCGTATTGTTTCAGCGTGAAAGGTTCGCCATAAGGTAAACGGGCTTCAACGGGTTCGCCTGAAACTAATTGTTTAAAAATTGCACTTTCCAGTTTGCCGTTTATCTCACTTGCATAGTTTACCAACTTATTAGCCAATTTCGCCCTGAAATAGCCGTTATCATTTGTAAGGCTTTGCAATGAATAGTTGCTTGTATTTTCTGCACCCAGTAAGGCACTTACTATTTCAAAGAATACGGACTTACCATTTGCCCCAGTACCGTAAAGTATTAACGCCTTTTCTTCTTTTAGCCTATTGCTCCCGTGCTTAATGAAAACAAAGCCCAAATATTCAGCTAAAACCTTTTGTCGTTCTTTATCGGGCAATACCTTGTTTAAATACTCTTCAAATAAAGGGGCTTTTGCCTGTGGGTTGTATTCAAATGGTAATTGATAGGTAAGGAAGTCTGCACGGTCAAACGGTCTTAATTGTGTACCGTTTGGGCTTACTTCAAACGTGCCGTTTTGCAAGTTGATTAAAACCCTATTTGCCAACGGTGGTTTAGGTTCAAGGTATGCTGTACCTAAAAATTGTTCGTATAATTCTTTTCTGAATTTATAGTACCGAGCTGAAAAGGTAGGAACGCCCATTTTTTCGGCTGCCTTTCCTAAAAACTTTTGGAATGTTTCTTTATTGAGTTCATCCCAGTAAGTACCATTGAACAAATAAATAAAATCGTGGTTTTTGCATAAGCCCCAACGATTGTTTTCAGCTATCTGTAAGACGTTTTCAATAGATAAAACAGTATAGTGCTTATTACTTAGTTTGAAGTTTTCGGCATTGTGTGGGTTTGCCATTGCTTCAAAGTCCAACGGTTCAAACTGTTCAATTAACTGGTTTAATATTTCAGCGTGTGGGGTTGCTTTGGTTTCCGTTATTTCCTGAATATGATTAGTAAAGGTTTCTGCCTTTGCCAAGTCGTCAAACTGTGGGTTTAACTTTTTTGCTTCCATTACTCAAAAAGTTTAGTTTGGTTAGACTTAGATTTTAATAACCTCTCAAACTCTTTGGGGTTGGTGCTTAAAAGGTGTGCTGAACGTTTTGTAAAAGGGCAAATAACCTGATCAATAGACTGCACTAATAAACCGTTAATTTCAAGTTTACGCTTAAACCTGCAAGCATTATCAATGTTTATATCTAACGCCTTGCAAAGTGCTTTTTTAGTTGTAGTAACGTGTTTTAATGCAACTGCAAATAAAGTTTCTTCTGAATACTTATTTTTAAGTTCTGAAATACTCGCTCCAGTTCTTTTTTCAATTTGTTTTACAATAGATTTTAAAACTAATTGCTTAACTTGTGGCTGTCTTTTGTGCTTAAAAGCATTAGCCTTGTTGTTTTTGTTTTCCATTACTTCAAGGCTTTTTTATTGTTCGACAAATACGTTTCCGCTTTTTCTTGTATTTCTGCATTAGATTTTTTACGCCCTTGCTTTAACCATTCATCAATTTCAGATTTTAGGAAATAGATTTTTTTACCCCGTTTATAGTGTGGTACTTCATTGCGTGAAATTTTACTGTACCAAGTGGGTTTTGTACGCTTTTCAGGGTCGTACTGAATAAGGTCGTTGAGGTCAAGCCATTGTTCAGGCTGTTCAGTGGTGGGTTGTTCCTGTTTTTCAATTAACAGGCGTTTAAGTTCGCTAACTTCTTTAATTAGCCGTGTTACTCCTTGTGGTAACGTGTCGTGTGTTAAATTTTCAGTCATATCGAAAGTATTTTTGTTTATAATACTTTGCGAAATACTGAAACGGAAATACGGTTAATTCACGGGTAAAATCCGATTTTACGGGTAGTTGTATTTGTTAGTCGATTAACATAAGTTTCTTTACTTCTATGTCGTAATCAGTACCGTTGTCCTTCTTTTTCTTTACTTTCCAAAAGTTTGTTTCTCTATATCCTTTGTAATCTGCAAAACAACTTTCCCAAAGTAAAAACAAAGGTGTCTTGCTTTTTGTTCTTTGATTATGAAACCCTGTTTTTCTTAATTCATCAAACAGTATGTGAAACGCTAATTGGGTAATATAGAAATTTGTATTTACTGACTTTATAGGCTCTGAAATTTTAGGTACTTCAAAGTTGTTTTCAAAAAAATAAGTAGTCCATTTTATTAATTTATTAAAGTCGTTTTCATTGGTTAAAATTGGCTTTCCTTTTCGTGGACAATCACTTAACATAAACTCAAAATGCTTTTTAATCTTTTCCAAAAGTTCTGTTTCTTTTGGTTCAGGTTTTGGCTTTTCGGTTTGGTCTTTGTTTATTGGTTGAGGTAACACATTATTTTTTTCTGTTTCAGAAATCTCTATTGTTAAATTAGAAATTCTATTACTCAATTCAGTTAAAAAAATAGATGTTTTTTGTTGTTGCAATCTTTTGTTGCTTTCATATTTTGAAATAGCGTATAAATATTTGTTTTTTACATTTTCAAAATCATTAAAATCAATTTTTTTAAAAAACAATTCAAATCTACTTATCTCGTTTATTTGTGCTTTTGAAATTATATTATTTAATGAATTATATTCGTTGTTAAGATAGCCAAATTGACTTTTGAAACTTGTTTGCAAATCTTCAAATTGCGAAAAATAGTTATCAATTTTTTCAATATAATCAGGTAGCATTTTATTGAAGTAGAAATTTAATTTGTCACTTTTTGAATTAGGCTTTAAAAATTCCTTTTCAATTTCTTGTTGAAACTTACTAGTAAAAACTTGGTATTCCTCAAATAATTCAAAAACTTTTACAGGTTTTAGTTTGCTATAATCTTTTTGGGGTAATTGTAAAAGACTTCTAATTGTAAAATCAATTTTTTTTAACTTTTCAATAAAGGTCTTTAACCAAATTATTTTAAACTGCTCTTGCTGTGTTGGGCTAATTTTATACTCTTTATAAATTTTACTTATTGATTTTTCATTATTGTTAGGCTTAAAACTGTACCCGAATTTTTCAGGAACATTTACATTATCCAAATCAATGTTGTTACCGCAATTAGTTTGAATAGCCTTTGATAAATTTTGTAATACTACATTAACATAATTCTTGTTTACATTTATCAAAAGGTCTTGCAATATGAAGCTGTTTGGGTCTGTAAATTCCACCTGTAATAAACAACTATCTAAATAAATCAATCTTTGAATTGTAAGTGTGTTTAAAGGAATTGAACATATCGTGTTTGAAAAAAATAATAAGTCTTCTTTCATAGCCTTTTATGCTTTAAGTGGTTACATATCCAGTTTTATTTTATTGGCTGCTGTCCGTTTAGCTTCATCAACTATTTTGGCGTAAACCTGCGTTGTTTTCAGGTCTTTATGTCCTAACATTTTGGAAACGGTATAAATATCCGTACCATTAAACAGTTGCAAGGTGGCAAACGTATGTCTGAAACAATGAAAGGTAATATCCTTTGTTATTCCTGCTGCTCCAATCCATTGAAATAGGTGTTTATTATTGTAGGCTGAATATTTAAGCCCCTCAAATACGGGTTTATCCTGTGGCATATCCTTTGGGTTTTCTGTACCCTCTGTAAAGCTGTACGCCTGTTCTGAAATTGGCAATACCTCAACACCTTTGGTTTTCTTTTGGTTGAAGTTCAGGAAATACCCTTGCCCGTTTATGTATTCCAGTTCGCCCCAAGTCATTTTTTGAATGTCTGAAAACCTCAACCCTGTAAGTGCTGAAAATAGGGCTGCACGTTTTAATAAAACATCATTGCACGGGGTTTTTACAAGTTTATTAAGTTCGTCAAGGGTTAAGTATTCACGTCTTGTTTCGGCTGCTTTTATGGGCTTTACTTTGGCGTTTAAGTCGTATTGTAAAATACCGTCTTTGTAGGCTTGTTTTAGTGCAGCTTTAACCTTATTGAAATACGAAACGGCTGAATTTTGTGAAAGGGTTGTTTTGTTACTCTTATTGCTTTTGGTAGTAAGTAGGTATTCTTTGAAGTCTTCTAAAAACTTTTCGTTGAGGTCGGCAAACTTTAAACTACCATTTGTAAAGGTGTCAAGGTATTTGAGTGCTGAAACCCAACTTAAACGGTTACTGCCTTTGCGTTTGTTAGTTAACTTAGTGACGTATTCAATAAAACATTGTTCGTTTAATTCCTTTAACCTTAGTTGTTCCTTTTCGTACTGGCTGTAAATTTCGGGCTTGTTTAAGAAGTTTTCACGCTTTTGACGTATGCTTTCGCCTATTTTCAAAGTTTCAGTATTGTGCTGTTTGTCAATAGGTGTTTTAGGTTTCTCGTAAATGTAAAGCCCTAAAAACTCCCTGCGTGTGGGTTCGCCTGTTTCGGGGTGTGGTATTGGTGGGTAAAAGTCAAGATACAGGCTTTTACGCCCCTTACTTATTTTCTTTTGTCTTAAACTTACTTTTGTTGTCATTGTCTTTTATGCTTTAGTGAAAAAAGTGAAAAATGTGAACGTCTAAAAAAAACTTTTTTTTACGTCAATAATTCATCAATAATATGTTTCGGTACATAAGCATACCAACCCTTTTTTATTTTAGGTATTCTGTTTCGTTTAATTAACTGCTGTACTGTACTTTCAGAAACCTTGTATTTGTCTTGTACTTCTGTTAAGGTGTAACAGTCTTTAATATCAAATGCCCTTGTCTGTTTCCAGTTTTTGGGGTCATTTATTTGTTGTTCAGGTATTTCGGATTTTCCAGTTTCTTTATTACTCAATAGCCTGTTTAGTGCTGAACGTTTAATAAGGGTACGGCTTCCAATCTTAATTTTATTTAGGTTGCCATTTTCAATCAAACGGTAAACAGTACGCCTACTTATTCCAACTAACTGGCATACTTCTTTAATACTTAAAAACTCTTTAGCTTTCAGTTGCTCAATAGGTTGGTTAATTATTCGAGTAGATTCAGCGTTTGACTGCTTAACCTTTTCGGCTCTTTTACGGGCTTTGTATGCTCTTTGGCTGCACTTATGGGAACAGTATTTTGTTACCGTTGTACGGGCTGTAAACTCCTTACTGCAATGCTGACAAATCCGTTTTACTTTAATGTTACTACTCATTTTGTGCCTGTGTGTGCCTATGTGTGTCTATGTGTGCCACAATTGCCCTAAAAAAACGTTTTGAGGTACAAATAAGCCCTGCAAAACGTATTGAGGTACAACAAAGGTACAAATTTGTACATAATAAACGTATAACATCACAAAATAGATATTAACTTTACTGCAAACAAAAAGCCCTGTATTAAGGGCTTAATGGTGGTTTGTCGTATGTTTTCTGAATGTTTGTTTTGTGGTGATTACTTTCCAATACAGAAATTCGCGAATATATTGCCCAGCAACTCGTCGTTGGTTACTTGCCCGGTAATCTCACCAAGGTGGTAAAGGGCTTCCCGTACATCAATGGACATAAGGTCGCTAGATAGCTCTTCGGTAATGCCGAACTGTACTTTTTCTATGGCCTCCAGAGCTTGAATAAGGGCATCATAATGTCTTGTGTTTGTTATAATGGTTTCGTTTTTACCCAGTCTTCCGGTATTAACAAATTTCAATAGTTTTTTTTGCAGGGTATCGACACCTTCGCCCGTTTTGGCCGAAATATAATCAATGGTCTGTAATTGGTCATTAAGCTTGTTTTTGTCTTCTCGGGAAAGAGTGTCAGACTTATTCACCAATAATAGTAAAGGTTTTTGAGGGTTTTTATTCTTTATTTTCTCAAAGTCGACGGCGATGTTTTTAAGTTTTGTTTCATCACTTAAAATTTTAGGGCCGTCAACTAAAAATAAGACCACCTGGGCTTGTTCTATCTTTTCAAAGGTCCGTTTAATGCCCATACCTTCAACCACATCTTCGGTTTCACGTATTCCTGCAGTATCTATAAACCGAAAACCGATACCCCCTATAGATATTTCGTCTTCTATGGTGTCGCGGGTAGTACCTGCAATATCGGACACCAAAGCACGCTCTTCATTCAAAAATGCATTGAGCAAGGTAGATTTTCCTACATTGGGCTCTCCCACAATGGCAACGGGTATTCCGTTTTTGATCACGTTTCCTACAGCGAACGAATCTATAAGTCCTTTTAGTACTTTCTGTATTCTTTCCAGTAATTGGTTGAACTGGGTGCGGTCGGCAAACTCTACGTCTTCTTCCGAAAAATCAAGCTCAAGCTCTATCAAAGAGGCAAAGTTCAATAGCTCTTCCCTTAATTTTTTGATCTCGTTACTGAATCCGCCCCGCATTTGTTGCATGGCTATTTGGTGGCTTGCCGCATTATCGCTGGCTATAAGGTCGGCAACGGCCTCGGCTTGGCTCAGATCCATCTTGCCATTTAAGAAGGCCCGGAGCGTAAACTCGCCGGCATCGGCCATTCGGCAACCATTTCTTAAAAACAATTGAATAATCTGTTGCTGTATGTAAGGTGATCCATGGCAAGAAATTTCTACCACGTTTTCACCTGTATACGAATTGGGGCCTTTAAAGACAGTGGCCAAGACCTCGTCCAATACTTTTTCACCTTCGACGATATGACCTAAATGAACGGTATGGGATTTTTGTTCTTGTAAATTCTTGCCCCTAATAGATCTGAACAATTGACTACTAATGGATATCGCATCTTTACCCGATAGCCTTATTACAGCAATAGCCCCGGGGCCAGCAGGTGTTGCCAATGCAATAATAGTATCGTTAGGGACCATTTGAAAGTTTTTGCAAAAATAGTCAAAAACAAGTAGATGTACCTTTTGTACAGGGCCTCAAAAAATAGAAATTCTAAATGATACGGATATCTAAAAATAACTAACTTCGCGATCCATTAACTATAAAATTTATTATTATGAAAATGCATTTATTGCCCTTTTTAGTATTTCTTTTTGGAGTAACAACCTGTTCTTTCGGACAAGAACAAGAAGAGGGGGGCGTGGTTCAAAAAGAAGTGATTTCGGAGGCCGAGCGGGCAAAGCAGGAGGCCGAAGAAATAAAGAAGAAAGTAGAAGCTGCGGAAAAAGAGGCGAAAGCAGAAAAGAAAGCCCAAAAAGAGGCGGAAAAAGCGAATAAGAAGCATGAAAAACTCAACAACAAGATTAATTCCGTGAAGAAGGATATTGATAAGAACGAAAAAAAGTTAACGAAGATTAGTGACAAAATGGAGGTGGATAAAATTAAAGGAAAATTGTCTCCCAATGATATCGAAAAAACCGAAAAGAAGATTAGTAAATTAAAAGTAGGTATTACAAAGAAAAAAGAAAAGCTTGTAAAATTGCAGCGCAAACTATAAGCTTTTATATTCAAGTCATAAAAACCCTGTAAGATATAGCTCTTGCGGGGTTTTTTGTTATGTATACTGTAACATTTTCATTTTTTGTGCGTCTTATTTATAGTATTCATCATTAAATCAATCAAAAAATGGAAGTAGTTAATAAAAACGCCGTAGAAGTACGTGAGGACCGAAATCTCTTGGTTATTACACATTTATCTCAATATTTAGATTTTGTAACAGGTTTTGGCGGTCTCTTAGTGCCGTTCGTAATTTGGTTAACGACCAAAGATTCTGTTATAGGTATGGATGAGCATGGTAAATCTGTTATCAATTTTCAATTAAGCTTAATCTTGTATTTGGTTATAGGTATTCCTGGAATCTTATTATTCGGCCTAGGGATATTACTGTTAATATTTGCGGGTATATTATCTATAGTAATGCCAGCGGTTAATGCCTTTAGAGCGAGTAACGGGGAATCGCCCAGTTATTTTGGTACAATTAGGTTTATATAATTTACCTCATATAATTTTATTAAAGAGCTGCCATGTTTGGTGGCTCTTTTTTTGAGATTATTATTCAATATCACAATTACATTATTCTTAAAAATCAGTATTAACTTTTAATGGAATAGAAAAATGTATTCGGTCATATATATTTATATTTGAGTCTCAGGTTTTATACTAAACCGAGCCAAACTAATTCAGAAAATTTTTTTCCAAAGAAAATTATTGGACCAATATCATTCATGACCAAATTTCTGTCCTTCTTTAAAAAAATTCCACATGCCATTACGATGTTGTTCGGTATCATTGTTTTGATAACCGTATTGACCTATATCTTGCCAGCAGGCACATATGAGCGGGTAATGGTAGATGGTAGAAATGCCGTAGTACCTAATTCTTATAAGACCATAGCTTCTACACCAGTTGGTTTCTTAGATATGTTTAGGGCTATGCCTTTAGGCTTTAAGGCTGCTGTAGAAATTATTTTTATCGTACTGGCAGGTGGTGTCATGTTCGGGGTAATGGAAAAATCGAAAGCGGTAGAAAACGCTGTGGGTACACTTGTGAAAAAATTAGGATTAAAGAATAAATATGTCATAGTCGTCATCATGACATTTATATATGGCATTTTGGGTGTTACCGTAGGTTATGAAAATAACATAGCTATGGTGCCAATTGCAGCTGTATTGAGCCTTGCTCTTGGTGGAGATTTAATGCTAGCTGCCGGTATATCGGTTGGGGCAATGACTATAGGTTTCGGGCTTTCGCCAATTAACCCATATACCGTTGGTACCGGACATAAAATTGCAGAATTGCCCATGTTTTCTGGAGCATTGTTACGCAGCATTCTTTGCTTTTCGGCATTGGGAATTATGGCATACTATAATGTAAGGTATCTTAAAAAAATTATTGCAAACCCAAGTAAGAGCCTAGGTATAGGCCTTAACGTGTCAGAGTTGACATTGTCAAAACCTATTCAAGAATACAATTTAACCACCAATAACAAGATGGTAATTTCTGTTTTTATTGTGGGTCTTTTGTTTATTTTATACGGGGTTTTTAATTGGCACTGGTTTATTAACGAACTGTCGGCAGTATTCTTGATAATAGCATTGTTATGCGGTATAGTGTCTCGAATGAGTGCTACAACACTAAGTGAAACAGTTCTTAAGTCTGTGAGTTTGGCGGCACCGGGTGCTTTTATGGTAGGTTTTGCCACTTCTATTAAAATACTCATGGAAATGGGTAATATTGGTGATACTATTTCTTATCAGTTATCATTGCTTTTAGAAGGGTTGCCCTTGTATGTTAGTGCCATTGGCATGTCCATTTCTCAGTCTGTAATCAACTTTTTTATACCATCTGGTAGTGGGCAAGCATTGGCTACTTTACCTGTAATGCTTCCTTTAGGGGAGTCATTGGGCTTGTCTAGGCAAATAACGATATTGGCTTTTCAAATAGGTGACGGATTGTCAAATTTGGTTAACCCGACCTTAGGTGGGTTAATAGCAATGTTAAGTATGTGTCGCGTGCCCATCGATAGATGGATCCGTTTTATATTTCCAGTACTAATATGTCTGCTGCTAATTTCTTTTTTAGCATTGATTGTCGCAGTAGCAACAAATTATAGTTAAATATGACCGTTGAGAGTATTCTAGAAAAACTAGTGGCATTTCCTGTATTAGGGGGTGAAAGTAATTTAAGTATTATTCATTGGATAAAAGAATATATAGAGTCGCAAGGTATCGAAACTAGGTTGGTGCCTAATGAAGAAGGTACCAAAGCGTCGTTACATTGTAGAATAGGACCTGCTGTTGACGGAGGTGTTATTTTATCCGGTCATACAGATGTTGTTCCTGTAGAAGGACAAGAGTGGACTACGGACCCTTTTGTACTTACCGATAAAGGTGATGGAAAATTATATGGTAGAGGCTCGTGTGATATGAAGGGCTTTTTGGCTTGTTGTCTAGCTGCTTTACCGCAAATGATTGAAGCTGACTTGAAGAAACCTATTTATTTTGCTTTTTCTTACGATGAGGAAGTAGGGTGTTTGGCAGCACCAGAATTGGCGCGTGATATAAATACGTATTATGCAGAAACTCCAAAATATGCAATTATTGGGGAGCCATCTTTAATGGAGCCTATTGTTGGGCAAAAAGGTATTTATATTCTAGAAACGTATGTAAATGGCTCTGCAGGTCATAGTAGTAGAATTAAGCAAGAAATTAGTGCCATTCACGAAGCTATGCATTTGATTCTTTGGTTGGAACAGAAAATGGACCAGTTAATTGCAGACAAACAATTAGATGATCGTTTTCATCCGCCACATTCAAGTATACATATTGGTTTGGTAAAAGGGGGCATTGCCCCTAATATTATTGCGGACAAAGCAAGTTTTTATTGGGACTTACGTACCATTCCAAAAGATGATATTAGCAGTATTGTTGCCGAGTTTGAGGCATTTTGTAGAGAACGGGAGGAAAAGAACCGAAAAATATTTCCAGATTTTGAGATTAAGAATGTCGAACATCACCCACCTGTGCCTCATTTAGATACAAAGGCTGATGATGATATTGTTGGTTTGATCAAAAAGATATCTGGTAATGATAAGTTGGATACGGTTTCCTATGCCGCAGAAGCAGGTCAGTTTGCGAATGAAGGTTTTCATGCTGCTATATGTGGCCCAGGTTCCATAGCTCAAGCACATAGGGCAAATGAATTTATAGCTATTGAACAATTGGAAAAAGGTGTTGCCATGATGGAAAAATTAATAGTGGAATTGTGTGCTGAAGATTTTAAATAAGATTATATCTTTTTAAAACCATTGAAATTAAATTGCTTAATTCCATAATAGTTCAAAACCAAAAAGAGTCCGTTTAAAATAGTTTAAACGGACTCTTTTTTATAGGGTAATTTACTTTTAGTTGTTTAGCATAACTGGCATTACCAACATGGTTACGTTTTCACCCTCATCTAAACCATCTATTGGCGTAAGTATACCCGCTCTATTGGGTAGGCTCATTTCTAAAGAAACTTCGTCAGAACCTAGATTGTTAAGCATTTCGGTCAAGAACCTTGAGTTAAAACCTATTTGCATATCGTCACCTTGGTACGAACAGGTTAGGCGTTCTTCTGCTTTATTGGAGTAATCTATGTCCTCGGCAGAAATATTAAGTTCGGCACCTGCAATCTTTAAGCGGATCTGGTGTGTGGTCTTGTTCGAAAATATAGAGACCCTTTTTACAGAACTTAAAAATTGATTTCTGGCAATGGTCAATTTGTTTGGGTTCTCCTTTGGAATAACCGCTTCGTAATTTGGATACTTTCCATCAATTAATCTACATATCAGTTCGGTATCGTCAAAAGTAAATTTTGCGTTGCTCTCATTGTATTCGATAAGCACATCAGACTCGCTACCTGCTAAAATTCCTTTCAGCAATGTTAGCGGTTTTTTCGGCATAATAAATTCGGCAACTTCAGAGGCGGTTACATCTTCTCTTTGGTATTTGACGAGTTTGTGTGCGTCCGTAGCCACAAAAGTTAAATTTTCGGGAGAAAATTGAAAAAACACACCGCTCATTACAGGTCTTAGGTCATCGTTGCCCGCTGCAAAAATGGTTTTGTTGATCGCCGTGGCAAGTATATCGCCGAGTATGGTGGTAGAACTTGGACTTGCAAGCTCCACTGCCTTCGGAAATTCTGCTCCGTCGGCGTACGCCAATGCATACTTACCGTGGTTAGAGCTTATCTCAACGGTATTATTGTCCGCTACAATAAAAGTCAATGGCTGTTCCGGAAATGTCTTTAAGGTATCTAGCAGTAATCTGGCGGGTACCGCAATGGTGCCTTCGTTATCGGAGTCTACCTTGAGAACAGAACTCATCGTTGTCTCCAGGTCCGAAGCGGATACCGTTAGTTTATCCTTATCAAGGTCAAAAAGAAAATTGTCTAAAATAGGTAAGGTGTTACTATTGTTGATAACCCCTCCCAATATTTGAAGTTGCTTTAATAAATAAGTGCTCGAGACAATAAATTTCATTAGTTGTTCTTTGGTTTAATATAAATGGGATAAGCCGCTTCTTATTTCTTTATAAAGGTACTTTAATAAGAGCGCCTCCAACCATAAAACAAAGATATTTGAAATGGTTATTTATCGGAAACAAACTTATTAACAGTCGTGGGGCTTCGATTTATGGGGAAAAGCGCCATAATATCAAGGTTAAAAAGTAAGAGGGCAAAGTAGTGCCAAGAGTTATTAACTATTGTATAAAGGAATAAAACTGAAAGTTGTATCATTAATAGTAGTGATGCCCTCCTTTTAAATCACTTTTTTCGGTGGGTTTTGCTAATGAAAATCGATGATGACGGTATCTCGATAGTCGAGGCCTAAAAGAGTGGATGCTCCCCCTACTGTGGCCAGATTACTTTTGTAAATGGCCAATTCTATATATTCAGAAGAGTTGAACAGGGCAAGTAGGTCTCCGTCTCCCTTTCGTTTGTTTTTTTCAACAGTGTAATCTATAAAATCGCTATAAGCGTTATGTATTTTCTTTATCTTATGGTTTCTTACCAATAACTCAAAATCACGTCCTTTTCTATAGGTTTCGAACAGTTTTTTTTGAATGCTGGTAACCACGTTGCCATAATTGTCTATGTAGATTACGCTGCCCACGATTCGTTTGCCATCTTCGGTAATTCTAGGGGCAAATTCCCTTAGACTTTTTAATTCTGAAAATGGTTTTCCGACCACCTCTAGCGTACCGCCGCGGGCAATATGGCATGCCACCTGTATAAAAACGCTCAATACAGGAAACGACCCATGTATTGGGTCTGGAATGTTGATTTCGACAACTTTTTCAGGCTTTATTTCAGAAGTAATAAGACCAATGACGCCCGTATTGGCACTAATAAAAAAATGCCCGTTTACCAAGGCCACCACATGTTTGTTTTCTGGTGTGGCCTCAGAGTCCACCCCTACGATATGGATCGTGCCCTTCGGAAAACTGTAATACGAATTTTTTAGAATATAGGCACACTCATGTATGTTGAAGGGAGCTATGTCATGTGAAATGTCAACAATTTGTACATCCGGCAGTTCACTATAGATAGAGCCTTTTAATACACCCACAAAGTGGTCCTTTAATCCAAAATCGGTAGTAAGGGTGATAATTGCCATACAGCAATGTTGATATGTTTTTGGTTAAACAAACTTAAATTTTACTTAAATTTGATTTACAAAATTAAGCAAAAAAACAGCCAAGCGAAATTAATCTTGGGGAATTAAAATCTTCAAAATCCCACTATTTGAACGAAATAATTTTAGAACTTACAGATGTCAGTCCCAGAGAATTTTTTGGACAACAAAACGAGAATATCAATCTTTTAAAAAAGTATTTTCCCAAGCTTAAGATCGTTGCTCGCGGTAATAAGATCAAAGCCTACGGAGACGAAGATCAATTAGAGGAGTTCGATAAACGTTTTGACATGCTTACCGAGCATTTCATTAAATACAATAAGTTGGACGAGAACAGCATTGAACGCGTACTTACGAGCGATGCCTCGGGAGGATACCAATCTTCTGAAAAAAGTAGTGATACCTTGGTACATGGCGTTAACGGCAGACTTATCAAGGCACAAACCGCGAATCAAAGGCGCTTGGTAGATGCGGCCAGAAAAAATGATATGGTTTTTGCCATTGGGCCCGCAGGAACCGGAAAAACATATACAGGCGTAGCATTGGCGGTCAAAGCTTTAAAAGAAAAACAGGTGCGGAAAATAATTCTTACCAGACCAGCGGTGGAAGCAGGTGAGAACCTAGGGTTTTTACCGGGCGACCTTAAAGAAAAACTAGATCCCTATATGCAGCCCTTGTATGATGCCTTAAGAGATATGATCCCTACGGAAAAGCTGGCGCATTATATTGAGAACGGAACCATTCAGATAGCGCCCATGGCCTTTATGAGGGGGAGAACCTTGGACAATGCATTCGTAATACTGGACGAGGCCCAAAATACCACCCATGCCCAAATGAAAATGTTTCTTACCCGTATGGGTAGAAATGCCAAGTTCTTGGTTACGGGAGATCCCGGTCAAATAGATTTGCCAAGAAGAACTATTTCCGGTTTAAAAGAGGCTTTGCTTATACTTCAAAATGTAGAAGGAATCGAGGTAATATATCTAGATGATAAAGATGTGATCCGCCATAAATTAGTGAAAAAAGTAATCGACGCATATAAAACAATAGAACATCAAAATTAAGAGAATGTCCAACACCATTTTTGATACCAATTTCAACTTTCCGGGCCAGAAAAATGTTTACAAAGGCAAAGTTAGGGAGGTTTACACCATAGAAAACGATATATTGATTATGATAGCAACGGATAGGCTTTCGGCTTTTGATGTGGTCATGCCCAAGGGAATTCCCTATAAAGGGCAGATATTAAACCAAATTGCCACCAAAATGATGGAAGCTACGGCCGATATTGTTCCAAATTGGTTGATCGCGACCCCCGATCCTAACGTAGCCATTGGCCATGCCTGCGATCCGTTTAAGGTAGAAATGGTAATAAGGGGATATTTGAGCGGACATGCAGCCAGAGAGTACAAAGCGGGTAAACGTATGTTGTGCGGTGTGCCCATGCCAGAGGGGATGAAAGAAAACGATAAATTTCCAGAGCCCATTATTACCCCGGCAACCAAGGCCGAAATGGGAGACCATGATGAGGATATCTCAAAAGAGGAAATTTTAAAAAAGGGTATAGTTTCTGAAAGTGATTATGCCGTATTGGAAAAATACACAAAGTCCCTTTTTCAGAGAGGAACGGAAATTGCCGCCAAAAGAGGGCTGATTTTGGTAGACACCAAATATGAGTTTGGAAAAACGAAGGATGGTAAAATTGTTTTGATAGATGAGATACATACGCCAGACTCATCACGTTATTTCTATGCCGATGGCTATGAAGAAAGACAAAATAGGGGAGAGGCTCAAAAACAGTTGTCAAAAGAATTTGTGCGCCAGTGGTTGATTTCCAATGGTTTTCAGGGGCTGGAAGGACAGACGGTACCGGAAATGTCGGACGAATACATAGCAACCGTATCTCAGAGATACATAGAACTCTATGAGAATATTATTGGAGAAGATTTTGTGAAATCGGAAACGGATCACATTTTGGAGCGCATAGAGAATAATGTTCTAGCATATCTTACCGGCTCTTAATTACCGAAGATTTTTAAGGGTAAGTTCTTTTTTCTCCTTTAGTTTGGTAAGTAATTTTAAAAAGGCGACCGCTGTTATATAGGCATCGCCCAGTGCAGTATGCCTGTCTTTTTTTGATATGCCAAATTTCTCCGCTAGATCGTCTAAGGTGTAATGCTGCTGGGGTTGTACCAAATATGATTTGATCAGTGTCTTTTTGTAGAGGGTGCCAGTGTCCAACACTATATTCTTGAGTTTTGGAAGCCCCATTCTCTTTAAGCCCATATTGATCATGCCGATATCAAAACTGGCATGGTGGGCCACAATAATGGCATCGCCCACATACGCTAAGAATTGCTGAAGGGCCACCGTTTCTTCCACGCGATTGCGTTTACTGTTCTTTAAAATGCCATGTACCGCAACCGTTTCTTTATTAAACTTTTCTTGATATATATAAATATCTAGAACTTCATGTGCCTGAATAATGTTGTTTTTTAGTTTTAGGGCCCCTATAGAAAGAATTCTGTCTTGAACTTTGTCGAAACCGGTTGTTTCCGTATCCAGGACAACAAAAACAAGTTCCTCGAAATTCTTGCTTTTCTTTTGTTTAAAAAGATTGGCGTAATCATGCCAAAAAGAGGGTAGGTTCGAAGATGTGGAAAATAAACTCATTAGCCTAAAATATTGGAAACCTTAAACCTTATGGATATGACTTCTTGTATTTCCTTTACGGCCTTAAAGGTTCTTTTTAATTTCATTTTCTCTTCTTTTGTCAATGCTTCCAGTTCAATGAACCTTCCAGAATCATTGTGTAGTATGCCTTGTTTGGTTCTAAATTTGAGTAGGGCCTTAGTGGCATATGAACATGCCAAATATAGTTCTTGGTTGTTGGGTTCTATTTCTGCCAGTTTTTCGTAACGCTCCCAAGTGTTGCTAATACTTTTTACGGAATGTGATAGTACAAGAACCCGAGCGGCATCAATAAGGGGTCTGAGGGCCCTGCTCTTTAGATCGAAAAAATCTTTATGTTGTCCGTCTTGCTCTACAATAAATTGCCTAAAAAACCCTGTGGGAGGAGGGTTCTGAAGTGCTCCATTCGCTATATGGACCAAGAAAATAGGATATTTTTTTACACTTTTAAATATATGGTCCGACATTTGGTCCAACAAGTTTCTGTCGCCATAGGCCAAACTATAATCAAAAAAAATGGAAGACATTAAGACTTGGTTCGGACCCGGGTTTGTAATCCAGTAAGAAAGCTTGTTTTTCCACTCCTTAAGACTTAAGCACCATTGTGGGTTGCTTGCCATCATATCGGCAGGGCAGTATTCGTAACCAATTTTGTTAAGTCCTTTGGTAACCTTTTTTGATAAGCTTAAAAAATACTGGGTCGTTTCGGGCAACAGATCTTCGGGTACATCATCAAAAACCAATGCGTTGTCTTGATCGGTGTGCAGTAATTGTTCGCCCCGCCCTTGGCTACCTAGTGCCAACCATGCAAATTTGACGGGAGGCGGGTTTTTCATTTTTTGTAATGATATGTGAATTACTTGTTTAATACAAGTGTCGTTCAACTCCGAAATTATCTTCGATGTCAAGGCCATGGGTATGTTTTGCTCCAAATACCCTTTTAAAAGTACCATAATACTTTTTCTAAGCTCTTTGATCTGCTTTATTTTTCGGGCTCTTTTTATGGCTTTTACTATTACCGCTGGGTTATCGCCCAATGAGACCATGACATCGTTTTTAGATACGACCCCTACTGCTGGGGTGTTTACGGTACCGTCTTCGGTAAGTATCAAATGGCTTATATCGCTTTTCATCATGGCCATTTGTGCCTGGGTAATGGTTAGTTTTTTGGGGTAGGTGATTACCGGGGACGACATTATGGTCTTTACACTAGAGGAAATGGGGTGGTTTTCGGAAACCACCTTGTTTCTAAGGTCTTTGTCGGTAATGATGCCTATGGGTAGGTCTTTTTCACATACTAAAATGGAGCCGATACGGTTTTTGGTCATTCGTTGTGCCGCCTTCTGGATTGTATACCGGGGGCCGCAAGAGACAATTCTCTTAGAATATCTTACGGGTTGAAAATCGGTTAAGATAATATCTTTTCCGGTGTCTATATTATAGGGCGATTCTTGTGGAGTGATCCTATTTTTTTTGTTGTAAGGGTTTCTGGTGTTGGAAGCAAAACTCTCGGTTAGAAAATTAGAGATATTGGGGTTGGAATCTGCTATGGGTCTAAAAGAAGCTATGGGAATTGCATAAAGAATGGATTCTTCGTAGGCCTTTGCTTCCAATCGATAGTTTTCTTTGGCAATAAGGGGGCGCAAACCAAAAATGTCACCTTCGTCACAAAAATCGGCAATGACATTGCTTTTTGTATTACTAAGTTCAATAGCCCCTTTATGTACAACATAAAAATTGGAATGCGGATTTTCATCCATAGAAAAAACAACACTGTTCTTTTCCTTATAAACAATAGAGACTTCTTGTGACAACGTGTCCAATAATTTGTCGTCCATTAAATTAAAAGGAGGATAGTTCTTTAGAAAATCCGCAATGCGTTCCGATATAAGGTTTTTCATTGTTTCATGGTACTTGTTAATTAGGTTGCCCGGTTTAGCGGTCTTTAGCCATGGCTACTTTAGCAATCACTTAAGAAGACACCTACGGCAAGCCCTCCTTCAGAAGTTTCTTTGTATTTAGAGCTCATGTCCTTAGCGGTTTCCCACATGGTCTGCACCACCTTGTCAAGCGGTACCTTTGCTTCTGAAGGGTCTGACCCCAATGCCAGTTCTGCTGCATTGATGGCCTTAATAGCGCCCATAGAATTACGTTCTATACATGGTACCTGTACCAAGCCTCCTATAGGGTCGCAGGTAAGGCCCAAGTGGTGTTCCATCGCTATTTCAGCGGCCATTAGTACTTGTTCGGGTGAGCCTCCCAATAATTCTGTTAATGCTCCGGCGGCCATGGCCGAAGAAACACCTATCTCTGCTTGGCAGCCACCCATGGCGGCCGATATGGTAGCACCCTTTTTAAAAATACTTCCTATTTCGCCAGCTACTAGCAGAAATTGTTTAATGTGCTCAAAGTTTCCGGCATGGTTCTCTATCACCATATAATACATAAGTACCGCAGGTATTACACCCGCACTTCCGTTCGTAGGGGCGGTAACAACCCTACCCAACGATGCGTTGACCTCGTTGACACTTAGGGCAAAACAACTTACCCACTGCAATATTTGGCGAAATTTGACCTCGGTCTGTCGAATGCTCAGCAACCATTCCTCTGGACTGTTATACGGAAGATTGCCCTTAAGTTTTGAGTGCATTTCATAGGCCCTGCGTTTCACATTCAATCCTCCTGGAAGTTTACCTTCGGTATGGCAACCTATGTACATACATTCTAACATGGTGTTCCAAATACGTTTGATCTGGAAATCTATTTCGGCATCGCTTCTGAGCGAGCGTTCGTTCTCCAAAACAATTTCTGAGATTAATTTCGAGTTTTTTGAGCAGCACTCCAGCAGTTCTTCCCCGTTTTGTATGGGAAAAGGGAAGGTGTTAAAGGCAGCATCTTTTTTCTTGGCGTTTTTTCTTTCTTCGACCACCACAAAACCACCACCTATGGAATAGTATGTTTTTGATTTTTTCTTTCCAGAATTCAATATAGCTTCAAACTTTAACCCATTGGCATGAAAGGGGAGAAACTTTTTGTGAAAAACAATATCAATATCTGGCTCAAAAGGAATTGAATTCGTTCCCCCAAAATCCAATAATTTAGATTCTTTTACCTTTTCTACCATCGAATGGATGTTTTCTATCGGAACATATTCCGGGTCTGTGCCCAAAAGGCCTAACATTATGGCATAATCGGTGGCATGGCCTTTGCCCGTTAAGGACAAAGAACCGTAAACATGGGCTTTTATTCGTACGACCTCGTCAAAAATGTTGTCTTTTTTCAGCTCGTTTATCCACCTTTCGGCAGCTCGCCAAGGCCCTAAAGTGTGTGAACTTGAAGGGCCTACACCAATTTTTAGCATATCAAAAATGCTGATGCTCTCTCTTTGTGACATTTATATAAAATCTGTTTACTAAAATACAAAGTTACTTTGAGCTTACTTGTTTTTTTGTGTTTTTGTAGAGTATTTGACTATTTGTTTTAACCCTGTTTTAAATCATATAAATGACATCATGTCAGTTTTTGTCCCTTGGCATATTGTTTGACATTTACATGTTGATTTAAATTAAAAGACTAATATTTTAAAACATATAGAATGAGTAAAATTATAGGAATAGATTTGGGTACTACCAACTCGTGCGTTTCCGTAATGGAGGGTAACGAGCCAGTGGTAATACCAAATGCGGAAGGGAAAAGAACCACACCGTCGGTTATTGCCTTTGTTGATGGTGGTGAGATTAAAGTTGGAGACCCCGCCAAAAGACAGGCGGTAACCAACCCTCATAAAACCATTTACTCCATAAAAAGGTTTATGGGGAACAAATATTCAGAATCTAGTAAAGAAGCTGAAAGGGTACCTTATAAAGTTGTTAAAGGTGATAACGATACACCAAGAGTAGATATCGAAGGCCGTTTGTATACACCACAAGAACTTTCTGCCATGGTTCTTCAGAAAATGAAGAAGACCGCAGAGGATTATTTGGGGCAAGATGTATCACGTGCCGTTATTACAGTTCCGGCATACTTTAACGATGCGCAAAGACAAGCTACAAAAGAAGCTGGTGAAATTGCAGGTTTGACAGTAGAACGTATTATCAATGAGCCTACGGCGGCTTCTTTGGCGTATGGTCTTGATAAAAAAGACACAGATCAAAAAATAGTGGTGTTCGACTTTGGTGGTGGAACACACGATGTGTCTATATTGGAGTTGGGAGACGGTGTCTTTGAGGTATTGTCTACCGATGGTGATACACACCTTGGTGGTGATGATGTAGACCAAAAAATCATTGATTGGTTGGCCGACGAGTTTAAAGCCGAAGAAGATATGGATCTAAGAAAAGATCCTATGGCATTGCAACGTTTGCGTGAAGCGGCCGAAAAAGCAAAAATAGAGTTGTCTTCTTCTGCACAAACAGAAATAAACCTACCATATGTTACGGCTACCGCTTCTGGACCCAAACACTTGGTAAGAACGTTGACCAGGTCTAAATTTGAGCAGTTGATCGCTGATTTGGTAAAAAGAACCATAGCCCCTTGTGAGAGCGCATTGAAGTCTGCAGGATTGTCTAAGAGCGATATCGATGAGATTATCTTGGTAGGTGGTTCAACAAGAATTCCTGCAGTACAGGAAGCAGTTGAAAAATTCTTTGGAAAGAAACCATCTAAAGGTGTAAACCCCGATGAGGTGGTTGCTATCGGTGCCGCAATTCAAGGAGGTGTATTAACAGGTGATGTTAAAGATGTATTGTTGTTAGATGTAACACCACTTTCGTTAGGTATTGAAACTATGGGAGGTGTAATGACCAAGTTGATCGAGGCCAACACTACCATACCTACTAAAAAGTCGCAAGTATTCTCTACGGCGGCAGATAACCAACCATCGGTTGAAATTCACGTGCTGCAAGGAGAAAGACCAATGGCGGCCGATAACAAGACGATAGGAAGGTTCCACTTAGACGGTATTCCACCTGCGCCAAGAGGAACACCTCAAATTGAAGTTACTTTTGACATTGATGCCAACGGTATCATCAAGGTATCTGCAACTGACAAGGCTACAGGAAAATCACAGGATATTCGTATTGAAGCTTCATCTGGATTAACAGAGGAAGAAATCAAGAAAATGAAAGCAGAGGCAGAAGCCAACGCTGAAAGTGATAGAAAAGCCAAGGAAACTGCAGATAAGTTGAACGAGGCCGATGGTATGATCTTTCAAACTGAAAAACAATTGTCGGAATTTGGCGATAAGTTATCAGATGATAAGAAAAAACCTATAGAGGAAGCTTTGGCCGAATTGAAAAAAGCTTATGAGTCAAAAGATTTGGCAGTAATTACACCAGCTTTAGATAAGATAAACGAAGCTTGGAAAGTTGCTTCCGAAGAAATGTACAAAGCACAGGCCGAAGCACAACAAGGTGGTGCCGCCCCAGGAGCAGATACTGCTAGCGGATCAGGTGCGACCGAAGAAGGTGATAACGTTGAAGACGTAGATTTCGAAGAAGTGAAGTAATAGTAAGAACAACATTTTTCGATTTCAACATAATATAAGGAGCAGTTTTACTGCTCCTTATTATTTTTAGACAATTATAATTTCTATAGGAAAGAAATTGGAGTAATTTTGTTATATGGCAAAAAAATACCTTAGCATCATTTTATTAACATTGTTGGTTTCCCCTCTTTTTTTCTATGCCCAAGAGGTTAAGGTCTTTACCGTGAAGGACTTTGATCTAAGGGACAGTGTTAAAACCTGTCTGGTAAGTACCAAATATGGCAAAGAGGAATATAACTTTAATAAAGAAGGGTTGTTGACCAAATCTGTTACCAGATACAATGATGCTGATTATGATGTAGTCATATACAAATATGCAAACGGAGAGCTGCTTGAGAAAAGGTCGGAAACATACAGAGACAATAAATTTGACCCAAGTACTTCCATTGCCCACTTTTTTGAATCGGATACTACCTCTAACCGAAAAGTAATCGAAAAAATAATTTCATACGACAAAGAGTTTTTAGACAGTTATATCTATCATTATGATGATAAGGGGGATTTGGTAAGAATGATCAGGACCAATAATGAGGGTACCGATGAGACCTTGGTTGAGTATAAAAAATATAAAGGGGAGTATACGGTTACGTATTTATTAAACGAGGTGCCCTTAAAATCCATTAGAACCTCTACCCGAAAAAAGAATGGGACGGTTCAAAAAATAGTTTTAACGAAAGAATTTTTGAAAGGAGAGCCTAATAGGGCCATTGAAGAGGTTTTTGATGCCAATGACCTACTTATTGAGCGGCAGGAATTTGATTATAAGGTAACAGAGAAAAAATTTGTGCCCACTATACGTACTTCCTATAATTACGATAAAAACGGTATGTTGGAATCTGAAATTATAGTAGACGGAAAATCAACGGAAAAGAAAGAATATATATATCAGTTCGATGGGGAAGAGGGTGGTAATTGGATCAAAAAAATTATAAAACCCGATAACGCCTATACCACGAGGAAAATTACATATTATAAAACGGAGTCGGAGAAAAAAGAGGAGTAACCTTCAAAATCCGTTTTTTTAATTATTAGCCATTCTTCTTTTAATAGACCATAACAGCAGGTGTTTCTTTTAAACCCACTTAATAGGTAAACATCTTTTCGTAAAATGCCTTCTAGGGTGCAGCCTAATTTTTCTACCGCTTTTCTAGACTTCATGTTTCTTTCATCGACCCTGAATTCAATTTTTTCAAAATTTAGATGGTTAAAGGCATATTCCAGCATTAAAAACTTCATGTGGGTATTTAATCCTGTTCCCTGAAATTCACGGCCGATCCATGTAGAGCCAATATGGGCCACTTTGTTTTGCCAATGAATGTTCATATATCGGGTACTACCGGCATATTCCCCTTCTTTTTTGTCATAAATGATAAAAGGGATACCAGAGCCTTGTTCTTTTTGTTCTAAGGCAATGGCTACATAATTTTTTAATGCTTGCGGGGTTTCAATATCTGAAGGCGAAAATTGCACCAAGTCTTTTTGGGAAGCGATCGGCAACAGTAAATGATAGTTGTTAAGCGTTAAAGGGCTTAGTTGAACTCTTTCATTTTCTAAAACAATGTCCATATTAGTCCGCAAAAGAGTTAATAATTTCCTTTTTTATCTCATGCCCTCCTTCAAAAGTAATTTGTTTTGCGTTGCCTTGAAAGAGCGTGTCTATTTTTAACGCTTCGGTAGCAAGCCTTTCAGAGTTTATATATTCGTCTTCGGTGCCGACTATGGTGGTGACTTCTGTATTGCCGGTTATTAAATGTTGAAAATCTTCTTTTGTAAGTTCGTTGGGGATGGCTCCCGCGTAAAGAATTAGCTTTTTGCAGGGCTTTCTGTATTTTGCGATGAATCTGGTCGCAATAGAAACCCCTTGAGAGAAACCAAGTACAATTAAGTTACAGTCCGTAGGTATGTTTTCTTTTTCTAGTACAGCATTTATATATGCCATAACATTGGCCGTTTCTTGTTGGGTATCTACCTTGGTCAACCAACTGGCACCTACATGCCGATATTTGTTGTTAAGGTAATATTTAGAAGGGGCCTGTGGGGCAATTATATAGTTTTCATCGGGTTTTAGTTCATCAAAATACCTAAGAAAAAACTTACTAAGAAAGCCTATACCATGAAACGCCAGCCAAACGTTTTTGGTCTTGGTACCTATTTCATTTAAGGTTTCATAAGAATTTGTGTGTTGGTAACTTACCTGTTTTACCGAAATGTTCATAGTAAATCTATCTGTTCTATTAATGTTTTTTGATATTCTATTCCTTAATTTTACATAAAAAAATATGAGCGAGTACAAAGATAAGATTCTTCGGGTCTGTAATAACTCTTCGAAGAACACGATGATGGAAACTTTGGAGATTGAATATGTAGACGTCGGAGAGGATTTTCTGATCGCTAAAATGCCCGTAACACCCAAGGTGCACCAACCTGATGGGGTATTGCATGGGGGGGCGATGGTCGCTTTGGCCGAGAGCGTTGGCAGTATGGCCTCTTATATTTTCTTGAATGCCGAGGAGTATTTTGTACGAGGGATAGAAATTTCTGCAAACCATGTAAAAAGTATCAGGGAAGGTTTTGTGTTCGCAAAGGCCACCTTTATCCATAAAGGGAGAACTACCCAAGTGTGGGACATTAAAATTACCAATGAAGAGCAGCAGTTGATTTCAGTGTGTAAATTGACTACGATTGCATTACCTAAAAAGTAAGATAGTGCCAGCTATTTTTAAGCAAGCCGAAAGACATTTAGAGGAGCAATTGCCATTTGTTTTATACAGAAAACCAAAAACGGCGGTATTAAATGGTCTTTTTCAGAACGACGATAAAATCCATGCCATAAAAGATTTTAGGGAAAATGGATTTGTTTTTGCACCTTTTGATGATAAAGCTCCATCCGTATTGCTTTGTCCAGATGTTTTTGTGACAGAACCACTTGTCCAAAAGAAAACGGGCAGGGGGCATAAAAGCTTTTCTAATCCGATAGATGAAATAGAGAAATCGGAATTCAAGAATATAGTAAAAAAGGCGGTAGAAGGTATTGAGTCCGGTGAGTATAGAAAGGTGGTCTTGTCCAGAAAAAAGGAAGTTTCCATCTCAAAATCTGCCATTGCCATTTTTAAGGAATTACTTCATTTATACGAAAATGCATTGTGCTATGTATGGTATCATCCTAAAATTGGCACATGGTTGGGGGCAACGCCCGAAATCTTGTTAAAAACAAGGGGGACTGCTTTTACCACTATGTCCTTGGCCGGAACAAAGTTGATAAACGAAACGGAGGACAAGCCTATTTGGGAAGATAAGGAGCTACATGAACAGCGGTTGGTGACAGAATATATAGAAAGCGTACTAAAGGAAAGAAGTAAGAACTTGGAAGTGGGTGAGTTGGAAACCGTGAGGGCCGGACATCTTTGGCACCTTAGAACCAAAATTTCTGGTATGTACGAAAAAAATAATATAGGGGAATTGATAACTGCATTGCATCCAACACCGGCAGTATGTGGTTTTCCAAAACAGGAAGCAAAAGAGTTTATCCTACAGAACGAAAGCTATACAAGGTCTTATTATACCGGGTTCTTGGGAGAGCTTAATTTTAAAAACGAGCGCGCGCGTAATACCAATAACCGCAATAAAGAAAACAGTGCCTATAGATCTATAACAACCAGTTCAGAGCTTTATGTGAACTTACGATGTATGCAAATAGTTGATGGTAAGGCCATTGTATACGTGGGCGGTGGTATTACCTTTGATTCGAACGCGGAAAATGAGTGGGAAGAGACAGAAAATAAGAGCCTGACCATGTTAAAGGCGGTTATGACTTAATGCTTTCCCTTTTGGGTAAAGAGGTTCATAGGTCGTATTTTTGTATGTAATGAAATACTCAACAATACCCACAGCTCAGAGTCTAATAGAGCATTGTAAGGCCAAAGGATTAAAGAACATAGTTATTTCTCCTGGATCCAGAAACGCTCCGTTGACCATATCTTTTACAGAGAACCCTTATTTCAACTGTTTTAGTATCGTAGATGAGCGCTGTGCCGCTTTTTTTGCCTTGGGTATGGCCAGGCAGTTAAACCGGCCGGTGGCGGTAGTCTGTACATCGGGCAGTGCCCTGTTAAATTATTATCCCGCCGTAGCGGAGGCTTATTATAGTGAAGTTCCCTTAGTGGTCATTTCTGCAGACAGACCATCTTATAAAATAGATATTGGTGATGGTCAGACCATTCGACAAAAGGATGTCTTTAAGAACCATATCGGTGAATCGGCCAATTTAAGGCAAGATGTTAGCCATGCTACCAATACTATAAATAAGTACGATCCGGGCCTATTTCAGCATAAGGATGTAAAAGAGTTACAACAAGAAGTACAGGCCTATAACGATAAGCAATTAAATAGGGCCATTAACTGTGCTATACATGAGAACCTTCCGGTTCATATTAATATTCCTTTAGAAGAACCATTGTACAATGTGCAGAAAGGCACCTGTTTAAAGCCAAATATAGAGCTGTTTGAAGAGGACGAAGTAGGGCGGTTGTCCCAAGATATGTTAAGGCATTGGAAACATGCCAAAAAGAAGATGGTGCTTGTAGGGGGCAACCCTCCCCATGTAATTGAATCGGAGGTATTGGAAAAACTCGCCAACGATCCATCTGTTCTTGTATTTACCGAGACCACTTCTAACCTTCACCATCCAAACTTTTTTAATAGTATAGATTCTATTTTGGCCCCTATTGAGCTAAAAGAGGATAGGGAGGCATATTTTAAAAATTTACGGCCAGATGTATTGGTGACCATGGGGGGGCTGATCGTATCAAAAAAAATAAAGGCTTTTCTAAGGGATTATGCTCCCAAGCATCATTGGCATGTAGGAAATACCAGGGCCAACAATACCTTTTTTTGTTTGGAAGGGCATTTTAAAGTACCTCCCAATAATTTTTTGTCGTTTTTGTATGCATCTGATGACACCACAGATTCCGATTATTTTACTTTTTGGAATAAGCTAAAAAAGAACTATGAGGCAAAAAGAAAGTCTTATTTGGGTAAAATTCCCTTTTCCGATTTTTTGGTTTTTGATCGTATCTTAAAAGAAATACCTTCAAATTACCAATTGCATTTAGCCAATAGCTCCACCATTAGATATACCCAGCTCTTTGACCTAGATGCTTCTCTGAAGGTTTTTTGTAATCGGGGAACAAGTGGTATAGATGGCAGTACTTCTACGGCAATCGGAGCCGCTGTTCATGAAGACGCTCCTACCTTATTGATTACCGGTGACCTTAGTTTTTTCTATGATAGCAATGCTCTGTGGAACAACTATATCAGAAATGATTTTAGGATCATTTTGATCAATAACAATGGCGGGGGCATTTTTAGAATCTTGCCAGGTAAAGAGGATACCTCCAATTTTGAGCGGTTTTTTGAGACCAAACATGATCTTAACGCATCGTCTATCTGTAAAATGTACAATATAGAGTATGTGCTCTCGTCCGATGAAAATTCGCTCGCAAAGGAACTGTCCGATTTTTATAAAGCCTCTAACAGACCAAAACTTTTAGAGGTACAAACACCGCGAGTTAAGAACAATAAAATTTTGACGGATTATTTTCATTTCATATCTTAGGTGGCATATTAACTATTTAATTAAAAGACACTAATTATTATGAGTAAAAGAGACGATTTAATTGTAAAATATGCAGCGGACATCAAAGACAAATTTGGTGAAAGCGCGGATATGGATTTGCTAACAAAGGTAACAATAGGTTTAGGCCCTTCTATATATAACCTTGACGCTTCTAAAGTGTCTGGAGGAGATGAAAAAGAGTTGGAAACTGTTAAGAACAACTACCTTATTAAAAAATTGGGACTTAAAGACGGCCCTGAGTTAATGGATGCCATAAAAACCGTTATGGATAAATATGGTTCTTCTAACAAAAACAAGCATAGAGCCGTGGTTTATTATATGTTGTGCAAGCATTTCAACAAAGCTTCCGTGTATTAATCCGGATATTTTAAAATTTTTTAGGGCCGCTTCTTATGAAGCGGCCTTTTTTATTTGAATTTATAAGAATTGTACTCCCGTAATAATGTAATTTTGTAGCATGATAGAAATAGGGAAAAAAAACAATCTAACAATACTTAGAGATACCAGTGTAGGTCTTTTTTTGGGAGACGAGGAGGGTAATGATATTCTACTGCCTAACAAGTACGTACCTACGGCCTATGAAATAGGAGATAAAATAGAGGTGTTCTGTTATTTGGATTACGATGAAAGACCAATAGCCACAACTATTGACCCAGATATTATGATTGGTGAATTTCGTCTTTTGCAAGTCGCGGAAGTAAATGAATATGGGGCTTTTATGGATTGGGGCCTTGAAAAGCACCTTTTGGTCCCTTTTAGGGAACAACGCAATAAAATGAAGCAAGGCCAATGGTATGTGGTACACTGTTACTTAGATCAAAAGTCAGGAAGATTGGTAGCTTCCAATAAGCTGGATAAGTTTTTGAGTAACGAAAACCTTCAAATAAAGGAATGGGACGAAGTGGATCTCGTGGTAACCCGGCAAACAGATTTGGGATGGGAAGTTATCGTAAACGAAAAACATAAAGGGCTGGTCTATTTCAACGAAGTTTTCAAAACAATAAATATAGGAGACGTTATTCCAGGTTGTGTAAAGAAGATCAGAAATGACAATAAAATAGATATTTCTTTGCAGCCATTGGGGAGTCGGGTTCTAGAACCGGCAGCGAATAAAATTTATAGTGTGATCAAAGAAAATGGAGGTTTTTTGGCATTGCACGATAAATCTGACCCCGAGGAGATTAGGGATATGCTCCAAATGAGTAAAAAAACGTTTAAGAAAGGACTGGGCACTTTATATAAAGAGCGAAAAATTAAGTTGGAAGATGATGGGGTTAGCCTGGTTGACGAATAAATTTTGGATGTCAGAAAATTCTTAAATATTTGATTTTCAAATTTTTATTGAACAAATAGGATCTATATTATTTGTTATGTTTGCCGTTAATCCTATTTTTGTGTACAATAAGGGTCGATGTAACAATTATAAGACCTTTTTGAGTTATATTTAACAAACATAGTGTTGCCTAAAATATATTTTATATGCCCTTTATTGAAGAAAGTGATTTACTAGAGTTGCATAAAGACATAGATAAAGCTCAAATTATTAACGAGCGTCTTCTTGATCAGATCAAGTTTAAGAACAAAGAGCTGAAAAAAAGTAAGTTGCAAAGAAATATTTTTGCGGGTATTACTGCTTTTTTCTTGATCGGAGGATTGGCATTAACCTCTTTTACGGCAGGTCTGAGCAGTTCTAATTCTTATGATAAGCAAAACAATACCTTATTGGTCTCGATTGATAGTTTGGATGCCATTAAATCCAGAATAAATAACCTTAAGGCACAGAACGAAGAGTTAAGTTTGGTAAAGGAGTTTTACTTGGCCAAAGAATTTTTGGAAAATGAGAAAATCTATTCCGTACAGGTCAAATCTTTTGTAGATAACAATGTGACCCTTGCCTCAGAAGCATTAACCAATACTTTGTTTGTAAAGACAAACCCTTTTTATTCTTATTCATTGGGTAATTTTGAAACTTTGGAAGAAGCCCAGTCTTTTAGAAAACAATTGGTGCAAATTGGTTTTGAAGATGCATTCGTAGCCTCGTATAAAGGAGGAAAAAGAATTCAAATAGAAGATCCTTATTAGTAGTGTTAAAATTTAAGGCTTGGGTTAACGCTGCCAGACTCAGAACACTACCTTTATCTGTATCGGGTATAATTGTCGGGGCAGCATTGGCAGGGTATTACGGTACTATAAATTATACCGTGTTTTGGCTGGCAATACTTACCACCGTTGCATTTCAAATTACCTCGAACTTTGCCAATGATTATGGTGATGGTGTAAAAGGTACCGATAATCAAAATAGAATTGGTCCTAAAAGGGCTTTACAGAGCGGTCTTCTTTCTAGAAAATCGCTTAAAAAAGGTATAATCATTAATGTATTGGTAGACCTGGTACTGGTGATTGCCTTACTCTTTTTTTCGTTCGACACCAATGAGTTGCCTTGGGCTATCTTATTTTTGGTTCTTGGAGGTCTAAGCATATGGGCGGCCATTAAATATACGGTAGGGGAATCTGCCTATGGATATAATGGTTTGGGAGATGTATTCGTATTTGTGTTTTTTGGCTTGGTCAGTGTATTGGGAAGCATGTTTCTATTTATAAAAGAGGTGCCTATAGCGTCTATATTGCCGGCGGTAAGTGTTGGTCTGCTCAGTGTTGGCGTTCTAAACCTGAACAATCTTAGAGATCACGTGTCCGACAAACAGTCTGGCAAAAATACTGTCGTGGTTAAAATGGGTTTTGAGAAAGGAAAGAAATACCATTACATAATTTTGGTGTCGGCATTTATGTGTATGTTTGGGTACGTCGCGTTTACTTATGATAATTGGAAAAATATTATTTGCCTAATCGCATTTATACCCGTTTTTTTACATTTGCTAAAAGTTAAAAGAACAAACGATCCGGTATTGCTGGATCCTGAACTAAAAAAGTTGGCATTAAGTACCTTTTTTATGGCTTTGCTCTTTTATTTTAGTTATCACAATTTTTTGTAGTTTTGGACGTTAAACCACTAAACCGCTAACTATTTTGGAACAACCTATTAAAATACTTATTGTAGAGGATAATGTGATCATAGCCGATGACATGCAATCCATGTTAGAGGAGATTGGTTATGAGATTGTAGATAATGTAATTGTGTACGAACAGGCCGTTGAGGTGCTAAAAAATCAGCAAGTAGATCTTGTGTTGATCGACATTATTTTGGCCTCCGATAAAACGGGAATAGATCTCGGAAAGCATATAAGGGACAACTACGACATCCCTTTTATTTTTGTGACCTCTAACTCGGATAGGGCTACTGTTGAAAATGCCAAAACCGTAAAACCAAATGGATATTTGGTAAAACCATTTGAACAACAAGATTTGTATACCTCTATAGAGATTGCATTGTCCAATTTTATCTATGGTAAACAATCTGGTGGGTCGGGAACTAATGCAGATGTAAGTGAAGACGGACCTATGTCCAACTCCATTCTTAAAGACTCTATATTTGTTAAAAAGCAACACTTGTATTACCGTATCCAGTTTGGTGATATTCAATTTATAAAAGCCGATAATGTTTATTTGGAGGTAAATACCGTTGACAAGAAATTCTTGGTTAGGTCACCCTTAAAAGATTATTTGGAAAAACTTCCAAAGAACAAGTTCTACAGAGCCCATAAGTCTTACATTGTTAATGTAGATCATATAGATGCCATTAACTCTAAGGATATTATGATCAACGATACTTTGATCCCTATATCAAAAGACTTTAAGGAGTTTATTATTTCCGCGATGAACTCATAAAGCTTTGTCTTGTCGGGGATTTCCGACAAGATTGAAATATCGACAAAATGTGCAGAAAAATCGATAAAAAGAACATTTTCTCTGTTGCATTGCACTTCACAACAAAAAAGAGGAGTTACACAACAAATTGCTTTGATTAGAAATACGAAGCAATATTTTTGCTGTAATGTAACATAGGGTTGCCAAATAAACTCATGTTTGTGGGGTATTCATTAGCCAAATAGTTTTAATACTATACTGCTTCATGTTATAATTTTGATAGTTACGTGTATTTAAGAATGCAATTTTAAAGCTCACGCGCAATTTTATTTGTTATAGGCAATGTTGCTGATGCAGTTCACAACAAAAATTTAACTAAGCCAAGTATAACGATTAAGTTTGTTGCTGTGTTTGTTATGATATGAAAAAGCACTTAGGGTTAATAGTTTTTGGGGTGATTTGTTTCCTTATGTCTTCTATGAAGATGCAGGGGCAGGAAGTTGATTCCTTGCTTGAAAATCATTTTCAAGAATTTCAAAATTTACCCGACTCTCAAACTCGTTCTGAATTTTTCTTTGGAAACAGCAATCGATATACGTTGAATCCGGCATATGATTGGTTGGATTCTGTCAATATTTATTTAAATACTGCTGAAAAGGAAAACGACTCCACGGCCATCGTAGACTATCAATTAATGCAGTCCCAAATTTATTATGACCTAGGGGACTATGAGAAAAGTTTGGCCATTGCCAAGGAACTGTATGATAGAATAGATGATTTTAAAATGAAGGTCAAGACTTTAATACTTGACTTAATGGATTCCAATTATGCCAAGCTAGAGTTGTACGATAAACAAATTGAAGTAAGAAGGTACAAGCGTGAAATAGGTATAACGAACAATATTTCCTTCTATGATATATATTCTAGCCTAGGGCAGCACAGAAAGGCCATGGCGGATTACATGACCGAGGAAAAGAAAAACATTGATGAAGGCGACTTTTTGGGTCAAGCGATATATAACAACAATATTGGAAACTATTTAAGGCTGGACAAATCCACACCTACGGCATTAAGCTATTTTAACAAGGCAAAGGCATTGATAGATGTCTATTTCAGTGATGTTATCAAGGTTAAGACAAAGAACGAGATCGTAGAGGCCAATTATCTAAAAGGGATAGTATTGGGGAATATTGGAAAATGTCATGTTCAGTCAAAAGAGTACGAAGAAGCTATTCCTTATTTAGAGGAGAGTATCGAAACAATAAAAAAATATAATTCCGGTAAATTTTCTACTGAATTGGTCGAGAATACTTTAGAAATTGCAGAGTGTTATCTGCAACTTAACGATTATGACAAGGCTACGGACTATCTAAGTGACGATCTTACTCCAGTACGGATCGAGAACGTGCTGAAGAAAAATAGATTGTATGCCGCTTATTATGATCGTACCGGAGATTACAAAAGTGCCATTGACTACTTAAAACGTAATAATAGGATACGAGATTCCCTCGATGTAAATGCGACCAATATTAAAAGTCAGCAGCTAGAGTCAGTTCTTAGTCAAGATTTGGAGTATTCCCGTAAAATGATGGAAGAGCAGAAAGCCGATCTTGAAAAATCTAGAAACGAGATCAGTGAAATGGACGAAAGGATCAGCTTGGTTTTTATCTCTTTGATATTTACCTTGTTGGGGTTTGCGGGCTTGGTATATGCCTATTTAAAAAGTATCAAAAACCAACGCTTGATCGCAGAGCAGAAACACTTTATCGAGAATTCGCTGATAGAGAAAGATTCTTTGTTAAAAGAGATTCACCATAGGGTTAAAAACAACTTGCAGATGGTTTCCAGTTTATTGAGCCTGCAAACAAAAAATACCAGGAGCAAGGCTGCTATAGTGGCTTTGGAAGAAGGAAAGAGTAGGGTAAAAGCTATGGCTTTGATCCATCAAAAACTGTATCAGAACGATGATCTCTCGGTGATAGAAATGCAGGGGTATATAGAGAGTTTGATCAATAGTGTACAATCGGTCTATAAAAAGGGTGGACATAATATCAACATTACCATAGATGCCGAAGGTGTTGAGCTCGATATTGATAGGGCAATACCATTTGGGCTTATTCTTAATGAATTGGTTTCCAACTCTTTTAAATACGCATTTCCACATGATGAGGAGAATGGGAAAATTTATATTCATTTAAGAAAAACAGCTGGTCAAGAAGGCTTCTTCGAGTATACCGACAACGGTGTAGGCTTGCCGGAAGATACGGAGGAGAGAGCTAATTCCTCTATGGGAATAAGGCTTATGAATAGGTTGGCAAACCAACTGCAGACCACATTAAACACAGATAGGACTACAGAGGGAGTTCGTTTCTGGTTCAATTTTAAATAAGGTTATCTTACGCTGCTTTTAAGAACGGTTTTATGAAGTAGGTTTGGAAAAAAACGTTTTAAATAAACGCCGTATTTTTCTTTGCCCCCAATATACGCTTCGAATTTTTTCTTTTCAACAGCTCTTATAATTTCCTTGGCACATTGGTGTGCCGTTATTCCGTTTTTAGTAGCATCGTCTTCTTTTTTCTGTAAACTGCCGTCACCCGTAAGGGCATTTTTTGCGATGTTGGTCTGAATAAAACCGGGGCAGATAAGGGTAACATCTATACCGTCTTTTTCATGCTCCATTCTAAGGGAATCAAAGAAGCCGTGAAGGGCATGTTTGGCACCGCAGTAACCAGAACGATAAGGCGACGAAAATTTACCCATTAAACTGGTAACCGTGACAAAATGACCGCTTTTTTGCCTTGTGAAATAAGGCAATGTTTGCATGGTTAACTTTATCGTACCCAGATAATTAATATTCATCATTTGTTGGTAAACTTCAAATTTGGTGTCTGTAATGAGAGATCGTTGGCTAATACCTCCATTATTGATAAGAATATCTATTTTACCATAGAAAGAAACGGCCTTTTCCGGCATGTTTTCAAGTTGTTCAAAATTGCCAAGGTCTAATGGAAGAACGGAAACATTTTTGGGGGCTGTGCAATTGTTCTTGACCCTGTTCAGTTCCTTTTCCCTTCTTGCGGATATAATTAATTTGCATCCTTGTTCATTTAATTGGTAAGATAGTTCTTCACCGATGCCCGAAGAGGCTCCGGTGATCCAGATTATTTTATCTTTTATACTTTTCATAATTGTTTATTGAGTATCAAAATATAGCTAAATTTGAACGATTCTATGAATGTAACTTTTAAAAAGTACTTACTCGATTTTAAGAGACCCAGTGGCACCTCTAGAGGGGTGTTAAGAACTAAGGAGACATGGTTTGTTGTTTTAAGGGAGAACGACCGTTTCGGAATAGGTGAGTGTGGTCTTTTTCGAGGGCTTAGTTATGACGATGTTCCCGGCTATGAAGAAAAATGTAATTGGGTAGTGAAGAATATTGATTTGGGGTTAGAGGCCCTACTTCCCCAATTAAAAGATTTTCCGAGTATACAATTCGGATTGGAACAAGCATTTTTGTCTTTAAGTGCCCAAGATCCTTTTCGGCTTTTTTCTTCCCCTTTTTTAACCTCAAAAGAACCAATTTATATCAACGGACTTATTTGGATGGGGAGCTACGATTTTATGAGGTCTCAGATAAGGGAGAAGATCGATCAAGGCTTTTCTTGTATAAAAATGAAAATAGGGGCCATTAATTTTAACGATGAGCTAAAGCTCTTGGAAGCCATCAGAAAAGAGTTTTCGAAAAGTGAAATTGAATTAAGGGTAGATGCCAATGGGGCCTTTAAGCATGACGAAGCATTGGATAAATTAAAGGCTTTGGCGGAATTTGATTTACATTCTATCGAACAGCCCATAAAACAAGGAAATTGGAAGGCAATGCAACGATTATGTGAAGAAACGCCGTTGCCTATTGCTTTGGACGAGGAATTAATTGGTGTGGTAGATGTAACTAAAAAGGAGGAATTGCTACTAACGATTAAACCACAGTATATTATTTTAAAACCTAGTTTGGTCGGTGGTTTTAAAGGAAGTGAGGAGTGGATCGCTCTGGCTGAAAAATGTGGCGCAGGATGGTGGATTACGAGTGCCCTTGAAAGCAATATCGGTTTAAATGCCATAGCACAATGGACGGCCACGCTTGGTAATAAAATGCCTCAGGGCCTAGGAACGGGGTCTTTGTTCACGAACAATTTTGACTGTCCTTTAGAGGTGAATAATGGGGGGCTGTATTACAACAGCTCTATAGAGTGGAATAAAAATTTAATAGATAGTTTATGTATATAGAACAGGCGTACAAAGGTTTAAGTGATAGTTGGAGGTATGTTCTGGGGGTCTTCGTTGTTTTTGGTGCATGGCAGGTTTTTGGAGCCATCCCGTTAATAGTGGCCTTAATAATGAAAGGTGACGCCATGTCGGTTTTGGCCAGTGGTGATATGGGCGCAATGTCAGAAGTTTTAGGTTCCAATACTTTTTTGTTTTTTATGTTATTGACCTTCGCTATAGGGCTCGTCTTTTTGTTTCTTTATGTGAAATTTGTGCACAAACAATCCATAAAATCGTTGACCACCTCTAGAAAAAAGGTAGATTGGGGTCGAGTTGCCTTCTCCTTTTCTTTGTGGGCCGTTATCTCGATAATATTCATTTTCATAGATATTTTTCTTTCACCCGAAGATTATGTGTTCCAATTTAATCTGGTGCCATTTCTTACATTGGCAGTGGTAGCGATTCTTATGATTCCCATCCAAACAAGTATGGAAGAGTATTTTATGAGGGGGTATATGATGCAGGGCTTGGGTATTTTGACCAAAAATAGATGGTTTCCCTTAATTTTTACTTCGGTTCTTTTTGGAATGATGCACATTTTTAATCCAGAAGTTCAAAAACTGGGCTATGGTATCTTGATCTTCTATGTGGGTACCGGTTTTTTTCTTGGAATACTCACGTTGATGGATGAAGGCCTAGAGTTGGCTTTGGGCTTTCATGCGGCCAATAATTTAACGGCGGCTTTATTGGTAACTGCCGATTGGACCGCTTTTCAAACAAACTCTCTCTATACAGATGTTTCGGATCCGGTGCTAGGATGGGATGTCTTGGTTCCTGTATTCGTTGTCTTTCCAATACTGCTATTTTTCTTTTCTAAAAAATATAAATGGACTAATTGGAAAGGGAGGTTAACAGGAAAAGTTTTGTCGAAAGAGGCCTATTTAAATGGCGTTAAAGATCAATAGCATGTTTGTTGCATCTGTACACCCAGAATTTCGTGTCGATGGTAAAAGGGTTTCTGTAGGCGATTTAACCGAAATAGCCTATAGTTTTATCAAAGAAGGTGAAGAGTATCAAAAAAGTATTGGTGATTTTCTTTTAAATTGGATAGACGGTCGTGAATGCCTTAATGTGCAAACTTCTGGTTCTACAGGAGTACCTAAAGTAATTCCACTATTAAAAGAACATATGATCAATAGTGCTCTTGCTACGGGTGCTTATTTTAAAATTAAACAGGGTGATACCGCTTTACTTTGTTTGCCGTGCGATTATATAGCCGGAAAAATGATGCTGGTCAGGGCCATGGTACTAGGACTTAATATTTATATGGTACCACCTGGTTCGGACCCTTTAGGGAAATTGGACAAGACTTTTGATTTTTGTGCCATGATCCCGCTTCAGGTCGAAAAATCTATCAATAAATTATCAGCAATAAAAACACTGATTGTTGGTGGGGCGGCTGTTTCGCAAGAACTTATTAAAAGGCTAGATAACATAAATACAGGTGTTTTTGAAACCTATGGGATGACCGAGACCATTACCCACATAGCGGTAAGGCGCCTGAACCGTTCTAAAGAGGATAATGTCAATGAATTTTTTCAAGCATTGCCGGAGATATACCTATCACAAGACAAAAGAGGATGCTTGGTAATTAGGGCTCCAAAAGTTTCGAAAGAAACGATTGTTACGAACGATGTGGTTGATCTTATTTCAGATACGCAATTTAGATGGTTGGGAAGGTATGATAATGTTATCAATTCTGGAGGGGTCAAATTACATCCGGAGGCGATAGAGAAAAAACTAGACCTGTATATTCACAAACCCTTTTTTGTAACTGGAGTTCCAGATGGCGTTTTGGGTCAAAAACTGGTTTTGATTATTGAAGGCGAAGTAACGCATAATTACGATTTTTCGTCTATGAAAGAACTGGGTAAATACGAGCTACCCAAAGAAGTTTATTACCTAAGTAAATTTGCGAAAACCAATAATGGAAAGGTGCAAAGAAAAAAATGTTTGCAAATGGTTTTGGATAAACCTTAAAAAGCAGTAATCTTATTCAAATTAAATACATTAGGTTTATGAAAAAAGCGGTTTTTCTTTTGGTTTTGTTGTCTTACATCAGTAGTAATGCCCAGTATATTTTAGATGAACGGGAAAGGGCAACGGTAATAGATGAGATATTGGACGACCGTTTTAATAATCTGTTGCCAGGTTTGATGGACGCGGCCGATATAGATATGTGGATCGTAATTTCAAGGGAATATAACGAGGACCCTGTAATACGTACTATGTTGCCTGCAACATGGCTAAATGCCCGTAGAAGAACCATCTTGCTTTTTTACAGAAACAAAGAGAAGAACAGTATCGAAAAACTGGCCGTGGCCCGTTACAATGTTGGAAAAAATATTAAATCTGCCTGGGATAAGGAGAAAGAGCCCGATCAGTGGAAGCGCTTGATGGAATTGATAACCGAAAGAAATCCGAAGAAGATAGGATTAAATTTTTCTAAGGATCACAATATAGCCGATGGTTTGGATAAGACCGATTATGATGAGTTTATGAGGTACCTTCCAAAAAAATATAGTGCTAAAGTTGTTTCGGCAGAGCAATTGGCCGTTCGGTGGATAGAGACCAGAACAGCCCGCGAAATGGTCATATATAATCAGTTGGTAGATATTACACACGATATTATTGCAGAGGCTTTTTCTGAAAAAGTGATTACTCCCGGTATAACCACCACATCCGATGTAGAATGGTGGATGCGTCAGAAAGTAACAGATTTAGGTTTGGAGACCTGGTTTCATCCTACAGTGGACGTTCAGCGTTCTAAAGAAGAGTTGGTCGGTCATCTGTATTCATTTTCTGGCAGACCGGAAGATACGGTAATTTTGCCAGGAGACTTATTACATTGCGATTTTGGTATTACCTATCTGCGATTAAATACCGACTGTCAAGAACTCGCCTATGTGTTAAAACCAGAAGAGAAATCCGCTCCTGATTTTTTGGTCAACGGACTTAAAGATGGTAACAGGGTGCAAGATTTTCTTACCACTAATATGATTAAGGGTAGAACAGGAAATGAAATCTTGGCAAAATCGCTTAAAGAAGCAAAAGCGGCCGGACTAAGGCCTGCAATATATACGCATCCGTTGGGGATGTACGGACATTCTGCAGGTACTACTATTGGTATGTGGGATTCGCAAGGCGGTGTTATGAAAGATGATGGGGAAAACTATCCGTTAAACCCCAATACCGTTTACGCCATAGAATTAAATACGACCATCAACATTCCAGAATGGAAAAGAGATATTCGTATTATGCTGGAAGAGGCAGGCTTTTATGGTGAAGACGGATTTAGATATGTAAATGGTAGACAAACGGAACTTTTGCTGATACCAAGGGTAAAAGACCATCAAGGAAATTAAACCGATACCCAATAGTATAGGGTCAATGGTTTTATAAAGAAACATTCTAACCATTAATAAAACTACTTCTTTTATGAGGGATCTAAATTTTGTTTTAAAAAGGACCCTTGTTGTTATTGTATGGTTTTGTTTCTTTTTGCTATTCCAGAATTTGTTCTCTCAAACAATTTTTAAAGGGGTGGTTTTAGATGCCGATACAGGGCTTCCCCTGCCGTATGTAAATATGGGTTTCGTAAATAAAGGTTTGGGTACGGTTTCGGAAGAGGATGGTTCTTTCAATTTTTCTTTTGACGCGTCTAAATTATCATCTTCCGATACTTTAAAGGTTTCTTCGTTGGCCTATAAAGACTATAGATTGCCATTTTTAGAGGTACAAGGGCAAGGTGCCAAACCTCTAGAAATAAAATTAGAGCCAGAGGTTGTAAGCCTTAATGAAGTTGTTTTAAGTAGCCGCAAAAGAAAACGTAGGAGCAAAAATGATAAAATTGTCGGCTATTCTTATGTTGGTCAATTAAAAAATGGTTCGTGGGAAGGTGATGGGGCCTTGGGAGGTGAATTGGTGACCAAAATTAACGTGAACAAGAAAAGTAGGCAACTAAAGGCCTTCTATTTTTACGTTTTAGAAAATACCTCCGATAGTCTTTTGATACGGATAAACGTATATGATGGAACTACTAAATATCCAGAGAAGAAGATTACCAACCAGAATATTCTTTATACCCTTAAAACTAAGGTGGGCAAAGTAGGGGTAGACCTTGTGCCTTATAACATTGTAGTACAAAACGATTTTAGCATAGGTATAGAGCTATTAAAGGTATATGGTTCGCAGATCGGTCTTATATTGGCCGGTGACGATACTCCTGGGGTTTCTTATAGAAGATATACAAGCCAAGGGGAGTGGAAAAGATATTCTAAAGATGCTTTGACTTATTTTGTGAGTACTACACTATTGGATGACGACGAAGACGATACGGACATGGATGAAACTTTGGTCATTGATTACACAGAAGAACAACTGTTAAATACCATGGGTAAAAACAAAAAACAGGTCGGTGGCTTTGTTTTTAAAGAAGGGGAACCCATTGTCAAAGCACAGGTTCAGAATCTTATGACAGGTGAAGTTGCGTTTACCGATGAGAAGGGCAGGTATACCATAAGGGCCAAAGTGAACGATGAGCTGGAGTTTAGCCATTTGTTTTTAGAAAAGGAAAAAAGAAAAGTGCTGGAAACATCATATGCCATAAATGTTTCTTTACAGGAAAAAGTAGTGAATCTAGATGGGGTGACGGTGACGGCATCATCTAAAGGAAAAAGAACGCAAGAAGAATTGTTGGCTCAGTATAATGAGGATAAGGGAATTATAAAGACTTCTTTCGGAATTTTTGATAAAGAAACTTCTGGGGTCTCTTTGAAAATTTTGGATGAGTCCGACTTTACCAGTGGGGCCACTACATTGGGCAACTTGTTAAGGGGCAAGGTTTCTGGTTTAAGTATGTTGTCTACGGATAATCTAGATGGGTCTACCGAAATTTATTTAAGGCAAGGTGGTACAAGTAACCCTATCCCTGCGGCTTATGAAATTGATGGTCTTATTGTAGAGGGGTTTCCTAGCTTTCTCGATGTCTCGCAAATTAAGCGTATTGCTATTTTATCAGGGCTGTCGGCAGTGGCCAAATATGGTTCTATAGGGGCTGGTGGTGTAATCATAATCAATACAAAATCTAGTGCTTCTGGTGGTAATAATCCAAAAAATGGAGCAGGTATTGGTATTACCCGAACCGTGGCATCAGAAGCTATAACGGAAGAGGAGGCCCGACGTAATTGGCCAGATTTTTTGCAAGAGCTTTATGGTTCCACAAATTTTGCCCAAGCACAAGATATCTATAATACCTACGAACCTAAATATGGCTCCAATCCTAATTTTAATGTAGATGCCATTAACTATTTTCTTGAATTTTGGGAGAGTGAAACTTTTACCGAGAGATTGATAGAGGGTGCTTTTGATCGTTTTCCTAGAGATGTCAACTACTTAAAGGCATTGGCCTTTGTTTTGGACAAAAATGAAAGATTTGATCTGTCGGTGGATCTTTATAAACGAATTTTGACGCAGAAATCAAATTCGATGGAATCATATAGAGATTTGGCCCATGCATACGTTCTTAATAAGCAAGAAGAAAAAGGAATGGGGTTGTACGGTCGGTGTTTTAACCTTTTAAAAGAGGGTTATTTTTCGAAACCGCCCGATGCCCTCCAAAATGTAATGAACTCTGAGATAAAGTCATTGCTCGATATTCCAGAGGAGAAAGTAAGTTTCCCTTTGGGCAACATGATGGAAGAGGAGCGCAAAACAAGAATTTTGCTGGAATGGAACGACGATTCCGCAGTGTTGGATTTTCAATTTATCTCTTCGGATAACAATGTAAGCGATTGGTCCAACGAGAGGGATGGCGAAGCCAAAGAAAGTCTTGTGTCCAGAGGTTACACCAGCAAAGATTTCTTTATATATGGTAATGAGGAATCTTGGCAAATAAACTCCAATTATAGGGGTAACAAATCAGGGTTGGCTACCTATTTAAAAATAACCGTGAGTACCGATTACGGTACTACAAATCAAAAGAACAGTACCATGTTCTTTAGATTGGATGTTAAGGATGTTTATAGAGAACTCGTTAAAATACCATAACCGCGATTTATTCTAAACCTGTAAAACTCCCATATTAAAAGGTTTTTCGATAGGGGCATGGTCGGCAGCTTCAATTCCCATAGAAATCCATTTTCGGGTCTCCAATGGATCTATAATGGCATCTGTCCAAAGTCTTGATGCTGCATAATAAGGGGAAACCTGATTATCATACCTTTTTTTGATTTTGTCGTAGAGTTCGGTCTCTTTCTTCTCGGTAATCGTCTCTCCTTTCTTTTTTAAGGAAGCTTTTTCTATCTGTAATAGAACCTTGGCAGCAGAATTACCGCTCATTACCGCAAGTTCGGCACTTGGCCAAGCAACTATTAACCTAGGGTCATAGGCTTTTCCACACATGGCGTAATTACCGGCTCCGTAACTATTTCCTATTACGACCGTAAATTTTGGAACTACCGAATTACTGACCGCATTTACCATTTTTGCACCGTCTTTTATAATGCCCCCGTGCTCACTCTTGCTACCCACCATAAAACCGGTCACATCCTGTAAAAATACCAACGGAATTTTCTTTTGGTTACAATTGGCTATAAAGCGTGTGGCCTTGTCGGCGGAATCCGAATATATGACGCCTCCAAACTGCATTTCTCCTTTCTTTGTCTTTACTACCTTTCGTTGGTTCGCTACAATACCCACGGCCCAACCATCAATTCTTGCGTAACCGGTGATGATGGTTTTTCCGTAACCATCCTTGTAGGGTTCAAATTCGGAATTGTCCACTAATCTTTTGATGATTTCCATCATATCATATTGTTCCGCTCTAGAACTGGGTAGAATACCGTAAATATCCTCTTGTTTTTCTTTAGGGGCCAAAGGTTCGCTACGATTATATCCAGCCTTGGGAAAATCCCCTATTTTGTCCATAATATTTTTAATGGTATCCAAGGCATCCTTATCATCTTTGGACTTATAGTCCGTTACACCGCTAATTTCGCAATGGGTAGTGGCGCCACCAAGGGTTTCGTTGTCTATGCTCTCGCCGATAGCGGCTTTTACAAGGTAGCTTCCTGCCAAAAATATACTTCCGGTTTTATCTACGATCAAAGCTTCATCGCTCATAATGGGCAAATAGGCGCCACCGGCAACACAACTTCCCATAACGGCAGATATCTGTGTAATACCCATGCTGCTCATAATGGCGTTGTTTCTAAAAATACGTCCAAAATGCTCTTTATCGGGAAAAATTTCATCTTGTAACGGCAGGTAAACTCCTGCGCTATCTACTAAATAAATAATGGGTAGTTTGTTTTCTATGGCAATTTCTTGGGCCCTAAGGTTTTTTTTTGCCGTTATGGGAAACCATGCTCCGGCCTTTACGGTAGCGTCATTGGCAACTACGATACATTGTTTACCTTTTACATACCCAATTTTTACGACCACCCCTCCAGAAGGGCATCCGCCATGTTCCTCGTACATTCCTTCTCCTACAAATGCACCTATTTCCAATTGTTCAGAATCTGGGTCTAGCAAATAATCAATACGCTCTCTAGCAGTCATTTTTCCTTGTTCATGCTGCTTGGCTATTTTAGCTTTACCCCCGCCTAGTTGTACTTTCGCTAATTTTTGTTTAAGCGTGGACAGTAATAACTTGTTGGTATCTTCGTTTTGATTGAATTTTAAATCCATTCTTTACAATTTCTTTTTTCTAGGCTAAAGATAAGGAGTTAAATTTGGGTAAATACAATACTAAAAACAAAAGTATGATTAGATGGGGTATCGTAGGGGCCGGTAAAATAGCTCATACATTTTCAAAAGATTTGGCATTGGTAAAAGGAGGGCAGCTGACCGCGGTCGCCTCTAGAAGTTTAAAGAAGGCCCAAGAGTTTGCCTCTGAATACGGGGCGCCCCATTCTTTTGGAAGTTATAAGGAACTGTTTGAAAGTGAAACCGTCGATGTAATTTACATAGCGACTCCCCATACCGGTCATGCAGAGTTGGCCATGTCAGCTATGAAAGCGGGCAAGAATGTATTGTGCGAAAAACCTTTAGGGGTAAACAAGAAAGAAGTAGAGGACATTTTAAAAGTAGCCCAAGAAAATGGTGTATTTCTTATGGAGGCCCTTTGGTCTAGGTTTAACCCTACGATAAAAAAAGTTAAAGAATTAGTAGATGCCGGGGAAATTGGCCAAGTAGGATATTTGTATTCCGATTTTGCTTTTTATGCTTTGGATAGGGATGAGGGAGGAAGAATTTTGAACCCTGATCTTGCCGGCGGGTCTTTGTTGGATATCGGCATTTATCCTATTTTTCTTGCCTATTTAATGCTGGGTATGCCCACAGATATCATAGCTAAGGCCAATTTTCATCATACCGGTGTAGAAAAACAATGTAGCATGGTGTTCGATTACCCCGATGCACATGCCTTATTGTACAGTGGGTTAACTTCAAATTCTGAAATGAAAAGTGAGATTTCGGGAAGCAAAGGAAGTATCTATATAAATCCGAGATGGCATGAGGCAACCAGTTATACCATTGTAAAAGATGGGGAGGCGGTAACAGTTGAAGTGCCAAAAATAGGAAAAGGCTATACCCATGAGATAGAAGAGGTGCACCAATGTTTAGGTGTCAATAAGCTTCAGAGTAATTTATGGAGTCATAAAAACAGCCTTGATCTAATTTCTTTGATGGACAAAGTCCGACAAAAGACGAATATCAGGTTTCCTTTTGAGGAATAATCCACAATAAAATTAAAAAGACATTTTAAAAATTACGATATTTGAAGTTCGCTAAAAATTATAGATAAGATGGGAATGAACAAGAATACGGTTTTGGCATGGGCCACATTTATTATGATTTTGGTCGGTTTGGGGTTAATAGCCCTTGGAGCATTCAGATATGATGACGTAGCAGGATGGGGCTTTGCCTCTGTAGGGGTAGGTTTTTTTGCTATTGCCTGGGTATTTAATGCACTTAAGGGAAGGGTTTAATTCCCTTCTAAAACACATGCGTCTTACGCTTTTCTTTTAAATACAATACCTAATTTTTAATTATTATGTCTGACGATAAGAAAGTCATTTTTTCTATGTCCGGGGTTACAAAAACCTTTAAAACGGCAAATACACCGGTACTTAAAGATATATACCTGAGTTTTTTCTATGGTGCCAAAATCGGAATCCTGGGTCTTAACGGATCGGGTAAGTCCACATTGTTAAAAATTATCGCTGGGGTAGATAAAAACTTTCAGGGAGACGTGGTGTTTTCACCAGGTTACAATGTTGGTTATTTGGAACAGGAACCTAAATTGGACGAAGATAAGACCGTATTGGAGGTTGTAAAGGAAGGGGTGGCGGAAACCGTTGCAATTTTGGACGAGTATAATAAGATCAACGATATGTTCGGTCTGCCAGAGGTCTACGAAGATGCGGATAAGATGCAAAAGCTGATGGACAAGCAAGCAGCTTTGCAAGATAAAATAGATGCATCAAACGCTTGGGAATTGGACACCAAATTGGAAATTGCCATGGATGCCCTTAGAACCCCTGAGGCCGATAAGAAAATAGCAGTTTTATCTGGAGGTGAGCGTAGAAGGGTGGCCCTTTGTCGTCTACTCTTACAAGAACCTGAAATATTATTGTTGGATGAGCCTACCAACCACTTGGATGCCGAATCGGTACATTGGTTAGAGCATCATTTGGCCCAATATAAGGGTACGGTTATAGCGGTTACCCACGATAGATATTTCTTGGATAATGTAGCAGGTTGGATTTTAGAATTGGATAGGGGAGAAGGCATACCTTGGAAAGGAAACTATTCGTCATGGTTAGATCAGAAGTCAAAAAGATTGGCAGATGAAAGTAAATCCGCCTCCAAAAGACAAAAAACATTGGAGCGAGAGCTGGAGTGGGTGCGTCAAGGTGCCAAGGGGAGACAGACCAAACAAAAGGCCCGTCTTAAAAACTATGACAAGTTGATGAGCCAAGACCAAAAGCAGTTGGACGAAAAGTTGGAAATATATATTCCCAATGGACCACGACTGGGTACCAATGTTATCGAGGCCAAAGGTGTAAGTAAAGCTTTTGGGGATAAATTGCTATACGAGGATCTTAACTTTACATTGCCCCAAGCGGGTATAGTTGGTATTATCGGACCAAATGGTGCCGGTAAAACCACCATTTTTAAAATGATCATGGGAGAGGAAACTCCCGATAAAGGAGAATTCGTTGTTGGTGAAACTGCCAAAATAGCCTACGTAGACCAAAGCCATAGTAATATTGATCCGGAAAAAACCATTTGGCAAAATTTTAGTGACGAGCAAGAGCTTATCATGATGGGTGGTAGACAGGTGAATTCTAGGGCCTATCTGAGCCGATTTAATTTCTCGGGGAGTGAGCAGAATAAAAAAGTGAGCATGTTGTCGGGAGGGGAGCGTAACCGTTTGCATTTGGCAATGACATTAAAAGAAGAGGGCAACGTATTGCTTTTAGATGAGCCAACGAACGATTTGGATGTTAATACATTAAGAGCTTTGGAAGAAGGTCTGGAGAATTTTGCCGGTTGTGCGGTGGTTATTTCTCACGATAGATGGTTCTTGGATCGAATCTGTACCCATATACTTGCGTTTGAAGGTGACTCTCAAGTATATTTCTTTGAGGGGTCTTTCTCAGAATATGAAGAGAACAAAAAGAAACGTTTAGGCGGAGATTTAATGCCCAAGCGTATTAAATACAAAAAGTTGATTCGATAGAATCTACAGATGATATAAACTAAAAAGCCCCTTCAAATTTAATCTGAAGGGGCTTTTTAATTGGTCAATATTCATTGTTCGGGTACCAATCTAGTTGTACTACTTCAATATCAGGATTGCCTGTATTCACCAATTCTTTAAACTTGGCTACATCACTAACATCGGGTTTGCCTCTATAATGGTATGGGTATACTTGTTTTGGTTTAAAGGCAAGTACCCCTTTGGCAGCACTTTCAACGGTCATGGTGTAGGGTAAGTTCATACAAACAAAAGCCATGTCGATATTTTTTAGACTTCTCATTTCTGGAATATCTTCCGTGTCGCCAGAAAAATAGATTCGTTGATCGCCCATTTTCAATACATAGCCATTGCCCCTTCCTTTTTCATGAAAATTCTTGGCCTCTTCCCGCAGGTTGTACATAGCGATGGCCTCTACGGTAATACCAAATCGCTTTTTCGATTCCCCATTGGCTAAAATATCCAATTGTGTGGTAAACTCTTCCGGTAATTTATCGGCTACTGCCTTGGGAGCAATTATTTTGGCTCTTGAGGTATTTAGTTCCTGTAGGGTCTCAACGCTTAGGTGGTCACCGTGAATATCGGTAATCAATATTAAATCTGGCAGTTCTTGTCCTTCAAAGGCCTTTGCACCGCCCACAGGGTCTATATAAACCGTAATATCGTTCCATTGAAGTATGGCGGTAGCGTGTTCTATTGGAATAATGGATACGGAACTATTCGTCTCCTCTTTCGATGGTTTTGAAACGGCATTTTGGTTTTGTGATGTTTCATTAATCTTAGAATTCGGTCTTTTTTCGTTTTTACATGAAAAAATGAAGAGTACTAAAATAATAGGTACAAACAGTTTTGCTTTTTTCATAGGAGTGGTTTTAGGGTTTATATTATTAATTCCATTTTAATATCACTTCGGACATAAGGTAGGTGTGCTTCCAACTTTATCTCTTTAAACCCGAACTTTTTATATATGTGTAGGGCTGGGCCTAATTTGGTACTGGAATATAATTCAATTTTCTTGCAATTTTTCTGTTTGGCAAAATCAATAGCGGTTGCCAACATTTTTTGGCCGATCTTTAAGCCTTGATGTTTTTCGCTTACGGCCATTTTGCCCAATTCATATGACGTCTCGTTTTTCTTGATCAAGGCATAACACCCTACAGGTACTTCCTTTATAATAGCTATAAAGATGTAGCCTCCTTTGTCAATTATGTTCTCTTGGCAATTGTTTAATAGCTCAGTGTCCTTGTTTTCAACTTCAAAATATTTGTTTAACCATGACAGGTTTAAGTCTCTAAAGGCTTTAGCGTATTTTGGTTCGTACGAAATTATTTTTAGCATAGACAGTATCTGAATCGGTGACGATATAAAATTATATAATTGATGGGCAGTAAGCCTCTATGAAAATTATTTAACAATAAAAAATCTAAAAATTAGTTCTTTGCGTATATAGTATTGATACAAACAATTATTTTAGCTTAAACCAACGCGATTAATTAAAAATTACATTATGACTGAAACAAAAAGTAACAATGGATTGAAGGTCTTGGCCGCTTTGCTGGGTGTGGTACTTTTAGGTACTATTATATACACCGTAAGTCTTTATCAAGATAAGAAAAAGACAGAAAGTGTTCTTACCAAGGAAAAGGAACTTGTGGTCGAGGATTTGAATAGCCTTAAATCAGAATATGATAAGGCAATTTTGGAGAGCAATGCCACCAATGAGGAATTGGTTACCGCAAGGGACAACATTGCAAAGTATATTGACTCTGTAAAAACGATGAAAGCCGATATTTCTACACTTTCTAGATATAGAAGACAAGTAAGTGTTTTAAAAGCGGAAAGAGAACAGTTGTTAAAACAAGTTGATTCTTTGACAAGGTCTAACACTATGATCGCTATGCAAAGAGATAGCACCTACGTAGAATTGGAAAAACAAACTGTTTTTAACGATTCTTTGGTTGTTCAAAACACCCAATTGGCCGATGCAGTTGAAAAAGGTTCTGCCTTGAACTTGTCTAAAATCAACGTAGATGCAGTAAAAGAACGTAACAGTGGTAAATTGGTTTCTACACAAAGAGCCAGGGCTACCGACAAATTTAAGATCTGTTTTACAATTGCCGATAACGTTATTGCGCAAGCGGGTGATAGAGAATTTTATATAGAGGCTTTAGATCCCCAAGGAAATGTAATGGGAGAGAGCTTCTCTAAGACGAACGATGAAGGTGCTTCTATTACTTATTCTAAGTCAACTAGCTTCTACTATGAAAATAAAAGCTTGGACATCTGTGATTATTTGAACAAGCCTGCAGGTGATTTCAAAAGTGGAAAATACATGGTAAATGTATATGACGATAAACTTAAATTATTGGGTACATCTCAATTTACCCTGAAATAATAAACACATACACTATCCATTAAATAAAAAATGGCGGTCTGTTACAGACCGCCATTTTCATTTTATATTATTTAGTTAGGTCTATTTTAAACTGCCTACCATGTCTTCGGGTTTTACCCATTCGTCATAATCTTCTGCAGAAACGTAACCTAGGTTAATAGCTTCTTCTTTTAGGGTAGTACCGTTTTTATGCGCCGTATTGGCTATTTCGGCGGCTTTGTAATATCCTATTTTGGTATTCAGTGCCGTAACCAGCATTAAAGAATTGTTCAAAAGTTGTTTAATAACCTCATGGTTGGGCTCTATGCCTTTGGCACAGTGTTCTTCAAAGCTAGTGCAGGCATCACCTAATAATTGTGCGGACTGTAAAATATTGGCGGCCATAACCGGTTTAAAAACATTAAGTTCATAATGTCCTTGGGTGCCACCAACGGTTATAGCAACATCGTTGCCCATTACTTGTGCGCACACCATTGTTAATGCTTCACATTGGGTAGGGTTCACTTTACCCGGCATTATAGAGCTTCCTGGTTCGTTCGCGGGAATAATTATTTCACCGATACCTGAACGTGGACCAGAAGCCATCATTCTAATATCGTTTGCAATTTTGTTCAAAGAAACGGCAAGTTGCTTTAAGGCCCCATGACTTTCTACAATGGCGTCGTGCGCTGCAAGTGCTTCAAATTTATTGTCGGCCGTCTTAAAAGGAAGCCCTGTGAAATCTGAAATGTATTTGGCCACCAACACATCGTATCCGGCAGGGGTATTCAATCCTGTACCTACTGCGGTGCCTCCTAAGGCTAATTCGCTTAAATGGTCCAGGGTGTTTTTTAATGCCGCCAATCCATGGTCCAGTTGAGAAACGTATCCAGAAAACTCTTGGCCCAAGGTTAATGGGGTAGCATCCATTAGGTGGGTTCTACCGATCTTCACTACATTTTTAAACTCTTTTGCTTTATTGTTTAAAGTGTCCCTTAGTTTTGTGACTCCTGGGATGGTAACTTCAACAATTTTTTTATATGCAGCAATATGCATGCCCGTGGGGAAGGTATCGTTTGAAGATTGTGATTTGTTGACATCATCATTGGGTTGTATGGTTTTTTCTCCTTCACCAATAACGTTGCCGGCCAATTCATGTGCCCTGTTGGCAATTACCTCGTTAACGTTCATATTGCTTTGTGTACCTGAACCGGTCTGCCAGATAACAAGAGGAAACTGGTCATCATGTTTGCCCTGTAAAATTTCATCACATACGGTGGCGATCAAATCTCTTTTTGTTTCGCTCAAGACGCCCAACTCGCAATTAGCAAAAGCGGCAGATTTCTTTAAATAGGCAAAACCATATATTATGTCCAAAGGCATAGAGGCCCTTGGTCCAATTTTAAAGTTATTGCGAGATCGCTCGGTTTGGGCGCCCCAGTATTTGTCTTTGGGTACCTTAACTTCGCCCATGGTATCTTTTTCTATTCTGTAACTCATGATGATAAATTTTTAGAATAACAAAGTTAGCAGATTAACGAATTATTTGGGGATCATTGAGAATTAAATATTTTTTAAATTTGATTTGCAAAATTTAGGTATTTCAAAGTATCTTTGGAGCGTAAAACTTATGATTATGTTTGATTTTGACCAATATTTAGGATTTTTAGCATTTTTGACGATATTGACCATTGGTTTTTGGTTGATGATATTTTTATTAACGTTCGTTGTTCCGTATTGGTTGTTTGGTAATATAAAAGAATTGTTGAAAGAAAGGCGCGATAAGAAAAGGGCCGCCGCCGATAATATATAACGAAAAGGGAAGCAAAAAGCTTCCCTTTTTTGTTGCCGCTAAATTTATTTTCCTCCTTCTTAGTTGAGGTCTTTAATTGGTTATGTTCTCTTTTTACGGTTTCTTACCTTACATAAGAACTTTTTGATAAGTTATAGGTTTATGTGGTAGATTTTTATTTATAGAAAGAAAAGAACCAAAATCACATTGTATATAATAAAAAAACGGGAAGCGAATAGCTTCCCGTTTTTTTATAGAGGTTTTTACTGTTAACCTTCTATTTCTTCCTCCATGTCTTCTGCAGGACCTCTATTGTTGCCTCTGTTACGTTCTTTTGGCTGATTGAACCTATATACGAAACCTAAGGTAATTTGTCTTTGTCTCCATTGAAATTCGCTATCGGAGGTAAAGAATTCGGTTTCGGTGTAGGACTTTCTTTTTCTAGAGTTCAATAAATCACTAATGTTCATAGAAAGTGTTCCGTTGTCGTTCAGTATATCTTTACTAAAGGCAAGGTTCAATGATAATATCCCTTTGTATTCGGTCTGTGCAGTTTGTGAAGGCCCTCTATAAAAGGCATTCGTCTGCCAATCTATTTTTGCAGGTAAAGACACCTTAGAGCTGAACCTTGCAAACCAACTTGTATTGGTTGCGCCATAATCTACACCGTTAAAATCACCTTCGGTAGAGAATCTAAAAAAGTTGAAACTAGAATTTAAACGTAACCATTTGGTCGGGTTGTAAAGCATTCCCGCTTCAGCGCCGATTCTGTCGTTTGTAGACAGGTTAATAGGTATGGTCCTAATTATTTCTATACCATCGGTAGTTGTTTGTCCTGTTTCTTCTTGTACGCTTTGAAAAGAGTTGGTCTCTCTTTGGTAATAAATAGAAGAGGTAAATGTTAATTTGTCCCATCTTTTTAAGTAACCAACATCAAAAGCGTTAGAATATGCTGGATCTAGATCAGGATTTCCCTGAAAAATATTGGTTCTACTTGAACGGGAAGGAAAAGGGTTTACATACCTACCTCTTGGCCTATTGATTCTTCTGTTATAACCAAGTGATATATTTTCATTATCCGCCAATTCAAATATGAAATTAACCGTAGGGAAAAGTCCCAAGTAATTTTTATCAAAATTTAAATCAACGTCTACACCAAATTGTTCTTCTAGTTCGCTACTGTCATATTCAGAATCCAATTCCCCTTTAAGTTGTGTGTTTTCTAATCGTAATCCTAATAAGAAAGAAAATTTTCCGAATTTGTTACCGTATTGGGTATACAGGGCATTTACGTTTTCTGTATAGGTGAACATATTGGTCAAATCTTTATTGATGTCGAACAGACCGGTATCTTGGTTCAAAGAATCCAAACGGTAATCTGTAGCATCTTTTTCGAACGTTCCTCTGTAACCTGCTTCAAATTGTGCATCTCCCATCGGAAGTACATAATCTGCCTGAACTAAGTATTCGTCTTCTATTTCTGTTTCATAGACCTTTTCTAATGCGATTAAACTCTCATCGGGCATGGTATTGTTTTCCTCGATAATAGAAATTTTATTTTGGTCACCTTTAGAATATTGTAGGTCTACTGTTAATTTTTGACCATCTTCGTTCAGATTGTTTACATAGTTTAATGAAAACTGGTAGTTTTCATCATCCTCATTTTCGTCTTCAGTCCTAAACGTTTCACTGTTCAGTGCGCTATCGACATATCTCTTGTTGGTATTTTCGGTTTCATCTTCACTATCGGATGTTCTGTAGAAAACACTACCTGTAATAGAGGAAGTTTCTGTTAAGAAATACTCTAAACCTAAGTTGGTGTTAAACCCTTTTCTTAACCTATTGTATTCCCTGTCTTCAATTAGCCTATCGTAGGTTCCAGAAGTATACGTGTTATCGTAAAAGGCATTTCCGGGTGCGTCTCTATAACTATATCCGGTGGTGTTGAAGATATTGAACTTATCGGTTCTTAAATTTACGTTTGCGGAAATACCACTGTTTACGGGGTAACCAATGGTTGTGTTTACCGAACCGTTGAAACCTAGTGTCTTTTCTTTCTTTAACACAATGTTCAGTATACCGGCGGTACCCTCGGCATCATAACGTGCAGAGGGGCTTGTGATAACCTCTACTTTTTCTATGGCATCTGCAGGCAATTGTGTAAGGGCGTCCGTAGAACCAAATCCGGCAAGGGCAGATGGTTTGCCGTTTATCAATATTCTAACATTTTCGTTACCTCTTAAACTGATGGCCCCTTCTACATCAACATCTACAGAGGGTACGTTGTTAAGGGCATCTGTAATGGTGGCCCCGCTATTGGTAAGGTCTTTGCCGATATTGTAGATTTTCTTGTCCAACCGTACTTCTACCGTTGTTTTTTCACCGACAACTTCTACTCCTTCTAGCTGAGCAACATCCAAAGCTAATCTTACCGTACCCAAATCTTTTGATTCGCTTAGGGTTTGATTAGGTAGGGTATACGACTTATAAGAAATGTACTCTATTCTTATGTTGTATTTGCCCGGAGTGGTTTCGACGCTAAATTTACCGTCCATGTCCGTAATGCCTCCAGTGATTTTTTGTGGGTTTTGTGCGTCTTGTAAAACTAAGGTTGCGTATTCTAAAGGTTCTCCTGTTTCTTGGTCCAGTACTGTACCGGTGATTTTGATCGATGTTTGGCCATTTTCCCGGCCTCCTCCTGGTCTTTGACTTATAATAGGGTTGAAAGTTAGTAATAGCAGGAGTAAAGGGAAAAGTTTTTTCATTAGTTTAGTTTTTGTTTTTCTTTTGTTTCTTTTTTTGTTTTTTCTTCTTTTTCAATGTTTTCGCGACTCCATTTTTTTGAAGTTCAACAAAAGCCTCATATTTATCGGCTGGCAGGCCGGCCCTTAGTTCTTCGTCTTGTTTTTTGGTAATGTTTTCATAAACTTCCCTCATTTTTTCAGGTGGAAGCTTTAAAATTTGAGCTTCGATTCTTTCCTGAACGTATTTTTTTAAAACAGAACTTAATACGGCACTTTCAAAATCGTTTAGTTGTAACGCCTCGGTAATAGAGGGCATTTCAGCATCAACAATTTCTTCGGCTGTTTTGGGCTCTTCTTCTTTGGGGGTCTCTTGGGCTTGCGGAATACCAGTTCTCTGTCTTCCATAACCGTAACCTCCTCTTCCATAGCCATAACCTCCGTAACCATATTGGCCATAAATTTCACTGCCGGCAAATAATAATAGTACTACGGCAAAAACATTAAAACGACTAAGTATTAAAATATTTTTCATAACGTTAGATTGTGAAATTATACTTTGGTTTAAGTATGATTGGTTAATTATTTGTTAATTGTTGAGACCCCTAAATCATAAATTTATGAAATCAGGTTCTCTATGTTGGCAGAAGGTCTGCCTATGACCGCCCTGCCATCTTTTACGACGATAGGTCTTTCTATTAATTTGGGGTGTTTTATCATGGCGTCCAATATATCTTCATCTGATAAGAGTCTGTTTCTGTAATTTTCTTTCCAAATGGCTTCATTTTTTCTTACCAGGTTTTCGGCCGTGATGCCAAGACACTTTAAAACTTCCCTTAGCTCTTCTTTTGAAGGTATATCTTCAAGATATCTTTTGACTTCAAATTTCTTGCCAGACTTTTCCAATAGTTCTAATCCTTCCCTAGATTTTCTACATCTTGGATTGTGGTATATCTTAATCATTGTTGTATAATTAGTGTAAACAGTTTATTCTTCTTCTTTTTGGCCCATCATCATTAGGTAAGATTTTAAGAACGCGTCTATATCGCCATCCAATACGGCATCTACATTGCCTGTTTCCTCTCCGGTTCTAACATCCTTTACCAATTTATAGGGGTGCATTACATAATTTCTAATTTGTGAGCCCCATTCTATTTTCATTTTTGAGGACTCAATTTCTTGTCGAGCTTCCATTTTCTTGCGCAGCTCTATTTCATAAAGTTGGGATTTCAACATTTTCATGGCCGTGGCACGGTTATCGTGCTGACTTCTAGAATCGGAACATGAAATTTGAATTCCCGTGGGGTGGTGTACCAATTGTACTTTGGTTTCCACTTTATTTACATTCTGCCCACCGGCACCACTAGATCTAGCCGTTGTAATGGTTATATCTGCTGGGTTTACATCAATTTCGATGCTATCGTCCACCAATGGGTACACGTAAACCGAAACAAAAGAGGTGTGCCTTTTTGCATTGCTGTCGAAAGGTGAGATACGTACCAAACGGTGTACGCCATTTTCGCCTTTTAGCCAACCAAAGGCAAACTCTCCGTCGATTTCTAATGTTACGGTCTTAATACCGGCAACGTCCCCTTCTTGAAAATTGAGTTCTTTTACCTTGTACCCATTTTTTTCGGCCCACATCATGTACATGCGCATCAACATTGCTGCCCAATCGCAACTCTCTGTACCTCCGGCGCCTGCCGTAATTTGCAAAACTGCGGGCAGTTCGTCGCCTTCTTCTGAAAGCATGTTCTTGAACTCCATTTTTTCCAACGCATCCAAAGCCTTTTTGTATTGCAAGTCTACTTCTTCTTCAGATACCTCGCCTTCTTGCTGAAATTCTATCAGTACCTCTAGGTCGTTAACTAAAGTACTGGCCGCATTATAGTCGTCTACCCATTTCTTTTTGGACTGAATATATTTCATGTGGGCCTGGGCTTCTTGGGGGTTGTCCCAAAAATCCGGAGCTAATGTTTTCTCTTGTTCGTTTTCTATTTCTATAAGTTTGGCATCAATGTCAAAGATACCTCCTTAACGCACCAAGGCGATCAATAAGACCTTTATAGTGGTCTGTAGTTATACTCATCTAGATAAAATTTCTGGTAAAAATAGTATTCTTTTTTACCAAATTTGGAATTGTTGATATCTGTTTTATTGTTGTGCTGCCTTTTGCTGGCTTACTACCGAGACGGAGTGTGAAGTTTTGTTGGATCCTTGGGTATAAATAACGCCTTTTAGAGGTGAGCAGTCATCATAATCCTTTCCATGGCTAACTTTGATGTGGTTGTGGTCTGCTACAATATTGTTTGTGGGGTCAAATCCGACCCATCCTAATGAAGGTATATACGTTTCTGCCCATGCGTGCATTTGAGAATCTCCAAAAAAGCCACTTTCATGATTTAAATAACCCGAAACATATCTGGCTGGTATTCCGTTTAGTTTTGATATCGCACAGAAAAGGTGTGTAAAATCTTGGCATACCCCATGCTTTTTATCTATTATTTCGTCTAGGGTGGTATTTACATCTGTAACGCCGGCGGTGTATTGTAGGTATATGTAGGTCCAGTTGTTCAAGGCCAACAAATTTTCATAGATAGATAGAGAGGGGATAAATTCAAAAAGGCCTGTTTTTGAATTGGGGATCGAGGTAAGACGTGTTTCCCTAAGATATTTTTCGAAATCTACTTTGAAATCTGTCGTAGATGCCAATCTGGAATATTCCTCCATTGATGGGGTAGATGGTGTTCGGGTATTGTCCTGAAAAGATTTTATAATTTTAAAAGTAGCTTTAAATGATATTTCTTTGAATTTTTTTCTGGTATGTAGTCGAATGGTATTAAAGCCGTAACCGTTAATGGAAAACTGGTTTATGGCATGTATGGAATTTGTGAAATCGATAGAGACCAAATCTTGCGTTTCATTCTCTTCCGGAATAATCAAAAATTGCCAAAAAGCATCATCGACCCAATTTTCATACGTGTTTTCGGCTGTATAGGTAACAGTATATTCTTTCGACATAAACTTTCTGCATTATTGTTACAAAAATAGATTATTTAATTCTCTAATAATTAAAGAACTCTTCATTTATCTTATTGCTTATGTCGTTTAGACTTTTGAGTATGTTTTCAATAAGGGATTTAATGTCTTGCTCTATTTCTTCTATATATTTATACTGGTATTCTGCGCGCACCCTTCCAATTAAGAAAGTGGTGGAGTTTTTATCATATCTTTTTTTGGGGTTCAATATTTTTACATGCCGATAGACTTGATTAAGTGAATTCATGACCGATCGAGGGCAGTTTGGATTCAGAATCAAAAACTCTAGAGTGGAAATGCTGGTCGGGGTTTTTTTATAAATTCTTCTCATCATATCATAAGATTCCGCACATTTTAGTAAGGTGGCCCATTCGGCACTTTTGCTAAAGAGTACATTGTTGTCTCCATGGGTCAACAATGCGTCGTTGTATTTTGCGTTTATCATACGTGTAACCTGCGTGGCTCTTTCTATATTGACACCCATTAAAATAATGGCATAAATAGAATCGTGCAGAAGGGTTCCCCTTATTTTTCCCCTTAAAATTGCGCTCATTTCCGAAATATTGGTGGTAAAGTCATACAATCCACTTTTAACAAATATTTCTCTAGGGTAATTCAGCACAAAATGGTAAAATTTATTGATGGCCTCATAGAGTTCCGTTGAAATCAGGTCTCTGGCGCTATTGGCATTTTCCCTAGCTTGTTTTACATTGTTCAATATTGAAAATTCAAAATTGGGGTCAAGGCCTATCTTATATAGAATGTCCTCTTCCTTTAATATTATGTTATTGTCTTTTTCCGGTTCTCCAACCATGAACAACATAGATCTCAATACAAATTGGCGATCTTGCGACAGTTGATTGGGGGCATCTAACGAAGAAAAATAATTAACGTTCATGTACCGTGCTATATGTTCGGAACGTTCGATATAACGGCCCATCCAAAAAAGATTGTTGGCTACTCTTGCTAACATATGATTTATTATTTTTTTAGTACCCAGGTATCTTTTGACCCACCTCCTTGAGAAGAGTTTACTATTAGATTTCCTTTTTTTAGGGCCACTCTTGTTAATCCGCCCTTTAGTACAAATTGCTTGTCCTCTCCTAAAATTGTAAAGGTCCTAAGGTCTACATGGCGTTGCTCAAAAGATTCACTTTTATCTATGTAGGTAGGGTGCACCGATAAAGACATGATGGGTTGGGCAACATATTTTCTTGGGCATTCCTTTATCTGTTTTCTAACCTTTTCTATTTCTTCTTTGCTCAAACTGTCTCCAATAGAAATACCATAACCGCCGGCCTCGTCTACGGGTTTTATTACAAGGTCTTTTATATTGTCAAGAACATACTCCAATTCTGACGGTCTACTACAATGATAGGTGTGTACATTGTTTAAGATGGGTTCTTCCCCAAGGTAGTATCTTATGATTTCTGGCATGTAGGTGTATACTGCTTTGTCGTCGGCAACTCCTGTGCCAGGGGCATTTGCCAAGGTTACGTTGCCTTTTTTGTATGCTGAGAATAGTCCGGGTACCCCTAATGCGGAATCTGGCCTAAACTCTAAAGGGTCTAGAAAACTATCATCGATACGACGGTAGATAACATCTACCTTTTCTGGTCCTTGGATTGTTTTCATATAAACAAAGTCGTTCTCGACGAAAAGGTCTCTACCTTCAACTAGCTCAACACCCATGGTCTTTGCCAAATAAGAATGTTCGTAAAAGGCCGAGTTGTACATGCCCGGGGTAATGACTACACAATTGGGTATATCTACCCCTTTGGGTTTAACAGACTCCAAAAGGTCTAAAAGGTTTTCTGCATAATTTGTAACGGTATGTGTTTTGTAATGGTTGAATACGCCGAACAAAGCTCTTTTTAGGGCTGTTCGGTTGCAAATTACATAACTTACCCCCGAAGGGCACCTAATATTGTCTTCCAATACATAGTATTTGCCGTCTTTGTGCTTAATGATGTCGGTTCCCGAAATGTGGTTGTAAATGCCGCCCGGAGGATCTATACCGTTCATTTGGTCTAGATAGTTTACCGACGAGGTGATAAGTTCTAAGGGAACAATGTTTTCACGAAGAATGTTCTTGTCATGGTAAATATCCCATAAAAATAGATTTAAGGCCTTGCTTCTCTGAATAGAACCTTTTTCTATAATTTCCCATTCATCGTAATCTATAATCCGGGGAAAAAGGTCAAATGGGAAAATCTTTTCCTGTACATTGTCTTCCCCGTAGACCTGAAAGGTTATACCTTGATTAAAAAATGAGGATTTTGCCTTTGAATTTAGATTTACATAATCTTGGATGGAATGCCCTCCATAAATATCGAATAATTTTTGGTAAACAGCTTTTACCTTCCCTTCATCATCATAAATTTCATCATATAAATCAGGGTTTTTTTGATAGGATGAGAAAATTTGATTTTTGATGTTGGTCATACAATTTAGTTTTCCTAAAAGGTAATTTTTATTCTGTTAAAAACATATGATATTTTAATATTAATAGGACTCGAATATTTCGTTTTCAATAATTAAAACACGAATTTTTATTTAAATCCTGTTTTTTGGTTTTGGTGGCCCACTATAAAAAGTATTAACTAGAATTTGCATATTTTTAATGCTAAAACCAATTATGACCATGAAAAAAGCGCTACCGTTATTTTTGACCCTTACCCTTTTTTGTGCGGTCTTTGTATCTGCACAGTTCTCTGAAAAAAAGAAGAATTTTGAAAAATATGAAGGATTTTTTGACTTCTATTATGACGAAGGCAACGATAAAATATTTCTAGAGGTGAAGGACCTTGAGAAAGAATTTCTTTATGTATCCTCATTGAGCAGTGGAATAGGAAGTAATGATATTGGCCTTGATAGGGGGCAATTGGGTAATGAGCGGGTGGTATTCTTTAGAAAGGCGGGAAACAAACTTCTGTTGGTTCAGCCTAATTTAAAATTTAGGGCATTGACCGATAATGAGCTTGAAAAAAAATCAGTAGAACAGGCCTTTGCAAAGTCCGTTTTGTTCGGTTTTCCTATCGAAGAACAAAAAAACGGGGTTTATGTAATCGATATTACCAACTTTTTAATGCAAGACACACATGGCGTGTCTGCCAGGTTACAACGTAGCGATCAAGGTAATTATTCTTTGGACAAAGAGAAAAGTGCTATTGACTTGGATAGGACCAAAGCCTTTCCAAAAAATATAGAGTTCGATGTTACCATGACCTTTAAAGGGAGCCCTAAAGGAAGTTATGTAAGAAGTGTGGTGCCTACTCCAGGTTTAATAACGGTAGCGCAACATTACTCTTTTATAGAACTACCCGACGACGGATTTAAAAAACGGGCTTTTGATCCTAGATCGGGGGCTTATCCTTTTTCTTACTATGATTATGCGACACCTGTAGAGGAATCGTTGATTAAAAGATTTATTCCGCGCCATCGTTTAGAGAAAAAAAATCCTGATCTAGAGGTTAGTGAGGCCGTTGAGCCCATTATTTATTATTTGGACAATGGTACGCCAGAACCTGTAAGGTCTGCCCTATTGGATGGTGGCAGATGGTGGAACCAAGCTTTTGAAGCTATTGGTTTCAAAAATGCGTTTCAAGTAAAGATGTTGCCGGACGATGCCGACCCGTTAGATATAAGGTACAACGTTATACAATGGGTACATAGATCTACAAGAGGGTGGAGCTATGGGGCAAGTGTGGCCGACCCAAGAACAGGAGAAATAATTAAGGGGCATGTAAGTTTGGGTAGTTTGCGAATTCGTCAAGACTTTTTAATAGCACAGGCCTTAATGAACAAACCTTTTGCGGAACGTGACGATAATTATAAAACAATGTTAGATTTGGCTCTGGCACGTATCCGTCAGTTATCGGCTCATGAAATAGGGCATACCTTGGGTTTTGCCCATAACTTTGCCGCTAGTACCAATAATAGGGCATCTGTAATGGATTACCCACATCCACAATTTTCATTAAAAAATGGGGAAATAGATTTTACCGATGCATATGACACCGGTATTGGGGAGTGGGACAAGGTAACGGTGGCTTACGCCTATAGTGTTTTTCCTGAAGGAACCGATGAACGAGAGGCCTTGAACAAAATTTTGGAAGATGCCTCGGCCAAAGGTCTAAGATATATATCTGACCAAGACGCAAGACCAATGGGAGGGGCGCATGCCTATGCCCATTTATGGGACAACGGAAAATCTATTAGTGATGAACTTAAGGCTATGTTGGGTGTCAGAAAAACGGCCATTTCCAATTTTTCTATAGATAATATTAAAACCAACGAACCAAATTCTGTATTGGAAGATGTGTTTGCGCCTTTATACTTTTTTCATAGGTACCAAACAGAAGCGGCTACAAAGGTAGTCGGTGGCTTGGATTATAACTATACGGTAAAGGGAGACGGGCAGTTGACCGTTGCTCCTGTAGACAAAAAGAGCCAAGAACAGGCGTTAAAGGCAGTATTACTGACCTTGGACGCTGAAGAAATTGCGATACCAAAAGAAAAATTGTCCCTTTTTCCTCCTAGATCCATTGGTTATGGAAGAACAAGAGAGTCTTTAAAAGGAAAAACAGGAGTTGCCTTTGATGCATTATCAGCTCCGGAAACTGCTGCAGATATGACCTTAGAATTGCTTTTACATCCAGAAAGAGCCTCTAGGTTAATTCAACAAAAAGCCTTAGATCCCAATAACATTGGTTTACAAGAGGTATTACAAGAAGTGGTATCCAATACTTTTGATAAAAAGCATAAAGACCCTTACAAGAACGAGGTACAACAAAATATCAATTTTAGGGTATTGTTTTATATAATGAATCTTGCTGCAAGCGATAAGGTGCACCCTCAGGTAAATGCTATCGCTAACCAATATCTTCAAAAATTAAATCTTTCCGCTGCACAGGAAGCTATGAAAGACCCTATAAAGGGAGAAATTGCCAGAAGAATAAATAATTTCTACGAGTATCCAGAAACATTTAAGGTGGTACCTTCTCCAAAAATTCCCGATGGTTCACCTATAGGAATGGACTGCTTTCATTAAAATTTGACCTTCATTATAACATGAAAATAAATCTTATTAGTGATACGGTTACAAAACCTACACCTGGCATGTTAGATGCCATGATGTATGCAGAAGTAGGTGATGATGTATTTAAAAATGATCCATCTGTAAATAAGTTGGAAGAAAAAACGGCCAAATTGTTCGGAAAGGAAGCCGCGTTGTTTTTTCCAAGTGGCACCATGACCAATCAAACGGCGATCAAACTGCATACGCGACCAGGGGAACAGCTTATTTGCGATAAATATGCCCATGTGTTCAATTATGAAGGGGGTGGGGCGAGTTTTAATAGCGGGGTGTCCTGTAGACTGGTAGATGGTAATCGTGGAATGATGACCGCAGGTCAAGTGGAGGATGCCATTAATCCTCCCGATTTTTATCATAGTCCGTTAACCTCACTTGTTTGTATTGAAAATACCACGAATAAAGGAGGTGGTGCCTGTTGGGATTTTAGGGAGCTCAAGAAAATAGCGGACGTTTGTAAAAACCACGGTTTGGCATACCATTTGGACGGAGCCCGTTTATGGAATGCTTTGGTGGCAAAAAACGAAACACCAGAGCAGTATGGGGCTGTTTTTGATACCATAAGTGTATGCCTTAGTAAAGGATTAGGGTGTCCTGTAGGGTCTGTTCTCGTAGGGGATGCCAAAACGATTCATGATGCGGTCAGAATTCGAAAAATACTTGGTGGGGGTATGAGGCAGTCGGGGTTCTTGGCGGCGGCCGGCACCTATGCCTTGGACCACCATATAGAAAGGTTGGCCGAAGACCACTTAAGGGCAAAAGAAATAGGAGAGTTGCTTTTAGGGTTAAACTATATTAAAAAAGTAGAGCCTGTAGAGACGAATATTGTAATTTTTGAAATAGACGAAAATTATATGACCAGTTCTGAATTTACATCCAAGTTAGAGGAAAAGAATATATATATAATAAGTATGGGGCAAGGTAAGTTGAGAATGGTGACCCATTTAGATTATACCGATGATATGCACAATCGCTTTATGGAGGTGATTAAAAAACTATAATTTAATTTCTTTTCCTTGGCCGAGAATGTTCTTCAGGTTTTTAATGCCATTTTCCATTCCGGCCTCAGAAGTGTAAAGGCCACTGTTACCTATAATACGGCCCTGTTCGTTTGTAAGGTTGAAAAGAAATTTACCTTCAAAATTCGTTTTTCGCTCAAAACGTTTTGAGGAGGGGGTTGTTTTTAGGGCTTTTAAAGTGGTCTCCAGTATCTCTCTTTTTTCAAAAATAATACTTTCCAATAGCGTCTGTCCCGTTTCTGATTTTACCGTGAACCGGTAACCTTGGTTGTCAATTTTACCAACTTCTATCATAAGAATATCTTTCTATTAAAGATAGTCAATTAATATTTTTTTGAGGCCATATTTTAATTTTCTAAAAAAAATCTTAAAAAAAATGTGACCATTTAGAAATGTCTGTTTCTTAAACATTATAAACACTAATGATTAATTAAAGATCAGCCATTATGAAAAAAGTATTATTTCTTTTCACATTTGTTACCGCGTCTGTTGCAATGGCGCAAGATTTGCCCGCCGATCCCGAGCCGGGAAAATGTTATGTTCGTTGTACTACTCCGGACGTTTATGTCAATGAAACCGTAACGGTAACGGTTAAACCGGCCTATAAGGTCTTAAAAACCGTACCTGCAACTTACAAAACTGTCACAGAACGTGTTCTGGTAAAGGAAGAAGGTAAAAAGTTAACCGTGGTTCCGGCAAAATGGGGTACAGAGACCGTAACTTATGTATCTAAAGAAGGTGGAAACACTTTAAAAGTAGTTCCTTCTACCTTTAGGCCAAGCTCTGAAACAATAGAGATTAAGCCGGCATACGCCCAATGGGAATTAGGGGCGCCCGCACCTGATTGTGAATCTGGAAATCCGGATGATTGTAGGTATTGGTGTTACAAAGGGTACCCTGCAGAATTTGTGAACGTGGATACAGAAGTTTTGGCTTCTGACGCATCTACCGTTAAAACCCCTATTCCATCAGAAAATGGTTCTTATACCAAAAGAGTTTTGTTGGAGCCTGCCAAAGTGGTAGAGGAGATTATTCCAGCGGAGTATAAGACAATTACTAAAACGGTTTTGGATAAAGATGCTTACACTGTTGAAGAAATTGTACCTGCAGTAACAAAAACCATCACTAAAGAGGTGTTGAAAGAAAAAGGTGGACTTACTACTTGGAGAGAAGTTGAGTGTGCTTTAGTAGAGTACCAAGCTTTACCTATTAACTGGAATTTAGGAAGTGCTACATTAACTGCAGAGGCCAAAACGATCATTGATACCCGTTTAATGCCTGTTTTAAAGCAAAATCCTGGAGCTAAATTAGAAATCGCTTCCCATACAGACGTAAGGGGCAATGCTTCTTTTAACCAAGATTTGTCTGAAAGAAGGGCTAAGGCGGTAGCCGATTATTTAATAAGCAAAGGTGTAAACTCTAGCTTGTTGGTAGCCAATGGTTATGGTGAAACAAGAATTAAGAATAGATGTAAAGAAGGAGTTTCTTGTACAGAAAGAGAACACTCCGTTAACAGAAGAACAGAGTTTAGGTTAATAAATCAGTAAGCAGAATTTGCCCTAACAAAGTTCCCCCAATAGTTCCCGTAATAAAAAAGGCTTTCCAATCTGGAAAGCCTTTTTTTATAAATACTTTTTAAGGAGTTGCATGTGGTATCTAATATCGCCGTTCATTGCGTAGCCCGAATATTCGTCCAATACCTTTCCCTTTTTGTTTAAAACTTGAAACAAGGGGAATACTTTTCTTTTATTGAGTTTTGAAACCATTTGTTTGTTGTACGATAATTGATCGGGTGTTAGCAAATCTTGGTTTCGAGGCATATCTATATAGACCCAAATATAATTATCTGAAACATCATTGAACTCCGTAGTTTCAAAAAGGTCTTTTTTTAGCATTTTACACGGGGCACACCAATCACTTCCGGTAAAATATACCAACACCTTTTTATCTTGTTTTTTCGCTTTTTCAATAGCCGTGTCCAAATTATACTGCCATTCTATATTGCTGGGCTGCGCCTTTATTTCTTGTGCCATCAATAAGCATGGAAGAAATAAAAGTAATATCACTTTTTTCATTGTTTTGTTATTTAAGGGTAACGACCTTTATTACTTAAATAACGAATCCATTCCCGGAATATTGGGCATGCCTTCCTTTGCTACGGCGGCAAGTTCTGTTTCGTTGACCTTGGTGGCTTGCGCTATTGCCTTGTTTATGGTGAGTATCAAATAGTCTTCCAATTGTTCTTTGTCCTCTAAAAGGCTATCGGCAATTTCAATTTTCTTTATTTCCCTATTTGCTGTAATTGTGACCGTTAATGATCCGTCAGAATTTTTTTCCTCCAACATAACGGTATCCATTCTTTTTTTTGTGGCTTCTACTTTTTGCTGGGTCTCTTTAAGCTTGCCCATCATTCCCATCATATCTCCGAACATAGTTGATAAATTTATGTGTTTAGGGTGTAAAAGTAGTAAATTGAGCGGATACAGGTTTAATGATTAAAATCAATTCGATACACCCTATAGCCTCCCGGTATTTAGTTTTATTTTTGCATTTGCTTGTTATAACATTATCTAGATTTAAATGAACAAAATAAAAGCTCCAAGAGCTAAAAAGATAACCAAACAATTGGTTACACATAATGATGTAAGATTGGACGATTATTATTGGTTGAACGACAGGGAAGACCCAGAAGTTATTTCATATTTAAAGAGCGAGAATGAGTATTATGATCAAATGACTTCGCATACCAAGGCATTTCAAGATATACTTTTTAACGAAATGAAGGGTAGGATCAAAGAAGATGATTCTTCTGTTCCTTATAAATTAAATGGCTACTGGTACAAGACTAGATATGAAACAGGAAAAGAATACCCTATCTATACACGGTTTAAGTGGAGTTTGGATGCGGAAGAAGAAACAATTTTCGACTGTAACGAGATGGCCAAGGGGCACGATTATTTTAGCTTGGGGGGTATATCTGTCAGTCCTGATAATAAATTAGGGGTATTTGGCGTAGATACCGTATCTCGTAGGCAATATGTTCTTAGGGTAAAAAATTTGGAGACCGGAGAAGTTTACGGCGATAAGATCGAAAATACGACCGGTGGTGGCGTATGGACTAATGATAATAAAACGTTCTTTTACACAAAAAAGGATCCGGTCACTTTACGCTCCGACAAAATTTATAAGCATGTTCTCGGTACTCCGGTCGATGATGACGAACTGGTTTTTCATGAAAAGGACGAAACCTTTAGCACTTTTATCTACAAAACAAAATCGAAGAAATACATTGTAATTGGCTCGCATAGTACTCTAACATCAGAGTTTCAGATCATGTCGTTGGATAAACCGGAAGCGGGTTTTAAGATTTTTTCACCAAGAAAGCGAGGATTGGAATATTCTATTGCCCATTACGGTGAGTTCTTTTATATATTAACGAATAAGGACGGTGCCACCAATTTTAAATTGATGAAGGTGGGTGAAGAGAATACCGGTTCTGAACATTGGCAAGAGTTTATTGGGCATAGAGAAGATGTGTTGTTGAACGATATAGAAATTTTCAAGGACTACTATGTGCTTTCTGAACGTAAAAATGGGTTAAACCAGATAAAAATAGTACGTTGGGACGGTGCTGATGCGTATTACCTTCCATTTAATAGTGAAACGTATACCGCTTACGTTGGAAACAACCCTGATTTTGATACACAACTGCTTAGGTATTCCTATAACTCCTTAACGACCCCAAGCTCTGTCATAGATTTTAATATGGCAACGAAAGAGAAAGAGGTTAAAAAAGAACAAGAAGTTCTCGGGGGTACCTTTAAGAAGGAGAATTACGTGGAAAAACGAATATGGGCAACTGCGACTGATGGGGTAAAGGTTCCTATTTCCATTGTACACCATAAGAATTTTCCACTTTCAAAAGAAACACCGGTACTACAATATGCCTACGGATCTTATGGTTATACCATAGACCCGTATTTTTCTACCGTAAGGCTCAGTCTGCTGGATAGAGGGTTTGCCTATGCCATTACCCATGTTCGTGGGGGTGAGTATTTGGGGCGCCCATGGTATGAGGACGGAAAACTGTTGAAAAAGAAAAATACGTTTACCGATTTTATAGATTGCTCAAAGTATCTTATTTCCGAGGAAATGACCAGTCCCGATCACTTATATGCAATGGGAGGTTCTGCCGGCGGATTGCTCATGGGTGCTATAGTCAACATGGCACCGGAACTTTATAACGGTATTATAGCTGCGGTTCCTTTTGTAGATGTGGTAACCACAATGTTAGATGATTCTATTCCGCTAACTACAGGGGAATATGATGAATGGGGAAACCCGAACCAATTGGAATATTATGAGTACATGAAATCGTATTCTCCCTATGACAATGTAAAGCCCCAAGATTATCCAAATATGCTGGTAACAACAGGGCTACATGACTCTCAAGTGCAGTATTTTGAGCCAGCAAAGTGGGTGGCAAAGCTAAGAGATCTAAAAACGGATGAAAATATTTTATTGTTCCATATTAATATGGAAGCAGGGCATGGTGGGGCTTCAGGAAGGTTCGAAGCTTTACGGGAGACCGCAAAAGAGTATGCTTTTCTATTAGATTTAGAGAGAAAAATATTACTGTAGAAAAAAAATAGTAGATTTGTAACGGAATTTTAGCAAATAAAATAAAATTTGCTAAATAGAAAAAACATATCCCCCTTATGGAAAATAAGATAAAGGCTCATAACAATATCTTAGAATTAATTGGGAAAACACCGCTGGTAAAACTTAATAGAATTACCAAAAATTTTAAAGGTGATTTTTACGCTAAAGTAGAAGCGTTTAATCCTGGGCATTCATCCAAAGACCGTATAGCTATTCATATTATAGAAGAAGCTGAACGAGCAGGAATACTTAAAGAAGGAAGTACGATTATAGAAACTACATCGGGTAATACAGGTTTTAGTATTGCCATGGTCAGTATTATAAAAGGCTACGATTGTATTTTAGCGGTTAGTTCTAAATCTTCAAAAGATAAAATAGACATGCTGAGGTCTATGGGCGCGCAGGTATACGTTTGCCCGGCACACGTAAGTGCAGACGACCCAAGGTCGTATTATCAAGTAGCGAAACGCATACATGAAGAGACCAAAAATTCTATCTATATAAATCAATATTTTAATAAATTGAATATTGATGCGCATTACAGGTCTACAGGCCCGGAAATATGGGAACAGACCGGAGGGCAAATTACCCATTTGGTAGCTTGTAGCGGTACCGGAGGAACAATTTCCGGAACGGCAAGGTTTCTGAAAGAGCAAAACCCCAATATAAAGGTAATAGGTGTTGATGCCTATGGGTCAATACTTAAAAAGTATCATGAGACCGGTAGTATTGATGCCAATGAAATCTATCCCTACAGAATAGAAGGTTTGGGTAAAAACCTGATACCTGCTGCTACAGATTTCGAGATCATTGACGAGTTTATAAAAGTGACGGATGCAGAAAGTGCCCATACAGCAAGAGAAATTGCTAGAACAGAAGGTCTTTTTGTAGGGTATACCAGTGGTGCGGCGATGCAGGCCATGAAACAGTTGAACGAGTTGAATACCTTTGATGATAACAGTAAGGTAGTGGCTATTTTTCCTGACCATGGTTCTAGGTATATGAGTAAAATATACAGTGACCAATGGATGGAAGATCAAGGGTTCTTGGAGTCTAATCCTGTAGAGGAAACCCAAGAAATACAATATATAAAATAAAGAGTTTAAGATAATAATTATAAAAGCGGGCTTTTAGCCCGCTTTTCTGTGTGCAATTATTTATGAATGCTTCTTAAAAATTTTTACTTTTGCAGGCAGAACCAAATTTAGGCGATGAGAGACTTATTTGAAAGAATCATAGAGAACAAAGGTCCATTAGGAAAATGGGCCTCACAAGCAGAAGGCTATTTCGTATTTCCAAAATTGGAAGGTCCAATTTCGAACAGGATGAAATTTCAGGGGAAAGACGTTATTACTTGGAGTATAAATGATTATTTAGGTCTTGCGAACCTGCCGGAAATAAAAAAGGTGGACGGTGAAGCGGCTGCCGAACATGGTGCTGCATACCCAATGGGGGCCAGAATGATGAGTGGCCATACTGATTTTCATGAGCAATTGGAGAGAGAATTGGCAGATTTTGCCCAAAAGGACGCATCTTATTTATTGAATTTTGGATACCAAGGGTTTATGTCTGTCATTGATGCCTTGGTAACAAAAGATGATATTATTGTTTATGATGTGGATTGCCATGCCTGTATAATTGATGGCGTAAGGTTGCACATGGGTAAAAGGTTTACCTTTATTCATAATGATGTTGACAGTTTAGAAAAAAACTTGGAGCGTGCCACTAAAATGGCAGAGCAGACCGGAGGCGGAATTTTGGTAATATCCGAAGGAGTATTCGGAATGCGCGGTGAACAAGGTATCTTAAAGGAAATTGTAGCACTTAAAAAGAAATTCAACTTTAGACTTTTGGTAGATGACGCCCATGGTTTTGGAACTTTGGGAAAAACAGGTGCCGGTACCGGAGAAGAGCAAGGCGTACAAGATGATATAGATGTGTATTTGGCAACATTTGCAAAATCGATGGCAGGTATCGGGGCTTTCGTAGCTGCTGATCAAGAAATTATCGACTACCTTAAATACAATTTGCGTTCGCAAATGTTTGCAAAATCGCTTCCTATGGTATATGTAAAGGGAGCTTTAAAGCGTTTGGATATGTTGCGCAATCGACCAGAGCTAAAAGCAAAACTTTGGGAGAACGTAAACGCACTTCAAAACGGACTTAAAGACAGAGGTTTCAATATCGGAAGTACAAATACCTGTGTGACTCCCGTATATCTTAACGGAAGTATTCCTGAAGCTATGGCTTTGGTGAAGGATTTGCGTGAGAATTATGGAATTTTCTGCTCTATAGTGGTATATCCTGTAATTCCAAAAGGAATGATTTTGTTAAGGTTAATACCTACCGCAACACATACAATGGAAGATATTAGTGAAACATTGGATGCGTTTTCTGCTATTAGAGAGCGATTGAACAATGGAACCTATAAAAGATTATCGGCTGCCGTTGCCGCTGCGATGGGAGAATAAAGTATAGATTACCGAGTATTAGAAAGGCCAAACTTTACAAAGTTTGGCCTTTTTAATTTAAAGACTCTTTTTATATGTTCTTCGTCTTTTATAGATAACGGGGTCAAAATGTTTCCACATTTGTTTTATGGCGACATTCTCTTCCAGTTCAGGAGTTCTATAGCACATTTTAATTCCTTTCTCTTTGAATGTTTTATAATATTCATTGAAGATTATGGCGGTTACCCCTTTGTTTTGATAATCTGGATGAATACCTATTAAGTAGAATATAACGTCTTTGCTGTTCTTCTTGGCTTTTAAAAGATGGAATATGCCAAACGGGAAGAGTTTGCCCTTTGCCTTTTGCAGTGCTTCTGAAAAAGAGGGCATTACTATGGCAAACGCTATAAGTTTATCGTCTTTATCCTTTATAAACTTTATATACTCCGGATTTATAAAGCTGATGTATTTTTTTTTAAAATAATTTTTTTGAACCTCTGTGATAGGAACAAAAGAAGATAGTTTGGAGTACGTTTCGTTAAAAAGGTCGAACATCTCATCCGCCAAGGGCATGACCTCTTTGGTGCTGGTAAAGTTAACCTCTTTGAGTCCGTATCGTCTTTTTATTAAATCGTTTAGCTTGGTAAAAAGAGCGGGATCGGCGTTACTGGCAGGAAACTTATTTTCCATGTACTCTTTTTCCTTTACAAAGCCTAAATTTTCATAATGGGTTTTGTAATAAGGGTAATTATACCATGTGATCATGGTGCCGATATGGTCAAAACCTTCCACAAGAACACCTACTTTGTCCAAATTTGAAAAGCCTACGGGGCCTTCCATATATTCCAAATTGTTCTTGGTTCCGATTTCGGCTACCTTTTGTAATAAGGCTTTTGAAACTTCTTGGTCGTCGATAAAATCAAACCATCCAAAACGCATTTTTCTTAGGCCTTGTCGCTCCACTTCGAGCCTGTTGATTATAGCAGCGACCCTACCGACTATTTTGTTGTCTTTGTAGGCCAGATAAAACCATGCATCCGCATTTTTGAAGACGGGATTTTTGGTCTTGTCAAAAGTTTCCAGTTCATCTTTAATAATGGGAGGGACCCAATATTTAGAGTCTTTGTATAGCGAAAAGGGAAAGGTTACGAATTTTTTTAGTTCGGTTTGTGATGTAACCTCTTTTATTGTAATCATGGGCACATTTTATAGGTACCAATATTAGGGATATTAAACAACACCTAAAAATCTTATGAAAATAAATTCTATACTATATAAGAGGCTTAAAAATCTATTTCACTTTCGTCTTTCTTTTTCTTCTTTTGGGCTTTTTTAAGTTTGCGTAATTGTTTTTTAGAAGGTCCTAAATCTATATCCTCGGCGCCACTGCCTTGTTTTTTCCTTTTTTTCTTTTTCTCTTTTTTCATGGCGTTCTTTTCTATGGCACCGCCGTTTTCATCTGCAGATTGATCCTCTATGGGTACTAGGCTGTCTTTATGAAAATCGAAACGATAAGAACCCCCCAAGCCAGCGAACACACGTGATGGGGTATCTTTAAAACTAGCTCCTAAGCTTACGTCGAACTGTAGTCTTTCGTTCATTAGGTACGCTACACCGCCCCGTAATAACAAATCGGAATAGCGATCGCTTTTAATACCTTGATGCTCTAAAAAAGTACTCCATTTCGGATTGCGAAAGGCATGTGATAATGATATGATGTAGCTTAATTCCGGATATTCGGTCCCAATACGGTCATAAGATGTATTGGTGATCATTACAAACCTTGGGGTAAGCCTGCTTTGTGTAGCGATCATTACCCTAGGTGATACTGTTGGCTCGTCTAAATAATAGGGGTTGTCGCCAAGTACAAAATTTGCACCTGCATATATGGATATGGCCGGTAATAGATTTTTTAACTGAAATTTGTTGTTGGCACGCCAACTGTATAAATTGGGTTTGTTTCTTTCTGGGTTTTTAAAAGGATCGTATATCAAGAATTTTAATCCTAGGCGATTTCTGGTAAAATCGGTTCTTTTTGCCTCTAGATTAAAATTCTCATAAAGAATATTCTGGTTTTGAAACGTTCCTTCGTAATTAAGTTCCAACTGTTCGAACAGCAAACCATAGCGCAAAGAGAAATTGGTCCCCCAGATATCCGACTGCGTATTCAACAGACCATGATCACTTTGTTCATAGAACAGTCCCATCTCTGCCTGCACCACGTTTTTGCCCACTGCATAGGCACTTACCGATAATCCTGGCCTGTTCGAATTGATGACATCTGTATACTGACCAATGGATACCAATGGTAAAAACAGTACGAATAAAAGCTGAAAATTGATTCTTTTGATAATAAAGGACCTTCCCATTGAAACGACTTTATAATTATTTTAATACTTTGAATCTAGTAATACAACGTGATAATTGTATTTTTGATATATATCAAACTAAAATAAATGGCATTTTTAAAAACAATACTGATTATTCTTTTGGTGTATTATTTGCTTAAAATTTTAGCAAGGTTGTTTGCCCCAAAAATATTGAACTACGCCGCCAAGAAAACCGAATCTCATTTTAGACAGGCGTTTGATGGGTTTGAACAACAACCATCAAGGTCTGAAGAGAAGTTTGGGGATGTAATTATAGATAAGAAATCCAATAGAAAGAAGACCGATTCCGAAAAAGTTGGCGAGTATATAGATTTTGAAGAGTTAGACTAGTTATATTTGCGTAACTAACTACTACTCGGAACATGAAGAAAGGTCTAAAATTCTTTTTCACCCATTTTTTTGTAACCGTATTTTTTATCGTTGCCGCTTTGGCCTATTTTCATCCTGTTCTTCAGGGAAAGGTTATCTACCAGCACGATATTGCCCAGTATACGGGCATGGCCAAAGAGCAAAATGATTTCAGAAAAAAAAATGACGCTGAACCTTATTGGACCAATAGTGCCTTTGGTGGTATGCCCACCTATCAATTAGGTGCCAACTACCCACATAACTATATTAAAAAATTAGATCGTTTAATTAGGTTTTTGCCCAGACCGGCAGATTATCTTTTTCTCTATTTAATAGGTTTTTATATCCTTTTATGTAGTCTTAAAGTGGATTATAAACTGGCTATTGTAGGGGCCCTGGCCTTTGGTTTTTCAACATACCTGATCATTATTATTGGGGCGGGGCACAACGCCAAGGCACACGCGCTGGGTTATTTGCCAATATTATTGGCCGGTATTGTGCTGGTGTTCAGAAAGAAATATCTCTGGGGATTCTTGGTCACGGCCTTGGCAATGGCTTTGGAGATTGTTGCCAACCATTACCAAATGACCTATTATTTTATGCTCTTGGTATTGGTTCTAGGGGTTGTATATTTAATAGATGCGATTAAGAAGAAAGAATTAAAGCATTTTTTTGTTTCGGTAGGTATTTTGGTCTGTGCCGTTGTGCTGGGTATCGCGGCGAACGCCACGGGACTAATGGCAACCAAGGAATATGCCGATTGGAGTACAAGGGGCAAAAGTGAGCTGACCATTAACCCCGATGGGTCTCCGAAGGATAATACGGGCGGACTTAGTAAAGATTATATTACCCAGTGGAGTTATGGTATATCGGAATCTTTGAACATATTTGTTCCTAGACTTTTTGGGGGTGCGAGCCAAGAGAATCTAGGGGAGGACTCCAAATCTTTTAAGTATCTTATTGATAAAGGGTTACCAAGATCAAGTGCGTTGGATTTTGTAAGTGGTATTCCGTTATATTGGGGGCAGCAACCCGGTGTTTCGGGACCAGCCTATGTAGGTGCCATTGTGTTTTTCTTATTCTTTTTAGGACTGTTTTTGGTAAAAGGAAAGCATAAATGGTGGTTGTTGTTCGGCACAATACTTTCGCTGGTATTGTCTTGGGGAAAGAACTTTAGTGTCCTAACCGATTTTATGATCGATTACTTTCCTTTATACGACAAGTTTAGGGCCGTATCTTCTATTCAGGTAATACTGGAGTTGTGTATGCCTATTCTGGCAATTTTGGCATTAAAGAAAATCTTTTCTTCCAAGATGGATCTTAATGATAAGATTACCTCTTTAAAATATGCTGCGGCAACGGTTCTTGGTTTGGGGGTTCTTTTGTTCTTGTTTAAAGGTATGTTCGACTTTACCGGGCCGGTGGACGAACGACTAAGAATGACCGGGTTAGAGGAACTGCCTGAAATGCTTAAGTTAGACCGTAAGGCTGTGTACAACAGTGATCTGTTCCGTTCTTTAGGATATGTATTGGTAGTGGTTCTTTTATTATGGTTCTATTTGAAAGGAAAATTGAAAATGAACCTTACCGTTATTGTGATAGGAGCTTTGCTTGTTTTTGATTTGGTAGGTGTGAACCTTAGATATGTGAATGAGGACAACTTTGTGTCTAAAAGAAGAATGTTGGAACCTTTTCAGAAAACGGCGGCCGATACTCAAATTTTGAAAGATACTAGCGTATATAGGGTATTTGATCAAACCGATGGTTTTGACTCAGCAAAAACAGCTTATTTTCATAATAGTATTACCGGTTACCATGCCGCAAAACCTGCGGGTATGCAAGACCTTTTCGATTTTCATGTGTACAAAGGAAACCTATCCGTATTTAATATGCTCAATGTTAAATATGTAGTTCAGCAAGATGAGCAGGGAAATAAGTTTCCGATACAGAACCCGAATGCAAACGGAAATGCGTGGTTTGTTAAAGAACTACTGGCCGTAGGGTCGGCAGATGAGGAAATAATGGCGTTGGATAGTATAGATACCAAGGTAACCGCTGTTGTCAACACTAACAAGTTCAGTATTAACAGATTTGAATATCAAGTAGATTCTACGGCATCCATCACCCTTACCGATTATAAGCCCAATCATTTAACGTATAGTTCTAAAAATATGAACCCCGGAGTGGCGGTATTTTCAGAAATGTATTATGCACATGGTTGGAATGCCTATATAGATGGTACACCAACCGACCACTTTAAGGTAGATTATGTGTTACGTGCCATGAGAGTGCCAGAGGGGCAACACACGATTGAGTTTAAGTTTGAACCCAAGGTAGTGGAACAAGGAAGTAAAATATCTTTGGCAAGTACTATTTTATTGGGCCTTGTATTTCTTGGAGGGTTAGGATTTACTTTTTACAGAAATAAGAAAGAGAATAATTCTTAATGAGAAGGGTTCTGGTCATTACGTACTATTGGCCACCGGCAGGAGGGCCGGGCGTACAACGCTGGCTTAAGTTTGTAAAGTATCTTCCAGATTTTGGTATAGAGCCCATAGTTTATATTCCAGAGAACCCACATTACCCTTTGGTGGACGATACTTTTTTAGATGAAGTTCCTGAGCAGGTACGTATCTATAAACATCCGATTATAGAGCCTTACGGGATAGCAAGTTTTTTTTCTAGTAAGAAGACAAAGCGTATAAGTTCTGGAGTTATTAAAAACAGAGATCAGTCGTTTTTAGAAAAATTTATGCTCTGGGTCAGGGGCAATATCTTTATACCCGACGCTAGAAAATTTTGGGTAAGACCTTCTGTGCGATTCTTGTCCGATATTATAGATAAAGAGAGTATCGAAACTATTATTACCACGGGTCCGCCCCATAGTCTTCATCTTATAGGTCTTGGCTTAAAAGAAAAGAAAAATATTCAATGGATAGCCGATTTTAGGGATCCATGGACTTCCATAGGATATCATAAGAAATTAAAACTGACCAATTCTTCAAAGAAAAAACATAAGCGGTTGGAGTCTTTGGTATTGAACACAGCAGATAAGGTGCTGGTGACCAGCAAGACCACAAAAGAGGAATTTGGGCAACTTACATCAAAACCTATCAAAGTTATTACCAATGGGTTTGAACCTAAAGACCTTGATGAAGTTCAACTAGACCGTAATTTTACCATTTCACATATAGGATCCATGCTTACGGGGCGCAATCCTATTAATTTGTGGCAAGTTTTGGGACAATTGGTTAAAGAGAATAGTGAATTTAAAAATGTTTTTAAATTAAATTTTATAGGCATTGTCGGTGAAGATGTATTGGCCTCTGTACATAGGTATGGACTCAAAGACTATGTAGAAGTTGTCGGTTATGTTTCTCATAAGAAGGCTTTAGAGTACCAACGAAAAGCTCAGGTACTACTTTTGGCCGAAATAGATTCTTTTGAAACAAAGGGTATTATTCCCGGAAAGTTGTTCGAGTATATGTCCGCACAACGTCCTATCTTGGGTGTAGGGCCCCAAGGTTGGGAAGTGGCCGCCATGGTTTCCGATACGGAAACGGGAAAAGTGTTTGATTACCAAGACCGTTCTGAACTTAAAAATGTAATTTTAGAATGGTTCAAAAAATACAAAGAGAACTCGTTGCAGGTTTCATCCATGAATATTAATTCATATTCTAGAAGGGAGCTAACAAAAAAATTGGCCGAATATATTTAAATGGGAATTGTACTAAAGCAATCATTGAACAACACTGTAGTTACGTACTTTGGCTTTGCGCTCGGTGCCATCAATACGTTGTTTTTGTATACCCACTTTATGCACCCCGATACTTACGGACTTGTACAGGTCGTCTTATCCATTTCAGCGGTTTTAATGCCTATACTTGCCTTTGGTGCTCCTAATAGCTTGGTCAAGTTCTATAGTAGTTTTAAAGGAGGACGGGAGCAAGAGGGTTTTTTGACCATGATGTTGTTGTTGCCCTTAGTACTGATTATTCCGATAGGCCTTATAAGCTATTTTGCCAATGAGGCAATTGGTGCATTCCTATCCAAAGAAAATCCTATTGTTAGAGATTACATTTGGCATATTTTTTTTACCGGTATGGCAATGGCCTATTTTGAGGTTTTTTATGCTTGGTCCAGAATACGGATGAAATCCGTTTTTGGGAATTTAATGAAAGAACTGTTTTGTAGGATAGGACAGACTATTCTGCTAACGTTACTGTGGTTAGATATAATCGATGTTCCTTTTTTTATAAATGCATTGGTGGGCTTCTATATTGTTCGTACCCTGATCATGAAAATATATGCCTATCGTGTGCATATGCCTAAATTAATATTTCAGCTTCCGAAGAATTGGAAAGATATTGTAAAGTATAGTGGACTTATTATTTTAGGTGGGTCAACCGCCATTGTATTAATGGAGGTAGATAAGGTTATGCTTAACAATTATTTGCCTATAGAGAATGTGGCGTACTATGGTGTAGCGGGGTTTATTGCCATAACCATCGCCGTTCCATCGCGGGCCATGCATCAGATTACCTACCCGATGACCGCCGAATATATAAACAAAGGAGATATTGGAGCCCTTTCTAATCTGTATAAAAAAAGTTCCCTGACGCTTTTTATTATTTCAGGTCTATTGTTTTTGTTGATCGTTCTTAATCTTAATGATCTTTTTAAATTGCTTCCCCAAGGGTATGCAGGCGGATTCCTTATTGTCTTCTGGATCGGACTAACCAAAGTGTACGATGCATTATTGGGCAATAACAACTCCATATTATATAATTCAGACTATTATAGGTCTATTTTGTTGTTCGGTGTACTATTGGCCCTAATGGCCATAGGATTTAATCTATGGTTGATACCGGCCTATGGTTTAAATGGTGCGGCCATTGCCAGTTTTTCCGCCTTTTTTATTTATAATTCACTCAAGCTCTATTATGTAAAGAAAAAATTTAATATGGTTCCTTTTACAAAGGGCACTTTTAAAGTGTTTTGTTTGTTGGGGGCAATGGGATTTGTTTTTTACTACGTTCAATTTTCTTTTCACCCCATAGTCAATATATTGCTAAAGAGTGCCATAATGGCCGTGGTTTACTTAACCGTTTTGTATAAATTTCGAATATCTGAGGATATTTATCAGGTAATGAAGAAATTTATAGGAGATAAATGATGCATCGTTTTTAGAGAGTTTAAGGAGGTATCAATAGGTGTTTGCTAAAGTTGTTTCCCTAAAAAAGAGGTATAAATCAATACTTGCTTTTCTGAAGTTAAAAAGTGCATGGGGCAGAAGAAACATTATACAATAAAGTATCATATATAATAATGTTATACAGAAACTTAATTCATTAAATCTGAAAATAATAGAGACACATATTGCGACCAAACAAGATCGGCCCCAAAGAATACAAGAATATGGGGTAGGTATTTTTAGGTCATTGCCCACCAAATCGTCTTTGAAAAAGGCTATAAAAAAAGAATTGGTTCGAATAGATGGCAAGGTAGCTACTACGGGGTGGTTTATAAAAGGAGGGGAGTGTATAGAATTAATGGAAGCTTCAAAGAAAACTAGTTTTAAAAGACTAAATCTTCCATTAGAAGTAGTTTTTGAAGATGAATATTTGGCGGTGGTAAATAAACCCGCCGGTATTTTGGTCAGCGGAAACTGTTTTAAGACCGTTGCAAATGCATTGGAGCAAAATTTGAGTAAAAGTCAGGAGTCAGATGCCATTTCCCCGAAACCCGTACATCGTTTAGATTACCCAACCACAGGTTTGTTGGTAGCGGGAAAAACAAGTGCTAGCCTGGTGCAACTAGGACGTCTTTTTGAGGGTAAGAAAATTGTTAAGACCTATTATGCGGTCACTATCGGTAAAATGAAGCCTAAAGGTGAGATAACAACTCCTATAGATGACAAGGAAGCCCATACGGTTTATGAGATTGTAAAAACCGTTACCTCACCAAGATTTGGTTGGTTAAACCTGGTGAAATTACATCCGAAAACAGGAAGAAGGCATCAACTAAGAAAACACTTGTATATGATGGGGAATCCAATTTTAGGGGATGCTACATACCACTTGCCAGATTTATTGTTGAAAGGAAAGGGACTGTACCTTCATGCCGGTATGATCGAGTTTGTTCATCCATTTTCTAAAAAGCCAATTGTACTCCATAAAGAAGTACCTTCAAAATTCCGTAAGATTTTTGGGGACACTCTTGGGGTGTAGGTGTTGAACACATTTATAGGCAATGGCAATTGGTATAAAAAATGGCCCTGAAGTAAATTTATTCACTTCAGGGCCAATCAACTAACTAACTAACTAACTAACCTAAAAACTATCTTAAAAATCTTATTTATTAATTTCTTCTGGCCGACGCAGATCTAGAACTTGAACTACTTCTGTTATTGGAAGAAGCCTTGCTTATAGATCGTGAGCTTGTACTTCTGCTAACAGTACTTCTTTTCGTAGAAGGTGCTTTGTGAACAGACCTTGTAACGCTTCTCTGTGTTTTGGTCTGTACTACCGATCTTTGTGTTCTGCCTTGGCTACTACGTACCCCTGTATTTTTAGTTGTGGGTTTCTTATAAGTGGTCGTAGTTCTTTTCACCGTAGTGATACGTGGTGTTCTTGTAACTTCCCTTTTGGTAACAACTGTTCTTTTTTGGTTACCGGTCGCAACATTGTTTCCACGTTTTACAGTGGTAGATCTTTTAACCGTGTCACTTCTATTGTTTCTTGTCTTATTGTTAGAGGCTATTGCCCTATCGCTTCTATAGCTATTATTCTTGGCGGATACACTTCTGTTACTTCTATATGAATTGCTTCTAACAGCTACCTTTTTGTCATTTCTGTAGATGTTGGCTCTTTCACGTCTTACTTTATTGTATCTGTGTTCTTTTCCGATTTTCACATAAGCCCTTCTTTTATTGTATCTGTAGGGTTTATGAAAAGTATATCTAATAGGAGTGTAATACCTTCTGTAAGGTCTATTTAATACTAGACTAAACCCTATGGCCGGTCTAACAAACCATCTGTGGAACGGACGGAATATATAATTTCTGTTATAGATATTTATGAATCCGGTGTGATAATTGTAAAATCCTCTATTGTCATAAAAAACATACATTCCACCTATACTACGTATCCTATTGTTTCTATAGTTGATGTTTACATCGCCAATTTGACTTACACGACCATAATAGTCATAATAAATAGGTACGTTCTCTACTTGTATTACTGCACCGTAATCGTCATATTGGGCATAAGGGCTATAATCATATCCAGAATTAAATGTGATTCCGTTTCTATTTCCCGTAACATAATCTTCTATATAAAAGTCGAACTCCCCATCTGGGTAAACGGAAAAAGTAATGCCGTTTTCAACAAATATGAATGAGTTGTTGTTTCTATAAGCATTGCTGGTTGCAACCTTATCTTCGTTTGTACTTGTGGCCATGGCACCGGTAGTGCCTAAAATCATCGCCGTAAAAATGAGTACTAAATTTTTCATGATATAAGGTTTTAAAATTCTGAGTGCAATTATTTACACTCGCTTTACTTATACCAAACAGCGTGCCAAAATTTAGAATGCTATTATATTATACTGTAAATCAGTTTGTTATAATGGTTGTTGTAATTACTATAAGGGGAGCTTTTTAATTAAAGCTTCTCTTTTAGGTATTTGGCGGTAAAAGATTTTTTGCTTTTTGCGACCTCTTCTGGAGTGCCTTCAGCCAATAATTGTCCACCATTTTCTCCACCCCCCGGACCTAGGTCAATTATATAATCTGCACATTTTATAAGTTCAATATTGTGCTCTATAACTACTATGGAATGTCCTTTTTTAATGAGGGCATTAAATGATTTCAACAACTTTTTTATATCATGAAAGTGTAATCCGGTAGTTGGTTCGTCAAAAATGAACAGTGCCTTGTCCTTTGTGGATCCCTTTACCAAAAATGATGCTAATTTAATTCGCTGTGCTTCGCCACCCGATAGGGTAGAGGAAGATTGTCCTAAGGTTACGTAACCCAAACCAACGTCTTGTAATGGTTTCAGTTTTGTAACAATCTTATTTTGTAGTCCCTTTTCAAAAAAGTCGATGGCATCGTCAATGGTCATGTTTAGAACGTCATCTATATTGGCATTGTTAAAGGTAACTTCCAGTACATCCTTTTTAAAACGTTTTCCGCCACAGGTGTCACATTCTAAATGAACGTCTGCCATGAACTGCATCTCTACGGTAATTTCTCCTTCTCCTTTACATTTCTCACACCGTCCACCGTCTACGTTAAAAGAAAAATGTTTTGCTTGGTAATTTCTTATTTTACTTAACTTCTGGTTCGCAAAAAGGTTACGGATGTCATCGTAGGCTTTTATATAGGTTACCGGGTTGGAACGCGACGATCGGCCAATAGGGTTTTGGTCTACGAACTCTACATGTTTAATATGTTTGTATTTGCCGGATACAGAGGTAAATTGTCCGGCTTTTTCCCCATATCCGCCAACTTCTTTTAAGATAATGGGATACAATAGTTTCTTTACCAAGGTACTCTTACCGCTTCCTGATACTCCCGTAACCACAGTAAGCATATCTAAAGGAAAGGTAACGTTGATATTTCTAAGGTTATGGGCCCTACATCCTACAATTTCAATATAATTTTTAGAAGTACGTCTTTCTTTCGGAATTGAAATTTCCATACTGCCGTTGAGATAACTGGCCGTTAGGGAAGTAGATTTCAATACCTCTTTCAAAGTACCTTGTGCCACTACTTTTCCGCCATGGGTGCCCGCTTCGGGCCCTATATCTATAACTTGGTCTGCAGCTTTCATGATATCCTCGTCATGTTCCACTACAATTACGGTATTGCCTAAATTTCGAAGAGAGAGCAACACTTCGATCAGGTTTTCGGTATCTTTTGGGTGTAGGCCAATACTTGGTTCATCTAGTATATACATAGAACCTACTAGACTACTACCCAAAGACGTGGCAAGATTTATACGCTGGCTTTCACCACCGGACAAGGTATTCGATTTTCTGTTCAAGGTAAGGTAGTTGAGACCTACTTTATCTAAAAAACCGAGTCGGGTATTAATTTCTTTAAGTAACCTATCCGCAACTTTTAGATCGTGTTCACTTAGTTCTAGTTGTCCGAAAAATGCGATCAATCGTTCTATTGAAAGTTCTACCAGTTCAGAGATGGATGTTCCTCCGACTTTTACATAATCTGCTTCTTTGCGCAATCGTTTTCCGTTGCAGAGGTTACATTTTGTTTTGCCCCTGTAACGAGAAAGCATTACCCTGTTCTGTATTTTGTAGCTTTTCTCTTCTAAGGTTTCAAAGAATTTGTGTAATCCTATAAAGTGCTCGTTGCCGTTCCATACCAGTGTACGTTGTTCATCGCTCAACTCAAACCAAGGCTTGTGTATCGGAAAATCGAACTTATAGGAATTGTTTACCAATTGATCTCTGTACCAGCTCATACTTTCGCCCCGCCAAGGGAAAATGGCATTTTCATAAACGGATAGCGCCGTGTTGGGCACTACCAAGTCTTCATCGATTCCGATTACATCGCCATAACCCTCACATTTTGGACAGGCACCGTACGGATTGTTAAAACTGAACAAATGGACGTTCGGTTCTAAAAACTGCATTCCGTCAAGCTCAAATTTATTACTGAATAAACGTTGGTTCGAATCGTTCAGGGATTCTATGATGCATTGTCCCTTTCCTTCAAAAAAGGCAGTATCTACCGCATTTGCCAATCTATTGTAAAAATCCTCGTCATTTTTGGTGATGATCCTATCCACGACAAGGTCAAACTCTTTACCTATATCTGCGGGAGCCTGATCTATTCTGAGCACTTTTCCTTGATATTTTATACGTGCATAGCCTTGTTTTGAAAACAGCTCCAGTGATTTTATAGAATCTCGGTCTTCCCTTATCTGAATAGGGGCCAGCAATAGCAGCTTGGTGCTTTCTTCAAAAGACTTTACATAGTTTATGACATCCGAGACGGTATTTTTTTTGACCTCTTCGCCAGATATTGGGGAGAAGGTTTTTCCTATACGGGCGTAGAGCAATTTAATGTAATCATAGATTTCGGTGGTGGTACCTACCGTGGATCTGGGGTTGGTTGAATTTACTTTCTGCTCTATGGCAATGGCCGGGGCTATACCTTTTATATAGTCTACCTTGGGTTTATCCAATTTGCCCAAGAACTGCCTGGCGTATGAAGAAAGGCTTTCTACATAGCGTCGTTGCCCTTCGGCATAGAGCGTATCAAAGGTCAAACTAGATTTACCGGACCCTGAAAGTCCGGTTATGACTACCAATTTATTTCTGGGGATTACAACATCGATATTCTTAAGGTTATGAAGTTTGGCACCTTTAATGATGATGTTCTTCTTGGGGTTTACTTGGGATATAACGGGCATAGCAATTTCTAAATTCGCAAAGATACGATATGGTACTTTTCTAGGCGATTAAATACCGGTAATCTAAAAATATGAGCGTAATTTTTCACATAATTTTTAGAGTATTTATTTTTTTTTATCTTTGGTTCTCAATAAAATACAATCAGCCTATAACGCAAAATTACTTTTTAAGTTAGAATAAGACCCAAATTAACCCTAGTCATATTGATATAGGGAATGGGTTTTAACCCCAAAAAGTAAAGTTATGACACAGGCTACTAAAGATTCCCAATTAGTTCAGGATTATATTAATGGTAATGAAAGAGCCATAGAGGTTCTTATCAATAAACACAATGCCCGTTTAACGGGTTTTATCTATTCTAAGGTAGGTGACCGTGAACTGACCGAAGATATTTTTCAGGATACTTTTATGAAAGTTATCAGAACCTTAAAAAGAGGTGCGTATAACGAAGAGGGTAAATTTCTTCCATGGGTAATGCGTATTGCCCATAACCTTATAATAGACCACTTTAGAAAAAGTAATAGAATGCCAATGTTCGAAGGATCCGATGTATTTAGTGTATTCTCTTTAATGGGAGATGAGCGCCTTAATGTAGAAAAGCAGATAATAAAGGAACAGATCGAAACCGATTTGACCAAACTGATAAAAAAACTGCCCGAAGACCAACAAGAAGTATTGGAAATGCGTTTGTACAAGGATATGAGTTTTAAGGAAATATCGGAAAATACGGGAGTAAGTATTAACACCGCATTGGGTAGAATGCGATACGCACTGATCAACCTTAGAAAGCTGGTTGAAGCAAATAGTATAGTTTTGACCGATTAATTGGTCACAGGTCGAAGAGTTTTACTATATTTATTTTTCTAGCGTTGTAGAATAGAACCAAGAAAAACCGAAGAGGAATATGGAAAAAATTTACACGACCAAAAAAAACAAACACAAATTAGTATCGGCAAAACCGGAGACCATTAAGTTTTTACTGGATTACTCTAAGTCGTTACAAGTGATGGAGGCAGATGGAATCAAATATGAGAGTAATCTGAATTAGAAAAAACAATCTATCATATAAAAACCCCCAAGGAACTTTCCTTGGGGGTTTTTCTTTATAGGTATGATATATAAGGATATATATATAATAAGGATGGTTTGCCTTAGAAATATCGTATATACCTTAATATAAGTATGTTGGTATTCTTCGCCAGTAACTAGTAAAGCCCTTATTTATTGTACTGAGAAATAGGTTTTCGTTGTTTCACATCATAAAAAGCCAGTTTGACAACATACTTTTTCCTACAGGAGGGGTTTTATATAGTTTTATCTCAGAATTAAAACACTAATCATAATTATTAACTCAGGATTCCCCAACCAGTCACCTAAATGAAAACAACTAATATGGAATTACAAATAGAAGATTCAGAACTAGTAAGAGATTATATCAGTGGCGATGAAAAAGCCTTGGAAATCCTTATCAACAGACATAATCAACGTATTACGAGTTTTATTTACTCTAAAGTATTGGACAGGGATGTAACGGAAGATATTTTTCAAGATACCTTTATCAAGGTAATTAAGACCTTGAAAAGAGGTAGCTACAGTGAAGAGGGAAAGTTCTTGCCATGGGTAATGAGAATTTCTCACAACTTGATCATTGATCACTTTAGAAAGAACAAAAGAATGCCAATGTTCGAGGGCAGCGATGACTTCAATATTTTTTCCGTTATCGGAGATGATAAGTTGAATGCCGAAAAACAATTGATAAAAGATCAGATAGATACAGATTTGAGAGAGTTGGTAGAAGAACTTCCAGATGATCAAAAAGAAGTTTTGATTATGCGTATCTATAAGGATATGAGCTTTAAAGAGATTTCAGAAAACACGGGAGTAAGTATAAACACTGCTCTTGGAAGAATGAGATATGCTTTGATCAACCTTAGAAAGATTATCGAGAAAAACAATATAGTGCTTACAAATTAGAAGACCGTAACCGGTTGAAACAATATTTCTGATGTAGTTACGTTAATTTAATGTAACAACATTGGAAATATGGAAAAAATTTACACTAATTACCCGGAAAAGGCTGAATTTAGCAAAGTATGTCCGAAGACAATAAACTTTTTGTTAAGTTTTTCGCAAGCACTTTATGAAGTTGAATATAAAGATTTAAGGTTTGAGACCTTTTTAAATTAAAAAAGACCCGCATTAGCGGGTCTTTTTTTTGTTATAATATTCTTGCAGTACTGTTTTTCTTCCTATAGTCTTGGTAATAATGTCTTTTTCAAGATCCCAGCCCCTTGCAGGGGAATATTCACGCCCATACCATATAATCTGGAGGTGCAGATTGTTCCATAATTCTTTCGGAAAAAGTCTTTTTGCATCTTTTTCTGTTTGAACCACGTTTTTACCATTGGTAAATCCCCATCTATATAAAAGCCTGTGAATATGCGTATCTACCGGAAAGGCGGGTATACCAAAGGCTTGTGAAACAACTACACTTGCAGTTTTGTGGCCTACTGCGGGCAGCTCTTCCAACAGTTTAATGTCTTTTGGTACCTCGCCATTATATTTTTCTATAAGAATTTTAGAGAGTCCGTGTATACCTTTGGATTTCATGGGGGATAAACCCACGGGCTTTATAATTTCCCTAATTTCCTCAACGGTCAATTTTACCATATCAAAGGGGTTGTCGGCTTTCTCAAAAAGCAACGGCGTTATCTTGTTTACGCGTACATCGGTACTTTGGGCGGACAAAAGAACGGCTACCAATAATGTGTAAGGGTCTTTATGGTCCAAAGGTACCGGTATTTCGGGGTAAAGCTCTTGTAGGGTTGAAATTACAAATGACACTTTTTCTGCCTTCGTCATATATTGTTTAATTTTACGGTCTATAAGTTAACGACTTTAAAGAAATTGACTATGAACACATTAAAGGTAGGGGACAAGGTACCTTCATTTTCGGCCAAAGATCAAGATGGCAATACTATTAATTTATCGGATTATTCCGGTAAAAATTTAATTGTTTTTTTCTATCCAAAGGCAAGTACCCCGGGTTGTACCGCCGAGGCCTGCAATCTAAGGGACAATTATAAAGAATTACAGGACCAGGGATACGAGCTGTTAGGTGTTAGTGCCGATTCTGAAAAAAGACAACAGAACTTCAAAAACAAATATAAATTTCCATTTCCGTTATTGGCCGATGAAGACCATACGGTAATAAATACGTTCGGTGTATGGGGCCCAAAAAAGTTTATGGGTAGAGAGTATGACGGTATTCATAGAAAAACCTTTGTGGTAAATGGAGAAGGGGTCGTGACCAAGGTTATAGATAAGGTTAAAACAAAAGATCACGCGGCACAATTGTTGGCCGGATAAAAAAAAGCCCCGGTAAGGGGCTTTTATTATTTTTCTTCTGCTTTTGGAGCCAGTTCCTTTTTCGTGAACAGCTTCTTTTCCTTTATTATTTCTGCAATACCTTCAGGTAGCATTTCTTCCCAACCATCTTCACCGTTCATAATTTTCTTTAACACATCCCTGGAGAAAATATGCATGATCTCTGGCTCGTAATCTATAATGTCCATTACCTTGCCATTGTATTTAAAGAACTTGTAGAGTTCTTTCATTCTAGGGTGTACTTTTATATTGTTGCTCGTCATAATCTGCCCCGTATCCGGGTTCTTCATTGGGTACAGATATACCTGTAGGTCTTTGAAGAATAGTTTACCAAAGGCCTCAAGAATACCACCACTTAAATGGCGATAGTATTTTTCGTCAAAAATATCTACCAAATTATTGACCCCCATGGTAAGGCCGATCCTGTTTTTGGTATAGTTGTTAAAGTATTCCACCAACCTGTAATACTCTTGAAATTTAGAGATCATTACAGAGTGCCCAAGGGAGCATAGGAGTTCTGCGCGGCCCATAAAGTCTTCCTCATCTATTTCTCCTGAAGCTTTTAAGTTGGATAAAGTGATCTCAAATATTACGATAGTATTTTTTTCTTCTACTTGCGGGTCCCTTATAAAAATATCGTACGACTTATGAAACATGTCGCTGTTCACCTTGGTAACGGGTCTAAAACTACCACGCATGGCCAAGATGTTTTTCTTGTAAAGCACAGAGGCGGGGAGAAGGTTGTTTCCGTCGGGGCCGAACATCACCGCATCGGTCATGTCGTTTTTTATCAACTGAAGGCTCATTAACCTGTTGTCCACCTCTTTAAAGTTAGGACCTGAGAAATTGATCATATCAATCTCCAGAGTATCCTTATCTATATGGTCGTACAAATATTTAAGCATCTTTTTAGGCTTATGATATTTGTAAAAAGCACCATAAATTAGGTTTACACCAAGAATACCCAATGTTTCTTGCTGTAGTCTGGCTTCGTTCTGTTTAAAACGAATGTGAAGTACAATTTCGTCGTATTCTTTTTGGTCGGGATCAAGTTGATAACGGATTCCTACCCATCCATGACCTTTGTATCGTTTAGAAAAATCGATGGTGGCTACGGTATTGGCATAAGAGAAAAAAACCCTTTCTGGATGCTTTTTCTTGCTAATACGTTCTTCCATCAACTGCATCTCGTACCGCAACATGGTTTTTAAACGAGCCTGCGAAACGTACCTTCCGTCACTTTCGATACCATAAATAGCATCACTAAAATCTTTGTCATAGGCACTCATAGCCTTTGCAATGGTACCGGAGGCACCCCCAGATCTAAAGAAATGTCGCGCTGTTTCCTGTCCCGCCCCAATCTCTGCAAATGTTCCGTAGATATCGGGATTTAAGTTTATTCTTAAAGTTTTAGCTTTAATCGAAGGGATATTCTCAAAGACACTTTCTCTCTTTAAAATTGAAGCCATTATAAATTGTTGTTTCGAGCAAAGTTATAAAGAATGGGTTATCTTACGGGCATTACGGACAAAAAAATACTATAAGTTTACCTAATCGTTTATATAAACGAATCATTACCATCTATCTTATAAATAATCGCACCAATTTTTAAGGAATAAGAATTAAATTTGGGGCAATGAAGAGAGATTTGAAGGTAACATTTTTAGGTACGGGCACTTCGCAGGGCATTCCGATTATCGGGAGTGACCACCCCGTTTGCTTAAGTACCGATTCTAAAGACAAGCGTTTAAGGGTATCTGTTCTGTTATCTTGGGACGAGTATAACTATGTTATAGACTGTGGTCCCGATTTTAGACAACAAATGTTGACGAACAAGGTAAAAAGATTGGATGGCATTCTATTTACCCACGAACATGCAGATCACACGGCCGGTATAGACGATATTCGACCATTCTTTTTTAGGCAAGGAGACATCCCCATATATGCGCACAAGAGAGTGGTAAAATCGTTGAAAAAAAGGTTCGATTACATTTTTGAAACAAAGGACCGCTATCCCGGAGCGCCCGCCGTGGCCATTAATTATGTGGACAAGGACATGGAGATAGAGTTAGGGGGGCAAACTGTGGTGCCTATAGAGGCCATGCACAATAGATTAAAAATTTTAGGGTACCGAATTGGTGATTTTACCTATTTGACCGACGTGAAATCTATGAAAGATGAAGAGTTGGAAAAAATTAAGGGAACCAAGGTTTTGGTCGTAAACGCCTTAAGGATAGAGCCCCACCACTCGCATTTTAACTTGGAGGAAGCCCTGGATTTTGCCCAGCGGGTGCAACCCGAAAAAACATATTTTACCCATATTAGCCATTTGTTGGGTTTTCATGAAGAAGTAGAACAAAGTTTGCCGGATAATGTACATTTGGCTTATGATAATCTTAGCATACATATTTAAATTATGAAGAATAAAATATATCTGTACTTATTTATTTTTGCGGCTTTAATATGCCTTTACCTATTTGTTAGCTCAAATAAAATGACAGCGGCAAGTGATGCCAGGATCCAGGCTTTGGAAACCAAAGTGGAAAACTTAAAGGATTCTTTACAACAGGCAGAACTTAGTGTATTGGAGATGCAATATTTTTCTTTGGAAAACAATGATGATGCCTTGGCATACTATGAGCATCTAGATTTAGAAAACCCGTCGAGATATATTTCCGATAAATTGTTGGAGACCAATGAGTCTGAAGGAGATAACCCTTTGGTGCCTTACGAGGGAATGCAGAACGATTTTAAGATCAACAAGATAAAGGTACTCAACCATAAGTGGATCTTAACCGATTTTTCCGATGGAAAATATTGGGGGGAATTACTGATCAAATACGAACTAAAAGATGATTTGGGGGTTGATTTTACATTGGTAGATCACCTGTTGTACACCAGAAACAATTAAGAATTCGCTATCAACCATTTTTTAAAGGAATGAAAGTTTTGTGGCGATACCCCATGGCCTGTAGGGTATTCTTCGAACACGTTTTTTATTTTTAATTTATCTAAGAATACCGGTGTTCTTTGGGCCCATTCAATAGGGATCACTTGATCTACCTGACCGTGTGAGGTATATATTTTTAATTGTTCAAAGTTGTTGTTCGTGTAGTTTTCTGCCAAGATATTCTCATTGATGTATCCGCTTAGCGCAACGACCCTCTTTATCTTTTCTGGGTACGAGAGGGCAATGGAATAACTAAGGATAGTACCTTGGCTAAACCCTAAGAGGCTCACATTGTCTTTGTCCAACGAATAGGCTTCGCACGCCTCGTCTATAAACTTTACAATCTTTTCCCTTGACTCTATCGCCTGTTCGTCATCGCTCCACTTACCTTTTTCATTGTCAAAATTTATCGCGTACCATGCATAGCCAAAAGGTTGCAGTGTATATGGAGCCCTGACCGATATAATGCATAGGTCTGCCGGTAATTCGGATGCAAAAGAGAAAAGGTCATCTTCGTTACTGCCATAACCATGTAGCATAAAAAGTACAGGTGCCTTTTCCTGTGACAATGATGAAGGTCTGATAACGTGTTCTAAAGATAGGGGAGCGGTAGTCATAAAGTATTATTGAATAAAGGTGAACCACTTTTGAAAATAAGGTCCAAGGATAGGTATTAGTTGTTTTTTATTGTTGAGTACGCCAATGAAACCATATACCCAAAGCACAATGTAGCACAGGTATAGCCCATAAAGTCCATATTGGTTGTACCACACACTGGAAAATAAGGCGAATGCATGAAACAATAAATGAATGCCAAATGCCTGTCTAGTATGAAAACGGGCAAAATCATGCTTTGGTTCAACGTTCATCGTTATGGCTATAATGGCCCCTACAATGGTTAGGTAGGCGATGATGCCCGTGGTTTTACCGGGAATATCTTGGTTTGTTGCCATAGTTAAAAGTTTACGACCATTTTATGGTTAGAGAGTGTTCCCAAAACTTTTCCTTTTAGTTCCTGATTTATAAAAAGAGAGTTTTTGGAACTGCTCAGAATATCTTCAGAGGTAAAATTATAGGTTGTGTCCGGCTCAAAAAGGCTCAAGTTTGCGGTTTCGCCTTCTTTTAGTTTTGGCGTTTCCAATCCAAAATACTCTCTTCCTCGGGTCAATATTTCAATAGTCTCTTCGGTGTCGAATATTTTGTTCAAAATTCCGTAACTACTTTCTAGTCCTATGGTGCCATAATCGGCATTGTCGAACTCTACGTTCTTTCTTTCTATATTCAAAGGAGTGTGGTCAGAGGTTACAAAATCGATAGTGCCGTTTTTAACACCTTTAATTAATTCTTTTGTATCCGCACCGCTCCTTAAGGGGGGGAGCACCTTATAATCGGTTTCAAATTCTTCCAGTACCGTATCCGTAAAAAATAGGTTGTGTACCGCGACACTACAGGTTACGTTTAAGCCTTTCTTTTTGGCGGCCGCGATCAGTTTTACCGAATTGGCGGTACTAATCGTTGGTATGTGCAGTTTTCCGCCCGTATATTCCAATATAAAGAGGTCTCTAGACACCTGTAGCTCTTCTGCCATGGCCGGTATACCCTTTAAACCTAGACGTGTGCTAACAATGCCTTCGTTTACAATACCTTTTCCGGCAATGTGCATGTCCAAAGGAAAAGAGAAAACGGTAGCATCAAAATTTTGTGCGTATTGCAAAGCGATCTTTAGCAGGTTTGGGTTGGCTATGGGGTGTTTAAAATCGTAAAACCCTACCGCACCGGCATTTTTCATATCAAAAAGTTCGGCCAAGTCAACGCCCTCTCCACTTGTGGTAAGATTACCAAGTGGGTGTAGACCTGTCAAATGGTCTTTCGCAGCATTTTTAAGAAATACAATATCTGAACTACTGTCGGGCAACGGAAAGCTATTGGGGTTTAAGACCACATCTGTAAAACCACTACTTGCCGCCGTTTTAAGCCCATTGAATATAGTTTCCCTTTCCTCGTATCCCGGTTCGCCAAAACTTACCCCGGTATCTATCCACCCTATGGAAACATGCATGTTCTTATGGCTCAACACCTTTGTTTTGCTCGGCGGTTCAATGCTGGGGGCAATTTTTTCTATCACCCCATTTTTAATTAAAATATCTCTTTTTTTCAGATGAAATTCTTTCGATTCAGCATTTACTATCTTGACCGATTTTAAGAGTACGTTCATGTAAGGGTTATTTTAATAGTCTTTGGAGTATGGTTTCCAACACTGCAAATACCAGCGCTAAAATAGCAAACCATTTCCAAAATTCGTTGATGCGATTTGTTTTTTGCGTATCCTCAAAGAAATTTAGAACAGTGTCGTAGTAGTTGATATTTTCTTGGTTTTCCAGATTTAAATATGATAATCGACTTTCTGTTCTGTTATAGTTAAAACTAATGTTCTGTAAGGTTTTTCCGTTGTTTCGTATTTCGAAAATTCCGTCGGTAGTCGGGTTTTCCTCAAAAATAAGTTGCACTTTTTTTGGCAAGGACCTTTGTTGCGGAATAAACTCGTAGTCGTCTTTGACAAGGGTAAGAATATTGTCTTTTGATAGCGTTATGGGTATTTCTACCTCTTTGTACTCGCCCAGGGTAGTGTATAGCGAGGGCAGTTTTAGACTGCTCTTGGCAATGTTGTAAAAAGTGGGCACTATTAACGGCGAGTTCTTAAAGTTGGCGTTGTCGTCCGATAAAGACGCGCTAAAAAAGTAGGCATTGTCGTTGCCCATTAAAAACGGAGCCTTGTTCTGTAGTGCCAGTGCCGTTTGTGCATTGGTTTGTACACCATAATAGCTATTAACCTTTGGGTATTGAAAATTAGCCACGTTTCTCTCAAAAACATCGGTATAGATACGGTGGTCAAAAGCAATTTCGGAGATGGCCACGGTTTGTGCTATTGGGTCTTTGTAGGCCGTATTAAAATAGGTGGTAGAGAGCTGGTTGTAAGAATCCACATTGATCTCTATTGCGGGAATAACAACAATACTACCTCCGTTTTTTGTAAAGGTATTTAAGGAGGTAGAAAGGCCCGAAGGTATTTGTTGCAGCTCGTTCAGTATTATTAGGTTGTAATTGTCCAGTGCGCCATAATTTAAACTGGAGAGTGCGGTATTGGTAAAATCGAATTCATCTTCGGTGTATATGCGCTGAAGGTATTCCGCCTCTGCATTTGAAATGGCCAATACCTTTATTTTTTCTGTGGTATTTAGGCTAAAATAAAATTGGTTGTCATAAAAAAGCCCTGAATCGGAAATTACGATTCTGCCCAAAATGGCCTCTCTGGCGGGTATCGAAAAGGTAACGGTCGCCTTTTTGTTGGTATCGAATGTTGCAGAGGTCTTTGCGATCAATTTATCGCCATTGTACAAAGAAACGGGAGTGGCTTCCGTATTCTTATTGGAAGACAAGAGAGCCGTAAGTTCCATAATTTCATTGTTAGATCTTGAAATGAAAACAGAATCAATGGAGATGTTGGTAATATCCTGGGTCGGCGATTTTACAAGATATAGTTGCGATGGCAACGAATCGGTAGGCAAAGGGCCCATCAATGTTTGAAAATCCGAGAAGAGCACTATTTTTTTAGACGTTTCTTTTCGATTAGAGAACAAACTATTGGCCTTTAGTACGATCTGGTCTAATTTTAAGTGGCCTACACTTGGGGCCAGGTCTATAAGATCGTTCTGAATATCCGTAATGGCTACATTTTCGAAAACCTTGTCATTTGTAAATAGAGAGAACGTATAGTTCTCTGGCGTCTCTTTTATAAAATCTTGAATGGTGTTCTGCAATAAGGTACCGTTCTGTGTCTTGGCCTGTAGGCTAAAAGAATTGTCGATGTAAAAGACGGTTTCTTGGGGCCTAAGCGCTTCGTTATTGGCGCTGAAGGGTTGTGCAAAGGCAATGATCAACCCGGCAAATAGCCCTAATCTACATAGTAGGATCAACCACTTTTTTAAAGAGCTGCTCTTTCGTGATTCCGAAACCACTTTTTTAAGCAATTTTACGTTCGTAAAAGGGGTTTTTTTAAACCTGCGAAGTTGAAAAAGGTGAACAATAATGGGAATTATGAGGAGTAGAAGGGCCCAAAGAATTTCTGGATGTTTAAACTGCATTCCTGTTATTGATTAGTCAAAGATACTTATTTTGTAATTAGAAGATCCGCCCAAAGTTCTATTCTTTGGTTAAAATTAAAAACGGGGCATTTAACAAAAGAAGAAATAGTCGGTCATGGGTTGCATGTTTCTACTATTAAAATAATCCTTTATTTCTTTTTGCGCCTCTTCATTGGCCACCGTTATAATGCTTTGTGTGTTGGGTAGCTCTTCCAAGATTTTAAAAGGTAGCATTTTTTTACCGTATATATCTTTTCCTATTTTCTTGGGGTTGTCACATACCCAATAAAAAGGGATCTCTTTTTTTAATAGCTCTCTGGCAATTTTTTTTCCTTTGTTACCTGCGCCCCATACCACCAATGTTTTATTGGGGTCGTGATCCAGTTTTAAAAAATAGAACAGTTTAATGTCCAAAAAATAATTCTGGGCGTAGTGTTCACTTGTTCTAGAGGTTCGGGTATCATAATCTCGCCATAACAACAATACTTGGTCGCAGGGTATTATTTTAAGGTGGTTTTCGTAAAAACGAAAAGTAAGGTCGTAATCTTCGGGGTACCTATCGGGCGAAAAACCGCCACATTTTATAAAGTCTTCTCTATAGGTCATCCAGCAAGGGGAGGGGATCACACATTCTTTATAGATTTCGCTGTAGTTGGTGCCTTTGGCGGTAAGTTTGTTCAGCCATTTTTCGTACCGGTCGTAGCCGTTGCTGATACCTCTGTCAGAAAAATAGTTTACCTGGCCAACGGCCACATGGCCCGTACCATTTTTTAGTAAAGCCCTTACCATATAATCTAACCTGTGGGGTACCATAATATCATCAGAATCCATACGGGTAATAAAGGAGCCCTTGCTGTGGGCGAAACCGGTACGCAAGGCCGCTATAATGCCTTTTCCGTGGTTGTTTATATTTATGATCCTATAGTCTTTTTTCGAGAATTCGGCCACTACTTCGGGGCTGTTGTCGGTAGAGTGGTCGTTTACGGCAATAAGTTGCCACTGATCATAGGTCTGTTCTAAAATGGAAGAAATACAGGCCGGTAAATAAGCTTGGGTATTCTTATACGGAACGAGAATACTGACCAACGGATTTTTCATGGCGGCAATTTAAAAAAAAGGTGGTAACACCGCCCAAAAATGGATTTTAAAAATAATTATGGAAAAAAGATTTTAATAGAAAGAAAAAGCTTTCTATATTTGCACCCGCTTAGGAGGAATGGCAGAGTGGTCGAATGCGGCAGTCTTGAAAACTGTTGAGGGTCACACCTCCGGGGGTTCGAATCCCTCTTCCTCCGCATAAAAGCCCCGTAAACATCTGTTTACGGGGCTTTGTATTTTTAGGTGCTAATACCGGTATCTTATTTAAGATTTTTTAAGAGAGGTTTGTATATAAAAAAAACATATACCATTTAGTTTTTTTTTTACTTTAATTCTGTTATATAATTGAAAATCAGCATTTTAGTCTGTTTTTTATTCAAAAATTGTTAAATAAACCGTTAATAACTACGAGTAACTTTTAATCATCAATATTAAATACCTATTAATTTTGCGGAAGCCCTGTTTCCTAGAACCACTAGGATGAAAAAAAGCCAAGAGGGCAATCTTGGCTTTTAAAGGGATTTATAAATCCATTCAAATATCTTCATATGGAAGATTTTATTTTAATTCTCACCATGTTGGACATTCTGTCCAGATGGTTAGAGAGGCTTAAAAAGCCCTAGTTTTTAGAAGCTGTGTTGAAAGACACGGCTTTTTTTGTGTTACCTGATAGGTGTATCAGGTATATATTACATGCAATATTATGTAAAAAATTAAAAAAATAGTAATTATCATCTCTATTTAACAATTGATTGATATATGACAACTAAGAGAAATTTAACTCTATTGGTCTGTACTCTGTCTTTACTTTAATATTAATTAACGAAGGATAATAGTGGGATAAACAGTATTACGGGATAGATTCATGATTAGGTGATTGTTAAATGCAAATAACACAACGGTACTTTTATTTAGAAGTTAATTAAAAAAACTCTTTTTTTCATTGGCTGTATTAGAACAGGATTATAATAGAAAGTATATAAGCGATTATGGTCTAGGTGATTACGCTTTTCTGTAAGAGATCTTTTCAAAAAAATAGTTAATTTGAGGGGGATTTCTACTTATAGAAAGTATGTACATGTATACGCTTTACAAAACATAGCTATGGTTAAATAGTTTAAGGTTATGCCGGTATTACAGAAAGGTGATAAGACTCATTTAATACAATTTTAGTCGTTTGTAACGGTATCGTATACGTTTAATGTACCGATAAACCCTATAAATGCCTGTTTTATTGGTATTTAGTAAATTACGCCTAAAAAAGAAATAAACGTACCTCGGTACGTTTATACAATTGTTGTACACAATTATGAGAAAATCATTTTACATACTACTAATATTATTGATTTCAGGAAATGTTTTCTGTCAAAATTCAATAATTAGCGAAAGTGATATTCCAAAACTTGATTCCATTATTAATGACTTGGAAGGGAATTACAGTCGAAGTGAAACACCTAATTTTTACTCTCTACCACAAACATCAGCTAGTTATTTTGAAATCATTGCTAAAGACCCAAAAAATTTTCTTGCCGAATTAAAAAAATCAGAGAACCTAGAACAAATACAAAATAAATTCAAAGGATTACAAATTGACAATGATTTACTGGTAATAAAAAACGTTTATTCCGATTATAAAAATGAAAAGAAATTAGAAATAAAATCTTTTGAAATTGCGAACAATCAAAACCACGGCATTACACTATCATTTAATGATTCCCTTAACCAAAATAACTTAAAATATTTTTACTCTAGTTATACAAACAAAAGGGATAGCATAACCACAATTCGTGGCTTTTATTTGAATAATGAATTCAAATCAGTCGCTATTCCAAAAAGACTTTCGGATTGGATTAACTATACTGATTTAATAGTGAGACCAGAAACCTCTATTTTTTATGATAGTGACAATAAATCAAATGGATTTAAACCATACAAAAGAACTATCATTGACTCATTAGTAAATTATTACGAACTAAAAACCAACAAACCACCTTACAAAAAAGAGCAAGATTTCATTACCCGAAGAAAGGAATTAAATGAGTGGCAATCTAAAAAAGAAATATTTGCAGATAGTCTTTATACTAATGACCAAAATTTCAAAAAACTCTTAATTGAAGCGTTAGAATATGCAGAAGAAAATAAAGTTTCTAATGGAGATTTAGAGGACTTTACCGCACAATTAATTTCCAAAAAAAGAGCTTTAGAATTAATGAGACTAAATAGACAGGTTGGAACTTGCAGTTTCGATAATGGTCCAATCATTCAACAAAAAAGGATTGCAAGTTTAGCTTCCAAAACTCAAAATTGGGACGTTTTTATTAAGTCGTTCTTAAATGTGATGAATGATAACGTTTCCAGAAACGCAAATAGTAATATTGCTTCAAACGTTAGAAAAACTTATATCGAAGAGCTTGGAAAACTTGATTTAGATATTGATAAAATCTTATTGGGTTCCAATGTTAGAATTGAAGATGCAACTCGAAAACACTATTTTTCAGATGGTAGCAAAATCGCAAAAGCATATGCTAACTTAAATTCTGACAAACAAGAATATTTCGAGAGTAAAACTTATGAAATAATTAAAGACGAGGAAATTGATGCTTTTAACAAGCTACATTTTTATAATACACTCAAAAACTATCAATACTTTATAAAAGATAGTATCAAAAAAACAGAGTTGGAAAAAGATATTCAAAATTTAGTACCATTACTTCCAATAGAATTAAAATCTCGAATAGAAAACCCAAACAAACAACTTTACGATTTACTTTATCGTGAGAAAGAAGAGCTAGATAATTTTGATGTTAAATCATCAATTATAGCACACATTAGTTCTTATAGTTTTGATGGCGATTGCTGGCAAGCTGAACTTATTGACAAAAAATCTGACGGAAAGATTATTTACGACTTGACAATGGAAATTGGAGAAGAAATAACGCCACTTCAAAATTTTATAGACAAAAAAAGCGAATTGAAATCTCGTGTTGAGGAACATTTATTCTTACAAAAAATCATCAACGATAATAAAGAAAATAAGGTTTACATCAAATTCACAACCGACAAGTCATTTGTTAATCACAGAAACAGAGTGACCGAAGATATGCCAATGGAATTAGTAGACGAATTAGACTTTGAAAATGCAATTTCTCTATATGTGTCATTTCCGAAAAGAAAATATGTACGCTTTGTTTTATTAAATAATGGAAACTTATTGATGTTAGGAATACCTAAAGGCTTTGAGTTACCAGGTTATAAATTCGAAGACTTAATGACTAAAGAAGAAAAATCATTTCTATCAACATCATATAAAAGCTTTAAATTATTTGATGAGAATGGAAAAATATTGAATTAATAAAATAACTGGCTACAACAATGGTAACCGTTGCACAACCCCATAATCCTTAAAATAACGACTCACATAACCGCTTTTCAAGGCGGTTTTGATTTTTAAGCACCTGAACAAACTATTGTTCTAGACCTATAGGTTTATAAATCAAATTCCCGGGGCCGTTTCCGAGCTATTTTTTTTCAAAAACTACCTTAGCCTCAACAACTTGAAAACGAGATCTAAGGTCTCACAGAAGTGAACGTGGTTAAGGTAGTACAAGAGGGAGGATTACCAATGTTGTAGAAGTCTAAGCTTCATTGTATAACATAACCTTAATTCTCTCTTTTGTTATTTCTTATTATTGCATCAATTTAATGAGAATAAAACGTAAGAGGTATATAAGCCATTGAAACGGCTTATATACTAGACCGTTGGCCTTTATTATATTAAGTAAATGAAAATGATAGAATATTTATACTACGGAATGTTGCTAATTTCCATTTTCCTGATCTATTTTGCCTTACGGCAGTACAACGGCACCAGGGAACTAATGCAAAGCGGAATAAAAACGAAAGCGGAGGTTGTTGATTTAATAGAAGTTAGTGATGATGAGGGTACTGCTTTCAAGCCAGTTTTTGAATATAGGGATAGATCAAAAAATTTGATGACCTTCAAAAGTCAGGTCAGTTCACGTCCGGCGCCATACAAAATTGGAGATAAGGTCAATATTATTTACTCCCCGGAATCTGATGAAAGAAAAGTGGTATCGTTCTGGGGCTTGTACCGATGGACCATTATACTTTTATGTATTGCTTCTCCTCTGCTGATTATCGGAGGCGGATATTTGTTATATTCAAGAGGATAAAACAATGGCTAAGCCGTTTATAGTTTATAGCTTGTTTCAAGCTAGGCGCAAAGTCTCTACCAATTGATTAATTTAGTTACACGGAATAGTCCGAACTAGGGGCCATCCACGTGCGAACCGTTGTTATTAGTTATGAAGAAAAAAATTAAAAAATATGTAGCTGCATTTGTCATACTTCTACTTTCTAGTTGTTCTAACGGGCAAACCTCCGTTGCCGAAAATGGAATTAAAGTCATAAATAATAGTATCAATAAAGAACAGTCCGAACTTATATTTGATAACACCAAATCGTTGCCAAACAACACTCAATTATCCATTGCCTTAATTAAAAATGGAAAAATCGACTTTATTGGAACTGAAAGAAAAAATGACACAATTAAGTTAATTGAAAATTATAGGAACGCTTTTGAAATAGGTTCTATCACCAAAGTATTTACAGCGACCTTGTTGTCAAATTTTGTGAGCGACCAAAAAATAACATTGGATGACAACATTCAACACTATCTTGATTTTAACATTAACACAGAAAATGTAATAACGTTCAAACAACTTGCAAACCATACATCTGGACTTCCAAGATTGCCTTCCAATTTAAACCTTTTACTTGTAGATCAAGACAATCCTTATAAAGATTACGACCAAGAAAAGCTTATAAGTTATTTGACAACAGAAATGAAACTAAATCAAGATCCTGGAGTTACATACGAATATTCTAATCTTGGTGCCGGAATTTTGGGATTTGAATTGGCAACAATTTCAAAATCCTCGTATGAATCACTACTACAGAAGAAAATATTCTCAAAATACAAAATGTCCAATTCTACAAGTACAAGAGAAAACCTAAAAACAAAACTTGTCGGAGGACTAAATTCCAATGGAAAAACGACTTCAAATTGGGATTTTGATGTTTTAGCCGGTGGTGGCGCTATTTTTTCTACTGTTGAAGATCTATCCAAATTTGCTGTGGCTCAATTTGATACTGCCAATATTGAATTAACCCTAACCCAAAAGCCTACATTTAAAGTAAACGACAATATGAGTATTGGACTTGGATGGCATATATTAAAAAGAAAAAATGGAGGCGAATTAATTTGGCATAATGGAGGAACTGGAGGTTATACTTCATCAATGGCCTTAGATCTAGAAAACAAAAATGGAATAATAATTCTATCCAATGTTTCTGCATTTCATGAAAAAATGGGCAATATCGACCAATTGTGTTTTGGTCTGATAAGAACATTGGAAAAAAAATAACAAAATGCCTACACTGTATATTGTAAATGGGCCTTTTAGGCATGAATGTTGGCTTTTAAGCACTAACCATTAAAAACAAAATACAACGATTTGGCACCGTGCAAAATTAAAAGGGTTGCAGGTAGCAATTCGCTACTGCCCATCGCCAATATAGATGTGGCATATTACAATAAAACGAAATAAATGGAAGATAGAACATATGAGATAACCAATAGAATACTCTTTCTGATCGGACTTGTTTTCTTTTTGATTGGCCAAATATTATTATCTCAGGGAAATCATTTTGTATATAACCAAGAACCTATAGATTTTGCGCATTGGTTTTTATTGGTGGGAGTAACTTTTTTGATTCCCCAAACAGTGACTTTTCCTAAAAAAATATATAGCTTGATAGGAATTCCCTTGACCATCGTTGGTATTGTTTGCATTATTGGAATGTGTGTATTGGACTTTATTTGGTGGAGCTTTCCTGATGAGGAAATGAGAAATGAATTCACGGGACATATCTCTAAAATTCCGTCCATTTGGAAACCTTTTGTGACCATTGGGCCGAGCTCAAAAATTTTTAATCTGGGATTACTGATTTTAAGTTTCAACTATTTGAAGAAAGGTATATTAGGAATCATCTTGGTGTTCATGGCCAATCTTATTTTATGGCATATAATTCCGTTGCCTTATCGACTGGTTTTTGGTTATGCGCTAACCCTCATTGGTTTTAGCATTATTTTACTGAGAAAGCAATAAAAGCATGCTACAGCAAGGGCCATAGTTGATTGCTACACTTTTAGCCTTTTAAAATTTCTTACTTTTAATTATAACAAAGGCCAATACAGAATAGAACAGAAAAGTTAGTGGAGCAAGTTGGCTACTACTAATACAAGATACGCTTAACGGCAATTAAACCATTGAAAGAAAAGATTGAATGAATATGCTACTAAAGCAACTTAACGAAGAAAATGAAAAGGTTGGAGAAATAGATGTAGAGATACCTAATTTTATTTTCAAGGACTGGAACGTTTATTATAACCTTTATAACCCGGAAAATTTTGAAGATCCCGAAAATAGTCCGGAATGGTATGACGAATCAGATGTTTATGAATACTATGAAGAGCCTTGTTCCAATGCAGAAACGATAACTTTTTACGCGTCGGAAAAGGTTGGTGATTTTGAGACTATTGAAGCGTTTGTGAAAGAATCGGTCAATATTGAAAAAAAAGTATTGGATGCGGTCGTGGACTATACATTTGGAAACAATGGGGCATATGCGGCTGCAAAACATTTTGAATATGCGAAAAGAACTATGGAAATTTTACATCAAACTACGTTTTCCAACGAAGAATTCATAAAACGAAATTTATGCATTAATACCATTTGTGTTGGGCAAGAAGATGATGAATTAGAGTTGCTTTTTGATTGTAGTTGGAACGAGGAACATGGGCTTACGGTTTACTTAAAAAACAATGATGTAGTATCGCTTGAATAATACCATTGCAAAGAACCAGGGTAAAAAAACAATAAAAAATTGTGTACTCCACTTGCTAAAATCCTATCACGTTCTAAACCGGATCGGGCTATTACATAAGCCTGTTTTATACGTTTGTTTCAGACCGTTATCAATGTTGGTTTTGAGTATCCGAAGTATTTTAGCAAAGTGTTTAAAACATAAACGGGGCTCATCTTCTGAATACAGAAATATAAATTAAAATCATGAAGGTTATTATAACAGGATCTACGGGTATGGTCGGCAAGGGTGTTCTACTGGAATGTATAGACGATGAAAGAGTGGACACCATTCTCCTCGTAAACAGAAACCCCGTTGGTATTTCGAATCCTAAAATAAAGGAAATTATACATAAGGATTTTACCGATTTTAGTAGCATTAAAGAAAGTTTTAAAAATTATGATGCTTGTTTTCATTGTATGGGCGTATCATCGGCAGGTATAAGCGAGGAAGCCTATTACAAACTAACATATACAATTTCGGAGGCTCTTGTAAATACCGCCTATAGCGCAAATCCGAATATGCTTTTTACTTATGTTTCCGGTGCAGGAACCGATAGTACGGAGCAGGGAAAAACCATGTGGGCTAACGTAAAGGGCAAAACCGAAAATATGATTTTGAACAAGGGTTTTAAAGACGCTTACGCCTTTAGGCCGGGAGCTATTCTGCCTGAACGTGGCGTTAGATCTAAAACCAAATTGTACCATTTTTTATATGTTGTCACTAAACCAATTTTTCCTTTGTTAAAAAGAATGAAATCGGTTACCACAACTTCAAAAATAGGACTTGCCATGATCAATTTATACAATCGTCCACAATCGTTGAAACATCTTGAAGGTGCCGATATTAATATGGTATCCGAGTTATAAGAATTACTGCACATACCTCCGCATCAACTCCAATGTACAATAGGAAATTCAAGGATGAATTAAAAGGTTGGCCGTGCATCAAAGTTGGTGCATAACCATAAGTTTAGTGCTTAAAAACTGCCTACTTTTTATATATTCACCGTTGTAACATATTAGAAAGACTTTTGGCAATACTTAAAAACATCTTGATTTTAGCTAAAACTGGATTTGCTGAACAAGAAAAAAAAACATTTAAAGAATCGACCCGCATTTTAATCAGATTGTTTTTAGTGCTGCTCGTAATAAAAGTTTTATACTTGGGTATAACCGTTCTAATTGATTTGTTGGACAAAATAATGATACCTGCCGTTTCTAATAACTTTGAGGTAGATACCTTTTCTGGAACCCAAAAATTTATTTTAACGGCATTAATAGTTCCGATTATAGAAGAGCTTACATTTAGACTGGGTTTAAGGTTTTCAAAAATCAACTTTCTTATCATGTTTTCTGGTATTGCTTACATGATGTCAAAATTAATACTGCAATTACAATGGTACACTTCTCTTTGTATTGCCGGTATGGCAGTTTTGTTATTGGCCTTGGTGTTAAAGGATCAAATTGTGAATAGAATGGCGGAATTCTGGAAAAGTAACAGACTGATCGTTTTTTACTCTTTGCTATTCGCTTTTGCTTTCTTACATATGAGCAACTACGATTTGAGGGTTTCTATGTTGCCGTATGTTCCTTTTATGGTTATTTCACATTTGTTGGGCGGATTGGTCTTTAGTTATGCCCGATTTAAATATGGAATGGTAATGGCCATTGGTTTACATGTTTTAAATAACGCGCTCTTTTCGTTCCCCTTGTTGTTTGCATCCTAACATATATTAAAAGCGCTTACAGTCAATACTTTACTGTGTAATTTATCGAAAGATTTGCGTATTTTTATAAGGTAGCAAAATTCAAAGGATTTTGTTCGGGACAATAAAAGCAAAACAAAAAGATTTCGTCGTGTGAATAACAGAAAAAACGCTGGTTTGTTTCCGTATTGTTCATAGCCAACCATTATGTTCTTTTAAAGAAAAACCTTCATGAACAAGTCTTTAGTACTATTTGTTACCTTACTGGCACTATCTTGCCAAAAGAAAACAGAAAACTTAAACCTAAGAGAGGGACTCCACATTTCCAATGTTTCAATAATCACCACAGAAGATGGAAACTATAGTCCATATATTGGTCACCTAGTAGCGGAAAAGGACAAAATAGTTTACATAGGAGAAAACGAACCACCTATTAGCGGAAAATTTGAAAAAATTGATGGAACCGGAAAGTTTGTAGTTTCAGGGTTGATAGATAACCATGTACATATTACAGAGGTACAAGGAATGCTCCCTCATCATATGGAAAAGTACCCTGAGCTAACGAAAGAATTTAACAGCCAAATGCCAAAAAGCTATTTATACTATGGCTTTACAACGCTTATAAATCTTGGGGGCATATCAAAAGAGCAGATAACATCTTTTGATCAAGGCCCCTATAAACCCGATCTATATCATACAGGCTACTCAGGGGCATCCGTTGCTAATGGTTATCCAATGAATTTTGCCCCCGAAGAAAATAGATTTGAAACAACACCCAATTTCATTTTCATTGAAAGTGAAGCAAACAACATTCCAGATAAATTTGATCCTGCCGACCATACGCCCAAAGCAGTTGTTGAGCGAATTAAAAAATCTGGGGCCATTGCCGTAAAGTCGTATTATGAATCCGGTTTTAGGGGAATGCCCAAATTACCTGTGCCTACCAAAAGTATTATGAAAGAACTACTAGAGGAGTCTCGTTCAAATGAACTTGTTTTAACTGTTCATGGTAATTCTCTTGAAGCCCACTCCTTTTTGGCCGATGTGGGGGTAGATGTTATAGCACATGGTTTGTGGAACTGGGAAGAATATAAGGATGCACCTAGAGATTCTCTTCCCTTGCCCATAAAAGAAACGTTGGATTTGCAAATTCAAAAACAAATAGGCTACACACCTACGTTAACGGTTATTGCCGGTGAAGAGGCTTTGGCGGATGATGCCTTTCTAAACTTGCCCGAATTAAAAAAGGTTGTACCAAATAAACTACTTGAATGGTATAAGACGGAGGAAGGACAATGGTTTGCCAAAGAACTTTTTAGTGAATTCGACGTAGAGATGGTACACGGTATCTATGGAAATATTCAAGCACATGCGATGCAGGCACTAAAATACCTTTCGGACAACGACGGGTTCATTTTATTTGGCACAGATACCCCATCGGCACCAACTTATGGAAACCAACCTGGTTATAATGGATATTGGGAACTCAAATTAATGAAAGAAGCAGGCGTTCCATTAAATAAAATTCTTTCGTCCGCTACAATAAATAATGCAAAAGCTTTTCATTTAGATGCCTCTATTGGCTCCTTAAAAACGGGCAAAAAAGCTAATATGGTTATTATGTCTAAAAATCCGTTAAAAGAAATTGAAGCTTATAATTCCATAGAAAAAGTTGTTGTAGGAGGCGAAGTCATACATAGAGGAGACCTAGGGGTCAAAGACTAACGACCAGAGAACAAAGTTTATAAACAATGCGAATAGGTTTAACTATATTAATTGGAATACACGCAATTATCCATTTATTTGGATTTTTTAAGGCATTTGGGGTATCTGAGTTTAATGCAATTTCACAACCGATCTCAAAAACCTACGGTGTATTTTGGTTGTTTACATTTTTACTTTTTGTTATTACAGTAATCTTGATCCTTTTACATGCCGATTATTGGTGGTTAAGCGGTTTTATAGGTGTAATTTTATCGCAGGTACTGATTTTTAACTATTGGTCCGACGCAAAATTTGGCACAATTGCAAACATCCTTATTTTATTGGCGGCAATTATCGGATATGCAAGTTTCGGGTTTAATGAGAAAATCAAAAAAGAAAGAATAGCTCTATTTAAGAATGCACAACTAAAGAACCAAGAGATTGTTACCGAAAAAGCATTGGTATATTTACCACCAATTGTTCAAAAATGGTTGATGAATAACGGAATGGTCGGAAGAGAATTAATTTATAATGTCCATTTGACGCAAAGCCTAGAACTCAAATTAAAACCAGAACAATCATCTTTTAACAAGGGTACTGCAGAACAGTATTTTACCGTTCAACCCCCAGCATTCAATTGGAACGTTAATACCGAAATGAACTCAATATTGAGTGTGGTGGGTAGAGACAAGTTTGAAGATGGTAAAGGTGAGATGATCATTAAACTTTTATCACTTATTACGGTTGCAAACGCAAAAAATGACGAAAAGGTAAATCAAGCAACCTTACAGCGATATTTGGCGGAAATCGTGTGGTTTCCCTCAGCCTCATTGAGTCAGTATATAAAATGGGAGACTATAGATGACTATACGGCAAGGGCAACAATGGAGTATAAAGGAACAAAAGGTTCTGGTGAATTTTATTTTGATAAAGACGGAAATTTTGAAAAATTCGTAGCAATGCGTTACCAAGATTCAAACGATGCCGAACCTACCGAATGGACCGTAACCGCAACCAAAACCGAAAAAATTAATGGAGTAACAATACCCGTTGAGTGCGAAGCAAAATGGGGGCTCGAGAAGGGTGAATGGACTTGGTTAAAATTAAAAATAAAGGACATTCGATACAACGTGAAAAAAATACCAGTGGCCAAAAATGGATATAAAAAATAGGCGAGACAATAGGATCCTAGAAATGGACTTGTACGAAGTTTGTGCTAACAAAAATTTTAATGTTTCGAAATCAACTGCTTTCATAACGATAAAGGATAGAAACTTGTTTATGGGTCAGAACCTCTTTTAACATGCTTTATTTAGAAACGTTGGCGGCTTTCGTAAAAGACCTATTTGCAAGTAAACATAGCATCTCTTTTTTACCATTTTTTACCTTGTAAATACTTCATGTTTGTGTTGTTAACTTACACGGCACATCTAAAAATGACGATATTATAAAGTAAAGTTATACTTTGCTTATGTATTTTAGTCTATAAACGTCAAAACGTTTCAAAAACCGTACGGCGGTATATTTTTTAGAACCAAACAAAAAAAGGGCTATGAAGAGTTTTATTTCAATTTTTGAAATTCCTGCAACAGAAATTTCACGGGCGGTCGATTTTTATTGCGCCATTTTGAACATCAACATTGAAAAAATGGAATTTCCTGATATGCAAATGGGCATATTTCCGTACGAAGGACAAATGGTTACAGGGGTCATAGTAAAGGCAGAGGGGTACAGACCTTCGGCTGATGGAGTTACCATCTATTTAAATGGAGGGGACAATCTTCAAATAATTCTTGATAGGGTAGAGAAAAATGGCGGGAAAATTATGGTCCCAAAATCACTTCATGCAGATGAAAGCGGTTATTATGCCATATTTATTGACTCGGAAGGAAACAAAATTGGTCTGCATTCCCCAAACTGAACAAGAAAGTAAAAAACATACAACCATGGCTGTATGTAATACGGACTTTAGAACAGCATTAAATGTTTTCTGCGTATCTCTATATTCACTAAATTGTAAATTAATCGAGAGCGAATATTCAAATTCAGCTTTTGCCAAGACAAAATAGGCCTAAACAATAAGCTTTGGCTTCGTGCACAGATCAAACCGGCAATACGTATACTTGTCCGTAGCTGTAGCAGAAGGTGTATCCTCCCCACTACGCTTATATCTAAAATAATATGTTATGAAAAGTGTAGTTCTTGCGATCACCCTGATTTTAAGTACCGGTATTTATGCTCAAAATGAATTCGAAAATACTAATGTCTTTGTACGGGTTTATGATTTAGAAGGTAAAAAGGTAGGTAGGGGAAAAATATATTCAATTACCGAAACATCACTTCAATTATATAGAAAAGAGGTGTTTTTTGAAATTCCTGTTAGTAATATTGGCTCAATTAGAACAAAACGTTCTGCAGGAAACAATATTCTTGTCGGTGCGGCAACAGGAGCCACATCAATGGCAGTTTTAGGAGCCGCCACTGCGGATCCGAATGCCACTTTTTTTGCGTATTCAGTTGGGGAAGGAGCTGGTGCTGGAGCTTTATTAGGAGCGACCTTAGGTGCGGGAATCGGGGGTATTACTGTTCTTTTTAAGAATTCTAAATCATATGAAATAAGTGGAGATAAGGTAAAATGGAAAGCTTTTAAAGAAATGATATTACCTGATAAATAAGTTGTTGTTAAAAGTTGTTCGAATTAAATTGAAGGCTAATCACTTTTATATACTATTTTAACTCCGGCTCTATAGACTGTTTTTTTATATCATATATTTTATAACCAACAGGTTGGGTGCCGCATTAGGGATTATAACGGGAGCTAATTTTATAGCGATCCGTATATTTGACTTATGGCCACAACAAGAGAACCTGACAATAATATCAGGGATCTTTCAATCAATGTCGGTTTGGATACTTTATCCCTTATGTACCTACAATTGCTGTGGGTGATCATGGTATTGCTATTTGGTATGGAGTTTATCTGTGGTAAAAAAAAGGGCGAATAATACAGGAATATCATTGGTAGTTTAGTAAGATTTATTGCTTATCCGAGATTTTCCAAGTTTAATAGCACCTAATATGGGCCAAATAGATTCGGCTTTTATCATATCATTGTTTTACAAAAGTATGTAAGTACTCTTTGGTGTATTTGACCGGTATATGCAAAAATAAAAGGACCATTGAAAAAGGCCCACATCCGATGCTGGATATGGGCCTATTCGTTACGTTTTTATCCCAATAGGGTTTTATATGTTACTTACAACCTCTGGGTCCAAGTTTAGAAACGAATCAAAATATTGGCGGAAGTTGTTAGGTTTGGGTTACTGGCAGATGTAACGTTCATGGTTGTGGTAAAATGATCCATAGATCCTAGAACATTGAGCAATACTATTTGCCCCGACGCGTTGAGCTCTATAATTGAACTGGCCGTATCTACGCCGTTAATCTTATAGTCACTAAAGTTGACGACATAATTGCTGTACAGATCGGCTCCTTGTACCCTGACTCCGTCTAGGTATACCTCGGCGGTAAAAGCAATGTCGCCAGGAGAAAAGCCACTGCCTAGGGTTACGCTTTTGTTGGGCATAGAAAGTTCACTTAGATCGTTTAGACTAACTACCAATGATATATCCCTAGAAGTTCCTTTTTCATCCGTGGCCCTTACGGTCACGTTGAGGGTAGGGTTTGTTTCGTAATCGAATAAAGAGGCATCGCTTACCTCTAGCATACCAGCATTGGTTACACTGAAAGCACCAGAAACCGATTCGCTGTATACGGTGTAGGAAAGTGCCCCATGCATGCCTTCATGGTAATCTTCCAAATATTGGGTTATATCGGCAATAGGGGACGAAGTATTACGGTTTTCGTCCATAGAAATGTTCGTGCCGATACTCGTATTAAAACCCCATGAACTTTCTTGTATGTTGTTCAGTTGTACTAATATTGTAATGTCTTGGGTATGGCCTTGGTTGTCAGAAATAGTTACGTTAGCTGTCTTGGCCCCCGTTTCATAATCCATCAGGTAACCATGGTTCACAATAACATCACCATTGGTGTCTATAGCCAATAAATCGGTCGTAATTTGTGAAATGGAATAAGAAAACACGATATCAGGGTCATTTGTGTTTGGGGCAATGTTACCAATAACCGTTCCGCTATTTGGATGTTCATTTATGGTCAATGTCAGGTTCTCTGCCGTCCAACTAACCTCGTCAACGTCTATTAGTGAAATGGTAATGGTGTTTTCCAAGGATGTTCCATGACCATCGGTGACGGTAAACTTTGAGGTAATAAGAGGGTTGGTCTCATAATCAAATATACTGGCGTCGTTTACATAAAGCTCTCTGCCCTCTACACGCAAGGCACCTTCGTGACTTTGTTCGCTCAATGTAATGGTAGGTTCTCCATATAGCTCTTCGTCATAGTCGCCAAGTGCTATCGTGAGCAAGTGTTCATCGGCATCCGGGTTTTCGTACATACCGATCTCTATGGGGCCTATGGCCCAAACGGATTCGAGTACATCGTTTAGGGTAAGGGTTATGTTGAAATCTTTAGATTCGTCACCGACACTCACTGTTATCACGGCCGTAAATTCCGGATTTGTTTCATAATCCAATACAGATTTATCGTTAAGCACCAATACTCCGTTCTCTATGGAGAAGGCCCCGTCTACGGACTGTGATTTTATAGAAAACGTGGGCGACACATCTGCACCGTTCTCAATGGTAATGTAATCCGTAAGTTCGGCTAGATCAAGGGGCAACTCTTCTTCGTTATCAATTTCGGTGATCTCGTCCATTTCAATCGAAATGTCCTCTGTGGTGATGGATACCGTGGTTTGCTCCTCAATCGTTTCGTCGGTGGAGCTATCATCATCTTTGGAACATGATGAAATTAGAGACCCGAAGGTCAATGCGTAGATCAGTAAAAGATTTGTGTTTTTCATAATTGGTATTATTAATTTTTTGGGAGTTCAAAACTATATCGGTAGGGCCGTTATATAATCCGGTTCTTTCTTAAATGGCGTTTTTTTTTTCTAAGCCTTTTCGCTGTTTTCTGTTCAGAAAAAAAATCACGGGGTTTAGAAAAGTTTTGAACCTTGTATATAGGACTATCTTTTTTTTTGTGGCAACAACAAACCAATTTAATAATGAAGAGAATTTATTTACTGCTTTGTGCAGGCGTGATGTTAGGGTATCAATCGGCAGAGGCCCAGTTCATGAAAAAACTAAAGAATGTCGCAAAGAAAGAGTTAAACAAAAAAATGGATAAAGACGATCCGGAAACATCCTCCAAAACTTCTTCGCAACCGGTTTCGGGTCATGAGGGTACTTATGAAAATAGTACTACTAATGAAGCGGCAGATACCGAGGAGGCAGAAGAGGCAACGATAAACCTTTATGAAATTACGGAGCCATACCCATTTGTATACAATAGAAACAAGGTAAAGGCCTGGCCGGTCTATAAAAAAGATTTTACAGATGAAAAAGGGTTATCGGGAACTTATTACCTATCTGCGGTTATGTTCGATCAAGTAGGAAACCATTTTTCCGAATTTCCATTGTATGCCTACGGTGGTTTTTCGTTGGAATATGATCCTAAGGCATATAGTGGTACCATGCATTTGTCGGACGAGGCCAAGAACCATTTTGTGATTCTGGAGGAGTATAGAGAGCTGGTCGACCGTGGAACCTTTATTATAGAGTTCGCTAATTTTGCGGGGCCCGAGGCCATGAAAATGAAACGGGCCTATGCTATTGAAAAAGATGTACTGATCGTTGCTCCACCGGTTGTGCCCATAAAGGGCCAAGAATTGGGCAATGAATGGGTAGGGGGCGACCAGTATTTATTAATGGGTAGAGACTTGGAACATATTCAGAATTTGTTACAGACCCCCGAATATGTAAAAAAACGTAGTGTCGAGGTCTTTGATATGTTGCAGTTGCACCTTAAAGAACAAAGCTTGGCCAATGCTCCTGCCTTACCGGCCCGGGGTATGAAAGATGTGGGTATAGAGGCCGACGGTCTAAAGTTCATTAAAGAAAGGGCGGCTTATTACAAATGGAAAGAACAACCCGTGTATGCCTACATACAATCAAACGATTGGAATATTATTACCCATGCCCTAACGGGGGTACCCTTGAGAAGGGAGTTAAAATTGATCGCTGTGATGAAAACACCCGACGGCAATTACAAGCGAGAAGGCTTTTTTATCGCACAGAAATATAACGGTAGCGGTTATGGAAAAAGCTATATGCTTATGAACGACCAACGTATTTACTATGTAAAAAACGAAGAGGCCTTTAAATACAAAAACTGATCAAAACTATAGATATAGCATATAAAAGCGACCTTTTTTTGGTCGCTTTTGTTTTACCAGAATGTTTCTCTGACAACACTTATAAATTCTTCTTTCTTGCTTTTTGATACCGGAATTCTCTTTTTGTTCTCCATTAACAGGTAATCACCATCTTCGCGAACCAACTCCTCAACATATTTTAAGTTGATCAGATATGATCTGTGACATTTAAAAAATAGGTTGTTATCCGCTAATTGTTCTGCAAAAAACTTGAGTGGTTTGCAAATGGTCTTATTGCCCTCTTTCTTCATATATACGGTAGTGTACATGCCATCCGCCTCAAAATAAAGTATGTCGTTGTATGAGACAAATAAAATTCCTTTGGGTACTTCCAGTGCAATTTTATTTAGACTGATCATCTTCAACGATGTTCGTAGATGTTCTATTTTGCTATGTATAGCCTCGCTATTGGCGAGTACCTCCGCTTTTTCGACGGCCACTTTCAACTCATCGGAATCTATTGGTTTTAATAAATAGTCTATAGCGTTCAACTTAAAGGCATCAACGGCGTACGAGCTATAGGCCGTGGTAAATATAATTTGGAAGTTTACCTCGTCTGTGTAATGATCAAGCAGTTCCAGCCCCGAGGCCTGTGGCATTTCAATATCCAAAAAAACTATGTCGGGCCGTTCTTTTTTTATTTTTTCCACCCCTTCGAATAGATCTTTTGCAAGACTTATTTGGTGGATCTGTGGACAGTACTCTTTCAATAAATGAAACAATAGGTCCCTTGCTTTTTCTTCGTCATCTATTACAATGGCTTTCATGATCAATGTTTTTGTAGAGGAATGTTAATAGTTACCAATGTGCCCTGTTGGCCCAGTACCTTTAGATCCATAACTTCTAAACGGATCTTTTTGTTCCGCTTTAGGTTATAAAGTTCTATGCGTTCCATATTTGCCTTGCTGGCAAATGGTTTGTGTTCTGTTTTTTGTTTTTGTGCCATAGATGCGTTGATCCCGATACCGTTGTCCTTTATGGTACATACAAGTTCGTTCGATAGGGGGGCAAGGTCAAAGCAAATAGTCAGTTTGTTTTGGTTAGAATCTCCTCTTAGACCATGTTTGATCGAATTTTCGACATAGGGCTGTATAAAAATGGACGGAACCTTAATTTGGTGAACATCAATTTCTGGCGAAACGGTTATAGAAAAGTCGAGTTTTTCTTCAAAACGTATTTTTTCTAATTGTAGGTATAGTTTTAGGGCTTCTAGTTCTTCCGCAAGTGATACCTCGTTTTTTTGTCCGTGTTCTAAATAGATTCGTATCAACCTAGAAAACTTTACCAAGTAGGTGCGGGCGAGGTGTTTTTCATTGTTAACAATGTACAGTTGAATGGAGTTTAGGGCATTGAACATAAAATGGGGGTTCATTTGCGATCTTAAGATTTCTAGTTTAAGGTTGGTCAACCTTTTGTCCTTGATCAAATCGGCGAGTTCTTTTTGTTTTTCCCTTTCGTTTTTTTTCATTTTGCCCCTGTAGAACATCCACGCCGATAAACCGATTATGATAACACTTAATGACCGAAACCACCAAGTTTGCCAAAAAGGTCTGGTAATAACCAAGGATATTGATAAGGTTTCTCCTTTTTTGTTCGAAGATATTGGTCTTATGTTAAATTTATAATTGCCCGGAGGCAAACTTTCGTATGTTACTTGCGATTTATTGGTAACCTGCCAAGTGGTGTCCAAACCTTTTAATTGGTATTCGTAAGATACAAACTCAGGGCTTCTAAACGTGTTGGCATGAAAGCCAAAACTTACTGCATTTATATGGTAGGGCAATTTGTAAGAACTATGTATAAGTGTGTCTCTTTTGTTGAGTTTAATGTTGGTGAAATATACTTTCGGTACTTTAAATTGCTTAAAAGTTGAGCGTTCCTTTTTGTTTAAGATCAGCAGGCTTTTTTCCGATGATGCAAAAATATGGTCTTCGGTTATTTCAAGGTCACCTAGGTTATTGGGTATACCGTCTCTTTGGGTAATACTTTTTATGGAGTCTGTATCTGTATCTATTCTTTGAATTCCTTTTTGTGAAGTAATCCATAATATGTTGCCATCGCTTTTCAGGTTTTGTATGTTGGTACTCAACAATCCACTATTTGTTCCGTACTTTTTTACGACCTTTTTGTTTTTAATACCTATTAACCCATGTTCATTGCTGGTGCCCCAGACAATGCCGTTTGTGGTCTGTTCCAGGTTAGACAAATATAAAGAGCGGTCTTTATAGGTAATAGGTGTGGGGTTCCATATACTATCGTACTGGATTAGTTCATCGATATAGGCGATGTAGCTGTTTTTTGAATCATGGTCATATACGACCGAGTAGGGCCGTTTTGTTAAAATAGTTTTTGCGTTAAGGGCACCGTACCTTGGTTGTTCGTACAAAACGGCTTTGTTGTACGTAAGATAGATGCTTTTAGATTCGTTTATAAAAGCCAAATCTTTACAGACATTGTATTTTTTATATAAAGGGAACAATTTTTTGGTCTCTAGGTCCAATTTGTATGATTCCTCGCCATTTATACTAATGATCACCGTGTGTGTAAACGGGTCGTAGAATATTTTACCGATCGCATTTTGTTTGGGTAAACTAAAGGTATCGGTAATTTTTTTACTTTGTTGGTCCATCAGAACAATTTCCCCTTTCGTAGTGGCCAAGACCAAATACGATTTGGCCCCGATGATAGATGATATACTTCCTTGCAGCCCATCTAGATGCATCTTTTTTAAGGTGATATTCGGAATCAAAAAAACACCGTTCCTTAAAGTAGAGATCCAGTAATTATCATCTTTGTCCTTCAAAAGACTTGTTACAAAATAGGGAGCCAACAGTTGCTCTTCCAACAAATATTTTTCTTTATTTTTCCGGTAGATAAAAATACCATGGTTCGTGGCAAACCAAAGTTCATCTTCTAGATACCGAATCTGGTTTATTTTTGCATCTGCTATGGCATCAAAACCAGGGTGGGGCAGTAGGCCATGCGATTCGTCTATAATGTTAATTTTTCGTTCCCCGTTTACCAGATAACTGATGGCCAACCGATCGTCGATTTTAATGAAATAAGGATTTCGGATATTTTGTACGGGTTTAGATTTATGCAACGCCAATAATTCATTTTCAACGAGCTTATAGATATCCCCGGTAAGGGTTATGAAATAGAGTTTGCCATCGACCACTTGTGAGTAGAGAATATCCATAGTGTATTTAAAAGTGGTGTTGGCCGTACTCTTGTCAATACTTAGAATTCCGCCCTCCCAAATAACGATGAGGTTATTTTGCATATGGTGCAACTGGGCCAAATGTCCTTTTAAGGTAGGGTTTAGGTCTTTGAAAAGCTTTAGATCTTGTCCTTTGGGGGTATATAGAATTTGACCGTGCAGATTATTGCACCAAATGGTACCTTGTTCATCTTCGGAAACCCCAAAAACAGATCGTCCTTTTTGATCGGTTATTTTATATTCTGAAAAGACTTCCCCATTGTATCTATAAAGTCCCGAGTTACTCGCAAGCCAGATATAATCATCTTGATCTTGGATTATTTTATAGCATTCCAGGTCCGGAAGCCCATCTTTTTCTGTAAGATGAAGTGTTACCGGAAGCTGTGCACAGGCCAAAGAAGAACAGAGCACCGTGAGTACTACAAAAATCACTTTTTTGAGCATATTGCAAACATAAATCAATCCTAAAAACAGCGATACATTTTTTTCTTAATGCGAGTAGTTCTTTTCTAAATGGTGATCTAGGCCCGTAGTTTTTGTAATAACTCGTCTTTTCTTCTTACAGCGACTTCAATTTTAGTTTTGTCGGACAAGGTTATGTAACCTCCTTTGCCTTTGGTGTAGGTTTTTATATAGTCTAAGTTGACAAGGTGCGATTTATGGACTCTAAAAAACATGTTTTCGTCTAGTATTTCCTCAAAATACTTGATGGTTTTTGAGGCGGTTATCTTTTTTTGGGATAAAGTATATATATGGGTGTAGTTCGTATCGGATTGAAACCTGATGATCTCTTTGGTATCCATCATCGAAAAACCTTCTACGGTAGGTATCGCTATTCTTTTAGAGGATGCGTTGCTCTCTTTGAAATTATGAAATAGGACATCTATTTTTTTTGAAGCTTCTTTCAGGCTTCTTTGTTGCCGTAACTTTTGTAGGGCATTGTCAAGCTCTGTATTATCTATTGGTTTTAACAGATAGTCCAGGGCAGAGAATTTAATGGCCTTTAACGCATATTTGTCATAAGAAGTGGTGAAAATCACTTCAAAATCTATACTGTTTAATTGCGACAAGAGATCAAAACCGGTCTCGTTTCCCAGTTGTACGTCCAAGAACAGAATATCTGGGGTATTTTTGACAATTTCCTTTTTTGCCTCATCAATTGTTTTACAATAACCTACAATTTGTATGTTGTAGGTACTGGATTCTAACAACCGCTCTAGGCGATCTATACAGTGTTGCTCATCATCAACGATCAATGCTTTTAACATGCTGTTCTTAAAATTGAAGTTCTAAGGGAAGTGTTATTTCCACGCGTACCCCTTCTGGTTTATCCATCAAATTAATAGATCCCTTTTTGTTTTTTAGATGGCTCAGAATATCAATTCGGCTTTTGGTGATCTTAATGCCGTAAGATCCGTTCGATTTTTTCTCACTCATATTCTTTTTGGGTTGCCCTACACCGTTGTCATCCACCACATATTTTAGCATATCGCCCTCTTTTTTAATTTTAATATCTATGTGGCCATCTCCGTTTTTTGGGGCAATACCATGCCAAATACTATTTTCTATAAAGGGTTGTAATATTAGTGGTGGAACCAACGTATTGTTGGGTTCAATATCTTGGTCGATCGTAATTTTATGGTGCAATTTGTTTTCTAGACGTATGGCCTCTATCTGCATATATAGTTCCATCAGTTCAAGGTCCTCGTTTAAGGGAATCGATTTTTTCTCTGAGTTTTCTAGAATTGCCCGTGTCAGCCGAGAGAATTTGACCAGGTAGTCATCTGCCTGTTGAATATCGTTTTTGGAAATAAAATCGCTGATGGAGTTGAGCGAGTTAAAAATAAAATGGGGGTTCATTTGTGAGCGCAGGGCCTTAAGTTCCGTCTCCGATACCTTGGCATTGAATTCGGCGGTTTTCTTTTTTTCTAGCTCATCGCGTCTACGCTTGTAAATATAATAACCCAAGACGGCCAGTAACACTAATAAAATGGCCCCGATCAAATAGATATTTTTCACCAGTTGCTGCCGTTTGATCTCTTCGTTGGCCACCGCTTGCTGGCGCTCCATCTGAAACTGCATTTCCTTACGGGTCAATTCCGATTTTTTCTCTTCGCTCAAAACACTGTCCCTTAGGGTAACATATTCTTTGTAGGCATTGAGGGCTCCGGCCGTTTCCCCTTTGTTTTCATAAGCACTGCTAAGTACTTTCCACGAATCTGCCTGCCACTCCACGGCCCCGATTTCTTTGGAGATAGAAAGGGCGCGGTCGGCATAGGTCTCGGCAACGGCATAATTTTGTAAAAGCGCATTTATTTCACCAATACTGTTCAATGCTGAGGCCTCGATGTATTTATTGCCGATTATTTGTGCCAAGTCTGCGGCCTTTTGGTAGTTTTCCAATGCCTTCTGGGGCTTATCTTGTTTTTTTTGGGCCAAGGCCAAGTTATTGGTGATGGCGGCCACAAATAGATTGTTTTTCTCTAGTTTGGCCAATTCCAATGCTTTTTTCAAGTAAGATACACCCTCTTTAAAATTTTCAGTATCGTTGTAGATAATGGCGATATTGGAAAGTGCCTTGATTTCTTCCGCTCTGTTGCCCATTGCCTGTGACGTTTCTAGATAGGCATGGTAATTTTCTAGGGCCTGGTCGTATTCTTTTAAATCTGCATGTATATTTCCAAGGTTGCTTAAAATGCTTGATTCTAGTTGTTTGTCCGTTATTTTTTTACTGAGTACCAAAGCCTGTTGGTAGGCGTCCAAAGCATTTAAGTTATCCGCTAAAACGTAATACAAATTCCCTTTTTGGCGCTGGGCCAAAGCCTCACCTTTAAGCCATTTATTTTTTTTTGAAATAGTAAGGGCCTCTTCTATCAAAGAAAACCCTTGGTTGGGTTCAGAATAGGTCATTTCACTGGCCAGCTTAATAAGCAGACCAACTCTAATGGTATCTTTTAAGGCGTGTGCTTGTAGCTCGTTCTTTAAAGAGTCTAGCTTGTTTTGCTGTGAGGCACCAAAAAAATGTACCAAACAGATAAGTATTATACAATACTTGTTTTTAGTTGGTCGGGGCATGCTATGCGGTTGGTTATATTCAAATTTAAACTTTTTGTTCGATTAATCGGCTGTTATACCCATGTTTACGAATATTTGAACAATTACTACGGTAAAATGGCAAATGGATACGTAGAATAATTGTGTATGGTGCTAACCAGTTGTAATGGATAGTTTAGGTATAACTAAACCATATGATTTATTTAATCAAATGAAAAACAATATTAAAATTTTACTGTACTGTTCAGCCTTCTTTCTCGTTTTTGGTTGTGGGGCGGACGATAATACCGAAGAGGAAGTTGTTTCCAGCGAGGTACAGGGCAATATTACATTGTCAGGATCTGAGACCTCGGAATTGGGTACCTCGTTAACCGTTGTAAATATTGAGGTTGCAAATGCCTCCCTTACGGGAACGGATAAATCTGTTATACTCTTGTCGGAGAATATTTCTGTGGTCGATAATGAACTTGTTTATGAGGATGACCAAAACGGATTTGTTATCGTAGCGGCAGATTTTTCTACCGGAGGTTCGGCTGATATCGACAAAAGTATTTCCATGACCATCGTAAAAGATGGTGAAGAGTACAGGCATGCTTGTTCCTCTCCCTATCTAAACTTTTTTACTGCCTGTGGCGACGGATTCGCAATTGATTTTGAGGGCAAGAGCGTCACTTTCGATGGTACTACGGTAATCAACACCGACGATGATACCATTTTAACCATGGATGGGACCATTACTTGGGATTAAAAATATAAAGGGAAAGTTATGGTAAGGGCATGTTTGTTGATTGTTTTGTGTTTTTTGGGAGTGCTTTCTGGTAAAGCACAGTCTATAGATGATAAAGAGATGGTGGTTTACCAATCACCTTCCGATAAGTTTGCTTCCATCACATTACAGGCCCATAAGGGCTTGCCACGTTTTGGGGTTCCGAATATGTATCGAGAACAAACTGGAGGTATAAGACAGGGGATGCGAACGGTTAGACCGGTTCGTGGGGGCAAAAATCCTGTGGGTAATGATAAAAACAAGCTCGTAACCACCGGCAAAAGTAATCTTTCGCTATTGGTCAGCTTAAAATATTTACGACCGTTTATGGAAGATCTGGATCGGGAGCGTTTGACCACATTGACCTCCAATATGACCGAAAAGGAATCCAATTCCGCCTTCTTACAGCGATTTTTACGGAGTCAGGTGGCACCTAACCTATGCTTGGCAGATGAATGTAAGAATGCCAACCAAGGCAAAAATGAATTTGAACGGCTTCGTAATTATACATCTTTTGTAGATAACTGTTTAGATCCACTTTTAGATTGGAGCAAAAATGTAATGGAGGGCGATGAACTGGTCGGTTACCACGTTTCTATGCTGAACATTGGCAGTAATTATGATTTTGATAAAAAAGGATATACCGCATACCATTCTTTAATTCTCAACAATATTTTTTCCGTAAAACAAGGCATTGGAAGACAAGTGGTCTTTAAACCGGTGAAACCGTTCGAGGAGGCACTTCAAAACTCGATAGATAGGAACAAGAACATTGAATTTTTTCTTTCTATGGATGAACAAACGGCAGAACGATTTCAAAAAGAAGGCATAAAACGCTTGTATGCCGTAAAAAAAATAAAGTTACAACGGTCTAACAAGCCCATGGAGTCTCCCTCCAAGGCCATAGAATTTAATTATTCGCACGAAAGTGCCGATTTAGAAATCTATACGGACGAGGCACTGACACAACATTTTAAAACTTTGTCTCTGGCAGACCTAACCAATTAAACTATGAAACAGTTCCTCATTATTCTAATATCGTTTATAGTCTCTTTTTCGGTAAGGGGGCAAGGAAAGGAAATGGTGTATGAAGCCCCTTCGTCAAATTTTATAGATCTGTCGCTACAGACCCATAATGGTAAATTGCGGTTTGGCGTACAAGATGAGTATTATGTTAGATCCGATGGCAGTTATGTAAAGGCGAGCGAAGCATCGTACGTAGCTATGGACAAGCGATTTAGTCATAACAATGCCAGCAGACATGCTTTTGTAGAACTTTTAAAGATCAGGTTTAAAGAAGAGATGTTCGCGGCTATGGACAAGGATTATTTTACCGAACGAACCAATACAATGTTCGAAAAAGATATCATGTCACATACCGCCCAGCAACATACGTTGGCCCTTGCTAATGCACTCACTACCAATGAGCACGCAATGAGTTATTTCTGTAATCAAAAAGAAGGTTCAGATTGTACATCTAGATTTCCGCAAAAAGGATATTATAACGAGCCAAGGAACATACGGCCTTGGGGCGGCAGGGGAGCCACCGAGTTTCAGCAACTAAGGGCCTTCACTTCTTTTGCCAAGAACGATTTGCCCAAGATCGTAAAATGGGGAAGTACGTTGCTTCCAGACAATACTCTTGATGGTTATTATGTAACCCGGACCCATCTGGGAAAATATGATTTTAAGGCCGAAGGGTTTTGGTTGATGACACATCAATTTTATAATCAAGGCTTTTTGTTAAAGTGGTATGGTTTGCAGCCGGCCAATTCGTCCCAAAGAAAATTAATGCACCCCAATGGTGCCTCCATCCTCTTAAAAATGTCGCCTGAAAAAGCGGAGAACTTTTCGGAAAAATATCAATACCTGTTTTTGGTTTTTGACGTCACGGGGCAGCTGAACGGATTGGAAAACTATAGGGCCGACCAGCTAAAGACCACCTTTACCCTTAACAGTTCGGTTATTGAAATTTATACCGATGATGCACTTACCCATAGGGTGGGCGAAATTGATATAAACACCATGGAGGCCAAAACCAGATAATAGAAGAATGATGAAAATTGAAAATATAAAAATACGTTTTGTACTACTTTTTGCCATAACGGGCTTCATGGTACCAAGCGCCGTGCATGGTCAGTTTTTAAAAAAATTAAAAAAGAATGTAGAGGATAGGGTGGTGGAGGCCGCTGGTGAAAAATCGGACCAACTTTTAAACGGGGAAACGGAAACTACCGTAAACGATAATGTAAAAACAGGGACCGATACCAAAACAACACCAACACAAACAATGGCCAAAAAGGTAGACCCAAGTCTTCAAGACCAAGAGGTAATAAGGTTCAAGGCACCGTCTAAAGATTTTAGGGAGGTCGTAATACAGGCCTATAAGGGATTGCCCAGATACGGAGAGCTACATTTCAAGAGAAATACACATAAACTTATTACCAATAAGGCGTATAAGGCTCTTTTAGAGATGCGGTTTTTAGAGGAAACGTTCAACGATATGGATCGTTCAAAGCTTGTTAAAAATCAAAACTCAACAGGGGACCTAAGCAAAAAGAATTCAGAATTTGCCCAGAATCTTGTAAGGATTCTTGCCGGGGAAACGCTATCCGACGATAGACTGAAAGACTATTTTTGTGATTTCGAAGCAGCATCGCCCTGTAATTTTTACCATCCGTCAGGGGAGCGGATAAGCGTTTCATATTGGGGAGGTACGTCTACAAATGAATTTGCCCAGAACCGTAGCTACACCACCTTTGTAAAGGAATATTTCGACACCCTTAAAAAATGGAGCCAAACGTTTTATACCAATGGTAGCGAAGTCGCCTATTATGTGGCAAAGGGGATGGTGGCCGAAAAATATGATTTTAAGGAAAAAGGGTATTGGATAGGCAATCTATTTTCCATCGGAGGGGACTTCATACTACACCAGTCCAATTTTTTGCCCTACACCGAGAACGAAAAAGCAATAAGGCACCAGCGCAAAAAAATATTCCTGCCCATGGATGCCGATAAGGCGAAGACTTACAAATTAATTCCAAGGTCACCGGTATATGTAGTGTTCAAGGTGCTGGTAAACCCCAAGCCCAACAATACAACCTCCGTAATTTGGGAATATGAACTGGAGAGTCCGATCATTGAAATTTATAAAGATGTGGCACTTACGGACAAAATGGGAGAGGTAGATATTAATAGTACAAATCTTAAAAACTGATCGATGGGAAGCAGTCGTACAATTATGGTGGTAATGGGAATGTTGTTCTTTATAATGGCACCCCGGGTCAATGCCCAGTTTTTTAAAAAGCTGAAACAGCAAGCTGAAGAAAAACTTACCGAGAAAGCCAATAAAGAGGTAGATGATATTTTTACCGGAAACAAGGGTACAACAAAGAAAGAGGAGGGGGCAAAGGAATTGGGAACCGTCAAAACCGATGAGAATATAGTGGTACCGCCTACTACCGTAGCGCAATCGACGACCACTTTTAACGAATCGGATTATTTGGTGTATAAATCGCCAGATCCGGCGTTTCATGATATTTATGTTCAAAAATTTAAGGGGCTCCCAAGATTCGGTTCCTGTGATTTTTATACCATGCCCAACAATCCGAAAATGCCCGTACAGACTCCCGAGGTCAATGAGAAAAGAGTAAAAATGAAAATGGGTTATAATGCTTTTTTGTTATTGGCACGAATGCATACCCTAAAGGATCATTTTAAGGTAATGGACAGAACGGCCCTCACCCCCCTTAGTAAACCCTTGGTAGAAGAAGAGGTAAAATCCAATATGGCACAGGGATACCTAATGAATTTTGCATTTTTAATGGGCACGGATGCCTTGAAAAAGGAATATTTTATGAATGATCGCAACGGTACCGGTAATGCTCCCATTGTATCTAAATGGGGAGGGCAATATGCCGATGATTTTACCGAGAATGAAAAATATGTGGCATTTGTAGAAAAGTATCTGGATAAAATACTGCAATGGACCCAAACATTTTTTGAGGACGCTACGGAAGATTTTCAATTTGTTGTTCCGCTGGAGTTTAAAGGATCCTATGATTTCGACAAAAATGGATTTTGGGTGCAACTGCCCACCAAAAGGAGGTCTAGTTATAGTATGGATTTTGGAAGTACGAGGGATAATTATTTTTTTGAGTTTCTTCCCAAGACACCTTATGGGCAGCAAATATTGAATAAAACACAACAGGTAGAGCATATAAATGCTGAGGTGCTCTTTAAAATAGATCCGGCCGCGGCCGAAGCTTTGATAAACGATAAAACAAAGAACCCACAAATGGTAGTAAAAGTAAAGGTCGTTTATGAAGGGTTCCGACCCGAGAACCCCACGATTTATGCGCCAAAATACACTTATCATTTACTAGATCCTATGATGGAACTGTATTCCGATGCTGGGCTGACTTCAAAAATTGGAGAAATAAATCTCCAAAACCTGACGTATAAGGGGACCGATTAATTTTTGCCGAGAATAGAAGTATTTATTTATGCCCATGTATTCATTTTGAAATATAGTTTTTAAATACAACGATAGCTACAGTATTCTAGGATACTATAGCTATCATGTGCATGTATTTCTCTGTGCAATATAAATTTAATATTGCAATCTATGAGAAGAACTAAATTACGGAGTGTACCACCATTTAAAAATTAGGAGCACAATTTAGATTCTCATTATAGGGCTGAATATAATTCCAAAAGGCTTCGCCCGCACTGTTCATGTAATCCATTGAATAATTGAATTTTGTTCTGGAGCCTACTTGATAAATATACTCTTTGTACGAACTCGTAAACTGTACAATGGCGAAATAGTATCTGTTGAAGCTATCATCGGACACTTCGTAAAATGTGACTTTCGAAATAGCATCACTATCATAACTGTAATAAGTGGACCCATAACCTTCTGATTTAACCATTGCCATCAGGTCTGAACAAGACGATTGAGCTTTTATACCAATGGCGAATAGAAGTGCTCCCAAGAGAATTACCTTTTTCATGAATTTATAAAACCTAAGATTACTTTTTCTACACTTGAAGCTAAATCGGCATTTTGAATTTTGTATTTTTTTATTCCCATGGCTTCAAACCAATTGGTCCAATATTCCCTAATAATATCTATGGAATACGGATTGCCGGTATTGGCGCTTTGGACCCCAATCACCAATACCTCCAAATCTTCCAGCCCGTCGTTGGCAGGTATAAAACCATAGCCCTTTTCTTGTATGGTCTTTTTATAATCGGACTTGTTCAGTCGCAATGCCCCCAAAGATTTTGGGGTCAGATAAGAGCTTTTGTTCCCTTCTTTCATTTGGGTATCTTTATGGTACATATAACCATCGGTTAAAATCACCAATATGTTGCGATGGCAGGTACTGATCGTATAATCCTTCACATTATCCTTAAAAAATCGCCAAATATCCGAACCTGGGTAATCTTTAGCCTGTTTAGCATCGGCTTGGGCCAATCCATATAGTTTGATGGGCTCTTCAGCATACAGCCTATTGGTTTCTTCGATCCTTGATTTTGGCGTGTTTCTGTTGAATTCTATATGGAGCTTTTCAGCAATGGAATTGATTCCTTCATTCGCAGGTTCGGGATTAAAGTAAAGCTGTATCCGGTCTTGTAACAGAATAAGTTTTTTAGTTTTTACATGATCGGTGAAGGCCTTGGCAATACTTTTAAGGTATTGGGTGTCTTTTTGGATGGTTTTTGCTTCTGTAATTCTATCCGACAAATCTAGAAATACACTTATGTTCAGGTTGTTTTCTTTGTTTTTCAAGATATGTCCTAGGCAATCTCCGGTTACAGAGGTGGCAGGAGGATCAACTTCAGGTAGTTTTTCCTTAACGTCTCGTTTGCATCCCGTGGTACCTAATAGAAGGGACAAGGCAATTGCTATTTTAATTGAAAATTTCATTTTAGAGGGTTTTGGTATATACTTTGTTTTGATAAGTGTCTGTATCTAAATCGAGTTCTTTTATATGGTTGTCATATACCTTACGACATTCGTGTAGATACGCTTTGGTTTCCTCAGGACCCAAGACTACGTGCCTGGTGATACTTTCCAACCATCCTTGCAAATATTCAGAGGAGAGGGCTTTGTAATTTCTAATAGGCAAAATAAAACCTTCGATAATGTTCTCCAGTTCGGTACACCTTATATTAAGGTCATCCTTTACCTTTTCGATAGCTATAATCACTTCCTTGTGCTTTTCGGCACGGCCTAAAAGGTTATTTATATCTTGTTCTAGCGAGTTAATGAAATTTTGAATTTTGTCCCTGTCGGCATGCTCTTTCATAACAAAATCGAAAACTAGTCCCCAAATCACATACGAGACGAAACCTGCAAAGATGATGACCCAAAAACTTGGGCTATTAAGAGCTAAGGAGACTGAAAAATCCGGGTCTTCGAAAGTTTTGTTCAGGTTGTACAGTTTTTCGTCGATGAGATAGGCCAATAAGGCATCGAAAATAAAGGTGGTGATAAAAAGCATGATTACCTTTATTATATTAACTGTTGTCGGCTTATGCCAAAACATATGAATGAGGTAGCCTAATCCAAAAAATACGAAAGGAATAAATAGGATAAACCCTAACTCCAACCAGCCCCCATCATAGGCTTCTTGAAGAGCCTGAGGATAAAACATACCACTAAAGAGCTGTGTTGAAGGATCAAAAGTTCTAAAGAAGGCCGAAAATGAGGTCGAAATATAAAAAATGAAGGTGTATAGGGTTAGAAACAATAACAACACAAGGCCTATCCAAAACTTTGTAGATGATCTACGGTCTGCGGGAATACCGTAATCATGTGGGTTTCTCCTCACATTTACGATATCGTTTTTTAATCCATCTATTTTATCTTCAACTTTTTCAAGCCGTTCTGTTTCCCGTTTTAGCTCTTCTTCTTTGTTTAATAGAATAGTTTTTTTTCCCTTTAGCTCGGTCATGTACGGTTGTTTAAGCCTAATTTGGTCAAGCTCTTCTACCTTACATTTATTTTCGAACTTATAGTAGATGGCCTCTAGGTTGATCTTTAAGTTTTCAGGTTGCCCTTGACACGATTTAGAAGATTCAAGTCCGTCTTTGTGATAGGTCACTTTTTCATCTTCAATGGTTTTTACCGCTTTTAATGGTTCGGGTTTTTTGGTCGGTTTTAATTGAGCTATGCTTTTTAATAATCCCATGGTTTCTTATTTAATTATTAAGTTCTTGGAGAATAGCCTCTTTACTTTTACCCTCTTTGGCACTTTCAATAAGATAATCTGCCAGAGATATTATATTCTCTTCTAGAAATTCGAATTTCCTACAGTATTTTTTCAGGGTGTTATATTCATCTTCGGTTACCTTTTCATCTGCCCATATCATACGGGCAAGATCATAGAGGTATTCGATACGTGTTTCTACTGTTTTGGGTATCGTAATAGCCCCTGAGTGCGCTACCAAGATTTCATCTAATTGCTCTTTTGAAATGTTTCTTTCACTGGCGAATTCATATAACAACTTCATTTCTAGCGGACTAAAATCATCATCGGTCAATGCGATTTGGTACAATCGCAAGAAATGACTTTTAATTTCCTCGGATATTGTGGTTTCTTCCATAATTTAATTTGTTGGTTTAGAATTTTTTATCTCGTCCGTAAGATTTAATTGGTTTTTTTCTATTGTACGGTATGTAAGGTCTAGTCTTTTTTACCTGAAAAACGTTTGCTATAAATAGTAGGGCACTTATAACATCAATAGGGAACCAAATAGATTTTCGGTATAGGTATACAGGAAATATCGGATTGAATAAATAAGCAATAAGTATAAATGAAAGTAGAACAAAAGGCTTTTTTAATGATTTTATGGCTGTAAGTAGAGCTCCAATAAAAACAAGAAACCTCAATAAATCATAAAATATACTTTCTAAAGGAAATATTGCAATAATTAAAGCCAAGGAACATGAAATGGCCATGTAACCGTAGAAATCTTTTGTGAATGTATATTTCATTAAAATAGTATGGTTATTTGGTTAAATATGATCCAAACCTATTATAAAAGAACTTGTCTTCTTTACAGATTTCCGTAATGTCTTGTGTTAATTTTTTCAATTCTCAATAAGACGCAATCTTTTTATAGCCATACTTCCTGTTTTTTTACGAAGGGTGGCGATCAATGTTTTTTTTTAATCAAATGATAGATCTTCTATAAGGGTTAAATAGTATGTTTTTGGTGATTACGCTTTTCCGTAAAAGAATTTTTCAAAAAAATAGTTAATTTGAGGGGGACTTTCTAATTATAGAAAGTCTGTAAATTAGAGGCTTTATAAAACAAGACTATGGTTAGGTCGTAAGGTTATGCCGGTATTACAGAAAGGTGATAAGATTCATTTTTATACAATTTTAGTCGTTTGTAACGGTATCGTCTACGGTTAATATACCGATAAACCCTATAAATACCTGTTTTGTTGATATGTAATAAATTACACCTAAAAAAGAAATAAACGTGCCATGGTACGCTTACACAATTGCTGTCCGTAATTTGAAAAAAAGAAATGAAATTTAAACAAATATTAGTTTTAATTATTTTAATCGTACCACTTTTGGTTTACGTCTTATTTAAAGATAGTATTAAACCAATTTGGAACGAATTTGATACAATATTTACTATTTCTTCTTATTCGATTTCGGTAATCCTTTTACTATATAATCTTAATTTAAAATTCCATTTTGCAATTAACCGAATTTTTCAATGGTTTAAGCAAGACCATACTTATTGGAGGTTTTCTTATTGTATTGAACAAGAAAATGAATTTGACAAAATTCTATTTATAAAAAATTTAAAAAGATTAAACATTTCAATAAATAAAGAATATGAGGATTTTATTGAATTTATCTATAAAGACAGTCACTTATTCAGATTGCAAATCACAAATAATGAAACTTTTAGAATAAATTTATTTTCATCTAGGTTAATAGTACCGACTAAAAGAATAAAACCAACAATAAACGAATTAATTGAGGTTACTGAAGTAATTGAAAACTCATTGAATTCAATCATTAGTGATTCCAAAAAATTTGATTTGACTATCGAATATCCTAAAACAAGTCCTTTTTACAGTTATTGGATAAAAAAATTACCAGAACAATCAATTTATAATTTTAACTTTTCTATTAGAATTCCAAACAACGAGAATATTGTAAGTGTCAATAAAAATCAATTAATAATAAAATCTAACTCGATAAATAAACTTTTTGACACAACCAAAGATTATTTGAGTTTACAAATTGAGATATGAATACATACAGATTAGTAAATATTATAAAGTTCCCTAGTATTCATACAGGTCAAGAAAGGCATAATAATTATAATTTGACACTTCCTGGATTTACAGAGGAAAAACAAACTTCAATTCGAAACATAGCTACCGCATATCACGGTTTCGAGTATTACGAAGTAGAACACGAAATGCTTATAAAGGATAAAGGATTAGCTTTTGGTTTTGTAGACAATCAACCTGTAAAAATGGAACTTAATGGATACAAAAAAACTTTTACAGTTAAAATGTATTGCAATCCAGAAGAAGGATATGCATATTTATGTGAGAGCAGTAATGTAATTAAAGATTTACTTAGGACTTTAAAAAAGGATTCCTCATTAGGGATTGAATTAAAAGAAATAGAATTAGATCTTAACCAATTACATAAACATACCGAACAATATACAGGTGCTTGGTTTAAAGGAGTAAGTTCAAGAGTGTCTTCCTCAGCACTTTTTGGAGCTGATTTAAAAAATGAACCTCTATTTGAACAATTGAAAAATGATGGTGCTGATTTATCCAGTATAACAATTCCCTTTAAAGGAATGCAAATACAATTGAGTAAAAATGGCGGAATTAGTTCGCATCAAAATCTAAAAGGTGTGAAAAATCAACTAGCATTAATCAAACAAATTAAAGAAGAAATAATAAATCATCTAATAAAATAAAAAACTACGCACAACATTGCCTATAAGTAATTGCTTGTTCTCGCCTACTTCTAAAAATCCTCGCGGATTTTCAGATTGGTGTGTATTAGCAAAGTTAAGTGCCACCTCACGTGCAACAAACCGCATACAAACACGTTGTATAAGCTTAAAAGCAATTTACACGCTATAAGTTAACCCCTCCTCCAAACATGAATAAACTTTTACTACTGTTGTTTAGTGTACTAATGTATACACGTAGTTTTTCGCAGACAGAATTTAATAGAGATACAGAAAATAGATTTATTGGATCTATTACCAGCAGTGCGATTTCTAATGAAGTAGAACCTAAAGGTTTAATGGATAGTTTTACATTAGGCATCCAGTGGTGGGATTTTTTAGGTGAACCTTTGGAGTTTTACTCGTTTAAATGGGAGGCATCCGGTTCAATTATACTTGGTACCGGTAAAATATTAAACCGAAAAGATTTAGAAAAGTACCCAGACCTATTAAAAAGGTTTGACAATATTCAACCATCAAAAATAAGTATGGTTATTTCTGGAAATAAGGATAATAGAGTTGATTCCGACTTTACCTATAAATTATCCGATTGGCAGATATTATATTCGAAAGCAGGGGTACAATCGAAAAACTTGTCTCCTGGAAGTCCTGAAACTTGGAATGATTTTTGGCAATGGAATTGGGGACTTACGAATTCTCAAGAACATAATATACCGAAATCTGAATTTAAAAACCTCTCAAGTACACAGAAAAACGAACTACTTGGTAAACTAAAGACAAAGTTCGACAACTGTACTACAATTTATCTAAAAGCCCATATAGATAAATTGGAATGGCCTAAATATGAAATTGAAAGTATATATGATACTTTCTTAAGCTATGAAAAAGGAGAAGAAAAACCTTCACCGTTTGAAGAATTAAAGGCTGCTGAAAAAACGATTGCTAAAGAAACTACTTATACAAAAGATGATTTTTGGGGTGATATTACTCCTAAGAAAAATCCTGAATTGGAAATGTTTAAAAATGAATCAGGTAATTATGGAGTTAAAACAAAAGGAGAAAATAAAGTAATTCTTTCACCTGATGATTATAGGCATATTGAGGAAATAGAACTTGATACGGCTAAAAAAATAGATAACCAATACTTTTTTGTAAGGCTTAGGCTAAGTTTTAGGGAATATAGAATGAATGAATATCAAATCGTAGCTAGAAATGGTAATAAATCAACGGAAATTTTCTGGCGTCACAAGGTACATCTAGAAGAATATTCTGTGCATACAAATAATGGGTGGATTAAGAGAAATCCGAAAGTAGTTGAATATGAAATTGAGATAGATAAGGATATGGCTAAAAACCGCAATAATAGTTGGGTAGGAGATTCTGAAATTAGAATATACGATGAAAATCTAAATTTAATTGAAACTTACTATAGAACTTATGATTAATGCTCTTCAAATCAATTATATGAAATATCTACATCTATCCAATTTTAATATAAGTAAGGTACTAATTTTTATAGCCTTTTGCTTATTTAATATTTTTGGTTCTCAATCAATGGAACCAATAGTTGCACAAGATTCTAAGGAGTATTATAAAGAGGCAGAAACAGCGTTTGAGTCCGGTAATTATGATAATAGTATTATATATGCCAATAAAGCCAAGAATTTATTAGGAAGAACAAACCCTAAAATAGAATCACTACTCATGCAAGCCTATTATAAAAATGGAGACATAGTTAAGGCTAAAATTGCATATGAGACCTTTCTTAAGGTAACACCGCCCCAAAAACAAAGTTCTGAACTATTTGAAAGTTATAAAAAAACGGGAGCGTTAATAGATAGTGCTTTTAACGAACTAGAAAGAAAGTACCAACAACAAAAAATTGATAGGCAAAAAGAGGTTGAAAATGTGGCTATCGGTAATGAAAAAAAACAACGCCAAAAAGATAACGACAAACAAGAAGTCGTAAAAACAAAAAAAGAAAACCTGGAGAGGAGACTATTTTTAAAAGCAAAAAAAAGCATAGACCCAGTAGTACTTAAAGCGTATAAAGATAATTTTCCAAATTCATATTTCTCTGAAAAAACCCAGGACTTAATAGACATACTGGATGTTAAAGATGATTTGCCTCTAGCCGAGAACAGAGAAGCTTCGTTTAGGGGAGGTAGTGCTAATTTCAACAAATGGTTATCTCATTATATAATTTACCCTCTTAAAGCTCGTCAAATGGGTGTAGAAGGAACGGTACATGTATCGTTTACAGTTTTAAAAGACGGTAATATATCAGCTATAGAAATTTCAGAAGGAGCTAGTTATTTTAAAGAAGAAGTCATTCGAGTAATGAATATGAGTCCAAAATGGATACCTGCTAAAAAGAATGATGAATTTGTTGAAGAGAGAAAAACAATTGCAATTGATTTTAAATTTGGATAATATATAATTCTGGTCATGTGAATTATACAAGAATCGTTGTAGTCGTTACTACAGGCTATATTCTATATTTAGTTTTTGGGGCCGTGTAATGGTGAACCAAGAATTTTCAACTATTGCAAGAAAAAAATTAAACTGTAGGTTCTTGTGCCCAACAAAGAACTGAGGTGAAAATCATATAAACCCTTCCCTGATTTAAGACCATACTATTCTAGGCCGATAGATTCTAAAACACTAATTTTTTTCTATAACCTTCTTTCTCTACAACCTCATGTTTTTAAACCATTTCACGCAAGAAAACAGAAGAAGGTCAGAGGAAGTGTTTGCGTGAAAAATGTTCATAAATTTCGCAGATTTCAAAAAAAGTTTTTTTTATCCTGTCGTTGGTGTTGCTAAAAATGTCGTTTATCTCTTAAAATTCGTCGATTGTGTTAAAGCTTGTTAAATAAAGCATAACTTTTTTATAAAAAAGTGTTTTAAGGCTAGTTTTGTTATACCAGAAATAACAAACTACCAACGCAAACTTATGAAACTAAAATACATTATTTACACCCTTTTAATTGTAGGATTGGGAGGGATGATAATATATCGTATTAATACCAACTCAAAGATTGGGGAACCCAAAAGCTCTGAAGGTTCCATAAAAGCAACTACCGTAAAAGGCATGGTGTTAAAGCCCCAAAAGTTTAACGATAACATTTCGCTATCGGGTACTTTGGAGGCGAACGAACAGATAGAGATTAGAAGCGAAATTTCGGGTATTGTTCAAAGTATCAATTTTAAGGAAGGTAGTAAGGTAGCCCAAGGGCAAGTACTTTTTACCGTAGACGACATAGAGCTGCAGGCACAACTGTCGAAGGTGAAAACGGCCCAAAAATTGGCGGCTGAAAACGAAAGGCGTGCCCAGTTGTTATTGGACAAACAGGCCATTAGCCAAGAGGAATACGATATTGCCAGTGCCGATTATCAATCGGCCAGTGCCGAAGCTTCGTTAATAGCGGCACAATTATCAAAGACCGTTATAAGGGCTCCTTTTTCCGGTACGATCGGGTTAAGGTCCATTTCAAAGGGAACGTATGTAACCCCTGAGACACCCGTTGCAAAATTGGTGAACACCAGTAAATTAAAATTAACCTTCTCTATTCCTGAAAAGTACGCATCCAAAATAAATATAAACTCCGATTTTATCTTTACTACATCAGATTCGTCAGAGGAGTATACGGCTACCATTTATGCCGTAGAGCCCGAGGTGGAGATAGCAACAAGAACATTGAAAATGCGTGCAGTGGCCGATAATGCCGAGGGGCATCTTTATCCGGGAGCCTATGCGAACGTGGTACTGCCATTGGAAACCATTGAAGATGCCTTATTGGTGCCTTCCGAAGCATTGATACCTGTTCAAAACGGTAAAAAGATATTTATTGTCGAAAATGGTATGGCGAAAGAAATCGATGTTGAAATTGGGGCAAGAACAGGCTCTTCCGTTAGGGTATTGTCTGGTCTGCATGCCGGCGATACGGTTCTCACCTATGGTGTAATGGCGCTTAAAAATGGTGCGCCAGTAGAAGTAGAATTGGATGAACCAGAATTAATGCCCGCTAAATAATGAATTTATCTACCTTAAGCATAAAGCGCCCGGTTCTTGCTATTGTAATGAACATTGCCATCGTATTGTTCGGTCTTATTGGGTACACCTATTTGGGCATACGTGAGTTTCCTTCCATCGATCCCGCTCAAGTATCGGTTAGAACAAGCTATTCCGGAGCCAATGCAGATATTATCGAATCGCAGATTACCGAACCCCTGGAAAAGGCCATTAACTCTATAGATGGTATTCGAAATATTTCTTCTTCCAGTGTACAGGGGTCCAGTTCTATTAGTATAGAGTTTGATTTGGACAAGGATCTGGAAGATGCCGCAAATGATGTAAGGGATAAGGTCTCACAGGCGGTCAGAAGCCTTCCAGATGATTTGGACTCGGCCCCGGTAGTATCCAAATCAGATGCCGATGCACAACGTATACTTTCTATGACCGTACAAAGTGATGATCGGAATATTTTAGAATTGTCCGATTATGCCGAAAATGTCATTGCACAACGTATAGAGACGATCCCCGGGGTAAGTAGTGTTCAGATATGGGGGCAACGTAGATATGCCATGAGGCTGTGGATAGACCCTTTGAAACTAGCTTCCTACGGACTTACCGTTGCCGATGTACGTAATGCCCTGTTGGCCCAAAATGTAGAACTGCCTTCGGGAAAACTTACGGGTACCAATACCGAATTGGCCGTTAAGACCATAGGAAACCTACAGACCGAGGAACAGTTTAACAACATTATTATCATGGCCGAGGGCGAGAAGCTTGTTCGCCTTAGTGATATAGGCAAGGCTTCGTTGGAAGGAGAAAATATGGAGACCAAAATGAGCGATTCTGGTCAGCCAATGGTAGCAACGGCGGTAATTCCACAACCGGGTACCAATTATTTGGAAATTGCCGATGCCTTTTATGAGGAGTATGAAAAACTGAAAAAAGACCTTCCGGAAGGGTTTAAACTCAATGTGGTTATAGACGATACCGTTTTCGTAAGGCGTGCGGTTACAGAGGTGGTAGAAACCCTGATAATTTCTATAATCCTGGTTATTCTGGTTATCTATTTGTTTTTTAGAAATTGGTCTATGGCCCTGCGTCCGCTAATAGATATTCCTGTTTCTTTGATCGCTACTTTCTTTATCATGTGGCTCTTTGGTTTCTCTATAAATGTATTGACATTGTTGGCCATTGTACTGGCCACGGGCTTGGTAGTGGATGATGGTATCGTGGTTACCGAGAATATTTATAAAAAGGTAGAGGAGGGCATGAGCCCCATAGAAGCTGCTATTAAAGGATCTAACGAAATATTTTTTGCCGTTATTTCTATCTCCATAACCTTGGCGGCCGTTTTTCTACCTGTTATATTTTTAGAGGGCTTCGTGGGTAGGTTGTTCAGGGAGTTTGGGGTGGTGCTCGGTGCCGCGGTACTGGTTTCGGCCTTTGTATCGCTTTCGTTGACACCGATGTTAAATGCCTATTTGATAAAACCGGGTAAACAAAAGCAATCTAAATTTTATCATTTTACCGAGAAGTACTTTGTTAAAATGAATGAATCTTATGCGGAATCGCTACGGGTTTTTATGAAAAGAAAGTGGCTTAGCTTTCCTATTTTATTTGTTTGTCTGGGCTTAATAGCACTGTTCTATATTTTACTTCCGAAAGAAACGGCTCCATATGATGACCGTAGTTTTGTTCGGTTGAGCGTTACGGCGCCCGAGGGATCGTCCTATGAATATATGGATCGTTTAATGACCGATATTACCAATTTGATAAACGATTCCATTCCTGAAAAAAAGGTGAGTCTGGTGCTTACATCCCCTGGTTTTGGTTCTTCTTCGGTAAATAGCGGTAGGGCAAATATTGCCCTGGTGGATCCAAGTGAGCGGGAACGTACACAGCACGAGATTGCCGAGGACCTCGGCAGATGGGCCAAAGCTTATGTGGGAGGTAAATCAAACGTATCGGAAAAGCCGACAATTTCAGTGAACAGAAGGGGAGGGCCACCGATCCAGTTTATTATTCAGGCCCAGAACTTCGAAAAGCTGAAAGAAAAGATTCCCGAGTTTATGAAAGAGGCGGAGCAAGATGAAACATTCTCTTTTGTAGATGTGAACCTCAAGTTCGATAAACCTGAGATTTATGTGAACATAAATAGGGAGAAAGCCGAAAGTCTTGGCGTTTCGGTATTGGACGTGGCACAAACCTTACAATTGTCTCTTAGTGGTCAACGTTTTGGTTATTTTTTAATGAACGGAAAACAATATCAGGTAATTGGTCAGTTCGATAAAAAGGATAGGGACGCACCGGTAGACCTGACTTCAATTTTTGTAAAAAACAAAGATGGGCTACTGATCCAATTGGACAATTTGGTAGAAACTACAGAGCATAGTAGTCCGCCACAATTGTATCATAATAACAGATATATGTCCGCGACCATATCGGCAAACCTTGCAGAGGGTAAGACCATAAATGACGGTATAGAGGCTATGGAGGCCATTAAAGAACGGGTCTTGGACGATTCTTTTACCACAGATCTGGGTGGTGAATCTAGAGATTTTGTAGAAAGTAGTTCCAATACCTTGTTCGCCTTCGGATTGGCGTTGTTGTTAATATTCTTGATCTTGGCCGCCCAGTTCGAAAGCTTTGTAGATCCGTTTATTATTATTCTAACGGTGCCTATGGCCGTGGCCGGGGCCATGTTCTCGTTATGGTTGTTTGGGCAGTCTTGGAATATTTTTAGTCAGATCGGAACCATTATGTTGATCGGTCTGGTGACCAAAAACGGAATCTTGATCGTAGAGTTCGCGAATCAGCTAAGAGAGCAGGGCATGCCAAAAAATGAGGCTATTTTAAAGGCTTCCGAATCTAGGTTAAGACCTATTTTAATGACCAGTTTAACCATTGCACTCGGGGCATTGCCTATTGCGCTTTCTTTGGGTGCAGCATCTACCAGTAGAATTGGTATGGGGGTCGTTATTATCGGCGGAACCATGTTTTCATTGGTGCTGACCTTATTTGTGATACCTGCCCTTTACTATCTATGGTCAAGAGATAGGGTAGAAAGACCGGAGTTTAAAGTATTAGAAAGTAATTAAAATGCCATACCATAACCGTATTCTTTTATCAGTAGTTGTTTTATTTAGTTCTATTGTCACAGGTTTTTCCCAAGAGATCCTTACCGTTGATGAGACGGTAAAGTTGGCTTTAAAGAATAACTATGATATTATTATCGCCTCCAACGGTGTAAAGATCGATGAATATGGGGTTAGTCCTGGTTTTGCAGGTATGTTGCCATATGTTGAAGCCAGTATTACCGATGACAATAGTGTTCAAAATAGCTCACAGACACGTTCTGACGGTTCCGTTGTGGAACTGGACAATGCCAGAAACAGTAGTTTGGATTATGGGGTTGCCTTGGATTGGACCTTGTTCGACGGGTTTGGTATGTTCGCCAATTATGAGCAATTAAAAGAAAATAAAAAGTTGGGCGATGCCGAGCTAAAGCAGGTAATTTTATCTACGGTAGGTGATGTAATGGTTACGTATTACGATCTGGTACAGCAACAACAGCAACTATCTGCACTGGACAGTACCATTATAATATCGAAGCAAAGGGTAGAGTTGGCGCAGAACAGGTTTACCATTGGAAAGGCCTCTAAACTAGAGGTGTTAAATGCCGAAGTGGACCTGAATACGGATTTGACCTTAATGAAGCGTCAGAAAGAACTATATGCGAATACTAAGATTCAACTTAACCAACAACTGGCGCGTGACTTGGATACCGATTTTAAGGTGTCTCCCGAGATTTTTGTGGACGAAAGTCTATTGTTGCCCGATCTTGAGACTATGGTGCTCAATGAGAATCCGCAATTATTGGCCATGGAAATAAATAAAAGAATAGCCGAACTGGAATTAAAACAGGTGAAAGCTGCCAGGTACCCTACCATATATGCTACTACAGGTTATGATTTTGGTAAATCGGAATCTAGCCTTGGGTTTAATACCAGTTCTGAATCTCGGGGATTCAGTTATGGTTTTGGGGCAACCCTGAATTTGTTCGATGGTTTTAATCAAAATAGAAGCGAGAAGATAGGAAAACTGAACATCGAGAACACAGAGGTAGAAATTGCAAAACAAAAACAAGAACTTTTGGCTCTTTTGGGTACTACCTACCAAACCTATCTCACAAATATCAGTCTAATAGAGCTAGAAGGTAATAACGAGGCCATTGCCAAAGAAAATTTGGACATTACCGTAGAGAAATATAGAATAGGTATTATACCCACCATAGAGTTTAGAACGGCCCAATTAAACTACATAAACGCTAAAGTACGCTTTAGTAATGCCAAATTTCAGGCGAAAGTATCAGAAATTGTACTGAAGCAACTCGCAGGAAATTTATCTATTTAACCAATAAGGTGCTTTCTTTTACAGGATCAGTCCACTACAAATTTAAAACCTGCGGTAACTATACCTGAGGAGAAAGTAGTGTCTCTATCGTACTTGTAATATTTTAGGTCGATACTCTTTAAACCAAGACGCCAAAGATGTGCGCTGGTAAATATATCGGTGTAAGAGACACCAAAACCAAACTGGTTGGCGGAATATTCAGAAAGGTCATAATCGGAGGTGTAAAACTCTTCTGTTGATAAATGGGTTTCGTAAGGGGCAAAGTAATCTGCCATTGTCTGATTGTAAAACCTATAAGAGGGATACAGGGTAAATTTATCGGTAATCTTTACAGGAACTTCAATACTTGCCGTATGTGAGTTAATGCCCCAATCATCAAAATAATAACGATAAAAAGTACGTACCGTTACTGTTTCGTTTACATACCAATGCAATCTTCCTCCCATGGCAATTTTAAATCGGCTATCGGGTAGGCGCTCCACATCGTCGGCCAAATGAAAGTCTTCGATAAAACTATCGGCTACATCACTGAAATATACGCGCTGAAAAGGAGTGGACAACAAACCTTCCTGTTTAACAAAATCCAAGGCCAGGGAACCTTGCACATTCTTATGCAGTATTTGAGAAAAACCAAAACCTAAAGAGTAAGAGTTTCTGTTGTCTTTGTCAAATTCGGTGAAATTGGGATTGTAAGCGGTATTTCCCGTTATTTCGGTAGGTCTAAAAAAGCCGATGCCATTGTTTCCAAAAGGTCTTAGTTCAAAGGGGTATATAGTTTTCCAAGAATCTAGATAAATATTTCCGTTGACACTTACTTCGGTATTTTTTTCGTTGAAAAGTTTAGTGTATCCTCCACCAAAACCGAAAGAGAAATAATCGTACTCGGAAGAGACGGACACTTTGGCCGACCAAATATCATTTCTATCGTCGGAACTATGACTGTAAGAGCCGGTAAAATTTACCCAAGTATCCGATCTAGAGGCTCCGGAACTGGCCACAAAAGGGTCGGCGGCTTCCGAACCGTCAAAAGGGTTTACATTACTGGAAGAAGCCGAAGTATAGGCAGATACCCCTGCATCTATGGTTAAGACATCATCGTCGTTCAATGGTATGGAAACAACAAATGTTCCCGTTACGTCCGTTAGCTCCTCTGTACCAACACCACCGCTTACGGCCGCATTGTCGCCATCTTGGGAGTAATAGCTTGTTAAAAAGTCTACTTCCGTACTTTCCAAAACACGTTTTTTGTAGGATGAAACGTCACCCGTTTCTTGCGAAAGAAGAGATAGGTACGTTAATGCCGATAATAAGAATAAATAATATTTTAATTGTTTCATGGTTTGTTACCGTTACTAGATTATTAATTGCAACCGCAGCCTCCTCCGGTTTTTCCCCCATTGGCACCAGAGGCCGCTTCGCGGTACGAATGCATGGTAGACACGTTACGGTCGCAATTTTTATCGGCGAGTATCATATCGGGGTCATTGAGATTAACTTTGTCATATTCCTTTACCACGACACAGCTGCTAAAAGAACTGAGTATAACGGCAAACATTAATGCTTTTTTTATCATAATTTTTCTATTTCTATATGCTTCGATTTTGAAATATTGCCTTTATCATCAATGATGATGCACTCAATTTTTGGCATTTGGTTTATTCTATCAAGACCTATGTCTTTTCCCATTACAAAAACGGAGGTGGCAAGGGCATCTGCCAATTCTGCTTTAGGGGCAAATACGGTAACACTGATAATTCCACTAGACGGATACCCGCTTCTGGGATCTATAATGTGACTATATCTTTTACCGTTAAAGTTTACATACTTTTCGTAGTTGCCAGAGGTAACCACGGCCCCGTTGGTAATGGGCAGTAATGCAAAGACCTTATTTTTGTCCAAAGGGTTGGTAATGGCTACTTTCCAATCATTTCCATTCGGTTGTTTGCCCCATGTGTTCATGTCTCCCGAAGCATTGATGATGCCGGCAACAACACCTTTGCTCATCAATAATTTTTTGGCCATATCCGCGGCGTATCCCTTTCCGATGGCACCAAAACCAATTTTCATTCCCGGTAGTTTTAGAAAAACAGATCTTTCTTCGTCATTTAAAACAATATTCTGAAACCCGACCTTGGCCACCGAGGATTTTATTTCCTCCTTAGAGGGCATAACCGTCATGCTACCATCAAATTTCCAGATACGGTCCATAGAGGCATAACTAATATCGAAGGCACCATCGGTAAGTTTAGAAATACCAATGGCCCTTTTTATCAGTGCATAGAGTTCAGGGGCCACTTTTACCGGTTTTATACCAGCGTTTCTATTAATTTCAGAGGTTTGAGAATTTTTGTCCCAAGAAGATATGAGCTTTTCTATTCGCGTTATTTCTGCTACTGCATCACTTATATAACCATTGGCGGTAACCGAATCGTTGGCCACAACGGTGATATCAAAACGGCTCCCCATTAACTTTAGGGTTCTCAGATAATTCTGTTGCCCTAAAGCAATGTTACAACAAAAGACAAGCGCTATGAGTAAAAGCTTTTTCAAATTATTTTATAAAATTGTTTAGTAGGGCGATGTATTTTTTTGGTCCCATTTTCTTGTAACTTGTTTCGCCTAAAACGTTTCCATCTTTGTCCAATACCACTACTAAAGGAAACACCCCCATTTGATTGTATTGTTCGGCCAATTTTTTATTGGCATTCAGTTGCTCTTCGGGCAATTTGTTTTTCTTTCTTCTGGGAAAATCCGCCTGAAGCATTATATAATGTTCCTTGGCATATGTTTGAAACTCTTTGGTGCTCCATACCTCCCTATCCAGTTTTATGCAGGGGGCACACCAATCGGATCCCTGAAAAACAAGAATAATAGTTTTGTCCTCTTTAGAGGCAATCTCTTTGGCTTCTTCAAAATCATGTTTCCAGTCTTGGGCACATAATGTCGTTAGACCGGTCATAAAAAGCACTACGATCAATTTTATCTTTCTGTTCACTTTATTTTCTATTTAATAATGTTTTGGTCATTTTGTACTTCAGAACCATGTAACATATAATACCTATTTTCAAAAGAAATGTTATTCAGTGATAAGGTTATAAGAACCTAAGGTCAAAAATTGAGTGTCCGGCTGAAAGTCACTACTGTTGTCTATAGGTACATAACCATTATATGCATCGTTACTTACTTTAACTATATTTTGCGTAAAATAATATGTATCACCTTCTTTTTTGTCCAATAACAATACGGTATTATGGTCATTTGTTTTTACGACCGCTGTACTGGGCAATGCATTTAATAGGGTTTCTTCTGTAATTATTTCAGCTTCTACGAACATGCCCGTCAAAAAGTTTTCTTCGTCCTCGTCCTCTAGGTGCCCATGTACTTTAATGGTCCTGTTCTTTTCAATGGCCGTACCTACCAAATGTACTTTCGCCTTATATTTTTTATTGGAGGCCTCGGGAATAGTAAAGATTATTTTTTGTTCTTTCTTTACGTTCATAATATCTTTTTCAAATACATTGAGCTCTAAGTGCACATGGCTGTTATCTATTATTTCCATAATCGGGGTGGCAGGGGAGACATAGGTGCCCTTGGTGACGTTTACACTGGTAATACTACCCGAAATAGGCGCATTTATCGTTACATAAGAAACTAATTTTCCGGCTTTTACGTTTGTCGGTGAAATGTTGAGCATTTTTAATTGCTTTTCGAGGCCGGTATGTTTTGCCACAGCAGATTTATAGTCGCTTTCCGCTTTTAAGAAGTTTTTCTGCGAGGTAATATTCTCTGCTTGCATAATCTTATGTCGTTCATATTCTGCCCTTAAAAACCCCAGTTGTTCGTTTACTTCCATGTATTGTTGTTGAAGGCTTATAAATTCAGGGTTTTCTATGGTCACCAATGTTTGTCCCTTCTTAACTTTATCACCAATTAAAAATGGGGTCGTTTTTATATAACCGCCCATGGTGGCGTTTACCACCGCTTTATTTTCGGGCGGTACATCTATCATGCCATTGGCACTTATTATTATTGGAAAGGACTTTTTTTCCAAAGCGCCCAATTGCATATCCAATTTGTTAAACTGATCTTGGGTAACTTTTATAACGGATGAGTTGCCGCTATCTAGGCCGTTTTCATTTTTTGTGGTGGTATCTTTATTTTCTCCACAACCCGATGCGCCGTAAACTATGGCTAGTAATAATATTTTATATATATACGATTTCATAAGATTTGTTTTAAAGAGTTAGGTAATTAATGGTAATAACTGTTTGATTGTAGTCCTTTAGCTTGTTTAAGTAGTCTATTTTTACCTCATAGGCACTTTCCAAGCTTTGTATGTACTGGTAAAAATCTATTTCACCATTTTTGAAATTGCCATTGGCGGTTTTTAGAATTTCATCGGATAACATACTTCCTTCGTTTTCATAGTAGGTCAATGTCTCTTGCAATGTGACAAGCTTTCTTTTTAATGTCGAAAGTTTTGTGTTCAGTCCAATTTCATATTCCCTGTATTCAGATTCTGCACGTAACCGATCAATTTTGGCAGCCTTGATACGTGAAGCTTGTCCTGTAAAGAACAAGGGGATTTTTAATCCCAACTGGTAGCCGTGCAAATTTTCGTTTAAACCAGCATTGCTTCCTTGAAAATAACTGATACCTATGTCGGGAAGCAATTGCTGGTTTTCCAAATTGTTTTGGGCCCGACTAATATTGATCTGGTTTTTGTAAAAATCTATTTCAGGACTATTTTCTATGTCTATAGAACGCATTGGTACTTTTAAGACAGGTTCTATAGCAATGTCTAATTTTTCTTTAGACTGTACTGTTTTAAGTAGGTTTTGAAGGGTAATGGCCATGTTCTTTTGAGCATCCAAATATTTTAGTTGTATTTGTTTTTGTTTGGAAGCAGCCGTTATTTTTTCTAGATAATTGGTTTCTCCCAATTCATAACGCCGTTTGGCGATATTGGCAAAATCACTATACAAGCTGTCCAATATATGATACACATTTGCCATCTCATAGGCTACTTGGTACTCATAATATTGGGTCGTCACCTCTTTTTCCAATCTTTTTTTCTGAATACGATAGGCGCTTCCCGAAAGATTGTATTTGGCTTTGTTTACCTTTTTCTCAGAAAAATAGACTGTAGGGAATTTAAAGTTTTGTTGTACGCCGAAAACCTGTAAGGGCTCGTTGTTAATGGCTATATTGTTTTCATCGAACTGATAATAAACACTAGTTTTTTCAAAATCGTAGGCGCTGTTGATCAAAGCATCAGATCGGTCCATATTAAGTTTGTAGGCCTTTAGACCGGCATTGTTCTCCATGGCGATGGGCAACAACTCTTTTAAGTTTTTTTTATCGCTTTGTGCATTTAAAGATGTGGATGAGCATAATAGCACAATGCCGATTATCCCCAAAGCGCCTGGTAGCTTTTTAGCTGGGTGGCTTTTAGAGCGGTAGAGATAAGAATATAAAACGGGCAATACCACTAATGTAAGTAATGTTGCAGTTATTAAACCGCCTATAACCACTGTTGCGAGAGGTCTTTGCACTTCGGCACCTGCATTGGTAGATATTGCCATTGGCAGAAAACCTAGGGCGGCTGCCGAGGCCGTTAGTAAAACAGCACGTAACCTGTCTTTGGCCCCTTGTTTTATCAACGTGTCCATGTCTTTAAAACCTTCTTTTTTTAATTCTTTAAAATGCTCTATCAATACAATTCCGTTTAATACGGCTATTCCAAAAAGGGCAATAAAACCTACACCTGCGGAAATACTGAAAGGCAAATCCCTTATCCATAAAAGAAAAACGCCGCCAACGGCCGCTAGTGGTATGGCGGAGTAGATCATTAATGCTTCTTTAATGGATTTGAAAGCAAAATAGAGCAGTATAAATATGAGAATAAGGGCTATGGGCACTGCAACCAATAACCTTGCCTTGGCACTTTGTAAATTTTCGAATTGCCCCCCATAACTAATGGAATAGCCTGCAGGTAATGTTATATGCTCGTTGACCAAGGTTTTTATATCGTCTACGACAGATTGTAGGTCCCTGTTTCTGACATTGACACCTACGACAATTCGTCTTCGGGTATCATCTCTCGATATTTTTGCAGCTCCTTTTTTATACGAGATATCGGCCAATTCACTTAGAGGAATTTTTCCTCCCGAGGGTAGATCTACATACAGGTTTTTAAGATTGTCTATATCTTTTCTTTTTTCGGCATCGAGCCTTACGACGAGATCAAACTTTTTTTCTCCCTCAAAAACACTGCCGGCCGTTTTTCCGGCAAAGCCCATGGTAACCATATCGTTGAGCTCTTGAATATTGAGCCCGTAACGCGCAATTTTAGAGCGATTGTATTTAACGTTCATCTCCGGTAATCCAGCAACTTTTTCGACAGAAATATCCGCGGCCCCATCTACATTTTTTATCAGATCGCCTATTTCTTTACCCTTGTTGGCAAGAATATCTAGATCTTCGCCAAATATCTTAATGGCTATATCTGCCCTTACACCTGTAATTAGTTCATTAAAACGCATTTCAATGGGCTGGGTAAACTCAACTCCCATGCCAGGGATAACGGCCAAAGCTTCCTTGAACTTATCGGCGAGTTCGTCTTTAGAGGATGCAGATGTCCATTCGCTTTTTGGTTTTAGCGTTATAATTACATCACTTTCTTCCATAGACATGGGATCGGTGGGTACTTCTGCAGCCCCTATCCGGGTAATTACCTGATCTACTTCAGGGAATTTTTGTAGTAAAATCTTTTCTATTTCCATAGAGGTCTCTACCGTATTGCTCAAAGAGGTTCCGGTTTTTAAAACAGGCTGTATTACAAAATCACCTTCATCCAATGTTGGTACAAATTCGCCACCCATAGAGATGTACAAATAGGTGGCCGTCGCCAATAGGGCAGTGGCTATGCCCAGAACAATTTTTTTCTTGCCCAAGGCCCAGTCTATGATCGGATCATATTTTGTTCGCAACCACTTCATTAAACGAACAGAGATGTTCTTGTCGCTTACTTTTGAAGGTTTTAGAAATAGGGAAGCTACTACAGGTACGTAGGTGAAACATAAGAGCATGGCGCCGATCAATGCAAAGCTGAAGGTAAGTGCCATTGGCTTGAACATTTTGCCTTCTACACCGCTCAATGATAAAATTGGGATGAATACGATTAGTATAATAAGTTGCCCGAAAATGGCAGAGTTCATCATTTTTGAAGCTCCCTTAAAAGTAATGCCATCTTTTAGTGCTTGTTGCTCCTTTACCGTCAGGGAGTTGATTTTATCGTGTTCTTTTGTAATCTGAAAGGCTATGAATTCGACAATGATGACGGCACCGTCTATAATAATTCCGAAATCAATGGCGCCAAGGCTCATTAAATTGGCATCGACACCAAAAATATACATCATTGACAGGGCAAAAAGTAAACATAAAGGAATTACCGAGGCCACCACTAGTCCTGAACGAAGGTTACCCAGTAGCAATACGACTACGAAGATGACGATCAAGCAGCCCAGAACAAGGTTTTCGGTGACGGTAAAGGTTGTTTTGGCAATAAGGTCGCTGCGGTCCAAAAAAGGATTTATATATACGCCCTTTGGCAATGACTTAGAGATAGCCGCGACTCTTTCCTTAACCGCGTCGATTACTTTTTTTGAGTTGGCATCCTTTAACATCATTACCTGCCCCAACACCTTTTCTCCTTCCCCGTTTCCGGTAATGGCACCAAAACGAATGGCGTTTCCAAAACCTACCTTGGCAACATCTTTGATATAAATGGGAATACCATTTTCGTTTTTTACTACAATATTCTCTATATCTGACAATGAGGATATTAACCCTTCCCCGCGAATAAAAAAAGCTTGGTTTACCTTTTCTATATATCCGCCACCGGTGACACTGTTATTCGTTTCCAGGGCCTTGAATACATCGCTTGCACTAATATTCATGGCATTTAACTTATCTGTATTGATGGCAACTTCGTACTGTTTTAAAAAACCGCCCCAAGTATTTACCTCTACGACCCCGGGGATACCCGACAGTTGCCTTTTAACGAGCCAATCTTGAATGGTTCTTAAATCTTCTGGGGTATATTGGTCTTTGTATTTTGGTTCAACATCCAAAATATATTGATATATTTCACCAAGCCCCGTTGTAATGGGACCCATTTCCGGTGAGCCAAAACCTTCGGGAATCTTTTCCGAGGCCGATTTTATTTTTTCGGCTATAAGTTGTCTGGGTAGAAAAGAACCCATGTCTTCCTCAAATACAATGGTTACCACTGAAAGACCGAATTTTGATACGGAACGAATCTCTAAAACACCTGGAAGGTTGGCCATTTCCAATTCTACCGGATAGGTTATAAACTGTTCTATATCTTGGGTAGATAGGTTGCGCGACGTGGTAATTACCTGTACCTGGTTATTGGTAACATCGGGTACGGCTCCTATAGGTATTTTTGATAGGGAATAGAACCCAAAACCTATAATAAAACATGTAAATAATAGAACAATAAACTTGTTCTTAATACTGAAATTAATAATATATGATAGCATTTGACATAAAATAATCAACGTTGAAAATACCCTGTGAAATTTCCAGGGGCTACTAAAAAATAAAACTGTTGATTATGACTGCCGAGGTGGTTGTAACAGGCCCATTGCATGCAAAGAAGAAGAAGGTGCCTGATAATGGAAATTGCTACTATTGGACTCTGAAAATAGAGGAGAGCCCAGTTCGGGGTTAAAGGAATTTGCTGTATATACAACCACAGAAGTCAAATGGCAATGGTGCTGAAAAGGCAACTGCTCATGTTCTTCTTTTTCTTCTTGGTGTTCGCGGTCGTGTTCCGCCTTGAGTTCCCCGTAATGTTTTGATATAAAAACTAAAACATTGTCCCCATATTGTTCACTATGAAACTTCGCATGCTCGATAAAATTATCAATTTGGGCAATATCATCTGTATGCAGTCCAAAACTCTGTAGCAGAATTAAAAATGAAATTGATATGGAAATTACTTTGCTCACTAATACGAAGTTATAAAAAAGTAGTGAGATAAAGGAGCATAAAACGAATATATGTGGCAACAGAAGCTTTATAGATGTTAATAATTTCTTATCGGAATTGAATTTAGTATTAAAGTCAACAATTACTTTTGCAGACTTTTGAACCTTATGAAGAAATTAGAAGTTGGCGATAAAGTTTATAATACCAAACAAAATGGGTTTGATGATTTTGTCAGATATTCATTTTCAGAAGTTGTTCGACTTACCAAGACCTTGGCTGTTTTAAAGAACGGGGTTAGACTAATAAACCAACCAAAGGCATCGTACATAACTGAAGATGTGGGATATTCCGTATCACGACAAAAAGGAGTACACTGGCATATTGTTTCGTTAGATGCCATAAGAAGGGCACAAATTGAAAACGAAAAAATTGCGGCCTACGATTGGTTTGAGGAGAAGGAATTTACCATTGAGGAAAAAGTGAAAATCTATAGATTCTTTAAATCCATGGAAAATTGACTTATTTTTAATTTTAAAATAGAACTATGCCAGGATTTGAACTTTTTGGAGAAAAAGAAAGAGAAAGTGTAAATGATGTATTGGACTCTGGGGTATTGATGCGCTACGGTTTTGATGGAATGCGCCAGGGGCATTGGAAAGCCAAGGAGTTAGAAAAGGCACTAACCACAAGAATGCAGGTAAAGTATGCGCAGGTAGTAAGCAGTGGAACGGCCGCTTTGACCGTAGCGTTGGCAAGTGCCGGAGTAGGGGCCGGTGACGAAGTAATTATGCCCACATTTACTTTTGTGGCCAGTTTTGAGGCTGTGTTGGCTATTGGTGCCGTACCTGTTTTGGTAGATGTAGACGATACCTTAACCTTGAACCCGGACTCGGTAGAAAAAGCGGTTACCGAGAAGACCAAGGTAGTTATGCCCGTACATATGTGTGGATCCATGGCCGATCTAAAACGTTTAAAAGCAATTTGCGACAATCATAACCTATTATTGATAGAAGATGCATGCCAGGCAATAGGAGGCAGCTATGAGGGCAAACCCTTGGGTAGTTATGGAGATATAGGCTGTTTTTCGTTCGATTATGTAAAGACCATTACATGTGGTGAAGGTGGTGCCTTGATTACCGATAATGAAAAGTACTACACTAATGCGGACCACTATTCGGATCATGGGCATGATCATATAGGGAATAATAGGGGGGCGGAGTCCCATCCATTTTTAGGGTATAACTATCGAATCTCGGAATTGAACGCCGCTGTGGGTTGCGCACAGATCCAACGATTGGACGAATTTTTAAATACTCAGAAAAGACATTACAGTATTCTTCGAAACAGTTTGGAAGAAATTGAAGGGGTGACTTTTAGACGTGTACCCGACAATGGCGTAGAGAATTATTCTTTTCTCAGTTTCTTTTTGCCTTCTGGAGACCTTGCCAGAAAAATACATAGCTCTCTTACCAACGGGGGAGTCGATGCCTGTTTTTATTGGTTTGATAATAATTGGCACTATTATAGAAAATGGGAACATTTGACCAATTTAAAATCTTTGGGAAAATTACCCCAAGAAGTAAGAAATCAGCTTCCGGACTATAGTGCATCCGATTTTTCATTGTCCGACAAGTGGGTGGGTAAAACCATTTCTTGTTTAATTAAGTTGAGCTGGTCAGAGGAAGAAGTAAAGGCACGTGCACTAAAAATGAAAGAGATCATTGGTAGTCTATTGTAGGTATTTTATTTTGTAAAAAAGGCAAAAGCACGGAAGCTACCTATTGGAAAAATGGAATTCCCATTCGAATTGGAATTTAGCGCCAGTGAAGGATTACTTAGTTGTGAGTGATCTAATGATGTAAAATAGTGGGAGCGTAAAAAAGAGATAGGCCAGTGTAAAACACCGGCCTATCTTTTTTAGTTGTCCATATCGTTAGTAAGAAACGTACTCTACTATTTCTAGACCGTAACCGACAATTCCCACTCTTTTGGCTTGGGGACTATTGGTCAATAACCTCATTTTTGATATACCGAGATCATGTAGTATTTGAGCACCGATACCAAAATCTTTGGCATCCATATCTATTTTAGGTGCTTTGTAAATACCTTGTTTTTGTAGTTCTTTCAGTTCCGATAGTCTAGATAGGAGGTTCAACGATTCATAGTCTTGGTTTATAAACACAATAGCTCCTTTTCCTTCGTTATTGATAGCATTGAACATATCTTCCAGTTTTTTATCGGGACTGTTGGTCAATGTTCCTAATATATCGTTGTTTATAAGGGTAGAGTTGATACGTGTTAGTACATGCTCTTCTGAGTTCCATGCCCCTTTTGTTAAAGCCAAGTGGATATGGTTATTGGTAGTTTGCTTGTAAGCACGCAATCTATACTCCCCGAACCTTGTGGTAATATCGAAATCTATTTCTTTGTTTATTAAACTATCGTGCTCCATACGGTAAGCAACCAAGTCCTCAATGGAAACGATTTTAAGATCAAACTTTTTGGCAACTTCAATAAGTTGCGGTAACCTCGCCATACTGCCATCTTCGTTCATTATCTCTACGATCATACCTGCGGGTTTTAGACCTGCAAGTCTGGCAAAATCTATAGCGGCCTCTGTGTGCCCTGTTCTACGTAGTACCCCACCTTCTTTGGCTACCAAGGGAAAAATGTGCCCAGGTCTTGCCAAATCGTGTGGTTTGATGGTTTCATCGGTCAGTGCACATACCGTTTTACATCTATCGCCGGCAGAAATACCAGTGGTAACACCGTGGCCCCTAAGGTCTACAGATACGGTAAATGCAGTTTCCATGGGGTCGGTGTTGTTGCTTACCATCATATGAAGGCCTAGTTCTTTACACCTGCCTTCTGTTAATGGTGCACATATAAGACCTCTACCATGGGTAGCCATAAAATTAACGGTTTCCGGAGTCGCCAATTCTGCGGCGGCTAAAAAATCACCCTCATTTTCCCGGTTTTCGTCATCCACGACAATAATAACCTTGCCATTGCGAATATCTTCAATAGCTTCTTCAATGGTATTCAGTTTTATTTTATCCGGAGCACTAGTTGTCATCTGATCCACTTTTGTCTTTTTTCTTAAATAGGTTTTTAAAGAAATCCGTAACCACCCCAAAATTAACCATTCCCTTGTCTTCGGTAGCCCTTTTGGTTAAAAATACGCCTAATGGCAACATAATAAGGGTAGAGAGCCATGCGCCCAACATAGGGTGTATATTTCCCTCTTTGGCATAATTACCGGCAAAAACGCCAATAAAATAATAGATTAAAAATAAGATAATTGCGATAACCATGGGTAAGCCCAATCCTCCTTTTCTAATAATAGCCCCTAAGGGGGCTCCCACAAAAAATAATATGATACAAGAAAAGGCCAATGCAAATTTATTGTGTAACGATAGTATATGCATGTTATATATCTTATATCGTTTTTGCATCTCTTCTTTCTTTCCCCTCACGGAGTTCAATATATTGGTGGTATTGTTTTTGGCGGCACTTAACACCTGTATTTGCTGCCAATCTGGAAATAGGTGTAAAATACTCTCCTTAACCGAATCTTGCTTTGCCTTGTTGGCCCTATAAAGATTTAATTTTATCTGTCTGATAGAATCTTGCTTCTTTTGTAACGCGGTTTTTGTTTTTAAAGTGTCCTTGGGGTCAAGTGGGGCGAAGACGCCCATACGGCTTTCCATATTTTTGGAAAAAGCCCTTACGATCCTATAATTGTCTTGCTTTAAAGAATCTATATCTTTTCTTAACCGAGATATATTTTTCATTTTATCGGTGCTGATATCCCGCTCGGCCTCTAAATCCTCTTTATCCAGTTCGGGCACTTCAATATTCATCGTGTAGGTGTCGAATGCTGCCTTTGCATGTGGATATTTTAATCTGTTCTTTTTAGAATCTATATCTTCATAATAATGGCCATTGGTTAAGACCAATTGTATTATATCGGACTCTTCACTACTGATAAGTTCTCCTTTCTCAGACTTAATTACCGTGCTGTTAACATTACCCTTGTTTTTAATATGAATGATTACATTTTTTAGATATCGGTCGTTTTCACCATATTTTTCATCTACTTTAATGTTCATGCCCTCAAAATCGCTAAATACGCCTTCTGCAACTACTGCCGCGGGTTTTACCTTTGCTATGTTTTTTCTAAGGTTGTAGATTTTTCGTTGTGATAATGGTATGACCGTATTGGCGAAAAAGAAGGTAACACCGCCTAAAAGAACTACAAAAACGATAAGGCTCAACATAGACCTTTGCAGTGATATGCCCGAAGCCTTCATAGCCGCAAACTCATAACTTTCGGCAAAAGAGCCGAAAGTAAGAATGGACGACAGTAGCACGGTCAAGGGCAACACTTTTTCAGTAAGATCTGGCATTAAGTAGAAAAGAAATTTTCCGATAATGATTATATCCAAGCCTTTACCGGCGAGATCATCAATAAAAAGCCAGATCGTTTGAAATATGAAGATGAACATCAATATTACAAACGAACTGACAAAATTGAATACGAACCTTGATAATATATACCGGTCTAGAATTCTCAAATTTCCTAGTTTCTTAAGATGTAGTACCCTTCATCTTTATATTTAGCCTCGTCAAAAGTAAATAAGGTAGATGACAGTGGTTGGTTTGTTTTAAAAGAATTAACAGTAATAGTGGTTTTGGTACCGTTCTTACCAGTTTCGATCAATCTATAGATATGCTTGGTGCCCATGTCTATACCTAACAATCTAGATTTGATTTCCGTTTCAGAATCAATCGGGGTTAATTTTATATACTGTATTTTTCTGCCTTGTACATTTTGTAGAATATCCCACTCGTAGTTATGGCCTTCTTGGTAAAATGTAAGCATTTTAGAGGGTGTCATGGCGTCTTCATCTTCCGAAAGGTCCTCTATGGTAACTTCTTCGTTTTCTGGGACTATGGTATATACTTTGTTTCCGTCGTAAAGCTGTTTGGACCCTAGGTAGTTAAAAACATATTTTTCTCCTGCCAAGGTTACGTCTCCTCTCGTTTCTTGATTTATGCCAGCTTCAGAATTTCTTAGGTCAAACCTAAAGTCTACGAAAATATTATCATAGCTCTTTACTTTTTTGTAAACCTCGTCCAGTAAGGCTTTTGCTTTTTCAGAGTTTTGGGCACTTAAGAAATTAGCAGAAAGAACAATGGTTAATACAAGTAATACTTTTTTCATTTTTAATTTATTTCGTTATCCAATAATTGTTGCAGGGAGGCCATATCCGGTACAAGCACCTGTCTTGCTTTGCTGCCTTCAAAAGGACCCACGATTCCCGCTGCTTCCAATTGGTCTATAATTCTACCTGCGCGGTTATACCCCAGTTTAAGCTTTCGTTGAATCAACGAAGCGGATCCCTGTTGGGCAATTACGATTACCTCGGCAGCCTCACGGAACATTTTATCCCTGTCGGCAATATCATAATCAACACTCGTGCCAGAATCTTCACCTACATATTCTGGCAGTTCGTGAGCTTCTGGGTATGCTCTTTGAGAACCTATGTATTCTGTGATCTTGGCAACTTCGGGAGTATCTACAAAGGCACACTGAATACGGGTTACATCATTACCTTGGGTGTAGAGCATGTCACCACGACCTATAAGTTGGTCGGCTCCCTGTGCATCTAAAATAGTTCTGGAATCTATCTTCGATGTTACCCTAAAGGCGATACGTGCCGGAAAGTTGGCCTTTATAATACCCGTAATTACGTTTACCGATGGTCTTTGGGTCGCTACGATCAAATGTATACCGATGGCCCTTGCCAACTGTGCCAACCTTGCAATCGGTGTTTCGACTTCTTTGCCCGCCGTCATGATCAAATCGGCAAACTCATCTATGACCAAGACTATATATGGTAAAAACTTATGCCCATCGTTGGGGTTTAGTTTTCTTGCCTTAAATTTTGTGTTGTACTCCTTAAGGTTTCGCACCATGGCCAGTTTTAAAAGCTCATAACGGTTATCCATCTCAATACAAAGAGAATTCAAGGTGTTTATCACCTTGGTATTGTCCGTAATGATGGCTTCTTCTGAATCTGGTAACTTTGCCAGAAAATGGCGTTCAATTTTATTGTACAGCGTGAGTTCCACTTTCTTTGGGTCTACCAAGATAAATTTCACTTCCGCAGGATGCTTTTTATAGAGCAAAGAAGTAAGTACGGCGTTTAAACCTACAGATTTACCTTGGCCCGTAGCACCTGCCATTAGTAAGTGGGGCATTTTGGCAAGGTCTACAACAAAAGTTTCGTTGCTAATGGTCTTACCAAAGGCGATGGGAAGTTCCATTTCCGCTTTTTGAAATTTGCTCGATGCAATTACCGAACGCATAGAAACGATGGTCGCATTTTTATTTGGAACCTCTATACCTATGGTTCCCTTACCGGGAATAGGCGCTATGATACGAATGCCCAATGCGGCCAATGATAGTGCTATATCATCTTCCAAATTTTTGATTTTGGAAATTCTGACACCGGCCTCGGGAACTATTTCATATAAAGTGACCGTAGGACCTATGGTCGCCTTAATCTGGGCAATTCCAATTTTGTAGTTTTTAAGGGTTTCTACAATTTTGTCCTTATTTTCTTCAAGCTCTTCTTGGTTTATTGTAATGCCGCCGGTTACCCCATGCGCATCTAAAAGGTCTATCGTAGGAAATTTATAATTACCAAGTTCCAGGGTGGGGTCAAATTCGCCAAAATCGTCCACTAGCTTGTTTGCAAGTACATCTACTTCTTCGGGCTCTTCCACAATTTGTTCCACTTCCATGGACAACTGCTCTTTAGGTTCCGGTTCTTTGGGGAAAGCAATTTCCAAATCTTTATTTTCGTTTTCCTTTTTTAAATGTGGAATCTCTTCTTTATGGGTGTAGGTGTCTATAATAACAGGAGTCTCATCTTCATCACTTACTATAGGTGCTTCTTCTGGAGCTTCTGTTTCTTTTTGATTTTTGAATTCTGATGATAATTGCTGTTTTTTGGATTTGAAGAAAGCGGCAATGTCCTCTGGTGTTACTTTGAACAAACGGACCATAATAAATACCAGTCCAAATACCAGTAGTAAAAGAACGCCTATTTTACCAGTATAATCTTGTAGAAAATCGTTCATTTCATATCCTACAAGTCCACCTAATAAAGGACTCTTCACTGCAAAAAAACCAAAAGCTATAGAAAACCAGATCAGGAAAATAAATCCCCAGATCCATTTTTTCCATAATCCTTTTTTATCAAGTCCTAAAAACATATAGATACCCGAGAGGCATAGAAGAAAAGGGAATATAAGCGACGCGATCCCAAATCCTTTGTACACGAAGAAATGACTGATGCTCGCACCAAACTTGTTTAAAAGGTTTTTGGCCTCTTCGTTACGGTTTTTGAATTCTGAAAGTATACTTTGATCGTCTTGCCATGTAAAATAGAAAGAAACAAAAGAGAAAAACAAGGCGATGCTGAAAAGTATCAATAAGCTACCCAGAATAATTTTATTCTGTTTAGATAGTTTAAAGGGATTGCCTTTCTTTGCCGATTTTGCCTTGGGCTTTGTTTTAGTTGCCTTCTTTGCCATGAAATCTTTATTCTGGGGGCAAAAATACAAATTTACCCCCTAAGCCATCAGACTATAATTTTTAAAAAATTTTAGGAAAATATATAATACAGCCGATAATGCTCGATGCAATGGATACGAGCATAACCGCACCTGCCGAAATATCTTTTATAAAGCCAATTTTTGTGTCAAAATCTGGCTGTACGTAATCGGATATTTTTTCAACGGCCGTATTCATGCCTTCGACCCCCAATACCATGGCGATCGCAAATATTTGCAAGATCCACTCGGTATTGGAAATCTCAAAGTAAAAGCCTGCCGCCGTCATTACGATCGCAATAAAAATTTGAATTTTTATACTTGCCTCGGTCCTGATCAACAATAGGGCTCCGCGCAAGGCGAAGCCCACGCTCTTAATGCGGTTTACCAAAAAAGATTCTTTGGACATGTTCGTTTATCGGATTTAAGAATCCATCAAAGCTTCAAGAGCGGCTTTATAATTGGGTTCGTCAACAATTTCAGATACCTGTTCTGTATAAAGTACCGAGCCATTTTCGTCCAGTACCACTACAGCCCTGGAATGTAAGGGAGCCAAGGGACCATCAGTGAAATCTAGGTTGTACGCTTTTCCAAAGTTACCATCCCTAAAATCGGACAGCATTTCAACATTTTCTATGCCTTCGGCTCCACAAAACCTAGCTTGCGCAAACGGTAAGTCTTTAGATATACAAAGAACGATGGTGTTTTCCAATTCAGCGGCTTCTTGGTTAAACTGTCGTACAGATTGTGCACAAGTACCAGTATCTACACTCGGAAATATGTTCAATACCAATCTAGATCCTTTATAGTCTGAAAGTTTTACGGTGGATAAATCGTTTTTTGTCAATTCAAAATCAGGAGCCTTACTTTTTTTTTCCGGTAAGTTTCCTAATGTGTGTATTTCATTTCCCTTTAGGGTTACGGTAGCCATAATCAGTGATTTTATGTTTAAAGTGTGAAATTATAAAATATTAAGAGGATATGTAAGTGAATATAAAAATAAACGGCCACTCTTTTATGAGTGGCCGTTTAAATAAAATGTTAAACCTGTACTAAGAGTCTATGGAACCCATGACCCTGGACATAAAACTGTTCAAAGCCTCTTTTTTGGGCACTCCTTCCTTGATGGCCTTGTTAACCTCTAAAGCACCGTACATGTTAGAGATCAATTCGCCGATAACATCCAGCTCTTCATCTTTTAATGAAGAAACTTCCGTTAAATCCTCCAAGGTTTCTATGGTCTCGACCAAGTAGTCTTCATCGTTCTTTTCAATAAAATTGGTCAAATGTTTAATTACTGGCAACTTCATTGATCAATTCTTTTAGAACATCATATTTATTGGTCTGAACCTGATTTTTGAATTCTCCGTTAGAGAACGCCGCAAAAGTGGGTAGGTTGTCTACCGTGGCCAATTTTCTGCTTTCGGGAAATTTCTCGGCATCGGCAATTACAAAGGTAATGTCCTCATGGGTAGTAGCCTCTTTTTTAAATTTAGGCTTCATTATTCTACAATTACCGCACCAACCCGCAGAATATTGAACTACCACATTTTTGTTCTCGGCAATAATTTCTTGCAAGTTATCTTTTTCTAATTCTAGTACCATTTTGATATTTTTTTGTGTTTACACGTTACACTAATACCAAAGTAATTAGTGTAACGTGTCCTGATAATGGTTAATTGTTAGTTGGCGTGTGCAGCCAAATAGTTGGCAACACCGTCTCTGTTCGCAGTCATGGCTTCTTTGCCTTCTTCCCAGTTAGCCGGACATACTTCGCCATTCTTTTGTACGTGTGTATAGGCGTCGATCAAACGAAGGTATTCGTTTACATTTCTACCTAGTGGCATATGGTTGATGCTTTCATGGAAAACAGTACCTTCTTCATCTATTAAATAAGTAGCACGGTATGTTACGTTGTCACCTTCTACCAATACCAAACCGGTATTTTCATCATAAGTTTCATTGGTGATGTCCAAAATACCCAATGTTGAAGCTAGGTTTCTGTTGCTGTCCGCTAAAATAGGGTAAGTTACCCCTTCAATACCACCGTTGTCCTTAGAGGTGTTCAACCAAGCGAAATGTACTTCTGCAGTGTCACAAGAAGCACCTATGACCATGGTGTTTCTTTTTTCAAATTCTTTAAGTGCTTCTTGAAAAGCGTGTAGTTCTGTTGGGCATACAAAAGTAAAATCTTTTGGATACCAGAACAATACTACTTTTTTGTTGTTTTTTTGAGCTTCTTCCAAAACGTTTATTTGGAATGTATCGCCCAAATCATTCATTGCGTTAACTGTTAAATCCGGAAATTTTTTACCTACGTAAGCCATTTTTTATAATTATTTATTTGATTCATTTTGAAGCAAAGTTATAATCAATAGGGGTTATTTTTTATATTCCGAATAGGAAAAATCAATGCAATAATAATTTTTTCAAATAAGTGAATGGGCGTTTTTGAATAAGTGGTAATGTTGAAATTTAAAGGGGTGGTTTTTGAGTAATTGTTAATAGACGACACTTAAAAATGACTAATGTGTAAATCAAGATTTTTGTTAAATTTTTGAAAAATTTTACCCTTGGTTTACTTTCGATGCCAGTTGTTTTATTTTGATGTTGAAGGCGGCAAAAATCAAGGTCATTATTGGGCTCAACCAATTAAAAATTGCAAAGGCGAAGTATTCTGCTACCCCAACACCCAATACCCCACTGTGGTATGCTCCGCAGGTGTTCCATGGAACCAATACGGAAGTCACCGTACCCGAATCCTCTAATGTTCTACTCAGGTTTTCCGGGGCAAGGCCTTTATCTGCATAGGCCTTTGAGAACATTTTACCGGGAACTACTATAGCAAGGTATTGGTCTGATGCTGTAATATTCAGGGCCAAACAACTGGCAACGGTACTGGCAAAAAGACCGAACATTGATTTTGCCAAGCTTAACAAAGCACTGCTTATTCTGGCCAGTGCGCCGATGCCGTCCATAATGCCACCAAATACCATGGCGCATATTATCAACCATATGGTGCCCATCATACCTGCCATTCCCTTTGCTGAAAACAAATCGTTTAAAGCTTCGTTATCTGTAGGTATAGAGGTGTTCACGGTTATGGCATTCATAATACCCTTGTAACCCGACTCAAATGTAAGTTCGGACGAATTGGTAAGACCCGCTACAATATTAGGTTGAAATATAAGGGCGAACAGACCACCAAGAAGTGTACCTATAAGTAGGGCTGCCAATGGAGGTGTTTTTTTTACGATAAGTAATATTACGACTATGGGTACAATAAAGAGCCAGCCATTTATATTGAAGGTGGAGTCAATAGAGTTTAGTATGGCCGCTATATCGGGTTCTTGCCCCGAAGTGTCTATGTTAAAACCGATAATTACAAATATCAATAGGGTTACGAGAATAGTAGGCACGGTGGTCAGTGTCATATATTTTATATGACTGAACAATTCTCCACCGGCCATTGCGGGCGCTAAATTTGTGGTGTCGCTCAAAGGAGAGAGTTTATCACCAAAGTATGCTCCGGACAATACGGCCCCGGCGGTCATTCCAAGTGATATTCCTAAGGCCTCGCCAATACCTATCAGCGCAATACCTACAGTGGCAGAGGTCGTCCAGCTGCTTCCTGTGGCCACGGAAATAATGGAGCAAATAATAACACAGGCGGCCAAGAAGATCGTGGGATTCAAAATTTGCAATCCGTAATAGATCATTGCCGGAATAATGCCGCTGATCAGCCAAGTACCTGCCAGGGCACCAACCATTAACAATATTAACAGAGAGCCAGTGGTAGATTTTACGTTCTCGGCCACTTCGGCCACCATTTGTTTGTAGGATACCTTGTTTAAAAAGCCTACAATGGCCGCTACTGCTCCTCCAATAAGCAAAATAAATTGATTGGATCCACTTAATGCATCATCACCAAAAACATACACATTATAGGCCAACATACCCACGAGGGCCACAACGGGGATCAATGCTTCAAAAATATTAAGTTCTCTATTTTCTACTATACGTTCATTCTCCCTGTGCTCATCGGTATTTTGCTCAGCCATTAATTAACTAGGTTTTTGGTTATCCTGTAATATTACGATTTATGAAAAAGATGTGCAACTAGAAGTGCCCTATGCTAAACATTACTGGTGTCCCTTTTTAGTATTTCTAGATCTATCATGCACTTTTTCATTAATTCGTAAGTTCGTTGTATGTCGTTGTCCAAACCTATCGAAAAACGGATGAGTCCTTCTCCCAATCCCATAGAAATCTGCTCTTCCATAGGTATCTCTGAAGATGTGGATGAACCTGGTGCGCTAAACAAAGTTTTATAAAAACCAAGGCTTACGGCCAAATAACCTATTTTACGTTCTTGCATCATTTCCATTAGGGCATTGGCTTTTTCCAAAGATCCCACATCTATGGTCAATAGGCCTCCATAACCATATTGTGGGTTCATTTGGTCTTCCATGATCAAATGGCCAGAATGTGAGGGTAGCCCGGGGTAAATAACTTTTAAGCCGTCTTTTTCGAACCTTTCCGCTAAAAAGTGGGCATTTTCACTGTGCTTTTTAATGCGGATGTGTAATGTTCGCATGTTCTTAAGGATAGAAGCGCTCCTAAGACTGTCCAAAGTGCTGCCCAACAGCATTCCTGCGCCGTTGTTTACATCTTTTAAACTTAAACAGAATTCTTTAGTACCACAGACAACACCGGCAACGGCGTCACTAGTACCGTTTATAAATTTTGTGAGACTGTGGATAACGATGTCCGCTCCTAATTTTGCGGGTGTTATACTTAATGGTGAGAACGTATTGTCTACTACCAAAGGAATATTGTTCTCCTTTGAAATACGAGAAAGGGCAGAGATGTCCGCTACTTCCAACAGAGGATTACTTACACTCTCGCAATAAATCATTTTTGTATTGGGCCTAATGGCTTTTTTTATGGTCTCTAAATTGGTGATATCGACGAAAGAGGTGGTAATGTCAAATTTCTTTAAAAAGTTTTTCATAAAGGCATAAGTGCCCCCATATATGGTTCTACTGCTAATTATATGGTCTCCGGCATTGCATAATTGTAATATTACCGCCGTAATGGCACCCATACCACTTGCGGTAACGTTCGCCGTTTCGGTACCTTCCAAGGCAGCTAAAGCTTCCCCCAGATATAGGTTGGAAGGGGAGGAGTGCCTACTGTACAGGTAGCAGCCCTCGGTGTTGCCCTCAAAGGTATCGAACATGGTTTTTGCAGATAGAAATGTATAGGTGGAAGAATCTGATATGGAAGGATTAACACCTCCGTATTCTCCGAAATATTGTAAATCCTGTAAATCGTTGGCTTCTTTATGACTCATAATTATAATGTTTGTCATTAAAAATACAGTAATGCAGATATATTGTCAATAGATGTGATTATATATAGTAAATTTATCTAATTATAAGATTTATTTGGATATTTCATCTATCGTGGTGCATGGATGGCACCAAAATCAGAAAATTATTCATTATGAAATTTGACAAAATTGATATAAAGTTATTGGGGCTGTTACAGTCGGACTGTAAAAAGACTACAAAGGAGTATGCGAATACGTTGGGGCTTTCTGCAACGGCGGTTTACGAACGGATCAAAAGGTTGGAAAGAAGCGATACGATTAAATCGTATGTGGCCTTAATAAATAAGAACAAGGTAGAAAAAAGTTTTACAGCTTTTTGCCATGTAAAATTAGTGCAGCATACACAAGAGAACATTCGTCATTTTGAAAATGCAATCTTAAAGCTGGAAGAAGTGGTGGAGTGCCACCATTTAAGTGGTGATTTTGATTATTTATTAAAAATACATGTAAGGGATATGGAAGACTACCGCGGTTTTATGGTGTCAAAATTAACGGCAATGCCACATATTGGTAGTACCCAAAGTTCTTTTACGATAAAAGAAGTGAAGCATTCCACTGCAATACCCCTCTAAAAATTAAAAAAGCATTAATTTTACAATAGCAAAAAAAAATAAATTTATGAATCAATATGATGTGGCCATTATAGGCTCAGGTCCTGGAGGATATGTTGCGGCAATACGTTGTGCGCAATTAGGAATGAAAACTGCAATAATAGAAAAATACTCCACCTTGGGAGGTACTTGTCTTAATGTAGGATGTATTCCGTCAAAAGCATTATTGGATTCTTCGCATCATTATGAAGACGCCGTTAAACATTTTGAGGAACACGGCATCGATATTCCTGGTGAGATAAAGGTGAACCTTGAACAAATGATCGCCAGAAAGCAAGGGGTTGTTGATCAAACCACCAAAGGCATTCAATTTTTAATGGATAAGAATAAGATCGAGGTATTTGAAGGGGTAGGTAGTTTTAAAGACGCCACCCATGTAAATATTAAGAAAAACGATGGTAAGACAGAAACCATCGAGGCAAAAAATATTATTATAGCTACAGGTTCAAAACCTTCTAGCTTGCCATTTATCAAAATAGATAAAGAGCGTGTTATTACTTCTACCGAAGCGTTAAAATTAAAAGAGGTTCCAAAACATTTAATCGTAATCGGTGGAGGTGTCATTGGTTTGGAATTGGGCCAAGTCTATAAAAGATTGGGCGCAGAGGTAACCGTGGTAGAATATATGGATCGTATTATACCGGGAATGGATGGTGCGCTTTCTAAGGAATTGACGAAGGTGCTGAAGAAGCAGAAAATGAAATTTGCGTTGTCTCATAAAGTAAAATCCGTAGAACGTAAAGGAGACAAGATTACGGTAAAGGCAGATGACAAAAAAGGAAAAGAAGTAGTGTTCGAAGGAGATTACTGCTTGGTTTCTGTAGGTAGAAGGCCTTATACCGATGGTCTTAACCTAGAGGCTGCGGGGGTAAAAGTAGATGATAGGGGCAAGATAGCCGTAGATGATCATTTAAAAACCAATGTAGATAACATATATGCGATAGGTGATGTTATAAAAGGAGCTATGTTAGCGCACAAGGCAGAGGAAGAAGGTTCTTTTGTGGCAGAACAGTTGGCCGGACAAAAACCTCATATCGATTATAATTTAATTCCGGGAGTTGTATATACATGGCCAGAAGTAGCTGCGGTTGGAAAAACGGAAGAAGAGCTTAAAGAAGCAGGTGTTGCCTATAAAGTAGGGCAGTTTCCAATGCGTGCCCTAGGGCGTGCAAGAGCTAGTATGGATATTGACGGATTTGTAAAAATATTGGCCGATGAAGCTACGGATGAAGTTCTTGGTGTGCACATGATAGGTGCCCGTTGTGCAGATTTGATCACCGAAGGGGTGACCGCCATGGAATTCAGGGCTTCGGCAGAAGATATTGCCCGTATGAGCCATGCTCATCCGACGTACGCAGAAGCAGTGAAAGAGGCAGCTTTGGCAGCTACCGAAGACCGAGCTTTACACGTGTAATCCAATAAAATTGAAGTATAAAAAAGCAGCTGTTATAGCTGCTTTTTTACTTTAATTAAAATCTTACATTATAGCCGTTTTCTTATTTTTTGTAAAAAAGGTAGGCCATGTGGTATGACTTATGTTTTTTTAATATGTATCAGCTTTTTATGAAACCGAACAACTTTACAAGTTTGGATATAAAACTTCTGGTATACCCTAAAAAGATAACCATAAACCTCTCTATCTGAAGTCGAAAAATGGTGAATACCTTTTTTAGGCTTTCTTTTATTTCCGCCTTTTTATCTTCGTAGCGTAGAGCCAAATAGGAACATACGATCATAAAGGTAATGGCCCCTGGTATAACCACCCACGGGGTAAGGGTATGGTTAAAGAAACCATATAGGCCCAGTCCGGTAAAGCTTCCGTATAAAATAATGAAATGAACCACATAAATAGATAAGGTGCTTTGCCCTAATCTTAGCGCGGTCTTATGGGTCAAGAACTGTCTGAACAACATAAAAATGGAGAAAACGATAAGAACGTCTCCCAAACGAATAAATAGATAATTGTTAAAGAAGATATCGGCAAATATTTGAATGCCCGTTATTTTGGAAATATTTAAAAAGAAGTTGGAAGAGTATAGTATAAGGACCAAACCAACGATTACGGATAAGGAAATTGCGGTAGGGTAAAGAAATTTACTGTTCTTGTATTTGGTAAACAGAACGGACATAAAGCTACCAAAAGTAGTGTAGCCGAACCATGGGAAAATAGTAAAGACAGAACCGTTGGTTTTGGTAAAATAGTTAGCCAACCATTGGGGTAGGACATTAAAATTAAGTGTTTTATATGCCGGTTCTAAAATAAAAAGGATGATGGTTACAGATAACAATGCAGTAGGGAAAAGCCATTTTTTTGTTTTTACGGTACTTAAATAAATTAAGATGATACCCAAAATAGACAGTCCGATGCAGTGCAGTACATCTACCAAATAAAAAGAACTGTAGATCTCGCCTTTTAAAAGGCCAAAAAGATTAAGACGTAATAAGTACCCTATGATCAGTAGCTCAAAACCTCTTTTTATGCCTTTTTTTACCCTGGGGTTCTTCCATCCGACTTGTGGAACCTTAATTAATAGGTAGGTGAATATAAATCCTGAAACGGTAAAGAAAACAGGGGCCGTAATTCCCCTAAAATATTTCCAGGTACTGAATAAAAGGTTAGAATTGTCACGAAAGGCATTGTCCAGAAGTCCATCTATAAAATGCCCTTGAAGCATCATTAATATGGCCCATGCCCTAATGGCATCAATAAAATATAACCTTTTTTTGTGATCGTTCATTTTATCTTATCAGTAACCTATATACTTAATTTACAGCGTGCTTAGATGTTAAAACGGCAAAATTATATAAAATACTGGCAACTCAATAGGTTTTGACTTATTTTCGTACAATACTTATTTTCAAAATATTATGGCTTATATTTTTGGTTTTGCAGGCAGTAATTCATCTAAATCCATAAACTATCAATTGGTTAGCTATACAGCTAGTTTGATTACGGACAGGGAAGTACGTCTAATGAACATGCATAACTGTCCTTTTCCGATGTACAGTGAAGATTATGAGAGAGAGAATGGTTTCTCCAATTCTTTGGCAGAATTCAAGAACGATATTCAGGCTGCAAGCGGTATAATTATCTCTGTTAATGAACATAACAGTAATCCATCTGCATATTTTAAAAACCTGATAGATTGGTTGTCCAGATTGGATAGGGAATTTATTAAGGATAAAAAGGTGTTGCTCATGGCCACCTCTGGCGGCAAACGCGGTGCTATTGGATCTCTTGAGGTTTCCGAAAAATTACTTGTCCGTTTTGGCGCTATTGTTACGGGTACCTTTTCATTGCCAAGCTATTACGAAAATTTTGATAAGGAGAAGGGCATATTGGATGCCGACTTGGCAAAATCGCACGGCACGGTCTTAAAAGAATTTTTAGAAGCAATTTCTTAATTGTTGAGGCATACAATTTCGCATAACGTTACGGATATTGAAGCTTTTAAGACATCGATGTTGGTGTGGGCCCAACAGTTCGATGAGGCCGTTTTGTTAGATAGTAACCAGCATGCAAGTAGGTATCACTCGTATGAGGCCATATTGGCCGTAGAAGGTCTTACCGGTATATCTACCGATTCTTATGGGGCGTTCGACGATTTAAAGGAATATCAACAACAGACAAACGATTGGATTTTTGGGTATTTATCCTACGACCTTAAAAATGATACCGAAAAACTGGTTTCTGGTAATTATGATGGTCTGGAGTTTCCCGAACTTTATTTTTTTCAACCCAAAAAAATAATTAAGGTAAAAGGCGACAAGGTAGAGTTCTGCTACCTAAATATGGTTTCGGACGAAATTGATTCGGATTTAAAGGAAATACTTGATATCAATACCCTACCTAAAGAGGAGAGAAAAGAAAAAGAGGGTATTAAGATAAAGATGAGAATCTTTAAAGACGAATATTTTAAGCGTCTTAAAGAAATATTGAGCTCTATACATAAAGGTGATATCTATGAAGCTAATTTTTGTCAAGAATTTTATGCCGAAAATGTTTCTATGGACCCTCTGGGCACCTTTACAAAACTTAATACTATTTCTAAGGCTCCCTTTGCTGCCTACTTAAAAATATTCGATAAATTTTTACTGTGTGCCAGTCCGGAACGGTATCTTAAGAGATCGGGTAATAAAATTATATCCCAACCTATAAAAGGTACTGCGGCAAGATCAAGTTCTTTGAAGAAGGATCGGGAGCTAAAAGAAAACCTGGCATCGGATACCAAAGAACGTTCAGAGAATATTATGATCGTAGACTTGGTGAGGAACGATCTTTCAAAGAATGCGCTTAAGGGCAGTGTTGTTGTTGAAGAATTGTGTAAGGTATATTCTTTTGAGCAGGTACATCAGATGATATCTACCATTGCTTGTGAGGTCGAATCTACCGAAAACCCTGTGGATATTATTGAAAATACTTTCCCGATGGGAAGTATGACAGGGGCGCCTAAGATTTCGGCCATGGAGATTATAGAAAAGATGGAATCTTTTAAAAGAGGGCTTTATAGCGGTGCGGTCGGATATTTTGCACCCAATGGTGATTTTGATTTTAACGTCGTTATTAGAAGTATTTTATATAACGAGACAAAAAAATATCTTTCTTATGCCGTGGGCAGCGCCATCACGGCCAAATCTGTGCCCGAAAAAGAATACGAAGAATGTTTGCTAAAAGCCAAGGCAATGCGGCAAGTTTTAGAATAATGCATATACGCTTACATAGCTAAATGGTTAACTTTGTATTATGCTAGACGATTTTAAGACACATGTTTCCAATAATTTTCCGGAACTATTAAAAGGTCCATTTTTACTGGCTTGCAGCGGTGGTGTTGATAGTGTGGTTTTGGCTCATTTATGTAGTTCTGCAAACATGGATTTTTCTCTAGCACATTGTAATTTTAATTTAAGGGGAAGTGCCAGTGATGGTGATGAGCTTTTTGTTAGAGAATTGGCGCAGAAACTAAATAGGCCAATTTATGTCACTCATTTTAATACCACTGGCTATGTTCAAAAAAACAAGGTTTCCGTTCAGGTGGCGGCACGTGAGTTAAGGTATGCCTGGTTTAAAGAGATAATGTCTGAACATGGTTTGGGTATTTTGGTAACCGCACACCATGCCGACGACAATCTAGAAACATTCCTTATTAATTTGTCAAGGGGTGCCGGTATAGATGGGTTAACGGGTATACCGGTTAAATCGAACAATGTTTATAGGCCTTTGCTCAAATATTCTAGAGAGCAAATTTTAGAATACGCACAAAAAAATGCCATTCAATGGCGAGAGGATGAAAGTAATAAGGATACCAAATACTTGCGAAACAAGATTAGGTTGAACATTATTCCAAAACTAAAAGAGTTGCACCCTACTTTTCTTCACAACTTCAACAATACCCAAAAGTATTTGAACCAGACCCAGGCAATAGCGAAAAATGAACTGGAGAACATTAAGGGTAGATTGTTCGTAGAAGAAAACGGAATCATTAAGATACCCGTTAATGAGTTGAAAAAGTTAAAGCCCTTAGAGGCCTATCTTTATGGTTTGCTGAGCGACTATGGTTTTACCGAATGGAACAATGTTTTAGGGTTGTTGGATGCAATAAGCGGAAAACAAGTGCATTCTGAGAATTTTGTACTTCTAAAAGATAGAAATTATCTCATTTTATCCCGTATGGATGACACTGAAAATTTGGAATACACAATAGAAGAGGGGACAAGCTGTATACAATCTCCCGTTCAATTAGAATTTTCGGTAGTTGAAGAAAAGAAAGAGAATGTTAAAAATGTAATTTTTTTAGATAAAAACACGTTAAAGTATCCATTGAAGTTAAGAAAATGGAAAAAGGGCGACTATTTTTATCCATTGGGATTTCATGGCAAAAAAAAGTTGTCAAAATACTTTAAGGACGAAAAAATGAATCTCCTTGCCAAGGAGGCACAATGGTTATTGTGTTCAGATGATGAAATAGTGTGGGTCATTGGCAAAAGAGCGGACGATCGTTTTAAAATAAAGGATTCTACGACAAAAATATTAAGGGTAGCATTAAAAATATGAGAGGTATTATTTTAGTTTTTTTTCTGTTTTTAAGTCAGGTTGCAATTTTCTCGCAAGACGATGATAACCCTGTAATCTGGAGTCATGAGGTGAACCAGCTTTCCGATACTGAGTACGAGCTTATTGTAAAAGGGGACATTTACGAAGGCTGGCACGTATATTCGCAATATACCGACGAGGGCGGGTCTTTACCAAGCGAGTTTACTTTCTATGAGGTAGGTGCCGATTATGAGCTTGTTGGTGAAGCAAAAGAAAGCGCCACTCTTAAAGAATACAGCGATATTTTTGAAGTAGAAGAAACCTTCTTTAAAAAGAAGGCCGTTTTTACCCAAAAAATAAAGTTATTGAAACCCGACGTAAAAAAGGTCAAGGTGAACTTGTTCTATCAGGTCTGTAAAGAGGTATGTATTCCTGTAGATATCGATTTTGTTTTTTCTTTGGACGGTTCTGAAATAGATACTACCGTGGCCGTAATAGACGATAAAAGCAAGGTCCTTACCTCAAAGTTGAAATTAGATCTAAAGAACAAAGAACTACTTACCAAGGGCCAGGAAAATATCGGTAGCGGTTCTAACCTATGGATTATTTTCGGTCTTGGTTTTTTAGGTGGGTTGATCGCATTGCTTACCCCTTGTGTATTTCCAATGATACCTCTTACCGTTTCTTTTTTTACCAAGCAATCGCAAAAAAAATCAAAAGGTATCGCAAATGCACTTTTATATGGGTTTTTTATAGTCCTTATTTATTTTCTGTTAAGCCTGCCATTTCATCTATTTGATTCTGTAGATTCCCAAATATTAAATACCATTGCCACCAACGTGTGGCTTAATTTGGCATTCTTTGTCATATTTATATTTTTCGCCTTTTCCTTTTTTGGTTACTACGAACTTACGTTGCCTAGTTCTTGGGCCAATAAGATGGATGCTGCCTCTTCAAAAATAGGAGGTGTGTTGGGTATATTCTTTATGGCGGTTACATTGGCCATCGTATCTTTTTCTTGTACGGGTCCTATATTAGGGGGCTTGCTGGGAGGAACCACCTTGGCGGAAGGTGATATGGCGACTAATTTAACAGCAGGTATGACCGGTTTCGGGGTGGCCCTCGCATTTCCGTTCGCCTTGTTCGCACTGTTTCCGGCATGGTTAAATTCTTTGCCGAAATCAGGAGGATGGATGACCACGGTAAAAGTGGTGCTAGGCTTTTTAGAGATCGCCTTGGCACTTAAATTCTTATCAAATGCCGACCTTGTGGGCCATTGGGGATTATTAAAAAGAGAAGTTTTTATAGGTATATGGATATTGATAGGACTTTTAATGACCTTGTATCTTTTTGGTCTATTCAGGTTTCCACATGATGGTCCAAAAGCAAAATTATCGGTAGGACGAAAGTCGGTAGGGCTCATCAGTGCCTTGTTTACTCTGTATTTAATTCTTGGTCTAACAAAGGTGACCGACCTTAAATTGTTAAGTGGTTTTCCTCCACCCGAGTTTTATAGTGTCTTTGAGCAAGAATCCGACTGCCCGCTTGGTATAGATTGCTTTAAGGATTTTGATGAGGGATTGGCCTTTGCCAAGGAAAACAACAAGCCTATTCTCTTGGATTTTACAGGTTGGGCATGTGTAAACTGCCGAAAAATGGAAGAGAATGTATGGAGCGAACCCGGAGTGTACTCGATGATAAAAAATGAATACGTGCTTATATCACTATATGTAGATGATCGAAAAGAACTTCCAGAGAACGAGCAATTCGACTTTCAATATGATTCTGGCAGAATAAAACGTATTCAAAATATAGCGCAAAAATGGGGTACTTTCCAAGATGTTAACTTTAATGCGGTTTCACAGCCTTTTTATGTACTGCTTTCGCCTGAATTGGAAGTGCTGAATAGTTCTATTCAGAACACCGATGCCGAAACCTATGAGAATTGGCTGAAAGATGGCTTAGGGCGTTTTAAACAGTAGATCTAGATGATTTTAAACAAGACATATCTTTTTTATGCTTTAACTCATCCTTTATCTGCCAATTAAACAGACCGATAGGTGATGTGTATTTATCGTTTACTAAATAATCATTTTTTTTACAGGAATTATTATCAATAAAACATTGTTTGTTAAACATTGTCATTTGTGTATATGGCGTACATAAATTGTAATGTAATTTTAGATTCAAATTACGTATTTAATGAGAGATTACTTAGAGTATAAGAGTAATGGGGTTCATAAGTTTTGGAAAATAGTTACGGACGATTATTCTTTGACAATTACAGAAGGCAAAGTTGGTACACTAGGAAATAGTACCACCAAAAAATATAAAACATACGGCACAGCAGATGATAAGGGGCAAAAACTGCTCTTAAAAATGGTGGAAAAGGGATACCGTTATTTAGAGAATCCTTCAAGAAAGAAAGGGAACTTACCAGTTGTAGATCAAGTAATTTTAAAAGATGCCATATCACTTCTAGAGTTGGATGATTTGGATAAATCAGATACTTTTTTAGAAGAAAAACAATTTTATTTCTGGGTAGATAAAACAAAGGGGGAAGCGCTGGAATGGCCATGCTGCTTTTTAATTTGCAATGATTTAGAGAAGGGGGAGTATTATTTGTCAGATGTATTTCCTCTTAAAGATTTCAATGATGAAATCAGTAGTCAACCAAAATTTACTACAATCAGAAAATATGAGTATGTTGAACGCATCAAAAAGTTTAAAAGAGGAAAAAACCACTTTACAGCTATTCCACTTTCGGGGATAGCTAAAATTTTAAGTGGTCTCTCATTAAAAAATTTACAGGAACAAGAAGAACGTGAATCGTTAAGTTTCGAATATTTTGATCCGACGTACTATTATGAGATACTGATAAAGTTATATGACAATTACGCTGTTGTGTGGGCATGTGGGGCATTGTTTTTTCTTTTTTATAAGGAAAGAAAGGAAGTGTCGCAGAGATTGATAGAGGCCTACAAAAAAGAATATATTTTTCTTACTACAGAGTATTCGGATAATTTGGTGAAACTTGTTGTGGAGAGTTTATCAAAAAAAAGAAGAAGAGAAGAAAATATAAAGCGAAAGGGTGCTCTTTTGAAAGAATATCCCCAGTTAAAGAAATTGGTGTTTGACCAAGAAAAGTACGATCCTACTTTTGCACATACAAGTTTTGAATTTATAAACGAAGGTTGGGAAACACCAAGCCATTTAGTGCTTACCGGAAATGAACCGTTGATAATAGATGGAAATTTAAAAGTGAACGGAGTACTGTACTTGGCCAAGAATACTAATTACATAAAAATTTTTAGTGGAAGCCAGCTTATCATCACCGGAAACGTCTATGCAAACGATCTGATCATAGGTGCTTCTTACAGTAAGCTAATAGTTTTAGGGGATGTGCAGGTAAAGAACATAACCCAAAATGATTACCTACCTCATAAGGGTATTTATTTTGGGGAAAATAGTAAAACGGATATTTTGCTGCATGCCAAAAGACATAAAGAAGATATAGGTCCTATTTTAAAATATAATTCAGAATATTCTTTATACACTAACGCAATAATTGAAGATAAAATAATTGATCGTAGTGAGAGAACTTATTTAAAATTCAATTACGATGCTCTGTATTCGGCATTGGTCTCTAAGAAGAATATCATTGATAAAAATGCAAACACCCCGGTAGACGAAACCCCTCTGCAAATAGAAAGGTTTTTGTCTTATATGAAAAGTTGGGGTGAATATTATGGAGACTTGGCAGGGTTGGAGAAATTGGGTATCTATGAGGATACAGAGGTTAAGGAAGGGGACATATACCCAAGTTCTGGAGATTGGATATTGGTAGACAGGCGGTGTAAGTCCGGTACGTATGGTTATAGACATGATGATGGAAGCATAGTTCCGGTAAAAATTAAAAACGCAAAAAAATACAAAGTCAATTATAGGGATAAAGCAGAGGAAAGAGTACCCGATACTCTGACATTGGCTTATAGATATCAATGGATTTCTAATTTATTTATGGATTGGGCGCATCGTAAAACGGTATCCCCTTTTGGTGTTTTTAAAGATTCGGAAGAAGTATCAAAAAAGTACAATGAAGAAAAACCTATGTTTGCCAATGATCCTTATGTAGCGTTGTATTGGTTGCTGCACTTTGGGTTTTCTTTGGATTCCAGATACAACGAAGTTGCCTCACTCCTTAAAGAGAACATTGAGGTAGGACAACTGGAAATAACTAAAAAGGCATTATTGTTTTTTGAGCACACCGATGCTTTTTATGATGTGGAAATAAAAAAAGGGGGCGAATTTAAAAACCTCTTTTTAATAAGAAGGGCCTATTTGATATATATAACGCAGAGCTATAAAAGTAGCGTCGAACGTTTAAATCTGTGGTGGAAATCCATTACCGTCTATCCACATCTAGAAGAAAATTTGATTGTACGTATGCGATGGTTAAAGAACAACCTTCTAAATTTCAATTTATGGAGTAGTTTTGATGCCCTGTTAAGAAAAGAACAATTCAAAATACCACTACTTTCTTATATCCATGCATGCAATCCAAATACAAAGGATAAAGCTGTGCACGCCAATTCTTTGGTTAAAGAACTACTAGATTATAAAGATCTGTGGAAAGAACCCCATAAACGCAAGTTTGCCGAAATATATCTTTGGGATGTAAAAGATTTGGTAACCAATAAGAAACTATTAAAAGAAGCAACGGAACACTATTTTAAAGGAAATGAGATTAGTGAACATTACCAGGATATTAAAGAGGTCTTAGGTGAAAAAAATGAACATATAAAGGAAGTCAAAGAGGCCCTTAAATTATTGGAAGACTCTTTTAAGGGTTTTGACAGGTTTAAGACTCCAGAAGAGGAAAGGACAAAGTACTTTGTTGCCATTGATGATATTCTGGGCAAGTTAAAACCGGAAATACTCTTAGAAACGGTGGTAAATGTAAAAGACAAAGAACTGGCCAAAAGATGTTTTAAATTTTTATGGTTCAATAATATACCTAATAAGAAAGAAACAATATTGCAACTGTTTACTTTTATAGAATATTCGGCCTATGATATAACTAAAAGTCCTGATAGTGGCTTTCCTAATTTACTTACCGATGAAAATGATTCTAACCTAGAAATAGCAAAGGCTATGTTAGAGTTAGGGGAGGATCAATTTAGAAATAGTTTTGTCTATAAAAAGTCGTTGGAGACAGCGGCATGTTTCTTCATAAACGTAGCCCATCTTCCTACAATATTTAAATATTTGCTAGGTAAGATAAACGAAAGTGAAAAATTGGTCGATTCACAAGTAAGATATGTGATTTTTTCACAATTGTTCTCTGAAAGCTATGATGCCAAAATAAACCCTACACTTTTATTTTCTAAGCAGCAGATAGAAGAAATGTTGGAGGCGATTTGTGCCTTGTTTCTTAGGGAAGGTTTTAATGAACAGGCCTTGCGGTCTATTTATTATTGTGAAAACCCCTTGGCCAAAGATTGGATTTCCAGTAGGGTGGATAATCAAGAATGGTTACAACAATTTGAACATTTTAAGACCTATTATAACAATTTAGGTATAGAGTTGAATAATGCCTTGCATTCCTCTTTAGAGTTTATAGAAAATTCGTAATTAGGTATTTGTTTTACGAATCAAATTTGTTAATTCTGGATGAATTGCTCATAGATTTTAAGGGTATTTTGAAGAATATTGTTTCTCTGTATTAAACCAATCGGGCGAGCGTTCGGTGAAAGGTAATGGATATACTTATCTAATGTGATAAAAGCATTACTGCGAGGCCTATAATGTGGAAAATAGTTTTAAATTGAGGTGTAAACTCACGAAACAATTATGAAAACATTAAAAAAGATAGGCATATTGTTTTTGGTACTCGCAGTGCTGGCTGGCATTGCCGCCATAATTTTTGTTCAGATCTTAAAGCCAGATTACTCAGGAGAAAAAGTACTTGTAGGTCTAAAACAGAACGTCGATGTATATTATGATAAATATGGGGTGCCCCATATTTATAGTGAGAACGAGCTAGATGCTTTTAGGGCATTGGGTTATGTGCATGCCCAAGATAGGTTATGGCAAATGGAGCTATTGCGCAGAATTGGTAGTGGCGGACTCTCAGAGGTATTCGGAAAGAATCTAATTACCACCGATAAGTTTTTTCTGTCATTGGGTATAGATGATGCTTCAAAAAAGGCCATCGACGAACTGAACAAGAATTCGGAAGCCGTTGGTATAATTTCGGCATATTTAGATGGTGTAAACCAATTTATAGCGGAAGGCCCCACACCTGTAGAGTTTTATTTGACGGGAATCGATAAAAAAGAATTTACCATAAACGATGTGTATAATACTATGGGATATATGGCCTTTAGCTTTGCCATGGGGCATAAGACAGACCCTTTATTGACCAATATTAAAGATAAATTAGGACCGGAGTATTTGGCGGATTTACCTTTGCATTCCAGTACCGATACCGAGTGGATCAAAAACTATCCACAAAACAAAACCGATTCTATAGGTAATTCTATTACGGCAATGGTCACCAATGTTTTAGGTAAATTGGAGCTGCCTCTTTTTGAAGGCAGCAACAGCTGGGTAATTGCGCCCGAAAAGACCAAGAACGGAAAAGTAATTTTTGCGAACGACCCCCATATAGGTTTCGCCCAACCTTCGGTGTGGTATGAGGCCCATATCGAAACACCTACCTATTCAAAATATGGTTATCACATGGCCGGGATACCTTTTCCGGTGTTGGGGCATAATAGAAACCTGGCCTATGGCATGACTATGTTCGAAAATGACGATGTTGATTTTTATTATGAAGAAAACAATCCGTCCAATGATAATCAATATAAGAAAGATGGTAAATGGGTAGATTATGAAGAGATTACCAAAACTATTAAGGTAAAAGATTGGGAAGATGTTACCTTCTCGTTTAAAAAATCATCTCACGGACCTATTTTAAACGGTATTGCAGATCAAGTAGTAGGGGAGCGGCCCATTGCTATGTCTTGGATTTACACACAAGAGAAAAATACCGTCGTAGATGCCTTTTACGAACTTAGCCATGCCGAAAACCTAACGGCCTTTAAAAAGGCGCTTCCTAAAATACACGCGCCAGGGTTGAATATTATGTACGGCGATGCAGAAGGAAATATAGGCTGGTTCGCGACCGCCAAACTTTATAGAATACCCGATAGCGTAAATACCAAATTGGTATATGAATACGATAAGGGACTGCCAGAGCAAAAAGAATATTTGGATTTTTCTGAAAATCCGCAGGCGGTAAATCCTCCATGGCACTATGTTTATTCGGCAAACAACCAACCAGATTCAATAGCGGGGATGTTATACCCGGGTTATTATCTTCCAGAAAATAGGGCAAAAAGAATTGTACAGCTTTTAGAGCCAAAAGACGATTGGGATACAAAGGAAGTCTCCAAGATGATATTGGACGTTACGTCTCCGGTTCACAAAGAGATAATAGAAAGTTTGACCCAATTGGTAGATAGGTCGCAATTAGATACAGAAGAAGTTGCTTTGTTGGATTCGTTGCGTTCCTGGGATGGTACTTATAGCTTAAAGAGTGTAGAAGCTACCGTGTATACAGGATGGGTCTATTATCTATTAAAAAACATATTTAAAGATGAATTGGGTCCCGAAATGTTCAATCAATTACTCTCTACACATCTTGTGAAAAGATCCATAGCCCCAATAATCGCCAATAAAAAATCTATTTGGTGGGACAATGTAGCTACGGCAGATTTGGTAGAAAGCAGAGAAGTGATCGTACAGCATTCATTTTTGGATGCAATAAGATCATTAAAGGAAAGCCTTGGGCCTAATGCAGCAGAGTGGACATGGAACAAGGTACATACCCTTGAACACGGGCATCCAATTGGCCAAGTAGAGGCATTAAGGTCGTTTTTTAATGTGGGGCCTTTTCCGGTTCACGGTACTAGAGAGGTAATTAATAATTTGGCTTTTCCAATAGATAGCACCGGGCTTTATAAAGTATCTTCGGGTCCGTCAACAAGAAGGGTTATCGATTTCTCGGACGTAGAAAACAGCATAAGTATTTTGCCGACAGGGCAATCCGGTAATCCGTTCAGTGAACATTACGATGATCAAGCGCAGATGTACATTGAGGGCAAGTTTAGAAAAATGATGATGAACGAAGAGGAGATTAAAAGTAAGGCGTCTTCCGTATTGGTTTTTAAAGCTAAATGATATTTGAGCATCTATTTTTGATCATATCTTTTTTTAGAAATATTTTTCTGCATATTTCTTAATTTTTTTGAAGTAGTGTTTTAAAACACTACTTCTTATCTATTTTTTGTTATTTTTAGAAACAATAACCAACTATATGAAAACCAAAACAATAGTATATGCGCTATTGTTGACTATTGTTTCCGCCAAAATAACAATAGCTCAAAGTGTGCATAAAGAACCAAAGTATTATAATTGGTTCGATGACCATGTTAAACGATTCAATACTGGACTCTTTAATGGAGTTGAATATATTGAGTTGTACAGAACCATTAACGAAAAGCACAAATTCTTCAAAAGCAGTGAATTTCAACTTGGTTCGGTAGTGTACGATGGTCAGTTTTATGACCAAGTACCTTTAAAATATGATCTGGATGCAGATCAACTTCTTTTGAACGTAGGTTATAATTATCCCTACCCTACGATAATACTCTTTAAATCTAAGATTGACCGCTTTGGTATAGGGGGGAGTGATTTTATTCATATTAAAGAGGCATCCGGTGATACCAATATTCAAGGCTTCTACGAGGTGTTAATGCAGAAAAATTCTTTGACCCTTTTAAAAAAGAACGGAACCAAAAGGTTTAAAAGAATAAGGGGAACTACCGTGTATTATGAATTTATCCATGAAAATAATTACGTAATCGGTTATAATGATACATTTTATAAAATAGATAGAAAGCAAGATGTCGTCAGAATATGGCCGGATATGAAGGAATTCATCAATGAAAATTATAATCAAGCATCAAAAAAGAACAATGAAGATGTTTTTTGGAAAAACTTCTTTTCTAAACTCTCCGATTCTTTTAACATCAATAATAGGCCACAAGATTTATGAAAAGATTATTACCGCTATTCGTATTATTTTTCGGGAGCCTAATTTTTGGTCAGGAAAATGAATCGAAGTTTAATTTCGAATTTGAAAATGAACCCCTTGCCAATATATTGGCAGTAATAGAAAAAGAATCCCAAGTTGTATTTCTTTATGACGATAAATGGCTTTCTGGAGAAACTTTTTCCGGAAAGTTCGGTAATGCCACTTTAAGTGAGATTCTAGAGAAGGTTTTTGAGAAAACAAGCTTAAACTATTTTGAATATTCCGATGATAAAATAATATTGACGCAAAACAATAGTATTTATGCAGATTTACCGGAAGGTTTTTTTGGTAAGGAAGAGGACTCTGTTTCAGAAAATCCCAATTATACAAGAATAACCAGTAATCCCGTGTTTTCAAATATTGAGGCTTCTAAAAAAAATACAATTGATAGAACGGTAAGAATCGGGAAAGAAAATTTGTCGGATGCAAGAACCACGTTTAAAATAAGTGGTTATGCAAGAACAACAGAAGGAAATCAACCTATTTCCAATTTATCTATCATATTAAATGGGAAAAATACGGGAACGGCCACTAATGATGATGGTTATTATGAACTGGAGGTACCGGCAGGAACAAGCATTCTAAAAACAAGTTCCTTGGGTATAGAATCGAGCACTACCAGAATCATAGTTTTTAATGACGGACAGTTAAATTTTGATTTAAATGAAAGTGTTGAGTTTTTAGATGAGGTTATCGTAGAGGCAAATGCCGCCAAGAATGTAGAGGAGGCCTTATCTGGTAGTACGGATCTAGTAGTAGAAGAAACCAAGAACATTCCTCTGGTACTTGGGGAACGCGATGTTTTAAAAGTAGCGACGACCCTTCCAGGTATTTCTACCGCTGGTGAGGGTGCTGCGGGCTTTAATGTAAGAGGTGGTAGTACCGATCAGAATTTAATTTTGTTGGACAATGCCGTTATTTATAATCCCTCGCATTTTTTTGGGATTTTTCAGGCTTTGAACCCATTTACGACCAAGGATCTTAAAATATTAAAAGGAGGTATACCCGCGCAATACGGAGGTCGTTTATCATCTGTTTTTGATATCACTTCTAAAGATGCCAACAACGAAAAATTTTCTGGTGAAGCGGCCATTGGTCCCGTTACTTCAAATGTGGCCTTGGAAATACCCGTGGTAAAAGGAAAATCTGGATTGCTCATTGGTGGTAGGGGAACATACTCTGGATGGATATTAAGGTCTCTAGACGATGAATCTTTAAGTAATAGCGAGGCATCGTTTTACGATGCCATTGCAAAATATACCCATGTTATCAATGAAAAAAACACAATGAAGGCAATGGGGTATTATAGTAGTGATGCCTTTAGCATTACCTCTGATTCTGTATATGGTTATAATAACAGGTTGTTATCCTTTCAATGGGACCATAAGTTCAATGATAAGAATACCGGAAGCTTGGTGATCGCCAACAGTAACTATAAATTTAACATTGGTTATGAAGGTAATTCCGATAACAATTTTGATTTAGGTTTTGTGGTGGACGAGACCGAAGCTAAATTCAAATTCTCTTATTTGCACAGCAAGGCACATAAATTTGATTATGGGCTATCGGCAAAATTATATAACGTTCAACCAGGTAATTTAGAACCAAATGGCAGTAACTCTATAGTTGAACCTAAGATCATATCAAAAGAAAAGGCCTTTGAGGCCGCCATATATCTCTCCGATAATTTTGAAGTAAACGATAAGCTGCTCATAGATGTTGGGCTGAGGTATTCTATGTTTGCATATTTAGGCCCTACAAATGCCCGTGTTTATGAGGAAAACATGCCTAAAAGTGAAGAAACATTGACAGAAACCGTTTCTTATGATAATAATGAAATTGTGGAAACTTACGGTGGGCCCGAAATAAGGCTTTCGGCCAGGTATTTCTTGGGGCCGGACCTGTCGGTAAAGGCAAGCTATAATACTACATACCAATACATTCATAGATTGTCCAATACAACGACCATTAGCCCTATAGATACCTGGAAATTATCCGACAATAATATAAAGCCACAAAAGGGAAGGCAAGTAGGACTAGGGTTGTATAAAAACCTTGATGGCAACAAATATGAGATAAGTTTGGAAGGGTATTACAAGGAAGCGGACAATCTGTTGGATTTTAAAGTCGGCTCAGAACTTTTATTGAACGAAACTATAGAGACAGAAACATTGCAAGGTGATGGACAGGCATACGGAGTAGAATTTTTAATTCGTAAAAATTCGGGCAAACTGAATGGATGGTTGGGGTATACGTATTCGCGTTCTTTCTTAAAACTGGATAGTGAATTTGCAGAGGAACGTGTTAACAATGGAGAATATTTTCCTACCAATTACGACAAACCGCACGATTTTAGTGCCGTCTTAAATTATAAGTTGACAAAAAGATTTAGCCTGTCCGCAAACTTGGCATATCAAACAGGTAGGCCGGTGACCTATCCGGTAGCTCGGTATAACTTTAATAATTCTGAATATGTGGTCTATAGCGATCGTAATGAGTTTAGAATACCGGATTACTATAGACTGGATCTTGGATTGAATATAGAGGGAAACCATAAGAAAAATAAATTGGCCCATAGTTTTTGGAATATTTCGGTTTATAATGTATTGGGTAGAAACAATCCATATTCCGTATTCTTTGTTACGGAAAATGGAGATTTAAAAGCGTATCAAAGCTCCATATTTTCTATTCCAGTACCTACGATTACCTATAATTTCAAATTTTAATGTCATGAAAAGGGAAATGAGGTTTTTAAAGATTTGTTTTCTATCCATGTCATTTGGTAACAGTAGATATGGTGTACGGGCAAATAATATAATTCATCAGTGTAGAAGTGTTGCTATGCTGGATTTAAAAATAAACTAAAGGCAAATGCAGAAACTAAGATTAAGCATTATTGTAGTCATAATCATTGGCCTCGGCTTTGTGGTCGATAGTTGTGTGGAGCCATTTGAAATTGAAAACTCAGAGTTTAAAAGTGCCTTGGTGGTAGAGGCAACCATTACGAACAATAGCGAAACGCAGCGCGTATTGGTGTCCAGGACATTTCCTTTAGATACCGTTCTAATGTCCGGGGTTAGTGGAGCACAAGTATCGGTAAGGGATAGCAATGGTGGCGTTTATAACTTTACGGAAACCTCTTCGGGCGTGTATGAGTCTAGCAGTCCGTTTGCGGCGGTCTCCGGAAATACATACTCTTTGACCATACAAACGGATGGTAATACGTACGTGTCCGATGAGATGGAGGTGCCCGCCGTTAATCCTATCGAAAGGGTATATGCGGAAAGAGATTTTAAAGATGATGGAGCCGAAGAGGGGATGTTCATTTATGTAGATAGTTACGACCCCACGGGGCAATCAAAATATTACAGGTATGAATATGAGGAGACTTATAAAATAATAGCTCCATATTGGAGCTCGGCGGATGCCTATGTGGTTTCGCCACTTCCAAACCCAGAAGTAGATATTAGGGCAAGAACACAAGAAGAACAAGTTTGTTATAGAACAGAATTGTCTAATGGTATTATTATGGAGAATACGACCGAATATAGTGAAGATAGGGTGAGTAAGTTTCCTGTAAGATTCATTAATAGGGACAATTATATTTTGTCTCATCGCTATAGCATCTTGGTAAGGCAATTTGTGCAGAGTAGGGCTGCATATGCCTATTACGAAACCTTGGAGACCTTATCCGGCTCTGAAAGTCTCTTTTCGCAAATACAATCGGGATTCTTGGAAGGAAACATTAGGTCACAAACAGACGATGAAGATGTTGTGGGCTTTTTTCAGGTGAGCACGGTTTCCGAAGAACGTATATTTTTTGATTACGATGATTTTTTTCCAGATGAAGACTTGCCTTCTTATGTAAGTGATTGCCCACTGTTGGCCCCTGCACTAATAACAGAAGGGGGTAGTTCTCCATTGATAGATGGTATTGAACAAAATTTAATAAAATATTATAGCGAATACTCACAACAAGATGATTTGTTGTTTACAGATGGTCCTGGGCCTTATTTTATGGTATATAGGGTTTGTGGTGATTGTACGGCACTGGGTGATAATGTAGTTCCGGATTTTTGGGTGGAATAAACAATTTTGATATGAAAAAACATTATTTAATACTGCTGCTAACAATTCATTTCACTTTTTTGCAAATGAATTCTCAGGTTACTGCGACGAAGGTACAAAATAACTATGCTGAGGTTCCCCACCAAGAACAGGTATATGTGCATACTAATTCAAGATTGGTTTTTGTGGGAGAATACCTGTACTACACCATTTATTGTCTAAAGGAAAATACAGGGCAATTAAGTGATGTAAGTAAGATCGCCTACTTAAAATTGGTCAATGAGAATAAAGAGGTGGTCTTAAATCAAAAAATAAAATTAACCAATGGTATAGGTGACAGCAACTTTTTTATACCCTCTAGTGTACCCTCGGGAAATTACAAATTAGTAGCCTATACCCAATGGATGCTCAACAACGGGAGAAACTACTTTTATGATCTGGATGTGACCGTTATAAACCCATATACTAGCAATCAAACAGTATTTAGGGAAAAGAACACTACAGATTTGGTTGAGTCAAGTTCAACAGGGGCCAGTAGTAGTTTAAAACGAAAGCAACCATTACGGTTAGAGTTGGACAAAACAAGCTATACCAAACGAGCGGCAATTTCAATGAAAATAGCCTCAAACACATTGGAAGGACTGGGCAATTATTCGATTTCTGTTAGAAAAGTGGATGAGTTGGAGTCAAAGGACAGAAATACATCATTCGATTTTCAAAAGGGATATCCACAAAAAAGAAAAATAGAGAAGCTTATACTGCCAGAGTTAAGGGGAGAACTTATTCAAGGGGTGTTGGGTAACATGGCCACATCAACCGTTGAAAATACTCCGATCGGTGTATCATTTCCAGGAGAGGACTATTTGTTTAAAATCGCCGTTACTGATCGTGATGGTCGTTTTTATATAAATGTAGATGAAGATTATGATGTAGGGGAAATGTATTTGCAAGTGTTGTCACAGACCGATACGATACCTGATGTAACTGTGTTTACAGAAGAAGCATTGGATTTTTCCCATTTAGATTTCAGTCGTTTTATATTAGATAGGGGTATGGAGTCCGCCATAAAAGAGCGCAGTATCCATAACCAAATTGAAAATGCCTATTATAGTTCAAAACCAGATACCATATTGATTGGAAAACCCAATGATCGCTTTTATGGTCCGGGTTCCACTAAATATTTGCTGGATGATTATACTAGGTTTCCGAGCATTAAAGAAACTTTTGTTGAGGTGGTGGAGCATGTTTGGTTGCAGAAGAACAAGAACGGTAAAAACGAGTTTCATGTAAGACCTATCGCTCCTTATGTAGAATCTGGAAAATTGCCCTTGGTCTTCGTAGACGGAATTTTAATATTGGACCACGAGCGTGTTCTTGGCTTATCGGCCAATCAGATTAAGTCCATAAATATATCTAGAGACCAACATTTTTATGGTACGACTACCTTTCAGGGTGTTGTGGATATTACCACGTTCAACGGAGATTATTACAAGAATTATTATACCGAGAACCTCGAGGTACAAAAGCTCTTTAAACCAAACGAGGATAAGAACTACTATCGACAATCTTACGAAGGTCCGTTAAAGGAAAAATACGAGCGTTTACCGGATTTCAGATATCAATTGCTATGGTACCCAAATTATAAATTGGACCATAAAGAGCAGCGAATAGAATTCTACAGCTCTGATATTACGGGCGAATTTGAAATTTCTTTTGAAGGTTTTACAGAAAAGGGAGTGCCTGTTTCATTACATAAACGGTTCGAGGTAAATTAATGTAACACAGTACTTTCCATAAAAAAAGGTTACATTTAGCGTTGAATATTCTAATATGCTCACAAAAGTTTATGGTAGTGCCGTTTTTGGCGTAGAGGCGACAACGATTACGGTTGAGGTAAATATTGATAAAGGAATAGGTTACCATTTGGTAGGTCTTCCCGATAACGCCATTAAAGAAAGTAATTATCGTATTGCAGCGGCATTGCAAAACAATGGTTATAAAATTCCCGGTAAAAAGATTACAATAAATATGGCCCCTGCGGATCTTAGAAAAGAAGGTTCTGCTTACGATTTAACATTGGCATTGGGCATATTGGCAGCATCTGGCCAAATACAATCAGAGGATATAGATAAGTATATTATCATGGGAGAGCTTTCGTTAGATGGAAGTTTACAACCCATAAAAGGAGCCCTGCCCATTGCCATAAAGGCCCAAGAAGAAGGTTTTACCGGTTTTATATTGCCCACACAGAATGCCAAGGAAGCCGCTATTGTAGGTGATTTAAAAGTATACGGGGTAGATAATATAGAACAAGTCATAGAATTTTTTGATAAGGGTACCCCATTAGAACAGACCATTATAGATACACGAGAGGAATTTTATAAAAGCCTGGATTTTCCAGAATTTGATTTTTCGGATGTAAAGGGGCAAGAGAGCATAAAGCGGTGTATGGAAATTGCTGCCGCCGGTGGACATAATATTATATTGATAGGTCCGCCAGGGGCGGGTAAGACCATGCTTGCAAAAAGGCTCCCTTCCATATTGCCTCCCATGACCTTGCACGAAGCTTTGGAAACCACCAAAATTCATAGTGTAGTGGGAAAGATAAAAAATATGGGGCTTATGAGCCAAAGACCTTTTCGTAGCCCTCATCATACCATATCTGATGTCTTATTGTAGAATGTAACCATTTTATTATATTTACCTAAAATTAGTTGTATGTTAGGTATTTATGCAAGACTTTCTAGGGAAGACCACGATGCGAAATCAATTGAAAATCAAGTTAAATCAGGAATAGATTTCGCAAATAGAGAAAATTTGCAATATAAAATCTATAAAGATGATGGCTTGTCAGGAACTCTCACAATTGATAAACGACCAAACTTTAATATACTTCTTGATGATATTACTGAAGGTGTAATTACTTCTGTATTTGTTACAAATCAAGATAGACTTGAAAGGAATCCAGAAGTTTGGTTTCATGTTTGTGAATTATTCAAAAAAGAGAATATTAAATTATACTTTGAAGGAGGGAAAGAATTTGATTTATATGATGTTGATGAGATGTTCATTGGAAGTATTTCATCTTTAATAAACAAAAGATACGTTGACATACTTAAAAAAAAGATTAAAGCTGTTTTAGATAGGAACGTTAAAGAAGGTAAGGTTCATGGAATGGTAGCTTACGGTTTTACAAAAGACAACAATGGATATTTAATAATCGATGAAGAAGAAAGTAAAGTTATTAAACAAATTTATGATTTATCTCTTTCAGGTATGGGTACTGATTCCATAGCTAATTATCTTAATGAAAAAAATATTCCAACTCGATATAAGAAATTAGGCAAGGGGCAATATAAGGTTAAAGATAAATACAACGGTTCGTATAAAACCTTAAATAAAAAAGATGCCTTATGGAAAGGTAATACTATTAGAACAATTTTAAAAAATCCAATATATAAGGGAAAAAGATTATGGAAAGGTAATGAAATAGATGTGCCTCAAATTTTGGATACTGAATTTTGGGAAAGAGTTAATGATAACATACCTAAAAACGCTAATAATTCAGGTAAAAAAGTTACATATAAATACTTACTCAAAGGAATTTTAAAATGTAATAAATGTGGTAGAAACATGTATGGGAGAAGTCGTCAAAGTAAAAAAGACCACTACTATCAATGTAGTTCTAAAAGAATTAAAAATAACAGTTGTGGAAATAGAAGTATAAATATTGATAAAATTGAAGGTGCTGTTTGGTCAAGATTTTTTAGAGATGATGAGTTGATGAATTTAATTGAAAAAGATATTGTTAAAGATGACAATAAGATTAATGAGATAGAGGAGATTATTAAAGTAGAACACAAATCACTCAATAGTTTAATAAATAAAAAAGACAACTTAATAGAGGCTATAACTGATGCTGTAATATCAAAAGAAGATGCAAAGAAAAAAATGGAATCAATTAAAAATTCTATTATTGAGAAAAATAGATTGATTAAAGACTTTCAATTACAACTTGCAAATGCAAAAAATAGTCAAGAGTTAGTAAAAAATAGAAAGAAGGAGTTTGAATCTTATACTGATAAATTATCTTTTTTAGAAAAGCAAAAAATTGTAAATAAGTACATAAGTGAGATTTATGTTCAATGTTGGGATAATCAAACTAGTATTTATTCTTTAATCTTTAAATTTAAAATTAATTTGATAGATGAACATTATGTAATAGATACTCGAAATGACATTCTTCTTTCTATTAATGATGAGAAATTCTATACTTCAAAGTTTTTTAACTCCAATACAAATGAACTTTCTTTATTACATAATAAAGATTTATTAAAATATTTTTTCATACAACCATCAGGAAAAGCTGTTTCAGTTCCTTTTTATATTGATAAAAAGAATCAAGCTTTTTTCTTGCATAACACTATTATTCCTTTTGGTAATTGTTCTGATTGGACAGAAAAAAAGATTTTAGCTTTTTACAAAAAAAATCCGAATTGGTTATCTAATGAATGTGGATTAAGCAGGATTTCAGTTGACAAGAATGCTAAAGATTATATCAATAAATCTAATGGATATTTAGATTTTAAATCCAAAGGGAAATCTATTGAAGAATGGATTCATTTCTTTTTAGAATCTTCTGGACTTTCTGAACTGTTCCTGCACTAACTTCACATAATTTGGCAGTATTTCTTATTGATTGATTCTTTTTTAAATGTTTTACTACATTCTTATATTTTGAAAGGATTGTACTGTCAGATTCTTTTGACCCTCTAACTCTGCCTTTGTAAGTTCCTTTTGCTTTAGCTATCATAATGCCTTCTTTTTGTCTTTCTAGCATTGTCTCTCTTTCCATTTCAGCTATGTTAGCCATAACACTTATAATTAACTTAAAAGCTTGATTAGGTTTCCCTTTAACTAAACTTTCTAAACCAAGATTATCTACTTTTAAAACAACATTGTTTTTATTGAATATTTCTAATGTTGAAAGAATGTCAAATAAATTTCTCCCTAGTCTATCTATTGAGTGTACACTAACATAGTTTATTTCCTTCTTTTTAACAGCTTCAATTAGTTTTATACCTTGTTCCCTTTCACAGAATGGAGTTGCACCACTTACTATGTCAATAAAGAGATTTTCGTTTTTATAATCTTCTCTCAATTGTCTTTCTAAATTTTGATTAGATGTACTTACTCTAACATACCTTGCATTCATATTTTTTATTTTAAATAAAGATACAAAATATAATTAAATGTATCAAAAAAAGGGTGGGTTTATATAGTACATTTTTTTATCAAGGTTTTAGTTTTATATTTTTTTAAAAGTGTGTTAAAAATAAACCATAGTCTAAATATAATACAATCCTTTTCAATTCAATTTTTTTTCTCATACAGTAATTTTAACCTCTAAATTTTATGGGGCGTATGCCCCCAAATAAAGTATATGGGTGGGGGTTTACAACGAGGTTACTTTACACCTGATATATATAAAAAATTTATTTATCAGATGTTTATAACTTACTCAAAACAAATGATTATTAGGTCGATTATTATTTTTAGATTTGACAAGAGATGTCAATTTAGTAATTCTACATAATGCTTTCAGAATTAATAAAATCATATAGGGAGAAAAAAGGTTTTTTAATGAAAGATTTGGCAAGTCTTGTTGGAGTTGATGTTGCAACTATAAGCAGGATTGAAAATGGAGAAAGAAAGCCTACTAAAGAGCAATTAATAAACTTAATTGATGCTCTTGAATTAGATAAAGAAAAAGTATTTACTTATTGGTTAAGTGATAAAATAATTCAAGAAGTAGAAGGAGAAGAATTTGGAATTAAAGCGATAAATCTAACAAAAAGAAGATTGAAAGATAAAGAATGAAATATACAGATAATCAATATAAAGCAATTCATACATTAGATAAAAACTTGTTGATTACAGCCTGTGCAGGTTCAGGTAAAACAGAAGTTATTTCACAAAGGATAGTTGAAATAATTAAATCAGGAGTAAATCCATCTGAAATAATAGCATTTACCTATACTGAAAAAGCTGCTTCGGAATTACAAGCAAGGGTATTAAAGAAATGTAAAGAACAATTACCTGAACAAACTGGTATTGCTGAAATGTATGTTGGTACAATACATTCATGGTGTTTGAAGATATTACAGGATTCCATGTATAAGTATCAAAAATATGGAGTGTTAGATGAGATAAAACTTAAATTATTCATTGATAAATATTTTAAGGAAAGTGGAATGATGGACTTAAACTTTGAGAGGTTTAAAGACACAGGACATTTTACATCACTTATATCAGCATTAAGAGAATCTGAAACTCTTGAAAATATTGATGAAAGCTATATTGAGGCATTAAGAAAATATGAATCACTTTTGCATAGGCACTACTACTTTGATTTCTCAATGATTATGACCCAGTTAATTGAGGAAGCAAGAAATGATGAGAACTTATATCAAAAACTAAAAGATTCTACTAAATATTTAATTGTTGATGAATATCAAGATGTAAACCCAATTCAAGAAGAAATAGTAAAACTGTTTGATGAGATGAATTGTAATTTATGTGTGGTTGGGGATGATGACCAAACTATTTTTCAATGGAGGGGTAGTGATGTAAATTATATTCAAGGTTTTCAAAATAGGTATGATAATGTTGAGTATATAAAGTTAGAGGATAATTTTAGATGTTCTAAAGGTATTATAGATGTTGCCTTGAATTGTATTACAAATAATACTAAAAGACTTGAAAAGTCAATGAATGCAAGTGGACATCAAGACTATGAAAGAGGAGATATTCTTTTCAATCAATATGAAGATATTAGTAGTGAAAATCAAGCCATAGTTGATAGCATAAATAACTTGATAGGGGTTGAGTTTAAAGATAAATTAGAAACTAAATCAAGAGGTTTAGACTATGGAGATATGGTAATATTAGTAAGAAAGTGGAAAAAAGCTAAACCAATTATGGAAGCCCTTTCAGATGCCAATATTCCTTTCATTGTTACAGGTGTAAATGAACTATTCAATAGACCTGAAATACAGTCTGCTAAGGCAATCTTTTCCTATTTACAAGGAGAAATTGATAGTACAATTCTTGAATTATATTGGCAAGGTTTAAGTTCTAAAATTAATTCAAGTGATTTAAGGGAAGCTATTGCATATTTAGATAAAAAAATCCCTCATAGGGATACTTATTACGAAGCATTTAATATTCAGGATATTTACATGACCTTTATAGAGAAAGCAGGGATAAGTGAAGATGTTTTTGAAAATGATGAAGATAATTCTTTAGGTTATAATAGTGAAGAAATAGTATTTTACAATTTAGGTATGTTTAGTCAAATTATAAATGACTTTGAAACCATTTATTTTAAAACAGACCCACAATGGAAGTTAAGTAGTTTTATGAACTTCTTAAAATATTCTGCTGAAAATTATTATCCTGAAGGTTGGTTGAACAATACTTTTAAGACACCTAATGCAGTCCAAATAATGACAATATTTCAATCTAAAGGGTTGGAATTTCCAGTTGTCTTTATACCTGGTCTTAATAGAAACTATCTACCTTCATCTAAACCTACTGGAAAAAACGCTACTATTCTAAAATCTATTTTATCGTTGCCAATAAGAGATGTTGAGCGATATGCCACAGGTACAGAAGATGAAAGAAGGCTTCTTTACGTTGCAATAACTAGAGCTAAAAAGTTTTTATTAATAAGTAGGTCTCCTGATGGTAGAATGCAAGGAAAAGAATCTGAATTTTGTCAAGAAATAAGACAATCGGAATACTTGTTCACATCTAAAGGGAGAGATTATTCAGAAAGAAATAAAACTACTCCACAATATTTAGGAGAACTTGCTAATATATCTTTAAACTTCACATTGTTAAAAGCATTTTTTGATTGTCCATATTCATTTAAGTTTTGGTCATTTTATGGATTTCAAAATCCTCTAGGGGCTAGAATTGGTTATGGTAGTGCAATTCATAGGTCTTTAATGGAAATGCACAGAGAGGCAATTGAAGGAAACGTATTAGATAAATCAGAAATTCCTGAACTTGTTGATAGGCATACTAATTTTCCTTATGCTTTGTCAGTAGTTGAGGGAGATATGACCAAACGAGCAATAAAATCAGTAGAAGTTTATCACGATAAAAATCAAGATGAATTTCCAACAATAGAATATGCTGAAAAGGACATTCAGTTAGATTTAGGGGATGGAATAATTGTTAATGGTCAAATGGATTTGATTAAAAGAAAAAAGTTAGATGGAACAGAGGAGAGGGTAATTATTGACTTTAAATCGACAGAAGATGCCCAAGCCTATAATGCTACAATTGACCAACTACAACTCTACGCTTTAGGATATAAAGAATTAACAGGGGATAATGCAGACTTTTTAGAAATTTACAATCTCGATAAAAACGATTCACATAAAAACGAATTGACAGCAAATGATTTAGATGATATGAAAAACAGAATCATAGATGCTGCAAACAAAATAAGAAATAACGAATTAGAACATACTTGTAATGACCCAAAATGTGTTTGTAGGTTCAAATCAAAAAGAAATTAAAAATGGCTAAAAAATACAAAGGTTCGCTATCACTAGAATGGTATAACAAACAAAAATCTATTCTTGTAAGAAATCAAGATGATATTAAAATGGATTCAGATATTCCTGCTCCAAAAATTAATTGGATAAATAAAGAAGATGCTCTTTTTTATGAAATTGATGATGAAGAAGGAAAAGGATTAACACCTTATTGGGTTGATAGAAATGATATAAGAGTTAAGGAAGCTAGACCACTTGTATTACAAAACACTTTTAAGGGAACTCAAAACGATGTTGAAGGAACTTTACCTGATACATTAAAAGAGTGGATTATTGAAGAAGGTAAAAAAGAAGACTCAAGTATAGACAATATGTTGATAAAGGGAGATAATTTATTAGCTCTCAATACATTAAAGAAGATTTTAGATAATAAGCCAGATGAAGAAAAAATAAAATGTGTTTTTATTGACCCTCCATATAATACTGGTAATGCATTTGAGCAGTATGATGATAATCTCGAAATGTCTGAATGGTTATCAATGTTTCGAGATAGATTGGTAGGAATCTATGATTTAATGGCAAATGATGGGTTCATTTGGGTAACTTTAGATGACAACGCAATATTTCATGCAAAATTATTGATGGATGATATTTTTGGTAAGATGAATTTCATGGGTAATATAATATGGCAACATTCACTACAAGGAAAAGGATATGAAGGTAAATTTTCAATACATCATAATTATATTTTATGTTACAGAAAAAATGATGAAATAAAATTGGGATTAGATGAAAGATTAGAAAAACATAATATTAATTATTCAAATCCAGATAATGACCCGAATGGGGATTGGAGAAGTGGGGATGTTAGAAATTCATTATATAGACCAAACTTAATATATGATATAAAAACTCCATCAGGGAATGTAATTTCTCCTCCTGAAAATGGTTGGAGATGGAGTAAAGAAACTGTAAAGGAGAAAATAAAATCAGGCGAAATAATTTTTTCAGATGATGAAACCAGAATAATTAGGAAAATATATTTGAAGAATCAAAAAGGTAGAGTACCTGAATCAATTTGGTTTGACAAGGACTTAGATGATTTGCCTGAAAGTGTTTGGTATGGAGATGAATCAGGAACTACTAGGACTGCTAATAAAGAAATTAAAGATTTATTCGGACATAAAATATTTGATACACCGAAGCCTGAAAAATTGTTAAAGAAAATTATTCATTTAAGTACTAATGAAGGGGATTTAGTATTCGATTCTTTTGGTGGTAGTGGTACTACATTTTCAGTTGCACATAAAATGAATAGAAAATGGATAGGTGTAGAGATTGGTGGTCATGCTGATGAAGTGATTTTACCTAGAATGCTTAAAGTTATATCTAATGAAGATAAACTTGGTGTTTCAGAGGAAGTTAATTGGCAAGGAGGAGGTAGTTTTAAATATTATCATTTAGGAGAAAGTATAATTACTTTAAATCAAGATGGTACAGGCGATTTCAATTGGCGATTGGGACGAAGATATATTGAAGAATCTTTTTTAGCTTCTTATGATTACATTATAGATTATAGTATTGATTTATCAAATGGATTTATATTTCCTGATAATCAAATTCCTTTAATTGGCTTACAAGAAGTTGGAACTAAAAAAAGGGTTGCAATTATTTCATTAAATGCACCTGATGAAAACAATAATTTTATGGCTTATGATGAGATTTTTCATATATACCAACATGTTAAAAGACATTATAACCCTCAATATATTAACGTATTCACAAACAGAGGAGTTGAAATTGCCTATGAAAGTAAGCCTGATGATTTAGAGGTAATTAAAGTGCCAAAAGCAATCTTTTCCGAACTAGAAAAATAATATTGGCTATGGCAAAATTAAAGACACTTATAGCCTCATATTATCAGAGGTACGAAAAGGAGTTAAAACAGATAGTATCAGACTATCAAGTAAACAAAACTGCTTTATTTTCAACTTCTGAATTTTCGATATTCAATAGTTTAGAAGATGGAATTACTAAACACCAATTAAGGTATTATCAAATGAATGCCTTATATGTTTTAGATTATTTGTTTTCAACTTCACAAGCCGAGCTTGACTTAAATAAAAAGACTGGTAGAAGAATAAGCCCACTTATTAAAGATTTGTTAGATAAGACTGCCAAAGGGGAGAAAGCACCTTATATAGGCTATGAAATGGCGACAGGAAGTGGTAAAACTATGTTGATGGGGGCTTCCATATATTTATTAAATAAAAAGCATGGGATTGATAATTTTTTAATAATTACTCCACATGCAAAAAAGGATATATATCATAAAACAGTCAGGAATTTTACAAGTGGAAATTTTGAATCTGTTTGGGCTGATGATTCTCCGTTTAAATATAACTTAATTACTGGGGATAATTATCAACAGAATCTTTTTACAGATAAAGATGTTCCAAATATATTCATTTTTAACATGGATAAGTTTGGTGCAAATGCAACAAATACAGAAAAAGCGTGGGAATCTGCTATATGGAAAGATGAAGAAGGAAATACCATAGGGATAAAACAATTTTTACAAGACAAGAAATTAGTAATTATTACAGATGAAGCCCATCACGCTCAAAGTAAAGGAGGGTCTGGTAAAATAATTAAAAACTTTCATCCTTTATCGGTTATTGAGTTTACTGCAACGGCAGTAGAAAACAATAGAGACCAAGAAAAAAAGAATCAAACTATTGCTTTCAAATATGACATCAGAAGCTTATTAGAAGATGGTCATGGAAAGTTAGTAAGAGCGATTGCATTAGCTACTCCTGAAAAAGTTGAAAAATCCAAAACTGATGTTCCACAATCAGAGAGGTTAAAACTAATAACACTTTTCCTAATACATTTAATTAAAAAGAAGTCAGTCTTATTGGATGAAAAAGCAAAAGGATTGAAGCCTATATCTTTTGTAAAAGTTAAAGATGACACAAAATATACTCAAATTGTATTTGACTATATTAAAAATGACCTTTCAAATGATATTGATAACTTGAACATCATATTGGATAAAATAGCGATTCAAGACCTAGAAATAATCAATTTGATAAAGGGTTTATTGGAAAGTGAATATCAAAATGATATATCAAAAATTAGCAAGGATATTCAGGATATTGCAGAAACCTCAATTTTTTATCATGGAAAGTCAGATAAGGAAACTGAAAAGAAGTTTAATGAGATTAGAACTAATGAAGTTGAACTGGTAGTTTATATGCAAAAGCTAGATGAAGGTATTGATTTGCCTAATATCTATGCAATGGCAGTAATCAATGATACAGATACAGAATTTAAAACATCTGTAAAACAAATAATAGGTAGAGGAGTACGGCTTAATAAAGAAAAGAGAGAATTTGATGATATTGATGATGTTTTATTACAACAAGCAGAAAGATTACATATAGTTTGTGATAAGGGGAAAAATTTTGAAGAACAAATACAAGCCATACAAAAAGAATTTGGCTTGATTGATAAATATCTTTCTTATGAAAGAGAAAAGAAACAGGTTAATAACAATGTTAAATCTCATTTATTAGATGGTAAGTATTTGCCACATATTAAGGCAGATTTTAAAGTAAAAGAAGAAAATGGTCAGAAAGTAAGTTTAGTAGATTTAATTACAAATACTGATGCTATACTTGAGAGTTTTACTGATGATAATTGCTTTTCAGGAGAAAGTGATGAAATTAAAAGATTTGTAAAATATAAACCAAGCTCTTTTTTTGTTGAAGTTGATGTTTTTGCAGACAAAAAAGAATATCATCATCAAATTCAAAATGCAGGAGGTAAACCCAAACAATTAATTCTAGGGAATAAAGATGCAAAATCAATTTTAGGTCATGTAACAAGTCAATTGTATTGTCTTCCTGATACGGATTTCATAAATAAACAGTTTCAGGTTTATATGAATAAATTAAACGAGATAGGATTGCAATATTATCACATTTCAGATTCTGATGAAGAACTTGTTAGAAACCATTTCAGAAATACATTTTCATTCTTTTACAGAAATTACATTGAGAAAAGATATTTCCGATTAGATTTTAAACCAATATTTGCAGAAGATAGTTGGAACTTAAAGAAGCAATTTACAGAGACTACCATTACCATTCCGATTGACCAAATTGAGAACAAGGATGGGATTAAGCTAAAAGATAAGACAAAGCTTATCGAACTAATTAAAGAGGGTTATAATTTTTATGGATATGATAATAATATCTATGACTATTCTAAATTCGATTCTTATACTGAAAAGAAATTAGCTGATTATTTTGATATAATTACTAATGAAAATAATGTTGGTCTAATTCCTTTTTGGATTAAAAATGATAGGCAAATTCATTTCTCATACGGTAGTAAAAAATACTTCCCTGATTTCATCGTATTGTATAAAGATATGCTTTATGTAGTTGAGGGCAAAGGAGAAAAATTCTTTGACAACAAGAAAAGTCAATTGTTGGAAAAACTTAATGAAGCAGAAGGGAATGATATAATAAAAAAATACAACGGTATCATGGTACTTGATAGTTATGCAGATGTATTTGATGAAGGGGATTCATGGAATGATTTTGTTGAAAATGCTAAAACTACTTTTGATAAATTTAAGAACTCACTTGAAGTAGAGAGTACAGTTGATGAGGAACTTAAATATAAAACTTATTTACCTCTTTACACTCCTAAAAACGCACATAGAAGGTTTTATAAAAAGCAATCTAAAGTTAAAATATCAGGGTGGGTAAAAGTACCTGAAAAAGATTACCCTAATACAGTTATAGCAATAAAAGTTATTGGAGGTTTACTAAATCCCAAGTATAATGCTAATGATTTAATTTTAATTGATACAGATTTCAAATTATCTCAAATAGAAGATAAGATAGGTTTGATATATAATAATTCAATCAAGGATTATTATGAGCCAGAGGGATATACTGTAAGAAAGCTAAATTTAAAGCAAGAAAAAGGAGATAGTTTATTTGGAAGTTATACTTTAGAATTATCAGCCTTACATCCTGCATTTCCTAAAATGACAATTGACAATATTACCAGTGAAAACCAGTTAGAGGTCATTGGTGTTGAATACCAAGAGTAAAATGTTTGCTTTAGTTGACTGTAATAGCTTTTATGCCTCTTGTGAAAGAGTGTTTCGTCCAGACTTAAATGGAAAGCCAGTTGTGGTTTTGTCAAATAATGATGGGTGTGTAATTGCACGTTCAAATGAAGCTAAAGAAATTGGAATACCTATGGGGGCAGTTGCCTATCAATACCAAGAGGTTTTTAATAAAAATAGTGTAAATGTATTTTCATCTAACTATACTTTATACGGAGATATTAGTAACAGGGTAATGAATATCTTATCAACCTATACTCCTGATGTTGAGATTTATTCAATTGATGAAGCTTTTTTGAAATTTGAAGGTTTTGACCAATATGATTTTAATTCTTATTGTTTAGAAATTAAAGCTAAAGTTAAAAAGTGGACTGGAATTCCAGTATCAATTGGAGTAGCCCCTACAAAAGCTTTGTCTAAAATCGCAAATAAGATAGCTAAGAAGTATCAAAACCTAACAGAAGGGGTTTATGTTATCGACACAGAAGAAAAGCGTTTAAAAGCTCTTAAATGGACTAAAATTGAAGATGTGTGGGGAATTGGAAGAAGAATTTCAGATAGACTTAAAAAACATAATGTTTTTAATGCTTATCAGTTTACTGAATTACCTAGTGAATGGGTAAGAAAAGAGTTTTCAATAGTTGGTTTAAGACTACAAAGAGAATTAATGGGAATAATGACTTTAGATTTAGATGAAGTCAAAAACAAAAAAGCTATTGCAACGACTCGCTCTTTTGAAAAAAACCTATCGAGTTTAAATGAAGTTAAAGAGAGGATTTCAACTTTTGCAGTATCATGTGCTGAAAAATTGAGGAAACAGAACTCATGTACTAATTTGATTTTAGTTTTTTTACACACTAATTCTCATAGAAAAGACCATAGGCAATATGGAAAAAATATAGTGGTTAAATTACCTTATCCTACAAACTCATCATTGACAATTAATAAATATGCTCAAATTGGTTTAAAGTCAATTTTCAAGGAGGGATATTATTATAAAAAGGCAGGTGTAATGGTTATGGGAATTGTTCCTGAAAATCAAAGGCAATTAAATATGTTTTGTGAGGAAAATCCAAAACATTTATCTTTAATGAAAACAATTGATAAGTTGAACAAAATTACTGGTCAAAAAAAGGTAAGATTAGGAAGTCAGGATTTAGGTAGAACATGGAAGATGAGACAAGAGAGACTTTCAAAAAAATATACTACTGACTGGAATGAATTATTAGAGGTTGAATAATGAGTATAGTTAAAATACCAAAGTTAAGTTCAGAACTAGAATTTGTGCCATTTGAATTACTTGAAGATGAAATTAAGGTTAAGTATTTTTCAGATGGTGTTCAAGCAGGGTTTCCAAGTCCTGCTGACGATTTTAAAGAGCAAAGAATCAGTTTGGATTCTAAATATTTAACAAATCCTGATGCAACTTTTTTAGTAAGAGTAAAGGGAGATTCAATGTACCCAACTTTACAAATAGGAGATTTGTTGATAGTCAAGTCAGATAAGGAGTTATTAGATAATAAAATTGGAATTCTATCAGTAAATAATACAGAATTTACAGTTAAAAGATTTGATAAGGAGAAAAACATTTTAATTGCTGATAATAAATCATTTCCAAATATTGAAATTGGAGAAGATGATACAATTTTATGTTTAGGAATAGTTCAACATTTCATTAGAGATTTATAATGTGTTTCCATACCAGTCAGACAAAGAAAGTAGTTAAATTAGAAAATAGGTTTAAAGTAAGCCTATATGATGAAGATTCTAGGGATGCATTTGACATACCCTCATATCATCTAAATGGATTTTCACATCCTAATATGCTATTTATACCACAAGAAGAACCATCAGTACTAACAATAGGAACATGGGGAATTGCACCCTCAAACACCAAAATAGAAGGTTTAAGAGACTATTATAAAAAAGCAGTACAATTTGGTGGAGGTCTTAATGCTCAATCAGAGAAGCTATTTGAACACTTCATTTATAAAAGGTCAGTCAGTTCAAAAAGATGTATAATTCCAGTTACAGGCTTTTATGAACCTCACGATTATAAAGGAAAGAAATATCCTTATCATATAAAAAGAACTGATGATGAAGTTTTTGGACTAGCAGGAATTTACACTTCAATAGATGAATATTTTACTTTCACAATTCTAACTAAAACAGCATCTCCACTTTTTGCTGATATTCACAATTTAAGAAAAAGACAACCAGTAATTCTATCTAAAGAAAATGAAGAAAGCTGGTTATCAGATTCATTAAATGATAATGAAATCAAAGAACTGGTAAATCATAAATTTGATGATTCACAATTATCAACTTTTACTGTAAGTAGAGATTTATTCAATGCAAGAATAAATACTAATATTTCAGAGATTGTAAATCAAGTTCACTATGATGAATTGAATACTTTATTTTAATGTTAAAAAGGGAAAAAAAGGATAAAAGATATAATGATTACTTCGATAATTACTCTAACAGAATTTTGGATAGTATGAAGGGTGGTTTTTTGATTTTGATTATATTATTGGTAATTTTTGGATTGTTTAAAGCATATATTTACTTCTTTGGTCAATAAATCAGATTTTTATTTAAAATTCACAATTTTAAACACATTTTCCCAAGATTAGACAAAATGATTTTCTCAAACTTTGATTATATTGTTGTACTAGTTGAGAACCCTTGTGAAAAAAACAGGGTAAAATAGGTCTAAAATAGTGGTTAAGAGATAGGGTTGTTTCTCAATCTTTTTTAGAGAAATCAAATAAATCCTTTAAGTCAACATTTAATGCAGAAGCAATCTCATAAGCAGTACTTATGGTAGTGTTTAACATACCTCTTTCAATTCTACTTATTTGTGAAATTTCCAATTCAATTTCAAAAGCTAGGTGTTCTTGAGTAATCCCTTTTTGCTTTCGGATTTTACGCAAATTAATACCAAACTCTTTTAAAAGCTTGTCATTTCTTACAGGAGGCTTTCTTGTTTTATTAGATTTTTTCACACTCAAAAGTGTGCAATTAGGCAAAGAAACCTATGGGCAAACTTGCCTATATTTAGTTTTAATTTGTATTATTGTTATGGATTAAAACAAAGATTATAAAATGAATAGAAGTATATCAGTTGTAATTGTAATGCTTTATGTAATTAACATAAAGGCTCAAACTGGAGCATCTGCTCATTCTGATGCAATTCACGCATTTGATGATTCACATAAAGGGGGTGGAGGTTTAGGGTTTGGAGCTTTAATTGTAATGATAATCATTTTTATAGTAGCACTATATATATGGGGGAATTCTATGAATAAAGGAAAAAAATGAATTGCTCTTGTGGAAATACAATGAATTTAGTTTTTATTCCTGATAAACTGAATAAACCAAAGTTCAAATGGAGTTGTTCCTTTTGTAAAAAGGCTACAATTTACAAGCAACAAATACAAATTGATTTTGCCAATGAAGATTTTAAATCAATTATTGACAATTTGAAAAATATGAGTGATGAGGAACAGGAAAAAATTATCAATGAGATTAAATCCCAAATGGTAAATATCCTCAAACATTTTATTGAGTGTGATAAAGGATGGCATTATAATACTTTGTTCAAAAGCCTTATAAAGCCTTATTTGGACAATCCTTTAGTGTTAGATTTTGTATTAAAATCAGATGTTATAAAAGCTACTAAAATCAAAGGAATAACAGGTGCAAAAATTTATCCTGAATTACAAGAAAAGTTAATAAAAGTAGATAGCCCAAATATCAAGAATTACTTAAAAAATGAATTTAAAACTACTGTCTTATGAAATTTACAAAACTTATTACAGTTTTATTTTTGACTGGTTTATTAATTAGTTGCTCATCATCTGATGAAAATAATACGAATGATGTAAATAATCAAAACACTTTTACAATAGCTAATAATAGTTATGAAATTACTAATGCTTATATAAAAAGAGATAATTTAGGTAATAGTGGTCTTTATACAATCCTTTTAACCAAAGGCGAAATATTAGATTTTAATTCAAATCCACAATTATTTTCTAATGACTTTGAATATGGTTTAGGGTTTGTGGTTAGAGTACCAGTAGAAGCTTCAATTTTACCAAGTATTACTTTTAACTATGACGAGGATGGAAACTCAAATAACTACTTATCAGTATTAAGTTTTAGTAATCAATATCAAATTTCAAATAATGAGGTTCAATCATATAATACAGTTATGAATCAAAATGATATTGTAAATGAAGAAGCAAGGATAATTGTAAATGAACTTAATGATGGCACTTTTAATTTCAATTTTAATGCAGTTACAACTTTAGGACAATTTAATGGGAGTTATACTGGAGTAGTTGAAATAATAAATTAAATTATTATTTTATGTTAATGTTTCTTAACAAAATCAACCATTCGTCGATAATTTAAATGATTATTAACATAAAATAATACAGAATTTTATCAAATTGCATTTCTAAAAAAAAAGATTTAACTTCGTTAACTCTTTAAGTTAAAAACAAAGAGCTTCCTTCTTAAAATCTTAAAAATTCTAGCTTTTTAATAATTTAAAGTTTACTTTTTTTAAACTTATAAAAGATTAATAGGTCAAAGGTAATGACTGGTTTAAGTTAGTCTGAGTTTAAACCCTTAAAAGATAAAAATCGCTTACTTTTTTTAGTTTTCTTTTTTTTTGACCCTATAAATCCAGTAGGGATTAAGATTTTATTTGATTAAGGGTGTGGTATGTTTTTTTGGGAAATTTTGGTTATTTTTAAGAGATAAATATTGATAATGATAGTCATATACTTCATAATATTTTTTACCCCCTCAATATATAATATAACAGACGTGGCCCTTGTAGGCGGCGGGGCCTACCCGCAACCAGGAGAAATATCACTTTCCCATAACGGGGTTCTATTTTTGGATGAATTACCAGAGTTTAAACGCGGTGTACTCGAAGTTATGAGGCAACCCTTGGAGGATAGGGAAGTGACCATTTCAAGGGCCCGTTTCACGGTTACCTACCCAAGTAGCTTTATGTTAGTGGCCAGTATGAACCCAAGCCCTGGAGGGTATTTTAATGATCCCGATGCTCCCGTTACCTCCTCACCGGCAGAAATGCAACGGTATTTGGGTAAGATTTCAGGGCCTCTTTTGGATCGTATAGATATTCATATAGAGGTAACCCCCGTGCCTTTCGAAAAATTATCAGAAGACCGGAAAGGTGAGGGCAGTGTAGAGATCAGAAAAAGAGTGACGGCCGCTAGAGAGATACAGACAAAAAGGTTTAAAGGGTTGGAAAATGTTCACTATAATGCCCAAATGAATACCAAACAGATAAGGGAGTTCTGTAGGCTTGACAATAAATCAAAAGAGCTGTTGAAAAATGCTATGGAACGGTTGAATCTATCCGCAAGGGCCTACGATAGAATTTTAAAAGTTTCCCGTACCATTGCGGATCTGGCCGGTGAACCCGAATTAAATGGGAGTCATATAAGCGAGGCCATACAATATAGATCGCTGGATAGAGAAGGCTGGCTGGGTTAACAAATAACTTTGTACTAGCTATAATGCTTTTTAGAGCGATAATTCTTCGTTATTGTTATCGCTGTTCTCCTTTTTTGAGGAATTAAAGATGTCTTTTAAGATATACGCCGTTACTACGGTAAGCCCTACGGTTAGTGTAGGAATAGCATAATCCCAACCTAGAAGATGCATTAAGCCTCCGGATATAATGGTAAGTACCCCTATTACCATGGCAAAATTCCATATTATTTCTGTAACGGAATTTTTTGGTTTTCGGTTATCATCCATAAAGTAAGCGGTACCTTCCATGGCAAACCATGTGATAAAGGTAATTGCTGTTCCTATCTGAAAAACTATGGTGTAGGGGAAGTCTAAAATTCTGAGCATACCGTTAGTGGTCCAAAACAAGACCAAGATCATTTTTACATAAGACACGGGCCGCTTGTTTTTCTTTTTGCTAAAACGTATGGCATATAGGACGCCAATAGCCAAAAAAGATATAAATATTACGATTTTGGCATATGGCCAGTTTAATATTCGCATCACTATACCTACCAACAAAGTTGCCAATGCCAATCTAATCGGTGTTTTAAGCGTTTTATTGGAACGGTCCATAGAAGTGCGTTTTAATTGATTACTTTGATGTTTGCTTTTAGACCTTCTATTATTCCTATTATATTTTGTACCGTTTCGTTTAAATAATTGCGGATTAAAATATGTGGAATTCGAATGGTCGTAAAACCATTTTTAAAAGAATGCATAGCTTCTTCTAATTGGTTAATAGCTTGGTCTTCCGTTAGTTTGTCATATTCAGAATCTATTTCTATATTCAGTTTTACTCTTGATATGGCAATATCTATCGACTTTTTACCATCCCACCATTCTAGCATTCCCTGTATTCCGGCTTCCTTTAATCCATAGTAAAGTTGAATAGCTTCTAATGGTGTTTTCTTTTTTCTTATAAGTTCTAGCATAAGACCATGATGATGTGAGCAAAGCTCAACTCCTAAACTGTCAATCGCATTTTTATGGTCTAAATATCCTAGTTCCTTTTTACATTCTACACAAGTCATTAAGTAGGTTAAGTTTTTTGGTTCGGGGTTATTAATAACAGCAAAATTTTAGGTTTATTATTTAAAATCGATGTATGACATCTTAGTTTTAGACGAATGACTTTTTTTTAGATGAACGGCATTTTAAAATGTTAAATCTGTTGTGAAATTCAATTTTTGAGAAGGCAAATTTTTGGGGGTTTTTACATATATCTTTACATTCAACCATAAATTATACAAATGTTCAAGAAAATTGGTCCGGGAGTTTTAGTTGCCGCAGCCTTTATTGGTCCGGGAACGGTCACTGCGTGTACCCTAGCGGGAGTTGAGTTCGGTTATTCTTTATTGTGGGCAATGCTCTTATCCATTGTTGCGACCATGGTACTTCAAGAGATGTCCGCTAGATTGGGTATAATTACCCAAAAGGGTTTGGCAGAGGTCATAAAAAGTGAATTTAAAAATAAATGGATACGAAATACTGTCATTATTATAATTCTGGCGGCGGTGGTTATTGGTAATGCGGCCTATGAGGCAGGCAATATTGGAGGTGGGAGTTTAGGGCTGGAAGCAGTTTTTGGGGATACCTATATAATGTATTACCCTTTTTTGATCGGCGGCTTGGCTTTCTGTCTATTATATCTGGGCAATTATAAGGTGTTGGAAAAGGCTTTTGTAGTATTGGTGTTGATCATGAGCCTTTCATTTGTATTAACGGCCATCATTACAAAACCCGATATTATAGAAGTAATAAAAGGTTTGTTTGTGCCAAAGGTTACCAATGAGAACCTGCTCACCATTATTGCCTTGGTGGGTACTACGGTGGTTCCATATAACTTATTTCTTCATGCCTCTTTGGTAAGTGAGAAATGGAAATCAAAAAGTGATTTGAAATCTTGTAAGAGAGATACTTTTGTTTCTATAGCGGTAGGAGGTTTCGTATCTCTGTGTATTATAATATCCGCTGCATCCATAGATGCCGTTAAGGTACGTAGTGTAATGGACCTTGCTAAGGGGTTGGAGCCTTTGTATGGTGCAGGGGCAAAATATTTTATGGGGGTCGGGTTGTTTGCTGCAGGGGTTACTTCTGCGATAACCGCACCTTTGGCCGCCGCTTATGTTGCCGCTAGCTGTTTTGGGTGGGAGAACGGATTTAAAAACAATAAATTCAGAATGGTTTGGATGACAATTCTTGGGTTGGGCGTCTTTTTCCTATTTTTCGGTATTAAACCCATAGAGGTAATAAAGTTTGCACAGGTTGCCAATGGCATACTGTTACCTTTAATAGCAATATTTCTATTATGGGTCGTGAACAAGACTTCTGTAATGGGGATTTATAAGAATAATCTATTGCAAAACTTGATGGGGATAACTATCGTATGTTTATCCATAGTATTAGGGGTAAAGAGTATTTTAAAGGTTTTTGATTTATTGTAGATGAGCAAGTATTTTATTGATATTAATTGTGATGTTGGTGAGGGTGTAAAAAATGAAGACAAACTTTTTCCCTTCATTTCTTCTTGTAATGTTGCATGTGGTGGTCATATTGGCAATACAGAGTCTATGTCCGCAACCGTAACATTGGCAAAAGCCAATAATGTAAAGATTGGGGCACACCCGGCCTATCCGGATCAATTAAATTTCGGAAGGGTCTCCATGGAGATATCCGAGAGTGTACTTGTAAAAAGTATTCAAGAGCAAATAGCAGACCTACATAAAGTATGTATGGATAAAGGAGCGGAGCTTGTGCATATTAAGCCACATGGTGCGCTTTACAACGATATTGCCAAAGACGAATCTTTGGCGGCCTTATTTTTAAGAGCCATAGAGCCCTATAGGTCTCGTTTGTTCTTATATGTGCCCTATGGTTCTAAAATTGAAACTTTGGCAGAGACAGAGGGCTTTAAAGTAAAGAGAGAAGCTTTTGCCGATAGAAATTATAACAATGATCTGAGCTTGGTTTCTAGAAGAAACGAAAATGCCATTATTAGAAACCCAAAAGAGGTCATGGAACATTTGATACTTATCATTAAAGAACACAAGGTACGTACCGTTTCTAAAGACATTAAAACACTTTTTGCAGATACTTATTGTGTACATGGCGATACACCCGAAGCATTACAAATATTGATGTACCTTTCAGAAGAAATGCCCAATCAACATATATTCTTTAAAAAATGAATCACGCACCTATTAAAATTAAACCTTATGGAGAGCATGCCATTTTAATAGAGTGGCCGAATATGGTAGATGAAAACATACTCGATAGTATCATCTTGTTTGATGAGTATTTAAAAACACATTGTTTGCCCAAAGGAATATGGGAAACGGTAACGGCCTATAACTCGCTATTAGTGGTAAACCAAGTGGAAAAAGTAGATTATATTACCTATAAAAAGAAAATAGGGGAGTGGTATGCCAATATAGAAAAAGGTAGTAAAAGAGAACAACTGCTATGGAAACTGCCGGTATTGTATGATCTGGATTTTGGAATAGATTTGGAAGAGGTGGCGCAAAAGGCTGGAAAAACAGTGTCCGAGGTCATAGAGCTACATACAAGTCATGTTTATACCGTGTATGGTATAGGCTTTTTGCCTGGCTTTATGTATTTGGGCGGGCTCCCGAAAGAATTGGAGGTTTCTAGAAAATCAGAACCTCGCTTACAGGTAAAAAAGGGATCTGTGGGCATAGCGGGCAAACAAACGGGAATTTATCCACAAGACTCCCCCGGAGGGTGGAACATTATAGGAAGCTGCCCTATTCCTATTTTCGATATCAATAAAGAGGACCCCTGTTTCGTAAGTGTAGGTGATAAAATCCAATTTCAACAAATTACCTTGGCAGAGTACAACTTACATAAAATAGAAACCGAGGTGGGTATTTATAAACCAGAAAAAATTGTTTTAAATGCTTAAGGTTTTAAAATCGGGGTTTTATACCAGTGTTCAAGATTTAGGAAGGTTTGGTTACAGAAACAAAGGCGTTCCCGTCTCTGGGGTTATGGATCATATTTCTGTAAAAAAGGCAAATTCGCTTTTAGAAAATAAAGTGACGGATGCCGTACTGGAAATTACGATGACCGGACCAACATTGATTTTCGAAAAGAGCACGTCCATAGTTATGGCAGGAGCCTCTATGTCGGTAACGTTAAACAACGAACCGGTTCGGAACTATAAAATATATCAGGTTCATGAAGGAGATATTCTTTCCTATGGTAAATTGAACAAAGGGTTTAGGGCCTATCTTGCCATCAAGGGTGGTTTTACCACAAACGAAGTACTGTCCAGTAGGTCGTTTTATATCCCTATAACCCAAGTGAACAGGTTAAAAGATGGTGATAGTATACCTTATGACGGATATGCCGATTTTATACCAAAGATCTCAGAAATAAAAACAGATAGTTTTCTGGACGAAACCATTTTGGAAGTATATAAAGCTCCGGAATTTGATTTGTTAGACGATAGACAGCTAGAAAGTTTGTTCTCTAAAGATTTCACCATATCCAAACAAAACAATAGAATGGCCTATCAGTTAAAAGAAAATATTGTGGGGTTGGAGTATAGTATGTTGACCTCTGCCACTTTGCCGGGAACGGTGCAACTAACACCTTCGGGCAGATTGATCGTACTTATGAAAGACGGCCAGACTACGGGTGGGTATCCACGAATCCTCCAGTTGTCAGATAAGGCCATCTCAATTTTGGCTCAAAAAAGGGAAGGAAACAATGTGTCCTTTAAATTGATATAGTTGTTATATTATAAACAAAATTTTAAAAGTAATTATTTACATGGTGCGGGTAATTTGAATATTTTAATGTAATATTGTTTTATGAATTTGAACGAAATACTAATCAATGTGGTCATTATTATTCCTGAACGGGAATGATATAGATTTTTTATTGATTTAAAAACCTGTATCAGAAAACTCCGATACAGGTTTTTTTTTGGTGTAATATCCAATATCTTGATTTATTGGATATGATATAAAAAGAATATGTAACTAATTGATTTTCAATTAATTAATGTGATTTTGGTAAAATTGAATTTGGATCTGTCGTTATGGATAAAAAAAAGGCGGATTTTAAACTTTTATCTTTGATTAAGACCGATTATAAAATTGATATAAGCATACTAGAATAAATATGGAATTAAATAAATACAGTAAAAGTGTAACACAAGATCCTACCTTGCCGGCAGCGCAAGCAATGCTACATGCTATTGGTTTAACAGATGAAGACTTACAAAAGCCATTGATCGGTATAGCAAGTACAGGTTATGAGGGAAACCCTTGTAATATGCACTTAAACGATTTGGCCCTACATGTAAAAAAAGGTGCTGAAAATGCCAATATGGTCGGACTGATTTTTAACACAATAGGGGTCAGTGATGGTATATCAAATGGTACTCCTGGTATGCGTTTTTCCTTACCATCAAGAGATATTATCGCCGATTCTATGGAAACTGTAGTAGAAGCCATGAGTTATGATGGTTTGGTTACGGTTGTAGGTTGTGATAAAAATATGCCGGGAGCCTTGATGGCAATGTTAAGGTTGAACAGACCTTCTATTTTGGTCTATGGAGGTACTATTGCCTCTGGTTGCCATAATGGTAAAAAATTGGATATAATCTCTGCTTTTGAGGCTTATGGTCAAAAAGTAGCCGGAACCATAGATGAAGCGGAATATAAAGAGGTGGTACATAAAGCTTGTCCGGGAGCGGGTGCGTGTGGTGGTATGTACACTGCAAACACCATGGCCTCGGCCATAGAGGCTTTGGGCATGTCGTTACCCTTTAACTCATCTAATCCTGCGGTAAGCAACGGAAACATTAAGGAAGAAGAAAGTAAAAAGGCGGGTGAGGCCCTACGTTTGCTTTTAGAAAAAGACTTAAAGCCTTTAGATATCGTTACGAAAGAATCTTTAGAAAATGCCTTTAGATTGGTAACTGTACTAGGCGGATCTACAAATGCCGTGCTCCACTTTTTGGCAATAGCCAAAGCGGCAAAATTGGAATTTACCTTAGAGGATTTTAAAAGAATAAGTGACAATACCCCTTTATTGGCAGATTTAAAGCCTAGTGGAAAATATTCTATGGAAGATTTACATGGAGTGGGAGGCATACCGGGAGTATTAAAATATATGTTGGACAATGGCATGCTTCATGGCGATTGCCTAACGGTTACAGGTAAAACTTTGGCCGAAAACCTAAAAGATGTCCCCAATCTAATAGATGGTCAGCAAATTATTAAGACTCTTGATAATCCAGTTAAGGAAACCGGACATATCAGAATATTGTTCGGTAACCTGGCTACAGAAGGGGCCGTGGCAAAAATTACAGGAAAAGAAGGACTTTCTTTCAGGGGTACGGCCAATGTTTTTGATAGTGAAACAGCCGTGAACGAGGGTATTAAAAACGGTAAGGTTAAAAAAGGAGACGTAGTTATTATTAGATATGAAGGTCCTAAAGGTGCTCCGGGTATGCCAGAAATGTTGAAGCCCACATCTTCCATTATGGGGGCAGGTCTGGGTAAAGATGTTGCACTGATTACCGATGGCCGATTTTCTGGTGGTTCTCATGGTTTTGTTGTAGGGCACGTAGCGCCCGAAGCTCAGGTTGGTGGTAATATAGCCTTGGTCGAAAATGGTGACATTATCTCTATAGATGCAGTGAACAATACCATAAATATTGAAATCTCTGAAGAAGAACTTACAAAAAGAAGAGAGAAATGGGTAGCTCCTAAATTAAAAGCTGAAAGAGGAATTTTATACAAATATGCCAAAACCGTATCATCGGCTTCCAAAGGTTGTGTAACGGATGAGTTTTAGGGCAAAGCATATTATTAATACTTTGATATGGAAACATTGAAAGAAAAAAAGGTGAAAGAGTCGACCCAAAAAACGATCAAGATTAGCGGAGCGGAAGCGATCATACATTGCTTGCTAGAGGAAGGGGTAGATATATTATATGGTTACCCCGGAGGAGCTATTATGCCTGTGTACGACGAATTATATAAGTTTCAAGACAAACTTACCCATATACTTACAAGACATGAGCAAGGTGCAGCCCATGCTGCCCAAGGGTATGCAAGGGTATCGGGCAAAGTAGGGGTGGCCATGGCGACCTCTGGCCCCGGAGCTACCAATTTGGTTACCGGCCTGGCAGATGCCCAAATAGACTCTACCCCAATGGTATGTATTACCGGACAGGTGACAAGGGAATTATTGGGGTCTGACGCTTTTCAAGAAACCGATATTATCGGTATATCTACTCCCGTAACCAAATGGAACTATCAAATTACCAGTGCCTCTGAGATACCAGAAATCATGGCAAAGGCATTTTATATAGCAAGGTCTGGTCGCCCAGGACCGGTGTTGGTAGATATTACCAAAAATGCTCAGTTCGAAGAGTTCGATTTTAGTTATACAAAATGTACTGCGGTCAGAAGTTATATAGCAACTCCGAAACCGGATATAAAAACCATTGAAGCGGCTGCCGAACTTATAAACAATGCTAAAAAGCCCTTTATAGTTTGGGGACAGGGTATTATACTCGGTAAAGCGGAAAATGAACTTAAAACTTTGGTGGAAAAGACGGGCATACCTGCCGCTTGGACCATTATGGGAGCCTCCGCTCTAGACTCCGACCATCCCTTAAATGTTGGTATGGTTGGTATGCACGGTAACTACGGACCTAATTTACTTACCAATGAGTGCGATGTGCTCATTGCCATAGGAATGCGATTCGATGACCGTGTTACAGGTAGATTGGAAGATTATGCAAAACAAGCAAAAGTTATACATTTTGAAATAGACCCGGCCGAAATCAATAAAAATGTACATGCCGATGTTCCTGTTTTAGGGGATGCCAAAGAAACTCTTGAATTATTGTTGCCGATGGTAAAATCAAATTCCCATGTGGATTGGCATAATGTTTTTAAAGAAAAGTATCAAATAGAGTTCGATACGGTTATCAAGAACGATATCCATCCTACCAAGGAAGGGTTGACCATGGGGGAGGTTATTGAAGAAATTAATTTAGCCTCTGACCAAAAAGCTGTTATCGTAACAGATGTAGGGCAACATCAAATGATAGGTTGTAGATATGCCAAGTTCAAGGAAACCAAAAGTAATATTACTTCTGGCGGATTAGGAACCATGGGGTTTGCATTGCCCGCGGCCATTGGCGCCAAAATGGGCGCTATGGATAGGGAAGTGGTCGCGATTATAGGAGACGGTGGTTACCAGATGACGATTCAAGAATTGGGCGTTATTTTTCAACATAATGTTCCGGTTAAGATCGTAGTACTTAACAATGATCATTTAGGAATGGTGAGACAATGGCAAGAGTTGTTCTTTGACCGTCGTTATGCTTCAACGGTAATGACCAATCCAGACTTTGTGAAAATAGCCGAAGGCTATCACATAGAGGCCAAAAGGGTAAGTGAGCGAAAAGATTTAAAGAAGAGCATTCAAGAAATGATAGCTTCCGAAAATCCATATTTCCTTGAAGTAAAAGTAGAGAAAGAAGACAATGTATTTCCTATGATTCCATCAGGTGCGGCCGTTTCTGAAATCAGATTAAAATAATCGATGAACGATACGAACATCCAGGATGTGCCCAAAATTTATGGGAACTTACAACGAAAGTCTAAAGAGGTGGGGTTTAATATGCCGTCCGATTTGTACACAGGAACCTTGTTAAAAACTTTGGTAAGTTCCAAGCCAAGTGCCAATATTCTGGAGTTGGGTACGGGTATTGGCCTAAGTTTATCTTGGATGATCGATGGTATGGATGAAAAATCGAGGTTGACAACAGTGGACAATGATCCCAAATTAACGGATATTGCCAAGTTCAACTTCGGTAACGACAGTAGGGTGGATATTATTTGCGAAGACGGCGAACAATGGATAGATAATTATAAAGACGCCAAGTTCGATGTAATTTTTGCAGATGCTTGGCCAGGTAAATATGGGCAGATAGATGATGTATTGGATCTTTTGAAAACAGGTGGGTTCTACGTGGTCGATGATATGTCCGAACAGCCCAATTGGCCAGAGGGACATCAAAAAAATGTTGATGGTTTAATGGCGTATCTGGAAAAAAGGGAAGATTTGGTGTTGACCAAATTAAATTGGTCAACAGGTATAGTCATTGTTGTAAAAAAGTAAGGTCCGTTGTTTTTCGGGATAATGGATAAGATAAAATAAGTATAAGTTATGGCTACCGCGACGAGTGGCGCATTTTTAGAAAATGAATTATGAAAAAAGAATGGTTTACTATTTCGGTCTATTCTGAGAACAACGTGGGTTTGTTAAATAGGATTTCGGGAATATTTTTAAAAAGACATATCAATATAGAGAGTTTAAACGTATCTAAATCTGAAATAGACAATGTTTCAAAATTTACGATCGTGGTACATACGACCGAAAAATGGGTCCGTAACATTGTGGGACAAATAGAGAAACAAATTGAGGTGATAAGGGCCTTTTATCACATAGATGACGAAACCATCTATCAAGAATCGGCCTTGTTTAAAATTGCCTCGAATCTATTGTTCGATGAACGTCAGATTCAAAATATCATAAAAGAGAGCAATTCTCAAATTGTGACGGTATCACGTGATTTTTTTGTGCTAGCGAAGAGTGGAAGAAGATATGAGATCGATGAGATGTACGAAATGCTAAAACCTTTCGGAATTATGCAATTTGTTAGATCGGGGCGTATATCCGTAAGTAAAGAAGTAATGCAGATAACCGCCTTACTCGAAGAGTTTCAACATAATTAATTAAATAAATAACTAAATCAATTCCCTTTCGGGAAAGAACATTTAAAAACAATTTAAAATGGCTAATTATTTTAATACGCTATCATTAAGAGACAAACTGAAGCAATTGGGACAATGTAGGTTTATGGACCCTTCGGAGTTCTCTGATGGTGTGACTGCCTTAAAAGGAAAGAAGATAGTTATCGTAGGGTGTGGAGCTCAAGGTTTAAACCAAGGTTTAAATATGAGAGATTCTGGTCTTGATATTTCATATGCCTTGCGAGACGCTGCAATTAAAGAAAAAAGGCAGTCTTATATAAATGCTACCGAGAACGGGTTTACCGTGGGTACATACGACGAATTGATACCCAGTGCCGATTTAGTAATTAACCTTACACCGGACAAGCAGCATACCGCCGTAGTAGGCGCGGTTATGCCGTTAATGAAAAAAGGAGCTACCTTGTCTTACTCACACGGTTTCAATATTGTAGAAGAAGGTACACAGATCCGTAAAGACCTTACCGTTATTATGGTAGCACCAAAGAGTCCCGGTTCTGAAGTACGTGAGGAGTATAAAAGAGGATTTGGGGTACCAACATTGATTGCCGTGCATCCAGAGAACGATCCCGAAGGCAAGGGGTTGGAGCAGGCCAAAGCATATGCAGCAGGTACTGGCGGACATAAAGCAGGTGTGTTGGAATCTTCCTTTGTGGCCGAGGTAAAATCGGATTTAATGGGAGAACAGACCATTTTATGTGGATTGTTGCAAACCGGAAGTATCCTTTGTTTCGATAAAATGATCGAAAAAGGTATTGATCCAGGTTATGCCTCAAAACTGATCCAATATGGATGGGAAACCATTACGGAAGGAATGAAATATGGCGGTATTACCAACATGATGGATCGTTTGTCGAATCCTGCCAAAATAAAGGCATTTGAACTTTCAGAAGAATTGAAGGAAATTATGCGTCCACTTTTTCAAAAGCATATGGACGATATTATGACCGGTCATTTTTCTAAAACAATGATGGAGGACTGGGCCAATGACGATAAAAATCTATTGACATGGCGTGCAGAGACCGGAGAGACCGCTTTTGAGAAAACTCCAGCTGGCGATGTGGAAATATCCGAACAGGAATTTTATGACAATGGTGTTTTAATGATAGCCATGGTTAGAGCTGGTGTAGAATTGGCTTATGAAAGTATGACGGAATCAGGTATTATAGGTGAGTCTGCTTACTACGAATCATTGCACGAGACTCCGTTGATCGCCAATACGATCGCAAGAAAAAAATTGTTTGAAATGAACCGTGTGATTTCCGATACAGCAGAGTATGGTTGTTACTTGTTCGATCATGCCTGTAAGCCTCTATTGGCCGATTTCATGAAAAAAATAGATACGGACGTTATTGGAAAAAAATATGGTGAAGGTAAAGACAACGGCGTTGATAACGCTAAACTTATAGCCGTGAACAAAGTACTTCGCGAGCATCCTGTAGAGATAGTCGGAGCAAGACTTCGTGCTTCCATGACGGCTATGAAGCCTATTGTATAAATATTATAGAAATTTGGCCCTGTCGGGTTTTTTTTAGAACGTTTTGATGAAAAAACACTAAATACACGACAGGGCTTTTGTTATGAATTATTTTCCGAACATAGAAGATATAAAAAAAGCGGCTAAAACCATAGCTCAGGTAGCTGAGGAAACTCCGCTCATGCCCAGTATTAGGCTATCTAAGACCTATGGTGCCAACGTACTCCTTAAAAGGGAAGACCTGCACAGGGTTCGCTCCTATAAAATTAGGGGAGCTTTTAATAAAATAAGCTCACTTTCAGAAGAAGAACGTACCAATGGAATTGTCTGTGCCAGTGCTGGCAACCATGCCCAAGGCGTAGCTTTTGCCTGTAACCATTTAAAAATAAAAGGTACGGTATACATGCCTTCCGTTACTCCAAAACAGAAAGTGGAACAGACAAAAATGTTTGGAGGTGAATGGGTGAGCGTTATATTGGAGGGAGATACGTTCGATGATTCCTCTAAAAGTGCCAAAAGATTTTGCGAAGACAACCATAAAACCTTTATTCACCCTTTTGACGATCCCAAGGTGATAGAAGGGCAGGGTACGGTAGGTTTAGAACTTTTGAGCCAATTTAAAGAACCTATAGATTATATATTCGTTGCCATTGGAGGTGGTGGATTGGCTTCTGGCCTTATAGGGGTTATTAAAGAATTGTCACCCCACACCAAAATCATAGGGGTAGAGCCGGCGGGTGCTCCGTCCATGAAAACCTCTATAGATAATAATAAGAACACCGAGCTTTCTAAAATAGACAAGTTTATCGATGGTGCTGCTGTCCAAAAAGTAGGGGACCTCACTTTTGAAATCTGTAAATGCGGGCTTCATGATATGGTAACGGTGGCCGAAGGTAAAGTATGCCAAACAATTCTTGATCTTTATAACAGAGATGCTATCGTGGTAGAACCTGCAGGTGCATTGACCATTACGGCGTTGGATATGTTTTCTGAGGAAATTAAGGGGAAGAATGTTGTTTGTGTGCTTAGTGGAAGTAATAATGATATTACGCGAACGGCAGAAATAAAGGAAAGAGCATTGCTTTATGGTAAACTAAAACATTATTTTATTGTTCGATTTCCGCAACGACCTGGAGCATTAAAACAATTCGTGGCCGAAATTTTAGGCCCCGACGACGATATTACACATTTTGAGTACTCTAAAAAATCAAGTAGGGAGAATGCCCCTGCCATTGTTGGGGTAGAATTAAAGACTCCCGATGATCTTGGGCCATTGATCCAACGTATGAAAAACAATAATTTTTATGGGGATTACCTAAACGATAAACCGGACTTGTTTCAATATTTGGTGTAATGTCACACATTTTCCACCTTTTTTATTAAAAATAGATTTACCGCTTTTATTTAATTTTCCCGTAACCAACACTAATTCGTTAATTATGTATTTTAGTTATAATTATGTTGGCTTAGGGTAAACTAAGACACTAAACCATTTTAAAAATGAAGACAATACCTGAAGAATATCAAATAAAAGAAACTATAGATCAAAGACAATACTTGGTAAATGGTGAATTGAAAACATGGAAGGGCAACACCACAGAAGTGTTTTCAACGATATCCTCTACAGAGGAATACCAACCTACACTGCTTGGTAGTATTCCAGATATGGGAGAACCAGAAGCTATGGAGGCCTTGGATGCCGCCATGAACGCATACAACAGAGGCCAAGGGCTATGGCCGACCATGCATGTAAAGGACCGTATAGAATGTATGGAGAATTTTGTACGTCAAATGAAGACCAAGCGAGAAATAATCGTAAAACTTTTGATGTGGGAAATTGGAAAATCATTGCCGGATAGCCAAAAGGAATTTGATCGAACCGTAGATTATATCAATGATACTATTGAGGAGTATAAACAATTGGATAGAAATTCGGCCAACTTTCAAAAGAACGATGGTGTCTATGCCCATATAAAAAGAGGACCTTTAGGGGTGGTTCTTTGTCTTGGTCCGTATAATTACCCCCTCAACGAAACTTTTGCCTTGCTTATTCCCGCCATTATTATGGGAAATACTACCATTTTTAAGCCTGCGAAGCATGGTGTTTTATTAATTACGCCTTTATTGGAAGCTTTTAAAAGTAGTTTCCCAAAAGGGGTAGTGAATATTCTTTTTGGTAGGGGAAGGGCCGTGGCATCCCCTATTATGCAAACAGGTAAAGTAGACGTACTTGCCCTTATAGGAAACAGTAAATCGGCCAATGCATTACAAGAACAACACCCTAAAAGCAATAGGTTGCGATTGGTCTTGGGGTTGGAGGCAAAAAACCCGGCTATTGTACTTCCTGATGCCGATTTGGACCTGACCATCGATGAGTGTATCGCAGGCACCTTGTCTTTTAATGGGCAACGATGTACCGCTTTAAAAGTAATCTATGTGCATGAGGATATTAAAGATGAGTTTATAAAACGATATACAAAACGGGTAGATGAGCTCAAATTTGGAAATCCATGGGATGAAGGCGTAAAGTTAACACCGCTTCCAGAGCCAGGAAAACCGGATTATATTCAAGAGCTCATAGATGATGCATTGGAAAAAGGGGCGAAAATCAAGAATAAAAAGGGTGGCCAACGTTACGATAATTACATATGGCCTGCAGTCTTATATCCCGTGAACAAAGAGATGCGTGTATATCAAGAAGAACAGTTCGGTCCCGTGGTACCCATACTTTCGTTTTCTGATATAGAGGAGCCATTAGACGATATGGCAGAAAGTAACTATGGCCAACAGGTAAGTCTTTTTGGAAAAGATGTGTATACGTTGTCTCCATTGATAGATACATTGGTGAATCTTGTATGCCGTGTTAACCTTAACAGCTCATGTCAACGTGGTCCAGATGTGTACCCTTTTACTGGTAGAAAAGATTCAGCACAATCAACTTTAAGTGTACATGATGCCCTGCGATCATTTTCTATACGAACTTTTGTTGCATTCAAGGACAATGACCTTAATACCGAGACGATACAGCAGTTGTTGGAATCCAAATTGTCGAACTTTGTAAGTACCGATTATATTTTATAATAGATCTTTAATTCATATATAGGGACCGAAACTGATTAGTTTCGGTCTTTTTGTTTGGTACTTTATTATATATGTGATTTTAACCATAATTAACCTAAAACTAACACTTAAGGTTAATATTCAACATAAATTAGTTAATAAACGAACTATACATCCAATTATTCGTCTATAACTTTGCCCTGTATTTCAACATGGTTACATAATACCATGATAAAATAAGATGTTATGAAAATAGAACCATCAAATAAAAAAGCATTACTGGCCTTGGCTATAGGAGGTTTTGGAATTGGTCTTACTGAATTTGTGATAATGGGCATTTTAAGCGAAGTTTCAAATGCATTGCAAATTAGCATATCTGAAGCAGGGCACTTTATTGCCGCCTATGCTTGTGGGGTGGTTGTTGGAGCTCCTTTATTAACAAGTATGGGGTCTAAACTGTCGCCAAAGAAAATGTTGTTCTTACTAATGGTATGGTTTACCGTTTTTAATACCCTTTCTGGGTTGGCGACCAATTATACCAGTTTATTGCTGTTGCGTTTCTTTTCGGGAATTCCACATGGTGCCTTTTTTGGTATTGGTGCCGTAGTGGCTATGAAACTTGCTAAAAAAGGAAAATCGGCACAAGCTATTGCCATTATGTTTTCAGGTTTAACGATAGCAAATGTTATAGGTGTGCCAATCGGTACTTATATTGGACAACAATTTAGTTGGGGAACATCCTTTTTTATGGTGGGCGCCGTAGGTGTATTGGCTATGCTGACCGTGTATTTATGGATGCCAAGAATAGAAGCTTCCAAGGAAACTCCACAGGTTAAAATATTAGAAGGACTTAAGAATAAGGAACTGTGGGCCATGATCGCATTGACGACTATTGGTACGGGTGGATTTTTTGCTTGGTATAGTTATATATCACCATTAATCACCGATGTAGCCGGATTAAGTGAGAATTTTGTGAGTTATGCTATGATGCTTGCCGGTCTGGGGATGGTCGTAGGTAATTTTATAGGGGCCAAGATGGCCGAAATATTTTTCCCGCTCAAGGCTGTTATCATAAGCCTTTCCGTTATGTCCGTAATCTTGGTGCTTAATGTTGTTATTGCGACCAATCCTTATTTATTGTTGGCATTTACCTTTGTGATCGGTGTGGTTTCGTTTACTGTTTCAACCCCTATTCAAATGGCAATTATAAACACGGCAAAGGGATCGGAAATGCTAGGCTCGTCGATGAACCAAAGTGCATTTAATATGGGAAATGCTTCCGGAGCTTATTTGGCCGGATTGCCAATGGTTTTTGGGTACGATGTGGTATACTCCAGTTTGGCAGGGGCCGTATTAGCTAGTTGTGGCGTAGTTCTTGCCATATCTATTTTGTTGTACCGAAGGCAAAAGGCTGCCAAGTACAGAAAATTGGCTCTCTAGTTGTTAAAATGATTATAAGAAAAAGCCCGATGTTTTACATCGGGCTTTTTTTCGGACCAATAAGTTCCATTATATATTTTTGGCCAACCAATCACCGACCTCACTGGTCTTATATGATTTGGCATCTTCGGAAAGGTCTTCTGTAACCACGCCTTCTGCTAAAGATTTATTTACTACTCGGCGAATGTCATCCGCTTCTTTCTGTAGTCCAAAATCCTCAAAAAGCATAGCAGCCGAAAGTACGGTGGCCAATGGGTTGGCAATGTCTTTTCCTGCGGCCTGTGGGTAAGAACCGTGAATAGGTTCGTATAATTTTGCTTTTTCGCCTATAGAAGCTGAAGGCATTAGCCCCATAGATCCAGAAATAACCGAGGCCTCGTCGGTCAAGATATCTCCAAAAAGATTTTCGGTGATGATTACGTCATATCCTTTTGGCCATTGTACCAATCTCATGGCTACCGCATCTACAAATTCATAGGTAACTTCTACTTCTGGGTATTCTTTTTCCATGGCCTGTACCGTTTCTCTCCATAAGCGCGAAGATTCCAATACATTGGCCTTATCTACACAGCAAAGACGTTTAGAACGGCCCATAGCCATTTCAAAACCTTTTTTTGCCAAACGTTGTATTTCTGTACGGGTGTAGGTCATGGTATCAAAAGCTGTATTGCCATCATCTTTTCTTCCGCGTTCCCCAAAATATACTCCACCGGTCAATTCACGAAGAATAATTAAATCGGTTCCTTCTATACGTTCACGTTTTAAAGGAGATTTATCTATTAAGGAAGGAAAGGTAAAGGTAGGTCTCACATTGGCAAAAAGACCTAATTTTTGCCTCATTTTTAGCAAGCCTTGTTCTGGGCGTACTTTTGCCGAAGGGTCGTTATCGAACCTCGGGTGACCAATGGCCCCAAAAAGAACGGCATCGGCATTTACGCAAATCTCATGTGTTTCATCTGGGTATGGTTCTCCAACGGCATCAATGGCGGCCGCACCTGTTAAGGCCGGTTTCCAGGTTATATCATGATTATATTTATTGGCAATTGCATCACAGACCTTAACTGCTTGATCAATTACTTCAGGGCCTATTCCGTCTCCTGCTAAAAGTGCAATGTTTAGTTTCATTATTGTATTATATTTTCTAAATAATATTAAGCATTTTTTCGGTGGCCTTTATGGCCGATACCGTTTGGTCAGAATCCAATCCACGAGATGTAAACTCCTTTCCCTCAATATCCCAGGTAATTACCGTTTCGCACAATGCGTCTGAAGCACTTCCGGGAGGAATTCTTACTGCATAGTCCGTTAAACGTGGCAATGTCATGTTTTGGGATTTGTATATTTTTCTCAAGGCGTTCATAAAAGCATCGTACTGTCCGTCTCCCGATGCATTTTCCTCATAAGTTTTACCATCTATTTCCAAAGATAGGGTAGTGGAAGGTTTTAATCCCTTTGAATGTGTCAGTACATAGGACTTTACAAAAACCTTTTGTTGAAAATCTGTATCTAGAACATCGGAAATAATATAGGGTAGATCATCTTTGGTGACTCTTTCCTTTTTGTCTCCAAGCTCAATGATCCTAGCGGTTACTTTTTTAAGTTCGTCATCGTTAAGGGTAAGACCAAGCTCTTGAAGGTTCTTTTGAATATTGGCTTTACCGGACATCTTGCCAAGTGCATATTTACGTTTTCTACCAAAACGTTCGGGCATTAGATTGCTGAAATATAGATTGTTCTTGTTGTCACCGTCGGCATGAATACCAGCAGTTTGGGTAAACACATTTTCACCAACAATTGGTTTGTTGGCGGGGATGCTTATTCCCGTAAAAGCGGATACCAACTTGCTTACTTTGTATAGTGCCTTTTCATTAAGGTTGATCTCTATTTCTGGCAAAAAGTCGTTAATAACAGCAATGGCACTGGCCATTGGGGCATTGCCTGCACGTTCTCCCATGCCATTTACCGTAAGGTGCAATCCATGGCAACCGGCCTTTACGGCTTCCATAATATTGGCAACCCCTAGATCATAGTCGTTATGACCATGAAAGTCAAAATGCAAATGGGGATATTTTTCTACGATTTCAGATATAAAATCGTAGGTTTCTTGATACGTAAGTACCCCCAGTGTATCCGGTAAAAGTATTCTCTTTATAGGTTGGGTCGCAAGAAACTCCAAGAAGTCAAAAACATAACTTTTGGAATTACGCATACCATTGCTCCAGTCCTCAAGATATATATTATTGATAATACCTTGTTTATCTGCGGCGTTAAAGGTTTCCGATATTTCCTTAAAATGCTGTTCTGGAGTTTTCTTTAATTGATGCGTCAAATGGTTCAAAGAACCTTTTGTTAGCAAATTTTGCGAAATGGCACCGGCCTTGGCCATCCATTCCAACGAAACACCACCATCTACAAAGGTCAGTACCTCTACCTTGTCCAAGTGATTGTTCGCCTCGGCCCATTGGGTAATCTGTTGCACGGCCAGTAGCTCACCTTCCGATACCCTGGCAGAAGCAACTTCTATACGGTCTACTTTCAATTCTTCTAATAGAAGTTTCGCCAGCGTCAATTTTTCAGATGCTGAAAACGATACCCCAGAAGTCTGTTCACCATCCCTAAGGGTGGTATCCATTATTTCCAACTTTCTTTTCATTTTATAGCCGTAAACCGGAAATAGGATTATAAAGGAGTGTTAGAAGCAAAGGTTTCGATATCTTTTTTTATGTTCAGTAAATAGTCGATATCGTCGAAACCGTTCAACATATTGTTTTTCTTATAACTGTTGATATCAAAGGATTCAGATTCCCCTGTAGCCAATAAAGTTATTTTTTGTTCCGGTAGATCAACTTCCAATTCCGTTTTTGGATCTGTTTCTACCGCATCGAATATTTTTTGCAAAAATTCAGCACTTACCTGTACAGGAAGCACTCCAATATTTAAACAATTGTTTCTGAATATATCTGCAAAAAAACTGGAGACCACACATCTGAATCCGTAATCGTATATGGCCCATGCGGCATGTTCTCGTGAAGATCCAGAACCAAAGTTCTTTCCGCCGACCAATATTTTGCCGGTGTATTTTTCTTGGTTTAGAACAAAGTCCTCTTTTAGGGTATTGTCTTGGTTGTACCTCCAATCCCTGAACAAATTGTCTCCAAAACCTTTTCTTTCGGTGGCTTTAAGAAAACGCGCCGGTATTATTTGATCGGTATCAACATTTTCTATCGGTAATGGAACTGCTGTAGAAGTTAATATATTGAATTTATCGTATGCCATTTTTATCTTTTTTACTTGTCGCTATTGATCGAATAGCTTTTGGTTTTAATGTTATGCTTTAGGCGATTTTTCTTTTTTTGGACAATCGTCTATGCGAACTCTACCATTAGTTCTCTAGGGTCGGTTACTTTTCCAGTAACCGCTGCTGCTGCTGCCACTAACGGACTTGCCAAAATGGTTCTAGATCCAGGACCTTGTCTACCTTCAAAGTTTCTGTTAGAGGTACTAACGGCCAATTTTCCGGCAGGAACCTTATCATCGTTCATTGCCAAACAAGCAGAGCACCCTGGTTCGCGCAACTCAAATCCTGCTTCCGTTAAAATATCCAGAATACCTTCTTCCTTGATTGCCGCTTCTACTTTATGAGAACCAGGAACCAACCACGCGGTAACATTATCTGCCTTTTTTCTTCCTTTAACAATAGAGGCAAAGGCTCTAAAGTCTTCAATACGACCATTGGTACAACTTCCCAAGAAAACAAAATCGATAGGTTTGCCCATCATACTTTCGCCTTCGTTGAAATCCATATATTTCAAGGATTTTTGATAAGAAGAAACGCCTCCTTGTATTTCATTGGCCTTGGGAATGTCGTTGGAAATTCCCATACCCATTCCTGGGTTTGTACCGTAGGTAATCATTGGTTCTATCTTAGAACCGTCAAAAGTCAACTCTTTATCAAACTCGGCACCTTCATCTGTGTACAAGGTTTCCCAATATGCCATTGCTTTGTCCCAATCTGCACCTTTAGGTGTAAATTCGCGACCTTTCACATATTCGAATGTTTTTTCATCAGGGGCTATCATACCACCACGGGCACCCATTTCAATACTTAGGTTACAAACCGTCATACGGCCTTCCATGCTCATGTTTCTAAAGATTTCTCCGGCATATTCTACGAAATATCCCGTAGCACCAGAGGTGGTCAATTGAGAAATAATGAACAATGCCACATCTTTAGGGGTAACTCCTTTGCTTAGTGAGCCATTAATATTGATACGCATTTTTTTTGGTTTCGGCTGCATAATACATTGGGTGGCCAAAACCATTTCTACCTCAGAAGTACCTATACCAAAAGCGATGGCACCGAAAGCGCCATGGGTAGAGGTGTGAGAGTCTCCACAAACAATTGTGGCACCCGGTTGTGTAATACCATATTCAGGACCGACAACATGTACGATTCCATTTTTTTCATGACCCAAGCCCCAATAAGAAATACCATATTCATTGGCATTTTCCTCGAGCATTTTCAACTGGTTGGCAGAAAGAGGGTCTTTTACAGGTAAATGTTGGTTTATGGTAGGTGTATTATGGTCAGCGGTCGCAAATGTTTTTTCAGGATGCATTACAGGGATATTTCTGTTTTTCAATCCTAAAAATGCTACCGGACTGGTAACTTCGTGTACCATGTGCCTATCAATAAACAAGACATCTGGCCCATCTTGTATTTTATGTACTACGTGGGAATCCCACACTTTGTCAAATAAAGTTTTCTTTGCGCTCATATTCTTTCTTATCTAAAGTAACAAATCTATTAAAAACACCCCTTTTTTGGAAATGTACACATTTCCAAATTACGATGTTCAAAACACTAAAATCAAATTTAGAACAACTATCACATGGTAGTTCTATAGGTTTAAATTATTTTTATTGTTGCGTGATGTTGCGATTTTTACATATCTAACCTACAAATAATTAAATCTACATGCATTGTTTGTTGTTTAGAATTAAAATTACTTAAATATGAGATTAGAGTATGAAGATTTAAAAAATATAAAGACAAGGAGCGAGCTGATCAAGTTGGCGAAGAAGAAGAAAGTATCCATATCCAAGGTCATAAACAAGATCAAGTACGAAAGTGAACTAGAAAAATTACAGTCCGAATTTGTCAATTTACAAAAGTGGATAGCAAAAAATGAAATGCGAGTAGCCATCATTTTTGAAGGTAGGGACGCAGCGGGCAAGGGTGGGTCTATTAAACGTTTTAAAGAACATTTAAATCCTCGTACGTCCAGAGTGGTGGCTTTGACCAAACCTACCGACGAAGAAAAGGGGCAGTGGTATTTTAGACGGTATATCAAGGTCTTGCCCAACCCAAAAGAAATAGTCTTTTTTGATCGTAGTTGGTATAATCGGGCCGTGGTAGAACCGGTAATGGGGTTTTGTACCCAGAAACAGTATAAAAAGTTTATGGTTCAGGTTCCTGAATTTGAGCACCTTTTATATGAGGATGATTTGAAAATAATTAAATTTTGGTTTTCAATATCTAAGGAAGAACAGAAAAAAAGGTTTGATGATAGGTTAGGCAATCCATTAAAAAGGTGGAAATTTAGTCCAGTGGATATGAAGGGGCAACAATTATGGGACGATTATACCTATTACAAAGAACAGATGTTCAGTAAGACCCATACAAATTTTTGTCCATGGATAATTGTAAAGGCTAACAATAAAAAACGGGCCAGACTTGAAAGTATGCGCTATGTGCTATCTCAGTTCGATTACGATCGTAAAGGAGAGTCCGGCATAAATTTGTTGCCAGATCCAGATATAGTTACACGTTACCATCGAAGTGCCGTTCAAATTGATATTTAAAAAATGGAGAAGAAAAAAAATATACCCACAACGGAAGAGATAGATCTTTTGAACAGTAAAATAGGCCTTTATGCTTTATTGAAAAATAAAAAGGTAAATGTAGACAAAGCTCTGGAGAACACTAAGCATACCATTAAATTAAAGAAGGCGCAAGAAGAGCTTATTAAGCTTCAAAATTGGGTGATCAACACCAATCAAAAAGTGGTCGTTCTTTTTGAAGGCAGGGATGCAGCGGGCAAAGGCGGGGCTATAAGAAGGATAACGGAATATATAAATCCGAGGCATTTTAAGATAGTGGCTTTGAACAAACCCAACAGCGATGAAAAAGAACAGTGGTTTTTTCAGCGTTATATAAATCATTTGCCCAAACCTGGTGAAATGGTTTTTTTTGACCGTAGTTGGTATAACCGGGCGGTGGTAGAACCTGTGAACAACTTTTGTACCCAAGAAGAGTATGAGATATTTATGTCTCAGGTAAATGATTTTGAGAAAATGCTTTTACAGTCGGGTACTTACTTGGTAAAGTTTTATTTCTCCATAACGAAAGAAGAGCAAAAAAGACGATTTGAAGAAATAAAAAAGAGTCCGTTAAAAAGGTGGAAAATGACCGATGTTGATCGTAAGGCGCAAGAATTGTGGGATGAGTATACCCGTTATAAAAAAAGAATGTTTGAAGAAACGAATACAGAAATGGCGCCTTGGATAGTTATAGAGGGAAATCATAAACTAACAGCAAGAATTGCCGCTATTAATCACTTATTGGATGTTATACCTTATGAGGATCAGGCTTAACTTATATAATTCCAGATATTCTTATACTTGGTCAACTGGGCATATGTATGCCTGATAATTTGGTTTTCAGGTTTTTTCAGGGAAGGATCATCCTTTAAAAGCTTTATTGCATGGTACCTCGCAGATTTTAGTATGTTGTTGTCCTTTACGATGTCGGCGATCTTCAGATTCAACATTCCACTCTGTTGGGTTCCCATAAGGTCGCCCGGTCCCCTTAATTTTAAATCAACTTCTGCGATTTCAAATCCGTCATTGGTAGCGACCATGGTCTCCATTCTTGTTTTGGCCTCGGAAGATAACTTATGGCCGGTCATTAAAATGCAATAACTTTGATCCGCACCACGGCCTACACGACCGCGAAGTTGATGTAGTTGCGAAAGTCCAAAACGTTCGGCACTTTCAATGATCATAACAGAGGCATTAGGCACGTTTACACCTACTTCTATAACCGTTGTGGCTACCATGATCTGGGTTTCGCCCTTCACAAAACGTTCCATTTCATAATCTTTGTCCGCAGGTTTCATTTTACCGTGTACTATAGAAATTTGGAACTCCGGTTGGGGAAAATCTCGCACAATGCTTTCGTAACCGTCCATTAAGTCTTTGTAGTCCAGTGCTTCCGATTCTTGAATTAATGGGTATACCACATAAACTTGTCGTCCCTTTTTAATCTCGTCCCTTATAAATCGGAATACTTTTAAACGATTTGTATCATATCTATGTACGGTCTTGATCGGTTTTCTACCAGGGGGAAGTTCGTCTATTACGGATATATCCAAATCCCCATACAGGCTCATGGCCAAGGTTCTGGGAATGGGCGTTGCCGTCATTACCAAAATATGTGGGGGGTACTCGTTCTTATGCCATAGTTTAGAACGTTGGGCCACGCCAAAGCGGTGTTGCTCATCAATAATGGCCAACCCAAGGTTTTTGAATTTGACCTTGTCTTCCAATAGGGCATGTGTGCCTATTAAAATATGTAGCTCTCCATTTTCAAGTTGTTCATGAATAGGCTTTCTTGCAGATTTCTTTACCGAACCGGTAAGAAGTTGACAGGTAATACCCGTATCTTTTAAAAGTGCCGAAATTCCATTAAAATGTTGGTTCGCCAAAATTTCTGTAGGGGCCATTAGGCAAGCCTGAAACCCATTGTCAATAGCTAATAGCATGGTCATTACCGCTACGATGGTCTTTCCAGAGCCGACATCACCTTGTAGCAACCTGTTCATTTGGGCGTTGCTTCCCAAATCGGCCCTAATTTCTTTAATGACCCTTTTTTGGGCATTGGTCAATTCAAAAGGCAGTTTATTGGCATAAAAATCATTGAATAGCACTCCCACTTGATCAAAATTGAACCCTTTGATCTTTTGCTTATGCAACATATTCTTTGCTATAAGCTGCATTTGCAGGTAAAAAAGCTCTTCGAATTTTAAACGGAATTGAGCCTTCGCCAACAACTCTTGGTTTTTGGGGAAATGAATGTTAAAAAGTGCCTCACTTTTAGAGATAAGCTTTAGCTCATTGCGTAAGCCGTCTGATAAGGATTCTGAAAATTTACCTTTTGTCTCAACAAACAGTTGTTGTATCAATTTGCTGATGACCCGATTGGATATTCCTTTATTACTTAACTTTTCTGTAGAAGGGTATACCGGTTGCATGTGCAGCCTTAAGCCCTTTTTATGGTCCGACAACAACTCCATTTCTGGATGGGGCATAGAAAACAACCCATTGAACCAATTGCATTTTCCAAAAATTACATAAGGTGTATTTAGTTTTAAATTATCGCGGATCCACTTTTGTCCTCTGAACCAAACCAATTCCATCTCTCCCGTATCGTCTATGAACTTGGCAACTAGTCTTTTTCCCCTTTTTTGTTCTACCGTTTTTATATGTACAATTTTACCCACGATCTGTACATCGGCATTACTTTTTTGAAGCTGGGAGATTTTGTAATACTGGGTCTTATCTATATACCTGTTCGGAAAAAGGTTCAATAAGTCTTGATATACATGAATGCCCAGTTCAGATTGCAGGGTTTCGGCCCTATTTGGGCCCACACCTTTTAAATAAGCAATGGGGGTCTGTAGAAAATTAGCATTCATAGGACTAAAATAGGCTATAGCTACAATTGCAACAAACTAAAATATTAAATTTGGTACGCTATCTGTTTTCCCTGCTTTTTATGAAGAAATTATTAAACGTTATTGTTTTTTGCACCTTGTGTTTTACTTATGGTCAGCATCAAGATAAGGTAGATTTTGTGCATGCTAATATATTTATTAAGCCTAGGGGCGTTACAAAAACGATTATGGGCGATGTGACCTATAACTTTGAAATAAAACAAAAGGTAGATTCTGTCTTTCTTGATGCAAAGAACATGACCTTCAATAAGGTGGAGCTTAATGGAAAACAGGCAAAGTATAAAGGGTCGAATAAGGTAATAACCGTTTATAACAAATTTAAAAAAGGAGAATCATATACACTTAGGGTGGTATACGAGGCCACACCAAAACAAACCGTTTATTTTTTGGGTTGGGACGATCAAGTGGCGGGCAACGAACAGATCTGGACCCAAGGTCAGGGGAAATATACAAGCTATTGGTTGCCAAGTTTTGATGATATGCAAGAAAAGGTGGAGTTTGACCTGAAAATAGAGACCCATAAAAAGTACTGGGTGGTAGCGAATGGAAACTTGGTCAAGGCAACAAATGGAACGTATAATAACAGGATATGGTATTTTGATATGAAACAACCTATGAGTAGTTATTTACTCGCTTTTGCCATAGGAGAATATGCAGTGCAAAATATTGTTTCATCCAGTGGTATACCCATTCTAAACTATTATTATCCAAAAGATAGTGCTAAGGTAGAACCAACTTATAGGTACACTAAAAAGATTTTTGACTTTTTAGAAAATGAGATCGGGGTGCCTTACCCATGGCAGAATTATAAACAAGTTCCTGTGCATGATTTCTTGTATGCCGGTATGGAGAATACGACCACTACCATTTTTTCAGACACTTATGTAGTGGATAGCACCTCTTTTATGGACAGAAATTATGTAAAAATTAATGCCCATGAAATGGCACATCAATGGTTTGGCAATCTGGTCACCGAGAAAGATGGAGGCCATCATTGGCTGCACGAGGGTTTTGCCACCTACTATGCCTATTTGTGTGAAAATGAAATTTTTGGTGAGGACTATTTTTTTTGGAAACTATACGAGTCGGCAAAAGAATTAACGGAGCGTTCAGAAAAAGGGAAGGGGCAAAGCCTTTTGGATCCAAAGGCCAATAGTCTTACCTTTTATGAGAAAGGGGCATGGGCTTTGGTAATGCTCCGGGAAGAAATAGGGGACGAGGCATTTAAGAAAGGGATTCGAAACTACCTGAAAAAATACCAATTTAAAAATGTCATGGTTTCCGATTTTTTAGAGGAAATAAAGAAAACCTCAAATAAAGATCTAAAGGGTTTTGAGGCCACATGGTTACATGGCAAAGATTTTCCGTCAGAGGTGGTCAAAGGTTTTTTTATGAACAAAAATGCTTCTTTGAAACAGTATTTTGAGATACAAAAAAAGGTAGATTCAACAATTATTCTAGATGACGAAAAACTTATGTGGTTATGGGATCGGGAATCTCCAACACCATATAAAAAACAATTATTGATGGATTATTTGGGGCAGATTTCCGATGTTTCGCTAAAGAAAATATTTGAGAACGAAGCCTCTTTAGAGATCAGACAAGCAATTGCCTTGGCGACTACCCAAATTTCCCCTGTCTTGAAAACAGCATACGAAGCGCTACTTTTAGATGATAGTTATATTACCAAAGAAACGATGCTGTATAAGTTGTGGGTGGCATTTCCAGAAAGTAGAAAGGTATATTTAGATAAATTGAAAGGAGTTGTTGGGTTGCCGAACAAAAATGTTAGGCTGTTATGGCTAACATTGGCTTTGGTAACACCGGAGTATGACAATAATGAAAAAATTGATTATTTGAACGAATTGATAAACTATTCAAAGTCACAGTATAACACAGAGGTTCGGCAAACAGCTTTTCAATATTTGTTTGAGATAAGGGCCGTTAACAATGATGTTTTAAAGCAATTGATCCTTGCCACCAACCATCATTCTTGGCAGTTTAGAAGTTTCGCAAGAAATTTGTTGGATCAACAATTGGTTGATGTTTCGGTAAAAAATCAAATTGAAAAGATAGCGAAGCAACTAAAACCGTCCGATTTACGTTATCTTAAGACTAAAATAGAATTACCATGAAAGCTTTGGTCATTTCAGGTGGTGGAAGTAAAGGTGCCTTTGCAGGAGGTGTGGCCCAGTTTCTAATACAAGAAGCGGGCAAAACCTACGATTTGTTCGTGGGAACCTCTACGGGTAGCCTCTTAATATCACATTTAGCCTTGGGCGAATTGGATAAGATAAAAGAGATCTATTCCAATGTAAACCAGAAAAGTATTTTTAATAATTGCCCCTTTGTTGTTAGAAGGAAACATGGTAGCGATGAAATTTCTATTAACCATTGGAATGTTATTAAAAATTTTATAGCCGGAAAAAAGACTTTTGGTGAGAGCGAGAACCTTAGACGCCTTATTGGTGAGAGCTTAACGGAAGATGAGTTCTATAAGCTAAAAGAAGGAATGGCAGATGTGGTAATTACCGTAAGCAACCTGTCTTTAAATCAAGTCGAATACAAATCCATAAAAGATTGTACTTATGAGGAGTTTTGTGATTGGATATGGATTTCGGCGAATTATACACCCTTTATGAGTTTGGCCAGAAAAAATGGCTGCGAATATGCAGATGGGGGGTTGGGTAGTATTGTACCCATAGAAGAAGCGATCAGAAGAGGGGCGACGGAAGTAGATGTCGTAGTTTTACACACAGAGGTGAATTATTTAAACAGATTGCCCTCTAGAAACCCTTTTGAGCTATTGACCACGATGATGAGTTTTATTCTTGATCGTATAGAAACACAGAACATAAGAATAGGGAAATTTGCCGCCAATCAAAAAAATGCAATCATCAACCTGTATTATACACCCACTATATTGACCACTAATTCATTGATCTTTGATAAGAAAAAAATGACACAATGGTGGAAAAGAGGGTATTTGTACGCTAAAAACAAAAATGAGGAAACTAATCCCATTGAGCCAAATGCGCAAGAATAATAAAAAGGGCAACAAAAATTATTTCTGTTGCCCTTTTTTATTTTTTATTAAATAAGTTTTAACGGGTAGTTTTTACCACAATTCCCCAAGTTCTTTCTTTACAAAAGATAGGGCGGTGGTAGATGGGGATGATTTTTCCATTGATTCGTTCAAGATGTCCTCACGTAATTTATCGGCAGTTTCCGCCTCGCTCATAGCTGCTTTTCGAATCATCTGTACCGTGGCGTTTTTTGCCGCCTTTATTACGTTCCAACATTCTTCGGACATGTAGATCTGTTGTGAGAGATTGTGCTCAAATTCCGTTTCGATACTCTTTGTCAACAGCGCTTCGTACGCATTCTTGTCCTGAGTGTTGGGAGCTACCCTAACCACTAAACTGGGTATTGAGATACGCTCAAGAAACAAGGCCATACGTTCGTAAGCCTGTAACCTAATGGGCAAAGTGTCTTTTTGCGAATCTTTGTGTAATAGAAAACGCCTTCTACCTTCTTCATTATTCGTATGCAACCTAAAAAAGTAAAAAGCGATGACACCCGTAACGATAGATGGCAATAAATAAGCAAATAATTGGAAAATTTGGTCAGAAGTCATTTATATTAATTTATTATTTACGAAATAAGAACGTGCAAATTTTTCAATTAGTATAGTATTTGATCGATGAAATACTTGAAACTTGTTTTTTATCGAGAGAGACTATTTATAATCAAGGCAAATCAGATAGAAATATGAATATATTTGTTATTTTAAGCGTCTAACCCTCTTTGTAATAGGAGGTTGGTTATGTACTATTTTGTTGTGGTATAGAACAACGAATATTGTAAAATTTAAATTAAGTTCCATTATATGAAAACAAGATTATTTCCTTTTTTATTTCTTTTGATCGCTATCAACTCGTGTAGTAAAAATGATGATTCCAATAATGAAGATCAACATGAAGATGATACTATTGTCAACGATGAACAGGCCCCTACAATAGAAGCCAATGGTTTTTTAGATGTTATCGAAACCTTTACTGAAGTATCGGTAGAAATAGAAGACGAATCAAGTGTAAGTACTAAAATATTGCACAATGGAATAGAATTGGTCACTAGTGCTGAAAAACAATTTAATGTGACGATCAATCCATATGAAATTGAAATCGGCGCTACAGAGTTTGTAATTACTTCGGTAGATGAATTCGGTAATGAAACATCCCGGACTTTCTCTGTTGAAATAAAGCATTTACTAAGTATCTATGATGTTACCGAAGGTAGAACGGTTTTAAATAATAGTAAATGGGTGTTCGTTAATTCCGGAGATGGACAACAACTTGCAGTTAAGCAATTAGCTTTGGGGGTCAATAAAATATATACCGATGAGATTGTAGAGGAAGAAGAGGCCATTTTCACCGAGGTAATCTACGATGATGGTTCTTCATCGAGCGATTTTGATGATAAACAATTGACTTTACACACCACAAGAAGGCCATTAGGTATTTTAAAACCTGGTTTTAACACTAGCAATATTACAGAACCAAGATATGAAATTGAGGTTAAGCTTAACGGGGTGCCTTTTGAAAACAGTTCCTCTGGCTATGACGCGAAAGGATATAACTACGGAATAACTGAGGTAAGTGGAGATGATCAACAAACTACGTTATCTATAAAACATGAATCGGATTCACCTATTCTTATAAGAACAAATGCTTTGGCATCAAGAAATCCTTTTTTTGATGGTAAGAAAGAAAATTATAAGTACACGGTTATTAGCCCTAAGGCCAATGAAACTGAACTGCAAATAGAAGCAAATGAATTGGTTGGTGCAGAGGACAATATTCAACTAACCCTACCAGAAACTGATCAAGGGGTTATTAGTTTCTATAGAAAAGGATATATAAAAACACAGGACTTTGAAAACAATGAGTATTTTGATGTCTATAATGTATCTAATTTTGATAAAACGAAGCAATTAGATTATATAGATTTGCCGGTATTGCCAATGTTCGAGTATTATGTAAATGAGGTTAATTATCGCAAAAATGGTTTGGTCTATTATAGCAAAGGCTCTGACGATAATTTGGATATAAATATGCCCAATTGGCAAGCTAGTGTAAACGAAACAGACCTTGGATATGAAATAATTGCAAATAATCCTGAAGTTGATTTATACGCTCTATATTTTGAAAAAATAGAATCTGAGGGAAATAAATTTAATGTAAAATCTTGGTATATTGAGACTTTTGAAGAAGGGGAAGATTATATGAGTTTTCCTAAATTAGAGATTCCGGAAGAGATTAAAGAACAGATGACCGATAATTTTTTTAAAACTTTTAGCAATTTTGAATTAACAGCCATTTCGGCTATGGACTATGAGGCTTATGATTCTTATTTCGAAATTATAAACAAGAACGTTTCATTTGATTATTTCCCTTATACCGATGTGGAAAAATATAGAATGCTACTTTTTCCCCTCGTAAGTGAAGAAGGTAAATCTATGTTACAACGTTTTCCTTGGGAAAGATATAGTTCTTTTAAGAACCATTAATATGGTCGAAAGAATATATGACATTATATACCATAGCATAAAATTAAAAAAACCGCCATATAGCGGTTTTTTTAATTCTTTACATCATCCTTTGCCGTCATATAAAAACTTTTATAATCTGGATGTATTTCTATTTGCAACGATTCTTTTAAACCGCCATCTACACCTTTTACGTTTATACGATCTCCCGGCACTCCATAATCTTTAATAAGTACTTGGGCTACGGTAGCCGCCTGATCTAAGGCAATATCCAATTCGCCGGTCATACTTAGGCCAGAAACGGTGACCATAGATTTTGGGTTGGCGTTGATTACTTTAGCTACATTTTCTAAATAGGCTTTGGCCGGTGCCAGAAGCGTGGTTCCCATGCCATTGGCAAAATAGAAATCCAACTTTTCAGAAATAATTACGGATCCATAATTATTTACTTGAACTTTTGCATTTTCACCTAAAACCTGTTTTGAGTTGGTTACGATGACCACCGCCGTAGAGTCGTTACTGGTTACACCGTCAACAATACTCTTTAACTGGGCCTCTTTTCGTTCTAGAGTAGCTAGGGTCTTATTTATATTTTCGGTGTTTTTGCTAGAAAGTGCAGCAAAACTGTTCAGGTTTTTTAACAAGGTCGCATTCGCATCTTGTAACTCGGTAACCTGTTTTTGTAGTTCATCAGCTTTTAAAACACTTACTTTTTCATTGTGCTTTGCATCCGAAACTAAACGTGTAATAGAATCTAATTGGAATTTCAGCTCTTGGTTTTGAGATATTAACTCGCTCTTCTTCTGCGCATTTAAATGAATGGACGCTAATAAAACAACTATAAAAAAGGATAAAAATTTATTCATATTTAATCATCTTTTTATTTGCCGCCAAGATACGAACAGTCTTTTAATTCTTGAACACCGTTAAAAGCAACTTTTGCTTTATTATAGCCATAAGTAGAGGCAAGACTCTTATTTAGGTCGTTGTCATCTACGTTTACCTGTACATCGTCCATCGTAAATTGACATGGGTGCTCGTAACCTGCGGCATGGGTAATTTCTAAAAATTCTTTCTTGAAGGTTTTAAAGTATTGGGCTAGGCGATCCGATTTTAAGGGAACGTCTATTCCCTTCTGAAGCCATTTGTTCTGTGTTGCGATTCCGGTCGGGCATCGATTGGTATGGCATACTTGTGCCTGAATGCAACCTATGCTCATCATGGCCTCACGTGCCACATTTATACAGTCTACCCCCATGGCAAAGGCCATGGCCGCTTTTGCCGGAAATCCAAGTTTGCCACTTCCTATAAAAACAATTCTGTCGGTTAATTTTCTATCCAAGAATACTCGGTACAAACGAGAAAAACCGTATACCCATGGTAATGACACATGGTCTGCAAATGAAGGGGGAGCGGCACCCGTGCCACCTTCGCCACCATCTACCGTAATAAAGTCTGGCCCCTTGCCTGTGGTCAACATTAGATCGGCCAGTTCTTCCCATTGGTCCAATTTTCCAATGGCTCCTTTGATACCAACGGGCAACCCAGTTTCATCCGCAATGTTTTCTATAAGTTCCATCAATTCTGGAACAGAGGAAAAAGCTTTATGTGTTGCGGGTGATAGTACATCTTTACCAACTTCTACACCTCTTATCTCCGCTAGTTCGGGGGTTATTTTAGCCCCGGGCAAAACGCCTCCCTTTCCGGGTTTTGCACCTTGCGATAACTTAATTTCTATAGCTTTGATACAAGGGTTTTCAGAAACCAGTTTTTTCATTTTTTCCATAGAAAAATTACCGTCGGGAGTTCTTACCCCAAAATAACCGGTACCAAAATGGAAGATTACATCTCCTCCTTGTTTATGGTATGGAGACAAACCGCCTTCTCCAGTATTATGATAAGCCCCTGCTTTTTTTACGCCTTTGTTCATTGCCTCAACGGCAGCTGCTGACAAGGAACCAAAGCTCATAGCGGAAACGTTGATGATACTCGCGGGCCTAAAAGGATGCTTTCTTTGATTATAGGCACCTATGACCTTGGCACATGGCATAAAAGTAGGGTCGGATTCGTTTGGGTGGCCAGAAGGTACCTTGTAGGCCATCATTCTATTTTTTATAAAAACATGTTGATGTGCATAGAGGTCCCTATCACTACCAAAACCTTCGTAATTGTTTTCTTTTTTTGCGGAGGCATAGATCCATCCTCTTTCAATACGGTTAAAGGGAAGTTCTTCCCTGTTGTTGGCCACAAAGTACTGCCGCATTTCCGGACCAATACTTTCCAACCAATACCTAAGATGTCCAACGATTGGAAAATTATGTTTAATAGTATGTTTTCTTTGGATAAAAATATCCCAAAATGCAACTAATGCAAGAATAAGGGCAATCCAAGCCCACCACGGAAAACCGTTTAAAAATGCCATAAAATAAATCATGAATTTAACCTTTGGGTTTAACGTCCAATCTGGGGGTTTTATTACTGTTTAAATAATCTAAACTCATTTCAGTTAAAGCTTTGACACCTAATAATAGACCACTGTCATCTACTCTGAAATCTGGTGTGTGGTGGGGGTAAGACTCCGTGTTTCCGGGTGTCATCCCTCCTAAAAAGAAGAAAAATCCGGGTACTTCTCTTTGGAAATAAGAAAAATCCTCGGCACCGGTAACGGCTTTTTGTGCTACGGTATTTTCTGCCCCTGCAACCCTTTTTATAGTAGGCAACATTTGTTCTACAAGCTCTGGGTGGTTATAGGTGATATCGGTAGCCTCTGTAATGGTGCATGTAGCTTCACCCCCATATGCTTGGGCAATGGTGCTGACCATCTCGACCATACGTTTGTTCAACTTGTCTTTCATGTCATAATCCAAGGTTCTGATGGTACCTATCATTTCTGCACTTTCAGGAATAATATTGCTTCTTACCCCTGCGGAAATTTTACCGACGGTAATAACGGCGGCTTCATTGGTCAAGTTCATTTCTCTACTGACAATGGTTTGCAGACCGTCTATAATCTTGGCACTGATTAAAATAGGGTCTACACCGGACCAAGGTTGGGAGCCGTGACTTTGTTTCCCCTTTACCTTGATTTCAAACACCTGAGCGGCCGCCATGGTGCCACCAGACTTATACCTGATCATACCGACCGGGGTTTGTGAGTTAATGTGAAGGCCAAATATGGCATCAACATCCGGATTTTTTAAGACTCCTTCTTTCACCATTAAGGCCGCACCACCTTCTTCTCCTGGAGGGGCACCTTCTTCCGCAGGTTGGAAAATAAATTTCACCGTACCTTTTATCTTGTCCTTGTTTTTGGACAAAACCTCGGCGACACCCATAAGTATGGCTACATGCGTGTCATGTCCACAAGCGTGCATCACCCCGACCTCTTCTCCCATATATTCAGAGGTGGCATTGCTCTTAAAAGGAAGGTCGTTTCGTTCTGTGACGGGTAAGGCGTCCATATCTGCACGTAAGGCGACCACTTTTCCGGGCTTTTTACCTTTAAGAATACCTACAACACCTGTGTGGGCTATGCCGGTTTCTACCTCTATGCCCAAACTTTTTAGATGTTCCGCTATTTTTTCAGCAGTTTTAAACTCGCGGTTAGAGAGTTCTGGGTGTTCGTGAAAATATCTTCTCCATTCGATTACTTTGTCTTCAATATCCTTGTAATCTTTGTCCAAACGACTTTGGGCCTGTATGGCAATACCACAAAGAAGCATGGCCAATATTCCTAATTTTCTCATATTATATATATTAAAATTTGATCAGTCTATAGTTGTCGTCCTGTAATTGTATAAGCGCTGTCATGGCAGATAATGACAGTTGTACGCCGTCTATTAAATCTTCTTTTGGGTAACCTCTTGATGCGGAGGACTGTCCGCAAAAAATAACCTGCGCGCCAGCTTCCATCAATACCTTGAGCAAATCTTCGTTTGGGTTGTCCACTCCATACTTTGCTTTGTAGGCTTTAGAGGTAATAACATCTTTGGAGGCCTTGTTGTGCACTACCAAGGCGACTTTCAACTGTGCTAACGGTACACCGCTTTGGGCGTGCATATTTAAGAATCTTGCGGCTGTTTCTATAGATGTATTAAGTTGAGAGCTATCTTCGGGTGAATTCATAATATCAAAGACAGCTTTAAAAGTGGTATTCTTATTAACTTTAAAATCGGGGTTTTCTACGGTCCAAACCTTACCATAGTTCTCAATTATCGGTCCGCTCTTTTTCTCTTGGGCAAACGTAGCGTTCATTAAAAGAATAAAAATTACAAGTAGATTTGGTTTTATGGAGAAGCTTGCCATGGAGATTGAGTTTGTGCGGTTAAAGATATTCAAAAGCGATAAATTATTATTGCATATTGTTTATAATTCTAAAAAACATCTTTTCTGGTATCGCTTAATAATAGCTAAATTCACACTTTAAAACTGATGATATCTTGAGTTCTTTTATAGATGAATTGAATGATGCCCAAAGGGCGCCGGTACTGCATAAAGACGGACCGCTAATGGTAATAGCCGGAGCCGGGTCCGGAAAGACAAGGGTGCTTACATATAGAATAGCATACCTAATGGAGCAAGGAGTGGATTCTTTTAATATTTTGGCATTGACATTCACCAATAAGGCAGCACGCGAAATGAAAGATCGTATTGCCAGTATCGTGGGTGCTTCAGAGGCCAAAAATCTATGGATGGGTACTTTTCACTCGGTATTTGCCAAATTGCTCAGGTATGATGGTGATAAACTGGGTTACCCCAGTAACTTTACCATTTATGATACCCAAGACTCTCAACGTTTAATAGCGTCCATTATTAAAGAGATGGGCTTAGATAAGGATATTTATAAGTACAAGCAGGTACAGAACAGAATTTCCTCGTTCAAAAACAGTTTAATAACCGTAAAGGCATATTTTAACAATCCAGAACTTATGGAGGCCGATGCCATGGCAAAGAGGCCGCGTATTGGCGATATCTACCAAAACTATGTAGAACGTTGTTTTAAGGCAGGGGCTATGGATTTTGATGATCTGCTCTTGCGGACGAACGAGTTATTGACCCGTTACCCAGATGTTTTAATGAAATATCAAGACCGTTTTAGGTATATTTTGGTAGATGAGTATCAAGATACCAACCATTCACAATACCTGATAGTAAAGGCTCTTGCGGATCGTTTTCAGAATATTTGTGTGGTAGGGGACGATGCGCAAAGTATCTATTCGTTTAGAGGGGCGAACATTAGCAACATTCTTAATTTTCAACGCGATTATGAAAATGTTGGAATGTACCGTCTAGAACAGAATTATAGGTCTACAAAGAACATTGTGAATGCCGCGAATTCTATCATTGAGAAGAACAAGAACCAATTGGAAAAGGTGGTTTGGACGGATAATGATGAAGGAGGCCCCATTAAAATACATAGAAGCATTACCGATGCAGAAGAGGGAAGGTTTGTAGCCGGTTCTATTTGGGAAAATAAAATGCAGCACCAGATGTCCAATGGCGAGTTTGCCGTACTATACCGTACCAACTCTCAATCAAGGGCCATAGAGGATGCCTTAAGAAAAAGGGATATACCTTATAGAATATATGGAGGGCTCTCGTTTTATCAACGAAAAGAGATCAAAGATGTATTGTCATACCTACGCTTGATCATTAACCCTAAAGATGAGGAGGCATTAAAAAGAGTCATTAATTTCCCAGCAAGGGGAATAGGGCAAACCACCATAGATAAACTGGTGGTTGCGGCAAACCATTATGGGCGTTCTATGTTCGAGGTCATGGAAAATATCTCTAAAATAGATTTAAAGATAAATTCCGGAACCAAAAGAAAGTTGGAAGACTTTGTGCGAATGATCAAAAGTTTTCAGATCATGAACCAAACTTCCGATGCCTTTGCCTTGGCAGAGCAAGTTGCTAAAAAGACAGGGCTTTTGCTGGAGTTTAAAAAGGATGGTACACCCGAGGGAATAGCCAGAATGGAGAATATAGAGGAACTTCTTAACGGTATAAAGGATTTTGTTGAGGGGCAAAAAGAAGTAGCGGATGCCACTGGTGGACTAAGCGAGTTTCTGGAAGATGTTGCCTTGGCAACCGATTTGGACAAAGATACTGGAGATGATGACCGTGTAGCCTTAATGACCATTCACTTGGCAAAAGGACTCGAGTTTCCCTTTGTCTATATTGTGGGAATGGAAGAAGACCTTTTTCCTTCGGGAATGAGCATGAACACCCGTAGCGAACTTGAGGAAGAGCGTCGACTTTTTTATGTGGCCCTAACACGGGCAGAAAAGCAGGCATACCTCACTTATACGCAGAATAGATACCGTTGGGGTAAGTTGATAGATGCGGAGCCCAGTAGGTTTTTAGAGGAAATTGATGAAAAATATGTGGAAAACCTTACTCCGGTAGATGGTGGGTACCGCTATAAATCAATGATCAATGCCAATATTTTTGGGGAAGTAGACAAAAGCAAACTTCGGCAAAACAAACCCAAAAAAGGGACGCCTCCGACTATAGACAAGCCCAACTTGAACCAACTGAAAAAATTGAGAAAAATTAAGCCTCAACTAGCTCAGCCTATAGGAAACTCAAATACAATAGACCCTAACTTAAAGGAAGGTTCGGTAGTGAACCACACCCGTTTTGGTAGGGGTAAAGTGTTAAAGATAGAGGGGGTAGGAAACGATAGAAAAGCCGAAATTAAGTTTGATCAAGGCGATGTGAAAAAATTACTACTTAGGTTTGCTAAATTAGAGGTGCTTTAAGAGATGTGATCATATAAGTTTCTTTAGGCGATCAAAACGATTGTTATGATAGGTAAAAACAAGTTTTTTACTGTGTTTTGTTTATTCTATGTATCAATTTCTTCTTGTCAAGAAACTTTGAACATCGGGAATAAAGAAAAGGACGTTTTTTCAAATGATTATTGGAAAGATGCGGTATTGGTCTGGGCCGATGAGTTTGAAGGTGATAGCCTATCTCTTGATAATTGGCGTTTTGAAACTGGTAACCACGGGTGGGGAAACAACGAACTTCAAAATTATCTGGAAAATTCGAATGTAGAAGTAAGTGGGGGTACTCTTAAGATTACGGCACGTAAAGAAAATGTTGGGGGTAGTGAATACACCTCGGCAAGACTTAATAGTAGAAAAGAATTTACGTATGGAAAAATAGAGGTACGTGCTAAGATTCCCGAGCTAAAAGGTAAAGGTATATGGCCCGCTATCTGGATGTTGGGTTCCAATATAGATTCTGTAGGATGGCCGGCTTGTGGAGAAATAGATATTATGGAGTATGTTAGTTATAGTCCTAACGAAACACATTTTTCTATTCATAGTACGGCCAACAACCATATACAGGGTACACAAGTGACCTCGGGGCCGGTACCATTGCAAACTATCGAAGAAGAGTTTCATGTGTACGGTCTCTTGTGGACCGATGAATATTTAAAGTTTTACATAGACGAAGAAGAAAATGTAAAACTCAGTTTTTTAAGACCGACCGATGCAAATACCGATAATTGGCCGTTCTCAAAGCCGTTCTATTTTTTATTGAATATTGCGGTTGGCGGAAACTGGGGAGGTTTAGAAGGAGTCGATGCTGCTACTTTTCCCGCTACAATGGAAATAGATTATGTTAGGGTTTATCAAAAAATGTAAATTTTTAATGATATGGCAGAACTTATAAGAATATATGAAGAAAACCCGAGCCCAAAGGAAATTGGTAAAGTGGTACAGGTTTTAAGAAAAGGGGGGCTCGTAATATACCCTACCGATACAGTGTACGGATTAGGGTGCGATATTACCAACTCTAGGGCCTTGGAAAAGATCGCTAGAATCAAAGGGGTAAAGTTGGCAAAAGCGAATTGGTCTTTTGTATGTGCAGATCTAAGTAATCTTTCTGATTATGTTAGGCAAATTGATACGGCCACGTTTAAAATTTTAAAACGAGCTCTACCTGGGCCATATACCTTTATACTTCCGGGCAACAACAATCTTCCTAAAGATTTTAAAAAGAAGAAAACAGTTGGTATACGTGTTCCGGACAATACTATTTCCAAGGCATTGGTAGAAGGTTTGGGCAACCCTATTGTTTCTACTTCTATACGTGATGAAGACGATGTGCTCGAATACACGACCGATCCAGAATTGATTTACGAGAAATGGGAAAACTTAGTAGATATAGTAATCGATGGTGGATATGGTGATAATGTGGCCTCTACCGTAATAGATCTATCTTCAGGGCAACCCGAAGTTTTAAGGGAAGGAAAAGGTGATTTAAGCATTTTTTAATCTTTTCAGCATAGTTTTTTAATAAACTGTCTGTCGTAAGAACATAAAAAAAGCGGCCTTAAAAGGCCGCTTTTAATTTACTCCATTATAGGAAATTATTTAATGGCAGGATCTTTCATTCCATCCTCGATCATGCTGTAGAACTGATCAATTTTTGGAAGAACTACAATTCTTGTTCTTCTGTTCTTTGATTTTTCTGTTTGCGATACAGGAACATACTCTGCTCTACCTGCTGCGGTCATACGCTTAGGATCAACATTGAAATCGTTTTGTAAAATACGTACCACGGCTGTTGCACGTTTTACACTCAAATCCCAGTTATCTAACAATACACCACCTCTGCCTCTGTAAGGTACGTCATCTGTATGGCCTTCTACCATAAACTCAAAATCAGGTTTGTTGTTAACGACTTTTGCAACTTTACCTAGTACTTCTTTAGCTCTGCTGGTTACATTGTAGCTACCACTGCTGAACAATAATTTGTCAGATATAGAAACGAATACCACACCTTTTTCAACACTGATCTCTATATCCTCATCGTCCAAATTGCCCAAAACTCCTTTTAGGCTTTGTACTAAAGATAGGTTAACAGAATCTCTTCTTGTAATAGCATCGTTCAACTTACGAATAGTCAAGTCTTTTTCTTGAAGACTTTCCAACGATTTTTCTAAGTTTTCAGCTCCTTTGGTAGTCAAAGTAGTCAAGTTGCCCATGTTGTTGATGAGTTCTTGATTATTAGCCTTCAAGAAAGCATTTTGATCCTCTAAAGTTTGAAGTCTAGAAGCGGTAGTTGCTTTTTCTTCTAAACAATCGTTAAGCTTAACAGTTGCTGAATTTAATAAATCTTGTGTTTCTTTTTGTTTTGCCTCAAGATCTGAATATTTCTTCTGTGAAACACAAGAAGATAATAAAAGAGTTACTCCAAGACACCCTAAAATGATTTTTTTCATAGTTGTATTCTATATTTATTGATTGTGGTTTACTTATTCTTAAACATCAGTACCAAAATTATATATTTTGTCATTCGTTTATTCTGGTACTTAGTTAATCTTTTACTAAAATGTTAAAATTTCTTACTCCATTTACGAAATAAGACCACACAATGGACTTCGTTGTATAGTACTTTAGTATAAATTTAGCTTTTTCCCTTTTCTTGTACATTTTTCTAAACTGTCTATAGAAGCTCAAATGGGCCCTTAAGATTGCAAAACAATGCTTAAACCTAAGTTGCATTATAAAGCGTAGGGCAGCAATACCGTCTAATAATAAGCGTATGGCAATAATAAGAAATGCCTTTCTGCGAGGTAAGTTTTTGGTTATGGAGAATAGGGTGTTTCTGAAGTTTAAATAAGTTTTCTTGGGGTTCATGTTGCTTAAGGTAGATCCGCCAAGATGAAATACTTTTGAGTGTCCTACGTAATAAATTCTATGTCCTTGGTTTTTTGCTCTCCAACAAAAATCAACCTCTTCTTGATGGGCAAAATAATCTTCGTCGAAACCATTTAGTTCTTTAAAAATGGCACTGCGAACGAACATACAAGCTCCGGTTGCCCAGAAAATCTCCTTTATGTCATTGTATTGGCCCTTATCTTTCTCGAGACTTTGAAATATTCTTCCCCTGCAAAAAGGATACCCTAGCTGATCTATAAAGCCACCAGCGGCACCTGCATATTCAAAATGATCTTGTTTTAACAGGTCTAATATTTTGGGTTGGATCACCGCTGCCTCGGGCATTTCCGTAAAGGCTTTTTTTATGGGTTCCAACCAATTTTTAGTAACCTCTACATCAGAATTGAGCAAACAGAAGATATCTGCCTCAACATGTTTTAAAGCATCGTTATAGCCCTTGGCAAAACCTTCGTTGGCCGTATTTTGAATTATTTTGACAGTAGGATGGTTTGTTCTTAAAAAATCAATGGACCCATCGGTCGATGCATTGTCTGCTACATAAATATCCACATCGTCCTCCGAAAACTTAAGGACAGAAGGAAGATAGCGCTCTAACAGCACTTCTCCGTTCCAATTGAGTATGACAACAGCGATTTTCAAAACGACTGCAAATTAACGGCTAAATTCAGGAATTTCCTTTAAAAACCTGTATTTTTCCTCATCGAACAACATTTGACAAGAATAGTGCTCTAATCCATTGGTCACCATAAGATGTGTAGCATTGAGATTAAAATTGTACCGGGCTATTTGATCAAAGGTTTCTTGGGTAATACGAATATGGGGAGCCTTGCATTCTACCAATATGTGTATACTGCCATCGCTGTTAAAGACCACAATGTCGTATCTTTTTTTTAGTCCGTTGAGAACGATCTGTTTTTCTACATTTATGAGGCTTAAAGGGTAGCTTTTGTTCATATGAAGGTAATGTACCACATGTTGTCTAACCCATTCTTCGGGAGTAAGCACCATAAATTTTTTACGGACTATGTCAAAAATGAGCTCTTTATTTTGCCTATTTTTGAACCTGAAGGTGTAACCTGGAAAATTAAGTGGTTGCATGGTACAAATTTGATGATTTTTTCCGAATGGATGAAGCACTACAGATTGTTAATGATATAAAAAAAGGGGCGGTAAAGCCTATCTATTTTTTATATGGGGAAGAAGCTTATTTTATAGATAAGATATCCTCATATATTGCCGATAATGTACTTTCAGAAGAAGAAAAGGGCTTTAACCAAATGGTATTGTACGGTAAGGACGTTTCTATAGACGATATTGTAGGGAACGCCAAGAGGTACCCTATGATGGCCGAGAAACAAGTGGTCATTGTCAAAGAGGCCCAACACCTATCTAGAAGTATAGAAAAGTTAACCGCTTATGCGGAAAATCCGCAAATGACAACCGTGTTGGTCATTTGTTACAAGTATAACAAACTGGACAAGCGAAAAGCGCTGTACAAAACCGTTAAGAAGTGCGGTGTTTTGTTCGAAAGTAAAAAGTTGTACGAAAATCAGGTGACGGAGTGGTTGCGAAAGACATTATTGTCCAGTGGATATTCAATTTCACACAAAGCCGCCATTTTACTAGTTGAATATTTAGGCACGGATTTAGGCAAAATTAATAATGAGCTCGTTAAGCTAAAGTTGGCCTTACCTGAAAAAAGGGAAATAACACCATTGGATATTGAACAGAATATCGGAATCAGTAAAGATTACAATAACTTTGAGTTAAAGAAGGCGATAGGGGAGCGCAATATTGTAAAGGCAACTAAAATTGTTAATTATTTTGCCCAAAACCCAAAAGATAATCCTTTTGTATTAACGGTTACATTATTGCAAATTTTCTTTTCGCAACTATTGCAGTACCATGGGTTAAGAGACCATTCACCAAAAAATGTAGCCAGTTCTCTTAGGATCAATCCTTACTTTGTGGGAGAATTTCAAACAGCGGCCAGAAACTATCCTATGAAAAGGGTAAGCCAAATCATATCTAGTTTGCGAGAGCTGGATATGAAAAGTAAAGGGGTTGGCTCCGTAAAAATAAGTGAGGCCGACCTTTTGAAAGAACTCTTGGTGAAAGTTATTTAAGTTACTTTCTGTCTATACTGTATTTGCCCGGGCCAACAAGTGCGATGGTAATAAAGGCTACCAAATAGAACAATGCTTTTTCTTTAGTACCGAAAGGGTCGCTACCATGAGCTATAAAAGCGGCTACGGCCATAGTAATGGCTACAGGTATGGATAGCAATCTTGTTCTATAGCCAATTATTATTAAAATGGGGCAAATAAATTCACTTATAACTGCTAAAAACAATGAAGGTGCGGCACCGATTCCAATAGGATCTCCGAATTGAAAATTACCAGAAATTAATTTTTGAAATTTGGGTAGGCCATGTGTAAGCATCATCACCGAAACGGCAATTCTAAAAAATGCCAATCCGATGTCTTTTAAAAGGGGACTTTTCATTATATAATCTACTTTTACTTTTTAAAAGTATTATTTTTTTAAGATTTTTTGAAATATTCTACTTAATTACTTTTCTTAAAATAGGTAAATATATAAGCATGTCCATTTTTATTCAATCATTGGCATCTCTGTATTTTATTGGGAACCAGGTGTTTTGGTCATTATCTTTGTAAAATGGAATGAAAGAAAAAAAGTAATGGAAAGAATAAAAAAATCCCGCTGCAAGCGAGATTTTTAATGTTTATTGAACAATCTTTACGTTGTAGGTACCAATTTACTTTAAACTGGGAAACTCTTCGGGGTTTGCTTCGTTCATAATTTCATAAACCTTTTCAAAAATATCTTCTGCATTTGGTTTAGAAAAATAGTCTCCGTCGCTACCGTAGGCAGGTCTATGTGCTTTTGCCGTCAAGGTTTGTGGTGCACTGTCTAGATATTGGTAGGCTCCTTGTTTTTCTATTATCTCATTTAAAAGATAAGCAGAGCATCCCCCGGGTACATCCTCGTCTATTACCAATAACCTATTTGTTTTTTGAACACTTTTAACCGTGTCATGGGCAATATCAAAAGGTAACAATGTTTGTGCGTCTATTATCTCGGCATCAATACCCACTTCAAGTAAATCTTTAGCGGCCTGTTCTACAATTCTTAAGGTAGAACCGTAAGAAACCAAAGTAATATCGCTCCCTTTTTTTATAGTCTCGACAACGCCGATGGGAGTACAGAACTCGCCCAGGTTACTGGGTTTGTTTTCTTTAAGTCGATATCCGTTAAGACTTTCTATGATCAATGCAGGCTCGTCGCTTTTCATTAAGGTGTTATAGAAACCTGCCGCCTGTGTCATGTTTCTAGGAGCAAGAATGTGAATACCCCTTAGTAGGTGTATTAACCCTCCCATTTCAGAACCTGAATGCCATATGCCCTCTAATCTGTGACCTCTGGTACGAATAATCAATGGCGCCTTTTGTTTGCCATAAGTTCTATATAAAAGAGTTGCCAGATCATCTGTCATGGTGGCAATGGCATAAAAAATATAATCTAGATATTGAATTTCGGCTATAGGTCGCAGCCCTCTTAAGGCCATTCCTATACCTTGGCCTATAATGGTCGTTTCCCTAATGCCCGTATCGGCAATTCTAATTTTTCCGTACTTTTCTTGAAGACCTTCCAAACCTTGGTTTACATCACCGATAGCTCCTGTATCTTCCCCAAAGACCAATGCATTTGGATATTTTTCAAAAAGCTTGTCAAAATTGTCGCGTAATACTACTCGCCCATCCACTTTTTCGGTGCCATTTTTATATTCGGGGGCTATGGCTTTTATATTTCTGACATTGTTTTGGTTTTCACTGTAGAGATGTGAGCTAAATTTAGGTTGAGTCTCTTTCTCAAAATTGGATAGCCAATTTACCAAAGTTTGTCTCTCTGCAGATTTTTCGCCCAATAAATAGCGCAGTGATTTTCTTGCGGCTATGGCCAAATCTTTTTTTAGAGGCTCCTCAATCGCTATTAGGTCGTTTTTAATTTTGTTCAGAAAGTTTTTGTTGGAACTTTTGTTCGCGGCCGAATTAAGTATTCGAACAAGGTCTTTCTTTAAGTTCAAATGCTCTTCCAAATATTCTGTCCAAGCCTGTTTCTTGGCCTCTCGAACTGTTTTTTTTATGTCTTTTTCAATCAGCTCCAATTCTTTGGCCGTGGCGATACCCGATTCTAAGATCCATTCTTTAAACCTTTTGTTGCAGTCGTTGTCGCGTTCCCAGGCCAAGCGCTTATCATCTTTGTATCTTTCGTGGGAACCAGAAGTAGAATGGCCTTGTGGCTGGGTGAGCTCGGTAACATGTATAATAACCGGAACATGTTCTTGGCGGGCTATATCGGCCGCATTTTCGTAGGCGTGCATAAGGGCCGTATAATCCCAACCTTTTACCTTTAAAATTTCTACCCCTTTGTTTTTGTCGTCTCTTTGAAAGCCTGATAAAATTTTTGAAATGTCTTCTTTGGTGGTATGATATTTTGCAGGTACCGATATGCCATATTCATCATCCCAGATACTTAATATCAAAGGTACCTGTAATACACCTGCCGCGTTTATGGTCTCCCAGAACATACCTTCGCTGGTACTGGCGTTTCCAATGGTACCCCAAGCTACTTCATTTCCGTTGTTCGAAAACTTGGAGGAATCAAGGTCGCGCAGTTCCCTGTACACTTTAGAGGCCTGTGCCAAGCCCAATAATCTTGGCATTTGCCCTGCGGTGCATGATATATCAGAGCTGCTATTCTTTTGTTTTGTCAAATCTTTCCAGCTACCGTCCTCATTTAAACTATAGGTAACAAAATGCCCGCCCATTTGTCTTCCTGCGCTCATGGGCTCTTTTTCTATATTGGTAGTGGCATACAGACCGTGAAAGAAATCTTTGGGCTTTAAAAGCCCGGTGGCCATCATAAAGGTTTGGTCTCTGTAGTAACCGCTTCTAAAATCACCATTTTTAAAAGATTTCGCCATCGCCAATTGCGGAAGCTCTTTTCCGTCACCAAATATTCCGAATTTGGCTTTGCCGGTAAGTACCTCTTTTCTTCCTAGCAGGCTACATGTTCTACTTAAAAATGCAATTTTATAGTCACTAATAATCTGCTCCTTGAAATCTTCAAATGATATATCGTTGCTTGTTTTAGAAGAAACATCCATGTTTTATCAAATTTTACCAAAAATACCGAATAGAAATCGTTTTAGCAATGATGGGAATGTTTAATTTATTGATGATAAATTAATTTAATGGTCAATATTTTAAAATATTCGTAATATACTCGGTTTTATTGAGTTGTTATTTACGAATAGTTAAATCAAAACCATTTTCTGGTAAACAGTCCCGTCAAAGTTTTTGGGCTTACCGTTATTATAAAACGTATTTTTTCGCCATAATCGGGTTGAGATATTTCCCAACCATTGTTTGAATATAAGGGAAAATACAATTCAAAATAATCTGTAACAAGATTTAATCTTACACCCGAATCATATACAAATTTTTCGTCTAAACCTTTGTTCTTTACCAAACCGGCATCACCATAAAGTTCTATCCATCTCCATAAGTTGAAGCTTGTATTTACAGTGGCCATCCAATTATCGGAATATCGATAGCGTTCGTCCAAGAAAGATTTAAAGCCACCCTCGGCAATAATGATCTGCTGGCTGTAAATGCCCGAATCCTCAGATCTTCCAAGATAGTTATAGTCAAAAAGATAGTCAGTAGGGCGGTCAAGGGCAAAACTAAAGAAATTGGTATTGGTATTGTTGCTTAAAAATTTACCGGCGAAAAAACGAAGGTTAAACTGTCTGTTGTTCTCAAAAAGTTTTCGATATTCATACTCAAATGCGAGCTTACTGAAATTGCCCGCCAACTGAAAATCCAAAAACCAGGAACTGTAATCTAAAATACCATTGTCCCTGTTTATATATCTCGCATTGAAAACACTATAGTCCGGATGTTCGGAATCATTTGCAATGCTGCCCAAACTTTCATCAAAGTTTCTAAAGATATTTACATATCTAAAAGATAGAAATTGCCTTTTGTCGGATATAAGATCATCTGGTCGCCAACCAAAACTTAAGGCCGGCGTAATGGAGGTGTAACGTGAGTTGACGTTAAAATGTGAGGTAGAGGCCCCTAAAGAATAATTGGCAACATAGAGACCGCTTTTACTTAAATATTTTCTATAATTAAACTTGCCATAGCCAACAAACGCTTTTTCCCTAAAGGAATAAGAGGGGGCAAAATCATATACAAAAGGCCGTTCTAAAAGTGTTTTGTTGTACAATCGTAGACCAGGAGCCCAACCATCATATATATTAAAGTTGATAACAGGAACATAAAAAACCTGATTGTAATATGGATTTTCAGAATCTTTGAAAAAAGTAAATTTCAGTTTTTTGTTGCTTGATAGAAAGCCTTTAAGGGATTTCCAGTTGTCTCTTTGGTTAAATTCCGGAATTTTTTGATCGTAGTTTAAAACCAGTTTGTCCTCTTTGTTGTTGGGTATGGTAAATGTTTTATAGGTCTCTATGTTCTTAAACCAATATTTTGAAACTACAGAGTCGTTTTTTAACCCGAACATACTAATGGGCACATTGGTACCTTCTTTATTCTTGATTGTAACGTTTAAGGAGTCTTCCGATTTTTTTACCTTTTTTATCTTAAAGTCTATTCTCCGGTCGGTCGAAACATAATCTTTAAAGAACCAATCAATGTCTTTATTCGTAGACCTTTTTAAAATAGATTCGAAATCAATAATTTTAACTTTGTTCAGCTGGTAATACTTAAAAAAGGTTTTAATGCTTTCGTCGACCTTTTCTTTACCTATATAATCGGCCAAATAGGCCAAGCCTAAACCTGCCTTGTATTTATTGGCGATTTTTTGATTGAACTTTATCAAAGAATCATTTGGGGTCGTCAAAGCCTGATCTAAATTTTTTCTGGCGGTTAGATTATATAAAAACGGATATTGCTCGTTGAAACCCATTTTTGCCAAGTTAAAACTCCGCAATCCCCAGATACGGCTTAAATTGCCCAATAGCTTTTGATCCGGATAGTTCTCCTCCACATATTCTATCATTAGATAATTGGCAATTGCATTGTTCAACCACTGTTCTTTTCGGGGGTTCAGAAAAATTGTTTCCTTCAGGATACTGTTCAGGGCCGTTTTCAAAAATTTCATCTCAAATTGAAATTTTTGGTCATAAGGACGAATAAACGAGGGCAGTTGATTTATGCCATATAGTGGGTCTTTATCATAATCTATTTGACTTACCAATAGTTTGTCATGGGGATATTCACCAAGGTTTTGGTAAATGAAATCGGTTATTTTGTTAATGGATATTCCTTGTTCTATTGGGCTGTACCTTGGTGCGGCTATATTGGTTACCACCTTTATATGCGGGGTAATATGTGTTGAAAAAGTATTTTCACGATTTAATATGATCTCTGCACTTTTTTGATTTTTAGATGTAAGTTTTACATTTTGAACATTGGATAATTTGGTATTGTCCTCTTCTTTGAAATTGGAAACCAGATGCAGACTATCGGGGTATGTAAAATCAATGGTTGTTTTTGTAATGTTGGTATATAGGTCTTCTAGGTTTTTATTTGAATATAGGTGCCATTTTCCATCGTAAACGGCAGGTGTTAAATACCAGTCCTTTAAATAGTAGTTGCCTTTGTTGTCATAGCCGTACGGTGTGTATTTGTTCGGGGGCAACTTAACTTTATAGGTGATGATAATTTTGGTAGACCCTTTGGGTACCAAAGCCTTGTTAAGCCTAACTTTTAAAATGTCTTCATCTTTTGTTCTTTCCCACTCCAAACCCTCGTATTCATCATCTACCACACTTATAATGGTAGTATGCCCCCTTTCACTTTTTTTTGCCAAGTGCAGACTTTTCTTGAATTCTTGGGCAAACCGCTTGGCCAGACCGGTGTTTTTGTTAGAGTAGGCGTGGGCCCAATCGTTAAAGTAGATAATACCCAAAGAATAGTTGGAGTTGTTGTAATAGGTAAACTCCTGTTTTATGTCCAGCTCTTTGGTAAATTCATTGAGCTTAACATTTAAACTTGTTTCATATTGGGCGTATGTGGTCCTGCTCCCGATGTAGCATAGTATTAATGACAAAAGTAATTTGTAGGGCAGGACGTTTTTCAATATGAACACTAAAAATTAGGACTAAGAGTATGACCTTTATAGAACGAATCGATAATGTTTACGACTTCTTCCTCGGTATCTACAATTTTGATCAGGTCCAAGTCTTCGGCACTTATGTTACCAAAACTGAGCATAGTATCTTTTATCCAATCAAAAAGACCGGACCAGAAATCGCTTCCGACCAAAATAATGGGAAATTTACCAATTTTGTGAGTTTGTATAAGGGTTATCGCTTCAAAAAGTTCGTCCAGCGTTCCAAAACCGCCCGGCATAACCACAAAACCCTGTGAATATTTAACGAACATTACCTTTCTAACAAAAAAGTAATCGAAATCTAGACTTTTATCACCGTCTATATAGGGGTTGTCGTGTTGTTCAAAAGGCAAATCTATGTTAAGGCCTACCGATGTGCCACCGGCAAGATTGGCGCCCCTGTTGCCAGCTTCCATAATACCGGGGCCACCTCCTGTAATAACACCATAGCCGGCTTCCGATATTTTTTTTGCAATACTGACCGCCAATTGGTAATATTTATTATGTTCTTTGGTTCTGGCCGAGCCAAAAATAGAAACACAGGGTCCTATTTTGCTCATTTTTTCAAAACCGTTTACGAACTCTCCCATAATCTTAAAGATGGCCCATGAGTCATTGGTCTTTATTTCATTCCATCCTTTAGGGTGTTTTTCGTTTCTCATATATAAATCACATTTTTAATTCTTTCTTCAAAAACTCTGCCGTATAGCTTTTTTTTACTTTACAAATTTCTTCCGGTGTCCCCGATGCCACTAATTGCCCTCCAGATCGTCCACCTTCATAACCAATGTCTATAACATGGTCTACCATTTTAATAACGTCTAAATTATGTTCTATTACCAATACGGTATTTCCTTTGTTCACCAGTTTGTTAAGCACATCCATTAATACCCTAATATCTTCAAAATGAAGACCGGTGGTGGGTTCATCCAATATATAGAAGGTGTTTCCCGTATCTCTTTTGGATAGTTCGGTAGCCAATTTAATACGTTGGGCCTCGCCACCCGATAGGGTAGTGGATTGTTGCCCTAAAGATATATAACCTAGGCCAACATCTTGTATTGTTTTTAATTTACGATGGATTTTCGGAATTGGTTCAAAAAAATCCACGGCTTCATTAATGGTCATTTCAAGTACATCCGAAATAGATTTTCCCTTATAGCGTATTTCTAAGGTTTCCCTATTAAAACGTTTTCCGTTACATGTTTCGCATTCTACAAAAACGTCCGGTAAGAAATTCATTTCGATAACACGTAGACCTCCACCTTGGCAGGTTTCGCAACGTCCTCCCTTTACATTAAAACTAAACCTCCCGGGTTTGTACCCTCTTATGGAGGCTTCAGGTGTTTTTGCGAACAATGATCTTATTTCGCTAAAAACACCTGTATAGGTGGCAGGGTTGGAACGTGGTGTTCGCCCTATGGGTGATTGGTTTATGTCAATAACTTTATCAATATGCTCCAGTCCGGTAATCTTTTTATAGGGCATCGGTTTTTTTACACCATTAAAATAATGGGCGTTCATGATAGGGTATAAGGTCTCGTTTATAAGTGTAGATTTTCCGCTTCCCGAAACGCCGGTTACACCAATCATTTTACCTAGAGGAAATTCTACCGTAATATTTTTTAGGTTGTTGCCCGTACAACCTGATAGTATAATTTTTTTTCCGTTGCCTTTTCTCCTGGTTTCCGGTACTTTTATTTCTTTTACCCCGGTAATATAATCCGCTGTAAGGGTATGGTGGTTTTTAAGTTCTTCGGGGGTTCCTTCCGATATTATTTCGCCGCCATGTTTTCCTGCTTTTGGTCCAATGTCTATGACATGATCCGCACGCTCTATCATATCGCGGTCATGCTCTACCACAATAACGGAATTGCCTATGTCTCTTAAGGCTTCTAGAGATTTTATTAGGCGGCTATTGTCTCTTTGATGAAGACCAATACTGGGTTCATCGAGTATATATAGCACACCTACCAATTGTGAACCTATCTGCGTTGCCAGCCTAATTCTTTGTGCTTCGCCACCCGATAGTGATTTGGAGCTTCGGTTTAAGGAAAGATAGTCTAAACCTACATCTAGAAGAAATTGAATTCTTGTTTTAATTTCTTTGATGATCTCTTGGGCTATCTTTAATTGGTTGCCTTCCAGTTTTTTTTCCAGTCCTTTAAAGAAGTCTGCCAATTCCGCAATATCCATGTTTGCGAGCTCGGCAATATTTTTATCGTCTATTTTAAAATAAAGGGACTCTTTTCTTAACCTGCTGCCACCACATACCGAGCAACTGGTTTTGTCCATATATTCTTTTGCCCATCGCTTTATAGTGGTGGATTCGGCTTCTTCGAATTGGCTTTTTATGAAGTTTGAAATACCTTCATAATCAATTTTATAAGTTCTTTTTACACCAAGTGATTTTGAATCTACCTCAAAACTTTCGTTACTACCGTGCAATATAACCTCTAAGGCTTGCTGTGGTATTTTGTTAATAGGATCTGTAAGTTCAAAATTATAGCGTTGGGCAATTATCTCTATTTGTTTAAAAGCCCATGATTTTTTGTATTCTCCTAATGGGGCAATGCCTCCACTTTTTATAGATAGTTTTTTGTTCGGAAAAATTTTGTTCTCGTTTACTTCGTACACGTGCCCCAAACCACTACAGTGTGGGCACATGCCCTTTGGGGAGTTAAACGAAAATGTATTGGGCTCTGGTGTAGGGTATGAGATGCCTGTGGTAGGGCACATGAGGTCTCTGCTAAAATAGCGGGGGTCTTCAGTGCCTTCTTCCAAAACCATTAACACATTGTCGCCACTGTACATAGCGGTATTTATGGTTTCTGATAGACGCTTGTGCAAATCGTCGTTCTCTACCACTTTGAGTCGGTCTATGACAATTTCTATATCATGGGTCTTATAACGGTCTACCTTCATCCCTTTTACGAGATCCTTGATTTCCCCGTCTACTCTCACTTTAACAAAACCTTGCTTGGCAATTTGTTCAAACAGCTCTCTGTAATGTCCTTTTCTTGCTTTTATTATCGGTGCGAGTATATTTATTTTCTTATCTCTATAAGAATCAATGATCAGTTTTTTTATCTGGTCATCACTGTAGCTGACCATTTTTTCTCCAGTATTGTAACTATGTGCATCACCGGCACGTGCATACAAAAGACGAAGAAAGTCGTAGACCTCTGTTATGGTACCTACCGTAGACCTCGGAGATTTAGAGGTTGTTTTTTGTTCAATAGCAATTACAGGGGAAAGACCGTCTATTTTATCTACGTCGGGTCTTTCCAAACCACCCAAAAATTGTCTGGCATAGGCCGAAAAAGTTTCGATATATCGTCTTTGTCCCTCTGCATATATGGTATCAAAGGCCAATGAGGATTTTCCGCTTCCAGAAAGCCCCGTAATAACAACGAGTTTTTCCCTGGGTATGGTAACATCTATATTTTTAAGGTTGTGTACACGGGCACCTTGAACCTCAATATTTTCTTCGTAATCGATCATGAATCATAGCAAAGTTGCAAAACTACGATTTTGAGCGCTAATCATGAACAAGTGAGCAAATTAACTACAGGTAGTGCGTTATGTTTTTTTATTAGCTGGATCAGTATTTTAAACTTATTAAAATAAATCTTAAATAATAGACAGTTTCTTAGTTAGACCATGATAATTATTATTCCCAATTGGGCATGAAAGCATTGGTGAACAACAATTCTGGGTCAGCTTCGCTGGCATTAATTTCCTTTCTGTAAATTTTCTTTTCAGATATACCATCATTGGATGTAAGTATATAAATTACATAACCTTCGTTTGGTGCATATCCCACATCAAGGTTGTTATAACCAGTTGGCTTATCGGTATCTATCTCTAAGGAACTCTCATTTGCAATGTCGTATTCAAAAATTCGGCTATCGAGTTGACGGTATTGAGCATTTTCAATTCCCGAAATATCTCTCGTATACAATATTTTGTTTCCGTTTATAGAATAGTCCAATCCTCCAAAAGCTCCGGGGATTCCTTCTACTATAGTTCTTGTAACGGTGTTACTGACTGGGTTTATTGTTTGTATCTTAACATTGTATCCGGCGGCATCATTGGTCTTTATGGCTATTAAATTGTTCGATAGGTTGGTCGCCACTTCTGTAATAAATTCTCCAGAAGGTGATTCGTAAACCTTTGATAACCCCGATCCATCAATATTTATGGCATATAAACTGTTGAAATTAGGGTAGTAGATAACGTTACCATTGTTAGACCAGGCAAATTCAATTTCATCGTTTCTAAACCCTGCTATCGGAATACTCTGGGTCAATTGTGTTTTATCGCTTCCGTCCAAATTCATGGTAAATAAATGTGATTCTCCTCCTTGATTACTTATATAGGCTATTTTGTTTACGGTTCTGTTTGCTTTGGGTCTATAACAGTTTAATTCAGAGGATGTCAATTGAATTTCATGTTGGTTTACCTCAGAGTTGTTTACCCCACTGGGTTCTCCTCCCGAAAAGATAACATTGTTTCCGTTAAGCGTTCTAACATATAAAAACCTGTTGTTTTCAATTCCTCTTAATTGAAAACTGCTTATTTTACTTTGTGTAGACTCTGTGATAGCATCATTGGCGGTAACTTGCCAAAAATAATTTGCACCCACCGATAAATTATCGATAGTTAGGGTAGTGTCTTGTATATTTTCAAAAATTTGAATTTCTCCCGTATTGCCTTCCCTTAATTCAAATGTATAGGTAATGGTATCGGAATCATTTTTAGACGAAGACCAAACAAATTGTACGGGATTGGAGATATCCGTTGCCTTGTCTTGTGGGGAAATCAAGGTTGGTATGGCCGGTTGTAAATTCTTAGAGGCCACACTATCCAGTTCAAAAACTACCGTAGTGGTTTTATTGCTATAAATGGTAGATGGTTCAAAAGAAGTCTCAAAATCATCTTTATCGGCTTGTACGGAATAGTCGCCGATACTAATATCCTCAATAACGAAATACCCATCTTTATCAGTAAAAACGGTAGTAGAAGAAGGGTTTGTGGTTATTTTTACATTCTCTAGGGGAACGTTGAAACTATTGGAAACCACTTTTCCTTCCAAAGTTCCGAAGGCTTCATCGCCTATGGTATCCTCTTCACATGATACTAGTAATAAGAAGACTATAAGAAATGTGGCCTTAAAATATTGATTCTTAAAAATGCTCATTATATTTTCAATTACGTTTATTCATGTTTTTGCCAAATCTCCACTCTAATCCGATAGAGAAATTATAATAGAAATCGTCTCTTTTTCCATTTACCACATCATCTATGGCGTCACTGGTAGTGTGGTTGTTTTCTGCGTTTACGAAAAGGGAGAGTCTAGGGTTAATGTTGTATTTTAATGCTAGGCCGTATTGTAGGTTTATGCCCGAGGTATCTTCGGTAAGGTTTGGGTCTGGTGACCGTAAATCGAAAATGCCTCCTATACCACCATAAATATATGGGGTCAAATCATCAAACGGTAAAATGGTATATCCCAATTGAAAGTTACCGGACATATATTCTTTATAGAAATTTTGGCCACCGGTAAAGTAGAAATAATCCCCTTTTATACCTATGTCTATTTTAGGGGATAGGTAACGGCTATATTTTATTCCGCCACCGGCACCAAGGGATTTCTTTGAAAAATCGGCATTAAGCACTGGAGTACCCCCAAAAATACCTATACTGTTCTTTAGTACATGAGGGGCCTGTTTTCTATTGTACAAAAGAGTGGATTCCTCTTCCAGTTTTCTTTGATTGTATAAAGAAACAATAGAATCGTTTACTGCCGTACCTTCCATGGTGCTCCACAGATTGTCCTGTATGCCTTCTATTATCAGTGATTCAACAGCATTTTCTATGGCATTTTGGATGGCCAATTGTATAGGTTCGTTTTTAGTAATACCGGTTTCAACTTCTAATAGGCGTTGAAATTTTACATATTTAAACAAACTGGCATCCAGTGCTTGTGATAATATAGTCTTGGACACGTAAACGGTCTTTAATATTTTTCCGTTGGAGGTAGAGACCGCCCTAAGGTATATGGTTATACGGTCTTGCCTGTATTGTGTAGAACCACCGGTGCCAAAATAGCGTGCACCATAGCCCCCCGTTATAATATTTGTGTCATATGAAATTATACCCCCTTCAAGTAAAATACCGGCGTATAACAATGGGGGTAGATTTGGTTGCCCGCTTTGGTCTCCGGTATATTCTTGCCGAGTAGATCGTATAATGTTCCGCTCGTTCAAAAGGTTGGATAAATTTTCTCTTTCTATTGGGGTAAACCATTTAGAATCCTCTAGGGCTTTAATGAGCATCGTAGTCGCACCTTGTGGCACGGCAGTACTGAACGTGCTGGCATTTTCAACACTTTTATACTGGCCTGTTTGGTCCTTAAAATTATATACCCCTACGACAATAGGTTCTTTTGGCAAGGGTAGGTTTTTTAAATAATAAGATTTCTGGGTGGTTTCTCCTATTCTTGCCTTGCTTGGTGCCAAGGGTTGGTTAAAATAGGTGCCACAACCACATAGCAGTACAAGAAGCCCTATGGCGAGGGAACTTTGGTAAAGTTTCATATTTTTTAGTTCGGAATTATGATTTGGGTTTGTTCTCCTGTAGTGGTGTCAAGAATATTTACGACTAAGCCTTCTCCAGATTCAAAAATTTCTAACAGCAGATCGCCAACATTAAAAGTACCCGGCTCTAGGCCGTCACCAAGCTCAGAATTGTAAACGGACCTTGTAAGCTGCCCCAGAAGTTGGCTGTTTAAGCTTTCTTGAAAGTATTCGAGCTCAGATTGTTCGTCGTTCGAACCACGATCATCGGTAAAGGAGTTTTGCGCCTGTGCCGAACTTAGCAACCATTGGTAATTAAAGGTTTCTCCACCAAAGTTTGGATTTTTGGGAGTATACACCAATTGTTGCGAGTATACCGATATTGTAAATAAAAAAGATAAAAAGGTTAGTAGTTTCATATTAATATTGAATAGTATTTTGACTGATAGCCCTATTGTGAATAAAATATTGGTTGATTCTTAAAATGGATTGATCTACCATTTCTTTGATATATGAACTTCGTGGATTTAAAAAGAACTGAACCACCAGTTCATTACCTGCGTATATCTTAATTTGGGTGTTGCCGCCTATGGCCAATACCTCATCGACCTTGACGATTTCGTTTCCATTGATGTTATTGTTTTGGTAGGCTAGGTAAAACATTTGATAGAAATCCCGCCCAGGTTTTGTTTTTGTATTTTCAAATACAAGCCCCTTCATTAAATCTATGTCTTGAGATTGCTTCCTTTTGTTGGGCTCTATTAAATTGTCTTTTTGAACCACTTTTGGCTGCATATCATCCTCTCCCTCAAAACCGTTGATTACGATACGGTCTTTGCCGATTACCTTTTCTTCTTCGTACAAGAGAACAAAAACTATTGTTCTCTCTTTGTTTTCCAATGATAACGTTGTTTTGCTGATATTTTTGCGCTCGCCCGCTTCGATGACAAAATATTGTTCGTCATCGAACTGTTCCTTTGAGGATGTGGGGCTCGCATTTTTTACGATTAAAGCTTTATACCTGAGACTCTTTTTTATACTTGTTTTGTTGTAGGCAGAGAAGATAATGTCGGTTAACACACCCTTTGAGTCTATATTTATTTTAGCCTCTACTTCTTTATTGAAGTTTTGAGCTCTGATCATTGGCCCTATAAAAAGGATAAGGAAAAATAAAATATAAAAACGTTTAGCCATGGTGGACAAGGAAACTTTAGTTCGTGTTTCTAATGATTATGCTCTGGCTGCCATTGCCCATCGTAATCTTCATTTTATCGACAATGCTGTTTCTGCCGTATATTACAAGATTTTGATTATTGCCATTTTGCTGTATTGTTCTTTGCAATAATTGTTTTCCGTTTTGGGTACTGTGTTCCAACAACAGATTATTGTTTCCTTTTTGTGTTACCGAGTAGTCTATTTCGTCGGCTTTAAGTGTTAAATCTACTGTATTGGCATTTCCTAGCTGGTTCACTTCTACATTGGTAACATGAGATTGTGCCGTAACCGAACTTGTGTTATCGTCTCCGATCTGATGGATAAAAACACCTGTATTGTTTACGTTAATGTGGTTGGTTTCATTGGATTGTTGTAAAAAATAGTTTAGCTGCTGGGTACCGGTGTTCAGGTCATTTTCATTAGTTGTATTGCCGTCTATAATACCTTGGGCATTTAGTGTGGATAAACTTATAATGGAAAGAACAATTAGAAAGGGAAACGATCGGTATTTCATGTATTTTATACTTTATAATTTTTAAAAGGATACGGAACATTTTGAATGTCCCGTATCCTAAGAACTCTAATCGTTGTAAATGTTGATTGGTCTTTAGTTGCTTTGATTTACAATAACGCTCGTGTTGCTGTCTACCAATGTTTGGTTTACAATGCTATTGTTGCCATTACCACTTTGTGTTACCGATATCATCGCGTCTGTTGTGGAATATTGATTGGCTGTGCTAATGTTGTTGTTTCCGTTTTGTTGCATTGTTTTTATAACACTGTTAGAAGTAGTAATGTCTTGTGATGCATAACTTCTGTTGCCGTTACCGTTACGTTGTGTAGTATACATTTTATTGGATACACCATCTTGGGTAGATTTAGCATAGTTATCATTACCGTTTTGTACTACTGAAACAAGGTTTGAGATTCCTGTTTGCGAAACTACCGACTTGTTGTCATTACCATTCTGGTTAACAGTTGTGGTAAGGTCTGTTCCATATCCAGAAGTGTTGGCACCATATTGGTCAACTGTAGAGTTGTTTCTTCTACCTACCTGATCAATATCGACCAAGCTATTTGCCGATGTTTGGTTTACGTCCGATACATTGGCTCCGTTATAAGCATTGTCTCCTGATTGTGTTACGAATACCTCGTTATAAGACCAGTTTTGCCAAACTGTAGACTTATTATCGTCATCGTTTTGTTTTACTTTTATACGGTTTTTATAACCTCCCTGAACATCGATTTTTGATAAGTTGTTATCTCCAACTTGATCAACATCGGCCACGTTTAAACGCCCTCCTTGACTAATGATGGAGTTGTTTTCCATACCATTTTGGTTAACATCGGTGGCAACTCCAGTGGCGGTGGCACCATTGTCCCAAATATCTCCTTGGTCTATGGTAGACTTATTGTCTTTTCCTTGTTGTTTGACCTTAACGCTACTAGCGGTAGTACCGTGTTCGTCAACACCAATTTGTTCAACAGTGGATTTGTTGCCGTTTCCATCCTGGTCTACATTAACAGTGGCTGCGGCGGTGGCCCTTTCTTGCGTAACGTTACTTACGTTCTGAGCCATAACAAAAGACCCCATTGCTAGTGCCAAAGCACTTAAAACTACTTTTTTCATAAAATTTAGATTAATTATTGATTAAAAGGTTAGTACATACTTGTCTATTGCTTTTTTAGATTAAAAAAAAGTGTATCCACGTAATCTTAAGGATGCTTTTGCACCCGTAAGACAATCCTCGTTCATTAAAATTTATGTAGTACAGTAGTTGTCTGCACCTCGGGGGAAGAAGTTTAAAACCAAAGAATTTAACCTGGCTTTAAACATGTCTCAATATTAAAATCTTAGATACACAATATCAATGTATTATCGATGAAATGCACGGTTTAATTGTTAAAAACAAACTTTGTAAGAATCAACTTTCACTCAAAGGGAATGAATGAAATATGTCTTATTTCTCAAAAAAAAAGAAAGAAATTTTTAAGTGTTTAAATGGTTGATTTACTCGTAATTAACCGAATACTTGTTTAATGGGCCATTATTGCCAACAATCTTTGATCGGTCCTTTTATTATAGGAGATATGTAACGGTTAAACACTGTTCGTGTTTAAATTTAGCATCTTGGCCACAGATAGGAAAATAGCATATAAGTTAGTTGGTAAACTATTTTAACCCTCTAAAAAGAATTGTGTTTCTTTAGCACTACATCTCAAATAAGTCCAGCTTTCTTTTAAGCGTCATAACTTCATCTTGTAGGTCCACCACTTTTTTTAAAAGATGATCTATAGCTTGTAAACCTTGTGGATTTATTTCTAGTTCTTGATGAAGTCTTACCATTTTTTCTAGCTTGGGCAATTCTGAATCCTTGATGACTTCCGTATTTTCGGACTCTTCAATATGTACGATCTCAAATTCCTTTAATTGATGTATAAAAGATGTTTCTACACCGTAGTGTGTACATATTTGTTCTATCTGAATATAGGTCTCTGTTTTCATTTTGTAATTAATTTAATCCACTTTGCTCCAATTGCCTAAACAGCTTTTCCTGTTCATCGTTAAGCTTTGCAGGAATTTTTACTTTATAGGTAATGTATAGGTCCCCATGTCCGTTCTTTTTATATATAGGAAAACCTTTTCCTTTTAATTTTACCTGTGCACCGTTTTGGGTTCCAGGTTTTACCTTAAGCTTTACTTTGCTGTTCAGTGTTTCCACTATAATGTCACCTCCCAGAACGGCCTTGGTCAATGGTATTTCTACTGTCTTGTAAAGGTTGGCGCCGTCCCTTTTAAAAGAGGTGTCATTGTTTATTGAAAAAGTAATATAAAGGTCACCTTTTGGCCCCCCGTTGATGCCTTCTCCTCCGTATCCCTTTATCTTGATTGTTTGTCCGTCTTCTATACCTGCCGGAATGGTGATCCTAATATTTTTACCATTAACCGTAAGTGTTCTTTTGTGCGTTTCTATAACCTCGGTAAGGTTTAACCTTAGCTCTGCATTAAAATCCTGACCTCTAAACCTCGCCTGTGATTGTTGTCTGCCAAAGCCACCGGCGCCACCGAACATAGATTCGAAGAAATCGGAGAAATCACTTTCTTGACCACCACTGTAGGTATATTGCCTAGAGCCGCCACCGCTAGACTTTCTTCTTGCCTTTGCTTTTTCAAACTCCTCCGCATGTTCCCAATCTTTTCCGTATTGATCGTATTTTTTACGCTTTTCGGGGTCGCTCAATACTTCATGGGCCTCATTTATTTGTTTAAACTTTTCCTCAGCTACCTTGTTGTTTGGGTTTAAGTCTGGATGATGTTTTCTAGCCAGTTTTCTGTAAGCGGATTTAATCTCTTTTTCCGTTGCCGATTTCGTTAACCCCAGTACTTTGTAATAATCGATAAAATTCATTGTGATATGGGCTCCAGTATGTTTATTCTAGGTTGAAATTAATCAAAAGACTACTATTTAACTAGTTTCTACCCATAGAATTTAGATACTTTTTTACTATTGAAAATAGTGGTTAAATAGACGGGTTTTTCTAAAAATTCTATTCCCTGGCAGCCTTAAACTCGCTACCATCGTACCATTTCGGAAAATAATCCTCATTGGCCAATTTAGAACCAACATTAAAAAATAGTTGCAGGTCTAATTGTACTCCACTTAATACAGTTTTTTCCGGGTCGTACTCGTCAGAAGGTTGATGGTATCTATTGGTAAGGTAATCATCTTTGATCGCCTTTATTTCTTTTATACTTTTATCGAACCCTTCATATGAACCACTGGCATATAAGGCCGGAATACCGATTTTGGCAAAATTAAAATGGTCCGACCTAAAGAAATACCCTTTTTCGGCATCTGGGTCGGGAATAATATATCTACCCTGTTCCTCTGCTGCCGCTTTGGCATATTCGTCCATTTCAGATTGGCCATACCCGGTTATGGTAAGGTCTTTCATTTTTCCGGGACTTTCTAAGGCATCTATATTAATGTTCGCTACTGTTTTTTGCGGGTCGAAAATAGGATTTTCGGCATAATATGCCGATCCTAGCAAACCTTGTTCCTCGCCTGTAACAGCTATAAATGCGATGGAACGCTTTGTGGGATTACTCTTTTTAAAAGCTTCTGCAATAGCCAACAAACCGGCAGTACCCGAAGCATTGTCCACGGCACCATTATAGATAGAGTCGCCATTAATGGCCTTTCCAATACCAAAATGATCCCAGTGGGCAGAGTAGATGATGACTTCGTCTTTTCTCTCTGTACCTGGAATAAGAGCTACCACATTTTTAGAAACATCTTTTTTAATTTCATTTTTAATGGAAACAGAAACGTTTAAGTCTAATGGAACGGGCTTAAAATCCTTATTTCTTGCCAATTCTTTAAAATCTTGCCCTTTCATGGTCGAAGCATCGAACATTTTTTGAGCGCTCTCACCGCTCATCCATGATTCTACGTCTAAAAGAGGCTGATCGCTCGCAATCGTCAATCTTGCACCTGTCCAACCAGATTCGATTACATTCCATCCATAGGAGGCAGGTTCGGTATCATGAACAATGATAAGGCCGGCCGCACCTTGTCTGGCAGCTTCCTCGTATTTGTAGGTCCAACGACCATAATATGTCATTTCATTGCCTTTAAACAAAGTGGAATCACCAGATTTAAAACCTGGGTCGTTAATTAGAACCACTGCTGTTTTTCCTTTCCAATCTATACCTTCATAATCGTTCCATCCATATTCGGGGGCAACTATGCCATAACCTGCAAATACCAGCTCAGAATTTTCTAGGGCGACTTCGGGTACGGCTTTGTTAGTGGTGGCCACAAAATCTTTTAAATAATCTAATTCTATGTTTGCCGACGATCCAGAAATAACCATTTTTTCCGAAGGAGATCCCGTGATTTCAACCATTGGAACATCTTGAAAGTAGCTGTCTCCATTTCCTGGCAAAAGACCTAGTTTTTTAAACTCATCCTTTAAATAATTCACTGTTTTTGTTTCACCCTCGGTAAAAGGTTTTCTACCTAAAAACTCATCTGAGGCCAACCGCTCTATATGTTTTGCAATGGTGCCGGTATCGACCTCTGCCACGGTGGCCGTGTTCTTTTCATTATTTCCACAACTTGTGAACAATAGAACTACCAAAAGTTTTAAGTAATGCTTCATCAGTGATATTTTAAATTAATTATGGCCAATGGCCTTGTTGTAAATACAGTTCACGGAAAGAACAATTATAAGACATAAAGTTAAGGATTTTCGTTAAAGAATAATAGCGTTGATAAACAACAGCTATTAAAACACAATGTATTGATAACCTGTGTTTTAGATTCGTTAAAGGCCTAAAATGTTTAGGCCTTGTTTATGACTCGATTATTTTGGCAAAGAATTATGTCCTATTTATTATGATAATTCTCTATCATTTCCATTGGGGATATATGGGGTCTTCCAGTTGCTTTCATGTAGTCGGAAGGTACATCGTTGGCTCCGTTTCTAATACCTTCATAAATACCTGCTATAATGGTTCCCATGAAATCTCCCAAGGCGGCCGTTCTTTCTTTTTTATACTCCTCTACGGAAACGGTTTTAAAAACAAGTGATGTTTTATATACTTTATTTATATAATCCGCGAGTTGACTTTGGGTAATACCTTCTCCTGCCAAATTATATGTGTGTCCGTTGTGTTGGTCCTCTAAAAGCATTTTTGTGTAGGCATATCCTAATTCTTTCCTGCTGGTGTAGGTACATTTGCCATCTGCTGCACAATTTCTGATTTCACCCTCTTTTACATAGGTGTCTATATAATCTAGGTCAGGCTCTATATAAATACTGTTTCTTCCGATTACCCATTCCAACCCAGAATTTTTCACGTCTCTTTCCGTTTGCCGGTTCGTTTGTACTATAGGGCTGAAAGCATTGTTTTCTTCTGCCCCTATGATACTTGTGTAGACTATTTTTTTTACACCTTTATATTTTGCCGCTTCAATGACATTTCTATGTTGTTCTATTCTTTTTTGAGGAGCATCCATTCCCGACACCAAAAGAACGGTATCGACACCTTTAAGAGCATCGTTGAATTCTTGTTTGTTGTTGTAATCACCTTTTCTTATTTCTATTCCTAAATGCGTGGCTTTTTCCGGTGTGCGGGCTATGCCTATTACATTGTCTTTTCCAATTTCTCTGATAAGGTGTTTTACGATGGAAGCTCCTAACTTTCCGCTTGCCGATGTAACCGCTATTTTCATAATATGTTTTTATAAAAAGGTCTTTATAACCTATTTGATATATGTTGTTGACTAGATTTTACTTCTTTTCAGTTTCTTGTTAGAATGTAATCTGCAAAGTATCTTTTACTGTCCATTATTTTATTGCCGATGGTGAAATCTGTATCCGATATTATTTTGTCTATCAGGGCATCGTTGTATTTTCTTGAAATTTCGGTGTGTATTTTTTCTCCTTTTGCAAAATGATATGATGCACCTAGCGCTTTTATTTCTACCGTTTGATCAGTGGTGCTTACAATAAAACTTTTTGCGATTCCTTCTTTTTCGTTGTACTCCGGTCGGTGTTCAAAATTGTTCAAATTAAAATTACCCTCTAGTTCTTCATTAATTCTTTGCAGTAGATTTAGGTTGAAGGCCGCCGTGATTCCCTGACTATCGTTGTAGGCAGGTAATACGATCTCTTTTGATTTTATTAAATCCACTCCTAATAACAGTTTGTCACCTTCTTGTAGATTATCGCCTAAATTATAAATGAACAAAGAGGCCTGTTCATCGGTCATATTGCCAATATTTGAGCCCAAAAAAAGAATGACTTTAGGGTTCTTACTTTCCTTCAACGAATCCAACACTTCAAAATAATCTCCTTCTTGGGTTTTTACAGATACGTTGGGCAGTACGGTATTGATGTCTTTTTTCAATAACGTTAGGGCATTTGCCGAAATATCGATAGGGTAATAGTCGAAATTATAATTTTGGGCATCCAAAGTTTTTAAAAGTTCTTTGGTCTTTAATCCGTCGCCCGCCCCAAGCTCTATCAGCTCAAAATAATTATCGGGCTCAACCTCAAATGAATCTATTAATTGCAGCGATTTGTTTTTAAAAATATCCAGTTCGCTCCGGGTAAGATAGTATTCGGGTAAGTTCATAATCTCTACAAACAGGGCATCACCTTTTTTGTTGTAAAAATATTTTGATGGAAGTGTTTTCAGACTCTTTTCCAGCCCTTGTGCCACCTCTTTTTTAAGCGAGGTTATCATGCTTTTTTTACTAATCGTATTCCTGTATATTGCCATCTTTCCTTGGGGCCGAAAAAGTTTCGGTAGGTGGGTCTACTATGGTTTTTAGAAGTTGCTACAGATGCACCTCTAAGTACCATTTTGTTGCTCATGAACTTACCGTTATATTCACCAACGGCACCATTTTCCTTTTCAAAGTTTGGGTAGGGCAGGTAAGCACTGTTCGTCCACTCCCAACGTTGGCCCCAGTGCAACTTAGAAGAAGCTATTTCCCATTCGAACTCGGTAGGCAATCGCATTTCTTTCCATTCGGCAAAGGCATTGGCTTCATAGTAACTAATATGGCTTAGAATGGCATCCGGGTCTACTTTCTGTAATCCGGCAAGGGTGTAGTAGTGCCATTCACCTTCTTTTTTATGCCAGTATAGGGGAGCGTTTATGTTCTGTTCGTTTAACCAAGCCCAACCTTCGTCTAGCCAAAGGTTAAAATCGGAATAGCCTCCAGACTCCATAAATTCAATAAACTCCCCATTGGTGACAAAGTTATCGTTAATTTCAAAATCGTCTATATAAACCTTGTGCACGCCCAATTCATTATCGTAACAAAAATCATCTCCTTGGTAACCAATGTCGTAAACCCCAGACTTTATGTGTATACTTTTAGAACTGTTGTTTTTGTCCTTTACCAGGTTGGCGTTTATGTCAAAAACAGGAAAAATAGGATTGTGGCCGAACATGTATTTTACATCGGTCACCAATAATTCTTGATGTTGTTGTTCATGATTTAGCCCTAGGGTAACCAAATCTAGAATTTGTTTATCTGTAACACGATCTAAAAGTTTAGCCATGTTAGCGTCCACATAATCCCTGTATTTATATATTTCTTCTGTACTTGGTCGAGACATATTGCCCCTGTTAGCCTGCATGATCCTATCTCCGGCGTTGTTATAATAGCTATTGAAGAGGAAATTGAAATTTACATCGAACTCCACGTAATCTGGAACATATTTTTTCAAGATAAATGCTTCAAAAAACCAGGTTGTATGTGCCAAATGCCATTTGGCCGGACTGGCAAATTTTACTACCTGAATAGAGTAATCCTCCATATGTAAGTGACTGCAGAACGAAACCGTTTGTTCTCTAACCTGTTTATACTTTTTACTAATATTCATCTTTATCAGAAATTTGATGCGCTTCTTTTATTTCGAAATGCTATTATTCTTTCTTTTACAAAAGGTAGTCGAACTATAAAGCCAATACCAACGATCAAGGCATAGATTAGCCAGGTCTTTTCTAAAATGGCAACATGTAACAAGCTAAGAAAAATAACGGCATAAGAAAAACTTTGCAGTTTTTTCCAATTTGTTTTTAATCGCTTCATAGATTTTCTATTGGAAGTTAAAAACAAAGGAATAATGATTAATACTGCTATAAAACCAGCTATATAGTTTACTTCGGTAAAGGTTTCTAAAAAGCCTTCTATCCAAACAAAAATGATAAAATGTAGAAAACTCCAAACTGCTGTGGCGATTCCCATAGCTTGTCTAACAAAAAGATTGGTGGTCCCAAATAAGATAAACCATGGGGTTAAGGTTAATACGGCCGTCATCCACCTTATGGCGAATTCACCAGAAACATGGTACATCATTTCTGCAGTGGTTCTGCCGTTGTTGCCTGCACTTTCTGTTAAAGAAACAGATATGCCATTCGAAAAATCGATTTGTAACATATTCAAAAGCGGAATCAAGGGCAAACAGGCTAAAATCACTACTATGATCCAACCATAATTTCTTTTTATGAACGCCATGGTGTTTTTATGATTTTACCTCTTCCAGTTGTTTTTCTAGGGCTTCAGCTTTGGTCTTGAACTTTTCCATGGCTTTTTTTAACTGTCCTATTTTTTTAATAAGTTCTTCATCTTGAACGGCTTGGTATATAGTATCGCCGTCTTTTTCCTTTATTTTACAGGTGCCTCCACAGGTAGGGCATTTTGCTACTGCACTCATAATTTGTTTTTTCAACAAATTTCGACCAAGTGCTATTTTTGCAAAAGGTAGATTAGCTGTTAAAAATGGTAAATATGAAACCGTAGTACTACAATGTGGATTTAAATTCTTTTGGCGAAAGGCCTGTATTTCTTTTAAAGAACTTGGTAAAGTTGGTTATTTCGTCAAAGCCAATTTTGTACGCCACTTCTTTTAGGCTGATTCTATTACTGAATATGGTTCTCTTTATTTCCAAGATAACGTACTGGTCTATAAAATGCTTGGCGGTATTCAAGGTAACTGCCCTAACTATTTGGTTAAGGTGTTTAGAAGAGATGTGGAGTAGGTCGGCATAATCTTTTACATTTCTGGTTTTGGTATAATTTTTTTCTACCAGATCTTTAAATTTAATGAAGAGTGTTTGGTGTTTTCTATTTAACTTTTTAAGCGGTTGCTTTTGAGCGTAGCGTTCTAGTCGTAGTAGATATAACTCTAGTATTTTGGCAATTATTTCTTTTTGGGCGTAGGTGTCCTCGCTTTTGAGCTCTTTTGTTACCTGTTCTAAAAAAAAATGGTTGAACGTACTGTTTTCTACCAATGGCTCAGAAATATGATAGTTGTACAAATGGGAAATAAAATCGATAGATGATTTTGAAAAATACTTTAGAACAAAATCTTCCGTAAATACAACAAGATAACCTCGATATTGATAATTTTTTTGAAAAGCGTGCACTTGGCCCTTTGCGATCTTAAGAACAGAACCTTTCTTTATATCATAATTCTTTAAATCTATTTGATGTATTCCCGATCCTTCCGTTACTATCAATAATGCAAAGAAGGAAATTCTATGTGGTTTTTGCGGATCGTGATCCGGATTTTTTTCTACTCGTGTTAATATTTCGTCCAACCGAATGAACTCTATATCGGTGAATCCCTCCTTACTTACAAATGATATATTAGGTATGCTGTTCAATGACTATTTCTTTTATGCATTAGCATTTTGATAACCAAAAAAACAGGGATTCCTATTAATAGGACTGGAAATAAAGGAAAAAGATAGTTACTATATCCGGTATTAAATCCGAGGCCATATAAAATAGAGGTCAAGGTCAATAATAGGCACATAATAGCAAGGACTAAGGCTAATGTGCGTAAAGCCTTTGTAGCCATCGTATAATGGTATCTGGCATTTTCCTTATTGATTTTTACGGGGTAGTTCAAAATCCAGGGATATTGATTCAGTTTATAAAAAACGATAGTTATCACCGTACAGATGATAGGGCCGACCCATAACAGGTTTTTCTCGCCAAATCCGTTTTGATCTTTTGATGGCCAGTTAAAATAGATGGGGAGTTTCTTTGGAAGTTGGTTGTAATAAACGGCAATAAGTATTACCGAAATTAAAATTAGGACAAATGTCAGAATTTCGATTCTCTTATCTAGGTTAGTCTTCCTTATATTAATTTTTGGACGATTCATTTTATCAAAAAAAAGAAAATATTATAACCGATACAAGTAGTAGGGCGTAGGCAAAGCTTGTTTGTAAAACTTACTTAAATGGTACAGTCTTAAATTTTCCGAAGATTAGAGCGGTAAGCAAGAGTCCTATACCAATACCCCAAAAGAGCCCTTTTGTCAAATCGTTAGGTTGCATATAATGTGCTATTATTTGAGAAGCTCCAATCACAAGCATACCTACGGACATTAGAAGCATTGTTTTTTTTCTTCGATATTTTTTCATCTTGATGTATGGTTTAGTTTATACGTATTCCCTTTATGAAATTTGTAACATGAAGGGTTATTTTTTAAGTTCTTAATGCGTGAATTTGTAATTATGTGTCTGTAGGTCATTCATGAAGGGTATCCGCTATTTTATCAAGGTTCAGGCTATTGGCCATGGCGTTAAAGATTTTATGATAGGTACCCTCGTTGTCGTACAGTTCCTCATGGGTGCCTTCTTCGACCACCCTTCCTTTTTCCAATACGATGACGTTTTCAGCGTCTATAATTTGGGAAATACTGTGCGAAATAATAATAACGGTCCTGCCCTTTTTAATGGAATCCAAGCTCTTTTTGATCTGTTCGGTAGCAATGGCATCCAAACTGGCGGTAGGCTCATCGAGAAAAATTATCGGCGGATTCTTTAAAAACAACCTGGCAATGGCCACTCTTTGCTTTTGACCGCCCGAAAGCAGGGTGGCCTTTGAATCATATCCCTTGGGCAAATCCATGATTTGATCATGGATGTGGGCTTTCATTGCGGCTTTTACTACTTCTTCGTGGGTAGCGTTTTCTTGTCCGTACAAGATATTTTCCTTTATGCTCCCGTTAAAAATATGGTTTTTCTGTAGCACCAATCCAATATTGTTCCGCAACCAATGGGTGTCATATTCCTTCAGGTCTACACCGTCCAAAAGAATGCTTCCCGCACTCGGCTCAAAGAATTTATCCAATAGGTTAATGATGGTGCTTTTTCCGGCACCACTTAAACCGACCAAGGCATTGATCGTGTTGGGTTTGATCAGGGCAGAAACATCGTAAAGTGCCTTGGTACCGTTCGGATAGGTAAAATCAACATTTCTCAATTCAAATTTCCCTACTACTTTTTCAGGTATATAAGAGCCCCCGGTCTCGGTCTCATCGGCGTCCATAATGTCGAAGAAGGCCTCTGAATAGATCAAGGCATCGTTTACCTCATCATATATTCTATGCAACTCCCGTATGGGTGCCGAAACATTGTTGAACAATAAGATATGAAACATAATCGCCCCAATGCTCATGGTACCGTTCAATACAAAGTAGGAAGTTAAAACGATAATAATGACCACCCCAAATTGCTCAATAAAAACCTTGACCCCATTGAACAAAAAACTTAGTCGGCGTGTCTTTAGCTGATTTTCGGTCATATCAAACTGAATATCCTCGTGCTTTTTGCTTTCCAAGTCTTCCCGGGTAAACGATTTTATAACGGTAATGGAGTTGATCAGGTCAATGATACCATTGTTCCGAGTTTCCCTAAAACCTCTCATTTTTCGTCTAAAGCCTTTTAATTTGTTGGCCTGTAGGCTACTGATGTAAAAAAATATAGGGATGATTCCCACACTTACCAAACCGACATAAAAGTTGGCCTGGAACATAAGAAATAAGGCTATTATGGCATTAGAAAATAGGGGAAGTATATCGATGAAGAAATTCTTGACCAGTTGGGTAAGACTGGAAATACCCAAATCTATTCTTGTTTGAAGCTTTCCGCTTTCATTCTCGGGAGAACTGTAAAAAGACATCCTGTAGGTCAGGATCTTATCTACTACCTTCTGGGCAAAATCACGCGATATGTAAATCTTTAATTTTTCACCATAATATTTTTGTCCGTATTGTATGCCTGCATAAATCAGTTCTTTTGAGAGTAGAATGGCACTGATTGTTAGCAACAGCGAAATACCTTCTTTAAATCCATTGTTGTTTTCTGTCAAGAGGGTGAGTTCATCTACTGTATAGCGAAGCACCAAGGCATTTACCTGGGCCAAGAAAGAACCTATCAAAGTTAGGGTGAGGGTGGCTATTACCAGATACTTATAGGGTTTTACATACCTGGTCAATTTTTTAAAAAGCGCTATGAGGCCTATGCCCGACCTTTGATCTGTATTTTTTTTGTTATTCAATAGTATCCCTTATTTGTACAAATTATAAAAAGACAAATATAAAGGAGACGAGACGTTTTGTAAAGTGACCTGTAATCCCTTGCGAAAAAACAGGTCATCTAATTTAGAAATTCTTTTATTGGATATCCCTTACCAACCTTACATAGTTGTAATACCTTTCACCACCTTCACCGGCCGGACCGTTCTGGTGCTTGGTATCGAAACGTACCGCACCTGCTCCGTGAAAATCAAGACCTTGGGGATTAACCGCACGTCCAAAGGCTACGTACCAGGCATAGTAATAGGGTTTTCCCTTTTGAAACCTTGCCGAAGTGCTGGTCCAGTAATAAGGGTAATCCTGATCGCCATTTTCATTGGTAATTTCCGAACAGCTGAACATGGGGTCTATGGCAGGCCCTACCAAGTCGGGGTCCTGGGCATTTGGCGCATAGGAATAGTCTACAATTCCCTGAAGCTCTTTTACATTGGGCAATCGCCAATCGGAATAATTTGCTAGATCCGAGTTTTCGGCATAGGCTAGGGCGTCGCCCCAATCCATACCTTTTTGGCTGTCGTATTTGGCCCACATCAATCCCGTAGATGTGTCGCTGATCGTTCCGTCGCCATTGTCCACAAAATTATTGATACCATAGCTCTTTCCACGAACGGCACGTACGTGTTTTAGCATCGGGTTGCCTATGGGTCTATCCCCGTTTTCGTTGCCATCTCCCTGTCCTTGCCCAGGAGGGGGAGGTCTATGGCCTTCCCCATCCTGTTCTTGGGGCGCATTGTTTTCCCCGGGAGGGGGACCTTGGGGCCTGCCGCCCTCGGGAGCTTCGCCAGGATAGGCCTTAATGTGGCCCGTGGCATGGTTTACCCCAAAGGCTGCGGTGTACTTGCCTTCTTCGGTATGCCCTACGTATTGGTTGGCCGTCCAATATTGTTCGCTTTTATCTACATGATCGTTATTGACCAAATAAAAATAATCGGTGTTCAGGTAGGGCCATCCCGAGCTAAAGTCGCTTATGGAGAATAATTCTTTAGCCGTCGGCATTCGCCAATCGTCATAACCCCCAAGTTCTAGGTTCTCGCAATATTCCTTAGCATCGTTCCAATCAAAACCTTCCGTGGTCGGTATTTCTTGCCACATGAGTCCTGTATTCAAGTCAGTAACGGTTCCATCACCGTTCTTTTCGTAGGCCATCTTTTTGCCCTTTAGATAATTGGCGTCTTGTCCGTAGAGCGAATCGCCTGGCAACAGGGCATTAACGACTTCCCCATCAAGGCCATAGAGGGTTGTTTGCCCCGTGGCCACCTGGGTGTATTGAGGGGTATCGGTCGTCGGCCCAGTACCTTGTTGACCTCCTTTGTTTTTCGTTTGGTTACAGGACAGAAGAAAGGCCCCGCTTAAAAGAATAATACCCCATCTCGTGGTCTTGATGGTGGATATTGATTTTATCGTGTTCATTTTATGACATTGTTTCTAACAAGTGATATACCAAAGATATAGGTAGGGATCTTTACAATAAAACAATATCTACGGATACAAATATTTTATCTATGGATGCGGAAATACTTTGTTCATGGAGGATTATTTTTTTATAAATGGTTCTCCAAATTTTGAAGCAAATAGCTTTAAATGTAAGGTTACACTTCCCATCAGCATTGTTTACTGTAGGCTTTGGATAAAATTAGAATGGTTAAAACCCTTAATGTTCATCTAAAAAAACAACAAGATAATCACCACCATGGCGGGCATACGAAACAATACCATACGTTTAGTTCATCTTATATTTTTCCCGATACTCGGTAGGGCTGATGCCTTCTTTCTTTTTGAACAGGCGCGAGAAATAGGGAGGATATTCAAAGCCCAGCTCATAGGCCACCTCAGCTATACTTTTATTGGGCTGTAATAACGCATTCTTGGCCTCGTCGATCAAACGTAACTGCAAATGTTCGGTCGTGGTCTTGCCGGTTTCCTTTTTGAGCGTATCGCTAAGGTAGCGTTGCGAAACCGACATCTGATCTGCGATATGTTCTATACTAGGAATCCCATTTTCCTGCAGTTGGCCCGATTCAAAATATGAGGATACTTGCAGGTTAAACTGCTCCAACAGGCTATTGGAAAGCTCTTTTCTATGTAAAAATTGCCTTTCGTAAAAACGGTTGGCATATTTTAGAAGAGTGCTCAATTGCGAGATGATGATGTCTTTACTGAATTCGTCCTGATTGTTGTGATACTCGATCTCAATATTCTCCACAATCGATTCTATCTGCTTTTCCTCCTTGGGGGAAAGATGCAGGGCCTCATTGGCCGAATATGAAAAGAAGCCATATTTTTTGATTTGATGCGCCAACTCCGTCCCTTTCAGAAAATCTTCGTGAAAGTTGATGGAAAAGCCTTTTTGTTCGAACACCGCACTATTGTCCCACTGCAATACCTGCCTGGGCGCAAGAAAAATCATGGCACCGTTGGTGAAATCGTATTTGGTTCTACCGTAGGTTAGGTTACCTTTCACGATCTTTTTTAAACTAATGGAATAGCAATCGTTGGTGATGGGCGGTGAGCTCTCTTTCGGACAAGGCAAAAAACCGTTTTCCGAAGCGGAAAACACGCTCAGCATCGGGTGTTCCGGACGCGGAAGTTCCAGATAATCCATATAGGCCGATAAGGTTTTAAAATGCTGCATGTTACTTTTTTAAGTCTTTTTCCACTAATAACAATTGTTTGTTGTAGGCGTCTATTCGGGCATAGGCCGTACCGTCTACCAATAGAATAACGACCAGCATGGCTATGGTGGTTATCATACTTGCCCTCCAAATCGGTGTATTTACGAACAACAAGACCAAAGCACAGGTAGCGATTAGTATCGGAATGGCCGTAAAAACAATGGTATTGTATTCTTTTAAGGTGCCATCGGCACGCTCTAGCTCAGAAGCCACAAATGCCGCTGCATCTGTTCGGTATGCTTTTTCAAATTGGGTGATTCTTGTTTTGTTGGTAAAAAACAAGCCCAGCCCTATGATCAAAAGCAAGGTGCCTGCTACCAAAGTGGGAATAATGTAGGCCCTGGCCATTTCTGTTTTTCCCAGTTGCCAAAAGCCCAAGCTAGCCACCAAGAACGCGACTCCGAAGAGCATGAAAAACGGCGTTGAAAAAAGTTCTGCCTTTGCCCAATCGGTCGCTGCCTTTAAAATATCCATGTTTTAAGTTTTTAATATTTGCCCCTTACTTCGGTGTTTAGATCTTGGGGATCTGTCCCGAAGGTTTTAGGTAGTTTACTAATTTACAAATTCCACTTTACACCCGTTTCCTTTTCCGACAATTCCCAAAGCCTTTCCATCACCGGTTTGTCTTTGGCATGGGGCTCTAGCTTACATTCTCCAACGGGTCCCGTCCAATAATTTTTGCCCGTGGGACCATAGAATCCTTCTTGGTCCAAATCGGGTTCCGTGGCACACATCAATTCGGGGTAGGCACCTTTTTCGGCCGATTGTACCATGGGGGTCAATTTCATGATTTGCCATACGAACCTTGTTAAAAGGCTGCCACTGGTCTTGATCAGTGAGGTTGAAGATGCCCCAGGGTGGCAGGCATATGCCTTTACCTTCGTATTGCCTGCCTGTTTCAATCGGTCTTGCAATTCGTAAACACACATGATCTGCCCCAATTTACTTTGACTGTATACCCCATTCGGACTATAATTCTTGTCCCAGTTCATATCGTCGAACTGTATGGTTTTAATACCTAAATTGTACCCCATGCTTCCTACCACAACAATACGTCCGTTAGAGGCTTCGATTTTGGGGTAAAGCAGTGCCTGAAGTAAAAAGTTGCCATAATGGTTTACGCCCAACTGACTTTCAAAACCATCAACGGTAAAGGTCTGTTTGGGTACTTGGGCAATGGCCGCATTGCACATGAGGGCATCGATTCGTGCAACGGTGTCCAATATTTCTTCCGCAGCCTTTCTTACGGAAACCAGCGATGCCAAGTCCATTTGTATATTGGTTACATCAATGGCATTGCCAAGCTCTTGTTTCAAGGTAGCCAGGGTATCGGCCGCTTTCTTGGGGTTTCGGTTCAACATCACCACTTTTGCTTGCTTCGATAGCAGTATTTTGGCCGCCTCAAATCCCGTACCACTGGTTGTACCCGTAATCACAAAGGTTTTTCCCTTGAGAGACCCAATTCTATCGGGTGTCCACCCTTGTTTGCCAAATTGATTTTTAGAACTCATCTTTTCCTGTTTTTCAAATAACAGGACAAAGGTAGGTGTAAGGTGCCCATACCTCCTTATACAGATTTACGAATGGTGTATACTTTTTGGTGGGATAGGTCTATGTTTGGTTCTTGACCTTGCCCAGGGTTCTGGCTACGGGCGTATGAAGCATTGGTTTTTGGGTTGCAACCCCGGAACAGGGTGCTTTTTGTTGTTCTGTCAAATACCTTTTAAAGGGTATTTGATTTTATTTCATTGTAGACTTTTTCAAGTTTTCTCCAGTAATCCCTATTCATCCATTTTAAGGCCCGGTAAGAAGTTTCGATCTCTATTTTTTTTACCGCGCTTCGTTTTGATAGCGATTGCAGTATCTTGTTAACCAACCACTCCTCCTTAAATCCGGTCCATACCCCGGCAACGTCCATTAAATTCGACCGTAAGACAGGAAAAACTTCGTATTTATCAATCACCCTAACTTCTTCAAAAGAATAGGGACTTTCCAAAATTTTTCGAGCCATATACCTGAAGTCGGCATCCTGAAGTTCGGTATCGCGATAGAATTCGGATAGCGCGGTCCAAATGGGTTTTCTTTCTTCTATGTTCAAGGTTCCGTCCATGCTAAGGTCAAAGTAATCCTGTACTCAGTATTCCGTTTTGTCGTTTTTTTCTTCCCTGCTTTTAAAAACGGGCAGGGTATCGTTTCGCAGCAATTGAATAAATTTTATTTGGCGATCGGCCATTTTCTTGTCCAATTTATCATAAATAAATTGGTCGCCGAAATCTATGGCCTTCGCATCTTCTTTTGTACAGGCGTAGAATACCGCTTTGGGCCTTGCCCAATAGATGGCACCCAGGCACATAGGGTAGGGTTCGCAGGAGTTGTATTTCTGGATAGAGTTGTCTACTTGATTGTAGATCATATATCAGGGACTAGTTTCGAGGTTCTTTTTTTTGTATTTCAGAGGTGAAGTACCTGTTTCTTTTTTAAAAAAACGACTAAACTCTTCTATGTTGTCAAAATATAATAAAGAAGCTATCTCAGAGACGTTGTAAGTGCCCGAATTTAATAAGGACTTGGCTTGCGACAAAACAATTTCGTTGATATGTTTTTTTGCCGAACGGCCTGTTAATTCTTGAAGTACTTTGGTCAAATGGTTTGTTGATATGGCAAGATGTTGGGCATAAAAACTTACTTTTCTTTCTTTGTAGAAATGTCTGCGAAGGAGTTCTTGAAATTCGGACAGAATTCTTTTATTGCCTATTCTATTCGCTATACGACTAAACTTTATCCTGTTTTTTGACAGCATATTTTCAGTTTCATAGAGTAGAATAATAATTAGGTTTCGTATGATATCCCTTCTAAAAGGGTGGTTTGTTTCTTGTGCTTTATCCTGTATGCCCTTAAAAAGCGAGGTCAAGGTTGCTACTTCTGCATCATCAAGTTTAACATAGTCAAGTCCGGTGCTGTTCAACATTTGAAAGCGTTCAAGAAAATAGATGTTGTTTAAGGTTTCGATAAGAAAGCTTTTCTTAAAAATCACCATTTGGCAACTATAATCTTCAGAAACTTCGATGACTTCCAAAATGGTAGAAGGTGTAAATACGGCAAAGGTATTTGCATCGTATTGGATATTTTCCCCGTTTATCCTTGTCCGTATATTTCCGGAAACACAAAGCGCTAACTGATAATAGTTATGGCGTACCGGATAAAAATGTAAGAAATCAGGTTTAAAGACTTCGGTTATATGGTAATCCAATGCGTTCCAAAAATTATTTTCCCTTGGGGTAACCTTGGTAATGTCCAGATTTGAAATTTTGTGGTGCATAAACCGGCTTCTAACTTTTAAGGTGTTTTTGTTAAAAAAAGACATCTTTTTGTCAAAAATATGGATTTTACAATAGATAACTTTGATATGTGTCCCAAATTGTCAAAAACCTAATTTTTCGAATGAATATTGGCGATTTCGGAGTAAATTATATTAATAAATACCTTTGGTTTTTTTAGAATTACAAATTGTTCAGAGCCCTTTTATAGATTGCGGGCTAAAAGAAAACAAAATGTATTTGTAGAGCTATCAGTGGCTTAACGTATCAAAAAAAATTAAATAGACAATGGAAAAAATGAAAGCAGTCCGGTTTTACGGAAAAGATGATGTACGAATAGAAGAAATTGAAAAACCAACTCCAAAAGGGGGTGAAGTATTGATAAAAATTGGTGGGGCCGGGGTATGCCACTCCGATCTACACATCATAAAAGATGATATAATAGGAGATATACCCCCTTTTACCTTAGGCCATGAAAATGCAGGCTGGGTAGAAGCAGTTGGCGAAGGGGTTACAGGTTACAAAAAAGGGGATGCGGTAATTGTATACGGACCTTGGGGCTGTGGACATTGTAAGCCTTGTCAAATGTCATCGGAGAATTATTGCGACTACCAGTCCATTCAGGCTTATGGTGGTGGTTTGGGACTGAACGGAGGACTTGCCGAGTATATGATAGTTCCATCAGAGCGCTTGTTGGTACCCATTATGGATTTGGACCCTGTAGTGGCAGCACCCCTTAGTGATGCCGCCCTAACACCTTACTCTGCCATTAAACGTTCTTTGGATAAAATGACAACCGATGCAACTGTTGTGGTATTGGGTATAGGAGGATTGGGACATATGGCACTTCAAATATTAAAAGCAGTTTGCGGCTCGTTTGTTATCGCGGGGGATATATCTGAGGATAAGCTTGCCTTGGCCAAAGAACACGGCGCAGATATGGTTATCAATACTATGGATGCCGATGCGGCCGAACAAATTTTAAAGGTTACCGGAATAAAGAAAGCTGCGGTGGTACTTGATTTCGTAGGAATAAATGCAACCATTAACCTTGCGAAAAAAGTAATAGGCCTAAATGGTGATATGGTGATAGTAGGTCTTGGTGGGGGACAAGTGGATGTTTCATCGGGCCAGATACCCTTTGGGGTGAATGTAAGCAATCCCTATTGGGGGTCAAGGGCAGAACTTATTGAAGTCATTGCTTTGGCAAACCAGGGCAAATTGAATATTGCATTGGAAAAATATACCTTGGATGAGGCCAATGAAGTGTATGAAAAGTTACATCATGGAAAAATTAATGGGCGTGCTGTATTAGTTCCTTAAAATAAATTGTTCTCCAGTAAAAATAAGTTCATATCAAGATGCATTGATATAGGTATAAAAGGTCTATATCAATGCATTTTTTTATATCCCATGCTTCTGAGGCTCCGCTTATTACTTCCTGATATTTTGTTTTTATGGAGTACCTGTAACTTATAATTTTGAAAATAGATAAGCCTTGTTTTCCATCAAACGGCCGTTGATGGCCCTGCTTGAAGAAAGCCAATATCTCGGCGGTACTAGTATTCCGTTTTGTCGTTTTTTTCTTCCCAGCTTTTAAAAACGGGCAGGGCATCGTTTCGCAGCAATTGAACAAATTTTATTTGTCGATCGGCCATTTCCTTGTCCAATTCATCATAAATAAACTGGTCGTCGAAATCTATGGCCTTCGCATCTTCTTTTGTACAGGCGTAGAATACCGCCTTGGGCCTTGCCCAATAGATGGCGCCCAGGCACATAGGGCAGGGTTCACAAGAGGTATAGATCACACAATCGGTTAACTGAAAGGTATTTAGTTTTTTACAGGCTTCCCTGATCACGACCATTTCGGCATGGGCCGTGGGGTCGTTGGTAGAAGTGACACGATTGTGCCCCTCGGCAATAATTTCGCCGTTCTTTACCACCACTGCACCAAAGGGCCCGCCTGCATTTGAGTTCATTCCCTTTGCCGCCATTTCAATGGCCCTGTGCATAAAAAATTCATGTTTGTTATCCATAATGGTATGCCGGATTGTTTTAACAATTTTTGTCAAAGGTACTAATTGGCCTCTTAAAACAGTATTGAAAGTTTATGATGTATTCTTAATAAAACAATGGCGCAAATCTAGTTTGTTAAGATGTACTAAATGTCCTCCCCAGAGGATTTGAACCGAAGGTACACATGCATTGTACCTATTTTGGACCAAAGGTTGGTATTGCCCCGTTTCTTAGGTGCCAAAGATATTTTTAATCGCTATATCAAAGGCCAGGTAGTGTACACCCGTTATTGATGATGTCCCCAAAATATTGTTCATATACCCTAAATTGAACGTGGTTTTTAGTTTCGGAACGGTATGGGAATAATACAGGCATAAACGCGTTTCCTTATACTTAAAAGCACTCCAAGAGCCTGTTTTTGTAGTAGAGAACAAAAACTCGGCGGTTGTAATAAGTTTATCCGTCCTAGTGGAATTAAGCCCGATGGTCATTTTTCCCCGAAATCGGGAACGGAATTGGGTGTTTTCGGTAGCTGAGGAAAAATCAGGGTCGTAAAACCGTCTATATTCGGGACGAAAATCTATGGCAAAATCCATTTTCTTGAAAGTCACGAGATAAGATAAACGGCCGTAAGCCCTAATTTCTTGGCGCGCATTAGGGTCATCCAATTCGTAGGGTTCGGTACCCTTGTACCTATTCTGCCATCTATAACTTAAAGCTATGGAATAGGCCCAATGTTCTTTGAAACGATGGGATATTTCTTCGTTAAGAACGTAAATGGACTGTTTTTGAAATAAATTATAATTATCTGGATCGCTAATACGTCCCAATCCCAAATGCGTTGCGGAACTAATGGTTCCTTTCTCGTTCAATTTTTGTTTTACCCCTATAGCGAACCAAGAAGCGGTTTTTGCCTTGCCCAATCCCGGAGGGGTGAATTGGGCAAGACCATTGAAGCAATAGATGGACACCAATGAGAAAATCAAAAAAAACCTTCGCATGTTCGGTAACGGTTTTAATCGGCAATTTTGCTTAACACCGTTCCATCAACATCCATGACCACGTCCCAATCTTCTTTCACCAATGAATTAAGCTCCATTTTATAGCAAACTTTTCCATTGTCGGTTATACGTTCCAAATCATCTATGGTATACCCCTTAAAATTTGTTTTTATAACATTTCTGACCGCTTCGGGCAATTCGCTTCTAGAGATGTCCTCTTTGTGTTTTATGATGTTTCCTTCGGTATCGTACCATATTTCATGGTCGGTGTTCCAGCCTATTTCAAATTCGACATTGTATAAGAGTCCGTCCATTTCCCATTCTATATCCGTTGCCTTTGCAAACTGTTCATGAAACTTGTTTAGAATAACCGACGGTACTTGGTTTTGTACTAAATCTTGGGCTTGTGAAGAAAAGACTGTAGCTATTAATATGCCAATAAATAAAACTTGCTTTTTCATCTTATTATGTTTTTAATTATAAGACAAATCAACGACCCGAATTTGGAAAAACTTGGGAAAGGGGGCTATGTTATGGGAAATATTATTTTAAAGGAATGTAAATCGTTCTCAAAGGCATACGAGACCTTTAAACCATAAAGGTCGGAAATTGCCTTTACGATGGCTAGGCCGAGCCCCGTTCCCTTAGACACATTGTCCGGCTTGTAAAAACGTGTAAAAATCAGATTTTCATCAAGCTTTTGTGGATCGCCGGTGTTACTTATTTTAAGTGAGCTTTCTGTAATTTCGACGGTCACTTTTCCGTTGGGAATATTATGGAATATAGCATTTCTTAATAAATTGGATATAATTACGTTAGCAAGTGATGCGTCCATTTTAAAGGACAGTTCTGCCTTCTTTCTCAAAGATATGGTTACATCTTTAAAGGCGGCTATATCTTCAAGGTCGCCCATACTTTTTGTGACTACTTTGTTGAGCGACACTTCTTGGTTCTCTAAAAATTGCTTGTTTTCAATTTTGGTCAACAGCAATAATGATTTGTTCAGTTTTACCAAGCGTTCTATAATCTGTAATATTTCGGCAATATTTTGGGCCTGTTCATTTTCTAGGTTGCCTTTTTCTATTAACAGTTCTAGTTTGTTGGTTGCTATGGCCAAAGGCGTTTGCAACTCATGGGAGGCATTTCCGATAAACTGTTTTTGCTGTTCGTAGGTTTCTAACGTATGTTGTAACAGTACATTTACGGCATTTTGTAGATCAGTAAATTCTTTGGTATTGGTTTTTACTTTCGGAAATGTTCGGCTGTGACCAAGACGAAAGTTCTTTAACTGGCCCAAAAACTCATAAAATGGCTTCCATAGCCTCTTAAGTACAAAATTATTGATTAGAACTACACCAATGATCAAGCTAAAATAAAGCCAAATGGTATCATTAAAGAGTTCTTTGATCAAATCGTCTTCTTCGACCATAGAATTGGCTACTTTTAGCTCATAATACTCCCCGTCTACCTCAAAGGCGGTAACAAGCATTCTTACAGGTTCTGCTTCCGGTTTTTTGTCATCTGCATCCTGCATATAAAAAATAGTGTCCAGATAGGTGTCCGTTACTGAAAGGGCTTGTTTTTTCGGTATTTTTCTAGTGGCAAAAAAACTTTCGTCAAATTGCCTTTTGTTTAAAATGGTAGAATCTTTTTGGGCGTTGTTTATGATGATTCGTTTGTAATGTTCCAATCCCTCGTCTATGCTTCCTTTTATTTCGTTGAGCATATTATAATAGAATACCGCGGCCCAGACAGTAACTATGGCCAAGATAGAAATGGAGATATATTTTATGGATTGGTTTAGTAATTTCATCTTTAAAAGGGGTAATTACCAATGCCGAAATCTGGCATCTTTTTTTTGCCAAGAAGGTAACTGCAATTGGGTTTAACTAAAAAACATTCCATTTTAAAGAATGCTTTACTCTTGCAAAGAAGTAGTTGCTTTTCTTTTCTTACGGAAATTTTCACGTTTTAAATTTACTTTAAGATGTTGGAAAGAAATGGGAATTCTTGTTTTTTGTACATAGGGTAATATTGGGGTAGGGGGCATAAATAAATATGTGATGCTCTTTATAGCGTTTACAAAGAACATCACATACCAACCCTCGTATGATTCTTCTATTTATTAGAATCCAATAGAGAATTTATATAGGGTCTTGACCATGTTTTACTCGGGCAAGTCATAGTTTTCTACCACATAGTCGATATCCTTATCACCTCTACCGCTTAAATTGATCAATACCGATTTGTGGGGATGTTCTTTCGCTAATTTTAGGCCGTAAGCAACGGCATGAGAGCTTTCTAGGGCAGGAATAATGCCTTCCAATCTACTGAGCTCATAAAAAGCGTCAATGGCCTCTTTGTCGTTTATTACATCGTAATTGACCGCTCCCATATCTTTAAGCATACTATGTTCGGGCCCTACACCTGGATAGTCCAGTCCACTTGCCACGGAATATACCGGAGCTGGCTCACCGTTCTCGTCCTGTAATGTATAGCATTTAAAACCATGTATGACATTTGGGGTGCCAAATGTCATCGTGGCGGCATGTTCGCCCATCTCTAAAGAACGCCCCCCAGGTTCTACGCCGTACAAGTTACATTCTTCATCATCCAAAAAGGCAGAGAATATACCAATGGCATTACTGCCACCACCTACACAGGCAACCACGCTATCGGGTAATTCCCCTGTCATATCCATAAATTGCTCTCGAGCCTCGATGCCTACCACACGTTGAAAATCGCGGACCATCATCGGAAAAGGATGTGGCCCCACTACAGAACCTATACAATAAATACTATTTTCCGGATCTTTTAAATAGGCTTCAAATGCAGAGTCAACAGCTTCTTTTAGGGTTTTTAGACCATGGGTGGCAGGTATCACCTTGGCGCCCAATATTTTCATGCGAACTACATTCGGATGCTGTTTTTTTATATCTACCTCGCCCATGTGTATTTCACACTCCAATCCAAAATATGCCGCTGCAGTGGCCAAAGCTACACCATGTTGACCGGCACCGGTCTCTGCAATAAGTTTCTTTTTGCCCAAATACTTTGCAAGTAAGGCCTCGCCCATGCAATGGTTTAACTTGTGTGCACCCGTATGGTTAAGGTCTTCACGTTTTAGGTATATACGCCCTCCGTATTTTTGTGATAAGCGCGAACAGTAGTAAACGGGAGTCGGACGCCCTTGATAATGTTTACGAATACTTCGCAATTCTTGAATAAAATTGTGCGATTTACTGATGGTGTGATAGGCGTCAGCTATCTTTTTCATTTCTACCTCTAGGGCAGGCGGAATAAAAGCACCGCCATAATCTTCAAAAAAGCCTTCGCTGTCGGGGTACTTTTTAAAATAATTACTCATACTGTTTTAAATTGGTTTTTGATCGGACACAGGGCCCGATCCGTTGTTTTTGATTTGTTTATTTCTTTTCTGGGCCAGAGTTTGGAATCTGTCTCAGAGACGAATTCTTATTTTGATGATGTCATAAACATGAGCGTTTAGATGAACCAGAACGTTCTTGTTCATTGGTATTTTTTATGGTATTAAACTTTTAAAAACGGTGTATAAAAAATACGTTGCCCCAGAACTTAAAATTAACCCCATAAAAATCGGTAAAAATATTTCCTTTTCAAACCTATTTTCTAAACAAGCCGATGTAGGATTGTTAGGATTTACATACACCGTCACTGGTTTGCCTATTACAGTGACGGATATTTTTTCTAAAGCGATGTATTCAGGATAATTTTTATAATCCCCATACTTTTGGGGAAACTTTTCAATATTCTTAAATTCTTTGTCGTACAGATAATCGGAAGCTAAAGTCTGACCCGAGGTAAATGTTTTTCCGTTAAAACTATAGGTATATGTTTTTTTAAGTACGAATCTAAAATTGGTACCCATACTCGAATCGTTACTGTAGGTATTAATCTAATTTGTGAAGCTATTATTTTTCCGATTACAGGTTTCCATTTTTTACTTTGAAGCATTTTTAGAGCCCCTACTATTCCCGTAATTAATAACCAATACCCAAAATAGAGTGCCAAAGGGGTAAATATGATGATAAATAGGGTGGCGGTGATACTATAATTCCAATGGTCGAAGTTCATTTTTGGATCGGTCGGGGTTTATGTTATAGAACCGGTCGTATTCGGCTTCTTTGCCTGTCGTGATTTAGAGGCCTTCCAACGTTGCCGGAGCATATTTTGGAGTAGATCAAAGTAGTTCCATCCTATACCTTTGGCAGCCAATAACGACAGGCTGTCCTGGTTTTTTCTATGGGGCCTTGATGGTCCGGTCATATTGGGTTTCATGTTCAGGTCGAACAAAAAGTAGCGACCGTTTTCATCGGCCCTGCAATCGATTCTTATGGGGGCTTTAATAGTTAACAATTCCGCCGCTTTTTCGCACTGGCGGCAGGTATCCGTAATTTCTTTGGAACGCCGTTCCCCGTCATCCAACAGGGCACTGTTCTCCACTACGGCCACAACTCCGTTGTAGGGGGCGATCCCGTCTTTATGGTTAAACCTTTTTACAGGGGGAAGGCACCAGGGGGCTTCAAAGTGTTGTTTTTCACCCTCTATATAATAATCGCCCGGAGGCATTACGGTAACGGTTATTTCTTGTCCGCTTAAAAACTGTTCTATGTATACCGACGAGCCGTAATGTCCACTTGAAAACAGATCTGCCAGTTTAGCGTCCAGTTCGTTTTTGTCCCTGACCACGGCAACCCCTTGGCTTCCCCTACCACGAATAGGTTTTACGACCACGGGAAAATTGAGGTCTTGTTGATCGTAGTCCTTGCCTTGGTCTTGGGTTATTAAAGTGGTTTTGGGAATAAAAATACCGTGCTCCCTCAATAATTTGTTGGTAGTCCATTTATCGTCGTACGTGTCTACCTGATGGGGCAATTGCCCTACAAGTTCTATATCGCGATCAAAGAACTTCCCTATAGGGTGCCCTTTGTAAAGTACGGTATTCAACCAAAGTATTTTGGCCCCTTTACGGATCGCATTTTCAATTCCCTCCTCGGTGTCCGGAAAAACCCAGTCCAGATCCTTTTCAATGTGGGGCCGGTCTACCGGTGTACACACCTTTACGCCCTTGGAATACAATTCGAAGGTGATATCGGCACCACTGTCGGAATATCCGCCCGGTTTCATGGGTTTTTGTATGCCATTTTTTATAGGCGATGGTTGGGCTTGGTACAAAATTGCAATCATGCTGTATGGGTTTTTATACTCCTTGTCCAGTTTCGTTCTTTAGGGCCCAAAGCTACTATTTTATATTTTTTTGGCGATTTTTTGTCTTGACTTTGTATAGTGTTGGCGGGGATGTACCCATGCGTATAGATGGCCCTTTCATTGGTCCGACTATCTTGCGGTAATTTGATCCATGACCAAGGTAAGGTCTTCGCTTAGCTCATAGATCCATATGACAAGGGCAAGGGCCATAAAGAACATTCCTGCGGAAATCGCGTAATACACATAATAGTTATGTCCCACAATTAGGCACGATTTGGTGGGTTTTTTAGGATGATGGAAGACATAGACCTGGGTGTTATCCTTTAACTTGTCCGATATGGCTTTTATCTCTTTTTTATTGGGAGACCAGAACTCAAAATAAGGGAAAAGTTTTTTACCGATAATTTCATTTTCTTGGCCGTTTGGGCGATAAGCATACTCCAAATCTGGCCTATAACTTATTTCTTTTCGGCCGTCCGAATCCTTCATCGTTCTTTCCTTTATTTCCGAATGTACAATCCTTCCTATGGTCCGATTCCATTTTTTCGAACCTTTATCAAGTATATAGGAGCTTACCCCAAAAAAGAAAACCGTGAAGCCAATAAAAAATGTGATGATCATGACAACGTTTTTATTTGGTCCGCTAGATAATTGGCCGGATGTTTTTTACCTATATATATCCAATACCCCAGAAGCAAAGGGAATATGAGCAGGGCAATGCCGGCTCCAATATCCTTTAGGTCAAGGTCGTATTTAAGAATGGACGATTGTCCCGGATTTTCCGGATTAACGTAAACAGCTACCGTATTCATCTCTTTTAATTTACCGTACAGCTCTGTATGAAATTTACTATCGTATTCTTTTTTGGTATTAAGGCCTATTTGCATATTGCTATAGTGTTTACCGTTATATTCGTAAGCATATTTGATTTTACATTCATTGATAGGGAAGACCATCGACGTTTCTTTGGGCATATCGGGATTGGGACGGTTATCGAGTTCGACCAACTCGATATTTGCGACTCGCTTTTCCCACAGAAACCTATTGTTTTCCAATATCCGTTGCAGCGGTTTATAGAAAGAATAGCAACTGAGAACTACCTGCAGTACCAAAAAAAGAAAAAGTATGGTCAACGTTAAAAAATATAAGGCCTTGATCAGATGTTTCATTGGACTTGGTTATAATCTATCGTAAGGTGTTTTTATCACAGTTTATATCGTTTAATTACTGTTCCGGCTATTTAGTGTTTGCTGCCATATCCTCAAATACCCAAACCATTCTATCTAAAAACCACATTTTGGCAAAATAAACAATTATGGTTCCGGTTATGGTCCAATCTATTTTTAGTTTCCATAGACCGAATATTAGAACGATAGCACCTATGATTTGTAAGATGGTAAGAATTAAGACAGGTGTTTTATGATGTTTCGGAATTCGGTTTTTTATTCTTTCGGACCAATATTTTTCACCAAGTACAGCCTTTGAGCCCCAATTATCAAAGCTTTTTGGTTTTTTAAATAGTGTAGGGTTTATTTTTATCCAAACAATCAATAGCAGTATTGGAATTAAGCAGTACCAACCGATCCATAACCTGGACCATACCGCCAAAATTATAAATGGCAATGATATAAACCTTGTCCAAACGGACCATGGATTGGCATGTCTCATCCAACTATCGCCTTTAAGACCGAAGGCTTTTGCTATTTTTTCTTCTAAAGTCATGCGTTGCTCTTTGGTTGGTTGTTTTCTTGTTGCTTACAAATTTAGATTGTTTAATGGGGGAAGAAACTTTCTATGTAGTTACTTTATAAATATACAAAGACCATTTATTATATGTCATACGCTCAGTGTATATAATTTTTTTGCTTTTTTCATTACATATTTTGTTTTATTCCATTGATATAATGGGTACTATATGGCGAAAAAAATCTTGCGATGTATATGGGGCGTATTAATCTTGTAAAAGAGAGGATTCATATTCTATTTCACTAACTTTAGCGGTTGATAATTTCAATTTTCCGTGGCCGTTGATGTTTGTTAAGAAAACTAATTTATACTGTTTTGCGTTTTTCGTCCTAGTGGCCTTTACTGCTTGTTTTGGACAGGATTTTGACTATAAGATCAGCTCGCTCTCCGATAAATTGGATATTACCGACAACGTAACGTCTTCTTTTTACAAAGATGATAAGGGCTTTTTATGGATAGGCAAAATGGACGGTCTATATAGGTATAACGGGTACGACTATGAAATTTTTTCCAACACTTTTAACGATAAGACCGGGCTTAGCAATCCGTGGGTAACGGCGGTAAACGGGTTCAATGATTTTTTAGTGGTTGGTACCAAGAACGGTCTAAATATATTGAATAGGTCCAAAGGTACTTTTGATTACATTTTTCCGTCCGAAACCAATCCTGAACACAGTAATTACATTACCTCTTTAGATGTTAATGATAAGGGCGTTTATGTGGGCACTATTGACGGACTTTTTTTGGTAAAATTGCAAAAAGAAGGGTCACATACGATAAAAGAGATTCAATTCGAAGGGTATGATAATACAGGTGTTCTTCCAGATGTATATCAGGTTATGGTGGCGTACATGGGGGCATTGATTAGAACATCGGCGGGTATTTTCTTTGTCAGACAGGGTAATACCATTGCAAAAAATGTAGATATGGTATTGGAGCAGGAGAAAGGCACTCCAAAAAATTGCAGGACACTGTATCTTACCAAGTCTAATGATCTGCTTGTTTTTGCGGATGGGGAAACATATTATTCCGAATTTAAGGAAGAAGATATAGTCAAAGATTTACCCTTAAAATTAAGGCCAATTTCAAATAAATATAGTAATTGGCCCAATGCTGGGGTGATTAATAATTTTTTGGAAGATGTAAACGGCGCAATTTGGATAGGTACGGAGGGTGAAGGTTTGTTTGTTTTTCACGAGGAAACAGAAAATTGGAAGAATTATAGACATAAGATAAATTATGCCAATACACTAAACAACGATTTTGTAAGAGCACTGTACGAAGACCCTTCGGGAATGATCGTTGTAGGTACCGATGCAGGAGTAAATACCGTAGTTACCCTAGAGCGTAGGTTTCATGTTATCAATAAAATAGAACAAGGCGGTGAAAATGATTCAGAAATTGTCAATGTTCATGGCATATTGGAAGATACCGATTCTAATTTATGGATAGGTACACGTGGTAAGGGGCTTTTTGTCTTAAATAAGGATAGGCAGTTACATGTGTCACCAAATATAAACAACGCTTTAGGGCATATAAGGTCTGTTGTTCAAGATAAAAAAGGGTTCGTGTGGGTCGGCACCCAAAATGGCATTTATATTATAAAAAAGCCCATAATAATTAATAAGGAACTTAGAGATCAATTTTACCATCAAAGACCAAGCCTTTTGTCCGGTGAAAACGTCTATGCTATTTTAGAGGACAAAGACACCAATAAATGGATCAGTACCTCTAATGGATTATATGTGTACACCGCTTCAGGGGTATTAAGGCAGGTGACCAATACTTCGGTGCAAACTTCGCTGGATAACAAAATTATATACTCTATGCTATTGGATAGTAAAGATAGGATATGGTTTGGTACGTTGAACGGTAGGGTGGCTTATTTAGAATTTGCAGATTACAGTATACACATGTCTAAGTACATGAATATTGGAAAACCGTTGGACTTTAAGATCATTAGAATTCCCGAAACCTATAAACAGTATTTCGAGAACTATGAATCCTATAACCTTTGTGAAGTCTCGGGCAACAAAGTTCTGGTGGGTACAAATTTTGGGATTTGCGAAATAGATGTGTCCAAGAAAGAAATTATGCCTTTCTTTTCTTTGAACAGGTCACCCGAATCTTTGGGCATGGGAGCAGGGTATGTTTATGGTATACTTTACGACCGGGCAAAGAACAGACTATGGGCAAGTACCAATAACGGGTTGTTCACTTATGACATAAATACCGATGAACTAGAAAGGTTTGGTGTTAAAGATGGCTTACAATCTTTGGAGTTCAACGGAAACTCTGTACATCGCGGTAGTTCGGGAAACTTATATTTTGGAGGAGCCAATGGGTTAAATAGGTATGATTCTTCTGTAGAAATACATAAAAATAACTACCGCCCAAATCTCGTGTTGACCAAATTAAACGTTAATGGTAAACAGGTAAGAGCCAATGACCAGAATCAAATATTAAAAGAGGAAATATCCTATACAAAGGCCATAACCCTAAAATCCGGGCAAAATACTGTTGGATTGGAATTTGCCTCGTTACACTTGCCATATTCGAGCAATAATTATTATAAATGTAAGTTGGTAGGGGTAGATGCCGATTGGCGCTATTTAGGAAACAAGAGGTCTATTAACTACGCAAATCTTCCGAAGGGCAATTATCAGTTTCACCTCATGGGAACTAATAACGATGGAGTTTGGAACCCTAAAGAGCTTGTTTTTGATATCGAGGTATTGCCAGCTTGGTATGCCACTTGGTGGATGAGATTATTGTGGTACTTTATCGGTTTGTCCGTAATAGCATCGTTTGTGCTGGTACTTATAAAGATACGAGACAGTAGAAATGAACTGAAGATCCAAGAAATGGAGCGTAAAAAACTCTCCGAGATCAATGAGTCCAAACTAGTCTTCTTTACTAATATTTCCCATGAACTAAGAACTCCGTTGTCCCTGATATTGGATCCTATACAAAGTTTGATTAGGCAAAAAAGAATGGGCAGCGATAACGAATTGTTGGGCATTGTTAAAACCAATGTAGAACGGTTGCGTATGCTGGTAGATCAAATAATGGATTTTAGAAAATATGAATACGGAAAATTAGACCTGCATATAGGCCAAGGCGATATGGTAGAGACCGTTCACGAAATTGCCAATTCGTTCGTGCATATGTCAAAGATCAAGAATATACATTATAAGATAGATCTACCGACCACACCAATACTCATGTTTTATGACAAGGACAAGGTAGAGAAGATACTCTATAATTTATTGTCAAATGCCTTTAAGGCCGTTGATAATAAAGGTAAGGTGAAGGTGTCGATCGGAGAGTTAAGAGAAAAGAAAAAGAAATTTCAAGGGCATCAATACAAACTTATTTGTGGAAAAAAAGAGCAAGTAGATCTGAACAATTATGTGTATATAAAGGTTCAGGATAATGGTGGGGGAATATCCGAAGAAAAAATGAAGGATATATTTGTTCGTTTTTATCAAGAAGATACCGTTAGTTCCGGTACGGGAATCGGGCTATACATGGTAAAACAACTTGCCGAGATGCACCATGGCTCCGTTTTGTTAAAAAGTAAAAAGAACAAAGGAGCTTCGTTTGTGATACTATTGCCTAAAAACAACGATCTATATAAAGTTTCTAAAACGGCGGTACCGCAATCGGTAATGCCCAATGTTCATACAGAAACATTGCATGCCACTACTAGCGAAGAACAATTTAAAACAATAGAAAAGAAAGATTATAGTGTAGCCATTATAGAGGACAATGACGAATTGCGGATCTATTTAAAACGCATTTTGCAAAATAGTTTTAATGTCTTTACCGCAAATAATGGTTTAGAAGGAATTGACCTAATAAAGGAAGAAAACCCCGATGTAGTGGTTAGCGATATTCTAATGCCCGAAATTAATGGTCTTGAGCTTTGTAAACGAATTAAAGATGATTTTGAAACGAGCCACATACCTATAATATTGCTTAGTGCCAGAGCTATAGACCAGCAGGTGGTAGAAGGTATAAATTCTGGGGCCGATGCTTATATAACCAAACCCTTTAATAGCGATATATTGGTTGCCAAGATCAATAACCTTATAAAAAATAGGGAAAAGCTTAGATTGATGTTTCAAAATGCCAAAATTTTAGAACCTTCAAAGGTAACGGCGACCTCGGTTGATGAAAAGTTGTTGCACAAACTGAAACAAACTATCGAAGACAATATACAGGATCAAAACCTTACCTTAGAGATGTTGGCCACCGAAGTAGGGGTGAGCAGAGCCCAATTGTTTAGAAAAGTAAAGGCATTGACCGGACTTACCCCCAACAATTTTATTAAATCCATTCGTTTAAAGTATGCGGTCTTGTTACTGGAAGAAGATAAATTCCAGATTTCTGAAATTGCGTTTCTTTCTGGTTTTAAAGAACCAAGTTACTTTTCCAGATGCTTCAAAGAAGCGTACGGATGTAGTCCAAAAGAGTATAGAAAAGACTGAGAAATTCTCCTCTTTAAAAAACTCATCTATTTATTATACATAAGTCATCATTTTTACAAATGCTTTGTAAACCCCATAAATATTATGGATATGATACTATTTTATAAGCATTTGATATGGGATTATAAGTTTTGCGGCATAGGATACCGATAATTTTACAAAGAACAAATGCACACTTTTATCTGTATTTGTTGAACCTAATATAAAAGGTTTGGATCAAGCTAACTTAAATCTATTATTTATGATGAAACAATTTAAAAGCGCAATCACTAAGACCAAGCTTATAGGCTTTTTGGTCTGTTATGTGGCTTTTGTGTCCAGCGCAAGTGCCAACAATGATCTGGCATTGTCGTCAGACGGAAAAGAAAAGGAGATAACGGGTAACGTTATCGATGATCAAGGTATTCCCTTACCAGGTGCCGCGGTCGTAATTAAAGGTACCACCACGGGTACTACCACCGATTTTGATGGTAATTTCAAAATCGAAGTTCCTTCAGAAAGTTCGGTATTGGTAATTTCCTATTTAGGATACAAGACAATGGAAATTACCGTAGGAGCCCAATCCAATTTAAAAATAGTAATGGAACCAGAGGCCAATTCTTTAGAAGGGGTTATGGTTGTTGGTTATGGAAAGCAAAAAGTAAAAGACCTTACGGGTAGTGTGGGTTTTGTGGATGAGGATGTACTAAAAGAAAGTTCTGTTCCTACGGTATCACAAGCTCTACAAGGTAAAGTTGCCGGGGTACAGATTACGGCAGATTCTGGTGAGCCAGGAGGCGGCATTGCCGTTAGAATTCGTGGTACAGGTACTTTTGGTAACAATGATCCATTGTACGTAATAGATGGTTTTCCGACAAAATCGGGAATCAGTTCTGTGAACCCATCCGACATTGCTTCGATATCCATCCTTAAAGATGCCGCTGCTTCCGCAATATATGGGGCAAGAGCTGCCAATGGGGTAATCATAATAACCACCAAAAAGGGTAAGGCAGGTGTATCAAAAATTAATATTGAAAGTTATTACGGTTTTCAACAAGCGGCCAACAAGATAGATGTTTTGGATTCGCACGATTATGTTATGATCACCAAGGAAGCATATAGGAACTCTGGCCTTCCAGACGATGAGTTTTGGGGAGACCCCAGTGATTATGGTGAAGGAAGAAAATACCCTACCGATACCGATTGGCAAGATGAAGTGTTCAGAAACGCCGCCATCCAAAATCATCAGTTTACATTTTCAGGGGGATCCGAAAAATCGGATTATTTATTTTCTCTAGGATACTATGGTCTGGACGGTATTGTTATAGGTAGTGGTTTCGAAAGAATATCTGCCCGTATCAATGGTAGCACCAAGTTCTCTGACAAGTTTAAGATAGGTACCAATTTATCTTTGTCTACAAGTACCCAAGATGTGGTGCCCGACGATCATTCATGGACCAGTGTACTTTTTGGTGCACTAAGGGAAAGACCTATGGTACCCGTGAAGGATGCCGATGGCAATTGGGGAGGAAACATCGGACCGGCAGAGTATGTGGGCGATGGAGGAAACCCTGTGCGTTTGGCTTTGTTGAACTACGATACTCGAAAAACATACAGAATGTTGGGTAACTCTTACTTAGAGTACACACCTGTCTCCAATTTCACCTTTAAAAGTTCTTTTGGGTATGATTTTTTATATTCTAAAGGAAAAAACTTTGACCCTACCTATATAGAGGGTAGTACACAGGCAATACAGAACCAGCTTTTTGAAACATCTTCGTTGAATACGACTTGGGTATGGGAAAATACCGTTAATTATACTTTTGACCTTGGCGAAGATCATCATTTTGATGTTTTGGCAGGTATTACCAAACAAGAAGATAAATACGAAACGTTAAATGCCAGTAGAAAAGACTATCCTAACAATCAGGAATATATTTGGTATTTAGATGCAGGAACAGGTACCAGGGACAATAGTGGTGGAACTTCAGAATATGCTTTAATGTCGTATTTAGGAAGAATTAACTACAACTATAAGAACAGATACCTTTTTCAGGCGAACGTAAGACGTGATGGCTCTTCCAGATTTGGAGAATCAAACCGTTTTGGAACCTTCCCATCTGTATCGGGGGGCTGGATCGTGAGCGAAGAAAATTTCTTTGAAAACGTAAAGGCTTTTAACTATGTTAAGTTACGTGCGAGTTATGGTAAATTGGGAAACCAGGATATTTATAGCAACTATCCATGGGCCAATAATCTTGACTTGGTTTATTATCCTTTCGGAACGTCGCAATCTACAGTGGCAGGTTATGCGCCAAATGCGGCATCTAATCCAGATGTTACTTGGGAAACCACTATTCAGAGCAACTTTGGTGTTGATGTAAAAATGTTCAATAGCAGTGTTTCCTTTACGGCAGACTACTTTATAAAAGATACCGAAGATATGTTATTGACCTTGCCTGCACCTGCTACTTCGGGTTACTCTACAACAGCTTACACCAATGTAGGTAAGATTAGAAACTCTGGTATTGAGTTGGCTTTGGACTATCAATCTCCATCCGATAAGGCATTTACCTATAATATAGGAGGAAACTTTACCAAGATCAAAAACGAGGTGAAAGACTTGGGTACCGTAGATTATATTTGGAGCGATCAAGATTATTTGGGGGAAAGATGGACACGTACCGAGGTAGGTAAGCCTGTAAGTCAATTTTTTGGGTATGTGGCAGATGGTCTTTTCCAAAATGAAGCCGATATCACGGAACATGGGATACAACCAAATGCAGAACCAGGGGATATCAGATTCAAGGATGTTAACGAAGATGGTGTTTTAGATGATCAAGACCGTACCTATATAGGTGACCCGAACCCCGATTTTACTTTTTCTGCGTATGCACAGGCCAACTATAAAAACCTTGATTTTAGCCTACGTTTATACGGTTCTTACGGTAACGATATTTATAACGGTATGATCCGTCAGTTAGAGACTGCTTCTGAACCATATAATAAATGGTCCTATATTTTGGATAGATGGACGGGTGAAGGTACTTCTAACTCTGTACCAAGGGTTACCCGAGATGATGTGAACCAAAACACGAGAAGTTCTTCACGTATGGTAGAGGATGGTTCTTTCTTAAGAATCAAAAACGTTCAATTAGGCTATTCTATGCCAAAAAGTGTGGTAGAAAAATTAAAGATAGAGCGCTTGCGCTTGTACATTAGCGCCGAAAACTTGTACACTTTTACTTCGTACCGTGGTTTTGATCCAGAGATGTATCAGACCAAGGGGTCAAGAACCGATCTTGGTGTAGATAGGGCCAAATATCCCGTAGCCAGCTCTTTGGTACTTGGCGTAAACTTATCCTTATAATTTAAAAAACGAAATAATGAAGAAATACATATATATTAGTTTACTGGCTTTAGGCGTATATTCTTGCGATGATTCTTTCTTGGAAAAAGAACCCTTGGGGTCACTTAGTGTAGGTACTTTCTATACAAATGAAGAAGAGGCCACACAGGCTGTCAATTCAATTTATGACGGTATACAAGGTTATACCGTGTACGGAGCAATGTCTATTGTAGAGGACGTACAGTCCGATGATGCCGATAAAGGAGGGGGAGGCCCCTCTGACCAACCTGGTATGGATCAGGTTCAGAAATTTATAGCATCTGCCGATAACCACATTTTTGTAGATAAATGGAAGGCTTATTTTGTTCCTGTATTCAGGGCCAACCTTGCCATTCAAAAGATCCAGGAGATGCCAACTGAAAGCATAGATGCAGCTGCCAAAGAGCAATTATTGTCAGAAGCCAAATTTCTTAGGGCACTATGCTATTTCGACCTAGTGATAAGGTACGGCGATATGCCAATTGTTACCGAACCTAATAGTCCGGAGGACTATGATATCTCTAGAAGTCCCGCTAGCGAAGTATGGGCGTTTATTGAAGGTGATCTAATGTCGGCTATAGAGGGTCTTAAAAAACCAAACGAATTATCTGATGGTGACTTGGGAAGAGCCACCGAAGGTGCTGCAAAAGCCCTTTTGGCAAAAGCCTATGTTTTTCAGAAAAAATGGAAAGAAGCGGAACCTTTGCTTAATAGTGTGATCAATGATTATGGGTACGGACTATCTGATGACTTTGCGGCTATTTTTGGTATAGGTAACGAAACCAACCAAGAGGTCATCTTTCAAGTAAACTTTCAGACAGGTGGCTCCAGTGACCGTGAAGGTTATAACCGTAACGGATGGATGGCCCCTAGAACTTCAGACATAGATTGGGGCGGTATCGGCTTTATGCTGCCTACCCAAGATTTGGTAGATGAATTTGAACCTGGTGATATTCGTTTGGCAGCTTCTATTCTTCGTGACGGTGACATATTTAGTGGTGATGTCTATAAAGAAGAATGGTCTACCACTGGTTACAACTGTAAAAAAGGATTGGTCGCTTTTGAAGACTATACCGCTGGTACTCCATACTTTGTAGATAACAACTACGTGGTAATACGTTTGGGAGATATTATGTTGTTACAGGCAGAAGTATTGAATGAATTAGATCGTACCTCAGAAGCTGTTGATTATATAAATCCTATCAGAACGCGTGCACAAGTGCCATTGATCAATGCCACTATATCAAAAGAACAAATGAGAGAGGCCATTTACCATGAAAGAAGGGTAGAACTGTGCTTTGAGCAAAAAAGATACTTCGACTTGGTTCGATGGGGCAAGGCGGCGGAAGTCATGACAAGTAAGGGATACAATTTTGTGGCCGGTAAGCACGAGCTATGGCCGGTACCACAGAGTGAGATCGATATTAACCCGAATTTGGCTCCCAACAACCCTAATTGGTAGTAAAATATTTATAATTGTTGAATTGGCTGTTAGTTTGTTAGTCGAAAAAAGGACGTCGCAAAATGCTTCGGGTATTTCCCTTAAAAGAAAGAGAAAGAGTATTGGGCGTTCTTTTCGGCTAATGTCGTTTATGAAAAAGTAATGTTGTTCATGACTCCAAATATTAACTAAAACCGATTCATTCAATTTTACGGCAAGTAAGTATTGAATGAGACCTGATCAATGGTTTCAAATTTTGAAAAAAAATATTTGCCCCATTGGGGCCACATATTATTAGAACTAAGAGATAGATGAAAAAAACACTTCTACTTTGCATAACCATTGGGGTTATAGCAAGTTGTAAACAAAAGGAAAAAACACCAAAGAATGATACATTAAGAAATACGGATATAGTGGATGACTTTTCGAATAAAGAACATCTAAAAAAATTATATACGCAATTAAGCGAAAGCTTTGAGCAACAGGCCAAAAAAGTGATTCAACCGGCAGAAGGTTATTTAGAGCACCCGTACCTTATTCCCTCCGGTTTTTATAAGCAAATGTGGGATTGGGACGGCTTTTTTATGGGCAATTACTTTGTAAGCAAAGGAAAGCCGGAATATTTAAAATACTGGGCCTTGAACTTGATAAAGGGGATCGATGAAGAGGGGTATGTCTCGGGTTGTGCCACCACGAAGGGACCAAGACCCATTTTTGGAAAATTTGCCATGAAACCCTATTTGTCACAAGGGGTTTATTTGTCTTCAAAAGGCGCAAATGATTTTTCTTGGGTAGCACCATATTACGAACAGCTAAAAAAAGTTTTGGCGTATAGGGAGCGTACACAACAGGATGAAAAAACAGGACTTTTTTATTGGGATATTGCCATGCAAAGTGGTGCGGACAATAACCCCGCCATGAATTATTTTCAAGAAGATACCCGTTCTTTTTTAGCTCCGGACGCCAGTGCCTTGCAGTATAAGGAATACCTTGCCCAATCGGCCATAGCAAAAATACTCGGTAAAGATGAGGATGCGCAAACATATGCCAAAAAAGCAGAAGACCTGAAAAAGGCCATTAATGAATACCTGTGGTCTAAAGAAGATAGAATATATTATACGGTTGATAGGGAGACCGGACGTTTTTATAAAAGAATAAGCTATTCTTCTTTTGTACCTTTAATGGCAGGAATCGCACCGATGAAAGATGGAAAGGCAATGATAGAAAAGTATTTGTTGAGTACCGATCATATGAAGGCTAAATATGGCTTTAGGTCGCTTTCTCTTCAAGATGTGGACTATAACAATAAAAACATAATTGTTCCCTTTTCTAACTGGCAAGGGCCCGTTTGGCCAATTGTAAATTACATTTATTCCATAGGTCTTAAAAATTATGGATATGAAGAAGAAATTGCGTGGATGGGAAACACTGTGGCAAACCTATTATTGAAAGACATTGAAAAACATGATACCATGCACGAAAACTATGATGCGGATACCGGGGTAGCTTTGGCTCCAAGTGACGATCATGTAGACGAAGATGGAAAAATTGTAGGTTTTGTTAGTTGGAACCTTTGTATCGAGAATGTACTCGATGGGGTAGCGAACGATAATTGGATGTTGTTGAATATAGATCAAGAACTTCAAAATTTCTAAATAACGGATAATGAGAATGAAGAATATTTTGGCTTTGACCGCCATCTTGGTCTTTCAAGGGCTAATGGCACAGCAAAAGCATTGGGAAATAAAAAAGTTGGATGAAATTCGACTGAATGTTACCGCTGATGATAACCATCCTTATAAAGATAATATAGAGCTTTCGGGAAAAAGGGTTTCGGGTATCGTGAGCTACGACATTGATGAGAATAGGGGTGTTACGGTGAGCCGTGAGATTTTTTTCCCCCAGTTGCGCACGTTTTTAAAAACCGATGATCCGGACTGGAAAGCCTATAGGGCCTACCTTAAAAATACATATTCGGACGATATTCTTCCTTCCATTGCCGTAGGTGATAGAATTTATGTACCCGGACCCGTTTCAGAGGTTATTATTAATGGCATGCTGACATTAAACCACGAAGCGGTTAACGGCATTACGCTTACCCGTACTTTTTACCCTTCTATGAGTCAACGACTTTTTGTCGAACAATGGACCATGACCAATACAGGTACCTCTACCATAACATTAAAAGGTGGGGACAAGGAAACCATATCAAAGACCGAAGGGGCAAAGGGCAGTTACACCATTTATGTAGATTCGAATATAAAGAGTCAGGTATCCTTGGCTCCGAATGAATCGTACACATTTTCTATCGGTATCTCCGCTACGATGAACAATGAGGAGAGGATCAAGATTGTCGATAAGGAATTTTACGGGGAACGTTTACAGTTTTTGGCCCAAATGAAGAATTCTTTAGAACTGGTTACTCCCGATGCTACTTTAAACACCTTGTTCGGTTTTTCTAAGATACGGGCCTCTGAAAGTATTTTTGAATCAAAATTAGGGTTGACACACTCTCCGGGAGGAGGCCGATATTACGTTGGTTTTTGGGCCAATGATCAAGCGGAATATGTAGGACCCTTTTTTCCATATTTAGGGTATGCCACTGGAAACGAAGCGTCTTTAAACGTTTACAGAATCTTTGATAAGGAAACAAACGATGCGTACACCAACCTTCCCTATTCTTTTGAAATGGAAGGCGATGCGCCCAAAAGTACTTTAGATAGGGGAGATGCTGCAATGATCGCTTATGGAGCCGCGCAATTTGCCTTGACAAGTGGAGATAAGAATATTGCAAAAGAGCTGTGGCCTTTGATAACTTGGTGTTTAGAGTACAATAGAAGGCAATTGAACGATGAGGGAGTGGTAGCTTCAGAATCGGATGAGATGGAAGGTAGAATCGCTACCGGAACTGCCAATTTATCTACTTCTAGTTTATACTACGGTGCCTTAGGGTTGGCCGTAGACCTTGGGCGTTCGTTAAACGTGAATGGTAGGGAGTTACAAACCTATACCAAACAAGCCAAAGCTTTAAAAAAGGCCATAGAAGCTTATTTTGGAGCCACTATTGAAGGAATCGACACTTATAAATATTATAAAGAACATACCAAATTAAGACATTGGATCTGCCTGCCCCTTGTGGTAGGGATCAACGATCGTAAAGAAGGTACGATAAAAGCTCTTTTTGAAAAACTGTGGTCAGAAAACGGGGTACATGTCGAAAAAAATGATGAGAACAAGGCTATTTCAGAAATTTTCTGGGACAGGGGCACCTTATATGCATTAAGAGGTACGTTTTTGGCCGGTAATACGGAAGAATCGTTGGAGAAACTGGATGAGTTCTCCACAAAACGACTTTTGGGTGATCGTGTGCCTTATGTTGTAGAGGCATACCCAGAAGGTAATATGGCACAGTTGTCCGCCGAGAGTGGCCTTTATTGTCGTGTGTTCACAGAAGGGGTCTTTGGTATTGTGCCAACAGGGTTACATAGTTTTAAAAGCACGCCCCGATTACCAAAAAAATGGGATCATATGGCTCTAAAAAGAATAAAGGCGTTTGGAGAAGACTTTGATATTTATGTAGAAAGAAAAGGAAAAAAACTTCATGTAAAAGTCGTGGATGATAAAAACAAAACAATATTTGATAGGTATATTAGAGAAGGGAATACGATACATGTTAATTTTAAATGATATGACTAAGAGTCGTTCATTGTATGTATTGGTGCCTATATATAAATCCACAATAATGTTTAAATAGTCCGATATGAAAAACAGAACAATTTATTTGCTCCCGGTACTTTTTGTACTGGCCTTTATAGGCTGTAAAGAACAAGGAAAAAAAGCTGCAGTCGATACCGCTGAAATAGCGGGTGATAAGATGGTTCAGAAACCAAATATCATATATATAATTGCGGATGACCTTGGTTATGGGGACTTAAGTTGTTTTGGACAAGAGAAATTTAATACGCCGAATATAGATAAACTGGCTGCAGACGGTATGGTCTTTACCCAGCATTATGCGGGCACAAGTGTTTGTGCGCCCTCTCGCTGTGCTTTAATGACGGGGATGACCACCGGGCATACCGTGGTGAGGGGAAACAAAGAGTTGGAGCCAGAGGGGCAGTACCCCATACCTGACAGTACCTATACGGTTGCCAAAGCCTTAAAAAAAGCGGGCTATGTGACCGGGGCTTTTGGAAAATGGGGACTTGGGTATCCGGGTTCTGAAGGGGACCCGACCAAACAAGGTTTTGACCAATTCTACGGATATAATTGCCAGCGTCAGGCGCATCACTATTATCCGGATCATCTGTGGAGCAATACAGATTCTATTGTGCTCCCTGAAAATATAAATGGGAAAAAGGAAATATATGCGCCAGATCTGATTCAAGAAAAGACGTTACAATTTATAGAAACCAATAAGGACAACCCCTTTTTCTTGTTCGTGCCTTCCGTAATTCCTCATGCAGAGCTGGCCGCCCCAGAAGACATCATAAAAAAATATATCGATAAATTTTCTCCAGAAAAACCCTATGAGGGCGGTTATTATGGGGGGCAAGAGACCCCACGTGCTGCCTTTGCGGCCATGATGGAAGTGTTGGATATACAGGTAGGGGAAATAGTTAAGAAGGTAGAGGAAATGGGTATTTCTGACAATACGATTATTATATTCACTTCAGACAACGGCCCACATAATGAGGGAGGGGCGGACCCCGAGTACTTTGATAGCAACGGGCCGTTAAAGGGGATTAAAAGAGATCTTTACGAAGGGGGAATACGTGTTCCCATGATTGCCAAATGGCCAGGAAAAATTAAACCAAATAGTAAAACAGCGCTTGTTTCGGCCTTTTGGGACATACTGCCTACCTTCTCCGATATTGCCGGTGTAGCATCTCCTTCGAATATTGACGGAATTTCTTTTCTACCCACCTTATTAGGGGAAACCGAACAGCAAAAAGAACATGAATACCTGTATTGGGAGTTTCATGAAATGGGCGGCCGACAGGCTGTAAGAATGGGCGATTGGAAGGCCGTTCGTTACAATGTGTTTAAAAGCCCCAATGCACAGATGGAGTTGTACAACCTGAAAACGGACATCGGAGAAGAGAATAATATAGCGGACAAGCACCCCGATGTTGTTAAAAAAATGGAAGATATTTTTAATACCGCCAGATCACCGTCGGAGGTATTTACATTCAACCAGCAATAATACCAACCAAGTATTCCGCAACCATAAGAAATGAAAGGCATCATAAAAAAGAGAGCGCTATTACTACTTTTTATATTAGCACTGGTACTTCGCGTAACCGGTCAAACCAAAGAAGAAAAGAAATACAACCTTGCTATAGGATTTAGACTTGGACTGCTCATGGATCCTGCATTGGAAGGGTATTTTGAAATGACAAAAAAGAAGATTCTTGAATACGATGTAGATGAGGTACGGATCTATGGCGGAGGAAATGCAATTACCTATAAATACTTGGATATAGAAGGTTTTCCAGAGATAGATAAAAAAGGAAATCCGGAAGAATTGGCCAAGTATAAAAAAGGGTTAAAATGGTTTAAGGATCATGGGATCCGAATTACCCTAAGTGGGGGAGAACCCAGTTTACCGGGCATGGATTACTATAGTAATGATGAAAATAGCTTTTTTAACCTTTATCCAGAAGCAAAATATTTAGATAATGGCCTGCTCTGGAAGTTTTATGAAGAAAGAACCTATGCTCTTTTTAAAACCTTCCCCGAGGTAGATGCTACGGACTTTTTTCTATGGGAGACACCCATTTTAGATGACCTTAATTATTTTCCGGGTATAAAATGGCAAAAGCCTATTACATGGCATAAAGGGGAAAACCAATATTACTCTCAGGCAGATTATTTAACCGAGTTTATGGCGGCCGTGATCAAAGGGGCCAACCGTGCCGGAAAAGACTTTTCTATTCTGACCTTTAGCCATTATCCCTATCAAGAAAACCTTTTGTTAGAGGCCTTAAAGGAACTAGAACGTAGAAACGAGTCTTTCTTAATGGTACATAAGTCGCAACCTGGAGATTGGGATCCGTACAAGGGGCCGAACAATATTATGATGCGCACACAGACCAAGGCGTCCATATTGTTCGATGGTGTTGGCGAATACTGGGGCAGGTCTTTGGTGCCGTACTGTTTTCCCGAAGAGATACAGACTAGGGTACAGCATGCCATTGAGCATAACAAGAGTATTAAGACCTTGGCCATGCGTACCTATTGGGAAGATAACCAAACGTTGTTCAATAATTTTAACGAGATAAATTTGTATGCGCTCGCACGCTTTACCAAAGATCCCTATGTAAATGTAGAGGATGTATGGAAAGATTGGGCAACCGAAAAATTTGGAGAAGCAGCGGCGCCTACCATGATAAAAGTGCTAAAGAGAACCAATGATATTGGCAACCTTGTCTATTATTTTAAGGGAGTTTGGGTTCAAGAGCATAGTAGAATAGCCTCTCTGGATTATATGACCGGGCAGGTATTGCATACGGGAAAATCCATAATGAAATGGAATCCCGACGATATTAAGAACAATGCCTTGATAGAGGCTTTTGTTTATAATCCGACCGAAGAAATAATACATATGGCGATCGCCGACCGTAAAGAGGCTTTGGCCATGTGCCAAAAATCGATTTCCGATGTGGCATCGATTAAAAAATCACTTTCAAAAGAAGCGTATCAGAAGATCAATGGGGAGCTTTTGCTGATGGAAGATTTTATAAAGATAAGCATGCCACATATTGAAGCTTACCTGCGGTATGTGATAAACCGTGATCGTCCTACAAAAGAAAACTTGGTTTCATTGACCAAATCCCTTAACGGGTTGAAGGAACTGGCACATACCATGGACAAAAAATACGGAACCGAAAACTACCTGGTTTCCGGTGATAGAATCATGAACTTTGTTTCGGATATTGAAAAGCGTATCGCCGGCACGGCACTGGGAAAATAGTACGGAAGATTCCCTCGTGGTAAAAATCCAAAGAGATGTGCTATTCGCTTGGTATTAATTACATTAAATGTTTAAACGACCGACCTTTATGTTTATATAATCCATCCAAACCAAAAAAACAATGAGACAAATAGTATCGTTAGCGTTCTTTATGCTGCTTTTTATTGCCTGTGACCAAACTACAACGGTCAAAACCAAAGATTTGGAAGCTAGTGTTGTTCCCTATCCTAAAACAATTGACAAGGGAAACGAAGTACTTGTATTATCGGACCAAAGTAAATTGTATTCTCCACAAGCCGAGGTGTACCCTTTATTGGACCTGTTTATCTCTGAAGTGCAAAAAATTACCAATAGCACATTAGTTACAACAGAGACCAACAACCATGAAGCGGATATACTTTTTCAGATAGATACTGCAATGGCAGGGGAGGCCTATTCCATTGAGATCGGCAAGACCGTTAAGGTAATGGGCGCTAGTTACAAGGCATTGGCAAAGGCCAAAGCCACCTTGTTACAACTGGTAGTAGAGGAGGAAGGTAAATTAATGTTTCCTGTATTGACCCTAAAAGATGCCCCCGATGCTTCGTACCGTGGGCTGATGGTGGATCTGGCAAGACAATGGCACGATATACCTACACTAAAAAAGTTAATAGATTTGGCGGCATTCTATAAGATCAATTTTTTACAATTGCATTTTACCGATTATCAATCCTTTACGTTGCCTTCAACAAAATACACCAAGCTATCTACCCCTAACAGGCATTATTCTTTTGAGCAGTTGAAGGAACTGGAGGCATATTCACAGTTACGGGGAATAACCATAATTCCCGAGATCGATGTACCGGGCCATTCTAGTCCGTTCGTAAAGGAATATCCCGAAATATTTGCTATCCAGGATACCCTTACAAACCCCTGGATCATAAATATGGGAAAAGAGGAAGCGTATGAGGCCTTGGATGTAATTATTGGGGAAATAGCATCCATATTCAAGAGCAGCCCTTATTTTCATATTGGTGGTGACGAGGCCATTTTTGATAAAGTGGCCAATGATCCCTCTGTGCAGGATTACATCAAAAAGCACAATATAGACAACGATGTGCACGAGTTATACAGGCATTTCTTGGTAAGGATGAACCAAATTGTAAAGAAACACAACAAGCAAATGTGTGTATGGGAAGGGTTTAGACCCGATGGAAAAATTAAGATTCCGAAAGATATTATCGTTTTTGAGTTCGAAACCAATCGTTATTTGCCCAACCAGTTGGTAGAGGATGGGTATACGGTGGTGAATACCTCTTGGAAACCCCTGTATGTGGTAAATAAAAAGAAATGGGAGCCAAAGACCATTTATGCATGGAATATGTGGAAATGGGACAATTGGTATGATAAAGCACCTTCGTACGACCCCATTCAAATAGAAAGATCACCGTTGGTGATCGGGGCACAAATGTGTTCTTGGGAGCAGTCGGAAGAAGTAGAAATACCAAGCCTAAGAAAGCGATTGCCCGTTTATATGGAAAGGGTTTGGAATACGGATAAGAAAATTTCTTTTGAGCAGGCCATGAAGCATATAGATTTGTTGGACGACCGCCTGTCTAAATTATTGGACGATAGTAGACAAGATAGCTTATTGCACGGTCATAATTTCACCAAAGAGATGCAATAGGTTCTAAACGAACCTGGTTTACATACCATCAAAAGGAAAGTAAAAAGGGAATCAAAATTGTTGTATGCCCTATAAATAGGACTTTGACAACATTTATTGATTCCCTTCTTTTTTATAGTTCCCTAAATTTACGCCATAAGCTCGTATGCTTGTTCGTTCGTATTAAGAGCCTCATTTTTTTCTGTGGTTATATCTTTAATAAATTCATCAATTTGCTGCTTGCTAACGTTCGGCATACATATTACATGGGTAATATCTTCAGTGGCCAATTGCCATTTCTTTTTAATGGAATCAGACACTTTGGGCAGCACAACGGTAATAGCCCCTGGATTGGTCCATGCGTTGATGCCTATTTTAATCAATTCGTTTTTACAATATTCCGCTATTTCCAAGCTATAGCGGTAGCGTTCCTCAAGTCCTTTGATACCCATTTTTTTAATCGCGTACCATAAGAAAAGTGGACTATGGCCATTTCTAGATCCTGTAATGGTAGTGTCTAAAGAACCTATATAAGAAATACCCCTGGCGATCCTGTCCCTTAAAGAGCGTTTTGCGATAATAACTCCGGAGGGGAAGGGGGAACCGATAAACTTATGGCCACTTATGGAAATACTATCGGCACCATCCGTAAAATCAAAAGGAATACGGGGCTCTATAAAAGCACCGTAAGAACCTGCCAAAGCGGCATCGCAGTGAATGTAGTGATTTTGAATGGCGAGTTTTTTCAGTATTCTTTTCACCTTCGAAACATCGTCCTTTGCCTCGGTCATGGTCGTACCGAACGTAGTAAGAACAATGGCCGGCTTGTCCCTGTTCAACAACAAAGTGTTCTCCAAATCCTCATAATCCAGTTCACCGTTCTCTTGGGCCCTAATGGTAATACTGGGCAAGTTCAATAAATGAATGTTCTTTCGTACGCTGTAATGTGTAGATTCTGAAAAATAGACCATAGCGTTCGAAAAAGATTCCCGGGCCAAATAAAGACCGTAAAGGTTACTTTCAGAACCGCCATTGGTTACATAGCCCCAATAGTCGGTCGGATCCGCCCTATATAATTTAGCAAAGAAATCAACGACCTCTCTTTCCATCTCATGTGTCTGTACTTTATAGGTGCTATCCTCATAGGGGTCTCCAACGTTGTTCAACGGGTGTTTCAAAAATTCGTACAATCTTGAATAATCAAAATCCTTTGCTACCGGGTAACCTATAACTCTGTCTTTTTCTTGAATTATTGTGGTTAACAGCTCATCTATCTGTTGCTCGTTATTCATAATCATTGTAATTTATGTAGGTATTTTAATACTGTAAAATTACAATTTGTAATAAAATAATACTTTTATTTGTAATAATTTAGAATATAAAACTATTATATTAATTTATGTGGTTTTTTGATATTGTTCGAGGGTTGAATGGGTACAACAACAGAAAAATAATCTAGTATGGATACGATAGATCATAAAATATTGATGCAATTGCAAGAAAATGCAAAGCAGAATACCAAAGAAATAGCCGGTAAGGTAGGGCTTAGTGTAACCCCTACGTATGAAAGAATTAAAAAGCTGGAACAGCGAGAGATTATAAAATCGTACGTGGCCTTGTTGGACCGGACCAAAATAGGGAAAGAACTGATTGCCTATTGCCAGGTTACCTTGGTAAAACAACAAAAGAAAATGGCCGACAATTTTAAAAGAGAGATACTGTTATTGCCCGATATTATGGAGTGCCATCAGGTGTCGGGTAATTTTGATTACCTACTAAAGGTGGCCGTGGACGACATTGCCGAATTTCATGACCTTTTAAACGAAAAACTGTCCAATATCAATGGTATCGCCACCATACATACTTCGTTCGTGTTAGATTCGGTAAAAGATAGTACAGCCTATAGTCTATAATAGTATCGGAGCGGTTGTGCCTAGCGTTTTCTAGTTATCGGTATTGCCCACCTTTTGATATTTATAGCTACAGCCTTCGATACAAATAGGGCCGCTGGTGGGGGTAAGAATAAAATAATCGGAGAAGAACTCTAAACGATATGTGATGTAACCATCTTCGTTGTCGGCTGAAGTTTCAAACTCGTCGCAGGTATATTCTAAAAACAAGGTGTTTTCCTCTATCCAAAAATTTCCGCTGTCACATTCGGTAAACCTGTTCGAGGAAAATGTTCCGTCCTTATAAAATTCAATCGCCTCCCCATTGTCCACATCTACCCAATATTGGGGGCCGCCTGCACTAATGTACGCCTCGTTATGTATCCATTTGCCTTGTAGTAATGATGCAGTGGGCGAGATGGGGTTATCCGTTTCTTTGTCGCAGGCAATGAACAATAGCAAAACTGGGAATATATAAGAAACGATTTTCATAATCAAGGTGGTTTAGCCATTAGATGTAGATAATGGGCAATGGTTGCTTTTGGTCAATATTCCTTTTTTGTCTTTATTCTTAAAAAATAAGTTAGAAATTATATGTCGTCGATTATTGGTTCAGTAGTTCTATTGCAGGTAAATTGTTTGCAGTACACTGATGTTATGTATATAAAAGAAACCTCCAGTACTATCCCGAGCTAAAATGGCTAATGTTTTTAGTTCGTAGTTTAACTATACGTAGGTGTTTCTTTTTTTATAATATCATTGATGGCGTCCCAAAGACCAATTCTTTTTTCTAGCGCTTGTTTGGCTATGGTGAGTGTTTGTTGCCATTTATCGTCATTGTCGCAAAGTTCAGAAACCATTTTTAGGGATAGGGGGCCGTGTTCATCTCCATCCATTTCTATATGCCTTTCTAGATAATAGGTCAACTTATTGTATAACTTGTTTTCAGAATCTGAATTTTTAAGAATTTCAATGAACATATCGGGGATCAGGTCTTCTCTACCAAATGTAAATGCTGAGGCTACAAGGTGGGGTTGGTTCGTGGCAATAATTGAAAATGAAAATTTGACAAAATCTGCGACACGTTCATCAATATTTATTAGGTTCAAAGAGTCTTCTACCGTATTGCCAGATGTGATATGTTCTATAAAACTATCTATCTCCAATGTATTGGCATTTACCTGTTTCATTGCGTCCAAATACATTTCGAAATGACTTTTAGGTTCTCCCAATTCATTGACATCGCTTTCTTCTCCGTGAACAATTTCGTTTATGAATCTTGCAAGAATCGCATTTTTGGAAGGTACCCACGGAATCTGAACGTTCGTCAGTTGTACTTGAAGAAATTTTAAGAGGGACATAAAATCCCATACCGCGAATACGTGGTTTTCCATAAAAATCTTTATATCCTCTATATTGCTGAGATTTTTATATAGTTGATGGTTTCGCAATTGGTTTCTTAGCTCAAAAATTTCCTTTTCAATATGTTGTATCCTGTCCATTGTATAGGTAAAACTGTTAGGGGCGCGGTATGCCCTATTTAATATGGACGCCAAAATTAAGGTACGGTGTGGGGAATACCTAGAAAATTATGATCGTTTATGGATCTTTTAGAAGTGTATAGGGGCTATAATTTTTTTCCTTTTTTAAGGGAGGGGATAAAATAGTTTATTGTTAAAATTGGGCCTGCCTGTACTTGGTAATGAATCTTGTCCTTTTAATATTACAAACGATTTTTAGAAGTGGCCGGTTTACTTTTTATACGTACACAATAGGCAATGGTTGCCTTTGTTGACGATCGTTAGGTATAGATCGGTTCAAATTTTAGGGCGTTTAACGCCACCTCATATTCCCCTGTTTTGCCGTGTTGTTTTTTGCGATAGATAATGCGTTCGTCTTTGGTAAGTTCGGTTACCTCAAAGCTTCCTCCGTGCATTCCCGAGAAATGGGCCATGGCATTCTTTTTAAAATCTATTAGCAACAGTTTTAGTTTAACATCATCGTCATGTTTAATGGCTTCGTTAGTGAAACTTTCGTTGGCATAGACTTCAAAAACGATGCTATCGCCCCCGTTCAAATACCAGAAATTTCCCGTGAACCAATCATCGAATTTAAAGGAATTGTCGGGCAGGGCAAGTTGGTACCTTAGGTACCAATGGTCGGCTTTTATAGGTACCTGTGATGGATGAAAGGCATCTACAAATAATAAGTGCAAAGATGCTTTTTGACTATGTATGGGAATGTTTTGCATTACGGATAGGGGAGAAGAGGTAGTAGGTGTTTCTTTTAAAATTATTTTACGTTATCAATAGACCTAGCATAGTGTAGTCTAGGATCAAGGAAGAAGTTGTTTGTTTTTAACCTTGGTGCTTTCTTTCCTTTGGCCCGTGGGTAGGTAAAGACACACTCTTTGACAAGCTTTTGCAGGTACGGATGGCTTTTGAGCGACTTGACAATGTGTATGGCCTTGAGAGTTGGCTTATTCCGATTCTCCATTAATCGTTTCCATTATTTCTTTGAAACTATTCAATCCAGATTCTATATTTTCAATTATTTCATTCGCTAAAATATTTGGGTCAGGTAGATTGTCTAAATCGGTTAAACTTTTATCTTTCAGCCAAAAAATATCCAAACTCGTTTTGTCTCTTGCTATGATTTCGTCATAAGTGTATTTTCTCCATCTTCCTTCTGGATTTTCTTCACTCCAAGTTTCTTTTCGTTTGTTAATGTTCTTACCATTATACAACTCAATAAATTCTTTTAAATGCTCTTGACGCATTGGACTTTTCTTTGGTGTATGATGTACGTTTGTTCTGTAATCATAATACCAAATTTCTTTTGTCCAAGGGTCTTTACTTGCAGGCTTGTTGTTAAAAAATAACACATTTGCTTTTACACCTTGGGCATAAAATATTCCTGTTGGTAACCTCAAAATAGTATGTAATTCTGTGGTTTTCATCAATTGTTTACGCACTTCTTCGCCAGCTCCACCTTCAAACAACACATTGTCAGGAAGTACAACAGCAGCTTCTCCATTTATTTTTAATTGTGTTTTTATATGTTGCAAGAAGTTTAATTGCTTGTTAGATGTGGTTTCCCAAAAATCTTGACGATTATAGCTTAAATCTTCTTTTACAATTTCGCCTTGTTCGTTGGTAAAGGTCATACTGCTTTTTTTGCCAAAAGGTGGATTAGCAAGTACATAATCATACCGTTTGCCATCATCTGCAATTAAGGCATCATTGGGATTGATGAACGATTCTCCGTCTATTTCCCCGATGTTGTGCAAATACATATTCATTAAGCACATTCTACGTGTATTGGCAACAATCTCATTACCATAAAAAGTTTTGTTCTTTAAAAACGCTTTTTCTTCTCTATCTAGTTTGTTGTTTTCTACAATCCAATCGTAAGCCGCCAAAAAGAAACCACCAGTTCCACACGCTGGGTCAACAATGGTTCTCATTGGTTTGGGTTGCACACAAGCAACCATTGTTTTGATTAAAGCTCTTGGTGTAAAATATTGACCAGCTCCACTTTTGGTATCTTCTGCGTTTTTCTCTAAAAGTCCTTCATAGATTTTACCTTTGATATCTGCTCCCATCATGCTCCAATCTTCTTTGTCAATTAGATTGATGACTTTTAGCAGTTTGGCTGGGTCTTGTATTTTGTTCTGACTTTTAGTAAAAATCTGTCCTAGCGTTCCTTTTTCTGTAGAAAGTGTACGCAATAATTGGCTGTAAAAAGACTCTAACTCTGCACCACGTTTGCTAGATAAGGTTTCCCAATTGGCAATTTCGGCATTTTCAACCTCATTGCCTTCAACATCTTTTAGCTTTGGAAAAACCAAACCTTTGTTATAAGGTGGTTTATTGAGTTCATCTGCCATTTTTAAGAATAGCAAATAGGTAATTTGTTCTAAATAATCTCCATAACCTACACCATCGTCACGTAGTACATTGGCGAGGTTCCATATTTTTGATATTATGCTTGAATCTGTCATTTTATTTATTTCTATTAAGTACACTAATCACTAAACGTTTTACCGTTTCCATTTCTTCTGGTTTGCTAGAAGCTATAAAAAGGGTTAAACTGGCTAGTGTATCATTACTAATTATAGGTTGATTTTGTGTATTGAAAAGCATTTTGTTTTGCTGTAAAAACTTCAAAAAACAAGCTGCTGCTATTCGTTTATTACCATCAACAAACGAATGGTTTTTTACCACTAAATATAAAAGCATTGTTGCTTTTTCTTCTAATGTTTGGTAAAAATCTTCTTCTCCAAATCCTTTTGCAATTTGAGCTACAGAACTTTGAAAGCTTTTATCTTTTTCTTTACCAAATACAGCACTATCAAATTCGGTTAGCATTTGATTGATTAATTTTTGATAATCTTCTAAACTTGGGTAATCAGCTTCTCTTTTAGTTAAACCTTTTGTATCTAATTGTTCGTGGTCGTAATCATCTAACAGGCTTAAACCTTTTGCAAAAACAGCTAACCATTCATTATCTGTTGATTTTTCTTCAATAGCCCTACTTAAAATGGTAATGCCATCTTTTAGTATTTGTACTTCTTGTTCTTTTTGTGCCAAACGTTTTTCGTTAAGGGTATACCCTTTTACCAAATGGTCTTTTAAGGTTTGAGTTGCCCAAATTCTAAATTGAGTTCCTCTTTTAGAATTAACTCTGTAACCTACAGAAATAATTGCATCTAAATTATAATGTTCTAAATTTCTATTTACTTGCCTTGTCCCTTCTTGACGAACTATCCGGAATTTCCGGATAGTTGAATCTGACGCTAATTCTTCAGAAGCATATATGTTTTTAAGATGTTCATTAATGGTTCTTACATCTTTGCCAAACAGCTCAGCCATTTGGGCTTGCGTAAGCCAAACTGTTTCTTGCTCAAACTGTACATTAATTTGAGTAGAGCCATCTTTGGCTTGGTAAATTTCTATTTGGTTTTGCCTATCCATTTATTATTTCTTGAACTGTTGCAATTTTTACACAAGTTCATTTATTCATAATTCTCCATTCCTAATTGACTATTTCTTTTTCTCTTCTTTTATTCTCTCCAACAAAACACTAGCCGGCTCATAATCTGGGTGTTGTTTACAATCGGCTATTTCTGCTTCACTTAACAATTTACCCTCAAAAGCTTTCTTCAAAATGCTTTGACGTAATGCTTGGGCTTTTTCTAAACTGTCTGCAATATCTTTTTCTACTGTGTCACAAACCGATAAACGACTTTCTATCTCGCTGACGATTTGGTGTTGTTCTTTTATTGTAAAAAGCGGGATTTCTAGACTAGCCAATTCTCCTGAATTAATATTATTTACACCACTAGTAGACTTTGCTTTGGACTCAATTTGAACTCTTAAACTATGTGAACTCAAACAATGTAAAAGATATTTTGAATTAATTTTTTCGTGATTTGGTCTTAATCGAATTAAGTAACCAGCATACAAGTAATTGATATCCTTTTTTGTAATTAAAGCACATTTTCCAACAAGGTCAACACTTCCATTAGACCTGATGGTCAGAATATCACCTTCTTTTAATTTTAATGTTGAAATTTCTTTTTCTTCAAAAGAAGCATATTTTAATTCATCTGTGTTAATTATTCCAGAACCTATATTTGGTATTCGCAAAACTGGTATTCCTTTAACCTCTAAAGAACATTTCTTTGAAGTACCGTATCTAGGTTTATCTATCACATCACCTAGTTTGATTAATTCAGGTGAAGCTTTCTCTTTTGTCAATTCCCCCTCAAAAGCCTTTTTTAAAACAGCTTGTCGGTAAATTTTGAGTTGGTCTTGTGCTTTTTTAAGGTCTGCAATTCCACTATCTAAACTGCTAAATAATTCTTCTATTTTTTTGACAATGGCTTTTTGTTCAACTAGTGGTGGAATATTTAATTTTAGCTTTAAAAATTTACTTTTATTTAATATCGGAAGAGTTGTTGAAGATGCATTTGCTTTTATTTGTTGCTGAAATTCTGAACCTATTATCTGATAATATAAAAAGATGTTAGAAATTCCTTTTTTAGGAAATAACGCATTTATTTGTTGATTAAAAGCTCCTTCGTTTTTAATTAAACCAGTTTTGCCAATTGTAGCTCCAATACAAGTAACCAGAATAGAATTTTTAATAGCTTTTCTTGAGTTCTCAAATCCTAAACTAGATAAGTAATCGTTTGATTTAATTACATTAATTCCAGCGTTTAAATCGGTTGGTTTGTAAAACGGATAATCGTCTTTAGAATAAAATTCTGGTCTTTTTTTACTAGGTGTACCTCCTGTTAAAACTTGCGCAACATTTTCAACTGTACATTCTATCCAATCCTCTTTCATTATGCCGCTAATACTTCATTGAGTTCGTTAATAATGTCATTCATTTGGTTGCCAAATAATTGGTGCATTTTTCCTTTTCCGCCTTTGGCATCAAAAGGGGTGTAATCTAAATCGTCTATTTCTATATGGTAACTGCTCACTACGTGGTCTTTTATCATACGTAACCAATCTAATTGCTCTGGTGTAAAGCGGTTGTGTTGTCCTGCGTTTTGTTTTAACATCCATTGCTGGAAATTACGGTCTATGGTTTTATCGTAGGCTTTTAATTCGCTATCTATTCCACACGCTCTTCTAATTAAGGATACCAAGGCAGTTAATTCATCTTTTGGTTGTTTGCTTTTTACGTCTTCTAAAGTTGCATAAGCATCCCAAACGTAATCAGGTGCTAATAATGGTTTTTCTAATTGTAGTTTTTCCATTACGTCTTTTATCATTTTAAAGGTAATGTTTCTACGGTTGTATGGTTGGTTGTAAAAAATGCTCAATGCCTTAATTTCGTCTTTGTTGGCTTCTAAATATTCGGTAAAGTCTTTTACAACTTCCTTGGCTTTATCTACAGAAGTGGTTTCCCATTCGCTTTTTGTAACGGTATCTATGTTTACGCTATCAATAATTTGTTCGTGTTGTTTTCGTACGTTTTCCAGATACTCGTTCAGTTCGCCATTAAAGGTTTTACTCGCTTCTAAAATCAGTTGTTCTTGTGCTTCCTTTTTAGCGTCTTCAATTAAAGCAGGTGTTTGGTCTTGTACAGGAATTTTATCTATTTCCAATTGTGCTTTTTCATCAATAGCATCTTGGTCAAAAGCGGTAATCAGTTCTTTAGTTATCTGCTTTAGATTTTTGCCACCAGAAAATTCCAATAATTTATCTTTTTCTTTATCGGTAATTTGTTTTTCTAAACGAATTAAACGGTTGGCTATAGACAAAAACAAATCTTCGTCTTGGTGTCCCATTGTAATAGCTCCCAATAAATCTTTCATTGGAACAGATTGCTTACGTTCTAAAGGTCGGCTATCTGTTTTTTTAGATTTGGTGGCACCCACTGCATCTACAATAACAAAGTGCGTTTTGCTTTTAGCTGTTTTGGTAACTAATTGTAAAGAATCGTTATTGATTGTTCGTGTTCCACGCCCTTTCATTTGCTCAAAATAGTTGATGCTTTTTACATCTCGCATAAACAATAAAACTTCTAAAGGTTTTACGTCTGTTCCAGTTGCAATCATATCAACGGTAACGGCAATTCGTGGATAATAGGAATTTCTAAAACGGTTCAGAACCGATTTTGGGTCTTCGTCTATTTTGTAGGTTACTTTTTTACAAAAGTCGTTGCCTTCGTCAAATTCTTCTCGAATGATTTTTATAATATCATCAGCGTGACTGTCGGTTTTTGCAAATACTAAGGTTTTTGGCACTTCGTAATCGCCATTTTCATCCACACGATTAGGATAAATGGTCGTTTTTAAGGCTTTTTTATACTCACGAATAATATTTCGGATTTGACTTGGGTTGACAACCTTTTTATCGAGGTCGTTACGTTGGTAATTCACATCTTCATCTAGCTGCTCCCAACGTTTTTTTCGGGTTAACTTGTCTCTTTTGTCTATATACCAACCCGATTCTACAACGGCACCTTTTTGAGATATTTCTGTTTCGATAGTGTACACATCGTAAGGTACATTTACACCATCCGTTACCGATTCCTCATAAGTGTATTCGCTTACTACATTTTCATTGAAAAAACCGAAGGTTCTTTTATCAGGTGTTGCCGTTAAACCAATCAAAAACGCATCAAAATAGTCTAATACTTGTTTCCAAAGGTTGTATATAGAACGATGGCATTCGTCAATAACGATAAAGTCAAACTGTTCAATAGGTACTTTGGGTGTGTACTCCACAGGAACTGCTTTCTTTTTGCTCATTTGTTTTTTGAGCCAGGTATTTTCTTCAGGGTTTTCCAATTCTGCACTTTCGTCTAATTCTTCTCCTTTTAAAATAGAGTAGAGGCGTTGAATAGTAGAAATACAAACTTGACTATCGTTAGCGATATAACTTGATGTTAAACGCTGAACGTTATATAATTCTGTGAATTTTCGGTTATCGTCATTGGGTTGAAAAGTCATAAACTCTTGTTCGGCTTGCTCTCCCAAGTTTTTGGTATCTACCAAAAATAATATACGTTTTGCGTCTGCGTGTTTTAACAAACGATAAATAAATGTAGCAGCTGTAAAGGTTTTACCTGCACCAGTAGCCATTTGAATTAAGGCTTTTGGTTTGTTCTTTTTAAAAGAATGTTCTAAATTATTAATCGCAACAATTTGAGCAGGACGTAATCCTGTTTCATCAAGTGCAGGAATTGATAACAATCTTTCTCGAAGAGGTTGCCCCTTTTTTAACCATTCTGCAATGGTTTCAGGTTTATGAAAACTAAAAACGTTTCTGCCCCTTGGTTTTGGGTCTCGATAATCTGTAAATCTTGTAATAGTTCCTGTACTTTCATAAACGAAAGGTAAAGGGTCGTTATTTAAGTATTTCAATTTTGCTTCTGCATAACTTTTCGATTGTTCCTCAACAACGGTAAGCCTGTGTCCTTCGTCTTCACGTTTCGCTTCTATAATTCCGACAGGTTTTCGGTCAACGAAAAGCACATAGTCGGCAGGACCAACATCAGTTTGATATTCACGAACAGCAACTCCTTTTCCAGCAGATAAATCCACTTTCTTTTTAGACTGAACTAACCATCCAGCTTCTCGTAGCATTTCGTCTATTTTATCACGAGCTATTTGTTCAGGGTTTTGGTTAATATTAGCAGTCATTTACTAGTTTAATTTTTAATTCTTTTTTGATTGTCAATTTACATTTTTTTCGGCTAGCGGAATGTCGAGCGTTGGCAAAAACAAATGTGCTGTTTGTGCGGTTGGCTTTTTTGTTCAAATGTTCAATTTTCGCTCGATTTTTGCATTACTTACAACAACTCTGTAAACGTACCATCATAGTACGTATATATCTTTTATACTTCTATAAAACATTGGGTTGGCTGCCCAAATGCACCCCAATATATAAATTAAAGTACTATTTTTTTACAGAAAAGCGTACTATAGAAAAAGCCCAAAGAATCTGTTTTACAGAATCAATGGGCCTAAAATAGTATGCTCTTAGATCAAGGAAGAATCTGTTTGTTTTTAACCAAGTTGCATTGTTGGTAACTGGCTTTATAATCTTTCTATGATCTCATTTATTAATTTAGTCGTAGAATCAAATTCTTGATCATTTTCTTTGGCTATTTCGATAGCTTCCTTTGCTTTTTTTAGGGCTTCTGTATATTTTCCGGTTTTAAACAATAAAGCGGCATAGGTGTCTACATTATGATAGTTTTTATCTAATTCAATCGAACGAATAACCCATTTTTTAGCCTCCTCTAGTTCATTGGGGTCTTCTACGTATTTATAATAATCCCAAGCTAGCGAATTTAAGTCAAGTGTACTGTTCCAAATAAATTCCACATCTTTTATGAGCCCTATTTTCAATAGGGTATATGGTAATACATTGTAACTAACGAATGCTTCTGATATATTCCCGTTTTTTAAAGAAAGTATTAGTGGGGCAGACGAAACATTAAATACATTGTCAAATCCTGTTTTACCTTGTCCGATATTGGCATGAAAATTCAAAGACTTGTCCCATTTTAGATGATATCCCTCTTTAAGCACATCTTCTAAACTATTTTCATTATCAACATTGACCGTAATAATATTCATCTTCGATAAATCACATTTATTATAACGATCTATTAATGTTATACACGGGTAACACCAATTGCCACTCCAAGTTATAACAAAAGTAGGTAGTTCTTTATTTAGATTATAAGCAGTGAATATTTCATCAAGTCGTACTGTTTTATTGTTTTTTAAATCGACTATATTAGCATCTATTTGACTAAACGCAATGTTTGTAAGGATTAAAAAAAAGGAAAGAAATGTTAATTGTTTTTTCATTTGGTTGTTGGTTATTGGTTTGAATTATTTCAGGTAATGCCCCGCTACAAGTAGGGAGGTTTTCACCATTTAAAAATAGTGAATTTATTCCCGTTTTTTTAGAAAAGCAATGGAGCCCTGTCTTCCGAGTGCAGCGGCCCCATAAATTAAGGATCAGAATAAAGTGTTTTTAGCTTTTGAGATGAGGGTATAGTTTAGTTTTTGTAGGTTCCTGTTTTTATTTATTTTTCTACCCGCAAAATTTTTTCCATTTTACGGCCTTTTGCCAATTCATCGATTAGTTTTTCCATTCGCCTGCAATCGCGATACAAGGCAAACTCCTCAGGTATTTCTTCAATACGATATCCGCACACCACGCCCTTGATCATATGTGCATTTTGATGTAGTCTGGCGCCCTCGAAAAAATCTTTAAATGTTCCGCTACCTGCAATAAAGGATTGCAAGGTATCTTGATCGTAACCGGTTAGCCACAAAATAACCTGGTCTAGTTCTTCTTTGGTTCTACCATGTTTTTCTATTCTGTTCAGGTAATGTGGATAAATGGACCCGAAGTTCATTTTTGCGATTTTCTCGTTTTTTTCTGCGGTGACCTCTGGCATGATCTTAAATTTATGAGTGCTAACCCGTTTTAGAGATGGCGCCGTTAGGTGCCAGTAGCGGTTTTTATGGTAATATAGTAAATAGAATTAAAAGTTGGTGCATGTAACGGTACCAAAGGGCTTGTATAAAGGCGGATGATCAGAGGGGGAAGGATCAAAGAGGTTCCATCTTTGATTTGACCTTATGTTGTTCTCCAAACAATCTATGAAATTAACAACTATTTCCTATATTTACGCCATACATTGGGGTGCCCTTTTACAGGGCTGAGATTATACCCGGAAGTGGACCACTTCGCACCTGATCCAGGTAATGCTGGCGTAGGGAAATTGGTAGGGCATTCGCCCTAAATTCCATTTTTGGTACCCCAGAACATTATGGACAACCAAATGCAAATGGAATTTTTTTTATCATTGATCGTATTACAATGGATCGGCACCGCCTTTGGTGTGGCGCAAGTACTTTTGGCACGGCAGAACAATGTGCACAATTACCTTTTTGGGATCATTGCCATTTTAATCGGCATCTATGTGATGTACCGGTCTCAATTGTATGCCGACATCTTGCTCAATCTTTACTATTTGGTCATGAGTATCTATGGATGGGTGTATTGGAAATTGGGTAAAAAAGGACGGGAAACCCCTGTTTCATACTCTAATAAAAGAGAGCAGGGCATTGCCATTGGGATCGTTCTGGGGTGTTTTGTAATAATGGCCTATTGGCTTGGCGAGCATACAGACTCCGATGTGCCTTATTGGGATGCTTTGGCCTGCTCCTTTGCATGGGCGGGTATGTGGTTGATGGCAAAAAGAAAAATCGGATGCTGGGTATATCTGAATATCAGCAACTTTATCTCTATACCCTTATTGGTCTATAAAGGCTTGTACATTTATGCAGGATTGACCACCTTTTTGTTCATGGTGGCCATTTCGGGATATATGAAATGGAAAAAAATAATTGCGGAAGAAAATGGTGGCATCTATGAAAAAGCTTAGCGAATTTAATTTCGGACAGGCAGAATTCTCCCCCGAGGTATTGGAGCGTATTGCCCAAGAAAATTTATGGAATCTGTGGGTGCCCAAATCTTACGGAGGGCTCGAGATGTCTTTGTCGGACGGACTAAGAAAATTGAGGGAACTGGCCAAGATAGATGGTAGCCTAGGGTGGACCGTAACCCTGTGCAGTGGGGCTAATTTTTTTATTGGAAACTTACCAAAAACCGTGGCCGATGAAATTTTTAAAGATACAGGCACGCCTGTCTGTTTTGGGGGAAGCGGTGGTGTTTTTGGTACTGCGGAAAGGGTAGGGGAAGGCTATGTGCTGTCGGGAACATGGAAGTACGCCACAGGAGCTCCATTTTTGACCCACTTTACCTTAAATGCCAAGATACAAGAGAATGGAAAAGACCTATTGCAAGCCGACGGCTCTCCGTTGATACGCTCGTTTGTGATAAAAAGGGAAGATGTGCGGATTATTAGGGACTGGAATACCATGGGGTTAAAGGCAACGGCCACCGATTCTTTTGAGGTGCTATCGAAATGGGTGCATGCCAAGTATAGCTTTGTGTACCATGAAGTGCACCAGCCCCACGCTATATTCAAAATACCCTTTGGCCCGTTTGCCGATCTAACCCTTTGGGTAAATTATATTGGCATGGCAGACCATTTTCTGGAAGAGGCCAAAGAGCTGATAGGTTCAGGGGAAAAATTGGAAAACCTTCAAAAAGCTATTGAAAATGCCGATGCATTGACCATGGATTTTGCGGAGCGCATGCAGAAGCAGGTGGCCAATGCAGATAAGGTTCCCGAAGCTTGGATCAATGAGGTACACCAAAGGGCGACAGATTCCGTTCGTTCACTTTCAAAGGTCATCATAGAAATTTTTCCCTGTTTGGGCATCCGTGCCGCTAGTGAAAACCATTGTTTAAACTTGGTATTCAGAGATTTCTTTACCGCTACGCAGCATCATATTTTTAGAAAATAGTATTAATAAAAAAGCTCAAAGAATCTGATTTTTGAATCTTTGGGCATAGACCCCACGGTCTTAATGTTTTTTACGGGTGTAGTATGTTGCAGGCTGTTACTTTTCGTCCGGTTGAATCCAATCCGAATTTCGAACAAAAAATATGTATTGTGCATAGTCTGTGGTAGATGTACCTTCTAAAATGTCATAAGCATCCCAAACGGTTATCAGTTTTTTTACTTTAGTTCCTCTGGTCGAATTTAAATATGGAGAACCTTGGGCATCTAACTTGATCAAACTTATGGTCTTGGGGTCTGTTACCCTTTTATAATCGGCTATGCCTTGTATATACATAAATAATCTATTGTCTTGTGAGTAGTTTAATCTTGTAAATTCTTTCCCTTTATCTTGCATAAACTTAGGTAATGCCCTGCTGTCTACAGTTAATTTAGAATCGACATACAAGCTGTTTAGACTCACCATTCTATCTTTATAGCGTAAGGTTGTGTCTTTCTTTATACGTCCCGCAAAAGTGTAGTTGTAAGCCTGTAGCGTATGTGAAAACCCTAATCCTCCATAGATGTTCTTATTTTTCCATTGATTCTGTTCATGCATCCTTTTAAAGTTTTGGTACATGAATTTGTCTCTGCTTCTGGTTTGTGCGTAATTAGAAAGGTTGAACTCGATATTTGTCAGCAAATCAATTGTGTTCTTGCTTAATTTTGATTCTTCTTTTTGTATAATATTAGTGAGGTTGCTTATGGACCATGAAATTAAGGAGTCGTTTTCGCACTGAATCTCTTTATGATATTTTTCAGGTAGTTTTTCTTTCAACAGTTTTCTGACTAGATCAAAGTCCGCAATTCTATCGATACCAACAAGTTGAAATTTCGAATTTTCAGGAAGTAGCTTATAATATGCTCTCATTTTTTCCCATTTATTTCTGTATTGCTTAGAAACAGTACCTATAAAAACAGGCCATTTTTTTAATATATTTTGGAGCTCAAGATTATTTGAGCCTTTTAAATATTCTTGCAGGTAATAGGCTTGGGCCATATCCATTTCAGCCAAATAAACGTCTATTTTTATTTTTTCGTTAAGTTGGGTAAATAGTGCAAAATCAATTCTGGGCGAAGTTTCAACTTCGTGCACTTCGCCTAATAAAAAAAGTTTGTTTTGATAAAAATTAGTATCTAATGAATTGAACCAGAGTGTGTCTTTCATTTTAATAACCTCGGTGTGTTCTTTTAAATAATTCACATATTTACTTGATGAGCAACTTGTAAAAATTACTAAAGAAATCACTAGGATAATGAGTGTACGGATTTTCATTTTTTTGCTTTTTTTAAGATCTCTACAAATAGAATCCAAAAAAATAAGGGCAAAAAAAAAGTGTGATTAATTTGAAATATTTGGTTTAAAATTGAAGTGTCTGGGCTTATTTTGAAGGCTATTGGGACGAATTTGAAAGCCTTTTATGCAAAGCTTCGTAATACACTTGAGAGATAGGAATGGTTTCTTCAGTTTCATGAATTCTAATAAAACGCTTTCTGGCGTTTCCTTCTAGAGATTTAAGATAATCCAGATTAACCAGGTAAGAGCGATGTACTTGCCATGCTTTAGGTAATTGTTTCATAATATTCGATAAGGTATTACGAAAGGTTTTTTGTTGAATGCCGGTTTCGGTTCTATAATAGACATCCACATAATTTTGTTGCGCTTTCGCAAAAACAAAATCCGACTCATAAATTTTTAAGGTTTCAGATTTGTTCTTTCCGTTAATAGTAATGGTTTTGTTTTTTTCAATGTTCTTTTCATCGTACATAGGAACTTCTATTAAACCATATTTAGAACGTAGGTACAGCCAAAAAGGTACTATAATGGGTATGAACGGAAATCCGAAAGAGGTTATAAAGTCCCATATCAAATCGAAAGTAAATGATGTTCGACCACTTATTATATAGAAATGATAAAAAAAGGCAAAGAGAAATATTATAAAGAGTGTTGAGATGATATAAAAAACCTCATTTAGTATAAACCAACGGTTTGTTTGAATTTCGTAAAAGTAATTTTCTATCGGATGAACAAGTAGTATGGGGATTATAATGCAAAGCGCATAACCGGATAGAATCACATATTTGTAAGAAAAACTATTGCTATTGTCAAAAGGTTCTAAGGTAATTAACAAAAGAGGAAGTAATACACCTAACAATAACGCAGTCCAAAAAGTGTGTTTCCAATTTTTGGTATATGCGATGGTTTTATTCAATGAAATCATTTATTTCTTTTTCGATTGTCCTGTTAATTATGACGAACAGTTTAGCTATGCGCAGTTTAGATGTATAATGTACAGTCACAAATCTATACTGAACGGGTTAAAACTGCGATTTTACGTTTTAAATTTAATAAACAAAATAGTCTAATCGGAGATTTTTAGGAGGAGGAGGTAGAAACTTTGGTGTAGTACTAATTCTAATAGTTTCCCTTATTGCTTTGACCTACCGTAGGTACGGTTTTTGTTTAAAAAAATCTATTTTCGCCATATTTTCTTAATATGATACAAATACGGGTGTAATAATATGGTTTTTATATTTTATTGGTAAAAATTTTGCGTAGCTCATAAATAAATCTATATATTTGGTAAACCAAATTGGTAAACCAATTATATTATGCATTTAAACAAACTATCCATCTTATTATTATCTGCACTCATTATAGTGGGTTGTGGATCAGAATCAACCGAACAACAAAACTTGGTACATAACGTAGCGGAATTCAATGCATTGGTTCCCGATCTTCAACCGGGCGATGTCGTAACGCTTGCCAATGGCGTTTGGGAAAATGCCGAACTTTTGTTCGAGGGTCATGGTACGGCAGAGAAACCGATCAAATTAACTGTTGAGGAAAAAGGAAAGGTAATTTTGGAAGGGCAGTCAAATTTGAGAATGGCCGGTGAACATTTAATCGTAGAGGGCCTTGTTTTTAAAAACGGATTTACCCCGACCACAGAGGTTATTTCCTTTAAGAAAGATAAAAATACTTTGGCCAACAATAGTAGGTTAACAGAATGTGTAATCGATAATTTTAATAACCCAGAAAGGCACGAACCCGATACTTGGGTCGCCATTTATGGTAAAAATAACCGAGTGGATCACAATCATCTCGTAGGAAAACGTAATCGTGGCGTTACCATGATCGTACGTTTAAACTCCGAAGCTAGCCAAGAGAACCACAACCAGATCGATCATAATTATTTTGGCCCTCGACAAAACCTTGGTTCCAATGGGGGTGAAACCTTAAGAATAGGAACAAGTCATTATTCTAGAACAAATTCTAATACTGTAGTGGAATCTAACTACTTTGATAGATGTAATGGTGAGCATGAGATTATATCCAATAAGTCGGGCTCGAATACTTATAAGGGCAATGTGTTTTACGAGTGCACAGGAACCTTGACCATGCGCCATGGAGAAAACACCCTTGTGGATGGTAATATTTTTATTGGAAACAATAAACCTAGCACGGGTGGTATTCGTGTAATCAACGGCAAGCAGACCGTTACCAATAATTATGGGGTAGGTTTAACGGGATATCGTTTTCGTGGTGCTTTTGTAATCATGAACGGGATCTATAACTCTCCGATCAATAGGTACGATCAGGCCAAAGATGCGATTGTTCGCAACAACACTTTTATCAATAGCGACCATATACAACTTTGTGCCGGTGCAGATGCCGAACGTAATGCCCCACCTGTAGATTCCTTTGTGGAGAATAATATTTTCTACAATGAAAATCGCGACAACCTTTTTACTGTTTACGATGACATCAGCGGTATAACCTTCAACAACAATCTTGTGAGTAAAAATGTAGTCCTTATCAATGAGGGTGGGTTTTTTAAACAAGATTTGGAATTGGCGGAGAATGGATCGGGATTATTGGTGCCCGTGAACGCCCCAGAGGGAGTCGGTGCCGATCTTCCGGAAAATATTTTATCAAAAAACGATACGGGTGTTTCTTGGTACCCTAAAGATGATACCGATGTGGCACTGTCCTCTGGCAATACCATTGAAGTAGCAGCTGGATTGAATGCGCTATTTGATGCTGTCAAAGAGGCAAATGCAGGTGACGTGTTGGTTTTGGAAGGTGGAGCATCCTATCCGAATACAAAAACCATAGAAGTGGACAAGCCCTTAAGTATCACCTCTAAAGGGAATCAGAAGGCAAAAGTGTTCTTTGAGAAAAAATCACTCTTTCAAATAAACAATGGTGGTAGCCTGTCTTTGTCACATTTGGTGTTCGATGGGGAAGATGCTCCTGATAGAACAGGTAATTCAGTTATTACTACCAGCAAATATTCCATGAACAAAAATTACAAACTGTTTATAGATGATTGCGATTTTGTAAACTTGGATGTAAACCATTCTTACGATGCCATTCGTGTGTACAAAAACACATTTGCCGATACCTTAAGTATCACAAACTCTAAGTTCAAGACCATTACCGGTAATGTGGTCGCCCTGGACAAGGAAACCGATGATATAGGAATCTATAACGCGGAATATGTTATTTTTAAGAATAACAGCTTTACCGATATTGGAGGTGCGGCGTTACGATTGTACCGAGGTGGAAAGGATGAGAGTACCTTTGGTCCATTCTTGGAAATGGAACATAATGTGTTCGATAATGTAGGTTTTGATGCTCGTAATAAATACAATTCCGCCGTATCGCTTTACGGAGTTCAGGTAATAGGCATAGAGAACAATATTTTTAATAAGACCAAAGGTATTAATATGCACTTGGTGGTAGGTGAACCCATTGTGAATGTACTTAACAATAACTTTTACCAATCGGATAAGCTCACGGTTACCGGAGATCAAAAATACCGTACAGAAAATCTTTGGGAGATAGATCCTGGGTTTGCCGAAGAAGGATATGAATTAAAGCCCGGTTCCCCTTTAAAAGGAAAAGGCACCAAAGGCCAGGATGTCGGATTATTATTTGATCAGTAAAAGATGAAGTATGTAAAGTATTTAGTGGTTCTGTTGGTTGTAGTTGCAACCAGTAACAATGTTTTAAGGGCGCAAGACCATCCAAAACTGATTTTGACCCAAGAAGGTGTAAAGGAAATAAGGGCCAATCTGGGCAATCTGCCCATTTTGGACAAAACACTGGCCGCTATAAAAGAAGAGGTCGATGCAGCTATACAGAAAGGGATAGACGTGCCCGTACCCAAAGACTATTCTGGCGGTTATACCCACGAAACCCACAAACGTAATTATAGACTGATGCAAAAAGCAGGTATTTTGTACCAATTGCTGAATGACTATAGGTATGCATTATATGTACACGAGATGCTCAAGGCTTATGCAGAACTCTACCCCACGCTGCCCGTACACCCCAAAGAACGATCGTATGCCAGGGGCAAATTGTTTTGGCAATGTTTAAATGATTCCAACTGGTTGGTGTATGCAAGTCAGGCTTACGATTGTATATATGATTACCTGAGCAAGAAAGAACGTAAGCATTTAGAGAAAAATTTATTTAAACCTTTTGCCGACTTTATTTCCATTCAAAATCCTCATTTTTTCAATAGGATCCACAATCATAGTACTTGGGGCAATGTGGCGGTGGGCATGATTGCCCTGGTCGTGGATGATGAAGATCTGCTGGAAAGGGCACTGTATGGGATCAAAGATGTGGAGTTAAACACTGGAACCAAGGACAACGATGGCGGATTTATTATTGAAGAAGGAAAAGCAGCCGGGTTTTATGCAAATTTGGACGAACCTTTTTCTCCCGATGGTTATTATACAGAAGGGCCTTATTATCAACGGTATGCCATGTATCCATTCTTGATTTTTGCCCAAGCCCTGCAAAATGTAAAACCTGAACTAAAAATATTTGAGTACAATGACGACGTATTGGTAAAAAGTGTATACGCCCTGTTGGACCTTTCGGACCAAGATGGAGATTTTTTTCCAATAAACGATGGGCAAAAAGGAATGTCCTATTACAATACCTCCTTGGTAAATGCTGTGGACGTAGCTTATTATTATGGCAACAAAGACCCGCGGTTATTGGATATTGCCCAAAAACAAGGGACCGTTGTTCTTAACGATGCCGGACTGGCAGTGGCAAAAGGACTAAAAAATGGGGAAAAGCAACCTTATGTTAAAAAAAGTATGCAATTGCGCGATGGTGCCAACGGGGAGCAAGGGGGAATCTCGGTACTGAGGAAAGACAAGTTAGAGCTCGTTTTTAAGTACACGGCCCAAGGACTGAGCCACGGGCACTACGATAAATTGTCCTATTCATTTTATGAAGACGGAGATGAAGTTGTACAAGACTACGGATTGGCCCGTTTTGTCAACATAGAACAAAAGGGTGGGGGCAATTATTTAAAAGAAAATAAAACTTGGGCCAAACAAACAGTAGCTCATAATACATTGGTACAGGATCAAAGTTCCCATTTTGGAGGTAAGTACGAGATAGGCAGTAAAAATCACTCCGAATATTACCTTTTTAATAGTGAAGACCCAAAATTACAGGTGGTAAGTGCTATCGAAGAAAATGCATATCCCGGAACAAAAATGCATCGTACCATGGTCATGATACAAGATAAGGGGTGGCAAAAACCTATCATATTGGATGTGATGCAGGTGGAATCCGACAAGGCCCATCAGTATGATATGCCTTTTTATTATTTGGGTCAATTAATGACACTGAACGTTCCGTATAACACCGAAGAAGTGTTACGACCCATGGGGAAGGATTTTGGTTACCAACATATATATAAAGAAGGTGACGCCAAGTTGACCAATGAAAACCTAAAGTTTTCGTGGATGGCCAATAATCATTTTTATACATTAACGTCACTTGCTACAGAAAAGGATAGTTTAATTTTAGGAAGAGTGGGGGCTACGGACCCAGAATTTAATTTACGGAGAGACCCTGTTCTGATCCATAGGAAAAGTGAAGAGTTAAATACCGTGTTCGCTTCTGTTTTAGAATCTCACGGCACCTATAGTCCGGTAACCGAACTAGCGGTAAACGCTACTTCGAATATTAAAAACCTTTCTAAAGTTTATGATAAAGATGGGTATTGGGCAATTCGTATAGATACCGTAGATGGCCGTAAAAATGTTTTTGTGTTTTCGGCAGTGAACAAAGCAACAGACCAAAATCATAATATTAGCATAGAAGGCCTGGAATTAAAATGGAAAGGACCGTTTGCACTAATCAATATAAATTAAAACAAGAAGTAAGATGAAATCATTTGGATCAAGTAAAGAATTCATTTTTGGGGAAGAGATGGAATGGGAAACCGTAGGTGAAGGAGTTAGAAGAAAAATAATGGCCTACGATGACAAAATTATGCTCGTTAATGTACAATTTGATGAGGGAGGTATTGGACCCATGCATGATCATTACCATTCGCAGACCACCTATGTGGTAAGTGGTGAATTTGAACTTACCATAGGTAAGGAAACCAAATTAATGAAAGCTGGGGATGCCTTTTATATCCCACCTCATGTAAGCCATGGCGCCATATGCAAAAAAGCTGGTGTGCTTATCGATGTGTTTAGTCCTATCCGAGAGGATTTTATGGAGAATAGTTAAAAACAAGGCCTTAAAATAGGATTATGGCATTTTATAAGGTGTTAAAATATGATTTTGCTAGATACTTTAACATTTTTTTGATGTGATAACTTTTATTTAACATTTTAATCATCTATATTTGGTAAACCAATTTGGTTAACCAGATAATAATAAAAAAGAAAAATATGGGGACATAGCGCACAAAAAAAGGATAGGTGCACGCCTATCCTTTCGAAATATCACTTCTTAGGAGGGAAGTAATATGTTACAGATACACTTTTAATGTAAATGTAGATTACAAAATTACTAAAATTCATTTGATTTTGGCTCTACATTAGATTGAAAGTAAGATTGGAAAAGAATCATAGCTGCACACTATGAGTGAAAATTAATAAAATAGATAAATTCTAACTAGCTAAACAAATGAATTTCAAACTAAAACTATTGCTGGTGGTCGTAGGGCTAATGAACCTACAACTATTTGCCCAAGATACCTACACCGTTACGGGTGTGGTAACAGATGCAGAAAATGTTCCCATACCGGGGGCCAATATTATTGTTGTTAATACGACTAGAGGAACACAATCCGATTTTGACGGAAATTTTTCCATAGAAGTGTCAGAAGGAGAATCTCTTCGTTTTTCTTATGTAGGGTATACTACGCAGACTATTGCAATTACGGGTCAGAGTACATTGAACGTTGTAATGGCCGAGGATCTTAATCAATTGGACGAAGTGGTTATCGTAGGGTATGGTACAAGAAAGAAGGTACACATGACCGGGGCGGTTTCACAGGTTGTAAACGAAGATCTTGACCAGATTGCCGTTGCAAGGGTAGATGATGCCCTTGTGGGTCAAATAGCAGGTGTGAACATCCAGGCAACAGAGGGTGAAGCCGGATCCGCGCCCACGATTAGAATTCGTGGTGTAGGCTCGTTAAACGGTGACTCTTCGCCTTTGGTCGTTGTCGATGGACTTCCTGTTGATAGTGACTTTTTAGGAAACCTTGATATGAACGAGGTAGAGAGTTTTGATGTGTTAAAAGATGCAGCTTCATCTGCCATTTATGGTTCAAGAGGTTCTAACGGTGTAATTTTGATTACCACTAAACAAGGTAAAACCGGTAAGACCAAATTCAGCTATAACACCTATGTAGGTTTTAAGGAGGCAAGACAGAGCGATTCTTATTACTTTTCCATAGCCGAAACCGCACAAGCTGAACTGGCGGCAACAGGAACCCTTTCAGACAGAACAAAATACAAACAATTAATAGGTGTTGACCGTGATTGGCAAGATGTCATTTTCGACGGAGGTAAAATAGAAAGTCACTCACTTAGTGCACGTGGAGGTAGCGAAAACACAAAGTTCAGTGTATCCCTCGGGTACTTGCACGATGAAGGTGTATTGTTAACAGATGACTACAAACGTTATAATGCACGTTTAAAGGTAGATACCAAGGTTGGCAAGAGCTTTAGTTTTGGCGGTAATTTGGCCCCGTCATACACTCGTAGAAGTCGTTTTGACGGATCTACCCACGATATTTTAAGGCAAACACCTTGGCTACCAGTGTACCACGATGCCAATACTATCCAGTATGTGGATAGAACGGTTTATCCAGATGTCCAGATTGGTGATTATGCACTACAGAGACATTTTGATAACTATGACCTTTATGGTGATGGTAGTACGTTGGTGGATATTTCCAATACATCGAATACGAACCCTGCAGCAAAAGTGTTGGAGAGGGATCGTAATGACTATAAATTTAAACTGGCAGGTAATTTCTATGTTCAGTACAAAATAATGGATGGCCTAAGCTTTAAGACTTCTCTTTCAGGGGATTATCAAAATACTTTTCAAGATAGATGGCAAGGGGTACTTTCCAGTAGAAACGGTGCATCGGGGGCGAGTTACGATGTAGCGAACGAAAACAGATTTCACTTTGTTTCTGAAAACTACTTTACATATGATAAAGTATTTGGAAAACATGATTTAGCGGTAATCGCTGGTGCCTCTGCGGAAAAATGGGATTGGCAAGGAGATAGTTCATCAGGTACAGGCTATACATCCGATTTGTTGAAGACCCTAAGTGCCGCAACCCAATTGACATCTATAGGCTCTTTTAAACTTCAAGAAAGATTTCAGTCTTATTTTGGAAGGGTAAACTATGCCTATGACAATAAATACTTGGCATCGGTTAGTTATCGTAGGGACGGTAGTTCTATTTTTGGGGTAGACAAAAAGTTTGGTGATTTTCCAGCGGCTTCCTTGGGATGGAGAGTTTCTGAAGAAAACTTCTTAAAGGACAGCAACTTTATAAGCAACCTTAAATTAAGGGTCAGTTACGGTTTCACGGGTAATAAGGATATTGATACCGGTAGTGACGTAGTTGATTTGTATCCGTCCATACCATTATTGGGTACCGATGTGTATAATTCCCAAGCAGCCTTTGTTGCTTTGAACATACAAAACCCTTCTTTACAATGGGAACGATTGGAAGAATTTAACCCAGGAATCGATTTTGGTTTCTTTAACGGGGTAATTTCCGGTTCTTTTGATTATTACGAGAGAACAAGTGATAACCTATTATTGTACAATCCGGTTTCATCCACCACCGGTTTTGATAGTGCCCTTGTTAACTTAGGGGAAGTAAAGAACAGTGGTTTTGAAATAGAACTTAGAACACGTAACGTTACCAAAGAGAAATTCAGATGGTCTACAACCTTTTTGGCATCCATGAACGAAAACGAACTGACCGACTTTGCGGATGCCAATGGTCAAATCCAAAACGTGGATGACAAGCGTGCCGCGGAATGGATCAACCTTGAGGGCAATCCCATTTCATCTTTCTATGGATGGGTTGTAGATAGAGACATACCGTTAGAATACCTGAACAATCCCTATCATCCGGTCGGAGGTGAAGCGCAAGACGTTTATGTTAAGGACCTGAACGGAGATGGGCTCATAGATGACGATGACAAAACCATACTGGGAGATCCATATCCAGAATTGGTATGGAGTGTTACCAATGACTTTAAAATTGGTAACATGGATATAAGTTTCTTGTTTCAAGGTAGTCACGGAGCCGAAGTACGTAACATGGGAGATCAATATCTGTTCAATCACTTTAATAGCTCACAAGATTTTAATGTGGAAACCACACCGGATCAAGGTTTTATTAAAGAAAAGATATTTACGGACGATATCATACAAGATGCTTCATATATAGCCTTGCGAAATTTAAATATAGGTTTCAATTTTCCGAGAGATCTTACGGATAAATTAGGACTGTCCAAATTTAGACTTTATGTAGCCGGTCAAAATTTAATGTACTTGACGGCAGATGATTACACTGGTTTTAATCCAGAATCGATTAATGATACCAGTCCTACCACTTATGGTTACCAGAGAGCCGGTTCACCGGTATTTAGAACAATTTCTATAGGAACCAATATTGAATTTTAAGGTGAAAATTTTTAAGGAAAATATTATGAAAAAAATTAAAAATATAGGACTGTTCATTCTTATCGGAATGATACTTTCCTGCGAAAGTGATTTTTTGGAGCCAGTACCGGAGTCTGCTATAAGTAGCGCGGGCTATTTTCAAGATGACGACGAGATAGAAACTGGTGTAATAGCGATGTATGATGCCATACAGGGTGTCAATTCAACATCTTTAGATGATAACCGAGGGGTACAAATCGAGTATTATGTTACGGAAATGCGTAGCGACAATACCCGTACCAAAAGTCAAGAAGGGGAAGCCGCCCAATTTGAGGAATATTCAATCTCCACGGCAAACGGTTTAGTAGCAAATTACTATAGAAGTTTCTACAATGTAATCTATAGGGCAAACTTGGTGTTAGACAATTTAGACAATGCTTCTAGTGCCAAAGCTTCTGAATTTGAAGGAGAAGCAAAGTTTGTACGGGCTTATGCATACTTTAACTTGGTAAGATTATATGGTGATATTCCATTGGTCGACCAGGTAATAGGTCCTTTAGATGATGAAACTGCATTTACTAGGGTTGCTTCATCTAACATTTACGAGTTAATTGTGAGCGATTTGGAATTTGCGGCCACTAATTTGAGCGATGGAAATAAATTTAGGGCATCAAAGTCAGCTGCGGAGGCATTGTTGGCCAAAGTTCATTTGACCCTAGGAAATTATTCAGAGGCGCAAGTACTGTGTGAAAATGTTATGGACAGAGGATTTGACCTTGAACCTAATTTCAACGATGTGTTCTATTCTGAAGGAAATGGTGAGATTATCTTTGCTATAGCGTATAACCCAGGCATAGAGTCAGATAGTCAAGATTTTTCCGCAGAATGGATGAACGGTGTTGGTAGAACAGCGGGCGTAAACTATGTTACGGACGAAGCGGTAGCAGCTTTTGAGGCGTTTGGAGGAGATAGGTCCCAATATTCATATCGTATAGACCCTTCGCAAACTACACAAACACAGGTAACCAAATATTTGCCTAACGGTGAAGATGGTGGTGCAGATGGTAAAACATTCTCTACAGATGCTACCTTGTCAGGTAATGATTGGATTGTTTTGCGTTATGCAGATGTGTTGTTGATGCATGTAGAGGCTATCATGGCAGGTGGACAAGAAACCAGTGCCACAGCCGCCATTTCATCTTTTCAAAAAGTAAAGGAGAGAGCAGGCATTACAGATCCTGTTACCTCTATTACCAAAACAGATTTACTGAACGAAAGAAGGGTTGAGCTAGCCTTTGAGAACCATAGGTTGTTCGATTTGATACGATTTGGTGTTGCCCAGGAAACTCTTTCCACTTTCTCGGCCACCAATGGGTACAGTTTTACGGCAACAGATTTGTTGTTGCCCATTCCGCAAAGCGAAATTAACCTGAGCAAAGGTTTAATGAGTCAAAATCCTGGATACTAAAAAAATAAGCGCAATGAAAATATTTCATAAAAACATAACAAAATATATCCTTGCAGGATTGGCCGTTGTGGGCCTAACTGCTTGCGATTTCGAGTATGATATTGCGGAAGAAGGTTCTATTGAGGACCTTACACCGCCAACGGCAAGTTTTTCGGCCTCACAAAGTGACAGCGATTTTCTACTGTACAATTTTGCCAATGAATCTGTTAGTGCCACTACTTTCTCTTGGGATTTTGGTGATGGCAATACCTCTACAGAGACAGATCCCTCAAATACCTATCCGGATGAAGGTACCTATACGGTAAGCTTAACAGCTTCCGATGCATTGGGGGCAACCAATACCTATACAATGGATATTACGGTTGTTGAACCCGAAGAGCCTGAAGCTATTACACCGGTTTTGGGAGCACCAGATTTTGAAGATGGTGTGGATGCAAATTGTTTGGACAGTAGGGATTGCTGGAGAATAGACGGAGCTACCATTCATCAGACCACATCAGACGGCCAAGATGGTTCAAGAGGGGCTAAGTATCCTTCAGGTAGTACCAATAATAGGGTAACCTACCAAGCATTTACCGTTTCACCTAATACAAAATATAGGTTGATCGCTAATTATGCGTTGCAGTCCGATGGAGACAGTGTACGTGCTAGTGTCATCAATGGGCAGCTTGGTAATTTTGATGAATTTGCGGATGCCGAGCTGTTAGGACAAGCTTCCGGTACTGTTAACGAAGGTAAAGGAAACTTTAACGAGCTAGTAATAGAATTCGAAACTGGTGCCAATGGCAATATCTCCATCTTGTTTGATCACGATGGTAATGCCAGTGATGCTTATTTGGATAATGTTTCCGTAGAACCTGTAGAAGAATAACATCAATTTTATATAACAACTTACTATAGACCCAATGAAATTTTTGGCAGCATTTCTTATCCTTTTCCTTACGGTTTTAACAAACTGCAGATCACAAGACGATATGGCCCTATTGGATGAAGACCGTGTTGAAACTGAAGATTTGCGAAAGAAAAGGTACAAGCTGCCAAAAATTGATTTGAGTCATTGGAAAGTTACAATCCCCGAAGGTCAGGGAAAAGGAGGAGCTATAAGTGTGGAGCCACCGGAAATATTGGATTATGGCACCAACGAGACCTTAAAACCTTACATGTATAACGATTCCACTAGCGGAGCTTTGGTTTTCTACGCATATCCAACAACGGCAACAACTGCAAATACCAAATATTCAAGATCCGAACTAAGGGAGCAGATGGAGGCGGGCAACGACAATGTAAATTGGACTTTTGCACAAGGAGGGACCCTAAAGGCCAAGTTGGCCATGGATGAGGTAACCAAAGACGATGAAGGAAAATACCATAAAGTCATAATTCTTCAAATTCATGGAAGACTAACCAATGAGCAGCGTAATTTAATAGGGCAGAAAGACAATAATGCTCCCCCAATTTTAAAGGTGTATTGGCACAATGGAAAAATAAGGGTAAAAACAAAGGTATTGCGGTATCCTGGAGTCTCACAAGAGGGTATCTTACATGAGGAAGCTTGGACAGATGATGAGGGACATACTTTTGAGGAAGAAGTAGGTTTTGGAAAATTTAATATTGAGATTAAGGCAAGTGATGGCAAGTTGGTCGTTGTGCTAAATAAAAATGAGTTTGCCGTTTACGATGATGTCAACATAAAACGGTGGGGCATCTTCGAGAATTATTTTAAAGCTGGGAACTATTTTCAATCAAGGGATGAAGGTTCCTATGCTAAGGTTAAGTTTTATGAATTGAGCGTTGAACATTAAAGTTGAGTAGTTGAGTTAGTTTGGTTGATTACGAAAGTTTGTTGGCCTGTTTTAAGGCCAATAAGCTTTCTTTTTGATCTCATTGTTCTTTAAATTTTCGTTCTCTAAAAAAAGATGGTGTGGGTTAAGGTTTTTTTTTTACTTTTAACAAACCAATCTGGTTAACCAATTTTGTAAATATATAGATTAGCATGAAGTATGAAGTACTCACCAAAGGTGAAAATGGGGATATTCAGCATAGTATTATAGCCAATTTAAGAGATTATATTGTCTTTAAAAACCTTGAACCTGGAGATAAGCTGCCATCGGAGCGTATGTTGTCGGAAAAGTTTGGTGTAAGCCGGAGCAATATTCGGGAAGCAATACAAAAACTTGAATTTTATGGGATTTTAAACTCCAAACCTCAAAGTGGAACTTTTATCGCCGATATTGGAAGAGTGGCGATGAAAGGGATGATCGATGACATTTTAAGGTTAGAGGAACCGGATTTTAAATCATTGGTAGAGACCAGGATTTTATTGGAGCTTAAAACAGTAAAATTGGCTTCGTTAAGAAGAACAGAGAAAGACTTAGAAAAAATTAGGGAAGCATTGGATGCTTATAAAGATAAAGTGATCAACGGTAAAGATGCCGTAGAAGAAGATCTTTTGTTTCATCTTGCTATAGCAAAAGCTAGTAAAAACAGTACCATGAACACTTTTATGTTGATCATTACCCCTGAGATCATAACCAACTTTGAAAAATATCATGTGTGTGATTCAAATCAATCATTAATGGCGATAGATGAGCACGAAGATATCTATGAAGCGATAAGGGACCAGGATCCACAGAGGGCAAAGGAAAAAATGAAGGTACATTTTAAAATTTTGTATCAATATTGTTATAACACAAAAGATTAAAGATAATTAATTGATTGTTAGGACAAAAAGTGCACGAATTTGTCCTAATAACATGCCAAATAGGAGGGAAGCTGATTATGCAGAGCACTTATATTCGATTCTTGCCAAGCACCTTATAGGTGTATTCTTCGGTAAGTATTCATAAGTGTTTAGTTTTTGGATATATGTCTTTGGAAGCTATTAAGTTTTCATAGATGACCGTTTACATGCTCCCTAGAAGGTATTTAAAGAATACAGATATGAAAATAAAGGGCTTACGTTGGTGGGTGATTTTCCTAATATGTATTGCAACGGTCATAAATTATATAGACCGTACCGCTTTTGGTGTAATGTGGCCAGAGATGGGCAAAGACCTTGGGATGGATGAGCAAGATTATGCAGTTATGCTCAATGTATTCATGGTTACCTATGCCTTAGGGAAATTTATATCAGGAAAACTTTATGACAAAATCGGTACCCGATGGGGGTTTGTGTTTTCCATCGGATTATGGTCGGGTGCGGCAATTTTGCACGCTTTGGCAAGGGGTTTGGTTTCACTTTCCATTGTTCGTGGTATGTTAGGTATAGGCGAGGCGGGCAACTGGCCAGGTGCCGTAAAAAGTAATGGAGAATGGTTTCCTGTCAAGGAAAGAGCAATAGCCCAAGGTATTTTTAACGCAGGGGCATCTCTGGGCAGTGTAATTGCCCCCGCCCTTATTGCTTTTTTATATGGCCATTTCGGATGGAGGTCCACTTTTATCATTTTAGGAGCTATCGGATTTGTTTGGATTATTCCCTGGTTGGTCATCAATAAATCAAAACCGGAGAATCATACTTGGTTGACAGAAAAAGAAAGAACCTTGATTTTTTCGGATAGAATGGAACTTGAAACGCCCAAAGGAGATAAAGGCATGTCGCTATTACAAATACTTTCCTTTAAAGAATCATGGGGTGTGCTTGTCGCTCGGTTTTTTATAGAGCCCATTTGGTGGTTGTTCGTAGGATGGATGCCTCTTTACCTACATTCAAAATATGGTTTTAGTATTGAGGATATAGGCCAAACCATTTGGATTTCCTATTTGGGTGGTATGGCCGGTAGTATTCTTGGTGGGTGGTTCTGTGGAAAGCTAATGGAAACCAAGTCGGTGGATTATGCCAGAAAAACATCTATTTTAATTGGAATCAGCCTTATTTTCTTGGGATTGTTGGGCATTATTTTCTTGGTCACGGGAGAGAATCCCATGACGTTTATATACATAGTAGGGATCGTGTTGTTCGGTTTTCAATTTGCGATCGGTAACATACAAACACTCTCCAGCGATTTATTGAAAGGCCCTTCGGTAGGAACTTTGGCCGGCTTGGCCGGAACCGTCGCAGCAATATCCGTAATTATTATGAACTGGTTGATTCCTCAGATTACAACGGTTTCGTACGCCCCTGCTTTTATCATAATTGCGGTTTTGGCGCCTATGGCCATGATATCTATATATGTACTGATACGAAAGATTAAACAAGTCGAAATAAATTAAGATTCAATAAATATAATTACGAAGTAATGAGCAATTCAAAAGAGAAAATAGCGTTGATTACCGGAGCTACCGGAGGTATTGGTTTTGCTGTGGCCAAAAGACTAGGAAAAGATGGTTTTACGGTCATTTTAAACGGTATCGAAGATGAGGCCGGGGCACAAAGGGTAAAAGAACTTGAAGCCGAAGGTATAACCGCAGCATATTATGGTTTTGATGTTACTGATGAAAATGCGGTAACTTCCAACATCAATAAAATTGGTGAGAAATATGGTAAGATAGATGCTCTTATCAATAATGCCGGTGGCCTTGGAGGAAGGTCTAGGTTCGAAGAAATGACGACAGAGTTTTATAGATCTGTAATGGCATTGAACTTAGATTCTACTTTTTTTGCCTCTAGGGCGGCAATCCCTTTTCTTAAAAAAGGTGAGAGTCCAACTATCATTAATTATACTTCTATTGCAGCTTGGAACGCAGGCGGGCCTGGCGCTGGTATATATGGGACCTCTAAAGCTGGGGTGCATGCTATAACAAGAGCATTGGCAAAAGACCTTGCCGAATATGGAATACGTGTAAATGCGGTTTCGCCCGGTACGATAGACACCCCTTTCCATACCCAAATAAAATCCACTAAACCCGAAGTTTTCGCTTCATGGAAAAATAATATTCTGTTGGGGAGATTGGGGCAGCCCGAGGATGTAGCATCGGTTGTGTCTTTCTTGGTAAGCGATGATGCCGCTTTTCTCACTGCAGAGACCATTCAAGTTGGTGGAGGACAGGGACTCGGAATCTAATATGTAAATAACAAATAAACTATAATCAATTATGCTGAAAGGAAAAATAGCGGTAGTAACAGGAGGATCTAGAGATATAGGACGGGCAATAGCTATAAAACTTGCTAAAGAAGGGGCGAAAGTAGTTGTAAATTATTATAACTCCGAAGACGGTGCCAATCAGACCGTAGCCAAAATAAAATCTTTGGGACAAGAAGCCATTGCGGTTAAGGCCGATGTTTCTATAATGGAGGATATTGCGATGTTAAGAGAGAAAACTGTTGAAGCCTTTGGCGGTAAGGTAGATATTTTGGTGAACAATGCAGGTGGCCTATTTCAAAGAAGATCCCTCCAAGAGTTTGATGAGGATTTTTACGAATTGGTAATGGGGGTGAATTTCAAATCTACCGTGTTTGTTACCCAAGCTTTTGAATCTTTAATGGGAGAAGGGGCATCCATTATCAACCTTTCATCACAGGCCGCCAGGGATGGAGGAGGGGCAGGATCAACCCTATACGCTTCCTCTAAAGGGGCAGTGAGTACTTTCACTAGAGCTATGGCGAAAGAGTTGGGGCCAAAGGGAATTCGTGTGAATGCAATATGTCCAGGTTTGATCGGAACCAAGTTTCATGATGATTTCACGAAAGACGAGGTAAGGACAAAAGTCGCTGCAAGCACACCCTTGCGTAGAGAGGGTGGAGCTGAAGAAGTTGCAGATTTGGTTGCCTATTTGGCATCCGCTGAATCGTCTTTTATCAACGGAAATAATATTGATATTAATGGTGGCCTGGCATTTAGTTAAACTCAAAAAAGCAAAAAGAACTAAAATATAAAAGAAACTTTTAGCCAAACCCGTTCATAGCTTGTTAACTAGGGTAGGTTCTATCATGGAACATGGTTTTAGGAAGGGTAAATTCTACTCGATGAGTAAGGCTACGTGTGGCAAAAGTTATTTGAGACCACTTACCAGAATTAAGGATCGTGTCCATTATGGGTATAAAGATCGGTCAGAACAATCTTACTAAGGTGGTTCGAGGTAGATCTAATCTATGTGGACATGGTTTCTTTATCGTCAATGGATAAAATATTGGCCAATAATAGTTATATCTGACTTTATAACATGTTGCTTAAGACTTTGGCTAAGACAATCAAGATAAGAAACTGATCACGTTGGTGTGTTTTGAAAATTTTTCCTAATCATTTCAATTTCAATTGATCCGATATAAATCATGGCAAAAAAACTTATAACATTTGGTGAGGTAATGATGCGATTATCTCCTCCCGGTTATTCTAAGTTTGCACAAGCATCTACATTGGATTTGGTTTATGGTGGAGGTGAGGCCAATGTTGCAATTTCCTGTGCTTATCTGGGTATGAAAGCTGCCCATGTTACCCGTTTTCCTAATAATGCCCTTGGAAAGGCAGCTACCCAATTTTTACGGAAACATTGGTTGAGTACCGAACACATTATTTATGGTGATAGTATGATGGGCAAGTATTTCTTGGAAAAAGGTGCCGTCCATAGATCCAGTGAAGTAATTTACGAAAGGGAAGGTTCCGCTTTTTCATTGATACAACCAAAAATGGTCGACTGGGAGCATATACTTAAGGGAGCTGATTGGTTTCATTGGACAGGGATTACTCCTGCTATTTCAGAAGGGGCGGCCAATTGTTGTCTGCAAGCTATAAAAACAGCCAACAAAATGGGGATTATGGTTTCGGGCGATATCAATTCTCGCGACAATATGTGGAAGTATGGCAAAACGAAACAAGAAGTGATGCCGAAGCTAGTGCGTAACAGTAATGTGGTAATTACCAGTAAGCGTGGAATTCGAGAGATGTTCGGGATTGGAGATCCCGAAGGGAAATTTAAGGTCTCGGCCAAAAAATTGATGGAAGCTTTTCCTAACATAGAGAAAGTAGTAGGCAAAACTAGAAAATCTATAAGCGCCTCTCACCAACAGATACAGGGTAAAATGTGGAATGGGGAAGAATATATCAAAACAAAGACCCTTAACATAACCCACGTAATTGACCGCATAGGAACTGGAGATGCCTTTGCTTCTGGACTCATTTATGGTCTTCTACATTATGATGAAGACATACAGGCATTAAATTTTGCGTCGGCCGCATGTGCACTTAAACACACCGTACCAGGCGATGTGAACATGGTTTCCCTTGAAAACGTCAACAGTTTAATGGATGGGGACACATCTGGGACCATCAACAGATAGTTTTGATCTAATTCAACATTTAACCTAAATCAATAGCAATGCAAAACTCAATCGGAAAAACATCAATTTTAAAAAAAATTCTATCCCTTGTACTTGCTTTTGGACCTGGTATTTTTGCTATTGGTTACACCATAGGTACCGGCAGTGTTACCTCCATGACCGTAGCGGGAAGTACTTACGGAATGGAATTATTATGGGTTTTGGTACTTAGCTGCCTGTTTTCGGGAGCTTTGATCTATGCCTACGGACATTATGCTTTGGTTACGGGCGAAACAGGTCTGTATGCCTTTAGAAAGCATATGAAAATGGGTAAACTTGTCGCTATTTTGGTACTGGTTGGTATTTCGTTCGGGCAATGGAATTCTTTGATGGGGATACTGGGTATTTCTTCCAGTATTGTTTTTGAGATTTTGGCCATTTATTTTCCTGCTATAATAGAAACGGATATGAATGTGGTTTTGATCATTGCGGTCATCATAATTGTAATCATGTATATTCTTTTGCTTCAAGGTAAGTACACATTTTTTGAAAAGGTGCTGGTCATCTTTGTGACCATTATGGGATTTTCTTTTTTGTTTTCCCTGTTTTTCGTTCACCCACTGCCCACAGAAGTTTTGAAAGGATTGGTTCCCAGTGTCCCCAATGTAAAAGGAGGAAAAATGATGGTGGCCGCCTTTGTCGGAACCACCATGGCCTCTGCTACGTTCTTGTCCAGACCTTTGTTTGTAAAGGGTAAAGGGTGGACACTTAAGAAAAATGGCGATCAACAGAAGAAGGATGCGATTATTGCCGCTTTTCTGGTGTTCTTGATTAGTGGGGCCATTATGGCTGTTGCTTGTGGAGCATTGTTTCACGAGGGAAAATCTGTTGTTACGGTTTTGGATATGGTGGGAACATTAGAACCGGTAGCAGGTAAATTTGCCTTGACACTTTTTTTCTTTGGAACCTTAAGTGCCGGTCTGTCTTCTATATTTCCATGCTTATTGATTGCCCCTATATTGTTGGCAGATTATCAATCGGGAGAATTAGATACCAACTCTAGCCAATTTAAAGTGATAACGGCCTTTGCGTGTTTGTTCGCTTTGGTCGGCCCGGCTTTCGGGGCAAATGCCATTGAAGTACAGATATTATCTCAAGTGTTTAATGTATTTGTGTTGCCATTGGTGGTTGCGGGAATTCTTTTTCTAATTAACAATGAAACCGTAATGAAAGGGTATAAACCCCATTGGATGTTAAATACACTTATAGTCGCAGCATTTATTTTCGCCTGTGTAATTTCATACAACGGTGTGCTGGCACTGTTTGAGTATTTTTAAGATTGGAGGTCAACATCTATCATTGTTATGGAAGCCATGTGTTACTACTATAGTGGACTTTCGCTGTTTATTAAGGGGTAGGTCGTATTTTAAAAAGTACATTTCCGTATTGCTTACGGTATATGTAATATAAATGCTTTATATGATATTATAATAATCTGTTTTTAAGGATATTATCTTGTTTTCAAATTAATAGGAATTTCGTTTTTTTTTACAGTTGTATGTTTTGATAGGTATTTTATTCGACTTTCTTTAAATTATTTTCTCGGGTTCATTTTAAAAGAACCTTAGGGGCTTTCTGGTTGTTCAAAGATTTTTTTATTAGAAGATAATTTGCTCAACCTTCCATCATCTTTGGTTTTTTATTGACCGCTGGTATGCTGATATTTTTGGGGCTACACGGCTTTTAAGGTGTTTGTATTCAACTTCGCCGAATATTTTAGGTTGGTTTTATTCGTATGGTTTATCTAATCATAAGGTATAATGAAAGTATTTATATTAAAAATAATTGTTAAACTATTATTTTTTGATAGTAATACTATTATATTTGCGACCTAAACTTTTATTTTATTCATATGGAACGGCTATTCCAGTTTCTAAAAATAGGGATTAACGAAAAAATTTATATCAAAGACCCGGAATCAACGAGCTTGGGCAAACGCATTGTTGAAGAAAGCATTTTGTTGATTCATGAAATTGGTTTCGAGGCCTTTACTTTCAAAAAATTGGGGCAGCGGATCGGTAGCAATGAAAGTTCTATCTATCGCTATTTTGAAAACAAGCACAAATTGCTCTTATACCTTACTTCTTGGTACTGGGGTTGGTTAGAGTACAAATTGGTTTTTGCTACCAATAGCATAACCGAACCCCGTGAAAAGTTAAAGACGGCATTGGCCATCGTTACCAAGGAAGTGGAAGTAGATTCTAACTTCTCGCACATTAATGAGGTGTTGTTGAGCAAGATCGTTATCAATGAATATTCCAAATCATATCTGACCAAGGAGGTAGATGCCGATAACAAAGAAGGCTACTTCGTAATCTACAAACGATTGGTAAATCGTTTAAGCACTATGGTCAAAGAGGTGGACCCTACTTATAAATACCCTAGTAGTTTGGCGAGTACCGTATTGGAGGGCTCGCTGCACCAACATTTTTTAAGAGATCATTTCGTTTCCTTGACGGATTGCCACGAAAAGGGCGACCCAACAGAATACTTTACCGAACTGGTATTTAATGCCCTAAACAATACACCGAATGGCTAAAAACGTACTTACCTCATGGCAACGCCTTATGGGTCTGCTAAAACTCGATAAAAGGGATGTTTTACAGACCTTTTATTATGCCATTTTTGCAGGGTTGGTAAACTTATCGCTGCCTTTGGGCATACAGTCTATCATTAACCTTATACAAGGGGCCGAGATCAGCACCTCGTGGATTATCTTGGTGGTCTTGGTCACCGGTGGCGTCGCTTTTGCCGGTATTCTGAGTATTATGCAAATACGTATTGTGGAGAATATGCAGCAGAAAATATTTACCCGGGCCTCTTTTGAGTTTACGTACCGCTTTCCGAAGATAAAAATGAGCGAATTACGAGACTATTATCCACCGGAATTGGCCAATAGATTTTTTGATACCTTAAATGTTCAAAAAGGACTTTCCAAACTTTTGCTGGATGTTCCCGCAGCCTTGCTGCAGATTGTTTTTGGCCTCTTACTACTATCGTTCTATCATCCATTTTTTATCATTTACGGCATCCTTTTATTGGTTTTGGTGTATTTGGTTTTTCGTTTTACCGTGCAAAAAGGAATGGATACTAGTTTGGAGGAGTCTAAAAGCAAGTACAAAGTAGCGCATTGGATCCAAGAGGTCGCACGTTCGTTGGTAAGCTTTAAACTCTCGGGTAAAACTAGCTTGGCCGTAGATAAGAACGATGTTTTGGTGACCGATTACCTAAAGGCGCGCGAAAGCCACTTTAGGGTGTTGTTGATGCAGTTTATACAACTAATTGGTTTTAAGGTATTGGTTACGGCAGGTCTTTTGGTCATTGGGGGGCTTCTGGTACTGAACCAAGAAATGAATATTGGGCAGTTTGTAGCGGCCGAGATCATTATTCTTTTGGTGATTACCTCGGTAGAAAAACTGATTCGGGGTTTTGAAACGTTCTATGACCTTTTGACCTCTTTGGAAAAATTGGGGCAGGTGGTCGATAAAGATTTGGAGAACCAAGAAGGAACCTGCCCGTTGTCTGAAAACGAGCCGTTGACGGTAGAACTTAACAACGTCTCTTTTAAGACCAATAATATGAAAAATATACTGAGTGATATTTCACTGAAGATTGTTCCCGGCAGTAGATTGTTGATCATGGGGGTAAACGGTTCGGGTAAGTCGACTTTGTTGCGTTTGATCGCTGGTATTATAGAGCCCACCCAAGGTACCATCTATGCCAATGATTTTTCGTTGAGCGGAATCAATCCCAATCACTATCGTTCTTTTTTGGGGCAGTCGATGACAGAGGAGAGTCCGTTTGAGGGCACGATCTTGGAGAACATCACTTTTGGGGACGATAGTATTTCACATAAAGATTTACATTGGGCCATGGAGAGCGTAGGGTTGTTACAGTTCATAAAAGAACAGCCAAATGGCCTAGATACCATTATTTACCCAGAAGGGCAGCAGATTCCCTATACCGTGGCAAGAAAGATTGTTCTGGCACGAAGTATTGTACGTAGGCCCAAACTATTATTATTGAACGAACCCCTTATTCAATTTGATGAGAAAGAAGCGGAGCGCCTTATGCGCTTCTTGACCGATCCTGTGCACCCATGGGCGTTAGTGGTCGTGAGTCAAGACCTTAGATGGGCAGTGGACAACAATATCATAAAAATGGACCAAGGTCGCATTATTACTCATAATTAGAAATCTATGCTGAACATATCTAATAACCCACTTAACAAAACGGTGCACCTTACAGGGTATAAATCTACCGATAGGGTGTTTCATAAAAGGCATTATAAACACTTTAACAGATTTTTATTGGGATCTGCTTTTTTTGGATTTGTGCTACTATTTGTACCGTGGACGCAAAGTGTGCGTGGTACGGGTAACCTTACTACCTTAAGTCCGCAACACAGGCCACAGACTATACAGAGTACTATTCCGGGACGTATAGAAAAATGGTATGTACAGGAAGGGGATTATGTAGAGAAGGGCGATACCATTTTACATATTTCCGAAGTAAAGAACGATTATTTTGACCCCCGCCTTATGGAAAGGACCGGCCAACAGATCAAGGCCAAAAGCATGTCGGTGGAATCGTACCAGAACAAGGTAGATGCATTGAACAACCAGATCTCTGCACTGGGTAACGAGCGCAAACTAAAATTGGAGCAGGCAAAGAATAAACTTATTCAGTCGAAATTAAAGGTAAAGAGCGATAGTATTGATCTTGAAGCGGCCAATACCAATTTAAATATTGCTGAACGGCAGTATAACCGTATAGCACAACTGCAGCAAGAAGGATTAAAGTCTATGACCGATGTGGAGGAAAAAAGATTGAAGCTTCAAGAGACCCAGGCCAAGCTCATATCCCAAGAAAACAAGTTATTGGCGGCCAAGAACGACGTCCTCAATGCTGAAATGGAAATCAACCGTATACATGTAGCTTATACCGATAAAATTTCAAAGGCCCGTAGCGATATGTACACCGCAAAATCTAATCAGTTCGATTCCGAGGCCCAAGTAAGCAAGCTAGAGAACCAATTTGCCAATTATGAGATACGTACGGGCATGTATTACATAAAGGCACCACAGAGCGGTTATATCAATAGGGCCATACAGGGTGGTATCGGTGAAAACTTTAAAGAAGGTGACCATCTTGTCGGAATTATGCCCGCCAATTATGAAATGGCCGTAGAAACTTATGTGGCACCAATGGATTTGCCCTTGATGCACGTGGGGGAAAAAGTGCGTGTACAGTTCGATGGTTGGCCGGCTATTGTTTTTAGCGGATGGCCCAATGCTTCATACGGAACTTTTGGAGGAAAGATCGTGGCCGTGGAAACCTTTATCGATGTTAATGGAAAATACCGTGTGTTGATTGCACCAGATCCCGAAGAACAAGAATGGCCTAAAGAGATTCGCGTAGGTTCGGGGGCAAGTACCATAGCCTTGTTGGAAGATGTACCCCTTTGGTATGAACTATGGAGGCAGATCAACGGATTTCCTCCCAATTATTATCAGCCCAAACAATCGACTGCTAAAAAGGAAAAATAATGAAAAACGTACTGTTTATTCTCTTTATGGTATGCTGTTTTGTTACGCAGGCCCAACAGCCCAATGAGGTGGTATTGGGATTTAACGAATATCTCGGCTATGTGAAAAAATACCATCCCGTAGTCAAACAGGCCCAACTGAATATTGGAATGGGGCAGGCCCGTTTGATGAGGGCTCGTGGTGGTTTCGACCCAAAAATAGAAATTGATTATGACCGAAAGGAGTTCAAGGGTACCGAGTACTACGACCGGCTGAACGCCACATTTAAAATACCAACATGGTATGGCATTGAGCTAAAGGGAAATTTTGAACAAAACCAAGGGGTATACCTGAATGCTGATGAGACCCTTCCTGATGACGGATTGTACAGTGCCGGGGTTTCCATGTCGGTGGGGCAGGGGCTATGGATCAACCAGCGTATGGCCACTTTAAGGCAGGCCAAGATTTTTAGGGAACGTTCTCTAGTAGAACGCGATTTACAGGTGAACGAGGTACTTTATGAGGCCTCTTTGGCCTATTTCAATTGGTTGCATGCCTACCAAGATACGCAGGTATACGCCGATTTTTTGGCAAATGCCGAAATGCGTTTTGAAGGAGTTAAAAAGAGCGCCCAAGTGGGCGAGGTGGCCGCAATAGACACCGTAGAAGCCAAGATAACCGTACAAGACCGTGCGCTGAATCTGGAGCAGGCGAAAGTACGCTTTCTAAAAAGTGCCCTGGAACTATCCAATTTTCTTTGGATGGGCGATCATATGCCCGTGGAACTACAAGCCAATGTAATACCTGAAACCAATTTGGCCGGTGAGATAGATAAGACGCTTGAAATTAGGGGAATACCCCTGGACAGTTTTTCCATAGAGAGGCACCCTAAGTTAAAATCCTTAGGATATAAGGTTGAAGAGCTTACTGTGGAAAAAAGGTTAAAGGCCAACAAGCTTTTACCGAAGATAGAGTTACAGTACAATTTTTTGACCCAGAAGCCCGATTATATTTCCAGTTTTACGACCGAAGCCTATAAAGGAGGTGTAGCTTTTAGTGTACCACTTTTTTTAAGAAAAGAACGAGGTGATTTAAAATTGGCCAAAATCAAATTGCAAAACGCGTTGTATGAAATGGACGATGCCGAAATCCGGATCAAGAACAAAATTGTAGGCCTATACCAAGAATTAGAGTCGTTTAAAAAACAAAATAATCTTATAGACGATGTAGTATTCAATTACAATACTATGGTCGCCGCCGAAGAACGAAAGTTTGGGTTTGGGGAGAGTTCTTTGTTTTTGGTGAATTCTAGGGAAAGTAAACTGATAGATGCCGAGCTGAAAAGGAATGCCGTCCGAAACAAGTTTTTTTCCACAAAGGCAAAGTTGTTCAACTCCATTGGGGTAAACCCTGTAAATTTATAGTTAGATAAAAAGGGTTTACCTGTATTTGTAGATCCATATACTATAAAAATTTTGTGTTGTAATTATGGTACGCTTAATTTTTATGTAGTGGCTGTATGAAACAAACTGCGCCTATATACCTAACAACCGAGCTATTTTACATTTTAAGGTGCTGTTTTAAATTTTTGAATATTGTTTCCGAACAACACAAACAATATTGTTTCGTATTGCTCCCCTAGCTTATCCTTTAAAATTCTAAAAGCTTTCGTTATCTGGGCCTCTACGGTTTTAATGGATATATTTAGGTAATTTGCTATTTCACTATTTGTCAGCCCTTCCTTTTTACTGAGCACAAATACTTTTTTACATTTAGGGGGTAATTTTTGAATTTCCGTATTTACAATATCCATCAGTTTATGAATACCGGAGTCATCCGTTTCCACAGCAATTTCATAGGCATATTCAATGTGTTTTTTGTGTAACAATGTAACAGCTTTATTCTGCTGATATACATTTAAGAATTCATTATAAACACATTTGTACAGAAAATTGCGGATAGAAAATTCCGGATTAAGCTTTTTTCTGGATTTCCATGTTTTTAAAAAGACATTTTGCACAATATCTTGGGCCAATGATTGGTCACTTGTCAAGGTTATAGCATAGGCATCCAACTGTTTATGATATTTTTCCAAGAGAAACATATAAGCTTTTTCTTCTCCAGAGATCAATCTTTCTATCAACTTCCTGTTTTCTTCGTTATTCATGAAATGTGGTTATTTGACAAATTAACGGCAAAAAATATATGATTATGAAAAAAATATCAAAAAAAAGTTAGGGTATTGTAAATTTCTCTTGTATTAATTAAAAAGGAGAAAGATTAAATGGTTTTGAAATATATTGAAAATTGTATAGTAAAGTATTTTTCGCAAGCAGCTGATATTGAAGATTTGGATGCGTTGAATACTTGGCTAGAAAACGAAAGAAACCACGAGATTTTCAAGTCATATATCAAAACCCATTTTGCTATAAACGTAGCCATGAACGATCCAAAATTAGATAAGGTAAGAGATGAGCTCTTAAAAGAAATTCGCAATGAGAAAAAAGAAGATCATAAAGTTAGATTTCTTAATACTCTTAAATATGCCGCTATTGCCCTAGTATTTTTAGGATTGGGATTTTTGTTAAAAGATAATTTGTTTACCCAAAAAGTAAACGGTGTGGTTAACCCAAGAGAAGATGTAATTACATTGGAACTTGGTAACGGAGAAAAACAAGTTATAAAAGAGGACGGAACTGCAACCATAGTTGATGCCAATGGTAATATTGTGGGAAATAAGAATGATAATAGGTTAATATATAACTCTACAACCAATATTAAGCCAGAGTATAACACATTGAGTATTCCTAAAGGTAAAAGATTTGACGTGGTATTGTCCGACGGCACTAAAGTTTACCTTAATGCTGGTAGTTCTATTACGTATCCTACTTTTTTTCCTAACAATATGCCGCGTAGAGTAATGTTGAAAGGCGAGGCATTTTTTGAAGTGATTAAAAATACAAATAAGCAGTTTGTTGTAAATGTTGATGATTTAGACGTAAAGGTGTATGGCACCAAGTTTAATGTTTCCAGTTATTCTGAGGATCTCGAAACTAAGGTAGTGCTGGTGGAAGGATCTGTAAGTTTGTCTAACTTAATGGAAGAGGGCAATAATAAAGAATTTTATCTAAAGCCGGGGTATTTGGGGGTTTTTGATAAAGAAGAAGGTGAAATTTCTGACGAGAAGGTAAACACCGGGATATATACGTCTTGGATGCAAGGAAATCTCATTTTCCGAAATGAGTCATTTAAGAATATAATTCAAAAGTTAGAGCGGCATTACAATGTGGTGATTATCAATAACAACAGTCAGCTTGATAATGAAAAATTCAATGCCACGATCGAAACGGAACATGAAACAATAGAACAGGTTTTCAAATATTTTAAAAAGGTATATAAAATAGAATATCAGATCGTAGAGAACAAAATAATAATCAATTAAACCATAAGCTTATGAAATAAGACCAATAGATCACATCTGGTCATTTTGAATTTTGTTATCAAAATAAAAAAAATCGGAAAATGCGGTAACATTTCCCGATTTATAAAAAATGACCACACTTAAAGCGTAATCACAAATTAACATTCAAAATTATGAAAAAACCACCAATGTCAAAGGGTTGTCTCTCTTTGCGCTTAAACTATTACTTAAAAATGAAGTTATCACTTCTTTTTTTTCTTGCAATAGGTTTTCTTATGCAAGCCAATTCTTATTCTCAAAAGACCAAAATTTCGATTGAAAAAGAGAATTCTACCGTTAGGGAAATTATAGATGAAATAGAAAATCTTAGTGAATTCAGGTTTTTTTTCAATACAAAATCTGTTGATTTACAAAGAAAGGTTACTATTAAATTACAAAAAGCACCTATTGATCGTGTTTTAGATTATTTGTTCAAGGATGTTGACACTTCATATGAGATTTCTGACCGCAAAATACTTTTGAAAAAGGATTTGAAAGAAAATGGTACGAAAATCGAAATACAGAATGTTGAAGTGTATCAACAAACTGTTTCTGGAACTGTTGTTGACTCTGAGGGAGCACCGTTACCGGGGGCAAATGTAATCGAGAAAGGGACCACCAACGGTGTTACCGTAGATTTCGATGGTAATTTTTCTATAACTACATCGGATGAAAATTCTATTTTGATAATATCGTATTTGGGCTTTGCCACTAAAGAGGTCTCTCTGAACGGACGTACCAATATAAATGTTGTGTTGGAGGAAAGCGCTGCCGGTTTGGAAGAAGTTGTTGTAGTGGGATATGGAACTATGAAAAAGGCCGATTTGACAGGATCGGTTTCTCAAGTTAAAACCGAAACATTAGAGTCGGTTCCCGTATACAATATGGCTCAGGCGCTTAAGGTTGGGGCTTCTGGGGTTAGGGTTTCTCAAAATTCAGGTACACCGGGTTCTAGAATAGAGGTGCGAATCAGAGGAGGAAATTCTATGATCGGTAATAATCAGCCATTATATGTTGTAGATGGATTTCCGGTAACCAGCGGTATCGATTATCTAAACCCTGCGGATATTGAATCTGTCGATATTTTAAAAGATGCCTCCGCAACTGCAATTTATGGATCTCGTGGGGCAAACGGTGTCGTAATCATAACCTCTAAAAGGGGTAAGAAAGATCAAGAAAGTAAAGTGGAGATCAACACCTTTTTTGGTATGCAACAAGCTATAAATGAATATGATGTGCTTAATGCCAAAGAATATGCGACTATTGCCAACGAATGGCTTAAAAACGAAGGTTTAGAGCCCTATTTTAATGTTTCTGAAATAGAAAATCCAGGAACCGATTGGTTGGGTGCTATTTTTAGAACCGCCCCGGTTCAAAACCATACGGTAACTTTTTCTGGAAGTTCAGAAAAAGGAAGGTATTCTATCTCAGGTAATTACTATGATCAAGATGGTATAATAGAAAACTCAGATGTGACCAGGGGTTCAGTTAGGGTCAATTTAGATCAAGAATTAAAAAGTTGGTTAAAAATGGGAGTTAACCTTCAATTGTCCAGAAATGAGACAAATTCTGTCAATGTGGACAATGGATACCGTGGTACATCAATGCTTTCTGCAGCAGCCTCTGCGCCTCCTACACTTCCATTATATGATGAAGAAGGTCTTCCTACACAAATAGGACAGGTGTATAATTTTGGATCGGCAGATATGCGAAATCCATTATTGTTTACCTATAGTAAAAACTTAAGTTTTTCCAACAGTGCTTTGGCAAATACAACCTTCGATTTTCAAATTTCTCCTAGTCTTTCCTTTAAGACTTTGTTAGGGTTGCAATACAGACATCTGCGTAATGAGCAATTTAATCCGATTGTATACGAAAATGATAGGGGATCGGCCCAAGAGCAAAATAACTACTTTAATTCTTTTCTTACAGAGAATGTCTTGACCTACTCTAAAACTTTCAATGAAAAACATAGTTTAAACATAATAGGAGGGGCAACATATCAAACACAAATGAACCGTTATTCTGGAATTTATGTAAGTGGTTTTTCAAATAATATTACAGAGAACTTTAATTTGGCCGCTGCCGAGACTGTTGGAAATCCTTGGTCGGGATATTTTGATTGGACATTGGCTTCTTTTCTTTCTAGGGTGAACTACTCGTATGACGGTAAATATATGGTTACTGCCAGTATTAGGGCCGATGGATCGTCTAGATTCGGTTCGGATAATAAATGGGGGTATTTTCCATCAGCAGCTTTGGCATGGCGTGTTTCAGATGAGAACTTTCTTAAAAACAGCTCCGTCATTTCAAATTTGAAATTAAGGGCTAGTTATGGTATTACGGGCAACACGGCACTTAGTCCTTATCAATCACTGGACAGATTGAATTCTACCAAATATATTTTTGGTAACCAAACGGACGTTATCGGGTTTTATCCTGCTGGTATCTCCAATAGTGAATTGAAATGGGAAACTACAGGTCAGTTGGACGTTGGTTTTGATCTTAACCTATTCAATAATAGATTAAGGTTTGTATTTGATTACTACAAAAAGAATACAAAAGATTTACTTGCGTCGGTACCCCTTCCGTCAAGTGTCGGGTTTAGTTCAATTCTGAGGAATCTTGGAGAAATACAAAATTCAGGAGTTGAATTTAGTGTTGATGCGGATATTCTAAGAAACGATTTTAAATGGGATATATCAGCTCAAATCTCTGCCAATAGAAATAAGGTAATAGAACTTGCTGGTGACAGTGATATTTTTGGAGCGGCCCAAAGTGCCGTTTGGCCAAGTGCAAATATTGCGCGTGAAGGAGAGCCGTTGGGGGTTTTTTATGGCCTTTTGGAAGATGGGTTGGATGAAAATGGTTTTATAAAATATAAAGATGTAAGCGGACCCGATGGAGTTCCTGACGGATTGGTAAACACATTAGACCGAGTAATTTTGGGTAGCTATCACCCAGATTTTATCTATGGATTAACATCTAATTTTAGTTATAAGGGTATTGAATTGAATGTAATGTTGGAGGGTGTTCAAGGAAACGAATTGTTTAACGCAACCAATGGAACACACTTAAATTCTTTTCAGCGTGGTAACAATCAGTTTAGGGATATAATTGGAAATTATTGGACAGAGGAGAACCCTGATCCCAATGCCAAATACCCTAAAATAAGTAGTGCAACGCAAATAACGGTTTCGGACAGATTTATTGAAGATGCCAGTTATCTGCGTGTAAAATCAATGAGGTTGGCCTATAATTTCCCTGTTTCCGATATCGGTCTAAACGGATTTGATATGCTTCAGTTGTACATATCCGGTACCAATCTGTTCACTTTCACAAAGTACTCGGGCCTTGACCCAGAGGCTAACACAAGAGGAACTGATTCTAGCAGTATTGGAGATAGATTGAGATTTGGCCACGATCAAAGTAGTTACCCCAGTGCCAAGATTTATTCCATGGGCCTAAAATTTAGATTTTAATTTATAAAGACATAATATTATGAAAAATATAGTTTTAGGATTAGTAATAATCATATGTTTCTCTGCTTGTGAAAAGACATTGGAGGAAGTTCCGAAAGATTTTGTTTCCAAAGCAAATTTCTATAATAACGAGGAAGATGCCCAAGCTGCTATCGTTGGTGTTTATGCTGGTTTGCAAAGCGACTTTTACGGTATGAACCATTATTTAATGACAGAGCTGCACGGAGATTTTATTTTCGGTAGAGGGTCACAGGCACCAATTACTATTTGGGACCAGATATTAGATCAGACAAGCATTGGAAGGTGTGCCTCAAATTGGTCATCTTTATATACTACTATAAATCGGGCCAATGCCATTTTAGATAATGTGCCAGGAATAGATGATATAAGTGCGGAGGAGAAAGAAAAGATTTTGGCCGAAGCACACTTTTTAAGGGCTTTAAGTTATTTTGAATTGGTTCGTGGTTGGGGTGCTGTACCCATTAAAACCAGTGAAAGTGTAGATTTGAGTTCCGTAGAAGCTCCAAGAGAACCCGAAAGTAAGGTATATGAATTGATTATTGCCGATGCCTTAGCCGCAGAAAATGGTCTTGGCGAAGTAGGAGGGCAAACAGGTAGGGCCTCAAAATGGGCCGCAAAAATGCTACTGGCCCATGTTTATTTGACCTTGGAACAATGGGAAGCCGCCGCCGAAAAAGCAGATGATGTAATTGTTAATGGTCCTTTTAGCTTAATTGAAGTTGAAAATCCAGATGATTTTTATAAGATTTTTGCTGTAGATACCAGTACCGAAGATATTATGTCGGTACATCATTCCGAAACAAAAACTTCGGGCATTCCAACCTATATACACAGAGGGCAGGCATTGCCGTACAATTATTCGTCTACTGGTTACTTTGCATGGCTACCCGATACGAATTCATTTATTGGTGATAGTTGGGACGATAATGATCTGCGAAAAGATTTTAATTTATATACGCAGTATCAGAATGCAGAAGGGGAGTGGGTGCCTTTACCTGAAACGGTACCAATGCTCTTTAAAAAGTTTATTTCCAACACTTCTGGACAAAATGTTTACAGTGTACCTATCTATAGGTTTACAGAAGCATATTTATTTTACGCAGAAGCGGCCAGTAAAGCCAATGGTGGTCCAACGGCACTTGCCTTGGAGCGTTTGAACATGATAAAGAGAAGAGCTTATGGATATGATCCGAATACGGCATCTCCGGTGGATTATTCTTCTGGAATGGGCGCTGCTGATTTTGAAAATACCGTATTGCAAGAGCGAGGATATGAGTTTTTGTTAGAGCGTAGACGTTGGTTTGATCTAAAACGTACGGGAAAAGTTAAAGAAGCTTTTGCCGCCGCCGGAAAAACAGTAATAGACGAACGTTTTTTATGGCCAATACCGGAAGATGAAATTAACAATAATCCGGCCATTGATCAATCGGATCAGAATCCTGGATATTAATATAGATAACAAATAGAAATACAGGCTTGTTATCGGGCCTGTATTTTTCTAATACTTACATAGTTGAACTATAAGTTGTAATCATAGAGTTTAAGAAAAATTACCACTTACATTTTTAATTAGAATTAAAACAACAACCAGGTGTTAATAATAAAATAATAGGAAATGAAAAGATTATTAGGGGCTATTGCCCTCATATTGATGTTTCAGGGTATACATGCCCAAAAAAAGAAATATGATATAGTTGTCTATGGAGGTACTTCGGCCGGTGTCGTTGCGGCAATTCAATCCAGTAGAATGGGAAAGTCAGTAGTATTAATTGAGCCGACCAGTAGACTTGGGGGCTTAACGACAGGTGGATTGGGGCAAACCGATATAGGTAATAAACAGGCTATTGGAGGTATTTCCAGGGAATTTTATGCCAATATCAAAAAATATTACGATGACGAGAACAACTGGAAATGGGAACGGAGGTCCGAGTATAAAGATGGTGGTCAAACACGTACGGAAGAAGGTGAGCCCACCATGTGGACTTTTGAACCTTCGGCCGCATTATCCGTTTATCATGATATGTTAAAAGATGAGAAGGTTAAAGTGGTATATAATGAGCGGTTAAATAGAGATACGGGAGTGGAAAAGGTGAACGGAAAAATCCGTTCTATTACTATGGAAAGTGGAAAGAAATTTACAGGTAAAGTATTTCTTGATACGACCTATGAAGGTGATTTAATGGCTGCTGCAGGAGTAAGTTACACGGTAGGTCGTGAGGGAAACGCGGAATACGGAGAAACCCTAAACGGCGTTCAGCCGAACAACTATAACGTGTCTCTGACCCATTTGATTTCTAAAAATGCCGCTAACCACAATTTTATACCCAGGGTAGATCCCTACATAGTTAAAGGGGACCCAGAGAGCGGTCTTTTGCCCAATGTCAATGAAAAACCCGGTATTGAAGGGGAAGGGGACAATAAAATTCAGGCTTATTGTTTTAGGATGTGTTTGACCGATCATCCGGACAATCGCATACCATTCAAGAAACCTGTAAATTATAATGAACAGGATTATGAGCTTCTTTTTAGAAATTATGAAGCCCGCAAAGGGTCAGTACGAGATATGTACTATAAAGGTGGCCCCTTGTTACCATTAATTAATTCCAGTATGCCAAATCGCAAGACCGATTCTAACAATAGATTTGGATTTTCAACCGATTATATCGGAAAAAACTATAACTACCCAGAAGCTACGTATGAGGAGAGGGAAAAAATAATCCAAGATCACCGTAACTATCAAATGGGCTTAATGTGGACACTTGCCAATCATCCAAGGATTCCGAAGGAGGTACGTGATGAGGCTTCTAAATGGGGTACTACAAAAGATGAATTTGAAAGAGAAGATGGTTGGCAACAACAATTATATGTTCGTGAGGCTAGAAGAATGATCAGTGACTATGTTATGACACAGCATAACTGTGAAGGACTCGTAGTAGCAGAGGATGTTATTGGGTTGGCCGCGTATACAATGGATTCACACAATGTACAGCGTTATGTTGATGCCAATGGTTATGTTCAAAATGAAGGTAATGTAGAAGCACACGGTTTTGACCCATACCCTATAAGTTATAAGTCTTTGGTGCCCAAAAAGGAAGAGTGCGAAAACTTGATAGTACCAGTTTGCCTTAGTTCTACCCACATTGCGTTTGGATCAATAAGAATGGAACCGGTATTTATGGTTTTAGGGGAGTCTGCCGCAACCGCAGCTTCTTTGGCAATTGATTCGCAAAAATCGGTTCAAGACATTTCTTATGAAAATTTAAGGTCGATTTTATTGAAAAATGGTCAACGTCTTGAGTAATTCTAGAAAGTTTAAATAACGGTTTTATGAATGTAGCATCGGAAGATAGTATAAATAAGGTCAAACATGTAAAACGTAGTAGTTCTCTAATAAGTACTATTGTTCTGCTAAGTACGTTTGCGTTTGTTTCATGTACGAACGTACAAGAAGAACAGAAACCCCTGCCCAACATTGTGCTGATATTTGCAGATGATCTTGGGTATGGTGATTTGGGATCATATAATAATAAATCTCTGGTGCCTACCCCTAATTTAGATAAATTGGCATCTGAAGGTATAAGTTTTACAAATGCATATTGCCCTGTTTCGGTCTGTTCGCCGTCTAGGTATGCACTGATGACAGGAACGTATCCTTTTAGAAGTTGGAAGAAGTCCGGTGTTTTGTCAAATTATGAACCTTCTATGATAGGTGAAGGCCAATTAACGCTGCCACAAATGTTGCAACAAGCGGGCTATACCACTGCAGGGTATGGTAAATGGCACTTGGGGGCCACATTTCCCACCTTTGACGGGTTAAAACCTGCTGGGTATGGAAAATTTAGGGCAGCTAACAATGGCGCTAATATTGATCTACAAAAACCTATCAACGGAGGCCCGGTCGACAATGGTTTTGAAAATTGGTACGGATTTAGTTGTGCCAGTGAATGTTGGATAATGGATGGTAAAAATATAGTTGCCGCCCTTGGTCACGAGTTCTATAACATCGATTCGGCCAAAGGGAAAGATCATATTGAGATTGTTCCAGCTAATCAATACCTTAAACGTATCACTAAAAAAAGTATCGCATTTTTAAGCGAGCGAGCAAGACAGAAAAAGGAAAATCCCTTTTTTTTATACTTTGCTCCTTATGTTCCACATGTGCCGTTATCGGTTAGCGATGAGTATGTAGGAACCACAAAAGCTGGCTTGTACGGTGATTATGTTTCTGAACTCGATAGCTATGTAGGTCAAATATTGAACACGCTCGATAGTTTAGGGCAAGCGGAAAACACGCTCGTCCTTTTCGCCAGTGATAATGGTTCTCAGTTCGAAAGAACAGGTGTTCATATAGATTTGGCAAATGCAAGTAATAAGCTGTCGGATGCTATGGAAAAAGGTGCAAACAAGAACGAACACTATCCCAACGGTAATCTCAGAGGATCTAAATGGACCATTTGGGAAGGAGGGGTTCGTACCCCTTTTATAGCCAAATGGCCGGGAAATATTCCCCAAGGGGTCAAAACAGATAAAATCTTTGCGTTAAACGATGTACTTGCGACCCTCGGTTCGATTATTGACTTTGATCTGCCAAAAAATATGGCCGTAGATAGTTATGACCAATCCATAAACCTTTTGGGGGAGGATAAGGATGTCAGAAAATCTGTAGTTGTTCAATCTTCAAATAATCTATTGGGTTTGCGAAAGGGTAAATGGAAATTTATTGCACCGGAGAACGATTCGGTTCAGGGTGGGTTATATGATTTGTACGAGGACGAATCTGAATCTAATAACCTAATCTTTGAGAATTCTGATTTGGCAGATGAAATGCATAAAGAATTACTTGCGATTATTTCTGGAACAGGCTCTGAAGAACAGAAAAATTCCAGTTCATATTAAAAAATGTCTTAGTAGTAAAGAATCGAATAACTCAATAGTTAAATTTTCAGATGGTTTCATTTCTTATTTCTATCGTAGTACTGATTTTAGGGTATTTCATTTATGGCAGGCTTGTAGAAAATATTTTCGTAATCAACAAAAACCACGAAACTCCCGCAGTAAGATTAAGGGATGACGTAGATTTTATACCACTGCCTACCTGGCGTATATTTTTGATTCAATTTCTGAATATTGCTGGTTTGGGGCCCATATTCGGGGCTATTGCCGGGGCCATGTTTGGTCCGTCAGCTTTTTTATGGATTGTTTTGGGAAGCATATTTGCAGGTGGTGTTCATGATTACTTCTCGGGAATGTTATCGTTAAGACATGATGGACTAAGCATTAGTGAGGTCGTAGGGGTTTATTTAGGAAACAATATGAAGCAGTTAATGAGGCTCTTCACTATTGTGTTGTTGGTCTTTGTAGGAACCGTTTTTTTAATGGGGCCAGCTAAGATAATAGCTGAAATGACAGGTAATTTTTGGAACTTATGGATTTGGGTGGGTATAATTTTACTCTATTATATTCTGTCGACCGTATTGCCCATCAATAAAGTAATAAGTAAAATTTACCCCCTTTTTGGGTTGGCCATGTTACTAATGGCCATAGGATTGCTCATTGCTCTTTTTGGTGGAGACTATACCATTCCTGAAATGGTACCTGGTAATCTTAGAAATATGACCAAGAACCCCGAGGAAACACCGTTGTTTCCAATATTATTTGTAACCATTGCCTGTGGGGCCATCTCGGGGTTTCATGCTACCCAATCCCCGTTAATGGCCCGATGCCTAAAAAATGAATCTCTAGGTAAAAAAATATTTTACGGCACCATGATTACAGAGGGTATAGTAGCATTGATTTGGGCCGCGGCCGCCATGACCTTTTTTGGTAACGTAGATTTACTTAATGATGCCATGCTCGCCAATAATAGCAACGCAGCTTGGGCGGCTAATGAGATATCTGCCAATATGCTAGGTACGATCGGAGGTTTTTTGGCACTGTTAGGAATAGTAGCGGCCCCGATTACTTCTGGTGATACGGCGTTTAGGTCTGCTCGTTTGATCCTTGCCGATATATTTAAGATCGATCAAAAGAAAATTAGGAATAGACTATACCTAAGTATACCACTATTTGTAGTAGCGTTTATTTTAACGCAGGTAGATTTTGGTATCATCTGGCGTTATTTTGCATGGAGTAACCAGACCTTGGCGACCGTTGTATTATGGACCATTACTGCGTATTTGGCCTATGCGGACAAGTTTTATTGGATTACCCTGGTTCCTGCTGTTTTTATGACCATGGTGTGCACTACCTATATTTTAATCGCACCGGAAGGATTTGAATTGGATAATACGATATCCTATGTTATTGGGGGGATTATTACTTTAATAGTTTGTATGTTGTTTTTTGCATTGATAGGAAAGAAACGAGAAGATTATAAAACTACCGAAAGCTAAGATATTATTTGAGTTGTTAGTTTAGTTTTAAAAGGAGTGACAGGTAACTGTGGCTCTTTTTTTTGCCTTAAAACTACTTTTCCATGACTTTGTAGTTGAATGACATAGTCTTGTTAATTTAATAGTAAAGAAAGGCATACTTGCATTTTAAATTTATACTTTCTACTAATTTTATGGATTTTGTGTTATTCTTAAAGAGTATTCATCGGTTTAAGTGAGTTCTTTTTATGCCGTACCGCTCGATACCTATAAAAAAGGGGAATCCAATTTTGTTTTTTCACTAGATATGTTATCGCATACGACGGAAAACACCGGCAACAAAAGACATAAAAAAACGGTTTGTGTGTACACAAACCGTTGATTTTAAGACCTGTGGATTATGTAGCGAGAGAGGGACTTGAACCCTCGGCCTCAGGGTTATGAATTTTAATAGAATAGAATTGTATTAATATGATTTTAGATAGCTTAATAATCAATTATTTAGATGATTTTTAAATTATGAAATTAAAGTAAAATTCAACTATAAGTGTGTAATGTACATTTGATTTTTATTACATTTAGATGTTATTATACTTTTTCAATTGGAAAGTTTAATTAATCTAAAAAAATTATTAAAATTTAAAGTGTACTGAATTATGATATACAAACAGTTAAAAAATATTGGTGCTATTTCAGTACTAATAGCAATAGTATTATTTGCATGTGGGAATAGACAAGTAGAAAATTCCTCAAAAAAAACTGTTAAACAGCCACCAAATATTATTGTAATATTAACGGACGATCAAGGGTATGCAGACTTTAGCTTTCACGACCCCAAAGAGTTTCCTGCCTCAGTTGATGTCTTAACGCCTAATCTTGAAAAATTAGCACAAACAGGTATATATTTCCGTAATGGGTATGTGGCATCCGCTACCTGTGGACCTTCTAGATCTTCAATTTTAACGGGTCGTTCAAGTAGTCGTTTTGAAATGGAGGATAATATAAATCTGCCTAATGGGGATACGGGACCGCCATTGTCAGAAATTTTTATACCAAAAATAATTAAACAAAAAAAATATATTTCAGGAGCTTTTGGTAAATGGCATTTAGGAGGTAGCGATTTGGCTATGTTTCCTATAGAACGTGGTTTCGATTACTATTGGGGTGAAGATTATTTAAACGGAAATGAAGTAAATCGAGACTACCATGGTTACTATAGAGAGTTATTTATGGGAAAAGGAATAAAAAACCCACCAAGTTGGACAAGTGGTGAATTTGCTGTTCCAGAATACGGTAAATATTTAACGGATGCCGTAACAGATGAAACTCTTTCTTTTATAAAAAGAAATAAAAACAATCCTTTTTTTGCCTATGTGGCATACCATGCACCGCATAGTCCATTTCAGACCAAAGAGAGTTTGATAAAAAGAATTGTTAAACATGAGCCCAAGTATCAAGCGGCATATGAGCGCATGAAACTTGAAACAGACAAATGGGAAAAAAGTGGTAATGACAGGAATTATGATTTTAAGAAATTTAAAGGATTAAATCTAGATCAAGAAGCATTACGGTTAGTCTATTTATCTATGCTTTTATCCGTTGATGATGGTGTTGGAAAAATAGTAAGTCTTTTAGAAGATGAAAATTTATTGGAAAACACTTTGATTTTTTATTTAAGTGATAACGGAGCTGCACTAGCTAGACCAAATGACCTGGGAGGGGTTAATTTGCCACTAAGAGAAGGTAAAGGTACTGTCTATGATGGTGGTGTAAGAGTGCCATTTGTAATGAATTGGAAAGGCACTTTACCAGCCGGAGAAGTCTCTGATCTAATGGTGTCATCCATGGATATATTTACAACCACAGTGGAATTAGCTGGAGCAACAGTGCCGACAGACCGTGTTATTGACGGTGTTAACCTAATTCCTTATTTAATAGGAGATAAAAAAGGACAAACAGCCCATGAATATTTGTTTTTTAGACGATATGATAGGAATATATACTCTATAAGGAGTGGTGATGAAAAACTGGTTAGAAATATCAATGTGATTGAAAATGAAAACGGTAAAATAAATAAAAATAAATATCCGCATTTAGAAGGGAGTTTATATGATATTGAAAATGATATAACCGAGCTGAATGATATTTCGGAAAAAGATCCAAAACGAAAATCCATTTTACAGGAATTATATAATAAAAACGTGAAAATTTTGCCACCCCCCAAAAGAACTAAAAAAGCAGTAAGAAGTTTTTGAAAGTCAACAGGTGTATTCTTTAATTCATGTAATAACTAATGAGAATAGTAATTAATCTACCGAAAGCTAAGATATTATTTGAGTTGTTAGTTTAGTTTTAAAAGGAGTGACAGGTAACTGTGGCTCTTTTTTTTGCCTTAAAACTACTTTTTCCATGACTTTGTAGTTGAATGACATAGTCTTGTTAATTTAATAGTAAAGAAAGGCATACTTGCATTTTAAATTTATACTTTCTACTAATTTTATGGATTTTGTGTTATTCTTAAAGAGTATTCATCGGTTTAAGTGAGTTCTTTTTATGCCGTACCGCTCGATACCTATAAAAAAGGGGAATCCAATTTTGTTTTTTCACTAGATATGTTATCGCATACGATGGAAAACGCCGGCAACAAAAGACATAAAAAAACGGTTTGTGTATACACAAACCGTTGATTTTGAGTCCTGTGGACTATGTAGCGAGAGAGGGACTTGAACCCTCGGCCTCCGGGTTATGAATCCGACGCTCTAACCAGCTGAGCTACCTCGCCGTGATAATTTTTAGCGGCTGCAAATATAAAGGTAAATTTCTTGTTCTTCAACAATAGTTGATGAAAAAATTATAATCGCCTTTTATTTTTTTATCATTTAGAAATATATATATTGGGCAATATAAAGAAGTACATAATGAACGACAAAATAAAGTTTGAAATAGAATACGTTATACAATCCTCACCTCAGTTATTATATCAATACCTGATAACGCCATCCGGACTTTCAGAATGGTTTGCGGACAATGTCAATTCTAGAGGGGAGAAATATATTTTTATTTGGGATGGAGTAGAGGAAGAAGCTAAGTTGTTGAAACGAAAAACAGATGAGTTTGTTAGGTTTTCATGGGACGAAAATGATGATGATACCTACTTTGAAATGAAAATAATCGTTGATGAAATTACAAAGGATGTTTCGTTATTTATCACGGACTTTGCCGAAGAGGACGAAGTGGACGAGGCGAAAATGCTTTGGGCAAATCAAATATCAGACTTAAAACAGGTGCTGGGATCATCATAGATTCTCTACATTATACAGTATATTTGGGCCTTAATTTTTTAAGGCTTTTTTTATGGTAAATTTTAATGGTCATTTGTATGAAGATGAACATAAGTTCTTAAATCAACAGAATAGGGGGCTACGTTATGGGGATTGCCTATTTGAGGCCATTAGGGTAGTTAATGGTCACATTTATTTTTTGGAAGAACACTATTTAAGGTTAATGTCCTCTATGCGTATTCTGAGAATGGAAATTCCTATGGACTTTACAATGGAATTTTTTCAAGAAGAAATTAATAAGACCATCGAGGCCAATGAGCTGCAAAAGGCCCAAAGAGTACGATTTACCGTTTTTAGAAAAGATGGTGGCCTATACCTTCCCAAGTCGAATGAAGTAGCCTACATTATAGAGGCACAAGAACTAGAGGACTCTTTTTATACAATAAATGACCGGCGATATGAAATAGAGTTGTTCAAAGATTTTTTTGTTAATCCGGATATGCTTTCCAATCTTAAGACCAATAATAGGGTGTTAAACGTCGTAGGCAGTGTTTTTGCGAATGAGAACGGTTACGATAACTGTCTACTTCTAAATCAACAAAAGCAAGTTGTAGAGGCTCTAAACGGCAATGTTTTTGTTGTTAAGGGAAAAACTATTAAAACACCTTCGTTAAAAGAGGGGGGGTTAAACGGTATCGTTAGAAAGAAATTGATAGGTATTTTAGAAAAAAGTGAGGACTATAATTTTATTGAAGAAAGTATTTCACCATTTGAGCTTCAAAAATCGGACGAAATCTTCATAACCAATACCATTCAAGGTATTATACCTGTTACCAAATACCGTAAAAAGGTATTTACTAATGAAGTTGCCAAAAATTTGATAGGTAAGTTAAACGCTGTGGCAAGAATTACAGCTTAGTTGAGATTGGGGTTTTCGGGGGCATTGGACCATATGAGGTAATCGCCTCCCAACTCCATCATTTTTTCTTTCCATAGAGTTCCCAAAGATTTTTTAATGATATGGCTTTGGTATTCATTGTCCACTACGATCCACGATTTAGAGGATAGTTCTTTGTTTAATTGTAGGGACGACCAGCCAGAGTAACCTAGAAAAAAGCGAATATCATCCTCCGAGATAATTCTTTGGTTGATCAAGGCAACGGTCTTTTCAAAATTTCCGCCCCAATAAATACCGTCTGATATTTCTATACTGTCATCTATAAGGTGCGGTACTTTGTGAATAAAATAAAGATTATCCTGCTCTACAGGTCCACCGTTGTATACTTGAAAGGGAATGGTGATTTCTGTAACTAAATCGCTTATTTGATATTCTAAAGGCTTGTTCAAAATAAAACCTACCGAACCTTCTTCATTATGTTCGGCCAAAAGAACTACGGATCTATTGAAGGATACATCTCCTGTTAAAGAGGGCTCCGCAATTAATAACTTTCCTTTATTTGGTTTTAATTGAACCATTGTTTTTGTATATCAATGTATCTAAAAATAAGACAATTCTTATTAATATTCAAAAAAACGAAAATAAAAAAGGCGCTTCTTAGAAGCGCCTTTGTATAAAAATATAATTGTAATATTAGTTTACAGCACTGCTTAAGTCAGCTCCTGCTTTAAACTTAACAACATTTTTTGCTGGAATTGGAATAGTTTTTCCAGTAGATGGGTTTCTTCCTTCTCTTGCGTTTCTTCTAGTTACTGACCAAGATCCGAAACCTACTAAAGAAACTCTATTTCCTTTTTTAAGGGAACCTTCAACATTTGCCAAGAAAGATTCCAATGACTTTTTAGCTGCTGCTTTTGTGATGCCTGCATCTGCTGCCATTGCATCAATCAATTCTGTTTTGTTCATAATGTGATTAAATTAATTGTTGTTAAAATAATTTTAAACCTAAAAGCAAATTTATATGGATTTACGACCAACACAAGTAAAACGGCTCTAAATCCCCTATTTTGTTGATAACTCAGGGGGTTTGTTAATAAAGTAAGGCTTTTTTTACGTTTTCTGTTAGGTCAATAACCACGGGGCTTTAGCGTAGATATGCATTTTTGTCCAACTTAAGACCGTTCAAAACATCTTTAATGGCCATCTTCCTTTTTCCCTGTAGTTGTATTTCCATTAAGTTTATAAGGCCGTTTTTGACGGCAACTTTTAATTCGTTCTTCATTTTTACAAGTGTGCCATGTGGAAACGAATGTTTGGCTTCTTCCATAGATACCTTATATATTTTAACGGTCAGTTCCTCTTCTCCGTTATATAATAGGGTCCAAGCGGCAGGGTAGGGGCTCAGTCCCCTGATTAGATTGTATATGTTCTTTGGTTCGGCATTCCAATCGATCTTGCACGTATCACGGTGAATTTTATAGGCCAGTTTAAGGTCGGTAGCATTTTTTTGTACCGTAGTTTCAAAATTTCCTTTTTTAATACGTTCGAGCGTAGACAATACCAGATCGGAACCTAATAGCATTAACTTATCGTGCAGGGTACCGGCATCCTCATCGGGTAATATATCGGTTTCTTTTTGCAGGATGATGGCTCCGGTGTCTATTTTTTCATCTATAAAGAAAGTGGTAACACCGGTTTTGGTCTCTCCGTTTATGATGGCCCAGTTTATTGGTGCAGCTCCTCTGTATTCAGGCAATAGGGATGCATGCAGATTAAAGGTTCCATATTCTGGCATTTGCCATACTTCTTTGGGCAACATTCTAAAGGCTACTACTACCTGTAGGTTGGCTTCTAGATCTGACAGTTCCTTTAAAAACTCCTTGCTTTTTAAATTGGTAGGTTGTAAAACCTTCAATTGTTTTTCAATGGCATATTTTTTAACTGCAGATTCATTTAATTTTCTTCCCCTACCGGCAGGGCGGTCGGGTGCCGTGATTACTCCTACGATATTATAGTTGTTGGTAACTAGCGCATCTAATATACCAACGGCAAAATCGGGAGTACCCATAAATACGATTCGTAAATCTTTCATAATGTAATTTCATATTCATTTTTGGAGTTGAGCTTTATTTCTCCATCCTCCAGTAGTTCCTTTAATATTATCATCAGCATATTTGGCGAACAGTCAAGATGCTGTTGCAGCTCTCTAGAAGAAAATCTTCCAGTAGACAAAAGTTTTTTTACCATTATTTTTAAACTGTCGGTATTGGACAGGTCCTCGTTATTCGCCAAACACACATCGCACTTTCCACATACCGTTGTTTGCTTTTCGCCAAAATAAAGTAATAGTTGTCTACTTCTGCAAACGTTATCGGTGTTAATATAGGAGAGCATTTGCTGCACTTGATGTTTTTTTAATAGGTTCTGTTCCTTTATGGTATTGGCGAACCTATTTATGGTATGGTCATCTTCCCTTGGCATTAAAAATGTAACTTCTAGATCGCTGTGAGATGCTTTATAATCTATAATACCGTCAGTAGCTAAAACTTCCAGTTTCTCCAAGACAACTTTTTCCGGCAGGTTTAGTTTTTTGGCTATGGAAAAGGTGTTTATTTTGGTTTCGAACTCAAAAATACCCCCATATGTTCTTAATATGAGTTTTACACAATCGCTTACCGACCTATTCTTGTTGATGTATTCATGTAGTACATCTTTGGATATGATGAATTGGATACTCGATTTTCTTGCGAAAGATTCAGATAATGCGATAACAGAGTTTTGATCCAATATTTTTAAAGCATTATAGGTAAGCATGGCGTTAAGTTTGTACACCGAGCAAAATTCATTAAAATTTAGTCGGTACTTGGTATCGTTTCCTTCACCATAGGCGATTTGAAAAAAATTGTTCAGCTTATTGTACACTAGTTTTACAAAAGCTACGTCTGGCAGTACACTTAAAAACTGTTTCTTTACCTGTTCTTGGTCGGCTTTGTTGGTCAATAATATGGCTTGTGCGGCCTCACCGTTTCTTCCGGCCCTACCAGCTTCTTGGTAATAATTTTCTATACAATCGGGTATTTGGTAATGTACTACCAGTGCTACGTCGGCCTTATCTATTCCCATACCAAAGGCATTGGTCGCAACCATGACCTTTGCCTCATTGTTCAGCCATTTGGCCAATGTCGTTTTCTTGTTTTTTTCCGTAATGCCTCCATGGTAAAACGCAGAAGAAATGCCATGGGCGGACAAGTATCTGCTAAGTTCCTCTGTAGTTCTTCTGGTTCTGGTATAGACGATGGCGCTTTTCTTTAACGCTTTACAATACTGTATTAGCTGAAATTTTTTATCCTCGTTCTTATCTACTTTAAAGGCTATGTTCTTTCGAGAAAAAGAATCTCTTTTAACCAATGGGTCCGAGAGTCGCAACGAATTTATTATGTCTTTGGCAACTCTGGTAGTAGCCGTTGCCGTAAGAGCCATAATAGGAATTTCTGGATGAAGATCTCTGATAATTTCACACTTTAGGTAAGCGGGTCTAAAATCATGGCCCCATTGTGAAATACAGTGGGCCTCGTCTACGACAAAAAGATTTACGTTCATTTGGCGGATCCTATCCTGAACAATTTCTTGTTGCAATCGCTCTGGCGATAGATATAGAAATTTATAATTGCCATAGATGCAATTATCCAAAAGGTTGCTTATGTCCTCAAAACTTAGACCTCCCGTTAGTCCGATGGCTTTAATACCTATATTCTTTAATGAAGAGACTTGATCTTGAATAAGCGCTATTAAAGGAGATACCACTATACAGATACCTTCTTGCATCATTGCCGGCACCTGAAAACAGATAGATTTGCCACCGCCAGTGGGCAAGAGTCCGAGCACATCTTCTCCTTTAAGGGCGGCTTCTATAATGGTTTCTTGCGAATCCCTAAAATGTGGGTGGCCCCAATACTTTCGAAGAATTTGTTGCGCTTCAATATTCACTTAGGTTTGGGTGTTGTTAAGAATATATTTCAACCGTTCTTCTACAGTGCCGAATGGCACTTCTATTATTTCGTACCCAAATGAATTGTATGTTTTTTCTAGATGTATGTGCAGGTCAACGGCCTGAGAGTAGCTTTCCAACCTTTCGTTGTCCTGTTTGTAGATTTCTTTCCATGGTGGCAACAGAAAAACCTTATCGTAACGGTTGGCTTTGCAAGCATTCAAAAAATCAGTGCCGTACGACTGCTCAAAATAGTCCATGTAGGCCAGTACATCGGGTACGCCACGATCATAAAAAACAATATCCTTTTGTAAGGTGGTCGCCTGTTTAAATTGATCTAGTCTACCTTTTAGCAATTTTTGATTAAAGGAAGCGGCATCACTAACAAAGTCTATGGGGTTGTTCTGTAACACATCGGCCTCCTCGTTTTCTATAGCTTCAAGAGTCATAGTTCTTATGATTTCGTGAAAGCAAAAAAAACCTGAGTTCTCCAATGATTTTATAACAGAAGTCTTTCCTGTTCCGGGAGCTCCCGTGATTACAATCCTTTTAAAGTCCAATAAAATGTAGTTTTATAATTGCAAAAATACGGAATTGAAGGGTATTAAAAAACTTGGTATTTACCCTTATATTTGTACAAAATTATAGATAATGACAGAAAAAAATTCTGATGAGTTTTATGCCAAATTGAAGGAACAATTGACAGAGACCGCTAACTGGCCTTCTGACTACCTGTACAAATTTATTGTGCTGTCGGACACCGAGAAAATTCAAAGAATACATAAAATATTCGATAACACGGGAGCGGTAATCGAGTTGAAAAAATCGAAAAAGGGAAAATATACCAGTGTTTCTATTACCGTAAATCTTAAAAACCCAGATGAAGTGATCATAAAATACAAGGAAGTAGGGGCTATAGAAGGCGTAATATCTCTTTAAAATAGTATATCACCTATAATTTTATTATTTTGCGGTCGTTATAAGAATACTTCTTCAAACATTTTTTAAGTTAAATTTTCCAATTTGGATTTAGTAGAACACCTCGAATACAATACAGAGCGTCCTCAATTAATTATACCTGAATATGGTAGGCATTTTCAGAAAATGGTAGATTATGCGGTATCGATAGAAGACCCTGTAGAAAGAAATAAAGTAGCAAAATCGATTATAAGCGTAATGGGCAACTTACAACCTCATTTACGCGATGTTCCAGATTTTCAGCATAAACTTTGGGATCAATTGTTTATCATGTCGGATTTTAAATTGGATGTGGAATCTCCATTTCCGATTACCTCTAAAGAGATGTTACGAAAGCGCCCGGAACCTTTAGAATATCCTCAAAATTTTCCTAAATACCGTTTTTATGGTAACAATATCAAAAGAATGATAGATGTTGCTGTGAAATGGGAAAAAGGAGACAAGCGATCTGGCCTAGAATATGCCATTGCCAATCACATGAAAAAATGTTACCTTAATTGGAACAAGGATGTGGTGGATGACAAGGCTATTTTTAACCATTTGTATGAACTTAGCAATGGAGAGATAGATTTGGCGGCAAAAGGTGAAAATTTGACCGATAGTGGTCAATTTTTGAAGAACAGGGTCGCTAAATCACCTAGATCAAACTCTGGTAAAAAGAATCGAAACAATAATCGCGGTAAAAAACGCTACTAAATTTCCAATCCTATAGATGGGAACATTTAAAATCGAAGGTGGCCATTCACTATCTGGTGAAATAACGCCACAAGGGGCAAAAAACGAAGCTTTACAAATTTTATGTGCAGTGTTGTTAACACCTGAAAAGGTGACCATACACAATATTCCGGACATAGTAGATGTAAATAAACTAATTTCTCTCTTAGAGGACTTGGGAGTAAAGATCCAGAAAAAAGGAAAAGGTTCATATACTTTTAAGGCAGACGATGTAAATATGGATTATTTACAGTCTGACCAATTTAAACAAGATGGTAGGGGCCTAAGGGGGTCTATTATGTTGGTAGGTCCGTTATTGGCCCGTTTTGGAAAAGGATACATTCCTAAGCCCGGTGGCGATAAAATAGGAAGAAGACGTTTAGACACACACTTTGAAGGTTTTATAAAATTAGGTGCCAAATTCCGATACAACCGTGAAGAATATTTTTATGGGGTAGAGGCCAAAAGATTGAAGGGTACCTATATGCTGTTAGACGAGGCTTCTGTTACCGGTACGGCAAACATTGTAATGGCCGCTGTATTGGCAGAGGGCCAGACCACTATTTATAATGCAGCTTGCGAGCCATATTTGCAGCAGTTATGTAAGATGTTGAACCGTATGGGGGCCAAAATCTCTGGTGTAGGTTCTAATCTTTTGGTTATAGAAGGCGTTGAAAAGTTAGGTGGTACCGAGCATAGAATGTTGCCCGATATGATAGAGATCGGTAGCTGGATAGGTCTTGCTGCCATGACAAAAAGTGAACTGACCATTAAAAATGTTAGTTGGGACGATCTTGGGCAAATACCTACGGTTTTTAATAAACTGGGTATTACCTTGGAACGTAAAGAGGACGATATTTATATTCCCGCCCATACAGATGGTTACGAGATACAGAATTATATAGATGGTTCTATTTTGACCATTGCCGATGCTCCATGGCCAGGGCTGACCCCCGATTTGCTAAGTATTATTTTGGTAGTCGCCACACAGGCAAGGGGAGAGGTTTTGATACATCAAAAAATGTTCGAAAGCCGTTTGTTCTTTGTGGATAAATTATTGGATATGGGGGCAAAGGTTATTCTTTGCGATCCCCATAGAGCTACCGTTATAGGACACGATTTTAAATCGACCTTAAAAGCAACCACAATGACATCCCCTGATATTAGGGCAGGTGTGTCATTGCTTATAGCTGCTTTATCGGCTAAAGGAACTTCTACTATTCATAACATAGAACAGATAGATCGTGGTTATGAAAATATAGACGAACGTTTAAGGGCCATAGGGGCCAAGATAACCAGGGTATAAATAAGGGTTATACAATAGATGTTCTCTCTGTAGACTAAGGTTATGGAGAGAACATCTGATTCATGTTCATATAAGAGAGGCTTGTTCTTTTAGTGAGGAGCATCGTTGATCTCTACCCAATTGTTCTCTGGGTCTTTAAGGTAAATTTGACGTACACCATCAGCTCTTAACGTTATGGCATTTTCTTTACCGGGCCAATCCCAAAAAGTAATTTTTTGTTGTTTTAAAGAAGCTACTAGCTCGTCCAGTTTTTGGGTAGATAAACATAAATGTACACTTTTGCTGTGTTTTAATGCTACACTGTCTTTTCCTATCAGGTGTAGTTGAGAGTTTCCTTGTATGCGAAACCATTTGAATCCGGTTGGAGCCGAGGGATGCGGAATTTCCTCCAAATTCAATACTTTTTCATAAAACGAACCCACTTTTTCCAAATCCTTTACAATTAGCGAATAGTGGTCGTAAGTAAAATCATAAGATTGTGCAGATGCAAAACATCCGTACATAAGAAATAGAAGTACTATATTTTTTTTCATGGTAAACAATATATTTTATCGCTTTTAAGATACTTAAAAATGAAAGAAGCTGCCTTTATATAGCAGCTTCTTTATGTGAGATATAATTTACTTGCCATTTAATGGTGGTGGACCATCGATCATAGGTTCGTACACTTCATTGCCTTTTCGGGTCTTGAATTCTTCTTTCACTTTTTCTACCATTTTAGGATTTTCAAACAAATCCAACATGGTCATCCCCATGGCCTTGGCTGCATAAACCATACCTTTGTGCCCTATAGACATTCCTCCACAGGCTACTACGGCCCATGAATGCCAAGGTGTGCCCTTTGGGGCTACGGTAACTCCCAAATTAATATTGGGTACATTCCAACTTACATCACCTACATCGGTGGATCCCCCTCCTGGATTTTCCTCGGTTTCCTTTAACGGATAGATGTTACTGTCCATTCCTACTTCCGGTTTACCGGTCGCTTTTTGAATGGCCTTGCCAAACGCCTGTTCTTCGTCGGTATAGGTGATAGGGCCCAATAATTCAAGGTTGGCCTGCATAATTTCGCCTCCCGTTCTATTCACCAAGGTTTCGTAGATTCCGGATACCAACGATATCTTGTAATCAACATTGGCCATTATTGCAGCTCCCTCTGCCATTGCTTTTACACGCTCATAGGTGGGTAGCATTTTAGATCTTTTGGGGTCTCTTACCCTGACCCAAAGCTTGGCATAGTCTGGAACAACGTTAACTACCTGGCCTCCATCTTGAATATGATAATGTATTCTAGAGGTAGGAAGAATATGTTCTCTATAATAATTTATCCCGGTCGTATACAGTTCCAAGGCATCCGAAGCGCTACGCCCGTTCCATGGGTCTGCAGAAGCATGGGCCGCCTGACCATAAAATTCGACAATAAAATCAACTAAAGACAGCCCACTTTGAACATCGGCCTCTATGCCGGCAGAAGGGTGCCAACTTACGTTTACATCAACATCGTCCCAAAGTCCTGCCTTCACCATCCATACTTTTGCAAAGTATTTTTCCTCTGCCGGGGTACCCAAAAATTTAACGGTTCCCTTGATCTTACCGGCCTCCATTAATTCTTTAATGGCTATAGCGGCGCCTAAACTAGAGGTGCCGAACATATTGTGACCGCACCCATGACCCGCAGCCCCCTCTTTTAACGGATTTTTTTCTGGTATAGCTTGTTGCGAGATACCCGGTAGGGCATCAAACTCGCCCAAAATACTGATAACAGGTTTTCCAGAGCCGTAGGTGGCCGTGAAAGCAGTAGGAATATCGGCAACTCCCCTCTTAACCTTTAAGCCATTTTTTTCGGCATAATCGGCCAAAATTCTAGAGGATTGCTTTTCTTCAAAAGCCAATTCTGCCAATGCCCATATAGAATCACTTATTTTAATGAGCTGTTCTTTGTGGTTTTCTACAGATTGAATGATTGCTTTTTTGTTTTTGCTTAATTTTTGGCCGAATCCCGTGACCATGCAAAACAGGGATAGGAATAGAATTAAATGTTTCTTCATTTTAAAATTAAAGTTTGGTGTTAGTTTATTTAGTCCCTTGACTTTTTTATGTAACCTGCCAAAGTCAAGAAAGTATAGTAAATATAACTGTTTTCGTTATCTAAATGAAGTCTTGAACGAGCCGATTATAAAATCTTCTATTGTTGTATAAAGTGGTTCATGCATGTTGTATGATGGAACCGTAATTCTTTAGTGCATCGTAAAACAATACTTTTCTGCTGCTTTTTGCGTTATATACGAACGATTAATTTAAATGAAGATATGAAAGGTCCAGTATCATTTATTTGTTCTTGTGTTGTACTATTAACTATTTTTTCTTGCAGCTCCACCAATAGGCTAACGATGGGGGTGGTAGAACCTGCCCAAATAACTTTGGCTTCGGATATTACCAAAATTGGTATTATAAATAGGAGCTTACCATCAGAAAGTAATAAAGCTATAGATGAGATAGACAAAATATTGTCTTTGGAAGGATTGAATTTTGATAAGGAAGGAGCCGAATTTGCTGTTACAGGACTTTTAGATGAACTAAGCAGAAACAATCGTTTTGAAAGTGTTAAGTTAATAGAGACCAATGAGGACCATCGTAAAGGACTTGCCGTATTTCCGGCCGCATTACCTTGGGAAACCGTAGAGAAAATTTGTGAGGAGAACGATGTTGATGTGCTGTTTTCATTAGCATTTTTTGATACCGATACCAACGCCGATTACCAAATGACCGAAGTAACCGTGCCTAACAATCTAGGAGTTAAGGTAAAGGTGCCAGGGCATAGGATTACCTTAAATACAGTGGTTAAAAATGGTTGGCGAATCTATGATCCCGTTGGTAAAAGAATATTGGATGAATATACCTCAAAGAATTATGTGACCTCTACAGGTGAGGGTATTAACCCTGTAAGAGCCTTAGAAGCAGTAGTTGGCAGAAAAGAAGGAGTAATGCAGATTAGTAGTAATCTGGGCAATAATTATGGTCTTAATGTAAAGCCTTTGAGCAGAAGGGTTTCTCGTGATTACTTTGTAAGGGGAACCGATAATTTTGTGGTCGCGATGCGCAGGGCAAGGGCAGGAGATTGGAACGGAGCCGCCGAACTATGGGAGAAGGAGCTGAACAATCCGAAAGCCAAAGTGGCCGGAAGGGCTTATTATAATATGGCCATTATCAATGAAATTAATGGTAATTTGGAAAAAGCAATGAAAATGGCATCTACCTCGTATACGGATTACAACAATTCTATTGCTTTGAAGTACATAAATATCTTAAAAAGAAGAATTGGAGACCAACAGGTATTAAACCAACAATTGGCCAAATAAATTTAGTTGTTCAAGGCGCTTTTATAGGTTTTTAAACAACGTTCCCGGGCTTCTTTATGGTCGACAATTTTATCAGGGTAGGTAAGTTCTTGTAGTTCTGGAACCCATTTACGTATGTACTCTTTTTGTTGGTCAAATTTATCGACTTGGGTCATAGGATTAAATATTCTAAAATATGGGGCCGCATCGACTCCGCTACCAGCGGCCCATTGCCAGTTGCCGATATTGGAGCTCATTTCATAGTCTAGCAGTTTTTCTGCAAAATAAGTTTCGCCCCACCGCCAATCTATCAATAAATGCTTGCATAAAAAACTGGCGGTCAGCATGCGTACCCTGTTGTGCATATATCCTGTGGCGTTCAGCTCTCGCATACCGGCATCCACTAAAGCATAACCTGTTTGCCCATTTTTCCATTTTTCGAATTCATCTTCGTTGTTGCGCCATTCTATACGGTCATATTTGGGTTTAAAAGAGGATTTTTGGGTATGTGGAAAATGCCATAGAATTTGCATAAAAAATTCTCTCCAGATAAGTTCGCTCAAAAAAGTCGGGTTATCCCCAGCAATGGCTTTTTTAATAATTTTTCTAATAGAAACTGTTCCAAAACGTAAATGAGGCCCAAGTTTAGAGGTGCCGTTTTCTATGGCCGGATAGTTTCTGGTATTCTCATAATCATCTATTAGGATGGGGGTTACCACATAATCTTGCACAGAAATATTTGATGTAACAAACCCTAGGTCTTTCAATGTAAGATTAGGAAGCTTCGTGTTTTTTATAAGATTATCAAGACAATTGGCAGTGTCTTGATCGGTTAAATGTTTATCGGGTTTAAAATTCTCTTTCCATTTGTTTTTATAGGGGGTATATACTACATACGGGGTGCCGTCTTGTTTTAAGATGTCCGATTTTTCAAAGATTACCTGATCTTTATAGGTTTTGAAAACGATACTTTGTTCATGTAAAAACTGTGCTATATCCCCATCCCTTTCTTTGGCATATGGTTCATAATCTCGATTGGTGAAAACCGCCTTTATATCGTAAATGTTGAGCAAATCTTTTAAAACCGTTATGGGTTTTCCTTTATATATAGCAATAGAACTGTTCTTTTCTTGTAGTATGGCCCTTATTTTCTGAACCGAATCGAATATAAAATTTACACGCGGGTCATTTTGGGGCAATTTTGAAAGTATATCGGTATCGAAGATAAAAATGGGCAAGACAGGATATTCTCTCTTCAATGAGGCCAATAGGCCTGTATTGTCATCGATTCTTAAATCGCGACGAAACCAAAAAACGGAGACTTTCTTTTTAGACATTTAGTTTAAATTTAAAGTAGATAGCCCGCCGTCTATATGAATAACTTGCCCTGTGATCCAAGAACTTTTGTCGCTCAATAAAAAAACGGCGGCATTGGCTATATCCTCAGCTTCACCGATGCGTTTCAGTGGATGCTTGTTTTCCATAGATTCCTTTTTCTTTTCATTGTTCAATAATTTCGCCGCCAGAGGCGTATTTGTTAAAGAAGGTGCTATTACATTTACCTTTATTTTTGGTGCATACTCGGCCGCTAAAGATTTGGCAAAGCCCTCAACGGCCCCTTTTGCCGCGGCTATACTGGTATGAAAGGGCATTCCGTTACCTACGGCCACGGTACTAAAGAATACCATAGACGATTTTAAAGACATATTCGGGATAATGGTTTTGATTATTTTAACCATTCCAAAGAAATTAACCTGCATATCATCCTCAAAAGCTTCCATGTCCAATCTTTTAAAAGGCTTGAGATTAATGCTCCCAGGACAATATATAAAACCATCCAAGGTTTGTGGCAACAAGGTTATATCCAATGTATCCATTTTGGCATCGAAAGATATATGTGTCAGGTTACGGTGAGGGTGCGCAGGTGGTGTTCTCGATGCCACGTATACTTTGTTGGTTTCTTGCAACTGGGCTACGATAGCGGACCCAATACCATAAGAACCACCAATCAATAATATGTTTTTCATCTACTTCTATTTTATGTGTAGCTCGTGTTTTTGTCCATTTATGGAACCAAATAAAGAATCCAATTTTTGAGCTCTGTAATTAAAAATATGTCGGAGTTGTTTTCTCACGATTATAAGATTGGCCAGACGTCCTATAAATCCAAAGGGAATTTTATAGTCTATTACATCTTTCATTTCCACTCCTCCTTCTATTTTTTTGATAAAATGTTTATGATGCCATAAGGCATATGGGCCAAAGCGCTGCTCGTCTACAAAATATTCGCCTTCCTTTATATGGGTGATTTCTGTTACCCATTTGGTAGTATACCAAGGAAAAGGTCTTACGGTGTACTGTACTATTTGTCCCGGAAACATTGGCAGTTCACCTCCTGAGGTAATGGTGAACGACATATTCTTAGGAGTTATGGTCTTCAAATTATTGGGATTGGACAGAAAATTCCAAGCTTCATCCATAGAAATGGATAGAAATTGCTTTGAATATAAGCGATATAGTTTCATTAGAAATGATTTCGACAAATATAAGCCCATTTTTGTTTAATAAATAATTAAAATAGTTAAACAATAATTAAAAAATTGAACGTTTTATTCTCTTTGAGAAAATTATTTGGTCGATTAAAACGACCTCGTATAGTAAATACTATTAAATAGTCGTGGGGATAGAATTGATTTTGTAAATTTCCTTCATTCGTTATTAATTGATTATGAAGATTTTAATCGGGATCCTTTTATTTTTTAACTCCTTATTGTTGGTGGCGCAACAAACAGTTACCGAAGTTGGACCATTACCTGATGTCATAGATGAATCTTCAGGGCTAATTTTCTTTAATGGCCGTCTATTAACCCATAACGACTCGGGTAACAGTGCCATTCTATACGAGCTTGATACTCTTTCTCTAGAAATTGTAAGGCAAGTGAGTATATTAAACGTCGAGAACAACGACTGGGAGGCCATTACCCAGGACGAGAATTATATTTACATTGGAGATATAGGTAACAATAAGGGCACAAGACAGAATTTGGCCATATACAGAATAACGAAAGAGGCGTATTTGGAATCGGATAAGGTTACCGCTGAAAATATCAACTTTGTTTATGAAGGGCAAGAGGATTTTAATGACAATGGAGATTCTAACTGGGATGCCGAGGCATTGGTGGTCATAGGGGAGCAGTTGGTAATTTTCACAAAACAATGGCAATCTAACGGCACGGTCGCTTATGCGATACCCAATGTACCGGGCGATCATATAGCAACGGCCATAGCAACGTTAAACGATATTGGGCTGGTAACGGATGCTAGTTATGATATTGAATCGAACGAGCTTTATTTGTTGGGATATTCAAGTATGTTAACCCCCTTTTTATTAAAGTATACAGATGTTTCCCTTTCAGGAATATTTAATAATCCTGAAGGTGATATTGATTTGGGGCTTTCTTTTGTACAGACCGAAGGTATTGTCAAATTATCGGATAATGAATTTTTTATAACATCTGAATACTTCTCTAGGCAATCACCGTCCATCACCTCGGAAGCTAGGGTATTTAAGGTAGAAATTATAGAAAAACTCCCACAAGAACCAATCGACCTAGAAGAGGGACTAGAGGGGGAGAACAAGGTCGAAGAACATGTAATTATATATAAAGATTTGGCTTCCGATGCGTTTTTGTATGAAATTAAAACAAAGGATACCATTAAGGGAATTTCAATTTTTGATTGTTCAGGAAGGCTTCTTTGGTCTTTTGGAGAGTTAGATGCTAAAGGTTCTATATCTAATATTTTCCCCTCTTTAAGTATCTACTATTTTACCGTTTACTTAAATTCACGCATTCTGTCCGTTCCTTTTGTGCGGTATTGATCCCCTAATTTTTATTTAAGAATTTGTTAACATTTGGCACCTTGGTTTATATTTAGCTTTGTTAAAACACTAAAAACTACTTAAATATGAACAAAGTAATACTCTTTTTGTTAGCAGTTGTGGCTTCTTTATCGTTAGAGGCACAAATAAATACACCGGCCCCGAGTCCGGCTTCGACAATTACGCAAGTGGTAGGACTAACAAATGTTACCATCGATTACTCAAGACCTTCAATGAGGGGGAGAAAAGTATATGGAGATTTGGTTCCTTTCGGTAAGTTATGGAGAACTGGAGCCAATGCCTACACCAAAATTTCTATTGATACAGATGTTACCATTGCCGGTAGTAAAGTAAAAGCCGGTACTTATTCTATTTTTACAAAACCAGGTGAGAAGAATTGGGAAGTTTTCTTTTATACCGATATCGATGGTGGTGGAACCCCTAAAAACTGGGATGAAAATAAGGTTGTGGCCAAGGCTTCTGTACCCGTATATCCCATAGATATGCCCGTAGAAACATTTACCATTACAATAGACGACTTAAAGTCTAGTGGTGCCAATATAGGAATCATATGGGAAAATACCTATGTAGCCATACCTATTGAGGTTCCTACCGATGAAGCGGTAATGAGCAATATAGAAAAGGTATTGTCGGGGCCAAGTGCAGGTGATTATTATGCCGCGGCCGTATATTATTCTAGTGAAGGTAAAGATATTAAAAAGGCCAAGGAGTGGATGGACAAGGCCATGTCCATGACCAAAGATCCTGCTTATTGGCAATTAAGGCAACAATCCCTTATTTTAGCAAAAGCAGGTGATAAAAAAGGAGCTATAGAAGCTGCAAAAAAATCATTGGCAAAAGCAAAAGAGCAAGGAAACGACGATTATGTTAAAATGAATCAAGATTCATTAAAGGAATGGGGAGCTATGTAGTAACGTGCTCAAAAAAAATAAAAAAGCCCCTTAGCTAAGTGCTATGGGGTTTTTTGTGTTTTACAAAGCTTGTTATTTCATAATATGCACTCCGTCATCAATATATAAATGATAGACTTCAGCATCAATGCCAGTTTCTTTCTTGTATGCACTAATAATGGTGTCCACTATATTTTCCATAGCCTCTGTTTTAATCAAGTTTATGGTACAGCCCCCAAAACCACCTCCCATCATGCGAGCTCCCATAAAGCCATCCAGTTTTTGACCGGTTTTTACCAAAAAGTCCAATTCAGGTGTGGTTATTTCAAATTCTTTAGACATTGCCCAATGGCCTTGCAATAGAGTTTTACCGGTTTCATCGGCATTACCGGATTCTAGGTATTCTATCATTTTTAAAACCCTATTGTTTTCTTCGATGACATATTTGGCACGTTTATAATCTTTTTCGTCCAGAATTGGTTTACAGTTCTCCAAATCGGTCAAGGTGACATCTCTCATTGAGTTGACGTCATTTTTTGTTTCCCCCACTTTAGAAAAGACCAGCTCACATGATGTTCTTCTTTTATTATATTCAGAATCTACGGCAAGGTTGTGTTTTATGTTCGAATTGATAAGTACCCAACTGTATCCATTAAGATTAATGGGAATGTACTTATGGGTTAGATCTTTACAATCTAAAAAGAGGGCATTGGATTTTCTTCCGAACAACACGGCATATTGGTCCATTAGACCACAATTAAGACCAATTTTATGTTCGGCCTGCTGTGCTATCAACGCTATTTCCTCTCTAGTTATAGATAGGTCTAAAGCATTGGATAAGGCATAAATAAAACCACAACAAAGAGCGGCCGAAGATGAGAGGCCAGATCCTATAGGAATATCACCTCCGAAAACACAGTCAAAACCTTTTAGGGTGTACTTTTTTTCAATTAATATTTCGATAATGGCCTTAAAATAGTTTCCCCAAAAAGCATTAAAAGGTTCATGTTTTCCTTCTAGGTCAAAGGAAATCTGCTCTGGTAGCGTTAAAAAGGTTTCAACGGTAATATGGTCACTATCATTTTTGTGAACGGCAAAATAAATTGCTTTTTCAATAGAAGCAGGTAAGACCAAACCCATATTATAATCGGTATGTTCGCCGATTAAATTTACCCTGCCGGGCGATTTTACCATTATTGGGCTGTTACCGTATTTGGATATGAAAAAGTCTTTAACTTTAGTGTGAACCATAATTGGATGATGTATTATAAAGGAAAATTATATGTAAATTAATTTGTGCTAAGTGGTTTGTTTAACATTCTATCGAACGCTTCGAAGATTATTGCAGTGCAAATAACAAGGGCCGCACCAATAAAGTTCAACCAGAGGTAACCTAGCTTTTCTTCTCCGGACGGATATATATGTATTAGGTTGTAGTATATAATACAAATAATGATCTGAGTAATGACCGCTGCAAAAAATACGGCATTTCCCTTTACGAACTTGAAGAAAAAAGCCAGTAGAAAAATACCTAGTACATTGCCGTAGAAAATACTTCCGATAATGTTGACCAACTGAATTAGATTGTCGAATAAATTAGCGATACACGCTATTAAGATAGCTATGATACCCCAGATAAAAGTGAAAAATTTTGAGGCTTTAACATAATGCTTTTCTGTAAAAACCCCCTTTTTATTTCGCTTGTATAGATCCAAAGCGGTAATGGTACCCAAGGCATTTAGTTCTGAGGCGGTAGAAGACATAGCGGCAGATAGTATTACAGCCAATAATAGTCCAATGAGTCCTTTTGGTAAATTATTAAGAATAAAATGGATAAAGACATAATCTTTATCATTGGTCTCAACAGAGCTATCGGCCTGCGAGATCAATGATTTTGCAGCTATTCTATTGGTGCTGTCCTTTTGGTTAATTCTGATTATTTGTTGCTTGGCCTCTTGTACGGCGGTGTATTCTTTAATATCCAATGCGGCGGAAAACTGATTTTGGGCAATACGTTTTTCCGCCTCCAATGCTATTTGGCCCTCTTGCAATAATTTATAGTCTTCTGCGTAGGGAGAATCCATAATCGCTTGGGTGGCAGCAGGATTAAAATTAAGTGGAGAAGGATTGTATTGATAGAACACAAAGACCATGACGCCTACCAGTAAAATAAAAAACTGCATCGGTATTTTAAAAATAGCGTTAAATACCAGCCCTAATTGACTTTCCCTGATGGATTTACCTGATAAATAACGTTGTACTTGGCTTTGGTCGGTTCCGAAATAGGCCAAGGCCAAGAACAATCCACCGGTTATTCCACTCCAAAAGGTATACCTGCTTTTTGTGTTTAGGTCAAAATCCAAAATATTCAATTTATTACTGGCACCCGCTATTTTAAGGGCTTTTGAGAAAGTGATATCGGAGGGTAGGTAACCAAGTATAAAAAAGAATGCAACGAACATTCCTGTCATTATAATGAACATTTGTTGCTTTTGTGTAACGCTTACCGCTTTGGTACCACCCGAAACGGTATAAATAATTACTAGCGTACCAATTATAATATTTAAGGTACCCAAATCCCAACCTAAGACCGCCGATAAAATAATGGAAGGGGCAAAAATGGTGATCCCGGCCGCAAGGCCTCTTTGCATTAAAAATAATATAGCCGCTAAAGAACGTGTTTTTAAATCAAATCTACTTTCTAGAAATTCATAGGCGGTATATACTTTCATTCTATGGTACATTGGCACAAAGACCAAACAAATAATGATCATGGCCAATGGCAGGCCAAAATAGAACTGAACAAATCCAATACCATCGTGAAAAGCTTGTCCGGGAGTCGATAAAAAGGTAATGGCACTAGCTTGGGTTGCCATCACCGAAAGGCCTATTGTCCACCATTTTGCCTCATTGCCTCCCCTAACATAATCATTGACATTGGTGCTTCCTTTTGTTTTCCATACGCCATAAGACACAATAAAAAGCAGTGTACCACAAAGAATCGTCCAGTCTAAAGCACCCATATTATGTAAATGATATCATTATATAGTAAAAAAAGAGGATGTAAATAAAATTCAGTACCAGAACCAAGGTATATTCCTTTTTCCAACTTTTATTTTCATCTTTTTCCCGACTCATCCCTTAATCTTTTCTTTATTTTCTAATTTATTCTTGCCAACTGACAGCATATTGGAAAACAGTTTGTATGCTCCCGGTACACCTGCGGGCAATTCTCTAAAAAAGCTTAGTCCTGTATAAATATAAGTACCTTTTCCATATGGTGCTATAAGTAAACTTCCTTTTGTAGATGGCTCTCCTTCATCTTTCATCTCTAATATTGGGGTAAACTCCTTGCTCCATTTATTGGGAAAATATAATCCTCTTTCCTGCACCCATCCTTCAAAATCCTTATTTGTTATTTTATTCGGATAATTTACTAAATCATTGTCTTTCGCTATAATTTTCACCTCTGAATTTTCATCGGTAACGCGATCTCTTGAGATTTTAAGGTCATATGGAGCAATATTTTCAAATTGATCAGCCCATCTACCGGCCGTATTATACTGCACAATTACCGTACCACCTTCTTTCACATATTCTAAAATATATTTTTGCTTAAAAGATAGTTCGTTGATGACGTTATAAGCCCTTATTCCTAGAACAACTGCATCATATTTTTGTAGTGAACTTTCTGAAATATCAGAAGGATCGATCAGGTGTACCGTATAACCGATCTGTTCTAAACTTGTTGGTACTTCATCTCCGGCACCCATAATGTAACCAATGTTTTGACCAGATTTTTGTATGTTCAATCTTACCACCTTGGTTTCCGCCGGCATTAAAATAGTTTGTGTGGGGACGTGGTCATAATTGATGGTTACCAAATCTTTGGTAATCTTTTTACCGTTCACTGTGAGAATAGAGGAAATTTTGCTTTCATCTTCCAATTCTGGGGGCGTCAGGTTAAAATAAAACGTTTTTTCATCTCCCTTTTTTTCGATGCTGAAATTTTGAACATTAGAATCTACTTTCCATTTATCTCCGATACCGAGCTGTATAGTACCTGAAACATTGTTTTTGTGGGCCTTTATGGTCACAGGAATTAATTTTGGGGAATCATCGGCAAATATTATCACCTTGTCCTTAAGATGGGAAGTGGCCTCCGGGACTATTTCAAAGGGTTGATATATTTCACCTTTATCGGGCTTTGCATATTTATAAACTACATTTTTGGTAATCGGAATTTTTACCCCATCGTAGTTTATATTAAATGTAGCGGTAAAAGATCTTGGTGTTTCTGGCTTGCCTATAAGATCGGCATCCTTCACCGTATAGGTACCCAATGTGCTACTTTCCATTAACCAATAAGGACTGGTGTATTTTGTGTCCGATGGTATTTCTATGGCTATTTCTCTTTTTAAAATTCTATTGTCGTAAAGCGTTTGTGGTTCCCTAATTGTAGGTAGACCGTTTATTAGCACCGATTCTAAAACAATTTCTTTATTGCTTCTGTTCAGGGCTTCGACATTAAATGTTATTTTTTCACCTGCATTGGAGAATGCTTGATTCGCAAAAACTTCTAAATGAAGTCCGGCAACTGCTTCGATTATAGATTTTAATTCTTCCGATTTTATTTTTTTCCAATGGGTGTCCGTAACTTTTTGTAGTAGGGCATAGGCCTTTACCAAATCTTCCAAATGTACTGATGGATCTTTGAAGTTGAAATCGGCCTCTATCTTGTTTAATATTTTACCAATGGCTTCACCTCCTTCAATTCTGGACCAGGTGGTATTTATGCCTTCAAAAGGATCATTTTTCCCTTTAGGCAGATCTCCCTTTAATAGTTCTAGATATTCTTGTTCGGAACCTCGTGTTCTTAACCTTCCAAAACCCTGACATAAATGCTGACTGCTGGCCAGTGCCGCAATTTCATTATTGGACATTCCCAGCATAGGGTAATAAGTTCCTATGTCAACATTCAACAGATTTGATTTATCCGCCTTTTCAAATTTTTCCTGACTTCCATAAAACCACCAAGAAGTGTTAAAGAACAAACGTTTTGGCTGCCATAGACCGGTACTTTCTAACTGGTTGCTATAGGCATTGGGGTCATTGGCAAGGTCGAATGCCTCTACACTTAACATGGCAGAGGATGTATGGTGGCCATGCGTGGTGCCCGGGGTTCTGTGATCAAAACGATTGATGATAATATCGGGTTTAAATTTTCTTATGGCAGATACCACATCACTTAGAATAAGGTCTTTGTCCCAAATTTTTAAAGTTTCTTTTGGGTTTTTCGAATAGCCAAAATCAATGGCCCTGGAAAATAGTTGTTCGCCGCCGTCTACCCTTCGTGCGGCTAATAATTCTTGTGTTCTTAAAACTCCTAATAATTCCCTTAATTCGGGGCCAATCAAATTTTGACCGCCATCGCCTCTGGTCAAAGAAAGGTAACCTGTTCTAGCATGTACACTATTGGACAAGTAAGATATCAACCTTGTATTTTCATCATCGGGGTGTGCAGCAATATATAATGCCGTTCCCAAAAAATTCAATTTTTGGATCGAATGGTAAATATCGGAAGTGGACTTGGTCTTTGGTACTTGGGCCGTAAGCGTACTTATAAAATAGAAGCTACATATAAAACATACCAGAATATGGCGCATCGTGTTGGTTTTAGGTCTGGTTTCAAATATAACAAGATTAATGCCCTAGATTAACTTTTTACGACTTCTTTAACAACTAGGCCTCTCCAATATCGCTAAGGGCAGATTCATCTTTATAGGTCGATATTAGAATAATTCCCTTTTGTAAAACAAGGTTGTTTGGGTAGGTTAAAATTTCCCCGTTACCTCTTCTTAAATGCATATGAAAAGCCCTGATATCCTCAATAACAAAAATTTCATTTTCCGGATGTTCGGAATCGGATAGCTCTTTGTCCAGAATACGTATGGTATTACCAATCTTGAAGGGGAACGAAAAAAATATGACCACTCCTGCCGTAATATTGCTCAAAATAGACCATTGGGCAAATAGAGCCACGCCGATTACGGCGAAAACAGAAGAAAGTAAAAGGCCCAGGTCTTTGTAATTTACGCCCCATATCAAGGTAAGGGCCACAAACGATAATATGAACATGCCAACATTGATATATTTAATGATCAAGTTGGTTCTTACAGGGTTAAAATCACTTATTTTTCCTACTTTTCTTACCAGTGAAGAAAAAACGATTTTTAAGATAATTACTAAAATAAATAATATAAGACTGGATAACAGTTGGCTTTTGTGGGTTGTAATAAATTCCTCCATAAATTATAGACCTAAACTATCTCGCAAATATATATCCTTATTATGATTTTGTTGCCAATAAGGAGTTTTTATGGTTTTGATTTTTTTAGCCTTTGAAGTTAACATTTGGGCATTAGAACCATAACCACCTTTAAAGGAGTCTGACCACCCTTCTATTGTGTGCGGAAAGTCGGCAGAGAAATTTATCGTCAAGGTTCTTTCTAGTTTGGGGTAGGTTATTTCATAACTATTTATATTGTTCTTGGTGGTCAATGTCGCTTTGGCTTTGTAGGCCCGTAATTCTTTATGGCTTAGTCGAACATATTCCAACGAAGGTATGATCTCTAAATCTCCTTCTGGTAGATCAGAGGGGCTTATCCTGATCAAATTCCATAGTTCGTTCTCTAAAACGGCTTTGTCTAGACTAAAAGTTTGATCCGCTTCCGTTTCAAAATAAGAATGCGACATAACTTCAAACGTATCCTTATTGTTCAATTGGGCATATACATGTCCACACCATTCTTGGGCCGAAAAAGATACTTTAAGCGCATGTTGATCGTTATGAACCGGATAAAAAGTACTGGTCATAATAGAGTAGGGGTAGATGCCCGTCAAATACTTTTTAGTGGTATTTAGCTTAAGTACTGGAATATTATCTGGGCTTTTCCCATCTGCCTTTACCTGTTTTTCTTTTAGAAAAGGTTCTGTAACATAGATCAAGACTGCTTTTCCATCTCGTATTTCACCATATCTTACCTGTTCTAGTTCGTATGAGGTAATTTCGGCATTGCCTGCATACCAATAATTTTTAAACTCGTTGGTAAGTGATTTTTTTTGGGTCGACGCCTTGATTTCCTGTGGTTTTGGGGCGCTGGCATCCGCACTTGTATTTTTATCATCTCTACAAGATGTTAGGCTACTATATATTACGGCACTTAAGACAATCAAAAGTTCTGATATAAACCACTTTTTAAACATAATGTCCTCTTTTGTTATAAGTTAAATAAAAAGCCTTTATCTAGCCATGTTTATTAAAGTTTCGTACACCATTTGGGTAGGCAGGCCAACAACATTGGTATATGAACCTTGTATCTGCTCTATACCAATAAGGCCTATCCATTCTTGTATGCCATAGGCCCCTGCTTTGTCAAAAGGGCTGTATGAGTCAATATAATAATAAATTTCTTCTTTGGTAAGTTCCTTAAACTTTACTTCTGTAGTGCTGTTTTTTATGAGCTGTTTTTCTTTGGTCGTAAAACAGACAGATGTAATCACCTTGTGCCAATCACCAGAAAGTTGTTGTAACATGTTATAAGCTTCTTGTTTTGAAGAAGCTTTGGCCAAAGAGGTGTTGTTATGCCATACTACAGTGTCGGAAGTAATGAGTATCTCTTTTGGTTTAAGTGATCCATCAAAGGCCGAAGCCTTTAATTTTGCTAAATAATCTGAGATTTCGCCCGCTTTTAGGCTTGGGGGGTGGACTTCATCTACAGGTTTTAGACGAATTTCAAAATCCAGTCCCATTTCCTTAAAAAACTGTTTTCTTCTTGGGGATCCCGAGGCCAAGATTATCTTATGGTCTTTTAATTTTTCGGTCCACATAGTTAGTCGTTTGCCGCACTAAAATTATCCATCCAATCTCCGCGCACTTTTAAAACTTGTTCTATTACATCGCGGGCGCATCCTTTTCCTCCGTTTTTGTGGGAAACATACTTGCAAACGGCCTTTACCTCAGGTACTGCATTTTGAGGGCAAGTAGCTAGGCCTACCATTTTCATCGGAGGAATGTCAGGTATGTCATCTCCCATATATAGCACATGGTTGGGATTAATATTATAGATGTCCAAATACTCGTCCAAGGCATCCATTTTATGATGTGCTCCCATGTAAAAATCTGTAATACCCAAGCCTTGCAAACGTTTTTTGACACCTTGGTTGGTACCCCCTGTTATAATACAGATGTTGTATCCTTTATTAATGGCCACTTTTAGGGCGTAACCATCCTTTATACTCATTTTTCTGAGCATTTCCCCTTCTGTCGTTACGAGTACATTACCATCTGTAAGCACTCCATCAACATCAAAAACAAAAGTGGTAATCCCTTTTAAATACTCTTTATAGCTCTTCTCCATATGTGGCTTTAATTGAATTGCTCATTAGTTTATATATTTCTCTATGTTGTCCGACTTTTAACAACCTTAAATGATTATGCAATGTTTTTTGATCTCCTCTTCTTGCTGGTCCTGTTTGTGCTTCTTTAGGCGACAGAACATTTAATTTATTGGCTGTTTCATTTATTAATGGCTTTAAAATTGTAAAATCAATTTGATGCTCGTTACAGATGTCATTTGCTATATGGTATAAATGATTGGTGAAATTATTTGCGAATACCGCCGCTACATGAAGCGCCTTTCGTTTTTCCGAATCTATGGTTTCAACGGTATTGCTAATATGTCCTGCCAATTTTTGCAATAATTTCAAGCTATCTTCTTGCTGGGCTTCCAAGCATATCGGAATTTTTTTGAAATCTACTTTTTTCCCAGATGTGAAGGTCTGTAGAGGATAAAAAACACCAATATCATGGTGTTTGGATAAAGCTGTCAATGGAACACTTCCCGAGGTGTGTACCAGTAGGCCATTAACATTCAATTTATCGGAAACCAAAGGTATGGCGTCATCTTTTATGGCCATAATATAAATATCGGCCAAAGGAAGGTCTGTCCAGTTTGTGGAAACAGTGGTTCTGTCCTTAAAAAAAACTAGAGATGTATTGTTTCTACCAATAACCCCAACAATGTTTATTTGCTTGTTGGGAAACATAGCTTCAAATAAGTTTTGTGCTACATTACCGGTGCCTAAGATAACTACGGAAATCATTTTGCGAAAATACAAAGAATTAAAGCGAATATGTTATGTCAAAATTAACATAATTGAAGAAGCTTTATGCTTAAAACTACTTCTTTGAAAGTGTAAAAGGCCGTATTTTTGCGTGCTGAAATCAATTGGTTCTGGTTATGACAGAAATGCTCAAGAAAATATTCTTCTCCACCCGTTTAATGGCCGTCCTGTTTATCGTATTTGCGGTCGCCCTGGCCTTCGGTACCTTTATAGAAAGTTGGTACAGTACCGAAACTGCTCGTATCTGGATATACAATACCACTTGGTTCGAGGTTATTATGGTGTTTTTTGTAATTAATTTTCTGGGCAATATTTCTAGATATAGATTGTGGAGAAAAGAAAAATGGGCTGTGCTGATCTTGCATTTATCGTGGATATTGATCATTATCGGGGCTTTTGTAACACGCTATATCAGTTTTGAAGGAATGATGCCCATAAGGGAAGGTGCTACTGAAAATGTTTTTTATTCGGATAAAACCTATTTAACGGTACATGTAGAAGGTGAAATTGATGGTGAACCTAGAAGAAAGACCCTAGAAGACGATTTGATCGTTACCCCAGAGGGCATAAAGTCTAATTTGCCATGGAACGGCGATTTTAACGGTCAACCTTTTACTGTTTCTTATGTTGGTTTTATAAAAGGTGCCAAAGAAGGTCTTATTCCCGATTCTAAAGGAAATACGTATTTAAAAATAGTAGAGGCTGGTGATGGACAGCGCCACGAACATTTTTTGGAGAATGGAAAAGTGGCCAGTATACATGGGGTGCTTTTTGCACTGAACAAAGAAACGCAAGGGGCTATCAATATTTTTGCAAATGGCCCTGATTACAAGATCATATCTCCTTTTGATGGTAATTTTATGCGAATGGCGGACCAATTTCAAGGTTTGCTGGTAAAAGACAGCCTACAGCCTTTACAGCTAAGATCTCTTTATAACACGGCGAACATGCAGTTCGTGATTCCAGATTCTTTGGTGCAGGGAAGTTATGGTGTGGTAGAAATACCAAAATCTGAAAAATCAGAGATCGATTTGGATGCCTTGGTAATGAAGGTTACCAGTAACGGGGAAACCAAAGAGATCAAAGTGTTGGGAGGAAAAGGGGGAACCAATTTTACGGATAAGATTTCGGTAGGGGGATTAAATTTTGCCCTTCGTTATGGATCTAAGGTACATGAGCTTCCGTTTGCTATAAAACTGAACGATTTTATTGCGGAAAAACATCCCGGAACTGAGAATGCCTATGCTTCTTTTATGAGTAAAATTACGGTAATGGACGAACGTCCTTTTGACTACGATATTTATATGAACCATGTGCTGGACCACAAAGGTTACAGGTTTTTTCAAGCTAGTTTTGATCCCGATGAGAAGGGGACAAGGCTTTCTGTAAACCATGACTTTTGGGGCACTTGGATCACGTACATTGGTTATTTCTTATTATATATAGGGCTCATGGGTATTATGTTTTATGGTAAGACAAGATTTAAGGATCTGGCGGAATCTTTAGAAAAGATGAAAGCAAAAAAGAACAAGGTCATAACCACTATCGTATTATTGATAGGGATGACTTTTTCAATGAATGCCCAAGAGCATACGGCCGATGATGGACATGACCATAGCATGGTTCCTACAAAATTTCAGATAGATTCAATTATAGAATCCTCTATGGTTTCCAAAGAGCATGCCGATAAATTTGGTAAACTTATTATACAGGATGAAGGGGGAAGAATGAAGCCTATAAATACCTTCTCTTCTGAATTGTTGCGAAAGCTTAGCCAAAAAAGCACGTATATGGGCTATAATTCCGACCAGGTGTTTTTGTCTATGATGATGAATCCTGCGGTTTGGTACAATACGCCCTTCATCGCCTTGGACAAGAAAGCTCAGAATGATAGTATACGTAAGATCATTGGAGTGCCCTCTGGTCAAAAATATGTAAAGGCTACTGACTTTTTTGACAGTAAAGGAAACTATAAGTTAGAACCATTTCTTAGAGAGGCAACTGCAACGAACAACCCTAACAAATTTCAGCAAGATTTTAAAGATGCGAATATTCGTTTAAGTCTTTTAAATCAGGCATTGGGGCAAGATATTGTAAAGATATTCCCTTTGTTGAACGATGAGAACAATAAATGGATATCTGCCGTAGAATTTAGAGGGGGGCAATATCAGATCCAAGATTCCCTATATGCCAATTTTGTTAAAAATGCCATGCCTTATTATCTGATGACATTGGGTAAGGCACAACAAACCGGTGATTATTCGGAGGCGGACAAACTGTTGGATGCCTTTAAACAAAATCAACATAATCACGGCAGTGAGATTTTACCATCCGATAAAAAGGTAAATATCGAAGTAATTTACAATAAACTGGACATATTCAATAGACTCTATAAATTTTATGCCCTTGTCGGACTTCTGTTCTTCTTCATTTTGATTTTTCAAATTTTTAAAGACCGTGAAATATGGAGGGTAGGGGTGTATTTCTTTAAAGGAACAGTTATGTTGTTCTTTTTATGGCATACGGCCGGACTAGTACTTAGATGGTATATTTCTGGTCATGCCCCTTGGAGTGATGCTTATGAGAGTATTCTTTATGTTTCTTGGGCCACTATGGGAATGGGGCTTTTGTTGGGTAGAAAAAACGACATGACCATAGCTGCATCGACATTCGTAACGTCTATGCTATTATGGATAGCCCACCAAAGTTGGGTGGATCCCTCTATTGCCAATCTCCAACCCGTTTTGGATAGTTACTGGTTAATGATACATGTGGCCGTAATTGTTGGTAGTTATGGACCTCTGACAGTCGGTATGATCTTGGGGGTAGTCTCGTTATTATTTATGTTGATGACCACTAAGAAGAACAAAAAGAAGATGGAGTTCAATATAAAGGAATTGACCATCATCAATGAGCTTTCGCTGAACGTTGGGCTTATTATGCTAACGATAGGAAACTTTCTAGGTGGTCAATGGGCCAACGAAAGTTGGGGACGTTATTGGGGATGGGACCCTAAAGAAACATGGGCATTGATTTCGATAATGGTATATGCCTTTGTTATACACACCCGCTTGGTACCTGGCCTTAGGGGAAAATGGACCTTCAACTTTTTAAGTGTTATTGCATTCGGAAGTATTATGATGACCTATTTCGGAGTCAACTTTTATTTGGTAGGTCTTCATAGTTATGCCAGTGGGGCCCAAGTGATCACCCCTGTTTTTATTTGGTATACCGTTGCTGGGGTATTAATCCTTGGGGCATTGAGCTATTGGCGTTACAAAGTAAATTTTTCGAAATAAAATTATTCTTTCTCTAAGAGTAATCGCATAATTTCTTCTGCAGCCACTTGTCCTTTTTGTTTTAAAAATGGCCTAGGGGTATTGTCCCCCAATTCAAAAACAATGGCGGGCATACCGTGGTTCATGTAAAAATAGTTTCTGGAAACCATGGTGGGTACTGTCTTTTTTGATGGTTTTACATTGGTTTTCTTCTGTGGTAAACGGTTAGAGATACTTTCTATCCAATCAAAAACGATCATACCTTTATCTCCGGTTACGGTACTGTCTATGGGATAATAAATATCGTCCCAAGTAGAGTGGAAATCGGCACCGAAAACAAATTCATAACCTTCGTCACTCTTTTTGTTCAAAAAATCCCTAACACTTTTTGTTTCGGGCTGATTAAAGTTTTGCCAATCCCTGTTAAGGTCTATACCGCCCATATTATGGCGCCAATGACCATTGTCCACTCCGTCCGGATTCATTAACGGAACTACAAAAATGTCAAAGTTTTCTCTAAACCTTTTAGCTTGTTCGGTATCCCCGGATATAGTTTCTATAAATGATTTCATCAGCAAAAACCCGGTAACCTCTGGCGGATGCTGTCTAGAAATGATCATCAAGGCTTTTTTACTTGATTTGTTTTCTTTGATTTCCATTAACTGCATTGGCCTGTTCTCATGTGATCTGCCAATCTCATAATTGGTAATGAACGGTTTTGTCGAAAGAGAATCTACCCATTCTTGCACACGCTTTGAGGTATATAGTTCTTGGGCCGAAATCCAAATAGGTTCTTTGCCTGCGACAACGGTAATTTCTGCAAATTCAGGTGCCGCTTTTATGCCAAATTCACCTTCTCCGGCATTAATGATCTTATAGGCAAGGCTGTCCAATGGTTTAAAATTTCTGCCATCGGTACTTATTTTTGGGTAATACCTACTTCTAGAGTTTTGGTAAGACAATTTTATGGTGATTTCCCTCGGTTGTTCCGTCCATACTTTAAAAGAATACCAAGGACTTACGTTAATAGGGGTATTTTCGGCGGTAATCCAAATAGTGTAGTGGTCGTTGCCATCATCCGCAACCCCATTTAGTCTGGCACCGTCGAAATCATTGGTAAAAAAAGTTTCTTTATCAAACGACCATATTCCTTTCCATTGTCTTTGTACTGGTTTGTCTACCGTGGGTACAACAGGGCTTGCTCCTTGGCCCTGATAACCAGTAACGGTCTTTTGGGTAATCGCTTTTTCAGAATTTTTACAGGAAAAAAAAAGTAAGCCAATAATAACAAGAGAGAGGTACAGATAACGCATTTAAAATCATTTTGATTTAGAGAATCTTAAATTATAATTTTTTATGTTGTGGCAAAACAAATTTTATAAATTTTTTGGGGCTATTGACTAGGTTGTTTTATTGAGGTTTAACAGGGTGTACGTTATTTTTTGCCGAATACGAATTTGAACGGTCTTTTTTAAAAGTAATAATAGCCTCCTCTTCAATGGGTTTCCTGTTACAAAACATGTTCGTTCGAATAAAAAGGAAGTCAAAATCAATTTTGTACCTTTAAAACTTAAAAATTTCATGGTTATGAGCTCAAATAGAAAAGGATTGAATACGGTTTGCACACACGTAGGGGAATTAGAGGACAAAGTCCATAAAGGTGCGGTTTCGCCATTATATATGAGTACTTCTTATGCGTTCGATGATGTTGATATCAAAAGGTATCCTCGGTATTTTAATACGCCGAACCAAGAAGGACTATGTAAGAAGATTGCCGCCCTTGAAAATGCCGAGTCGGCTTTGATTTTTGGTAGTGGTATGGCGGCCGTAAGTACATCTTTGTTCGCTTTTTTAAAAGCAGGAGATCATATAGTGTTACAACAAACTCTATATGGAGGAACATATAACTTGGTCGTAGAGGAGTTTTCAAAATATGGTATTGAATATTCTTTTACCGATGGTTGGACCCCACAGAATTTTGAATCAAAGATCAAAGAGAATACGAAAGTAATATATATAGAAACACCTTCTAATCCTTTATTGACCATTACCGATATTGAAGGGGTTGCCAGAATCGCAAAAAAGCATGGTCTGGTATCAATGATCGACAATACCTTTGCTAGTCCTGTAAATCAAAACCCTATAGATTTTGGCATCGATGTTGTAATACATAGTGCTACAAAATACATGGGGGGGCATTCTGATATTTGTGCCGGTGCGGTCGCCTCCAGTAAAGAAAATATGGATCGTATTTTTCATTTGGCAAAAAATTTTGGAGGTAGTTTAAGCGATTATACGGTTTGGTTGTTGGAGCGAAGTATAAAGACCATGGGTATTAGGGTAAGGGCCCAAAATGAAAATGCTCTTAAAATGGCTGAGTTCTTGGATTCTCACCAAGATATAGAAACGGTTTATTACCCAGGTTTGCCCTCGCATAAAGATCATGAACTTGCAAAAAAGCAAATGAAAGGATTTGGGGGAATGTTGTCCTTTGAACTAAAATCTTATCTGGATGCCTCGGCATTTCAAAAAAAACTACGCTTGATCAAGCCTTCTATGAGTTTGGCAGGTGTTGAAAGCACTGTGTTATCCCCAGCTCAGACTTCTCATGCCCTTATGAGTCCAGAAGTAAGGGCAAAACAGGGTATTACAGATGGTTTAATTCGTTTTTCTGTTGGAATTGAGGAAATCGAAGACCTAATGGATGATATAGAATATGCTATCAATTCTGTAAAAAAGAGCGAAAAAGTTTTATAAAACACCCTTATTGTTAGTAAGGTTATTTTATGATAACGACCATACATAATATTTAAATGATCGTATTTTAATGAAATTAGACATACTCGTTTTTGGAGCCCATCCAGATGATGCAGAATTAGGAGCAGGAGGTACCATTGCCAAAGAAATTTCGAACGGTAAAAAAGTTGGAGTGGTCGATTTGACCAGGGGAGAACTGGGTACCAGGGGTTCTGCCGAGATTAGAGATAAAGAAGCTGCTGCCGCAAAAGAAATTCTTGGACTTAAAATAAGGGAAAACCTATGTTTTAGGGATGGATTTTTTACCAATGATGAAGCCCATCAACTAGAAGTGATTAAAATGATCCGAAAGTATCGCCCCGAAATTGTTTTGTGCAATGCCATTGATGACCGCCATATAGATCATGGTAAGGGTAGTAAGCTTGTAAGTGATGCCTGTTTTTTGAGTGGCCTTCTTAAAATTAAAACAGAATTGGATGGAAGTAAGCAAGAGAAATGGAGACCGAAATTGGTTTACCATTATATTCAATGGAAAAATATAGAACCAGATTTTGTAGTGGATATCAGTGATTTTATAGATGTTAAAATAGAATCTATCTTGGCCTATGGTTCACAATTTCACGACCCAAACAGTAAAGAACCCGAAACACCCATTACAAGTAAAACTTTTATAGAAAGTGTAAGGTATAGGGCACGCGATTTGGGTAGGTTGGTAGGAAAGGATTATGCCGAAGGCTTTACAGTAGAAAGGTATATAGCCGTTGACTCGCTAGATAATCTTATTTAAGCGGTCTTTTTATATGGGTTTTGTGCCTTGGGCAATTTAAAATAGAAACTAGAACCTCTATGTAGGGCACTGTCTACCCATATGATGCCTTTATTGTTCTCGATCATTTCTTTACATAAAGAGAGGCCTAGGCCTGTTCCTTTTTCATCATTGGTACCATAGGTGGTACTATGTGTACCTGTTTTGTTAAATATCTTCCCGAGGGTTTCTTCATTCATTCCTATGCCGTTATCACGTACGTACACTTCCCAATGTTTGGTTTTTTCGGTGGCACCAATAGTGACCACACCATTTTCTGGTGTAAACTTTAAAGCGTTGCTAATTAAATTTCTAACTACAATATCCAATTGGTCACTGTCGCACCATATTAAGGTGTTTGGCTCGGTTCTATTAATTATTTTAATGGATTTATTGTTGGCTATTTCAGATAATAACGAAATGTTTTCATGAACAATGGTTTCTAATGAGGTTGTTCCAGGTTTGGTGACCGAACCGTTCATTTGTGTTTGCCCCCAAGAAAGCAAGTTGTTTAAAGTAAAGGCTATATGGTCGATATCGGATTTAAGTTTTGGAACAAGGTTTAGAAACTCTTCTTTGGGCATTTCACCTTCCTTAAATAGTTTGATGAGTCCTTGAAAGGCTCCTATAGGACCTCTTAAATCATGGCCTATAATAGAAAAGAGTTTGTTTTTGGTGTTGTTTATTTCTTGGAGGTTTTCCTCTTTTTTTTCCAGGTCTTCTTGTTTTGATAAAAGCTCTTTGTTCAGTGATTTCTGTACTTTGGCATTTTTTCTGACCAAAAGCGTTATGCCAAGAAATATAATAAGGGCTATAAGCGCGAGATATACATAGGTTTTCTGTTTCGCAAGTGCTTTTTCGTTGGCCAAGATCAATTGTTCTTTTTGCTGTTCGTACTCAATTTTTGTCTTGAGCATGGTCAAACCTTTTTTATTTTCTTTTCCTGTTATATTGCGTGTTACCTTTTCATAAATTTCATGGTATTCTAGAGCAGTTTTGAAATCTGTCTTGTTTTTATTTATTTCATATAAGATTTTAGAACCTTCTTGAATACCTATTATATCCTCTATTTTTTTTGAAATGCGATAGGCTTTCTTTGCATAGATTTCACTAATACTGTCTTTTCCTAAATTTAGGTTGGCTTTTGCGATGCCATATAGCATAGAAATTTCGGATCTTTCATCTTCAAGCATTTTATGCAAAAGTTCGCTTTGCCTGTACCAGTACATGGCCCAAGTATTTTTTTGTTGTTTTAGGTATGTTTTCCCTTTAATCTCATAGGCATATGCCAACCAATCTAAAATTTTATGGTCTTCAAATACTTTAATGGCACTGTTAATATTGAACATGGCATGATCTAATTTTCCCATATCCGCATAAGCCGAAGCCATATTGCTCATAGTTTCTGCCATGATTATGGGGTCACCGATACGTTCGTTGATATCTTTTACTTTATTATAAAACAACATGGCTTGTTTATAATCTTTTTGAGACAGATATAAATTGGCAATGTTCTCGTTTACCACAGAAAGCATTTTTTTATTATCGGTAGATTCACCAATTTCTATGGCCTTTAAATAATCTCTTAAGGCAAAATCAAAATCTCCTTTATATTCATGAGCTCCGGCAGTGTAGTTAAGAGCTTTTAATTTTAGGCCATTATCGTTTAGTTGTATGGCAATATTCAGAGCTTCTCTATAGTTATCTATGGCTTTGTCATATTTTCCTTGGTCCGAATTATAAGTACCCAATCCAATAAAAGATTTTGCCTTTCCAATATTATAATCTGTTTCGTCACTAAGTTTTAAGGCTTCTTTCGATAATATTCTTAAACTGTCCGATTTATAGAATCGTTGCTCTGAAGCTAATTGTAGAAGTAAATTAATATATGTGGTATCTTGGGTATACTTTTTTTCCTTTTTATATTGTATAATTTCACGTTTTAATGAATCTCTGACAGAAATCTGGGCAAACGAGAAGTTACAGGTAAGAAGAAATAAAAACGCATACAGGGGTCTTGCCGTTCGTATTTTAGAGAATAAGATTGTTTTTAAGGACACCCTGTTGTATATCACAATTAAGGTGTAAAATTAAAGTGAACTTGTCTTTATACGTAATTATTGTTGTGAAATGCCATTTTTTGTGTGTTTCAACGACTCAATTATGTATTTTGTCGAACATAATTTTTTGAAATAGCTTTATTATTAACATATTCGGTAATAAAACACAGGTGCTAAATATAAGGATGCATTAAATAAATAATTGGGGAATAGGTTGTATTACGTAATACGGTTAGGAAATTCAACGTGAAATGTGGTCCCATGACCAAGGGTACTTTCTACCTTAATGGAGCCGTTATTTTTTTCAACCATTTCTTTACATAACAATAGCCCAAGTCCGGTACCTCTTTCGTTATTGGTGCCGTAAGTGGAATAGTGTTCAGGGCTGTTCCATATTTTGTCTAAAGTATCTGCATCCATGCCTATGCCATTATCCTTAACAGATATACTTAGACTGGCATCATTACTTTTGGCCTTTATCTCTATATGGCCGTTTTCTGATGTAAATTTGATGGCATTACTGATTAAATTTCGAAATATTATACTAAAATGGTTAACATCGGCCTGTACATGCATTTCGTCCGTTAGTTCATTAATGACCCCAATGTTCTTTTCAGAAAGGTTTTTGTCGAACAATCCTATTATATCTTGTATTTCTTTTTTGACCTTCACCTCTCTAATTGTAATATTGGCTCCTTTCATTTGGGTTTGTCCCCAATTTAAAAGATTGTCCAATGTAAATTGAATATGATCTAGATCGGTCTGTAGTTTCGGTGCAAATTTTCTAAAGTAGTTTTCTCCTTCCTTATCTTCCAAAGAGAGATTTAATAAGCTTTTTAATGAAGTTATTGGCCCTCGCAGGTCATGACCTACAATGGAGAAGAGTTTTTCTTGGTTTTTGTTTATCTGATCTAGTTCGTTTTTATTTTCCGAAAGTATCTTTGTTTTCTCGGCAAGAATTGTGTTTAAACTCTTAACCCTTCTGTGGGCCATATATATAAAAACAATTAAAAGTATGCTGGCGGACAATGCTATTAAACTAAATTGGATATATTTTTTTTGTTGTTCAATTTTATGAATGTTGCTATTTTCTATAGCTTCTTTTTCTTTTTGAAATTGTAATCTGGCATTCAACATGGTTATGTTGATATTGTTCTCTTCTTTTGCAATGGAATCGGATAATAAATTGGACTTTTCCATATATTCCAATGCCAATTCAGGTTTTTTGTCAATTTTATATAACTTAGATAATAATTTATAACATTTTTCTTTTCCTGTTTTAATGCCAATACTGGAATATAGATCTAAGCTTTGTTTTGCCAAGTCTTCGGAGACGGAATAGTTACGAAGTCCAAGATTTGACTCTGCCAAACCAAATAGAGCATCTGTATAGCCTTTTTTGTCGTTTAGTTCTTCTTGTATTTTGAGAGCTTTTTCATAAAGCTGCTTTGCGTTTAAGTAATTCTTTTTGCTTAAGGCAACAAAGCCCCTGGTATTTAACCCAAAAGAGAGCCATTCGGGTATTTTGTGTTTTTCAAAGACCGAAATACTATAATCCAATTGAGATTCCGCCTGTTTTAATTCACCCATTTGGGCCAAGGTATAGCCCAGATTAGAAGTCAATTTGGCCTTTAATGCTTCGTCATCATAGTCTTTAAAATAGTCTAGACCTTTAAACAGATAATTTTTAGCTTGCTCATAGTTATGGAGTAAACTGAACATTACACCAATATTAAGATTTCCACGAATTAAAAATTCTGTGCTTTTAGTTTTCTCTGCAATTTCTAAAGATTGGGAGAACGATCTATATGAATTTGGGTAATCGGCCAAAATAAAATAGGCTTGCCCCATTTGATTGTGTGCTTCCAGAGCATTCAGGTCATATTCATGATCTGGTATTTTTTCTAAAATCTGTAATGAATATTCAATACATTCTTGTGGTTTTCCACTATAGAGGTAGTATCCGGATTTATTCAGTAACCCTTTTATTTTTCCATTATCATAATTTACAAGCTCGCTAAGTCTGTATGCTTCTTTTGCAAGCAAGAGCATAGTATCTGTATTGGAATAGCGAGACTCCCAACTTAATTTATTCAATAGGCCTATATAAGTAGTATCTTTCTTGTAATCGCTGTTATTTTTTCTAAAAACAACGATTTCCTTTTTTAAACTATTAATACTATCCGTTTGCGTATATATCTTATTTACAGAAGATAAAACACAAAATATCAAAGTTAACAGGAAGAAACGGGTAGTATTGTATGTAGTGTTTGTGTGGGGGGTATTAGGCAAGCTAGAAAATTAAATGGTTAGACAAAATTAGAATTGTTCCGAATTTTTGTGTTGTAAATTTAAATATAAAAAAAATTATTAATCAAGCACTTATAAGAAAAGGTGATATAATTTATGTAGAATCTTTTGAAAGATCAGATAAAAAAAATTACCTTTGCCACCGCTTGAATATGGTGGTTGTAGCTCAGCTGGTTAGAGCGCTGGATTGTGGTTCCAGAGGTCGCCGGTTCGAACCCGGTCTTCCACCCAAAGAGTGAGTATAAGTCCTGAATGATTTCATTTGGGACTTTTTTTTTTGGAGCTTCACTTTAATTAAAAAAAGACCGATCCAAACAGGATCGGTCTTTTTACATTAAGTTGGTTTTAGTTTTTATTCAGTGGCTTTGTCCACCTTTACGGGTTTGTCTCTATTGGCAAGTTCCCAAGCGGTATAAAAAACAAGACGTGTACGGTTTTCCAATAAATCATAATTTATTTTATCCGGTGTATCTCCAGGCCTGTGATAATCATCGTGGGTTCCGTTAAAATAGAAAATGATAGGAATATTGTTTTTTGCAAAATTATAATGGTCACTTCTGTAGTAAAAACGGTTAGGGTCGTTTTCATCGTTGTAGGTATAATCCAATTCCAGATTTGCGTATTTCTGATTAACTTCTTCCGATAACTCATGTAGTTCTGTACTTAATTTGTCCGAACCAATAAGGTAGATATAGTTTCGGTTCCCTTTTCTTTTGGGGTCTATTCTACCGATCATGTCAATATTTAAGTTGGTAACCGTTTGTTCCAAAGGAAAAACAGGGTCGAAATCTGTATAATATTGAGAGCCTAACAGGCCTTTTTCTTCACCGGTTACGTGTAAGAAAACGACTGATCTTCTAGGGCCATTACCATCATCTTTAGCTTTTTTAAATGCCTCTGCAATTTCTAAGAGCGCTACAGTTCCAGAACCATCGTCATCGGCCCCATTGTTAATTTCTCCATTAGATGAGATCCCTATATGATCAAGATGCGAAGAAATTACAAGATATTCATCTGGCTTTTCAGAACCTTTTATAAAAGCGATAACATTTTCCGAATCTATTTCTTCATTAGAACTTTTAAATTCGAGCGAAGCTGTTGTTTTTAATACTTTTGGTGAATTATCACTGTCAATGCCAGGTAATATAGCCTTGGCCAAAGTTTCATCAATAAAGAGGCTGGAAAAATCGTTGTTGTTATTTTTTAGGCTCATTCGACCGCTATTGTTGCCTTTCATATAATCGAATCTTCTTTTGAACCTGTTAAAGTTATCGGTGTCCAAATAGAAAATTCCCTTAGCTCCCTTATCCACGGCAAGTTGTATACGTTTGCTTAAAGATTCGGAAGCATTGCTCCAAACAGATTTTTCCGATGTACCCGATATTTTATAAGTACCGTCACTGTTTATAGGCTCACCGAATTTTACCAGTACCATTTTATCGGTGACATCAAGACCTTCATAATCTGAATAACCTTCGTCTTCAATACCGTAGCCTACATAAACAATTGGGGTATTTGTAGTTTGGGCGGCGCTAAATGTGAGTACATGTTCTCCTAATAAAAAGTCGGTATTGTTTATACTTAATTTACCGGTTGGAAGATTACTTATCTCTATTGGTACCTTTTGAAAATAGTCTCCATCGGGTTTTGCCGGTGGAATATTCAATTTTTCATATTCGTTCTTGATATAGGCAATTGCCTTTTTTTGACCTGGTTTGCCTGTTTCCCTTCCTTCAAATTCATCGGAGGCGTAAATATACAGATGGTCCTTTAGTTCGGCTTCTGTAATGGTCTCGGCATATGTAACGGGACTTACAACGGTTGTTTTTTCTGAAGTGCTTTCTTTTGAAACGGTTTTTTGGGAAGAATTACAACCAACCAACAAACCTGCTAAAATGAATAGTGTCTTTTTCATGTTTTGAAATCAAAATTTCCCAAAAATAATGAAAAGAAAACTATGCCGTCTTCTCCATAAAAAGAATCGGTTAGAATTTCCTTTTTCTATAATAAAACTTACAAGTTATCAATAAAATTCTTTCTGCATTTCTGAACTCTTTATACGTTCAAAAAAATGAAACAATAAGACCATATATTAATGTAACCATACAATTATCACGGTAAAAAGTATAACTGTCTATATTTCTTTTGTGAAGCCCTTAAATTTGTCCGGTCAAAGAATTCTCTTTATTCTTTTCTTTTCTTTGGCGTGATCGTATTTTCTTTTGAATGTTCTCAGGGTAGTTGCTTATATCATCCTCTGCCTCTAAAATCAATATGTTTTGTTCTGAATCTGTTTTTTTTAATGCATCGGGAGAACAGCCTAAGATCAATGCCGCTGTTGCTACACCGGAATGGCCTGCTCCGGCAACCCCATGAGACAGAATACTTGCACCACATAAATAAAGATTTTTTATCTCGCTTTTGGCCCTATAGGCAAAAGGACCTATATGTTTTAGGCTTTTTTGCGTGCCATAAACGTTGCCTTGGGTGGTATTGATATAATATTCATTGGTCAAAGGGGTTCCCAAATCTTTATGTACTATATGTTCGTTGACATTTGGAAGAACTTTCTCTAGACCTTTTATCATTTTCTCGGTCAGTTTTTCCTTAAATTCCATATACGTTTTAGACCTTTCTTGGGTCTCTCCCTTAAACTTGAGAAAAGCATTATAATTAATAAAGGTTATGGCTTCGATTACATGGTGCTTACCGTTAAAACTGGTAGGGTCTTTTAAGGTGGTGCAACTTATAAACATACCTTCGAAGGCCTCTCCTTTTAGAATATCGTCTCCCATCGCAAGGTCATAATAGTCATCTGCTTCCATATCTGGCATTAGCCAAATGTTCCCAGAGTCCAACCCAGCTTTCCTAACATCCATATCAACCGTTAAAAAAAGCATCAACGATGTACATGAATACAATGTCCTATCTAATTTTCTGCGCAGTTTTCCACTAAGGTTTTCTCTACCTACCAATTTATTATAGGTGATACCAACATCGGCATTTGAAATTATATTTTTAGCAAAAATCTGTTGCCCATCATGTAATTCTACCCCAATTGCTTTTTTGGTATTACTTCCCTCCAGTATTATTTTTTTGACCGCTGTAGATGTCCTTAATTCACCACCGTGTTTCTTTATTTTTTTTGTCATCGCCTTTACCAAGGCGCCTCCACCGCCCATGGGGTAATAGCCTCCCTTAAAATAATGGTACATTAAAGCGGCATGCAGAATAAACGATGCTTTGCTGGGTTGTAAACCATGGTCTCCACACTGGATGTTCAAAATATTCTTTAATAATGGATCTTTAATATGCCAATCGATAACTCTTTTTAGGCTAAAAAGGCTGTATCTTCCGAAATGTCGGGTACGGTACGGTAAGGTCAATTTTTTCCAAAACCCCTGTATATAAGGTATTGAATGGAGTTCTTTACTTGCAAGTGTAATGTACTTGAGGTATTTTTTTATTCCCTTTTTTTCTTTCGGAAACCTTTGTATCAACCTTTTTTCGAGTTCTTCCGGGTTGCTAGGATAATCAAACCTATGTTCACCTATATGTACATGTTCATATCCATTTGGGTTCATCCTAAAAAAAACAAGGTCATTGGCGATTTCCAAACCTTTATACAGATTACTGGTGGCTTCTTCTTCGCCTAATAAACCTATGTAATGTACGCCAGGAGTATACCTGTGCCCATTTAAATAAAAGCTATGGCACCAGCCTCCGGGCACATCGTGTTGTTCCAGTAACAATACTTTTTGTCCAGCTCTAGAAAGGCAAATGGCCGCAGACAAACCACCGGCACCCGAACCTATTATTATAGTGTCCCAAAACTGATTCTTTAAATTACCTGATCTTTTGTTTTCTTTCAATACTTTTTATTTCAAGGCCTTTTCTATCGCCGCTTCCACCAAAGGCTCCATTACTTTGTAGCCTTCAACTGTGGGGTGTACTTCATCTTTGGCATATTTTTTAGGTAACCCATTTCTATCATCTACCATTTTTGAAAAATAGTCAAGATAAATATGGCCCTTTGCCTCAGAATAGTCTTTGATCATTTTGTTGAGCTCTATAATTTTGTTCGCTGGCTCCAATCCCGGTCTCCATGGATAATCATAAGCTGGTAGGGTAGATGATAAAATTACTTTGATACCGTTTGCGTCGGCCATTTCTGCCATACCTTTAATATTATCCATAATCATTTTAATCGTGGAGGGCCCTGTATTACCGGCAATGTCATTGGTACCGGCAAGTATTACCACGGCTTTAGGGGCAAGGTCTATAACATCTTGTCTAAAACGTACAAGCATCTGTGGGGTGGTTTGCCCGCTAATGCCACGATTAATATATGGTTTGCCCTCAAAAAACTCTGGTCTGGCGTTTAACCATCCAATGGTAATGGAATTTCCCATGAAAACCACCCTATTTTCACCTTCACTGGGGGCTCCTAACTTTTTATTCTCCTCTTGAAACATTTTTAAATTTGCCCAGTCTTGCGCCACTGCAGCGTTTAAACTAAAAAAAGAGACGAACAATCCGATAATCAAAGATTTTATATGTTTCATTTTTATATTAAGTTTTATTGAAATTCTTTTTGTTCTTCAGATGTTAAAGGTAACTGTTCTATAATTTTTTGTCTAGAAGGCCTTTGCACTATTAAAAGCGCCATTAGACAGAGGCCAATAGTAAGAGGTAGTGCGTTACCCGAAATATAGTATGCAACAAGACATATAATAGCAGGCCCCTCAATACATGCATATTTAACCAGACTGGCCGATGTATATTCCGTAAGCTTCTTTTTTAATGATTGCTGCCTATTTATTTTTGATATGCTTCTATTAAAAAGAAACTGCCCCCCAAAATAACCAATTATGGAAATAATCGGTATTATATATAGCAATAAATCATTACCCTCGGTATGCGCGTTAAAACCTTTACCTTGTAATAATAAAATGACCGTAAGGCCTAACAGCCCTATAACCAGTGATAGATGTATAAAAGAAAGTGTTCTATAAAAAGTTTTAATAGCCATAAAATATAAAAGTATTCCAAGATACTATTTTATATGGGTTAACTTAAATTTTAGCTTTAACAAAACCGTTTTTATTTGCTTTCGATATATTTGCGGGATTATGAGGGGATTGATTCTATTTTGTTTTGTGGTCATGATGGTGGCAAAAGGTTATTCGCAACTAGAGGAAGACAAAGTGCTCCACTTTTTAGGGGGAAATTTGTATGGCCTGGTGGGAGCCGGGGTAGCTAGCCAGATTTCGAAAGGCGATAGGACTTGGACATTTGTAGGTGCTATCGGTGGAAGTTTGTTGATAGGTTTGGCAAAAGAAAGTATCGATCAGCACCAATATGATGGCTGGGACAATAAGGATTTGTTGGCGACCGTATTGGGTGGGGCAACGGTAGGTGTTACTATAGATATATTCAAACAGCGCAAAAAAAGAAAACGAGAGCAGTTGTTCAGAGATGCGATAGGAACCCATGACCATTTAGATCTTAATTCCAAAAAGATACCGATTCCGAAAACTTCTCTCGTTCTTTTGTCTATTTCGTCAAAAGTGCTAAATAGGTAGCGCCTATTTAATATTTGGCACTTTTTCCGTTGGTCAAGGTTTTGTTTATAAAATCCCTGATATCGTTATTAGCCTTTTCCAAATCCTCTTTTCGTAGATACATCATGTGACCCGAACGGTATCCTTTAAAGCTGAAACGATCTTTCATTCTACCACTTGGGTCTACTTGCCACATTAAGTATTTTGCATTGAAATATGTGGTGGCACCATCATAATATCCGGACTGGATCAAAACGTTCAGATATGGGTTTTGTGCCATGGCCTGTCTTAGGTTTTCCCTTGTGTTCTCGTTAGAGTTGTCCCAAGGATGTACAGGGCCGAACATATTATATTTTACATCCGTCTTAAATTTTAATTCTTCTTGCAGGTAATAATTAATGGCCGGTGTAAAGCTATGCAACCAAGAGGTAAGCTCAGAATTGTAATCGGGTCGCATGCCCATTAGCTGCTTGTCCATTCCCAAATATCTAGAATCCAATCTACCTACGGTAAAACCTCCTTTGTCCTTTAAAAGGTTTTTCCAGAAGAAAGAGGTGGGTACAGATAGGTTTTGATCAAGAATGTCTTTGGTGTTTAGACCAGAGTAATACGACATTTTTTCGGCGATACTTTTTCTTTCGTTTTCGTTTATAAATCCGCCTTTTGCCAATGCGGGAATTAAAGTATTTATAGTGTAATCTTCCGATTCAGGAAGAATATCCAACAAATCTTTACTTTGCAAGGCTGCGGGTAGCGCTTTATGATGCCATGCCGCCGCTGTATAGTATGGTAGGTTTATGGCTTCTGCAACAGGGCCTTCGTTTCTGATAATCTTATAGTCTGCCGGAGAAACCAGAATAACACCGTTCAGGTACATCCATTGCCTGTTTTGCAACTCTAGTGAAAGCCCCATAACCCTAGGCCCCCCATAACTTTCACCTATTAGGTATTTAGGGGAACGCCATCTGTTGTTACGAGTTACAAAGGTATTTAACCATTCGGCCAAATATTTAATATCCGCATTGATGCCAAAGAATTTTTTACGGTCTACTTTTTCCCCCGATTCAGGTATGGTACGCGAGTACCCTGTATTGGCCGGATTTACATAAACAATATCGGTAACATCAAGTACAGAATATGGGTTTTGGCTTACACCATAAGGCTGTATGGGGTACCCTTCATCGTCTATTTTTAAAATTCGTGGTCCGGTATAGGCCAAGTGCATCCAAACAGACCCAGAACCTGGGCCTCCATTAAAGGAAATCAAAAGTGGTCTTGCCGCTCTATCTTTTACATTGTTCTTGGTGTAATACGTATAATGTAAAGATGCAATGGGATCCCCATTTTCGTCCCAAACGGGTTGGGTACCTGTTTGTGCGGTATAATTAATAGTGGATCCTTTTATTGTAACACTATGTTGTGTTGTCACCACCGTGTCCACCGGCAGCTTACGACTTTGTGCAAATAGTGTTGATTGAAAGGAAAATAAGAGAATGGTAAGCAAATAATAATTTTTCATTGGTAGTTTGAATTAGTTGCTTAAAAATAAGGATTCCTCATAGAATGAGAATTTGTTTTTTTAGAAAAAAAGTGAATGTTTTGTTAATTGTTTACATTTTAAAGAAGAACGTATTTGCGTGTAAAATTAGAGGGGGATCCTATTTAGAATTTTTCGAATACCCCTAGTCCAAAAAGTGCAAAATCATATTTCACGGGATCTTTGGGGTCTAATCTTCGTAAGTTTTTATCCAATTCATAAAGTGCCTTGGCATCGTTTTGTTTTCGCTTTAATAATTTTAGCTTTCGTGCTACGTTGCCCGAATGTACGTCTAACGGACAAGAAAGTTTTGCAGGCGAAATATTCTTCCAGATTCCAAAATCCACGTTAGAGCTAGAATCTCTGACCATCCATCGTAAGAACATGTTGATGCGTTTCGCTGCCGAGCCCTTTAATGGGTCCGAAACATGTTTTATGGTCCTCTGCTCGTAGGGCAATTCAAAAAAGTGCTCCTTAAATTTAGAAATGGTGGGTTGTAGTGAGTCTTCTTCTTGGTAGGTTTTAAATATACCCTCTAGGCCATCGTGTTTTAGGTATATATTTTTTAAGCTTTTTATAAAGTAAATAAAATCAGTACCATTAAAAGTTCGGTGTACAAAGGAGTGCAATGCTTCTAAATCCGCCTGTTGGTGGTTCATGACAAAATCAAAGGGACTGTTTCCCATAAGATCCATCATTCTATGGGCATTTTTAATAATGCTTTTTCTATTGCCCCATGCTATTGTGGCCGTAAGAAATGCACTGATTTCAATATCTTCTTTCTTGGTATAAAGATGTGGAATCTGAATTGGGTCCGATTCCAAAAAATTAGGATTATTATAGGCCACGACTTTTGAATCTAAGAAATCCTTTAATTCTGTTTTTGTCATTCTATAGGAATATCTAAAATTTTGAATAAAAAAATAGGACCTACCAAAACTAGGTTATATAGAGCGTGTAATGCCATTGACCATAATAGACCGAATTTTACCCTTATAAAGCCAAGAAGTATACCTACCGATATTTGTGGAGCCACCAACAAGGGAGACAATAATATGACCTCGATAGTAATTTCATAATTGCTTATGTGCATGAAACCGAACCCCAATGTAAGCACATAAAAGATATAGGGAAAAAATCTATTGTTCCTAAACCATATCATAGGGCCCCTAAACAATAATTCTTCAATTACCGGGGCGGCTACAACTGCTCCCAACAAAAGGTAGATAGGGGAGTAGGCCTCCAAAAAGTCATCCATGGCATGTTTGCCCACATCAATATTAAAAACCAGCTGAACAATACCAATGACGATGCTTAAACCGATACTGATAACAAGGGCGATTGCCACAAGTTTCACCAATGTTCGAATTTTAGAATGGGTACCGGTAGATTTTTCTTCTAGGTATATAGGTTTTTTGGCAAAATCAACGACCTCTTTTAACATTGGTCCCAAGGTTTTATGATGTGATGACTTCCTTGTCGACTATCTTGCCATCTACCATGGTTAATTTTCTATCGGCCATTTCTGCCAAATCCTCATTGTGGGTAACGATTACAAAGGTTTGACCAAACTTTTCTCGCAGTTCAAAAAAGAGGTTGTGAAGTTTATCGGCACTCTCCGAGTCCAAATTACCACTGGGTTCGTCCGCAAAAATGATGGACGGGTTGTTTATTAGCGCTCTTGCGACAGCGACCCTTTGTTGCTCACCGCCCGATAACTCAGAAGGTTTATGGTTTTCTCTGTGAGACAGACCAAGAAAGTTCAATAATTCTTTAGCCCTGGTTTCAGCATCCTTTTTGGGAGTTTTCTTTATATAGGCCGGTAGGCAAACATTTTCAATGGCCGTAAACTCGGGAAGCAATTGGTGAAATTGAAAAATAAAACCAATATGTTCATTCCTAAATTTAGCCAACTCTTTGTCCGACAGGCGAGTGGTTTCGGTACCATTCACCAGTAGGTGTCCGTCGTTTACGTTCGACAGCACATCCAATGTGCCCAAAATTTGTAAAAGCGTCGTTTTGCCGGCGCCGGATGCACCTACTATAGAGACAATCTCCCCTTTCTTTATGTGTAGGTCTACACCTTTTAATACTTCTAGTTCCCCATAATATTTATGGATGTTCGAGGCTTTTATCATGTAACGGTAAATAAATGGTGAAATTAAAGAATGGGTGTCAGATAACAAAATAACAATTAACCTTGGTAATTTACGTATATAATATTTTACCATTGCCATTATAAATAATACTTATGCTCTTTAAATAAAAAAGAACAATTTTAACTATATATTAGCCGCGATTGATTTAACAATACTTATTTTTGTTTATCATTTTTTTAAATTAATTAAACATATTACATGTCGCCATATAGAAATTTCGAAGAATATAATTTAGAGATAACAGATGAATTAAAGGAGAAGTTTTCTTCGGTCATAAATGAAATTGGCGAAGATGCTACCAGAGATGGTTTGTTAAAAACACCCGAACGTGCCGCAAAGGCTATGATGTTTCTAACCCAAGGTTATCAACAAGACGCAGAGGAAATATTAAAAGGGGCCATGTTCAAGGAGGATTACGACGACATGGTAATCATTAAAAATATAGAATTGTACTCTTTGTGCGAACATCATATGCTGCCCTTTTTTGGTAAGGCGCATGTAGCCTATATACCAAACGGACAGATAGTAGGGCTTAGCAAGATCCCTAGAATCGTGGATGTATTTGCCAGAAGACTACAGGTTCAAGAACGTCTTACACACGATATATTGGAATGCCTAAACAATACATTAAAGCCCAAGGGCGTAGCAGTGGTTATAGAGGCTTCCCATATGTGTATGATGATGAGAGGGGTTCAAAAACAAAATTCTGTTACTACCACCTCTGGCTTTAGAGGACAATTTGAAAAAATAGAGACCCGTAACGAATTTTTGAAGCTTATTGGCTCTGAATTGTCTTAATGTAATGTACCGGTTGTAACTTTTGGCATCTTTGTTGCGCTATCAACAATAAGATCATTAATTTTATACTATGTCAATTACTAAAGACAAAAAATACAAACAACTCTTTTTAGGACTTTTGTTCGATGCAATAGGAATGCTCTCTTTTGCCATTCCGTTCATTGGTGAATTTTCAGACATTATCTGGGCGCCATTATCTGGTTGGTTAATGACACGGATGTATAAGGGCAAAGTTGGCCAAGCGGCCGGTGTTGTTACCTTTATAGAAGAGATTATTCCTGGTTTAGATGTGATACCTACTTTTACGATAATGTGGTTTTATACCTACGTTTTTAAAAAGTCCAAAAAACAGACAATTCAGGTTTAATGATTTTTTAGTTCGCTCTTAAAATATGTAACTTTATAACAAAATAGTTACAGATTGAAAAGAAGAAACTTTGTAAAAAAGGCAGGTGTGGGCGCTGTTTCAACGGTATTACTAAGTGATATTGTATATAGAAACCTACTGCCGAAAGGGTATTCCCCCTTAGCATTTCAAGAGCCAGATCCCTTTAAAATGTTCCATAAAGATCCCGAAATGGTCTTGCTGAACGATAAGCCGTGGAATATGGAAGCCCGGGCACATCTTTTAAATGACGACGTTACTCCCAATAAATTTATGTTTATTCGTAATAATGGCATCATACCCGAAGATATAGATGTTTCTACCTGGCAATTAAAAATAGACGGTGAGTCTGTGGTGAACACAAAAACCTACTCACTAGCCGATCTAAAATCAAAATTTAAACATTACACGTATCAACTTACCCTAGAGTGTGGAGGAAACGGGCGTAGCGAGTTTGACCCGCCGGCCAAAGGTAACCAATGGACTATAGGTGCCGTTTCTTGTGCAGAGTGGACGGGAGTTAGGTTAAAGGATGTTTTAGAAGACGTAGGAATTAAGGATGATGCCGTATATATAGGTTATCACGGGGCGGATATACATTTAAGTAGAAATCCACAAAAAGAACCCATATCAAGAGGTATGCCTATAGCCAAGGCTATGCAAGACGAGACTATATTGGCATTTGCCATGAATGGGGAAGATATACCGTTAACACATGGTTACCCGTTACGATTGGTTGCCGGCGGATGGCCTGCATCCGTTTCTGGTAAATGGTTGAACGGAATCAGTATCCGAAATAAAATACATGATGGCGAAAAAATGGGTGGTAGCTCGTATCGCGTACCTTGTGAGACAGTGGCTCCAGGAGAAAAGGTAGATGATGAAGATATGTGTATTATAGAGTCTATGCCCGTAAAATCGCTGATTACATATCCAAAATCTGGAGCTATCATTAATGAAGGAAAATCGTTAAAGATAAGAGGTCATGCATGGGCAGGTGAGTTAGAAGTTTCCGAAATGGAATATTCCATAGATTTCGGTTCTAGCTGGAAAAGCATTCATGTTCAAAAACCGGTGAACAGGTTGGCATGGCAACATTTTGGAGGAGAGATAAACTTTCCTAAGAAGGGTTATTATGAAATCTGGGCCAGGGCTACCGATACAAACGGAAATAAGCAACCTATGGTGTTACCAGGTTGGAACCCAAAAGGATATCTAAATAATGCATGTCACCGTATTGCGGTAAAAGTGGTATGATGAAAGGTAAAAATACACCCACTGAAAATTCTTCAAAATATAAGTGGCCCATTGTAGCCACTGTCTTCTTTCTTTTAATGGGAGTAGGTGTTTGGTACTTTATAGGGCCTGAGGAATCTGAAGAAGAAATTGAAGAAATAAGTGAAATAGACCCAAATAGGGTAGAGAACGGAATTCATGTGCGTACAGGTCTGATAGAGGCAGAAGGTTTACAAGAAGTAATTAATAATTGTACCACGTGCCATTCCTCTAAATTGATTATTCAGAATAGAATGGGAGAGGAGCAATGGAACAGTACCATTCGGTGGATGCAGGAAACACAAGGCTTATGGGATTTGGGTGACAACCAAAAAATAATCGTGGATTACTTGACCACAAATTATCCGCTTCTTAAAAAGGGAAGAAGAAAAGCGTTGTCGAATATTGAATGGTACAAGTTGGACCAATAAAAAATCCCTTCGGTTTAATTAACAAAACCGAAGGGATCTGTATTTAAAGAGGTATACTGATACCTACATTGATGTTTCTTCCAATATTGGCAATTCCATCAGTCTTTAACCTAGACAAGTGTGAAACATATGTTTTGTCAAGAATGTTATTAGCACTTACTTTGATCCCTATTTTTTGTTTAGAGAAAGAGAGAGTGGTCCCTAATCCCATGTTTAATAGGCTGTAAGAATCTGTAGGTGTTTCATATGTGCTTACTTTATCCTGTTTGAAGAAAGATTTTAACGTTATAAAACCATAACTGTTTGACAACAAGTTGGTAGCACTGTTGAACTCAAATCTTAAAGTGTTATTCCAATTATTGGCGGGTATCAATGGTAAATTGCCGTCATTGTCCAATTTACCGCGCACCAAAGAAAAGTTACTCTCTAAATGTAGCCAATCTATAGGATGAGGGTGGTAATGCAACCCAGCTTCCCCTCCATATAATACAGCATCTTGTTGTAGATAAAGATAAACGGCATCTTCATTTATAAATTCCCCATTGGGCTCTAGATATATGTAGTCGGAAACACTATTATAAAAACCGTTTATATAAATTTCGAAATGTTCATTCTTGTACTCTAATGATATATCTGTCTGTAAATTCTTTTCATTATCCAAATCGGGATTTCCAACTTCAAATCTATTGGTTCCTTCATGGGTGCCGTTAGATGTTAGCTCTGCCAAATTAGGAGCTCGAAAACCTGAGGCTATATTTAATCTACCTGTAAAATTATCGGTAAAATCATGTTTATAACCTGCGGCGATATTAAAACTGTGAAAACTACGTTCTATGGATGCTATATAAGTGTCATCACCAAGAGTGCCGCTCTCATCACCATCTATAACCCTATTATCGTATCTGATTCCTAGCTGTAAATCTCCATTTTTAAAATGTGTGTGTGATGTTGCCAATATACCTACATCATTGGTCGACGCATCGGGTATAAGCACTTCTTCGCCAAAGTTTTTGTTGGTTTGGCTCATTCCCTGAACACCGATAATTGCTTCGGTAGCTCCAATTTGTTTTATATTGTATTGAATGTTGTAGCTGAAGGTTTTCAGCACCATGTCCAAAGCTGCCCCTTCTTCTTCATGTTCTTCTTCTTCATGCTCTTCTTCATGGTGCTCATGATCTTCATATTCTAGACGATTGTTTTGTGTATAACCAAAAATGGCCTGTAAGCTCGAGTTTTTAAAATAGATGTTCGATTTAGAACTTATTATATGGCTGGTAATATCTTGAAACGGCTCTATAGCATCTCTTTCGGTATTCTGAACACCAATTTCCTCAGGTATTCCCAACTCTGAATTGTTATAGTTATATCTAAGTTCTGTATTAAAATTTGTTCCTTGATAACCAAGTCCGGTCTTTAGGTCGTATTCCTTAAATCTTGAATTTGTAACTCTTTCCCCATCACCTGTTTTATAATCTACATGAGATGCACCACCCAATCGCACCAAGAATTTTAATTTGTCCGAAGAGGTTTTAAACCCACCATTTCCATTAATACCTTGGGTATTGGAGAAATAGTTGAGATTAATGTCTCCTTCGGTATCATTGGGTACGGCAAATTTTTCTGGATTTAAATACAGTACGCCTCCTAGTGCATCGGAACCGTAAAGTAACGAGGCAGGGCCCTTTATTACCTCTACGCTTTCTATACCCGCATCACTAATACCAAGGCCGTGTTCATCACCAAATTGCTGGTTTTCCAGTCTTATGCCTTGTGTGTAGGTTAATACTCTATTAGAACTTAGGCCCCTAATAACCGGTTTACCGATACCAACACCGGTAGATACACTTTCCACTCCCGGAATATTTGTAATTCCATCAGATAAAGTAATGGCTCCATTGCTTTTTAATTCCTTAACACTTGCCCTTTCTATCTTCATTACATTTTCGCGCTGTAATTTATGAAAAGGGGTAGAGACGATCACCTCTTCCATTTCTATAGCACTGGGACTAAGATTTATAGAGAAATCAACAGTTTTCTTATCAATGTTTATTGTTTTTGAAATCGTTTGAAAGCCCAGATAAGAAACAACTATCTTAAAACTACCGGTAGGTAGGTTTCGAATCTCGTAATTGCCATTTTCATCACTTATCGTTCCTTTTTCAAGTTGTGGAAAATAAATGGATACCTGTTCTAAAGGTTCATTGTTTTCACTATCAAGAATGGTTCCTGTAACGGAATTCTGGGAAAAAATCGAATTGCAAATTAGTGCCATTAATATGACAGCATAAATATTTCTCATTATAAATTGTTTAAGAGATTAAAAAAAGTATGGATTAACGTGTACTTTAACTAACCTAGGACAGGAGGTCCTCTTAAGACAAAATGTAATTTTTGAAATTTACTAGTAAAAACATAGTGGTTGGTCAACTTCTCACTTGAAGCGGCCAATTGTATTAGTTTTGGTTTAACCAAACCTATATAAAACAGTGAAGAAATTTGATATTTGTAAAAGTCACAATCAAATTCTATTTCATGAATGTGTAAATCGCCCTTGGCTACACATATAGTGTCTTCATGTGTTAAAAGACCATGGTTTATTTTAATGATATAAGGTGTAAAGAGACATCCTATAATGCATATAGAAACTAGGGAAAATATCGCTTTATGTCTCATCAAGCCCATATTACAAATCTAATCATTGCATATTAGACAAAAGTGTTAATAAATAATAAATTAGCTGAACATGAAACCTAATCCCATACGTTTAAGCATTTTTTTTTCAAATGCCCAGAAAAACTTGAATTGACCAAATAACCAACCATACATTATCAAGAGAATTTGATAGAACGGAAAAATCAATACGATACGAAGCGTCCAATACAAAATAGACCCCCACCAAGAATCAGAAAAGTTTTGAGCCTCCAAACCTATAAAGCTCAAGAATGGCTTTGCTACATAAACAGACGAAGAACCGGTTATGGCAAATACAATAAAAATTATAATTAGTTGAAAATTACTGGTTATGCCCCAACGTGCTTTTAATTTCTCCATTTTCTTATAAAAAAGCCAAAGATACTTTTTTAGATTCTAGGAATAAAGGGTCCTAAGCGTTGATTGTATTTTCTTTGAAAATAAATAAAATAATTATAGAGTTTGTAATTAACATCGTAACCATAATCAATATTGGGATCGTAATTGATTTGTTGTTCGTACAAACTTGGGTCGTACCTTTGTGGCTGAATTACCCGTTGGTTCCATTCTAAGACCATTAACCGGTTCCGGTTTTCCATAAACGACTGGGAGTAGTAGCCTTCTGGTCTGGCTATGGAGTTTAACCAAGTATTGAAACCAGGTTCTATTATTATGATTTCGTATTCGGTCTCTTCATTGGCAATTGCTATGGTATCACCTTTGACCTGTTCAAATGCCTGAGCTTCCTCTTCTGAAATGGAAAGGGCGCTTTTAGAGGTGGTACAGTATGCAAGTAGCACTGTCAAGACCAATAAACCAACTATTTTAAAAAACGATTTCATATTATTAATATACAAAAAAAGCCGTTTGAATTTTCAAACGGCTCTTATTATGTTTGGTCGATATATCTTATTTTCCGAATAATCCGCCCAAAAGGCCTCCTAAACCGCCACTTTTTTTATTGCTGCCCATCACCATACCTGCTACATCATCTAAAATACTACCGTCGCCATCTGCATCTAATAAGGTAGTAATTAGGCTTTGGTTCTCTTGTGGTTGTCCACCTAGCATGCTACCTAGCAAAGCGTTCATGCCCGAAGAATCACTTACATTGCTTTGTGATGTTTGTTTGCCCAGAAAGCCCATTACAATAGGGGCGGCTATTTTCATGATCTGTGATACAGAGCCTGCATCCAAACCGGATTTTTGACTCAAGGTATTTTCTACGACTGGTTGTTTGTCTCCAAAAACGTGTCCTAAAATTCCAGCACCGTCCTGTACAACGGAGTCATCTACGCCACCTTGAAACAAACCACCAAGGTTATCCAAGATACTACCATCGTGTTTGCTAGATAACGCACTCATTAATCCTTGTGCTCCATCAGGTGTCGATACATTCTTTTTCATTGCGCCTAAAAGCAATGGCATTGCCATACTTAAAACATCGGCAGTTTTGCTTTCGGGCTGGTTTGTTTGCCCGGCAACACCGCTAATTAATTGCTTGCCCATTGGGCTATTTAATAAATCTAATAATCCTGCCATTTTATAGTTAATTTAATGTTTAGTCCGTTAAAGTACGAAAACTGCAGTTAAAATTGGTAAACCAACGCTTATTTTAGGCGTGAAATGATTTGTTCGGCCAATTCTACACCAATTCTATCCTGTGCCTCTTCCGTAGCGGCCCCAATGTGAGGTGTCAACGAAATTTTTGGGTGCATAAGTATCTTTATCTCAGGATTTGGCTCCGATTCGTATACATCCATACCGGCAAAAGAAATCTTGTTACTTTCCAAAGCGGCAACCAAGGCAACCTCGTCGATAACACCTCCTCGGGCGGCATTGATAATACCAACACCATCTTTCATCATGTCAAATTCTTTTTTGCCAAGCACATATTCGTTTTGAAAAGGTACATGAACCGTTATAAAATCCGCTTCTTTTAGCAAACGTTCCTTATCTGTGTTTTTTAGGTTGAATGTAACGGATCGGTTGTCAAAAAATGACAATGACACTTCTACATTATCCAGTTGAGGATCATGATATAGTACGTTCATTCCCACACCGATAGCTAGTTTCGCTGTCGCTTGACCAATTCTTCCAAAACCTATTATGCCCAAGGTCTTGCCCCTAAGCTCTTTTCCCTTTCCGTATGATTTTTTTAATTGTTTGAATCTGCTGTCGCCTTCTAAAGGCATATTTCTATTTGCATCGTATAAAAAACGGACACCACCGTATAAATGTGCAAAAACCAGTTCGGCTACAGATTCGGAAGACGCTGCAGGCGTGTTGATTACATGAATACCTTTACTTTCGGCATAAGCTACATCTATATTATCCATACCAACGCCACCACGTCCTATTAATTTAAGCTTGGGGCATGCGTCGATAACATCTTTTTTAACCTTGGTAGCACTGCGTACCAACAGGCCTACTACATCGTTATCGTTAATATAATTGGCAAGTTGCTGTTGCGCCACCGTAGTGGTCAAAACTTGAAAACCGTTTTTTTCTAGAAGCGAAATACCACTTTCCGATATTCCGTCATTCGCTAGTATCTTCATTCTTTTATGCTTTTCGTTCCATCTCACTCATTACATCTACCAAAACACCTACACTTTCTAGGGGTAGGGCATTGTACATGCTGGCTCGGTAACCACCAATAGAACGATGTCCGTTTAATCCATTGATGCCAGCCTCTTTCAACATTTCATCAAAGGTAGGTTTAAGCCCCTCGTCCGTTAAATTAAAGGTAGCGTTCATTATAGAACGGTCGTCTTTATTGGCATAACCTTCAAACACAGGATTCAGGTCTATTTCGGAATATAACAGTTGAGCTTTCTTTTCATTTATTTCCTCTATTGCCGAAATACCTCCTAAATTCTTAAGCCATTCCAATGTTAGCATCGAAGTATATACAGCAAACACAGGTGGCGTGTTAAACATACTTTCTTTAGAAACGTGCAATTTATAATCTAACATAGAAGGGATCTGTCTAGAGACTTTGCCCAATATTTCTTCTTTTACGACCACCAAGGTTGTTCCGGCAGGTCCCATATTTTTCTGGGCGCCGGCATAAATAAGGTCAAATTGTGAAAAATCCAGTTTTCTCGAAAAAATATCCGAACTCATGTCGCACACCAAGGGAGCATCAGTAGTAGGGAATTTTTTGAATTGTGTACCGTAAATGGTGTTGTTAGAGGTAAGGTGAAGGTAATCTAACCCGTTTGGAACGGAGTATCCCTTTGGGATATATTTAAAGTTTTCATCTTTAGAAGAACCTACCTCTACGATTTCACCGAACAATTTAGCTTCTTTGATGGCCTTGTCGCTCCATGTGCCGGTATTCAAATAACCTGCTTTGGTCTCCAAAAGGTTGTAGGCGACCATTAAAAACTCTAAACTGGCACCACCTTGAAGAAATAATGCATGGTATCCTTTTCCTTCTAGATCTAACAACTCCAAGACCAATGACCTAGCTTTCTCCATGATTTCCACAAAGTCTTTGCTACGATGTGATATTTCTACCAAAGAAAGTCCGGAACCGTTTAAATCCATTACGGCCTCCGAGGCTTTTAATAAAACTTCTTTTGGCAAGATACATGGGCCTGCACTAAAATTATGCTTCTTCATTTTATTATAATTAAGGGGGCAAAGGTCTATATTTTCTATGAAACGGCCTTTGTTGAAATTAAAATATTCTAGGATGTTCTTAACAGGAATTCAACAGTGTCAACGCCGTCTGCATAATCCCAGAGCTCTGGTTTTTGTGTATCTCCGAAGGGTACGGTGTTTTCAATTACGTTGTTGCCCACGACACATTGAATTTTATCGGTGTCTTTCGTTAGTTTTTCTTTTAATGAAGATTCTGAATTATAATACTCGTAAAATACCGATGCGATCGGCGAAGCATAACTTTCATCCTCTTTTAAGACCAAAAAGCCATTGTCCAAAAACTTAAACTCACTCATTAAATAAACGGCCTTGTTATAATCGTAGTTATTGGCATACTTGGTCTCGTTTATAATGTCTTTGTAATCATAGATGGCTTTGTAGAAGTTGTCAAAGTCGTAACCATGGGGCACTAACAGCTTAGACACACTTCTGCAGCCTAGTCCGTAATATCTAAAAATATCTTCGCCGAGCAATTGTAATTCTTCCTTTGACTCGGTTCCTTTGAGAATAGCGACGGAATTTCTGTTTTTTCTGATGATATGCGGTTTTTTTCCGAAATAGTATTCAAAATATCTAGCGGTATTGTTACTTCCGGTGGCTATCACAGCATCAAAATTTCCACCTAAATTGTCGGAAAACTCAATTTTATCCCCTAAACTAGGGTCTAAATGAGTTAGGTATTCAGAAATTAAGGGTATTAGTAGTTTGTCGTTGCTAGAAAGTTTTACCAAAGCGGTATTACCTGTAATCAATACTGAAAGAAAATCATGGAATCCGACCAATGGAATATTTCCGGCCATGATAATTGCGACTTTTTTGTCCTGTTTTTGTTGTGTATCATATTGCGATATCCACCCTTCCAACTTATCTTTTGTCAGTACTTTTGACCATTCCTGAAAAGAATGTACGATATTATCCTGGGTAAACCATCCGTTATGGTGATAGGCCTTTTTTACAATGTCTGTGAACTTATTGATCCATGGGTCATTATTTTCTACGATATTTTGGTCAGAATTGGTAAAATCACAAAATGTCTTTAGAAATTCTCCAAGTTTAACAAAAGCTTCTATACTTTGATTGTGTTGTGCCATTATATTTGTAAACTAGTTTAGTAGAGATTACTTTTGTGCAAAAGTACGGATACTGATTAAAAAGAAAGCGGAAAACGAACTATTGAATAATGGGGTTGGTTTAAGAAGCTTAATAAAAAGAAGAATATGGCAATTATTATTACCGATGAGTGTATAAATTGTGGGGCGTGTGAACCAGAATGTCCCAATACGGCTATTTATGAAGGTGCGGATGAATGGCGTTATTCGGACGGAACCTCTTTACAGGGCGACGTGGTATTACCGAACGGAAAAGCCGTAAATGCAGATGAAGTTCAAGATCCCATAAGTGATGAAGTCTATTACATAGCACCCGATAAGTGTACGGAATGTAAAGGGTTTCATGAAGAGCCCCAATGTGCGGCCGTATGCCCTGTTGACTGCTGTGTACCAGATGAGGACCATGTAGAGTCAGAAGAGACCTTATTGGCCAAACAGGCGTTTATGCACGGCGAAGAATAGAATAAAGATTTTATAGAAAAAACTGGGCCCTGTCAATATTTGTCGGGGTCTTTTTTTGTTATAGACTTTAAACACATGTATCATTGTTAATTAGGTATGTGTAATATTATTCTGTAATGTTGGCGCTCTTATAATTGTAGATATTATCTTTGCAGCCAAATTTGATAGGCTGGTTAACACTTTAGCCTTAAATCCATAACATAAAGAATGAAAGCAGGTATCGTAGGATTGCCAAATGTAGGTAAATCAACCCTTTTTAATTGTTTGTCCAATGCCAAGGCCCAGAGTGCAAACTTTCCATTTTGTACCATAGAACCTAATATCGGTGTAGTGAACGTACCCGACAATAGATTGGAAAAATTGGAAGAATTGGTAAATCCGGAAAGGGTGCTACCGGCAACTGTAGAGATTGTAGATATCGCAGGTCTCGTGAAGGGAGCTAGTAAAGGAGAAGGACTTGGAAATCAGTTTTTAGGCAATATTAGGGAAACCGATGCTATTTTGCATGTGTTAAGATGTTTCGACAATGATAATATTGTACATGTGGATGGTAGCGTAGACCCAATACGTGATAAGGAAACCATTGATATGGAGTTGCAGTTGAAAGATTTGGAGACCGTAGACAAAAAGTTGGATAAGGTAAAAAGAGCTGCCAAAACGGGTAATAAGGAAGCTCAGAAAGAAGAAGCGGTCTTAATGGCAATAAAAACAGGTCTGGAAGCAGGAACATCTGTAAGGGCTATTGATATATCTGAAGAGGACAGGCAAGAATTTGTAAGGCCATTACAGTTTATTACGGACAAGCCGGTCATGTATGTGTGTAATGTCGATGAAGAATCGGCTACATCTGGCAATGCGTATGTTGAAAAGGTGAAAGCCGCCGTAGCCAATGAAAATGCCGAAGTTATCTTTTTGGCAGTGGGTACCGAAGCCGATATTACAGAATTGGAGACCTATGAAGAAAGGCAAATGTTCTTAGAGGATTTAGGCCTGGAAGAACCAGGGTCCGCAAAATTGATTAGAGGTGCCTACAAATTATTGAATTTAGAGACTTATTTTACCGCCGGCGTCAAAGAAGTGAGGGCTTGGACCATTCCTGTAGGGGCCACGGCACCACAAGCGGCCGGAGTAATACACACCGATTTTGAAAAAGGATTTATTCGTGCAGAAGTCATCGGTTATGAGGATTTTGTGAATTATGGCAGTGAGGCCAAAGTTAAAGAAGCCGGTAAAATGAGGGTGGAAGGTAAAGAATACATTGTAAAAGATGGCGACATAATGCATTTCAGGTTTAACGTGTAAACCATAGAAAATATCAACAATAGATAATATTCTATTGTTAATTACTTTACGTGATAGGGGTTTTTTCTTTATGTTAGTCGTGCTATCTTTAGCAACACTTTCATAAATTTTAGTTAAATGTCCCAAGAATCTCAGTATACAGAAGATAACATACGCTCGCTTGATTGGAAAGAACATATCCGATTGCGTCCGGGTATGTATATTGGTAAGTTAGGTGACGGGTCGTCCGCAGATGATGGAATCTACATTCTTTTGAAGGAAGTCATCGATAACTGTATCGATGAGTTTGTAATGGGGGCCGGCAAGACCATTGAAATCAGTATAAAGGACAAAGTCGTAAAAGTACGCGACTATGGTCGGGGAATTCCACTTGGTAAAGTTGTGGACGTGGTCTCTAAAATGAATACCGGAGGTAAGTACGATAGTCGTGCGTTTAAAAAGTCCGTAGGTTTAAATGGAGTAGGTACAAAAGCGGTGAACGCCCTTTCTAGCTTTTTTGAAGTACAATCTTCAAGAGACAACCAAATAAAAACGGCTCAGTTTAGTTTTGGTAATCTTGAAAAGGAAGAGGGACCCGTAGAGACCTCAAAAAGAAAAGGAACCAAGGTAACTTTTATACCGGACGAAAGTATTTTTAAAAACTACAAATACCGTAATGAGTATGTGGAACGCATGCTCAAGAATTACGTTTACTTGAATCCTGGGCTTACCATTGTTTTCAACGGTGAAAAATTTCATTCGGAAAACGGATTAAAGGATTTGTTGGAAGACAATAACAATGTGGAAGATATGCTCTATCCTGTTATACATCTGAAGGGAGAGGATATTGAAGTTGCCATCACACATAGTAAAACTCAGTATAGCGAAGAATACCATTCTTTTGTGAATGGCCAGCATACAACACAAGGAGGAACCCACCAAGCGGCATTTAGAGAAGCGATCGTAAAGACCGTTCGTGATTTTTACGGTAAAAACTATGACGCTTCCGATATTAGAAAGTCTATTATATGTGCCATTTCCATCAAGGTAATGGAGCCCGTATTCGAAAGCCAGACCAAAACAAAATTAGGTTCAACCGATATGGGAGGAGATTTTCCCACGGTCAGAACCTACGTTAATGATTTTGTAGGTAAGTACCTGGACAACTACTTACATAAGAATCCCGAAACCGCCGATAAGCTTCAGCGCAAGATTATTATGGCGGAAAAAGAGCGAAAAGAACTGTCGGGTATTCGTAAACTGGCAAGAGACCGAGCAAAGAAAGCAAGTCTTCACAACAAGAAGTTGCGCGATTGCAGGGTTCATCTGGGCGATATGAAAAAAGATAATAGGTTAGACAGTACCCTATTTATAACAGAGGGGGATTCTGCGTCGGGATCTATTACAAAATCAAGGGATGTAAATACGCAAGCTGTTTTTAGTCTTAGGGGTAAGCCATTGAACTCTTACGGTATGTCAAAGAAGATCGTATACGAGAATGAGGAGTTCAATCTTTTGCAGGCAGCACTTAATATTGAAGAGTCCATGGAAGACCTAAGGTATAACAATATCGTAATCGCTACCGATGCAGATGTCGACGGTATGCATATTCGTTTGTTGTTGATTACCTTTTTTCTGCAGTTTTTTCCAGAATTGATAAAAGAGAATCACTTGTATATTCTCCAGACTCCTTTGTTTAGGGTGCGAAACAAAAAAGAAACTATTTATTGCTACAGCGACGAGGAAAGACAAATGGCAATAAAAAAACTATCAGGAAAACCAGAAATTACTAGATTTAAGGGGTTGGGCGAAATATCTCCGGACGAGTTCAAGTATTTTATTGGGGACGATATAAGGTTAGAGCCCGTAATGCTGGACAAGGCGATGTCCATAGAAGAGCTACTAAGTTTTTACATGGGTAAAAATACACCCGATCGTCAAGAGTTTATCATAGAAAACCTTAAAGTAGAAATTGACCTAATAGAGGAAAACCAAATATAAATCAAGTAAATAAGATTGTTTCTGAATGGAAGAAAATGAAGAGTTGAACGACGAACAGAACGAAAATCCATCTGCTGGTCAACAACCAACCAACGAAGATAAGTCCGAAGCTTTGACCAGGGTTACGGGTATGTATAAAGATTGGTTTCTTGACTATGCTTCCTATGTAATCTTAGAGCGCGCAGTACCGGCCATAGAAGATGGCTTTAAACCTGTACAGCGCAGAATAATGCATGCTTTAAAAGAGCTGGACGACGGCCGTTATAACAAAGTTGCGAATGTAGTCGGGCACACTATGCAATACCATCCCCATGGTGATGCAAGTATAGCGGACGCAATGGTGCAGATAGGCCAAAAAGATTTATTGATAGATACCCAAGGTAACTGGGGTAATATATTGACAGGGGACAGGGCCGCAGCATCAAGATATATTGAGGCCAGGCTTTCTAAATTTGCGTTAGAGGTAGTTTTTAGTCCTAAGATTACCGAATGGCAGATGTCTTATGACGGGCGTAAAAAAGAACCGGTGAACCTGCCCGTTAAATTCCCGTTGCTTTTGGCGCAAGGAGCCGAAGGTATAGCCGTGGGGCTTTCCACGAAAATTCTCCCTCACAATTTTTGTGAACTTATAGATGCCTCCATTAAGCACTTAAAAGGGCAAAGATTTAAATTGTATCCAGATTTTCCTACTGCCGGTATCATAGATATCAGCAATTACAACGATGGTTTAAGAGGAGGAAAGGTAAGGGTAAGAGCTAAAATATCTCAACTAGACAAAAACACACTGGTAATCAATGAGATACCATACGGTACTAACACTTCTTCTTTAATAGATTCTATTCTTAAAGCGAACGACAAAGGAAAGATCAAGATAAAGAAAATAGAAGATAATACGGCAGCCGAAGTTGAAATTTTGGTGCATTTACCGTCCGGAATTTCCCCAGACAAAACCATTGACGCCCTGTATGCCTTTACGGCTTGTGAATCTTCCATATCACCTCTAGGTTGTATTATTGAAGATAACAAGCCCTTGTTTATAGGTGTTACCGAGATGCTACAGCGTTCTACTGATGCCACGGTAGATTTGCTGAAACAAGAGTTGGAGATACAATTGGGGGAGTTGGAGGAGCAATGGCATTCCGCATCTCTGGAGCGTATTTTTATAGAGAATAGAATTTATCGTGATATTGAGGAAGAAGAGACATGGGACGGTGTAATATCCGCTATAGATAAAGGTTTAAAGCCACATACGAAACATTTAAGAAGAGCTGTTACAAACGAAGACATCGTTAAGCTTACGGAGATAAGGATTAAGAGAATCTCTAAATTCGACCTTGATAAAGCACAACAGCATCTAGATGCACTTGAGGAAAAGATCGCAGAGGTAAAGCATCATTTGGAGCATTTGGTCGATTTTGCCATCGACTATTTTAAAAACCTAAAGGAAAAGTACGGAAAAGGTAGGGAGAGAAAATCGGAAATACGTGTATTTGATGATATCGAAGCTACCAAAGTTGTTATAAGAAATACCAAGCTTTATGTAAATAGGGAAGAAGGTTTTGTAGGTACTTCGCTTAGAAGAGATGAATATGTTACCGATTGTAGCGATATAGACGATATTATAGTTTTTACCAAAGACGGTAAAATGCAGGTGACAAAGGTAGATGCCAAGACTTTCATAGGTAAAAACATTATTCATGTAGCGGTTTTTAAGAAAAAGGACAAAAGAACCACCTACAACCTTATCTACAAAAGCGGAAAAGGAGGCCCTACTTATATAAAACGTTTTAACGTAACCTCGGTCACTAGGGACAAACCCTATGATTTAACGGCAGGAGCACCCAATTCTCAGGTATTGTATTTTTCCGCAAACCCTAATGGAGAGGCAGAGGTGGTGACCGTGAACCTTAGACAGGTAGGTAGTATAAAAAAATTAAAATGGGATGTAGATTTCGCCGATGTGCTTATCAAAGGACGAGGATCCAAAGGTAACATAGTCACAAAATACTCGGTAAAACGTATTGATCTAAAAGAAAAAGGCGTATCTACCTTAAAGCCAAGAAAAATCTGGTTCGACGACGTGGTTCGTAGATTAAACGTTGATGGTAGAGGTGAACTCATCGGAGAGTTTAAAGGGGAGGACCTTTTATTGGTGATCACGCAAAAAGGTCTTGTAAAAACCATTTCACCCGACTTAACTACACATTTTGATGAAGATATGATCGTTTTAGAGAAATGGAATCCTAAAAAGCCTATTTCAGCCATTTATTGGGAAGGGGAAAAAGAACGTTATTACGTTAAGCGCTTTTTGGTGGAAAACGAGAACAAGGAAGAACTGTTCATATCTGAACATCCTAAGTCGTATTTAGAAATTATTTCTACCGACTGGAGACCAGTGGTCGAAATTGAATTTCCAAAACCAAGAGGTAAACAAGCAAAAGACAATTTAAATGTTGAAATTGAAGATTTTATAGCGATTAAGGGAATTAAAGCTTTAGGTAATCAGTTGATTGCCGAAAAGGTTAAAAACATCAACTTATTGGATCCCTTGCCCTACGAAGAAGAGGCTCCAGAGCAAACAGAAAATATAGAAGTGGTTGATGAGGAAAATATTTCCGATACAGAAAATAAAACAAATATGTCAGATACTCCCCAAAAAATAAATGGGGACGAAGAAGATGATGACGAGGGTCAAATTACGCTATTTTAAGGTTTGTCGTTTTTGAAAAGAAAAAAATATGGAACTCAAAAAAGAAGGTTGCATAAATATGATCCATAGATGAATTCTTTGGTTTCAAAGGGGTGTTGTTCTGATTGGTAGAATATCTTTTTGAAGAAATGAATAAATCTATAGCTTTACAGGGCTTATAATTCTATAAAGACTAATTATCATAGAAATCTTACATTGGAATCTTTTATAACTATCTTTATCGAAATTTAATTTTTTAAATGGATTTAACAAACCCTTTTATTTACGGTATTCCCTGCTTCATAGCTTTTATTTTGTTAGAAATTACTTATAGCCATACACATGGTGACGAAGATCTTTATGTATGGAAAGATTTTTTGGCCAGTGGGGTTATGGGGATTGGATCTGCCATTCTAGGGCCACTGATCAAAGTTACGGTTCTTATCGTAGTGTTTAATTTTACATATGATTTGTTTAATCCGCTGGTAGATGGTGTAAGAACCAATATAATGGGATATAAATCTTTTGGTTATGAATGGTATATATTTTTATTGTGCCAATTGGCCGATGATTTTACCTACTATTGGTTTCATAGGGCCAACCATGAGATTCGAATATTGTGGGCGGCGCATATAGTCCACCATTCTTCAGATCATTTTAATTTAGGTACCGCCATTAGAAATGGATGGTTTACCTTATTGTACAAACCATTCTTTTATATGTGGATGCCCGCTATCGGATTTCCTGTAGAAGTGGTCATATTCTGTTTGGCTATCGAGTCTTTTTGGCAATTTCAATTACACAGTCAATATGTACCAAAAATGGGGTGGATAGAAAAAATATTCAATACACATACCATGCATCAGGTGCACCATGCGCAGAATGTCGAATATTTAGACAAAAACCATGGTGGATTTTTAAATATTTTCGACAAAATGTTTGGCACCTGGAAAGAGCTGGATGACGATGTAGAGGTTAAATTTGGGGTTATTCACGCACCTGAGTCGTACAACCCAATTGTTATTTTAACCCACGAATTCAAGGACATTTGGGCAGATGTAAAGAAAGTAGATAAGCTTTCTCACAAACTGATGTATATTTTTGGACCTCCGGGATGGAGTCATGATGGTAGCACAATGACCGTAAAACAACAACAACGGTTGTTTGAAAAACAAAAGAGCGCCAACCCGGAGGTGGCCTTTAACAGGCCAAATTAATCCAAATTACATTTCCCACCCCTTTCTATATTCGCGGCCAACAAATTGATTTGCTTCCTCTAGGTTGGTGATTCTCATGTTTTCGCCATCCCATAGTAGTTTTTTGCGCGCATAGAAATCCATTTGACCTTGCTCGTTTTTCTTTTGCAACATATAGCTCCTAATTGCCAAGTTGCCCATTAGAACAGTCTCCGTCATTGGTCCGGCATAATCGAAGGAAGAAGTTAGTCCTAAATGTTCTTCGCTTCCAAAACCTGCTTTACAGGCATCTACCCATTTACGTTGGTGCCCATATTCAGGCTCTGGGTTTTCTTCGATTTCAGGACCGAATTCAGTAGTGCCGTCATTCAGATATAATTTGGGCATCAATGGAGAGCTGTCGTTTATATTGGTAGAGATAATGCCTTTTTCCCCAATGATCAAAACACCGTTAGCGCTATTTTTTCCGCCAATGTCATCATTTGCCGGAATTATGTCTGGGTGGGCCGGTCTTATGCCTCCGTCACTCCAGGTCATTTCGATGGGCGATTTGGATTTTTCGGTCTCATCAAATTTTAAGGTAATAAAAGAGGAGGGAGGACAGCCTTCCGGGTAATAATCTGGGGTCCACATTTTTGTATAAACAGATCCGACACTACATTCTGCAGCGGTAGGATACTTTAAGTTCAATGTTCTAAAAGGGATGTCCACTAAATGGCATCCTACATCCCCTAGGGCGCCGGTTCCAAAGTCCCACCAGCCCCTCCAGTTAAATGGATGTAAATTAGGTGTGTAAGGTCTGTCCGTGGCCGGCCCTAGCCATAAATCCCAATTAAAGTCCTTGGGTTTTAGGCTATCATCGGGTTTTGGCATTTGAATACCTTGGGGCCAAACAGGTCTGTTGGTCCAAATTTGTACTTTCGAAATAGGGCCTATGGCATCTTCATCGATCCATTTTTGAACCATTCCTAAAAGAGGGTTAGAGCCTCCTTGATTTCCCATTTGACTTACGATCTTATGGGTTCTGGCCATTTCTGTTAGTTTTCTGGCTTCACGAATGTTATGGGTCATTGGTTTTTGCACATAAACATGAATGCCTCTTTCCATGGCATATTTGGCTGCAGGGCCATGTACGTGGTCTGGGGTAGAAATGGTAACGGCATCAATGTTCTTTTTCTTGTCCAGCATTACCCTGAAATCATCGAAGAGTTTTGCTTTAGGGAAAGCTTCAACAGCTTTAGAGGCAGACCCAGAAAAATCTACATCACAGAGAGCTACGACGCGCTCCCTTCCATTTACAGAGGCATTGGTAATGTCGCTAAAACCTTTGCCTCCCGCACCTATTGCTGCTATATGTAAGCGATCGCTGGGGGAAACGAAGCCTTGACCGCCCAACACGTGTCTTGGTACAATAAAAATGGACGATGCAATAGCCCCTTTCTTTACAAAAGACCTACGGCTAATCGTTTTCTGGTTTTTTTTGTGATTTTTCATTTTAATGTGTAGTTGTTATTTATTATGATTTTAGAGGTTTGTTTGTTTTCTTTTGAAGATAAGAATTTATTGTAGTTAAAAAAGACCGCAAACTATGGCATGTGTATAAATTCTATTAAAATTCAAGAATTTTCATTCCATCGCAAGGTGTTAATTAAGAATAGTGCAAAGAGTACCTCGCAAAAAGATTCGAAGGAAAATTTAAATTGATGATATTTTTGGTCTAATGGACGGTCTTGACGCTAGGGCGCTTGTAAACCTTGAAATCTATGAAGTGTGGTTTTAAAAGATGTTACAAATAGGTTATTCAGCTTTATAAGCGGTTCCTGTTTTTACTATTTGCGGACGATTGGGGTCTTTTATCGCGGTTTTATATTCAAAAGTATAAGAGCTGTCCGTAGTGCTAATTATTTTGTAGTGGATGCCTACTTTACTTTTTAAATCTTGTAGTACAAACTCACAATCGTTGATCCATCTAACGGTAGAGCTGTCTATTTGACCATCGAAATAGTCTACACTATATTCTTCACCTCTAATGAACTTTGCCGTTTTTTCGGTGTCGTCAATCTTGTATTTAAAAATAAACTCTCCTGTTCTGTAATCGCTACAGTTTCTCTCTGGTTCGTAACAAGAGATTAGCAGGGATAATAAAAAACCGGTAAAAACTATCCTTTTAAACATGATTGCAAATTAATCAAAAAAGAGGTGATCTTTAAAAAAAAGAAACCAAATTAAGTTGAAATGTCAAGAGGGATTTTGGTGGTATTCTTCAAAAGTGCCGTCACTGTACAATACGATGACTTTTTGAGAATGTTTGTTATGGGTTGTCTTTTTAATTTTTGTTTCAATGGATGGTTTCTTTTGGTCGGGTAGGGTAGTTTCCTTGTAGGGAAATGTTCCTTTTCCGTACAATAACCAATATAGATTTACTTCCGAAAAAGCTTCGACCACCTTCATGACAAATTCTAAACTAGGTTTATTTCTGCCTTTAAGTAAGTGGGAGATACTTGAGCGGGGAACATCTATTTTATCAGCAAATGACGATGCGGACAGCTCATAATAATCGAGTATCCGTTCTATCCGTTTAACAATGTTTTCCAGTTCTACCATCGTATACAAAGTTAAACAAACATATGTCAATAATTCAAAAAAAAGAGTTTATAACTAATCATTATATTAAATCAATATTTTAAATAATTAGTTTTAAAATGTTGATTATAAATTATTTAACTATGTAATATTTATAATTGTAAATTATTGTATAACATCGTAGACCTAATTTAACTCAATTGTTTACAATTGTAACATTATAACATAGTATTTTTGCGGTTCTTATAAATTAACAATGTTAGATCACTCACAATATTCGCAGGTAAAAGTCCAAGATGTAGTTGGGCGTTATGTGACCAATTCGCACATAAATGATTTTTTAAATGAATTGGATAATTCTTTTGGTTTACAGACTATAGGTTCATCTGAAAATGGCTTGCCCATTTATGGATTGACTGTTGGTAGTGGTAAAAAGAAAATATTTATGTGGTCACAAATGCACGGCAACGAATCTACCACTACAAAAGCAGTTTTGGATTTGCTTAATTTCTTTCGAATGGGTTCTGATGAGGCCAAGACCATTTTGAACGAATGTACCTTACAGATTATACCTATTTTAAATCCTGATGGAGCACAGGCCTATACTAGGTTTAATGCGAATGGGGTAGATTTAAATAGGGATGCCCAAAAACGAACTCAAAAAGAAAGTTTGGTTCTCAGAAAGACATTTAAGGATTTTAGACCAAATTTTTGTTTTAATCTACATGATCAAAGAACCATCTTTAATGTTGGTAAAAATGATAAACCTGCCACCGTGGCTTTTTTGGCGCCGGCTTTTGATTACGATAGAAACAATTCTCCTTCACGTAAAAAAAGTATGCAGGTAATCGCAGCCATGAACAATGCCTTACAGCGTATTATTCCTGGACAAGTTGCGAGGTTTGATGACTCTTTTAACCCTAATTGTATTGGTGATGCCTTTCAAATGGAAAAAACGCCCACTATACTTTTTGAGGCCGGACATTATCAAGAAGATTATGAAAGGGAAAAAACTCGGGAGTTTATCTATTATGCACTCCGAACGGCGATTAAAACAATACAGGAAGATAGCTTATCAGATTATAAAGTGGAAGATTACATCGCAATACCAGAAAACAAAAAGCTATATTTTGATATTGTATTATTGAATGCTTCTGTAATTGACAAAACATTGAATAAAGATGAGTGTATAGGAGTACTATATAAGGAAGTGTTACGCGACAATAAAATTGTATTTGAGCCTAAAATTGAGAAAAAAGGTTTTAAACCTAATAGTTTTTTTGGACATAAAATGGTAGATTGCTTGGTAAGTGAAGATTTAAATTGGTTGGAAACCACTAAAATTATCGACTTGGTTTCCTGAAAACTACCGTAGATATGCATTAAAGGCTTGTATTATCTATACAATAAATCAAGTTTTATTATTATTCTTTTTAATATTTTTTATTTTTGCACAAAATTAATCAAGCATGGGAAAAGTTAAATTAGACGAAATTGACCACCAGATTCTGGATATGTTAATTGATAATACCAGAACTCCTTTTACAGATATTGCAAAAAAACTTTTAATTTCAGCAGGAACAGTCCATGTTAGGGTTAAAAAGATGGAAGAGGCGGGCATCATTAAAGGTTCGTCACTTACTTTAGATTACGTAAAGCTAGGATATGCTTTTATCGCTTACGTTGGTATTTTCCTAGAAAAAACACATCAGACAAAATTTGTTTTGGAGAGGTTAAATCAAATTCCTAACGTTACTATTGCGCATATTACTACGGGAAAATTCAATATTTTCTGTAAAATACGAGCAAAGGATACCACGCATGCAAAAAATATCATTTTTAAAATAGATGATATCGATGGTATTAGTAGAACGGAGACGATGATATCTTTAGAAGAAAGTTTTAATGACAAAAAGCGATTGATGCATACAATTTTTAACGAATTGTAATCAAATGAAAAGCTTATATGAAAGCCCGGTCATTTTATGATTGGGCTTTTTTTATTGAAAAAAAATGAAATCACGGTTATGAAAAAATCAGAATTGCAAAACTTAGGGACTACCTATTTTTATGAAACCTACCTAAATGCCCTAGAAGATGTAAATCTAATGGATGCCCTTTATGACGGCAGAGAGCGGTTCATAGAATTAATAAACAAATTACCTTCAGAAAAACTTGGATTCGCCTATGCGGACCAGAAATGGACCGTTGCTGAAGTTTTATTGCATATTATGGATACGGAACGTATTTTTCAATACCGTGCATTCAGGTTTTCTAGAAATGACAAGACGGTATTACCAGGCTTTGACCAAGATACCTATATTATAGAAAGTGATAGCCTAACAAGAAAAAAAGAAGATATCCTTGCCGAATATCTGGCCGTTAGAAACTCGACTATTTTCCTTTTTAAGAATATGACAAACGAACAATTGAAAAGGGTAGGTACCGCTAGTGATTTGCCATGGAGCGTTGCAACCATAGGGTTTGTTATTAGTGGGCACCAAAAACACCACGTAAATATTCTTAAAGAAAGATATCTGTAGATAAAAGGGTGGTTTTGTTAAAACTCGTCGTCAGTGATTTTAAAATCACTTTCCATTTCATATCCTATTCGGCCGTTTACCATAATATCTTTGGGAGATTTTGATTCTAACTCTTTTTCAATATTCTCCTCGAAATTGGCAATGAAATTAGAAAGGCTTTTGCTTATTTTAACTAAATAAAGCGTGTCTTCCGTTCTTAGTTCTACTGCCTCGACAATGTTTCCGTTTATATCCTTAAAGGTTATAACATCTTCGTCGCCATAGCCATGTGGGTAACTTTCAATTAATAAAGAAGCAAGTGTACGGTCTAATTTTTTGTAGTCTATTAGTCGTCTGGTCATAACTGATAAAGGTTAATTATTTGGTTTTTAATTACTTGTACCTAAACTAGTTATTTTATTTAAAGACGATGGCAAAGAGTTGTGAAACCCTTCATTTTAGTATGTAAAGTTTTTATTCCATGTAGTAAGCAAAAGCCTCTTTGTACAAATCAGGTTCTATTTGAACATCGGTTTGTGTTTCCCCTATCGTCTTGAGCAACACAAAATTTATATTCCCATGCGAATTTTTCTTGTCATACTTTAAAAGAGACACGATTTTTTCAATATCATCGGGGGTAAAAGATATCTTATCATAATATTTTAAAAACGTCTCTTTTATATCCTTTAGCTCTTCTGTAGATAGTCCTGTTAATTTATTGGATAAGTACCCTTCTAGAATCATACCAACGGCAATGGCTTCTCCATGAAGAAGGGTTTTCTTGTCCTCGTTTTCTAAAAAATAAGATTCGATCGCATGGCCCAATGTATGGCCGTAGTTTAATATTTTTCTAATATTCTGTTCGGTAGGGTCTTGCAATACGACATGGTTCTTTGTTTCTACCGATGTGTATATGTGCTCTTTTAATTCGGCAAAGTTTTCTGTTTGTTTCAATGCCTGCCAATAGTTGCTGTCTTTGATCAAACCATGCTTCAACATTTCGGCAAACCCACTTCTAATTTGCCTTTCTTCCAGAGTTTCTAAAAAACGGGTTACTATTAGTACCATTTGTGGCTGGTTAATAACACCTATTTGATTTTTAAGATTACCTAGATCCACCCCGGTTTTACCACCTACAGAAGCATCTACCATAGATAATAGGGTAGTAGGCACATTTACAAAATCAATACCTCTTTTAAACGTAGAAGCTACAAAACCGCCTAAATCGGTTAAAACCCCGCCCCCTAAGTTGATCATTAAACTTTTTCGGTCGGCACCGAGTTCAGATAAAGCTTCCCAGACCCCGACACAAGTATCTATGGTCTTATTTTCTTCACCCGATGCTATTTCTATAATTTCAAAATGATAATCACCATAAATCTCAGCCATAAATTGAGGAAGGCACAGTTCATGGGTGTTTTCGTCCACTAGAATAAAAATGGTAGAATACCCCTTTGTTTTTAAATGAGTGTTTAGCTCTTGGTAAGATGTTTCGTTAAAATGTACCGCATAAGATTCAGAAACTATAGACTGCATTGATGTTCGATTTTATATTCCCGGTTAAATAAATTTCAAAGCACAAAATAAAGGTTATTTTAATCAATAAGAATAGAAATTCTGTGTTTATATTTGGCCGGTAAAAAATGTTGTAAAAATGGAGGGTATTTTCGAGAATACTGAAACAGCTTTTTCCTTGAAGACGGATTCTGAGTTAGAAAGGGCTTATTTTTTGTTCAAAATGATAGCCAACGAGCCTTTGGTTAAAATTGGTACGGCCATGACGAATTTTGCCCTAAAGGCCCATCTTCCTGTTGATGGGTTAATTAGAGCTACGGTATTCGATCACTTTTGTGGCGGGGTCAATGAAGAGGACTGTTTGTCGGTGGTGGATAAAATGTACCAAAAACGTGTGTGTTCCGTATTGGACTATTCGGTGGAAGGAAAGGACGAAGAGGACCCCTTGGACAATGCTACCGAAATAATTTTAAAGATTCTTGATTTTGTCAAGGAGAAAGAAGCTATTCCCTTTGCTGTTTTTAAACCTACTGGGTTTGGTAGATTTGCGCTATTTCAAAAAATAGGGGAGGGTAAAAAACTTACCGGAAAAGAAGAGGCCGAATGGCATAGAGTTGTAGATAGATACAATAAAGTATGTAAAAAAGCTCATGATTTAGACGTGGCCCTTTTAATAGATGGGGAAGAAAGCTGGATGCAAGATGCCGCAGATGACCTGGCCGAACAAATGATGCGCAAGTATAACAAGAGTAAGCCAGTGGTGTTCAATACCCTGCAGACTTATAGGTGGGACCGATTGGACTATTTAAAAAAGTTGCAAGAACGGGCCATAAGCCAAGGTTTTAAGATCGGGGTAAAAGTAGTGCGAGGAGCCTATATGGAAAAAGAAAACGAACGTGCCAAAGAAAAAGGTTATCCCTCTCCAATATGCGCATCTAAAGTAGCTACCGATGAAAATTTTGATGCTACGGTTAGTTATATTATAGACAACTTAGAACATATTTCTATTTTTTCTGGTACACATAACGAAATAAGCTGTTACAAATTAATGGATTTGATGGCAGAACGTGGAATCGAAAAAGATGATGAACGTATTTGGTTTGGTCAATTATATGGAATGAGCGATCATATATCTTTTAACTTGGCCGCCAATGGATATAATGTTGCTAAATATTTGCCTTTTGGACCTGTAAGGGATGTAATGCCATATCTTATACGCAGGGCAGAAGAGAATACCTCTGTTGCCGGACAAACCAGTAGAGAGTTGTCTCTTTTGAAAAAAGAAAGGAAAAGAAGAAAGATTTAAGGGAAGAACGTAAAAACGAAAGAGGTTGTCTTATTGTTTGGGCGTAATACTTTCGACCATAGCTTTGTTGCTACAGTTCTTTACTACCACCCGAACCTCTTTCTCTTTTATAGGCCCTTCTATTATATAGGTCTTACAGGGCACAGACTTTGTATCGCTTTTGCTAAAATCTACATCTCCTTCATTAAGCAAATAGCTAATATCTAAAGAATCTATCTCTTTGTTCGCTAATTGTTTGCTAACATTATCGGAATAATATAGTGGTTTAGACCGTATATCCTTCAGTGTTCTACAATTAGGCAAATAACAGAAAGAAACACCGGTTTCCTCCGATTTCTTTTTTAAGAACATGGAAAGAAATACGAGTCCTACGGACAAACCGAATAAATAAAAACCCAAACGTTTTAAAAATGCCATAATTATCACAAATAATCCCGCAAAATTATAGCTTTAAAACTGATATAGGAAGTTTGGGACCAAAAATCTAAAAAATCAAAAAGTTGATATCGCTGTATTGCAGATCATACCATTCCCCAACGAACTTGTTGGTTAAAATGCCGTGATACATGTACAGTCCGCTTCTTAGGCCTTTATCGAATCTAAGTGAGTTTTCTAAACCTCCATCCTCCCCAATTTTCAACAAATAGGGTGTAAAAATATTACTAATGGAAACCGAAGCGGTTTTAGGATACCTTGACGGAATATTAGGAACACCATAATGTATAACGCCGTATTTTTCTATTATAGGTTTGTGATGATTGGTGACCTCGCTCGTCTCAAAACAGCCGCCCGTGTCTATACTTACATCTATAATAACAGCTCCTTTCTTCATGTGTTCTACCATGGTACTGGTAACTATTACAGGGGCTCTGTCTTCACCTCTGATCGCGCCTATGGCAACATCACATCTTTTTAGGGCCTTAAGTAAGTTTTTTGGCTGAATAGTAGAGGTGTAGATCGTTTGTTTAAGATTGGTCTGTATGTTTCTTAGTTTGGTGATAGAGTTGTCAAAGACCTTGATATTGGCGCCTAGACCAATTGCAGACCGTGCTGCATATTCCCCAACGGTTCCGGCACCGATTATAACAACCTCTACAGGAGGCACTCCACTTATATTGCCGAACATGAGTCCGTTTCCCTTATTTGTGGCCGCCATTAACTCCGATGCTATTAAAACCGATGATATACCTGCTATTTCACTAAGTGATCTTACGGCCGGATATTTTCCATCTTCGTCCCTTATATATTCGAAAGCAATGGCTGTTATTCTTTTTTTGGCCAATTTCTCAAAATAAGATTTATCCTGTGTTTTTATCTGTAGGGCAGAAATAATCGTTGTTTGTGGATTGATCATGTCTATCTCTGCAAGGGTAGGGGGTTCAACCTTTAAGAGTAGTGGACACGAAAATACTTTTTTAGTGTCTCTGGTAATCTCTGCCCCGGCGGCAACATAATCGGAATCTAAAAAATGTGCGCCTTCACCGGCACCTGATTCTATTAACACCCGATGACCGTTGGCCGTAATCGCGTTTACCGCATCTGGAGTTAGGCAAATTCGCTTTTCCTGATATTGGTTTTCTTTTGGAAGCCCAATGTAAAGCTCCCCTTTTTGCTTTAGAATCTCAAGTGTTTCTTCTTGCGGTATTAACTGTAGCTTACTAAAGGGAGAAGATGGTTCGTTCATTATCGACACTATATAAATAAGGACTTATCGATCCTAATCTCAAATGTACAATTTTTAGATAAATTGAAATATCTGAATTTGAATTATGGGCAATTGAATGTTATAACCTATCTAATATTAAGCAACCCTTGAAGCCTTGTTTGCAATTGTTTTAAAATTTGCTCGATCCTATTATAGGAAAATTGGAGGTTTCCTTGCTTTGAATCATGTTCTTGAGTTTCAGTAACATCATTTTTTTTTAAAGATTCTTCTTTCTTATTTTCTGATGTTTCTGTTTTTAACTGATTAAGTTCTTGCTCCATGGCTTCTAGGTCTATTCCGTGGACATGTTTGTCGTAAAGTTTTAACCTTATTAAATAAACGAACGGGATGGTAATCATACAAATAGGAATGATCCACCAAATATTCTCAGTATCAATATTGTCATCAGAGTCAAAAACAACCTCGAACAATTGAAATGCATACATCGCTACCGGTATTAAAATAATGTGATACCACCAATCTCTCGATGTAAGAAACCAAATTATCAATAAATAAAGAGGGATGATTTTACTTGCTAGAAACCAGATGTATACAGAAGCATCTTCAAAACCTTGTGGAGAAATCTCTATTCCCAAAAACGTTGAAATACCCTCTTCGTTCAAAGGTATATACTCATATACTTTGTATAAAAAGGGCGAAATAGCAATAAAAAAAACAAGAAGAGATTCTATAAAAATTTTCTTCTTCGCCTTTCTTTTGTTAGTTCTTGAGACCATTAGTTGTATTAATTACTATTTGCTAACGGTCAATTATTATTATTAGTATAAAAAAAAGGAGCGATTTTATCACTCCTTTTCAATTACGTTTCAAGAAAAACTTATATTTTTTTGGTAAGTTTTCTTTTCTCAATTCCTATTTGTTGTCCATTGTCGTCCAAATTAACAATAGGTGCCACTGTGGCTAAAAGAAAAATTCCTAAAGCGATCGATGCTAAAAATGTTCTTTTGTTTTTCATTTTCATTAGGGGTTTGGGTTAAACATTAAAATAATCTTATTACAAACGTAAGAAAAAATGTACAAAAAAAATGTCTTTAAACGTAAAAAATGTACCTTTTAACGTAAAAATCAAGCAATTAATCGAATTTCAGGTATTTCGTCGAAAAAAAACAATAATAACGATTGAAAAACGATGTGATTTTGAATTTTTGTTAAAAGAAGCTGTGACCCCCAAAGGACTAGAAAATTATTTTTCGTTTATCGGTGTCTAAAATTTCAATTTTAATGTCGGTTGTATTTGTTGGCAAAAAAGAAGGTATTTTTTCTGGCCATTCCATAAAAACCCAGCTCGTGGTATCAAAATAATCTTCGATTCCCATATCCAAGGCTTCAATTTCATCTTTTAAGCGATAAAAATCGAAATGGTAGGCCAATAGGCCTCCCTCTTGGTCGGCGTATTCGTTTACGAGCCCAAAAGTTGGGCTGCTTACCTTGTCAACGCTTCCAAGCTCTTTTATAATAGCTGTTATCAATGTTGTTTTGCCCGCTCCCATAGGAGCATAGAATGCTACCGTCTTATTTGGTATGCTGGTAATTATCTTTTTTGCTACTTCTTGAATCTCGCGTTCCGAATAAATTAATTCCATCAAAAAACTATTTTGGCGATAAGACAATAAATGGTACGATCATTTCTTCTAAAGATACCCCTCCATGTTGATAGGTATTTCTATAATAACTAACATAATGATTGTAATTGTTTGGGTAAGCAAAGAAAAGGTCATTTTTAGCAAAAATAAAAGAACTGCTGACGTTTATGCTTGGAAGAAAAATTGATTTTGGATCTTTGGCGGCCATTACGTCTTTCTCTTCATAACTCAGGCTTCGCCCTGTCTTATATCTTAAATTTAAACTTGTTTCCCTGTCACCTACCACTTTTGAGGGAGACTTTACATTAATGGTACCATGGTCGGTCGTTATTATAAGTTTTAATCCCATGGCCTGTGCTTGCTGAATTATTTCCAGTAAGGGAGAATTTTTAAACCAACTTTGAGTAAGGGATCTATAAGCCTTATCATTGGATGCCAATTCTTTTATTACTTCCATTTCCGTTTTGGAATGTGAGAGCATGTCCACAAAATTATAGACAATTACCGTGAGGTCGTTATCTTTTTGTGATTTAAAATTTTGAGAAAGTTGCTTACCTTGTTTTAAACTACTGATTTTATGATACTCCCATTTTATATCGCATCCCAATCGTCGGAGCTGTTCTTCTAAAAATTTATCCTCAAATAGGTTCTTGCCCCCTTCTTCGGTATCGTTTTTCCACCAATCAGGATATTTTTTTTCCATATCCAGAGGTGTGAGTCCTGAAAATATGGCATTTCTAGCGTATTGGGTCGCGGTTGGCAAGATGCTACAATATGATTTCTCTTTGTTTTTTTTGTAAAACGAACCAACCGTTTCTTCAAAGGCGTACCACTGATCGTAACGAAGATTGTCTACCACTACCATTAATGTTTTTTGATCCTTGATCTCGGGGGCTACCCACTTTTTAAAAAGGGTATGTGACATGACGGGGGCATCCGGATTGGTAAACCAATCGGCGTAGTTTTTGTCAATGAACTTTCCAAATTGATTGTTGGCCTCTACTTTTTGAGACTCCAGAATTTCGAACATTCCACTATCTTCTATCTCTTCTAACTGCAATTCCCAATATATCAATTTTTTATAAAGCTCCTCCCATTCTGCGTAGGTGTTCACCATAGACATATCCATGGCAATTTTTCTAAATTCTTGTTGATAGTTACTAGTGGTTTTTTCCGACACCAATCTAGAGTGGTCTAAGCTTTTTTTAAGCGCAAGCAATATCTGATTAGGGTTTACAGGTTTAATTAAATAGTCGGCTATTTTAGACCCAATGGCTTCTTCCATAATAAACTCTTCCTCACTTTTTGTAATCATGATAACGGGTAAAGAAGAGTCTATGAGCTTGATCTCGCCTAAGGTTTCCAAACCTGAAATGCCGGGCATATTCTCATCTAAAAAAACAATATCTACCCGGGTTTTTCTTAATTCCTCTAGTGCTTCTTGTCCACTTTTTGAAGTAATAACCTCATAATTCTTGTTTTCTAAAAATAAGATGTGTGGTTTTAAAAGATCCACTTCATCATCTACCCAAAGTATTTTTATCTTGTTCATTTAAGAAATTTATGGTCTATAAGCTTGCGTTAATTATGATATCATTGGTAAAAACTATTCATAAAGGCCCTATGTGAGTAATTACAATTGCATAACTTTGGGGCTTTGTGAACAACTACTGTGTTTTTAATGAAATACAACAAGCTAAAAATATTTAATGATCCAATTTACGGATTTATTAGAATCCCCAATGATTTGATTTTTGATTTGATCGCCGATCCTTATTTTCAAAGGTTGCGGAGAATATCTCAAATGGGGCTTTCTTATATGGTATATCCAGGGGCTCATCATACAAGGTTTCACCACGCGTTGGGGTGTATGTACTTGATGCAAAAAGCAATTTTGGCACTCCGCTATAAGGCCGTTGAAATTTCCGAAGAGGAGGAAATAGGATTGTTATGTGCTATATTATTACATGATATAGGGCATGGCCCGTTTTCACATGCGATGGAGCATAGTATCGTAAAAGATATAAGTCATGAGCATATTTCGCTCCAATTTATGCACGAGTTAAACAGGAAGTTCGATGGCAAACTAACTTTGGCAATTGAAATATTTACAGGTAAACATCCTAAAAAGTTCTTAAACCAACTAGTATCCAGTCAATTGGACATGGATCGTTTGGACTATCTTAAAAGGGATAGTTTTTATACCGGGGTTGCCGAAGGAAATACCAATGCAGATCGTTTAATTACGATGCTTAATGTAGTCGACGGCAATTTAGTGCTAGAGGAAAAAGGGATTTATTCCGTAGAAAAATTCCTGATGGCCCGTAGATTTATGTATTGGCAGGTTTATTTGCACAAGACCTCGGTTGTGGCCGAACAGATTTTGATCAGTATTTTGAAGAGAGCACGGTTTTTATTAGACAAAAACCATCAACTAAACGCCAGTAATGCACTGATGTTTTTTTTGTCGAACGAAGTAAGAATGGATAATTTTGACACAAAAGTACTTGATCAATTTTCAAAATTGGACGATATAGATATCTTATCCGCTGTTAAAGAATGGCAAGATTCAGATGATTTTGTATTGTCCACATTATGTCAGATGTTAATAGACCGTAAATTATTACATATTAAAGTTCGCAAAGAGCCGATAACCAAGAAAAAGTTGGATAACAAAAAGAGAAAAGTGCAACAAAGGCTTGGTTTAAAAAACGACGATGAGATATCCTATTTCGTTTTTACCGGAAAACTGGAAAACAGAGCCTACAACCGTAACCATCAGAATATTAATATTCTTAGAAAAAACGGTAAAATCGTGGATGTTGCAAAGTTGTCGGACCATTTAAATTTGAATGCACTTTCAAATACCGTTACCAAATATTATATCTGTTACCCAAAAGAAGCCGTTTAACAATTTTTCTTACATTTGTGCCCATGGTATTTACAGCAGGTCAAATTGCAGGTATATTGGAAGGTGAAGTCCATGGAAATCCAGAGATAGCCGTCCATAAACTTGCAAAGATTGAGGAAGGTGAAAAAGGGTCTCTGACTTTTTTGGCCAATCCAAAATATACTTCTTTTATATATAAGACAAAAGCGTCGGTCACTATAGTGAACAAAGATTTTGTTCCGGATCAGGAACTAAGTACTACATTAATTAAAGTAGAGGATGCCTACAAGTCTTTTTCCAAACTTTTGGAATATTATAATGAGGTAAAAAATAATAAAATAGGTATAGAGGAACCCGTTTTCAAGGCCCAATCGGCGGTCTACGGGAAAAACCTTTATTTGGGGGCGTTTGCCTATGTGGGCAATAATGTGGTAATTGGCGATAATGTCAAAATATATCCTAACGCCTATATTGGAGACAATGTAACCATTGGTAACAATGTGGTTATTTTTGCTGGAGCAAAAATTTATTCAGAAACCGTTATCGGAAACAACTGTGTTGTTAATAGCGGTGTTATTATAGGTGCCGATGGTTTTGGTTTTGCACCCAATGAACAAGGGGAGTTTACAAAAGTTCCGCAGACCGGCAATGTAATTCTTGAGGACAATGTTGATGTTGGGGCCGGTACTACGATAGACAGGGCTACTTTAGGATCAACAATTTTACGAAAAGGGGTGAAGTTGGATAATCAGATCCAAATTGCCCACAACGTAGAAATAGGGGAACATACGGTAATAGCCGCCCAAACCGGTATTGCAGGTTCTGCCAAAATAGGAAAACATTGTATGATTGGTGGGCAAGTTGGTATTGTTGGCCATATAGTTATAGGAGACAATGTTAAGATACAGGCCCAATCGGGAATTGGAAGAAATGTAAAAGATAATGAAGTGCTACAGGGGTCTCCAGCCCTTAATTACGGAGATTACAATAAGTCTTATGTACACTTTAAAAACTTACCTAAAATTATTAGTAGAATCGACAACTTGGAAAATAAGGACTGACGATGAAAACAGCATTTAAACAAAGAACAATAAATAAAGAGGTCTCTTTGACCGGAGTTGGATTACATACAGGTGGTAATGTTACCGTTAAATTTTTGCCAGCTCCCGAAAATCATGGGTACGCTTTTAAGCGTGTGGATTTGGAAGGTACACCCGTAATCGAGGCCGATGCCAATTATGTGGTAAACACCCAAAGAGGTACCAATTTAGAGAAAAATGGCGTCAAAATTCAAACATCGGAGCATGTCTTGGCGGCACTTGTAGGTTTGGAAATTGATAATGTTCTTATAGAATTGGATTCTCCAGAACCTCCAATTATGGACGGATCTTCAAAGTTTTTTGTGGAAGCATTGGAAGAAGCGGGAATCGTTGAACAAGATGCTTATAGAGAAGAATATGTTGTAAAAGATGTTATTTCTTATAGGGATGAAGCTAGCGGAAGTGAGATTACGATTATACCTTCACATGAATATCAGATTACCACTATGGTAGATTTTGGTACCAAGGTTCTTGGTACTCAAAATGCCAATTTGGAAAAATTATCAGATTTTAAAGAAGAAATAGCCGATGCTCGTACTTTTAGTTTTTTACATGAGCTGGAAATGCTTTTGGAAAATGGACTGATTAAAGGAGGGGACCTAAATAATGCCATAGTATATGTAGATAAGGAGATTTCCGAAGCTACTATGAAAAAGTTAGAAAAAGCGTTTAACAAAAAGAAACTTTCTGTTAAGCCAAATGGTATTTTAGACAACCTAACTTTACATCACCCAAATGAAGCCGCAAGACATAAGTTGTTGGATATAATAGGTGATTTGGCCCTAATAGGAACCAGAATACGTGGTAAGGTTATAGCTAGTAAACCTGGTCATTTTGTGAATACACAATTTGCAAAAAAAATATCTAAGATCATAAAATTGGAACGTCGCAACAATGTTCCTCAATACGATTTGACCCAAAAACCTTTAATGGATGTTACTCAAATCATGAACATGTTGCCTCACCGGCCTCCCTTTTTATTGGTGGACAAGATTCTTGAGTTGTCCGACTCCCATGTAGTAGGAGTGAAGAATGTAACCATGAACGAGCCTTTTTTCGTAGGTCATTTTCCCGGGGCTCCGGTAATGCCCGGTGTTTTACAGGTAGAAGCAATGGCCCAAACAGGAGGAATTCTTGTATTGAGCACCGTGCCAGATCCAGAAAATTATTTGACATTTTTCATGAAAATGGATAATGTGAAATTTAAAAGACAAGTACTTCCAGGCGATACGTTGATTTTTAAATGTGATTTAATATCTCCCATACGTAGAGGAATATGTCATATGCAGGCCTATGCTTATGCCAATGATAAATTGGTTTCAGAAGCGGAACTAATGGCACAAATAGTTAAATCAAAATAAAATAGTAGCATGAATCAACCCCTTGCCTATGTTCACCCAGGCGCTAAAATCGCAAAAAATGTTGTGATAGAGCCTTTCACCACCATCCATAACAATGTAACCATTGGGGATGGCACATGGATCGGTTCTAATGTTACTATTATGGAAGGCGCTAGAATTGGTAAAAATTGTAATATCTTTCCCGGAGCGGTTATTTCGGCTTCTCCACAAGATTTGAAATATGAAGGAGAGGAGACTACGGTAATCATTGGAGATGGAACCACCATTCGCGAATGTGCTACCATACACAAAGGTACTTCTGATAGGATGAAAACGGTTATAGGAAAAAACTGTTTGATAATGGCCTATTGCCATGTGGCACATGACTGTGTCGTAGGTGATAATTGTATATTTTCAAATAATTCTACATTGGCCGGACATGTAACCATTGGCGACAATGTAATTTTAGCAGGTTTGGTGGCCGTACATCAATTTGTGTCTATTGGCCAGCATGCATTTGTTACCGGAGGTTCTTTGGTTAGAAAAGATGTGCCCCCTTATGTAAAGGCGGCGAGAGAGCCCTTGTCGTACGTAGGTATCAATTCCGTAGGACTAAGAAGAAGGGGATTTCAGTCAGAAAAAATACGTGAAATACAAAACATCTACCGTATCTTATATCAAAAGAGTTACAATAACTCCCAAGCGGCTCAAATAATAGAGGCCGAAATGGAGGCTACCCCGGAAAGAGACGAAATTCTTCAGTTCATAAGAGACTCTCAAAGAGGTATTATGAAAGGATATTTTAGTAATAATTAAGGATAAACAAAAAGTGTAAGCCATATTTATGGCGACTATTTTAATAATTAAGTTTTAAGCAAAATGGCATCTACATCAGATATTAGAAAAGGATTGTGCATTAGATATAATAATGACATTTATAAAATTATAGAGTTCTTACACGTAAAACCTGGTAAAGGTCCTGCTTTTGTGCGAACAAAATTAAAAAGTGTATCTACCGGAAAAGTGTTGGACAACACGTTTTCTGCAGGACATAAAATTGATGACGTACGTGTAGAGACAAGATCTTATCAATTTTTATATGCGGAAGGAGAAACGTATCATTTTATGAATACGGACGATTACAACCAGATTACCCTTCAAGAAAGTGCCTTGGATGCACCAGGATTGTTAAAAGAAGGGGAAGTCGTTAAGATCATGTTCAATACCGAAGACAGCATGCCTTTATCCGTTGATATGCCTGCCAGTGTTATACTTGAGGTAACTTATACGGAGCCCGGAGTTAAGGGAAATACGGCAACCAACGCTACCAAACCTGCAAAAGTTGAAACTGGAGCAGAGGTAAATGTTCCCTTATTTATAAATGAGGGCGATAAAATTAAAATAGACACTTCTACCAGTTCCTATATGGAAAGGGTTAAAGAATAAAATTTCAATCTTTGAGATTTCCGACAACATTTACGCTCAACCAGATAGCTGAAATTATAAATTCAGAGTATGTGGGTCCCCATGATTTTCCAGTACTGGGAATGAATGAAATTCATGTGGTACAGGAAGGTGAGATTGTCTTTGTGGACCATCCAAAGTATTATGACAAGGCTTTGGCCTCAAAAGCCACTATTGTTCTAATAAACAAAAGAGTAGATTGTCCTGAAGGTAAGGCGCTGTTGATTTCAGAAGACCCTTTTCGTGATTTTAATAAGTTAACCCGTTATTTTAGTCCTTTTGTATCCTCTGCCAGTGCCATTTCAGATTCGGCCAAAATTGGTAAGAATACTATAATACAGCCCAATGTGTTCATAGGAAACAATGTGGTTATAGGCGATGATTGTAAAATTCATTCGAACGTATCCATTTATAACAATTGTATTATAGGTAATAATGTTACCATACATGCAGGAAGTGTACTTGGAGCCGACGCTTTTTATTACAAGAACAGACCAGAAGGTTTCGATAAATTATTGTCGGGCGGTAGAGTAGTCGTAAAAGACAATGTAGATCTTGGTGCATTATGTACTATAGACCGTGGAGTTACCGGAGATACAACGATTGGAGAAGGAACAAAGATAGACAACCAAGTACATGTAGGGCATGACACCGTTATAGGTAAAAAATGCCTTATAGCTTCCCAAACAGGTATAGCGGGCTGTGTAATTATTGAGGATGAAGTTACCCTTTGGGGACAAGTAGGTACCAACAGTGGTATCACGATCGGTAAAAAGTCTGTGGTTATGGGGCAAACGGGAGTTACAAAATCTGTAGCCGGAGGTAAAAGTTATTTTGGAACTCCTATAGAAGAGTCCAGGGAAAAATTAAAACAATTGGCATATATCAAGAAAATTCCGGATATAATTAAAAAGCTAGAGGATAAATAAGAAGAAGAATTCTTTAGTATTCATTGACAAACATATATTTTTGCGTAGAAATAAAAACCAAACAGAAGTATGAGCGTTTTAGTAAATAAGGATTCCAAAATAATTGTACAAGGATTTACAGGAAGTGAAGGTACTTTTCATGCCGAACAGATGATCGAGTACGGTACCAACATCGTTGGTGGTGTAACACCTGGTAAAGGAGGTCAGGAACATTTAGGAAAGCCTGTTTTTAATACAGTTAGCGAAGCGGTCGAAAAAGTAGGAGCGGATACGACCATTATATTTGTGCCGCCTGCATTTGCTGCCGATGCTATTATGGAAGCCGCCAATGCGGGAATCAAAGTTATTATTACTATTACAGAAGGTATTCCTGTTGCCGATATGGTGATGGTCGCCAATTACCTAAAAGATAAAGATTGTAGGTTGATAGGGCCAAACTGCCCAGGAGTAATTACACCAGGTGAGGCAAAAGTAGGTATTATGCCAGGTTTTGTTTTCAAAAAAGGAAATATTGGAATCGTTTCTAAATCGGGTACTTTAACCTATGAAGCTGCCGACCAAGTGGTAAGACAAGGGTTGGGTATTACAACTGCCATTGGTATTGGTGGAGATCCGATTATCGGAACCACTACAAAAGAAGCTGTTGAGCTTTTGATCAATGATCCAGAAACAGAATGTGTGGTTATGATCGGTGAAATAGGTGGTCAGTTAGAAGCTGATGCCGCAAAATGGTATAAGGAAAGTGGAAGTAAAAAACCGGTCGTAGGATTTATCGCCGGTGAAACTGCACCTGCCGGTAGAACTATGGGACATGCCGGAGCTATCGTAGGAGGTAGTGATGATACTGCACAAGCTAAAAAGAAAATCATGAGAGAACATGGTATTCATGTAGTTGATTCTCCTGCGGAAATCGGAGCTAAAGTAAAAGAGGTAATGGGGTAGTATCCTATTAAAATATACTTAAATCCCGTTCATGCGGGATTTTTTTTCGCCTATATATCAAACAAAACTTATATTTGACATAAGACCTTACAAATAGTGACCAGATGAAATTATTAGAAGGAAAAAACGTAATTATTACAGGTGCCAGTCGTGGAATAGGAAAAGGTATAGCCAGGGTTTTTGCCCAACATGGTGCAAACATAGCATTTACTTATAGTGCTAGTGAAGCCCCTGCTTTGGAACTAGAGGAAGAATTGAAAGGTATGGGGGTAAATGCAAAAGCATACAAAAGTAATGCCGCCAGTTATGAAGAGTCAGAAAAACTAATTGCCGATGTGCTAAACGATTTTGACGGTACCATAGATGTATTGATCAATAATGCGGGAATTACGAAAGACAACCTTCTTATGCGAATGTCCGAGGCTGATTTTGATCAGGTTATAGACATTAACCTTAAGTCGGTTTTTAATATGACAAAAGCGGCACAGCGGACTTTTTTAAAGCAACGTAAAGGTTCTATCATAAATATGAGTAGTGTAGTAGGGGTAAAAGGAAATGCCGGGCAGGCCAACTATGCGGCCTCAAAAGCTGGTATGATAGGTTTTACCAAATCTATTGCCCTTGAATTGGGATCTAGAAACATTCGTTGCAATGCAATAGCCCCTGGCTTTATAGAAACCGAAATGACCGGTAAGTTGGATGAAAAGGTAGTACAGGGCTGGAGAGATGCCATACCTTTAAAAAGAGGTGGCTCTACCGAAGATATTGCCAATGCCTGTCTATTTTTTGCTTCTGACCTATCTTCCTATGTAACGGGACAGGTTTTAAACGTGGATGGCGGAATGCTGACCTAGCCTTTGTTGGTTTTAGGGTAGGTGTACGTTATCTACTAGGGTAATTATTACTAATTCTGAATAAGTTTTTTAAATGCAAACTGAAACAGTATTGCTTATTATTATGGCTGCAATCGTAGCTATGGGAGTATCACTGTTTCAGTATGTCGTTAAGAAAAAAAAGAAAGGTAAACTCTTCTATTTATTATCCTTACTAAGGTTTTTAGGTTTTTTTTCGATTTTATTGTTGATTATTAATCCGAAATTTTCAAAAACTACTTATTCAATAGAAAAACCGAATTTGGTTCTATTGTTGGACAATTCATCGTCTGTGCAACAAAATGACGATGAGATAAGCTCCATACTTTTGACCTTTAAAACCTCAGGGGAAATTCTTGATAAGTTTAATGTAGAAGCCTACACCTTTGGTGAAAGTTTAAAGTCTGGCGATAGCCTTGATTATAAAGAAAAGCTTACCAATATAGATAAATCGCTCAGTTCCCTGCAAGAGGTATACAAAAGAAGAGAAACGGCTTTTGTACTTATTTCTGATGGAAACCAAACTATAGGCCGTGATTATACCTTTATCTCTGGCAACAGTAAAAATCCCGTATATACCGTTACGGTGGGCGACACTACACGATATGAAGACATAGGCGTTGGTAACATCAATACGAACAAGTTTGCTTTCTTAAAAAATAAATATCCTCTTGAAACATATGTTACCTATCAAGGAGAAGGTGCTATTTCGACTAACGTGAACATTCGTGTGAATGGTACCAATGTTTTTAAGGAAAAAGTAAGTTTGTCAAAATCGAACAATCTTAAAACAATTGAGACCCTTGTCGATGCCAATAGTGTAGGTGTAAAAAATATTGAAGTTAGCGTAGAGCCCTTGTCCAATGAGAGAAACCTTATTAACAATACAAGAAAGACCACGGTAGAGGTTATCGATGAAAAAACAAGTATAGCCATAATTTCCAATGTTCTACATCCAGATTTGGGCACGCTTAAAAAGGCTATTGAGAGCAATGAGCAACGAGTGGTTACAATTTTAAAGCCAACAGTGTCATTAAAGGAATTGGAGGAAATGGATCTGTTTTTGTTATATGAACCTACCAGTGTCTTTAATAACATATTTGAATTTATTTCCAATAAGCAAAGTAATTATATCGTATTTACGGGTGTAAATACCGATTATGCCTACCTGAACAAAGTTCAAAATGATTTTAATATTGAATTGGGATATCCTGTTCAAGAAATATTTGGCAGTGTAAATTCTGTTTTTTCCAAATTTGACATCACTGATTTTGATATCAATGATTTTCCTCCCTTACGAAGTGATGCAGGGCCTCTAGCAATAAACAAATCACATGAAATTCTATTAAATACACAGGTTAGGGGAGTGGACATCAACTCGCCAATGTTAACTGTTTTAAGCGATAATTCATGGAAAAAAGGCATATGGATGGGTTCTGGTATTTGGAAATGGAGAATGCAATCTTATCGAAATTGGGGAAATTTCGAAAACTTCGATAAGTTCTTTGGAAAGCTAATGAGGTACATGTCGGGTAATTCGAAAAGAGAGAGATTTGGTTTACAATACAGTCCTTTGTACGAAGGCAGCAATACGGCCTTCGTTTCGGCCACCTATTTTGATGAAACCTTTGTTTTTGACCCCAATGCAAGCATAAACATAGACATAAAGAACAAAGAGACCAATGAGGAACTAACGCTTCCGATGCTATTGAAGAATGGATATTATGAAGTGGACTTAACCAATTTAATACCTGGAACATATAACTTTAAAGTGCACGTAATCAACGAAAACCTCTCTAAAACCGGCAGTTTTGTAATCTCCGATTTTGATTTGGAAAAACAGTTTATTTCTAGCGATTACCGTAAAATGGCCTTACTGGCACAAAATACAGGGGGCAAAAGCTATTTTACGGCCAACCATAGTAATTTGTCCGCTGAGCTTACTTCCAGTGATGTTTTTGTGCCGACCCAAAAGAGCTCTGAAAATATTGTATCTTTGATAGATTTCAGAATACTCTTGGCATTAATTATGTCATCCTTCACTATAGAGTGGTTTATTAGAAAATATAACGGATTAACTTAAACAAAAATATATGGACAAATTACCAAAAATCGCATTACCTGTAATCTTCGCATTAGTTCTTATTATTATTTTAATTTCAAAATCTGCCGTAACAATAGGTTCCGGAGAGGCGGGGGTGCTATATAAGACATTTGGTGGCGGTGTTGTAACCGATGAGCCACCTTTGGGAGAAGGTTTTCATATTGTTGCACCTTGGAACAAGGTTTTCGTATATGAGGTTCGGCAACAAGAAGTTTATGAAAAAATGAAAGTACTTTCTAGCAATGGCCTTGATATTCAGTTAGAGGCTTCTACTTGGTTTCAGCCAAAGTATGAAGACCTTGGCAAATTGCACAAAGAAAAAAGTGAAATGTACAAAGAACGTATTTTGTTACCTGCTATACGTAGTGCAGCAAGAAGCGTTGTAGGTAGATATACGCCCGAGCAACTTTATTCCAGTAAAAGAGATGCCATTCAAGCAGAGATTTATGAGGAAACAAAAAAGATTGTAGACGGTCAGTATATTCAATTAAATGAAATATTGGTACGTGACGTTACCTTGCCTAATACTATTAAGGAAGCTATAGAAAGAAAGCTAAAGCAAGAACAAGAGTCTTTGGAGTATGAATTTAGACTGGTAACGGCTTCAAAAGAAGCAGAGAAGGTACGTATAGAAGCACAGGGTAAGGCCGATGCGAACAAAATACTAAGTGCTTCATTAACAGATAAAATATTGCAGGACAAAGGTATAGATGCTACTCTGGAACTTGCCAAATCGCCCAATGCCAAAGTAGTGGTGGTGGGTAGTGGAGACTCTGGTTTACCATTGATATTAGGAAACAACTAAAACACGTAGTAAAAACTTTTTGTTTCATTTTTAACTTTTGTTTTGTGATATCAAAAATACCTTTTACTTTTACCACATAATGAGAAACAGAACTATACATCATCATTTCCATACACACGCTCAGGCGAGGTAGGAATGTATTGTAGTAGTGCAACATATTTAAAAACCCGTTTGAGCAATCAAACGGGTTTTCTTTTTAAACTTCGGTTTGATCGTTCAAGCACAATAAAAAGATAATGACAAAAATTAGGATCGCTATTCAAAAATCAGGAAGGTTAAACGAAGAATCCCTTCAAATTTTAAAAGATTGTGGAATTTCTATTGATAATGGAAAGGATCAGTTAAAAGCTTCGTCCAGAAATTTCCCCATAGAGGTGTTCTACCTAAGAAATGGAGATATTCCACAGTATTTAAGAGATGGTGTAGTAGATATCGCCATTATTGGCGAGAATGTATTAATAGAAAAAGGTGAGGATATATCGATAGCCGAAAAACTAGGTTTTTCTAAATGCAAGGTGTCAATAGCGGTTCCGAAATCCGTCAAATATAATTCCGTAAAAGATTTGGAAGGCAAACGAATAGCCACTTCATATCCCAATACAGTTCTAAATTACTTAAAAGCAAAAGGGGTAAATGCTGATTTACACATAATTAATGGGTCTGTAGAGATCGCACCGAATATTGGCTTGGCAGATGCTATTTGTGACATTGTAAGCAGTGGTAGCACTTTGTTCAAGAATAATTTGAAAGAAGTAGAGATTATGCTTACAAGTGAGGCCGTATTGGCCGTGTCCCCTAAAATTTCGGTCGAAAGAAGAGAATTGCTACAGAAATTACAGTTCAGAATTCAATCGGTGTTAAGGGCTAGAAGTTCTAAATATGTCTTGTTAAATGCGCCCAATGAAAAGTTAGACGGCATCTTGAAATTATTACCGGGCATGCGGAGCCCTACGGTTTTACCTCTGGCCGATGAAGGCTGGAGCTCTGTTCATACAGTGATAAACAAAGATAAATTCTGGGAAGTCATAGATGAGTTAAAAAGCGCAGGTGCAGAAGGTATTTTAGTTTGCCCAATAGAGAAAATGGTATTGTAGTGGGCTTTATAAGAAAAGAAATGAATAAAATTTATAACCCTAAAAGAGAAGACTGGAAAGACGTTCTTAAACGTCCTACGCAAACAGTTGCCGATATTGAGGCATTGGTAACCGGTATTTTTGAGGAAGTTAAAACGAATGGGGATAGTATATTGCAAAAATATACCCAACAATTTGACAAAGTTACTTTAGAAAACTGCTTGGTTTCCGATACCGAAATAAAAGAGGCTACCGACTTAGTATCCGATGATTTGAAAATGGCCATTGAATTGGCCAAAAACAATATTGAAAAGTTTCATAAAGCACAAAAGACGGATCGTGTTGAAGTGGAAACCACAAAAGGAGTCTCTTGCTGGCAAGAAAAAAGACCTATTCAAAAAATAGGCCTTTACATTCCTGGGGGCACAGCACCTTTGTTTTCTACCATATTAATGTTGGCTATACCGGCCACTATAGCAGGTTGTTCAGAAATCGTATTGTGTTCTCCTCCAGATAAGGAAGGGAAATTGAATCCCGCTATTCTATATACGGCCAATTTGTGTGGTGTTACCAAAATTGTAAAAGTGGGTGGTATACAGGCCATTGCCGGTATGACATTTGGTACGGAGTCCATTCCAAAGGTCTATAAAATTTTTGGACCTGGAAATCAGTATGTAACAGTGGCCAAACAACTGGCTACTAAGTACGGGGTGGCTATAGATATGCCTGCCGGACCTTCAGAGTTATTGGTGGTCGCCGATGATACCGCAAATGCAGCTTTTGTGGCATCTGATTTACTCAGTCAAGCAGAACATGGGGTCGACAGTCAGGTTATTTTGGTATCGACCTCTAAAACCATGATCGATGCGGTAGAAAAAGAAGTGGCATTACAGTTAGATGCTCTACCTCGAAAAGAGATTGCCGAACAGGCTATTGCCAACAGTAAACTCATATTTGTTGAAGATGATAGTACGGCGATAGACCTAATCAACGAATATGGTCCTGAACATTATATCGTATGTGTGGACAATGAGGATTTTTATGTGGAGAACACCCAAAATGCCGGGTCGGTGTTCATAGGTAACTATACACCTGAAAGTGCTGGAGACTATGCCTCAGGTACAAACCATACGCTACCAACAAATGGGTATGCAAAGCAGTATAGCGGAGTAAACCTAGACAGTTTTATGAAGAGCATGACGTTTCAAAAAATTAGTAAAGAAGGTATATCCGCTATCGGAAAAGCTATTGAAACAATGGCGGAAGCAGAAGGTTTGCAAGCACATAAAAATGCAGTGACACTGAGATTAAAAAGTATAAAATAAAAGTGGTTGAATAGTACTATAGAATCAATGAGTTTTGACCTAGATAAAATAACAAGAGAGAACGTAAAAGGGCTTAGTCCGTATTCTTCGGCACGAGACGAGTATGTATCTGACGGTTCTACCATGGTCTTTCTAGATGCGAATGAGAATCCTTATGATAATGGGGTCAACCGTTATCCAGACCCTCAACAAAGAGGTTTAAAGTCTATTTTGGCCAATCAGAGAGGTATCAAGGAAGAAAACATTCTTTTGGGCAATGGGAGCGACGAAGTGTTAGATTTGTTGTTTAGGGCCTTCTGTGAACCTAAAGAAGACAATATCCTTACTTTGCCACCAACCTATGGCATGTATAAAGTATTGTCTGGCATCAACCTAGTAGAAAACAAGGAAGTACTGTTAGATCATGATTTTCAGCCCAATATTTCCAAAATTTTAGAAAGTATAGATAACCATACCAAATTATTATTCCTCTGTTCTCCAAACAACCCTACAGGAAACAGTTTTTCCCAAAAAAGGATTGAACAACTTTTGGAATCTTTCAATGGTCTAGTGATAATAGACGAAGCCTATATAGATTTCTCATCACAAAAAAGTTGGGTTTCCAGACTAGGGGAATATCCCAATCTGGTTATTACTCAAACCTTGTCAAAAGCATACGGAATGGCAGGTATACGTCTAGGAATATGTATGGCTTCCAAAGAAATTATTGCGGTCTTAAATAAAATAAAACCACCTTATAACGTAAACGAATTAACGCAGCAAAGGGCTATTTCTAGAGTTATAGATCAAAAAGGGGTACAGCAAGAAGTTTCCAATATTTTGGAGGAACGAGAAAAATTGAACAAAGCTTTATCGGAAGTTTCCTTTGTGACCGATATTTTTCCGACAGATGCTAATTTTATACTGGCGAAGGTCGATGATGCCACTAAACGGTACAACCAATTGTTGGAAAAAGGTATTGTAGTGAGAAATAGGACCACGCAGCCTTTGTGTAAAAACACGTTGCGGTTTACCGTGGGTACATCCAATGAAAATAAAAAATTAATCAAGGCTTTAAAAGCATTATCGTAAAACATGAAAACTAAAAAACGTGTATTGTTTATAGACCGTGACGGTACCATAATCAAAGAAACAGCAGATGAGCAAATAGATGCCTTCGAAAAAATGATCTTCTACCCAAAGGCCTTTACCTATTTAGGTAAAATAGCTAAGGAGTTGGACTATGAACTTGTAATGATCACCAACCAAGATGGTTTGGGTACCGATGTTTTTCCCGAAGATACTTTTTGGCCGGTACACAATTTTATCCTAAAATCTTTTGAGAATGAAGGTGTAGTTTTTGACAAGGTTTTTTTGGATCGTACTTTTCCGCATGAAAATGCCGATACCAGAAAACCTGGAACAGGATTGTTAACCGAATACTTTTCTGAAGACTACGACTTAAAAAACTCTTTCGTGATCGGCGATCGTTTAACGGACATGGAATTGGCCAAGAACCTTGGCTCTAAAGGTATTTTCATAAATGACAATACAAATTTGGGAACTGATGAAATTACGGTAAAGAGAACAGAATTGGACGATGTTATTGCACTGGAAAACAATGACTGGGAAAAGATTTACGAGTTTTTGAAATTAAAGGATAGAACGGCGGAGTACCATAGAAAAACGAACGAGACGGATATTTTTATAAAGCTAAACCTAGATGGTACTGGAAAAAGCAATATTAAAACAGGTTTGGCATTTTTTGACCATATGTTGGATCAATTGGCCCGTCATGGACAAATGGATTTAACTATTAAGGTAGACGGTGATTTAGAGGTGGATGAGCACCATACCATTGAAGATACAGGTATTGCCCTAGGAGAAGTGTTTAACAATGCCCTAGGGAATAAACTAGGAATAGAACGTTATGGTTTCTGTTTGCCTATGGATGACTGCTTGGCACAGGTCGCTATCGATTTTGGTGGACGAAACTGGTTGGTTTGGGATGCTGAATTTAAAAGAGAAAAGGTGGGGGATATGCCAACCGAAATGTTCCATCATTTCTTTAAATCGTTTACTGACGGAGCAAAAGCAAACCTGAACGTTAAGGCAGAAGGTACCAACGAGCATCATAAGATAGAAGCTATTTTTAAGGCTTTTGCAAAAAGTATAAAAATGGCGGTAAAAAGAGATGTTGAGAAGATGGTGTTACCAAGTACCAAAGGAGTTCTATAATAGTATAAGGTATTAAGTGCAAAGTATATAGTCGTTTTAAGATTTACTCTGTACTTCATACTAATTACTTAATACTAGTTTTAATGAAAATAGTAATAATTGATTACGGGGCGGGCAATATTCAGAGTATTAAGTTCGCCATAAAACGGTTGGGCTTTGATGCGGTTTTAAGTAGTGATTCCGATGAAATACAAAATGCCGATAAAGTAATTTTCCCGGGAGTAGGCGAGGCAAGTAGCGCCATGAAAAAATTAAGGGGCAGTGGTCTGGATAAGATTATACCAACCCTAAAACAACCAGTATTGGGCATTTGCCTTGGTATGCAATTAATGTGTAAGTCATCAGAAGAAGGCGATACAGAAGGGCTGGGGATTTTTAATGTGGATGTAATAAAATTTAGTGACCAGGTGAAAGTTCCACAAATAGGTTGGAATCAAATTACGAACCTTAGGTCAGATTTGTTCAAGGGGGTTGTGGAGAATGAGCATATTTACTTGGTCCATAGCTTTTACGCTCCGTTATGTGCCGAAACAATAGCTGAGTGTTCATACGGACTAAACTATAGCGCGGCACTACAAAAAGATAATTTTTATGGCACGCAATTTCACCCAGAGAAATCTAGTGATGTTGGTGAAAAGATTTTAGAAAATTTTTTAAAAATGTAATGAAGCCAAATTACTTTATATCAAAAGATAAAAGTCTATTAAATGTAAGAGCCATACAGGGGTTTATCGCAAATTCTTATTGGGGAAATAATAGAACTATCGAAGATGTCAAAACAACCATTGAACATTCGTACTGTTTTGGTATATACACCACAGAAAATGAACAAATTGGTTTCGCTCGGGTAGTAACCGACTACATCTACTTTGGATATTTTATGGATGTTATTATCCTCGATAAATTTCAAGGTCAGGGTTTCGGTAAAAAACTTGTAACATTTATGTTAGATGACCCTATTATAAAAAATCTGAAAACGATAGCATTAAAAACCAAAGATGCCCACAAGCTGTATGAGCGGTACGGATTTAATAAAATAGGAGATTCAGCATTATGGATGTCAATTGATAAGCAAAATTTTAGAATAAATGAGAATTATACCAGCCATAGATATCATAGACGGTAAGTGCGTACGCCTTTCTAAAGGGGATTATGATACCAAAAAAATATACAATGAAAACCCGTTAGAAGTTGCGAAAGAGTTCGAAGCCCACGGAATAAAACATTTGCATTTAGTAGATTTAGATGGTGCAAAATCCAAGCATATTGTTAACCATAAAGTTTTGGAGCAAATTGCAACCAAGACCGGTTTACAAATTGATTTTGGAGGGGGGTTAAAAACAGATGAAGACTTGCGTATCGCTTTTGAAAGTGGCGCAAAGCAAATTACAGGTGGTAGTATTGCAGTAAAGGATGCTGAAACATTTATTGGCTGGATAGAAAAGCATGGTGCCGATAAAATAATATTAGGAGCCGATGCTATGGACGAAAAAGTTGCTGTTTCGGGCTGGTTAGAAGAATCTAAAGAAGAATTGATTCCATTTATTCAATCGTACCAAGAAAAGGGAATTCAATATGTTATTTGTACCGATATTAGTAAAGATGGTATGTTAGAAGGTCCTTCTTTTGAATTGTACCAAAGGATATTGGACCAAACAGAGAATTTAAAATTAATAGCTTCAGGTGGCATATCCGCCTTTGACGAGTTGCCAGAATTAGCAGAAATAGGTTGTGAGGCAACAATAATAGGAAAAGCCATTTACGAAAACAGAATCAGTCTAAAACAGCTGGAGACATATATTTTAAGTCATGGATAAAGAGGCACAATTAGTTGAAGAATTGGTGAAAAATGCATTGTATCGTATGGATGAAAGCACCCGCATGATACAGAAAAGCTTGGTGGATATTTCTGAAGAGGAACTTTGGTTAAAACCGAACGAGTCACTTAACAGTATCGCCAATTTGATGTTGCATTTATGTGGAAACATTTCGCAATACATTATATCGTCTTTAGGTGAAAATGAAGATACCAGACAGCGGGATACCGAATTCTCGACCGTGGGCGGTCTCACAAAATCAGAAGTTTTAGACAAGTTGGAAGACACGGTAGATACTGCAAAGCGTATTATTTTTGATGCGAACACAGACCAATTGTTAAAACTAAGGTCGGTTCAAGGATTTACCTTCTCTGGTGTCGGGGTTATTCTCCATGCTGTTGAGCATTATTCATACCATACAGGGCAAATTGCCTTTTGGGTAAAACAGTTGAAGAATACCGATTTAGGTTTTTATGACAGTGTCGATTTGAATATAAAAAATAAGTAACAATTAAATACTATAAAGTACAGAGTACCAAGTACGAAGTTCAAAATACAGAATTAGTAGAGCCAAATGGATAAAAAAGGTAAATCGTATACAGCATCAAGTATAAAAAAACTTACATAATATTGATTTTATAATACTTAGTACTGTTGACTTAGTACTTAACACTAAAAAAATGCTAGCAAAAAGAATCATTCCCTGTTTAGACATTAAAGACGGTAGAACTGTTAAAGGTGTAAATTTTGTGGATTTACGAGATGCCGGAGACCCTGTAGAATTGGCGAAAATATATAGTAAAGAGGGGGCAGATGAACTGGTGTTCTTAGACATTTCTGCAACCGAACAAAAACGGAAGACCTTAGCGGATTTGGTCTACCATGTAGCAGAAAACGTAAATATTCCCTTTACCGTTGGAGGAGGAATCTCATCAATAGAAGATGTAGACATACTGCTTAAAAATGGAGCGGACAAGGTATCTATAAATTCGTCGGCGGTCAAGAACCCACAGTTGATTAACGATTTGGTGGCTAAATTCGGCTCACAATGTATTGTGGTCGCTATAGACGCCAAACAGATAGATGGAGAATGGGTCGTACATTTGGTAGGAGGCAAAGTACCTACAGAACGTAAATTGTTTGAGTGGGCCAAGGAAGTTGAGAAAAGGGGAGCAGGAGAAATATTATTTACCTCTATGGACCATGACGGAACTAAAGATGGCTTTGCCAATGAAGCATTGGCAAAATTATCGACTGAATTAAATATTCCGATCATTGCTTCTGGTGGTGCGGGAAGAAAGAAACATTTTACCGATACATTTATCAAAGGAAAAGCCGATGCTGCTTTAGCGGCCAGTGTATTTCACTTTAAAGAGATAGGAATAAAGGAACTAAAAGAAGAATTAAAGGAAAACGGTATTCCGGTCAGGTTGTAACCCTTGTACCCTTATATACCTCAAACATTTGTGCCAAGGGCACATTTAAAAATAATGTATTATGAATTTTAACACACCTAATTGGGAGAAAATGAGCGATGGCCTAGTACCTGCGATTATTCAGGATGCACGTACAAAAAATGTATTAATGCTGGGTTACATGAATGCCGAAGCATTAAAGAAGACCCAAGAATCGGGTAAGGTTACCTTCTACAGCCGTTCTAAAAAACGATTATGGACGAAAGGAGAGGAAAGTGGTAATTTTTTGAATCTTGTAAGTATTAAGAACGACTGTGATAACGACTCACTCTTGATAATGGTCAATCCTGTAGGCCCAACTTGCCATACAGGAACAGCTACTTGTTGGGGAGAAGACAATAACCCAAATTTTGGTTTTTTCTCAGAATTGGAAGCTACTATAGAACAACGGCGAACATCGGCAGATGGCAACAAGTCGTACGTAGCTTCGCTGTTTGAAAAAGGCATTAATAAGGTTGCCCAGAAAGTAGGGGAAGAGGCTGTAGAAACGGTTATTGAAGCTATGGATGACAATGATGAACTTTTCATTTACGAAAGTGCCGACCTATTGTTCCATTATCTTATGCTCTTACAGGCAAAAGGGTATACTTTAAAGGATATTGAAGCGGAATTGATAAAGCGAAAAAAGTAAATCTTATTACATACATGATTTTAAAAAAAGGGTGTTCATTATAAAAATGCGCAACCTTTTTTTATTTTATAAAGATGTTTTTTACTACCACCACACCACAAAAAACTTCTCAAATGCAGTATTATTTTTCTTCATCCATACCAAAGGTGAATTCTGTTTAAGGAGCTGTTCTTCTATTTTAACTATGATTTCTTTGTGTGAAGTCCATTCGCTGTTGGTATCGGGGTTTAAAATCCATTCTCTTTTACGGGGAATGTAAAATTGATAAGAGGTAAAGGCATTGGTGTTAAAGTCTTGTAATCGTAACCAATAGCCAACAATACATTGTTCGTTTAATGGGTGTACTTGTAAAATATCCGTTTTATAAGGTTTAAATAATTGAGCCTTAAAACATGTTTGATGTATTAAATAAGAAACATCAAGCTCTAAGCCAGCCAACGCTTTTGTACCCGCTTCAGTATGTAAAAGGGTGAATTGTTTGTTCTTTATTTTCTCCATTTTCAAGAAGAAAGCATCTCGTATATTAGGGCCTATCAATTGGTGTAACGGTTCTGAAACATCTGTATCTATAATATAGAATTTATAAGTCAGTTCTATATGTATAAGTTGTTCGTTTGCAACATCCCTCAGTATAAAATCAACTTCTCCTAACGTTTGTTTTCCTTCCCGAATAGGTAAGTTATAAACTAGTACTTCATACTGTGAAGAATGGTCCAATAACTGCTTGCACACATTTTCCAATTGATGTCCTAAACGTAAATTTTCGGGTATGGGAGCAGGGGTGAAGTTTGACAAATCCATTTTTGGAAATTCAAACTGCATAATATCAAACCGGGTATGTTCCCAAATTGGTGGGGTATTTAAAAAGCCTATGGCTTGGTTAATGATTGTTGGTTTGCTGTTGATGGTGTTTTATTTAGTTGTTGTACTTCCGCTACGTTCAGTAACCAACTTAAGTATCATTTAAAAAGAATTAAGTCCGGTAACTGAGTGAAGCCGAAGTTACTTTATTATAATGCTCTGGGCAAAACGATATACCCAATATATATGGGCTCGGCGTCTAGTGCAAAGCTTTTACCGCAATCGAACAATTATCAACAGCAAACATCAAACAACATCATAGAACCAACTTCTTAAACAACAACGTTAACATTTCTTAAATACGAATGGCATCCAACCGAAATGTGTTAATTTTATAATATGGCTATGAATATAAGAAAAGGATATCGTTTTCAGACCTATGAGGCTCCCGAGCAATCTGTTTTTGATAAACTGTTCGAAGTTTTCCAGGAATTGATTACACATACTTCAGGTGATTTTGACGAGGCTATCGATTGGTTAAGGGAACTGGACAAGGAATATGAACTCACCACCGATGATTATACTATTGACGATTTTATAGAGGAACTAAAAGCAAAAGGATACATTAGGGAAGAGTTTGAAGATGGTGCTGGAGGAGAAGGGGACGAAGGAAATGAAAATGGGGGGAAAGGAAACATTTCAATTACCGCCAAAATGGAGCGCCTTATCCGGCAACGGGCTCTAGACCAGATTTTCGGAAAGATAAAACGAAGTGGTTCGGGCAACCATAAAACAGGTAAATCTGGTCAAGGAGATGAACATACCGGAGATTTTCGTGAATACCGTTACGGCGATGGTCTAGAGCACATTTCTATGACCGAAAGTCTAAAAAATGCACAGATCAATCACGGGGTAGGTAGTTTTCAATTAAATGAAGAAGATCTGGTAGTAGAGGACACTCAATATAAGGCACAGATGAGCACTGTATTGATGATCGATATAAGCCATAGTATGATTTTGTACGGTGAAGACCGTATTACCCCTGCTAAAAAAGTAGCCATGGCCTTGGCGGAGTTGATCACCACGCGTTACCCAAAGGACACTTTGGATATTCTTGTTTTTGGTAACGATGCTTGGCCCATACCAATAAAAGACCTTCCGTATTTAAAAGTAGGGCCGTACCATACAAATACTGTGGCAGGACTGCAATTGGCAATGGATATATTGCGCCGTAAACGTAATACCAACAAACAGATATTTATGATTACGGACGGTAAGCCCAGTTGTCTAAGACTTCCAAATGGCACTTATTATAAAAACAGTGTCGGACTTGATGACTATATCGTAGAAAAGTGTTACAACATGGCCCGGCAGGCCAGAAAATTACATATTCCCATTACAACTTTTATGATTGCCCAAGACCCTTATTTAATGCAGTTTATCCGTCATTTTACGGAAGCCAACAAAGGCAAGGCCTTCTTTACGGGATTAAAAGGGTTGGGAGAAATGATTTTTGAGGACTACGAGACCAACAGACGAAAAAGATTGAAATAAGAATAGAGATTGTTATATATGAAAATAGACTATAAAAAAGTAAATAACCTAGGCGAACTAAAATCTCTCGGGTATAAAACCAAAAGTATAAAAGATGAACTTCGTGACAACCTTATTCTAAAAATAAAGAAGGGAGAAGAAACTTTTACCGGGGTCTGGGGTTATGAAGATTCTGTGATCCCCGAATTGGAGAGGGCTATATTATCTCGGCATAATATTAACTTATTGGGCTTACGCGGACAGGCAAAAACACGTTTGGCCCACCTAATGGTAAATCTTCTGGATGAATATATTCCCGTAGTAAAGGGGTCTGAAATTAATGACGATCCATTTGAGCCCATGTCTAGATACGCGATGGAGCTTATTAAGGAAAAAGGGGACGACACCCCTATTTCTTGGTTGCACAGAGATGAACGTTTTGCTGAAAAACTAGCCACACCAGATGTTACCGTGGCAGATTTGATCGGGGATGTAGACCCCATAAAAGCGGCCAATCTTAAATTATCCTATGCAGATGATAGGGTAATTCATTTTGGGATGATCCCAAGGGCCAATCGTTGTATTTTTGTTATTAACGAGTTGCCCGACCTTCAGGCCCGTATTCAGGTTTCGTTGTTCAATATTTTAGAGGAAGGAGACATACAGATCCGTGGGTTTAAACTAAGGTTACCCCTCGATATACAATTTGTTTTCACTGCAAACCCCGAAGATTATACAAATAGGGGCAGTATTGTAACTCCATTAAAAGATAGGATAGGTTCTCAAATTCTTACCCATTATCCGGATGATATTGAGACCGCCCGTAAAATTACGGAGCAAGAAGCCAATTTAGACGAGCGTCAAACCAGTTCGGTATATGTTCCCGATCTCGCAAAAGATTTGTTGGAACAGGTGATTTTTGAAGCCCGTAACAGCGAATACGTGGATGCCAAAAGTGGTGTAAGTGCCCGTACAAGTATTACGGCTTTTGAAAATTTATTAAGTACCGCAGAAAGAAGGGCCTTACTGACCGATGCCGAAAACACTGCAGTACGGCTAAGTGATTTTGTTGGTATTATACCTGCCATTACAGGAAAAATAGAATTGGTATATGAAGGTGAACAAGAAGGTGCGGACGGTGTTGCCGAAATATTAATAGACGATGCCGTAAAATCACTGTTTCCAAGGTACTTTCCAAAAATAAATAAGTTGGAACGTAAAGATGAGGAAACCGTGTACGATGAGCTATTATCCTGGTTTTTTCAGGGAGAAGGTTTTGAACTCTTGGACGATTTTACAGATGAGGAATATAAACGTGCCTTGGACAGTATTCCTGCATTGAACCAACTAGTAAAGGAACACCAACCGGAATATCCGGAAAAAGACCTTAATTTCTTAAAAGAATTATTGTTATGGGGATTGGTGTGCTATAAAAAATTGAACAAACAGCGTTTTTCCGAAGGATACTATTTTAAAGACTTATACAGTAATTTTTTAAATGATATTTAAAAAAAAGCTCCCTTTTATAGGGAGCTTTTTTATTTCTAATAGTCAACTATCTTTTATACTTGATATGCGGGTAATTGAAATATAAACGAACTTCCTTCTCGAGGTTTGCTCAATACCGTAATGGTCGTGTCATGTAATTCCATTATTTTCTTCACAATGGCCAACCCCAAACCATGACCTTGTTTTTTAGAACCTGTGGCCACCTGCTTATAACGATCAAATATAAAAGGCTGGTCGCTAATAGGAATTCCGGTGCCCGTATCTCGAATACTTATTTCGACCTGGTCGCTCTTGGGATGGATAGAAAGTGTTACTTTACCACCTGATGGTGTGTATTTTATGGCATTCTCCAAAAGATTCTGTAAAGCTCTCTCCACAAGTCCGACATCTGCAAATACCATAGCGTTTTTTTGGTCATTTTTTAATTGCAGATCAATTTGTTTCCGTTCTGCCAAAACCTTGAATTTAGCAATAAGGTCATGCGATAATTCGGTGATTGAAAACGGTTCTTTAATAGGGGTGATCTGTTCGGCTTCCAGCTTCGAATATTCAAACAATTGATTGATTAATTTGGATAGTTTGTCCACATTATCATAGGTGATTTGAAGATATTCCTGCTTTTCCTTTTCCGTTAGGGAATCTTTCTTCATTTGCATGGTTTCTATATATCCCTTTAAAATGGCCAAAGGCGTCCTAAGGTCGTGTGACACATTGGCAATAAGCTCTCGCCTTAACAAATCAACAGATTTCATCTTATCCATATTCTCAACTATAGAGTCGGCCATTTCATTGAAAGCGTTTGCAAAAACCTCTATATCGGACCCTTTGGGGTTTTCTATTCTGGCTTCAAGATCACCTTCCTGAAATTTTTTTACCGTACCTGTCATTAATCTGAGGTTCTTGGTTAGGAACCAGATACTTAAAAAACCTATAAGTCCCGCAAAGAGGATAGCCAGTAAAAACCCTCCAATACCTAGGTTCGAATAATAACGGCCAAGTAACGTATCGCTTACCAGTTGTAGTTTTTGTCCTGCCAAGACAATATAAATAAAACCTTCTTTTCCATTTACATTGTATGGTGCGGCCGAAAATATTTTTTGTTCTTTTGGGTTTCTTGGGTTATCACCAAGTATATACTCTTGCCCATTGGAGGCTATAAAAGACTTTATTGGATCCAATGACACATGTTTGGTTTCAGAACCATCACCATGATCTAAAACCACCGAATAAAGAATGTCTCCGCTCTTATCTAACAAATAAACCTCTATACTACGGTTTACTGCCATCATATCGTGCATTAAATCCCCAAACAATGCTTTGTTTACACTGCCGTCTTCCAAAAAGGGCGAGGCATCATGAAATTTTTCCTCGATAAGGTGTTCCGCTAAACTGGCGTTCATCTTTTGAATGGTAGCCTCACTATGTTTATTGCTAAAATAACCGGTTATAAAAATGTACGAGGCACCTATAATTGCAATCAAAACAATAAAAGCAAGCCATAATTTCTTGACCAGTCTGGGCGTTAAAGTTTTATCGGTACTCATTCTACAATTTCTTCATTAAATTTATAACCTACACCCCAAGTCGTCAAAATAAAAGTGGGATTTGCCATATCAGATTCAATTTTGGCCCTTAATCTATTTATATGTGAGTTAACGGTATGTTCATAACCTTCAAAATTATATCCCCATATCATATTCAATAATTCTGAGCGCGTATAATTACGTCCTGGATTGGAAGCCATTAACACCAATAATTCAAACTCTTTTGGGCTAAGCTCTATTCTTTGTCCGTTTAGATCTACCTTTCTTTTATCAATATCTATTTGTAAGCCCTCTGCATTGATGCTCGTCGTGTCTTTCCCTTTAACTTCCTTTATGTCAGCCCTTCTTAATACAGCTTTGATCCTAGCCAGTAGCTCACGAATACTGAAAGGTTTGGTAATGTAGTCATCAGCACCAATTTCCAACCCAAGAACCCTATCTATCTCTTCTGATTTTGCCGTTAGCATTATTATAGGTGTGTTTTTAACGGCCCTAAGTTTTTTACAGATTTCTACACCATCCATTGTAGGTAGGGTCAAATCCAAAAGAATCATATCATAGTCGTTCTCCAAGCCCATTTGGAGTCCTATAGCGCCATCCGTTGCTTTGGATGTCCTATAGATTAAATCTGTTAAATGAATCTCCAATAATTTGATTATCTCAAGATCATCTTCTATTATCAATATATTTTTCATAATCGTACCTACGAATAAAATCAAAAGTTATCACATAAATATCACAGCAATATTATTTCATGTTAAAACCTTTGATTGCCGTCTAAATAAAGTCGTTAAACGATTAGTTGGTCCATTAAGTAGTTGAATTATAGGGATATTCCTTACAGATAATACACTGAAACTTGGCTTTATTTCAATTAAAAAGCTATACCCCGTGATTCTTTTGTGATCATTCTTTATAAAAAGTTTACTCTTTTGTGATTCTTCTGTAACCTGCTCTGTGTTAGTTTGTTTCATAACTAAAAAACATTAGAAATGAAAAAATTAAACTTTAAGTATGCGCTGATTATGGTATCGGTACTACTGATTTCATCATGTAGTGTAAACGACGATGCCGATATACCAGAAAATTCATTTATTTCTTTGAATATAGATGGATTAGAGGATTTAGGTCCTGATTTTCTTTATGAAGGATGGATAATTGTCGATGGAGCACCGGTAAGTACAGGAACATTTTCTGTAAACTCCAATGGTGATCTCTCACAATCCTCTTTTGAAATGGACGCCTCCACATTGGCAAGTGCAACAAGCTTTGTACTTTCAATTGAACCGAATCCGGATCCTTCGGCCGATCCTGCCGACACAAAACTTTTCATTGGTGATTTCAATGGCAATTCGGCAAGCTTGGGCACTGGTACGGTTGCCTCTTCATTTGATACTATAGAAGGTAAATTTATTGTTGCGGCACCAACGGGTACAGGTGCCGAAGAAGAGAAATATAGTGGCATATGGTTTTTAGACAATAGCAGTGGAAGTGCTATCAATGGATTGGAATTGCCGATACTTGAACCAGGATGGAAATATGAAGGGTGGGTTGTTATGGACGGTATTCCGGTAACAACAGGTACGTTCACTTCTGTTACGGGCAGCGATGATGCGAGTCCTTTTAGTGGGGCAAACCCAGGTCCGCCGTTCCCTGGTGAAGACTTTTTGGTAAATGCTCCAGATGGACTAATGTTCCCTACCGATATACGAGGTAAAATAGCGGTAATAAGCATAGAACCTTATCCAGATAACAGTGCCGCGCCATTTGTCTTAAAACCTTTGGCAGGTATGATTGCTGCCGACGCCATGGGTGTACAAGAAATAGGGAGTAATGTATCTGGTAGTTTCCCTACTGGTACGGTCACAAGATAAATTCATCATAATAATAAACAAAAAAGCCTCCCTTTTAAAGGGAGGCCTTTTTATTGTTAAGAATGCTCTTTTATTAATTCCAATTGTCTACATGCTGGTTCATTTCATCAAAAGTATAGGTCCCCACAATTTCCCTTCTATAGCTAAAAGTTAAAAAAGTGAGCAATAATAGTAATACATATAAAAGGACTATAAATATACCCATGGGTAAAAATGATGCAGGAATAAGATGATTGTCGTACTGGCCGTAAGAAAATAAGGTAGTTAACGTCTCTATAAGTTTATATATATAAACCAAACTTATAAAATAAAGTATATATTCTAGATTTCGCATAGGAGGATCACTCAATTCATCTTCCTTGATCTTAAACCACATAACATACAAAAACAGTAGATGACCTAAAGCAAGTAAGGGAAATATATAGTTGCTTATTTTAAAAAAATAAAACTTATTGGTGTAAAGGCCATAGAAATTAAAAACGCTCAATAATAGTATAACTAATAGAGACGTTATCAGGGTTCGTTTCCATGGAAAAATGCCTTTAATAAATTTCATAATGTTTGGTTTCGGGTTCTTTTAGAGTCAAAAAATAAGACTAAAAATGCGTATAGTTTTTTTTTGTTCCAAAAATTCGATAAAAGACCAACTCTATCTATAAAATTAATATTTTGTTTATCTAAAGTCCTCTATTTGTGGGCTTTCTATGTTAGCCATTGTTTACGTATAGAGGCGTTTGCGAATAGTAATAACAATACACCTACCACAATTATTATAATGGGAAAAACTACAGCGCTGGCTCCATATACATCCATATTGTTGCTTAAAAGAAGTGAGTAGCCGAACTGGGCCAAGATGCCTATCAAAGAGATGATGAAAACAGGTTTTGCCCATTTTTTTCTCAACAAAAGAAATATGCATCCCAAGGTTCCGCCCCAAACTGCTAGTGCAAAAGCCGCGGTAACCCATGCTGGCTGTGTTTCAATAAGCTCTCGTTCTGCCTCGCTTAGCAGGGCAAGATCCTCATCGGTCATAAAAGCCTGTCCCAAATAAGAAACAACCCCTATAAGGTTCCATAACAATGCTACAATGCTTACGATCCAAAACCACATAGGTGGTTTTATTTTAGTTTCTGTGTTCATAATGTATTGGTTTTAATGTTTGGTTTAGATTAGTAATTGTTATTTTTCGTGAGGGATAAATTGGTTTATTTTATCCGGTTAATTTTCAATAAGTTACAGAAAATATTAGATTTTACCATGAGACGCTCTAGATTTTATTACTTGGTACGCATTCAATATTTGGGTTTTAGATACAGTGGATGGCAACAACAACCGGATCAGTTGACTATAGAGGGCATGTTGATCAAAACCTTGAATTTTGTTTTTAAGGATACCAAGTTTAAATTGTTGGGGGCGGGGCGTACAGATGCTAAAGTTTCTGCTTTGGATGGCGTTTTTGAACTTTTTGTAGAAGAAAAAGAAATTACGGACTTGAGCGAATTTTTGTTACTGCTTAATAAAAATTTGCCCCAAGATATCAGGGTTACCGAAATAACCCCGACTACTGCCGATTTTAATATAATTCAGCACAGTAAATCTAAAGAGTACGTTTATCTATTCTCTTATGGAGAAAAGAACCACCCGTTTTGTGCGCCATACCTAACCAATGTTATAGATGAATTGGATATAGAATCAATGACCAAAATGGCAAAATTATTTGAAGGCACCCATGATTTCTCTTCATATACCGCCAGATTACGCCCCAATACAAAAGTGGTCAGAACAATAGACTTTTGCGGAATTGACAGAAACACCTTGCTCTATGCCAGTTTTTTTCCGGACACAAGCTATGCACTAACGGTAAGGGGACAAGGTTTTATGAGATATCAAATACGTATGATTATGGGAGCCCTGTTACAAGTAGGAATGGGCAATCTAAGTGAAGAGGATATCAAAGCATCATTGATGCCGAATAATAATATTAAAATGACAACTATTGCACCCGGATCAGGATTGTTATTAAATGAAGTAAATTTTGGGTAAGGTTATTTATCTTTAAAAAAAACACAAGCAAATATGGCCGCAAGGAGGAAAGTAGGCATACCAAAACGAAAGAAAAAAGTATCTAGGGTACAAGGTAAAATGGGAACCGCTCCAGGTACGGTCAGTTATTTGGGCAGTAAAGAAAAAACACAAAGTGTAGTTACCATTACCGAGTATAACGAAGAATCTATTGAAATCAACGAAACAAGTAATCTCGAAGATGTTTTAAAATATAGATCCCCCCAAAAAACAACTTGGATCAATGTGGTGGGTATCACCGATGAAAAATTTATTGAAGGGCTGGGCAAGGGCTTTGGTCTAAACCCTTTATTATTGGAAGATGCTGTAAATACCGATCAGAGACCTAAAATAGACGAGTACGATGGGTATATTTTTGGAGTCTTTAGAATGTTGTATTTAAATTCTGAAGATGAGATCGTACCAGAACATATGGCCTTTGTACTTATGGAGAATACCGTATTGGTTTTTCAAGAAGTAAAAGAAGATGTTTTTGACGGGGTAAGAAATAGATTAGCTTCCCCTAAGGGTAGAATTAGGGCTAGGGGAGCCGATTATCTTTTCTTTGCTCTTTTAGATGCGATCATAGATCATTATTTTTTGGTTTTGGAACAAATAAACCATAGAATAGAAGCCTTGGAAGACGAGGTATATTTAAATCCAAAACCGATCGTGGCACAAAATATTCAACTGCTAAAAAAAGAAGTGTTGAAGGTAAGAAGATGGATCTATCCTGTTAAAGAACTGGTTAGTAGGCTAATTGACTCTGAAAGTCATTTGATACACAAAGACACCAAACTTTTTTTAAGGGACGCCTTGGACCACTCGCTGGAAATAAACGAAAGTCTACAAATTTATAGGGAAATGAGCATGAGCCTCATGGAAATGTACATGAGCAATATGAGCAATAAAATGAACGAGGTAATGAAAGTGCTTACCATCATGGCCTCCATATTTATTCCGTTAACCTTTATAGCCGGTATCTACGGTATGAATTTTGAACATATGCCAGAACTGCACTATAAATATGGATACATTACTGTTTGGGTTGTAATGATCGTTATTTCTATCGGTTTGCTTATTTACTTTAAAAGAAAAGATTGGCTATAATGTTGTGTACTATAAATATCCATAAGTATCACAGTTTGGGTAGAGCAGTTATTTTACAAGAGAAAAAAAGGGGAGCTATAATATAGCTCCCCTTTTTTATGAATATATTTTTGTACATATTGTCAATCGAACAGATCGGAAGACAAATAACGATCTCCACGGTCGCAGATAATAGAAACAATTACACCTTCATCTAATTGTTCGGCAAGTCTTAAGGCAACTGTAGCAGCACCGCCAGAGCTCATGCCAGAAAAAATACCTTCTTCCTTTGCCAATCTTTTGGCCATGGCCTTTGCTTCTTCTGTACTAACTTCCATTACGCTATCTACTTTACTGGGATCGAATATTTTTGGCAAATACTCCTGCGGCCATTTACGAATACCGGGTATTTTAGAATCATCGGTAGGTTGTACCCCCACAATGCTAATATCTTTGTTCTTTTCTTTCAAAAATGTGGATGTTCCCATAATGGTACCTGTAGTTCCCATGGCAGAAACAAAATGGGTAATGGCTCCGTCGGTATCTTTCCAGATCTCGGGTCCCGTAGTTTTGTAGTGCGCTTTCCAATTATCATCATTTGCAAATTGATTGAGCATTACAAACCCTTCGTTTTTAACTTTGTTCTCTGCATAGTCTCGAGCTCCTTCAATACCCACATCCGCAGGTGTAAGAGTTACCTTGGCACCGTAAGCTTTCATGGTCTGTACCCTTTCTTTTGTAGAATTCTCTGGCATCACCAATTCTATGTCTAGATTGTAAAAACCTGCGATCATAGCCAAGGCTATACCCGTATTACCACTAGTGGCCTCTATTAATTGGTCAGATGGTTTAAAACGACCAGTAGCCAGTCCGTTTTTGATCATATTATACGCAGCCCGATCTTTTACGCTACCACCAGGGTTATGCCCTTCCATTTTAAAAAACAATTTTACGTTCGGGTTGGTATTGAGCACTCTGGATTCTACCAAAGGCGTATTTCCTATAAGGTCTATTATATTCTTAGACATCTGTCTGTGTTTTTATTTTAATTTCAGGAGAATGATATACGGTAGAGTTTGGCGGTACAGAGGCTGTTAACCAAGAGTTGCCTCCAATAATACTATTGGCACCAATAACCGTTTTACCACCTAAAATGGTAGCATTGGCATAAATGGTTACATTATCTTCTATTGTGGGGTGTCTTTTAGTTTGTTGCAAATGTTTTGCTACATATAAGCCACCCAATGTTACTCCCTGATAAATTTTAACATGGTCTTTTATAATGGCTGTTTCCCCTATAACCACCCCCGTACCATGATCTATGTGAAAATAATTGCCTATTCGAGCACCTGGATTTATATCTACCCCGGTTTGGCGATGCGCATATTCCGTCATTAATCTTGGTACTAGTGGAAACCCTATTTTGTATAGTTCATGGGCTAACCTGTAAATGGCAATCGCATAAAATCCTGGATAGGCCATATATACCTCTTCTATAGATAAAGAGGCCGGATCGCAATTTACCGTCGCCTCTGCATCCATATTCAAATTTTCCAATATGGTGGGTAATTTTTCAACGTAATTGGCCCATACCTTTTTACAGGGCTTATCACTTTGCCAACAAGCCAGATCCACTAAACTATCAAATAGTTCTTCTAGTTTATCTAAATTTTTCTGCACTGGAGTTTCAATATCGAACAGGGTATAGAACAATAAGTTCGTAAATACTTCAACCTCTTCCTTCAACCGATATCTTAGATTAGGCTGTTTTTTATGAATGTTGATTTTATCGACAATAGACTGATGGTTCATTCTCTTCGTTTATATTTCAAAATTAACCATTAATTTAAAAGTGCTTTCTTGCAAATGGTTAACTTTAGCTTAAAATCACAACCCTTAGGTCGTATGTTATATCCTATAATTACCAAGGAAACCCTTGAATTTTTAAATGAGTTAAAAAAGAACAACAATAGAGAATGGTTCACTGATAACAAAAAACGGTTTGTAACCCGCCAAAATGAGTCAAAGGAATTTTTTAAAGGTATTCTAGACCAGTTGGAAACCCATGATGATATAGAAAAAATGAAAGTGTTCCGTATTTATAGGGACGTACGGTTTTCAAAGGACAAAACCCCTTATAAATATAATTTTTCCGCTTCTTATGCACGGTCTGGCGCCCAGCGAAGGGGAGGCTATTATGTACATATACAACCGGAAGGCAGTTTTATTGCAACAGGCTTCTGGAACCCCGAAAAAGAAGACCTTTTGCGTATTCGTAAAGAATGGGAAATAGATGCCTCTGAACTAAGGGAAATAATGACCGACAAAAAATTTAGATCGGTTTGGGGTACATTGGCAGGAGAAGAACTTAAAACAGCTCCCAAAGGATTTGATAAAGAACACCCTAACATTGACCTAATTAGAAAAAAGCAATTTATTTTTGTCAAAAAATTCACGGATAAAGAAGTCCTAGAACCCGATTTTACAGAGAAGATATCGGAAGCCTTTAGGCTGATTAGACCCTATTTTGACCTTATGAGCCAAATACTTACCACCGATCTTAATGGCGAATCGTTGTTAGACTAATACGGCGGCCTGATCAAAATATTGAATTTGATCCTGTAGCCTCTTAATAACCATATTCATCATTCTTTTATTAAGGGAAGATGAATTTTTTATATAAGATTCATACTCCTCTAGAGTAAATTGCCCTATGATGATACCTTTTAGGGAGTTTCTATATTTTATGTCCTTTTGAATGGCATTCGTAATATAGTTTAGTCTGTTTTCTATGTCTAAGTTATAGAAGTAGTTTTTTCCTTTAACGATATAATTCTGAAAGGAGGCAAGAAACAAATCGTTCTGTAACTTTAAAATAGGCCGCAAGGTCTCGTTTTGAAAACGCTCGTCAGAACTCATATTAGGAAGAATTTTTGCGGAAGAAATCTCAGGACGAATCTGAAGCAACTTTTGGGATCTGTCGTTCATTTTAATCTTGTTTTTATAAAGATATACTTTATAAACACTTCACTTTTAAATAAAAATATTAGTTTTTAACGGTGTTATAAACAAAAATGAACACGGGCAACAAATCATATAGTTTGTCTATTTTTATATGATTATTAAATATTGAGCATGAAATTTGGAAAGGTAGAAAGACCGGAATTAATAGACTTTTCGTTACCTAATGATCATAAGGGAACCAAAACCTTACTGGATAAGATAGGTTCCCATGCCCCTTTAAAGATTCACGTGGGATGCGCCAAATGGAACAAACAGGACCTTAAGAATTTTTATCCCAAAGGTACCCGAGATGAATTGGGCTACTATTCATCACAATTTAATTGTATTGAGTTGAATGCGACGTTCTATCGTATTTTCCCAATTGAGACCTATCAAAAATGGAAAGAAAAGACTCCAGAAAATTTTATGTTCTTTCCCAAAATTGTTCAAAATGTGAGTCATTTAAGAAGGTTGAACGATCAGGCTTATCCGGTTTTGGAATCTTACTTGGCAGTCACCTCCAATTTGGAACATAAGCTAGGGACCATCTTTTTACAGATGCATAATAATTTTAGTCCTAAAGATTGGGACAGGGTAGTGAAATTTGTAGAGCACTGGCCTAAAGAATATCGTTTGGCCATAGAATTTAGACATACAGATTGGTTTAACGACACTGTTATTGCCGAAGAGCTATATCATTTATTGGAAGAGAACAATATCGCCAATATTTTGGTAGATACGGCAGGCAGAAGAGATATTATGCACATGCGGTTAACAAATAATGAAGCTTTTATAAGATTTGTGGGCGCCAATCATAAAAGTGATTATGAAAGATTGGACGATTGGGTCGAAAAATTAACTGTATGGAAAGAAAATGGGCTATCGAACATTAATTTTTTCGTACACCAGAATATGGAGGTAGAATCACCTTTTTTGGCCAGTTATCTAATAAAAAAATTAAACCGCAGGTTTCATTACAACTTAACCGTGCCGAACACTCTAGCCCCACCACCTTCTTTATTTTAAACACACATTGTAAACACCTCATTATCAATTATTACCATGTAAATGTTAATGCGGTTAAAAACATACGCCATAAACTTTGATTATGGAATTTTTTAATGCTACAATTTATCAAATGTCCATTACTCCTCTACATGTTTTTAGATGTTGACAATTCTGCATGTTAAAACCATTTTGTGTAGGGTAGGGTTGGTCTTTTCGTTTTAATTTTGAACCATAAATTTTAGTATTATGAGATTTCACACAAGAAAATTGGTAAAACCTGAAGATTTAAATTCTAATGGAACTTTGTTTGGAGGAAAAGTATTGGCCTGGATAGATGAAGAGGCTGCCCTATATAGTATTATTCAGTTAGAGAATAGTAAGATAGTCACCAAATTTATGTCAGAAATCAACTTCATGAGTGCCGCGGTACAAGGTGATATTGTTGAAATTGGTATTCAGGTAGTTAAATTCGGAAAAACCTCTTTGACCTTAAATTGTGAGGTAAGAAACAAAATGAACCATGAAACCATTGTAACCGTTGATAATATCATCATGGTAAATCTTGGGGAAGATGGTAAACCGGCCCCTCACGGAAAAACAAAAGTTGAGTTCGTAAAGGACCGTTTGGCCGCTGCCAATGACAAATAAAACTTGTAATTAGAAGTTATGAAAGGGTTTCTGCTACTTTCTGAACTTCATCCAATACCCGAAGAAGATTGCCGCCCCATAACTTGGCGATATCTTCTTCGGAGTATCCTCGCTTAACCAATTCTAACGTAACGTTAAAGGTTTCAGAAGCGTCGGACCAGCCGTCAATTCCCCCGCCACCATCAAAATCTGAACTAATGCCCACATGATCTATGCCTATAAGATCGACCATGTAATCTATATGATCCACAAAATCGGAAACATTTACAGGTTCAGGAGCATCGGTTCTATTGACAACCAATTGCTCGCCTATCTCCTTTATTTTGGGGTAATTTTCCATAAACGCCTTTCTTTGGGCATCTGTAAGGGTCTTAAACTGAGAACGTTCAAACCATTCTACGCCCAAAGAATCGGCAACCTCTTTATAAACTTCTTTCATGTAGGCTGATCGGGCTTCATGCTTTTTAGTGTTCAAATAAGAACTAAAAGCCACGGTTTGCACAACACCACCATTTTCTTTCATCAGTTTTAATTGCTCATCGGTAAGGTTTCTACTATGATCACATAAAGCTCTTGCCGACGAATGAGATGCAATTATTGGAGCTTTCGATAGGGCTATCATTTGTTTCATAGCTTCTTCGGATGGATGCGAAACATCGATCATAATTCCAAGTCGGTTCATTTCAGCAACTGCCTTTTTCCCTAGCTCACTTAGTCCGTTGTGAAGCCAAACAGAATCTTTTTCTCCCGTATTGGAATCACTGAACTGACTATGGCCATTGTGCGCCAATGAAATGTACCTTGCCCCTAGGTTGTAATAACGTTCAAATTCGGCCAAGTCCTCACCCATAGGATAGGCATTTTCAACACCTATCATCGCAACCTTTTTGCCCGATGCACTTATTCTTTTTACATCATCGGAGGTAAGTGCCAACTCTATCTCATTAGGTGCGATCTCTTCACATAGTTTATGTATGGCTTCAAATTTGGCCATGGCATTCTCTTTGCCTTTCGCATAACCTTCCGCCGTTAAAGTATCTTGCCCTGTGTAAACGATCAACCACGTTACATCTAAACCGCCTTCCTTCATTTTAGGAAGATTTATCTGGGTATTCAACCTTTGGGTGTAATTTATACTGTCGGTAAAATTGGCGACATTAATGTCGTTGTGGGTATCAATCGTTATTACATTTTCATGTATACGTTTGGCCATTTCCTCCATACTCTCTTTTGGAGCTTCTTCTTTTTGCTTACACGCAATCAATGTTAAAATACTGAATAAATAAACGACTTGTTTCATGATGGTTGGATTTATACCTACAAATAAAGCTAATTCACAACAAAAAAGGAAGCCTAGGGAACATTTAATTGCCGTAAGGACAGGAAAGAAGGACTTTTAGATTATCATTCATATTTAAAGCCGCTTTATAAAGTTATCCTTAACCAATTTCTATTTTGAAAACACAAGATATTCTTAGTCAAGTAAACAATTTAGAGTCTAACCTGACCCACTTTGCGTTCGAGTCGTTGAACACAGAAGAAGCGGCGGCTTTAAAGGCTTCTTTTTCCGATTTCAAGAATAAATTGGAAAACAAAATATTTGACAATGGCACCGTGGTCGAAAAAAAACCAGAAGCTAAACCATTGTCTATTATCAAGAAACAAAAAGATGTCGGCAATGATAAGAATTTTATAGCCCATGTAAGCCATGAAATAAGGACTCCCCTGAACGGAATTATTGGTTTCACCAATCTATTAAGGGAAGAAAAACTTACTCCAGGACAACAAAAAAAGGTAGAAGCCATACACTCGGCATCGCAGAACCTTTTAGAAATTATAAACGAAGTGTTGGAGTATTCTAAACTTACATCAGGGATCGGTGATTTTAATATTATCGATTTTAATTTTCACGGATTGATCAATGATGTTGTTTTTCTATGTCAAACATTGATCATTGACAAAAACGTAGACCTAAAACTAGAAGTGGATAAAAAAATACCCACTACGTTGGTCGGTGACCCCTCTAAACTTTCCCAGATATTGTTGAACCTTTTGGGAAATTCGGTGAAATTCGTTGAGAAGGGATTCATTAAACTAAAGGTTGAAGTACTGGAACAAAGTAAAGGTGATTATGTACTATTATTCAATATAGAAGATACCGGAATAGGTATTTCAGAAGAACAACTGGCAAATATATTTCAAAGCTTTAAACAGGCCGATAGAAATACATATTACAAATATGGGGGTACGGGCCTAGGGCTTAGTATTGTCAAAGAATTGGTGGAAAAACAAGGAGGCAGCATCAACGTTACCAGCAAGTTGGGGGAGGGCACCTCTTTTAAATTTACCATTCCGTTTGCCAAGGGAAACCTTAAAAACATACCCAAGACCCATCGCTACAATGTTAACGTAAAAAAAGGCAAAGAGCTTTTGAACGGAACCAAAATATTGGTCTTCGAAGACAACAAGATGAACCAACATTTGATCAAAGAACAATTAAAAAGATGGGGCTGTAAGGTATTTGTTACTTCAGAAGCCGATAATGGAATAGGTATATTAAAGACACAATCAATAGATTTAATATTAATGGACCTAAAGATGCCGAATATGAGCGGATTTGAGGTTTCTCAAAAAATAAGGTCCGATAAAACCATTAATCAAGTTCCCATAATTGCAATCAGTGCAGATTTTACTGCTCAAGATGAAGAAAACTGTATCACATCCGGTATTAACGATTTTCTATTAAAACCATATACTTTGAACGAATTGCTTGTAAAAATGCTGAAAGGGAAAAACGAGAAATCTCTTTCAAAGGACAGTATTGCCCTATTGAAAAAAGAACCCATCACTAAATCGGAAAAAACACTGGACCTAAACGGTGTGCTTAAGGATTGTTGTGGAGAAATCAGTGTGCTAGAAGAATTGATCAGACTGTTTAAACAAAATGTTTATGAGTTTATTGGCACGGTCAAGATTGGCCTAAGCCATAACAATTTGGACGAAATAGGCCTATCGGCACATAAACTTAAAGCAGGTCTTACCATGCTTAGGTTAAACGACCTTACCCAAATGATGGTAGATATGCAAGAAAACTGTAAAAAGGAAAATAAGGAAGAGGTAAGTAATCTCTTTGACATGTTTCTTAAATATTATCCCCAAAGTGAAAAATTGATCAATAGGTCTCTAGAGGAAATAAAAAATAGACAAATATAACCGTATGGTATTTTAATCGTTTTTATGGCCATAGCCTGTACATATACAAGACACCAATGTCCAATATCGATGAAAAACAGGTAATATCGACGAACGGAAAACTCTTGAAACCCTAATAAAATATATGGTTTTGCAAGTTTTTATCGTTCACCTATAACAATCATATTTTTTACAACAGAAATGGGCACCTACACCACAATTAATTGTGTCTATAGTATTACATGGTTACATTTATCCTGTATTTAGTTAGTGATTAACCCAGATCAATTATTAAAAAATTAACCATATGCTTTACGATACCTACGGCGAAGAGTACTTAGTGTTCCTTCAAGATTTAAACGAAATTTTAAGCTTAAACGAATTATCGGAACTAGACTATATGTAGCCTAGCCTGGTAGTAAACCTTTAAAAAATTAGATCATGGCGCATCAAAATCAAGAAAATACCTCTTATCAGAATTTTATTCAGGATTTGAACAACATTCTTGTTGATTTTAATATCAACAAACTATCTCATTCATAATTTTAGTGTTCATTATTGAAAAAGCGCCCCTATTGAACAATAGGGGCGCTTTTATATGAGAGGCTATTTATAGGAAATTATCCCAAATAAGTCTTTAATAATTTACTTCTTGAATTATGGCGAAGTTTACGGATCGCTTTTTCACGAATTTGTCTTACCCTTTCTCTGGTAAGATCAAAAGTGTGCCCGATTTCTGCCAAGGTCATAGATTGCTGATCACCGATTCCGTAATACAATTTAACCACATCAGCCTCTCTTGGAGACAATGTTTCCAACGCCCTATTAATTTCGGTATTCAAAGATTGTTGCAACAAGTGATTATCCGGTTTTGGAGATTCTCCAGAACGCAATACGTCGTATAGATTAGAGTCTTCCCCTTCACGAAGTGGCGCATCCATGGATACATGTCTGCCAGAATTTTTTAATGACTGTTTTACTTCACTTACGGTCATTTCCAGTTCTTTGGCAATTTCTTCTGCAGAAGGCGGACGCTCATGTGTTTGCTCTAGATAAGAAAAAGTCTTTTTAATTTTGTTTATGGATCCAATTTTGTTCAAAGGAAGCCTCACTACCCTGGACTGCTCCGCCAAAGCCTGTAAAATAGATTGCCTGATCCACCAAACGGCATAAGATATAAACTTAAAACCACGGGTTTCATCAAAACGTTTCGCCGCTTTTACCAAACCTAGATTTCCTTCATTTATTAAGTCGGGTAATTTTAACCCTTGATTTTGATATTGTTTAGCTACAGAAACAACAAACCTTAGGTTTGCGGTTGTCAATTTTTCCAAAGCAACTTGATCACCTTCGCGGATTCTTTGGGCCAATTCAACTTCTTCATTCGCCGTTATTAAGTCTATTTTGCTGATATCTTGCAAGTATTTGTCCAAAGATTTTGATTCCCTATTGGTTACCTGCTTGATAATCTTTAGTTGCCTCATATATTATTTTGTGTTTAGTTATTGTACAAGTCTACATTATACATTTTTATTACGTCTTTTCCAAAGGGAAACACATAATGTTTTACAAAAATTATAACCTATCGTATAATATTTCAACCTTTTAGGCTATTGAAGTTTCATGACTTATTTTTGACCCAATCGTTATTACCATGAGCAAAAGAGCACTCAAATCATACTTGTCCGATTTAAACAAATCAGAATTACAGGAGCAGATTATAGAACTGTACGATAAGTTTCCGGCAGTAAAGACATATTACGACTTTGCCTTTAACCCAAAAGAGGACAAGTTGGTACAAGAGGCCAAGACCAAAATCTCCAATGAATATTTTCCGTTAAAACGAAAAAGGCCAAAAGCCAGACGGTCGGTAGCCCAGAAGTATATAAAACATTTTATAAAGCTCGGTGTAGCCCCTAATTTAGTGGCCGACGTTATGTTATATAATTTAGAAATTGCACAAACCTTCGCCTCTGAACGAAATGTACCCGATGCTTTTTACAAAAGTATGTTAAACTCTTTTGTGGAGATGACCACCTTTATTTCACAAAACAATTTGTTGTCGGAGTACAAAGAGCGGTTGATCCAGGTTTATGAACGAACACAATCCGATAATTGGCTATACATGGAAGATTTTTCAAGGGCTTTGGATATATTGGATTAATAGATTAAAATATGGCAATAGTTATTATAAGACAGGATGATAAAATTGATGTATGGAAGCAAGCACTGTTAAATAGGTCTCCCAATTTAAAAGTGTACAGTTATTTAGAGGAACACCCCAAAGAAGAAATAACCATGGCCCTTATCTGGAAACATCCGATAGGTAGTTTGGCCCAATATCCGAATCTAAAGTGCATCGCCTCTGCCGGTGCAGGGGTAGACTATATTTTTGATGACCCTGACGCGCCTCAACATGTTCCTATAACACGAGTGATAGATCCTTTTTTGGCCAGTGACATGTCTGAGCATGTATTAGCTTTGATTTTAGCAGAAATCAAGAATTTTAATACGTATAGAGTACAACAAGCGTCCCAAGAATGGAAGCCTAAAAATTATAAACGTATAAAAGATATAACAGTGGGCATAATGGGGCTAGGGGAGTTGGGCTCCTTAACAGCCTTGGATCTAAAAAAAGTTGGATTCTCTGTACAAGGGTGGTCAAAAACAAAAAAGGATTTGAAAGATGTAAGCACCTTTTCTGGAAAAGAAGGGTTGAAACCTTTTTTGAGTTCTTCACAAATACTGGTTTGTTTATTACCCTTAACACCAGAAACCGAAGGAATCTTGAACAAAGAACTTTTTTTACAATTGCCGAAAGGAGCCTACATTATAAATGTGGCAAGAGGCGGACACCTGGTAGACCATGATTTAATAGCGGCTTTGGACAACAACTTGCTGTCCGGGGCCAGTTTAGACGTATACCACCAAGAACCTTTACCGGTAAGCCACCCTTTTTGGAATCATCCAAAAATATTTATGACACCACATTATGCCAGTGTTTCCGACACAAATTCGGTCGTGCCCCAGATTATAGAAAACTATGAGAGACTCCAAATCGGCACAGTGCTTTTGAATCAAGTGGACCGTATAAAAAGATATTGATTATTTTACGTTTTTATTCAATTTTTGGCATTAATGGGTTTATATTTTCTTAACCCATAAAAATCTTCTAATTTTAAGGTCTTGCTTTTTACTAAATTAAAATTTTCTTGCCCTTTTGAAATCTACAGAAGAAATTGTCGAAAAGAAGTTATATGATTATCAGGAGGAAGACCTCAAGAATATATTCAAGTATTTAGAAGAGAACCCCGATAATTCAAATTTGCTATACCAACTACCTACCGGAGGGGGCAAAACCGTGGTTTTTTCAGAGATTGCAAGAAGGTATATAGAAAAAACACAAAAAAAGGTAGTAGTTCTTACCCATCGAATAGAACTAAGTTTACAGACCTCGAAAATGCTGCATAGCTTTGGGGTAAAAAACAAGATTATCAATAGCGAGGTAAAAGAACTTTATGACCAGAATGAGTTCAAATGCTTCGTTGCCATGGTAGAGACCTTAAACAATAGATTACAAGAAGACAAGGTCGAAATAAACAATATTGGGCTTGTAATTATAGATGAGGCCCATTACAATTCTTTCAGAAAACTTTTTAAATACTTTGAAAATGCTGTGATTCTTGGGGTAACCGCCACACCATTAAGCTCCAATATAAAGCTTCCGATGAAAGACAACTACCAAAAGTTGATCATTGGCGAGTCCATCAGTTCTTTAATAGAGAAAAAGTTTTTGGCAAAGGCGAACATGTACAATTATGATGTTAGCCTACAAAGTTTAAAATTGGGCATTAACGGCGATTATACCGTTAAATCTTCCGATGAACTATACAGCAACCATAGTATGCTCGGCAAATTGGTAAATGCGTATAACGAAATTGCCAAAGGTACCAAGACCCTAATCTTTAATAATGGGATCAACACCTCTAGATATGTGTACGAAACCTTTAAGAAAGCTGGTTATAACATTCGGCATTTAGACAATAAGAACACCGCATCGGAACGTAAAGAGATCTTAGAATGGTTTAAGGTTACGCCAGATGCTATATTGACTTCGGTAAGTATATTAACAACCGGGTTCGATGAGCCTTCGGTAGAGACCATTATTCTAAATAGGGCCACACGTTCTCTTACACTGTATTTTCAAATGATAGGCCGGGGTTCTAGGTACCTTCCCCACAAAGAAGAGTTCACCGTTATAGATATGGGCAACAACATTGCCCGTTTTGGCATGTGGGACGCTAAAATTGATTGGCAGGAAATTTTTCATTTTCCAGATTTTTATTTGGAGAACATTAAAAATGACGAAGAGATAGAACGGGAGTTCGTGTATGAAATGCCACAAGAACTGAGGGATCAATTTTCCAAATCGGAGACTATTGAATTTGATATAAAGGCCGAGTACAAGAAAAGTTTTGCCAATGGCGAAAAATCTAAATTGGTATTGGAAAAGAGTATTGAGCAACATGCAAAAATCTGCGTAGAAAACTCTGAAGATGTCTTTGAAGCTCGAATATTGGCCAAAAAGCTAAAAGAGGAAATCGCCTATCGTGTAAGACAATATTCCTATTGTATCATGAACAATACCAAGAACTACAAAGAATGGCTAGAAGAGGATTATGAGCGTAAACTTAGGTCCAAGATCTCTAAAATGTTTGCGGAAAAAATGTAGTTCCCGCCTTACGAAATCCGATTTTTCTTTACTGCGAAACGAAAATAATCTTATAGCGGTTTCTAGAGGCTAAAAATGAACTTTCCTTTAAATAACATTGTTTTTTTAAGTGATTGCCAAAAATTACGGTCAATGTGTCTTTTTAGCCTAAAGATGGTTAATTTAAGAGACTAATTAACCAACTACCTCTATTTTAAATGAAAAACAGGCTCTTTTTATTCTCCATTGTACCTACCATTATTTTGTTTGGCATTTATGGCTATCATTTTCTAACGGGTTTACCGCCACTTTTAATGATGAGTTTGGCGATAATCGTAGGTGTAGCCGTTCAACTACTCTTTTATCTTTTCTTTAAACTGCTAAGAATTCTATTTAAAAATTTTAAATCTTCCTATGTATTGGTAGGCCTTAGTGGTCTTGCCAGTCTTATTGCCTTAAAGATGTATGGATTTGGATGGCCAGACATTATTTACTACCCAATAAGTATTTTAGCCATATTGGTTATGCTTTTACTACATGCCTTTTTTCAAAAGAAAACGGTATGGATCGGTTTGTTTTTAATCATGTCCATAATCGGTTTTGGAGTCATGTTCTTTTTATTGGCAGACATGGGCGATGATCCCTATACAAAAGAAGTATCTACCATGGCCTTGGGTAAAGACCAGATTAGTTTAGAAGCGCAGGGAGTTGAAAACCCCACTACTCCGGGAAGTTTTAAGGTAAAAACCTTTACCTATGGTAGTGGTACGGATATAAAAAGACCGGAATACGCAGAGGGGGTCAAATTTATAACCCCTACCGTCGATGCTACAAACCTATTGCCCGATTGGAAAGGCAAGAAAAAAAGGTGGAGAGAACAATTCTGGGGTTTTGGGGTTGATAAATTGCCATTGAATGGACGTGTATATATGCCAGAAGGCAAAGGGCCGTTTCCTTTGGCCATTGTAGTACATGGAAATCATAGCATGATCGATTATTCCGATGATGGTTATGGTTATTTGGGTTCGTTATTGGCCAGCAGGGGGATTATTACCGTCTCTGTTGACGAAAACTTTGTGAATGGGCACTGGTCAGGCGATTTTAGGGGCAAAGAAATGCCCGTAAGGGCGTGGTTGCTCTTAAAACATATAGAGCAATGGCAAACCTGGAACAACGACGCCGAGCATGAATTGGCAAATAAAGTTGATACAGACAATATAATGCTTATGGGGCACTCTAGAGGCGGAGAGGCGGTAACTATAGCAGGAGCTTACAATATTCTTCCGTATTTACCAGATACTGCAAAAGAGAAATTCGATTTTAATTTTAATATAAAGGGTATTGTGTCCATAGCGCCGACCGATTATAGATATGATCGTAAAATTGTATTGAAAAATATCAACTACTTAAGTCTGCAAGGTTCTTACGATTCGGATGAAGTTAGTTTTTGGGGAATGCGTCCATATCGCAGGCTTCAATATACAGACAGCATAAACCGATTTAAGGCAGGGGTTTATGTGCATCATGCCAATCATGGACAATTTAATTCTACCTGGGGGAATTCCGATTTTGGAGCACCTTCTAAGTGGTTGTTAAATCTAGAGCCTCTCTTATCAGAAGAAGAGCAACAAGAGGTGGCCAAGGTATTTATAAGTGCCTTTGCAGAAGCCACCCTTAAAGGAAACAATTCTTATTTGCCCATTTTTAAAAATGTGGCCTATGGACAAGATTGGCTTCCAAATGAGTATTTTCTAACCAACTATGCTTCTTCCAAATTTAAACCGATCGTGAATTTCGAGGAAGATATAAATATTACCACAGCTCCTGACAGTATTGTTATTGCCGCCAAAAACATGAATTTATGGAAAGAGCAGCCCCTTACCACTCGTGATGGGGGCAAACAAGATAATACGGCCGTGGTTTTGGGATGGAACTACAAAGAGAAAGAGGGTTTGGAAAAAGATTCGTTGGCGGTTTATGAGATTATAGGAAACAAAGAGCTTTGGAAAAATGATTCGCTACAATTACAAATGACCGTTGGCGCTGGGGACCTTACTTGGCTCAACAATGTTAAAGGGACAGAAAATATAAAAGATCCAATTCAGTTAGATTTCACCATAGTGCTTACGGATATTGACGAAAATACCGCCAGCATCAAGGTCAGCGATGTAAAAAGGATTACAAACCCCCTGAAATCGAAGTTTACCAAATTCAATTTTCTCGACAAAAGTATGATTGGTAGTGCATGGGAGGTACAATTGCAGACTTTTCACTTTCCATTGTATAACTTTACAGAAAAAGAGAATGAATTTGACGCCGCCAAAGTTTCTAAAATCTCGTTGGTTTTTGATCAAACCAATATGGGAGTCATTGTTTTGGACGATATAGGGGTGAGCAACTAAATAAAATGGACAATGACAAATGGATCTATTCCTGATTCTTAAAAATACCCGTACTTTGTAATTTTAATGGATCTTAAATAAGAACTACTCATCGATCATCAAAAATCACATAAAACCTTATTGGTAATCGGTTTTGTATGGCCAGAACCGGACACCACGGCGGCAGGGGCTCGTATGGTGCAATTATTGGAGATATTCCATCAGGCTAATTATGATATCACATTTGCATCATCTGCAGCAGTTTCTGAACATTCTGTAGACTTAAAAAGGTGGAATGTAAACTTGCAATTTATAAGGCTTAATAGTGCTTCATTTGATGTTTTTGTCAAGACCCTTAAACCAGATGTAGTAATGTTCGACCGCTATTTGACAGAAGAACAGTATGGTTGGCGGGTGGCAGAACAATGTCCGGATGCTTTGCGGATCGTAGATACCGAAGACCTGCACTCCCTTCGTCATGTAAGGGAACAGTGCTTAAAAAAAGGAGTGCCCTTTACAACCAATGCTTGGTTACAAAACGACAAGACAAAACGAGAGATTGCAAGTTTGTATAGATCCGACCTTTCTTTAATTATTTCGAGTTACGAAACAGAATTGTTGCAAAATACTATCGGTATTGATAAATGCTTGTTATTGCACCTACCTTTTTTGATAGATAAAATAACGGACAATAATATAGATTCGTGGCCACTTTTTGAAGAGCGCAAAGACTTTATCTGTATTGGAAATGGCATGCATTCCCCTAATGTTGATGCCATAGTTTGGTTAAAAAAAGAAATATGGCCCTTGATCCGAAAAGAAATTCCACAGGCCAATTTACATATTTACGGTGCTTATTTACCAGAACACATAAAGCAAATGCACCAACCAAAACAAGGCTTCTTGATATATGGATGGGTCCATGACAAAGAAGAGGTCTTTATGAACGCCAGGGTAAATTTGGCACCGTTACGTTTTGGGGCAGGAATAAAGGGAAAACTTATAGATGCCATGCAGGCTGGAACCCCCAGTGTGACAACACCAATAGGGGCAGAGGGTATGCACGGTTCTATGGAATGGAGTGGTTCTATTGCTCTAAATGTAAAAGATTTTGCTAGATCGGCCATCACTTTATATAGGTATAAAGAAAAATGGAAAAAAGCTCAGAAAAATGGAGTGGCTATCATAAATCAGTTATATGATAAAGAAGCTTTGACTACTCTCTTTTTGAAAAGACTAACGTATTTGGAAAAGAATCTAAAAACACATCGTATACATAATTTTACCGGAGCTATGTTGCAACAACAAACTATGGCCAGCACCAAGTATATGTCGAAGTGGATCGAAGAAAAGAATAAAAAAACGGTTTGAGCTGCCCCAAACCGTTCTTAATACTATATCGCCAATTGTTTATGTCAACTTGGGGGTATCGTAATACTTTTTCTTTAACCAAAAAGAAACACGTACCAGTAAAATCAACGCAGGCACTTCTACCAATGGGCCAATGACACCGGCAAAAGCCTGACCCGAATTAAGGCCAAAAACTGCTATGGCAACGGCAATGGCCAATTCAAAATTGTTACCTGCCGCCGTAAAGGCAACGGAGGCCGTTTTATCATATTCGGCTCCCATAGCCTTCGTAAAGAAAAAGCCAATAATGAACATTAATGTAAAATAAATAAGCAGTGGAACTGCAATGATCAACACGTCCATAGGTATTTGTACGATCAACTCACCCTTTAATGAGAACATTACTACAATAGTGAATAACAGCGCTATTAAAGTCAACGGAGAAATGGTGGGGATAAATTTCTTTGTATACCATTCTTCTCCCTTTAGTTTAACCAAAATAACCCTACTTAAAATTCCCATTAAAAAGGGAATACCCAAATAAATCGCTACACTTTCTGCAATGGTTCCTATGGAGATATCTACAATGGCCCCTTCAAAACCAAAATAGGGTGGGAGCACGGTAATGAAGATCCAGGCATAAAAACTATATGCGAATACTTGAAAAATACTATTTAAAGCCACTAAACCGGCACCGTATTCGCTACTACCGTCGGCAAGATCGTTCCAGACCAATACCATGGCAATGCAACGTGCCAATCCTATCAATATAAGGCCGACCATATATTCTGGGTAATCACGTAAAAAGGTAATGGCCAATATGAACATTAAAACCGGGCCAACGATCCAATTCAGTATTAATGATATGGACAAAATTTTAGTATTGGTAAAAACCTTTGGTAACAACGCATAATTAACCTTTGCCAAAGGAGGATACATCATTAATATGAGCCCAATGGCAATAGGAATATTGGTAGCTCCGCTGCTAAAGGAATTTATAAAATCTGGAAAAGTGGGCACAAAATAACCAATACCCACACCTAGGGCCATTGCGACAAAAATCCACAATGTTAGATTTCTATCAAGGAAACTTAATTTTTTCGTAGCCATTATTTATGATTTGATTTTAGAAAAAACATACCACATTTCATTTGCTATCTGTGTGCTTCTTTCATAATACTTTTCTGCTTGCTGTGGTGTATTGTCAAAAGCTTTCGGGTCTTCAAAAGTAATAGGAATCCGTTTTTCCGCACCCGGAACAAAAGGACATGCCTCATTGGCCGAATCACAGGTCATGATAGCTGCAAATTCTGATTTTGGATTAAAATCATCATCCAGTTTTTTTGAAAAACCAATAACCGGATGCTCGTTTGCAGCATACTTAATACTATAAACCGGGTTCTCGCCACTTGAAAGGGTCTTAACTTCGAAGCCCTTATTTTTTAACGTTTCCGCAACCATCGGAAATAGTGCGGTAGCCTCTGTTCCCCCAGAATAGCAAGATACCCTATTGATATTAAAATAATGAGCCATGGTTTGCGCCCATACCTGCGACAAGTGACTTCTTCTAGAATTATGGGTACAGATAAAATTGATACGTACCGCTTGGTCGTTGGTAATTTTATGCTGAATAAAGTCTATCAAAGGGGCAAGAACGGCCTTCCGTTCATCGCTAATTGTGCCGGCATCCATATCTTGTATAAAATCTTGTATACCAATAAATAATGTAGATGTAGTAATCATTTTTCTATATTTATTAACAACAGTTTCCGTCCGAAGAACAACAAGGTTCACTACTTAAATCAGCTAAATTCAATTTTGGTTTTTCTTCGGGAATACCACATTTGTCTTTGGCCAAGCAATCGGTTTGTTTGGTGGTCAACAAGAAGTTTTTACCGTCAAAATCAATTCCGAATTTCTGAATGGTTACACCTTGGTATTCTACCTCTACTTCCAAATCTCCTATTTCCAAGGTTTTTTCAGATAACTCTATAATATTCAATAGTTTTTCGGGATGCAATCTGTGATCATAGTCATTGGCGTTCCACAACTGAAAGTTAACTACTTCCTCATTTCTGACTGTTCCCCCACAATCGATAAAATGTTTTGTTACCTTACCTACTTCCGTTACATGAAAGTGATTTGGCACCAATTCGCCATTTGGTAATTGAAATGCTATTGTTTCCAATTTTCCTAAAATAGATTTTACTTCAGATAATTTCATGCTTATATTAGTTTATTGCGATTATGCGATTAATAGATTCAAATTTTTTAACAACAATCCCCATTTTTGGTAAGGTCTTGATCAAGAAATTCTGACATCACTCTTTTCATTTTAGACCAACTTGCATCATTTATGCAATAACAAACACTTGTACCTTCAACATCTCCTTTGATAAGCCCTAAGTTTTTCAATTCTTTGAGGTGCTGAGAAATGGTAGGTTGTGCCAAGCCTATTTCATTTACCAAATCTCCACATACACAACTATTTATCTTAAATAAATGTTGTAAAATGGCAACTCTCGCAGGATGGCCAAATGCCTTTGCAAAAAGAGCTATCTCATTTTGATTGTCGGTAAACATTTCTGTTTTAGCTAGACCCATATTATTAATTGTTTCATTGCAATATTACGATGAATTATTTTATCAAACAAGATAAAGGTACTTTTATCCTAAAACAAAGTTACTTTAAAAAGATAGAAATGTAATTCAACAACGAACGGCATTCCATCATTTTATCGCTTTAAGTCTTTGGTATATATGGTATTTTGCTTTTTACCAAAGGACATTTTCTATACCATGTTTTTCCATAATGGCTATTATCTATTCCAATCTTTCAAAGTAGCATTTGGTAGTCTTGCCTAGTAACTTCTATCTTTATGGCATAAAATTGAATCAGATGAAATCACCCAACTGGCAAACTGCCATTGAATTTGAAGACATAACCTATAAAAAATGTGATGGTGTTGCGCGCATTGCGTTTAACCGCCCTAATGTTCGTAATGCTTTTAGGCCCAATACCACGAGTGAACTTATAAAAGCATTTTATGATGCGCAAGAGGACACATCCATTGGTGTTGTTTTGCTATCCGCCGAAGGGCCTTCTACCAAAGACGGTATTTGGTCGTTCTGTAGTGGAGGAGACCAAAAGGCTAGGGGGCATAAAGGTTATGTGGGCGAAGATGGTCAGCACAGACTTAATATTTTAGAGGTACAGCGTATGATCCGTTTTATGCCAAAAGTCGTTATTGCCGTTGTACCGGGCTGGGCAGTAGGTGGTGGTCATAGTTTACACGTTGTTTGCGATATGACCTTGGCGAGTAAGGAACATGCCATTTTTAAACAGACCGATGCCGATGTTACTAGCTTTGATGGTGGGTATGGTTCTGCCTATCTGGCAAAAATGGTGGGACAGAAAAAAGCAAGGGAAATCTTTTTCTTAGGCCGCAATTATTCGGCCCAAGAAGCTTTTGAAATGGGTATGGTAAATGCCGTTATACCACATGCTGAGCTAGAAGATACCGCCTTTCAATGGGCTCAAGAGATTTTAGAAAAATCGCCAACGTCCATCAAAATGCTAAAATTTGCCATGAACCTTACCGATGATGGCATGGTAGGGCAACAGGTTTTTGCCGGAGAAGCTACCCGATTGGCCTATATGACAGAGGAGGCCAAAGAAGGGAGAAATGCATTTTTAGAAAAGCGTAAGCCCAATTTCGGAAAAGACAACTGGATTCCTTAAATCTTGTTTCTTTTTGGTTTTTAGGGCCAAAGTGCTTTAAACCAAAAAGAGCCCGACCAACTAAGACCAGACTCCTTTACGAGAACACTATATGAAAATGAAAAAAATTTATTCGTTTTTTATAACACTGTAAAAGTAGATAGGATGTACTGTTTATCGAAACTATTGTTGTCAGTCAAGACAGATTTGTGGTAAACGTAAGACAAGATGTAGTTTAGAAAAAATACACCCGTAAAATACTTATTTTAAACACTTTTTAGCGAATAGCTTCCAATATATTCCTTAATAATGTGTTGAACTGCTCGTCGGATTGTTCTTTTAATCCGGTGCGTACAACGACCATGTTCTTAGATGGTATAATGAATACACGTTGCCCCTGAAAACCATTTGCGGAATAGAGGTCTTTAGGTAGGTCGGGGTATTTTCCTTCTGCGTTCAACCAAAAATGGGCTCCGTAGGTTCCGTTGGAATGTACCGTTGGTTTGGTTATATAATCGACCCACTCCTCAGAAAACAAACGGTCTCCGTTCCAATCTCCTTTATGAAGGTACAGTAGACCAAATTTTGCCCAGTCGCGGGTATTGGCCCACCCATATGAAGAACCCACAAAATTTCCTTCCAAATCGGTTTCTATTAGCATAGAGTACATTCCTATGCGATCAATAAATTGCTCATACGGAAAATCTAAATACTCTTGGTGCGATTTAAATTGTCTTCTTAATATTCCCGAAAGCAGATTACTGGTACCCGATGAATAGTTCCAAATTTCGGTAGGGGCTGCTATGACCTCATTATCAGCTTGTGCCTTGGTCATATCTGAGTCTAAAAATAACATTTGGGTAACATCCGAGATCTTAAAATAATCTTCTTCCCAAGCCAAACCACTCTGCATACGCAACAAATGGTTTAAAGTGATATTCATTTTTGGGTCTTTATCCGAAACTTCTCCTTTAAAAGGAAGGTAATCCATATTTATTTTGCCTTGGTGTTCAAGAATGCCGTAACAGGTTGCCAAAATACTTTTAGTCATGGACCAACCAAGAATAGGGGTGTCTTTAGAAAACCCGTCTATATATTTTTCACCAACAATTTGATCTTTGTAAACTACCAACAGACTACGTGTTCTTTGAAGCGAATCTGCCATAGCCTCGTTGAGCACATGCTCCAATTTATCATAATCAACATCTGTTAAAATAGTATCCATAATTCCATTGTTGCCATATGGAAAAGGCAAGGTGTCTATTCTTTTTGATCGGTGGGGTACTAAATCAAAATTATGCTTCTTATACTCGCTATTGGTCAAAACGGCTCCAACACCTTCCTTATATACCGCTTTTCGTTTCATTAAACCAAAAACACTCGCGGTAGCAGATTGGTCGCTGGGTTCCACCTTGGATCCTGCCAGTTTGATCAAAGGCATATCGTGGTCCACTTTCTCAACCTCATGGGCATCTCTATGTGCTATGTACACACTAGAGGCCATATTTTTGGATGCGTAACCAGATATTAAATTAAGTTTAGGGTAGTTTAGATATGCGAAAACAAGAATTCCTATTAGAAGGAATCCCAATAGCCATTTTATTTTTTTCAATGTAGAGGATTTTTGTATTGACGTAAATTTATTAAAAAAGAAAGATTCCTTAATTTATTTTGCCTATAAAACCAAGAACTATACTTCTTGTGCAACCTGGTATAGAAAACAAATGAAGAGATAATTTTGATATTACTTATATTAATACTCTAATTGTACACTATGTTAAGAAACTTGTTGGTTTTTGGGTTATTTTTTTTCGGTTGCCGAGAAAACCAGCCAATGGAACCCACTTATGATTGGATTCCCATACAGGTTACGGCCACGGCATATAATTCCGTTCCCGGCCAAACTTCACATGAACACCCTACTATTACCGCTTGGGGAGATTCCATTAAACCGGGCATGAAGTGGATCGCTGTTTCCAGAGATTTAATTAGGAAAGGACTTAAACACAATACCATGGTTAAAATTGATACTTTTGAAGGGGTATATTTAGTGAAGGACAAAATGCACCCTAGATGGAGAAACCGTATTGATATATACATGGGCGAGGATATAAAGAAAGCCAAAGAATGGGGCAGAAGAAAAATTCAGATCCAATATGCAGTTAAAAAAAAGGATTCAATAAATAAGAACGATCAATGAGAATATCTATTTCCGTTACCCTGATATTATTACTTACGGCTTGCAAGACTACCAATAACATTGTGGACAAACCCATTGTCTTCAACGAAGAAAGGAAAATATTGACGTTGGAATACCTCTCTAAAAGATATGGATTAGAGAAGGACACTCCAGAAATAGAACCAAAAATGATTGTGCTGCATTGGACGGTAATACCAACCCTTGAAAAGTCTTTTGAAGCCTTCAACAATCCCTCTTTACCAAATTGGCGCCCCGATATCAAAAATGTAAGCGGCTTAAATGTTTCATCGCAATTTATGGTAGATAGAGATGGTACCATTTATAGATTAATGCCCGAAACTACCATGGCAAGACATGTAATCGGCCTAAACCATTGTGCCATTGGGGTTGAAAACGTGGGTGGTGATACAGGCCAACCTTTGACTAAGGCCCAATTAAAATCGAATATATGGTTGGTACGCTACCTTGCAGAAAAGTATGATATCGATTATCTGATAGGTCATTACGAATATACCCTGTTCGAAGGTCATCCGTTATGGCTCGAAAAAGATAAAGGCTACCGAACAAAAAAAACGGACCCAGGCGAAGATTTTATGAGAAAAGTTAGAAAAGAGGTCAAAGACCTAAATTTTAAAGCGTTACCAGAATGAAAAATATTTGCATAACATTAATAGCTTGTTGCTCTTTATTTATAGTAAACGGACAAGAATCGAATATTACCACGCAACTATATGAAACCTACGGATCGTACAAAGAGCCAACACTAAGCAAAAGACGCATTAAACATAAGGATATACAACCATTGATAGCCTCCTTAAGGAACAATCCTAAATTCAAGGTCAATAAGGTAGGTACCTCCATAGAAGGTCGAAGTTTAAACCTTATAAGTATTGGTTCTGGTCATACCGATGTGTTTCTTTGGTCACAGATGCACGGAGACGAACCTACTGCAACGCAGGCTATTTTTGATATACTTAATTTCTTGGATAGCCCTGATTTTATGGAAGAAAAAGAGGCCATCCTTAAAAATTTGACCATTCATTTTCTTCCTATGTTGAACCCTGATGGGGCAGAACTATATCAAAGACGCAATATTCTTGGTATTGATATTAATAGGGATGCCTTACGTTTACAATCTCCCGAAGGGCAAACATTAAAGCGTGTACGTGACAGTCTAGAGGCTGATTTTGGGTTTAACCTGCATGACCAAAGTACGTATTACAATGCCGAACGTACGGAAAAACCCGCGACGATTTCCTATTTGGCGCCCGCCTATAATTACGAAAAAGACATTAATGAAGTCCGTGGCAATGCCATGAAGATAATTGTATTCATGAATAATATTATTCAAAAGTATGCCCCCGGACAAGTAGGAAGGTATAATGACGACTTTGAGCCCAGGGCCTTTGGCGATAACATTCAAAAATGGGGCACCAGTGCCATACTGATCGAATCTGGCGGATATCCAGATGACGTAGAAAAACAAGAAATCAGAAAACTTAATTACGTATCCATTTTGTCTGCGATCTACACCATTGCAAAACAGAATTATAAAGAAATAGATATTTCTGAGTACGAGAAAATTCCAGAAAACAACCGGATGCTTTTCGATTTAAAGATTACCGGAGCCAACTATAACCTTTTAGGAAAGAAATATGTGATTGATCTTGGTATAAACCAGGTAGAGGTTGATTACGAAGACCATAATAGTTTTTGGTACAGTAGCCGCATATGGGACCAAGGGGACCTATCCACTTATTATGGTTACAAAACATTGGATGCCAGAGATTATACGATTAAACCAGCAAAAGTATACCCTACCGTAGTAAAAACCCTAGAAGAAGCAAAACAACTGGATGCAAAAAAATTACTTAGCCAAGGTTATGGCTATGTAAGGGTGTCATCTATACCCAGAAAGGCGCTGAACGCTTCGCTTCCTTTTCATATAATTAGCGAAAAATATGAGGTTCCAGAGCTTAGGCTTCAACCTGGTATTAACCCTACTTTCATACTGGAGGATAAAGGCGTTGTAAAGTATACCGTTATCAATGGTTTTCTTATCGATGTAAATTCGGAAAAAATAAATATACCCAATGCGATGATCTATAGATAGTCCCGATTTTTAATATCCGAAACTAATATTGGCATAAAGACCGTATTTCAACAATAAAACAAGCATGGTAAAAAGTATGCTTACGATAACCAAGAACAAAAGCAACACCAAACTTTTAATCGGCGGGGTCAATAGGCCAAGGGCACTTTTTTGGAGAATTTCTTTGTATACATCCATGATTTTTTCTTTCTACATTAAACATCTTCATAGCTTTTAGGATGTGGTTGGTCAAGTAAGAATTGGGTATTATATGTATAGAACAACCATAGTTGCAAAAACCCTACTTTTTATAACGGAAAACAAAAAAGGGAAGCATTATGGCTTCCCTTTTTAATTTTATAATGGATTTATCCTTTATAGGCTCTCTGTATCCAACAAGGCAAAGAATTTATCCAAATTAGGAAGAATAACAATTCTTGTTCTTCTGTTCTTGGCCATATTCTCTTTGGTATCGTTTTCTACCAATGGTAGGTAGCTGCTTCTTCCGGCCGCAATTAATTGCTTTGGGTCTACACCGTATTTATGTTGCAATTCCCTAACTATAGAAGTAGCTCTTTTTACACTTAGATCCCAGTTATCGGCTATTACAGGGGTGTTAATGGTTCTAGAATCTGTGTGACCTTCTACCATTACTTCCATACTAGGCTCAGATTTAATGACTTCCGCAAGCTTTTTTAGAATGTTCTCTGCTTTGCTGCTCACCCTGTAACTAGCAGTGTTGAACAATAGCTCGTCGGAGATATTGATCATTACTACCGTTTTGTCTATACTCACATCTACATCTTCGCTATCATCTGATATAGATTGTTTTAATTTATAGGAAACGGCCAAGTTCATAGAGTCTTGAAGCGTTTTGGCTCCTGCCAATTTAGCTGGGTCAACATTCTGCAAGGTCTTTCTCATCTTTGCCTTGGTATTGTTGCTCATAACCGCCACATCATCTACAGATGTAAATTGGCTATCGTTCATTTCTTTAAGCGAATTTATCTTGGAATTATATTCTTCCACTCGAGCTTCAATTTTGGCAAATTTAGCTTCTAACTCCTCTTTTTCCACTTGGGTTTTTGTTAACCTGCTTTGGGTTTGGGAAAGGCTGTCTTCTAAAGCGACATATTTCTTTTTGGAAACACAAGAGGTTAAAAGTGCCAAAGAAAGTACACCAACTACTGATAATTTTCTCATTTGAATATTCTTTAAAATTTATATTAGTGTTACAGTAACATTTACGGAATAAATTATAATATGGATGTTTATCAAATGTCGGTCATACCCGATACGTATAATGTATCTTCTTAAGAACTTGGTTTTTAGATTTTTAAATATTTTAAAAAAAGACATAAAAAAAGGGCGGTCAACACCGCCCTACATCATATTTTTAGATTTATTACTCGCAACCGCCAGTAAATCCGTCCGCATTAAATTTAGTTTGCACCGCCCCTTGTTTGGTACCTGTATTCACCTCTATGGCAAGATTGTTCTCACCACTTCCGTCACGCTTGGGACTACAATATTCAAATAGGTAAAAACTGTTGGCCCGCTCAGATACTTTTTCCGATATTTCGTTAAATGTGTCTTCCAATTCATCTGTATTAGTTGCAAATACACTCGAGGTTTTTCCTATTTCAGTCAACACTTCCGTATCAATTTCACTACCAAGGCCAATGCTAAAGAACGATATGTTGGCATTGGCTTCGTTCACCTTTTCCAGTGCGGTATCTTTCTTGTATCTAGATGCCTGATCGGTACCATCCGTAAAAATTACCACCGAAGCGGCTCCGATATTACCACCCGACGTAGTCTCTTTTATTAAATCGGTAGCAATGTCGGTAGACTTAATGACCGCACCATATAAATCGGTAGACAAATCGGTACTAATATCATCTGTAATTCCGTCAATAGAAGCGATTAATTCTTCTTTTGAAGAAGTTAATTCGTTTAAAAGGTGAAGTTCATCTTCCCCGTCGAACCAATAAATGGCCATTTTAAAAGAATCTTCTGAAATATCCGGCATCACGTTATCTACAAAACTTGTACTTGCCAGTTTTAATTCCTCTAAACCGCTTTCCAGCACACTATTACTTAAATCCAACACCAAAAGGGTATTGTTATTGAATATTTGTGAATTTGGAGAGATCCGGGCGTATGATTCTGAAGTAGAAATAGTATTGAAACATTCATCATTTCTACCTTGCTCATAAATAGTAAACTGGTCTGCCGTTAAGCCAGGCACGGGATTTCCGTTAGTGTCCGATACTTTAAAGAATATAGATACTTTTCCTGGTAGTGTGGTATACTGTTCCTGTATTGAGAGTACCAATTCGCCTTCTTCCAGTCCTAGACAGTCATCAACCTCCGTTCCTTTGCCAAGGCCATCTCCTAAATTAAGGTCAAAATCAACATCATCATCTGCATTTCCACAGGAAATGAACAAAGAGATAAACAAAACAAAACCAAAGGTTTTAAAGAACAATTTCATAATCATACATTTTGAGTTCAACAAGCAAAACGGACATTCTGCCTAGAAATTATTAGTTATCGAAAAAAATATGTTAAACAATGTTAAAGAACAGGAAATCACATCTCTAAATTAGCTTAGAATAGGTAATTTCCAATATTCGAAAAGCAAAATTACACATCATTCGCACATAGAATGACACATGAATTAAAAAAAATTTTCGAGGCATATGTCTCTTTCAATAATAGTGGTCTTAAAACTGTACTTGCTACGGTAGTGGCCCTCGACGGGTCTTCTTACAGAAGGCCGGGGGTTCGTATGTTAATTTCTGAACATGGAAAAATGATAGGTGCCGTTAGTGGAGGTTGTGTAGAAAAAGAAATCCTATTTCAGGCTTCCAGTGTTTTTAGTGCGGGCAAGGCCAAGATAATGACTTACGATGGGCGTTTTAGATTGGGTTGTGAGGGAATACTTTATATTCTCATAGAGCCTTTTTCCCCTACCCATGAAATACTTAATGGCTTTAAAAAATCTATAGCCCGAAGGAAGCCTTTTAAAATTGCGTCGGGTTTTATTAAAGAATACGGTGAACATGAGAATATAGGCTCTCGTTTTCTATTTGATAAAGAATGGATTTACCTAAACAACAATGTTCTTGAAAAAGAATCCGTACCAGTTTTTGAACAGGTATTGCAACCTAGCTACAGATTGGTGATTATAGGAGGGGAGCACGATGCCGTAAAACTATCTAAACTAGCTATGCAGATGGGGTGGGAGGTAATGGTGAGCACAGTACCGGCAGAAGGTAAGACAATAAATGATTTTGAGGGAGTTGACGAGTTTTGGAACGTAGAACCAAATGAGTTGCCTATTGCTAAAATCGATGACCAAACAGCATTGATATTAATGACGCACAGTTACGTAAAAGACCTAAAATATCTGCACGCACTTAAAAACTGTAACCCCATGTATTTTGGGCTTTTGGGCCCCGTAAACAGAAGAGAAAAATTGTTTGGGGAGTATATTGAGCTGTATCCGGACGATGAATACGACTTTTTTGATAGGATTCATGGTCCCGCCGGATTAAATATTGGTGCAGAGGCTCCCGAAGAAATTGCCATTTCCATACTTTCAGAAATTTTAGCCGTAATCAGGAAACAGCAACCCATGATGTTAAAAGACAAAAAAGAAGGTATTCATAATTGAACAAGGACAAAAACATAGCTGTTTTAATAATGGCCGCTGGCGGATCGCACAGAATGAAAGCGATAAAACAACTATTGCCCTGGAAAGGCAAAACCTTATTGGAACACACGATCAATATGGTCAAACAAAGTACCGTTGGCTTTACTGTTACGGTGTTGGGGGGTAATGCTTCTTCTATTAACGATAAAATCGACTTCAATGCTCTTGGGTGCGATGTTGTGGAGAATGCAGCTTGGGCGAACGGATTGGGCTGTAGTATTTCTTTTGGGGTGCGCTATATATTAAACTTGAATATGCAAATAGACGGTATTTTGATCTGTTTGGCGGACCAACCCTTGTTTACTGTTGATTATTACAACAAATTAATTGATGAATTTTACCATGGCCATAATCCGATAGTTGCAAGTGCTTATAAAAACAAAGCGGGAGTACCTGCAATTTTTGACCGGTCGTTACTTAAAGAATTATGTAAATTAGAATCAGATTTCGGAGCAAAAAATGTACTAGCCAAATATAAAAAAGACGTATTAACGTTGGAGGCCGGTAACATGGTTACCGACATTGACACCCCTGAGGAATATAAAAGCATATATGAACAAAACCATAACAAACCACTACATGATTAAAACAGACTTCACCAAAGAATTTTATTTCTTTATTGTAATTGCCCTATTTCAATCGTTAGCTATAAATGCCCAAGAAATGAGTTTTGAGGAATACAACCCAAAATCTACCCTTGTAGTACCGGGAAAAGAGATAAAACGGGCTAAATTTCCTTTTATAGATGTACACAGTCATCAAAGGGATATGTCCATAAAAAAGCTATCAAGTTTGTTGCAGGACATGGACAACCTTAACGAAGGTATTATGATTAATCTTAGCGGAGGTTCTGGAAGTAGTTTAAAAGAAAAGGTAGAGAATATAAATAAGAGCTACCCAAACCGATTTGCAGTTTTTGCCAATGTGGATTTTGAAGGGGCAGGGGGATCAGATTGGGGCAAAAAAGCGGCCGATCAGCTAGAAAAAGATGTTAAAAATGGAGCAAAAGGGCTTAAGGTTTTTAAAAGTTTAGGTTTACGGAACAAAGATATCAATGGCAATAGATTGGCCATAGATGACCCACGTTTAGACCCTATTTGGGCCAAGTGTGGTGAATTGGGAATCCCCGTAATCATACATGCGGCAGATCCAAAACCATTCTGGGAAGAAATGAATAGCGATAATGAAAGATGGTTAGAGTTAAAAACGCATCCAAGAAGAAAACGTTCCGATACAGATCCCGCACCATGGGAGCAAATTATACAAGAACAACATAACGTTTTTAAGAAACACCCAAAGACAAAGTTCATAAATGCCCACATGGGGTGGTACGCCAATAATTTAACCAAATTGGGAACACTTTTGGACGAAATGCCTAATATGTATGTTGGCATAGCCGCCGTGATTGCCGAATTAGGTAGGCAACCACAAAACGCTCACGCATTTTTTATAAAATATCAAGACAGGATCCTTTTTGGAAAAGATAGCTGGAAACCCGAAGAGTTTCCTACCTACTTTAGGGTTTTGGAAAGCAATGACGAGTACTTTCCCTATTATAAAAAGTACCATGCGTTTTGGGCAATGTATGGTCTAAACCTGCCAGACGAGGTTCTTAAAAAAGTATATTATAAAAATGCATTGAATATAGTTCCCGGTCTAGATAGATCTTTATTCGAATAAACGATTATCTCTCTTCTGTTTTTTCTTTTTTGGGAAGGTTTTCTACATCTTGAAAAATACCACAGGAAATTTCTTTTTTCACCAAAGAAGGAGACTTTTTTCTTTTGGTAAGTTGCTCTATCTCTTTATTTAAAAACTGCATGTTCTATTTTTAGGAATAACGGCAGCACAATTATTTTGTTGCCTTACACTATCTTTTAATGCTCAACGAGAATAAAAATCAATACAAATGTGATTTTTTGGCCATCGATCATACTTACCTATAAAAGAACATTACTAAATGGGCAAAGAAACGGTTTTTGCTAATTTGATAAGGGAGCACCAAGGATTGCTGTTCAAGGTAACCTCTATTTATACGAACAACAAAGAAGATCAAGAAGATCTATTTCAAGAGGTGGTCTATCAACTATGGAAATACTTTGATACGTTCAGAAACGAATCAAAAATCAGTACTTGGATGTATCGTGTGGCAATGAATACGGCTATTACGCAATTAAAAAAATCAAAAAGGAACTCCAATTCCGTGCCCATTACCGAGGTAATATTAAATAGGTCGGAAACCAAAAACGATGTTTTAGAAGAACGCTTAAAATTGTTGTACCAACAGATACAAGACCTAAACCCACTGGAAAAAGGGTTAATGTTATTGCTTTTAGAAGACAAAAGTTACAAAGAAATGGCCCAAATCACAGGGCTTTCCGAATCTAACGTAGGTACTAGAATTTCTCGTATAAAAGCGAAACTAAAGAAAAACATGGCTAAATAACATATCATGGAACTAAAGGAATTACAAACGGCGTGGAGCCAATTAAGCCAACAGCTTAATAAACAAGAAAAATTAACTAACGAAATAATTCTTAAAATGACACAGGATAAATACCGAAATAAGTTTAAAACATTGAATACCTATGAAACAGTGGGGGCCGTAGTGTGCTATATAATCTCACTATTTGTCATCATAAATTTTTATAAGCTAGACACCTGGTATCTTCAATTATGCGGTGTAATTACCTTAGGGTTTCTCACAATAATGCCCACACTTGTATTGCGATCTCTTAAAAAGATTAAAAATCTGGATATTATAAAAGGTACCTATCGCGAAACATTGATCACGTATACAAAAGAAAAAAACCACCTTCTTAAATTACAACAAATAGGTATTGCCTTTAGCTTTTTGCTAATGTTCATAGTAGTTCCCGTTACCTCAAAGATCATATCGAACAAGAATATCTTTCATACACAACCAGAACCGATACAATGGTTTGCGGTAGTAGTTGCACTTTTGTTCGTAACAGTAATTACACGGTGGGGGTATAGGAGCTATAAGAAAATTACGGACAATGCCGCTGAAGTACTAAAAGATTTGGAAGCATAATTTATTCCGTCAATTTTTTCTGGATATAATTTAAGATAAGCATCCAATTCATTTTAAGTAGGAGGGAAGCCGTAGGTACATTGTTATCCTCTATGGCAGAAATAATGGCCTCATGCTGATTATCCGATTTATTGTAAAAAGAGTCATCTGAGGTAAATGCACGCTCATAAAAGAATATTCTTGTTTTTAAATTCTTAAGAATTTCAAGGGCCAGACTATTGTCGTATCCTTTGGTTAAAAGATGGTGAAACTCTAAATCTGCCTGAATTCGTGATAATGCATCTTGGGCATTTTCAAAAACCTCTTGTTGCTTTTTTAATTCAGTTATTCTTATTTCATCAAATTCAGAGTTTTCAATAGCCATAACCTCAAGGTTTGCCACCAAACCATAAAGCTCTTTGGCCTCTTTTACATCCAAATCGGATACTATGAAACCTCTGTTGGGCACGGCCTTTATAATATGGGACTGTTGTAACTGGGTCAATGCCTCCCTAATAGGGGTTACACTAATGTTCAGTTCTCTTGAAAGGGCCGCCAAATTTATGGTCTTACCTATTTTTAAATGGCCACTTTGCATTTGTGCCAATAGGTAATCCCGTACACGGTCCCGTAAGTTAATTTTATGATACATTCCTCAAATATAATATATCGTATACGATTTAACTTATTGTAGACTAATTTATTGTGGCTCAAAGGTTACCGTTTATCTAAAATTAAGTAAAAGCATCTATTAAAGAATACTATAAACCACCATTTTGCGTTCATATGCTAAAACCTACAAAAAAATCCAAATGAAAAATGTAACACGTTCTTTAAAAAAATTTAGCTTTTTGGCCGCTATTTTCGCCGTTTGCTATAGTTGTAGCGATGATGGCGATACAAATGAAGAAGTAACGCTCACCAATACCGAACTAAAGACAATATTAGAGGCAGATGATGTCTCAGGGGTCGTAGATACTGCTTTATACGATTTATACATGAACAATAGCTCAATGGCAAAAACCATTAGTAGTGAAGAGTGCTATTATGCTACCTACACAGAAACAGGGTATACGGCTACTTTCAATAATTGTGTTTTGAACGGTACCGACAATGTAAACGGAACCTTAACGGTAACCTATAATTTTGAGAGTGAATCCAGTTCATTTACCGCCACTTATGTTGATTTTTATGTTGGCGAAATTAAAATCAATGGTACCAGAACCTATGATATAGGAACCAATTCTGAGAACAATGCGGTCTCATTTACTACCACGAGTGACATGAGTATAGTTATGGAGGACGGAACCGTAATAGCAGAGAACGGCACAAAGACCTTTACTTTAAGTTTTGGTGACAGTTTAGAAACCACTACTTTCGGCATAGATGGTAATTGGACCGTTGTAGACGACGGCACTACATACAATGTTACCGTCGGTTCTACTTTAGAAGGTAACTATGCCTGTAGTTATTTAAACAGTGGTACTATGACCGTTGCCAAAAATGGTCTTTCTTTAATCGTTGATTTTGGGGACGGTACTTGCGACGATGTGGCTACCATAACCTATCCGAACGGGGCTGAAGAAGAAATTAGCCTTAGAGATTAATTTAGTTTCATTTCTTTGTTATGAAGAAATAACCTTATTAGAAATAACACAAAAAAAGGATAAGATCGATGAGGTCTTATCCTTTTTTATTTTTCGTACAGAATCGAAATTTCCAACGGGTTTTGTTTACAAATGCCCATATGGTTTATCTAGTGTGGTTTCTTACTTCTGCCCATTGTACCCTCTTGCTGTTTTTAAAGGTAGAAAAGAAAGAATGTCTTCTTGATTCTGTTGGTGATTGATTTACAAATGTTTTCATGACGATGATTTTTAATTGATGATTATTGATTGATGAATTTTAGATCAATGGGTGTGGTTTCTTACTTCTGCCCATTGTACCCTTTTACTGTTTTTAAAAGTGGAAAAGAAAGAATATCTTCTTGATTCCGTTGGTGATTGATTTACAAATGTTCTCATGACGATGATTTTTAATTGATGATTATTACTTTGTTATATCTAGAAGACGAAGAAGTGATTATTTTGTTACAGTACTATGTTATAAAAGGTACCGTTTTAAGCAATATTTAACATACCTAAAATCCAACAACACCAACAAACAGCTGATTATAAATGTGTTACAACAATTCATAATAGGGAGAACGCAAACAAAATACTTTTACACTCGCTCTCTATACTAATATTTATGCTATTATTTTGTAATAGGGTACCAGTAAAATTCTTACAATTACAACAATGGTAACAATACTTAACGTTAATGACATCATAAATCCAAAAACATAACTTATCTTTGAAGCAGTTTAAAGGAAACTGGGGAATCTTGCTCCGACCTCAAAGTGAACGGTTTTGTAGTTCTGATTACAATTATCATTTCATGATAGTCAACATGAATTTCTATTTCTTCTTTAACATTAATTTGATACTACTTTAAAATTACGAATGGCAAAATCGCAACAAACATTTAACAAGACCGAGAAAGAAAAAAAACGCTTAAAGAAAAGGGAAGAGAAACAAAAGAAAAAGGAAGCTAGAAAACAAGCCGCCAAAGAAAGCGGAACTTCTGGTATACCTCTTGCCTATGTGGATTACAATGGAAATTTAGTGGACACTCCGCCAGACCCAACGATGAAAGTCGAAATAGACGCAGAGGACATCGTTTTGGGAATACCTAAAAAAGAAGAAGGTGATGTAGAGGAATTTGATCCGGTGAGAAACGGAAAAGTATCCTTTTTCGATTCCTCAAAAGGATTCGGGTTTATTATCGACTCTGAAAACAACGAAAAATATTTTGTGCACGTTAGTGGCCTAATCGATGAAATCATGGAAAACGATAAAGTTTCCTATGAGTTGGAAAAGGGCATGAAAGGCATGAATGCCGTAAGGGTAAAAAAAATATAACCTAGTTACTTTTTTTAATGACTGGCCCCAAACGCAATACAGGTCTAATCATATTGGCTTTTTTTGCCATCTATGTTATTTGGGGCTCTACCTACTTACTTAATAAAATCGCGGTTACCGAACTTCCTGCCTTTATGTTGGCAGGGGCGCGTTTTGTAACGGCAGGCTGTCTTATTTTTATAATAGCCAAATTTTTAGGTATTCCATTAAAAATCAATAGAAAGCAATTCGTCAATACCATCATCGCCGGTTTTCTATTTTTAACCTTTGGCAATGGAGTAGTGGTTTGGGCGTTAAAATATGTGGATAGTGGATTCGCCGCCTTGGAAATTTCTGCACAACCCTTGGTGGTCATACTATTAATGCGGGTTTTACAAGGAAAAAAAATCAAGGCAATGTCGTTGGTAGGTGTAGCCTTGGGCATGATCGGTATTTACCTTCTTGTAAGCCAACAACAGATTATTTCTAAAGAAGGAGCGCTTCTCGGAATGGTCTTAATATTTGCCTGTATGCTTAGTTGGGCATACGGAAGCCTGTTTGTAGGTAGTGCCAACTTACCTTCCAACTACTTTGTAAATACGGGTTATCAAATGGTTACCGCGGGTATATTGTTGTTTATTATCAGTCTCATCCTTGGTGAGCAATGGGTTTCCCCTTTGCATTGGAGCACTAAAGTACAATGGGCTATGTTGCTATTGGTGCTATTGGGAAGTATCGTGGCTTTTACCGCATTTAACTACCTTTTAAAAGTGGTATCACCAGAAAAAGTTGCTACCTCGTCTTATGTAAACCCTATTATTGCCATGTTGTTGGGCTGGTATTTTCTAAAAGAAGAAATCACCGTACAATCCGCAGTGGCCGCCATTATACTTTTAACGGGAGTTTATTTTATAAACACCAAGAAAAGATTGACCCTGTTTTCCAGGTTTACTTCAAAAAAACTAAATAACTAGCCGGTTAAGTTGTATCACTTCTCCTTCTTTCATAGTATCTATACTTTGATCACCAATTCTTATACGTACTAATCTAATCGTGGGAAAACCGACTGCTGCGGTCATTTTACGTACCTGCCTGAACTTACCTTCCGTTAATATGATACTGACCCATGAGTTGGCCCGGTGCACCCCAATTCTTAATTTAGAATGTGGGGCAGGTAAGCCTATAGGGGGCTTCTGTATCCTTACCTTACATGGCTTGGTCTTATATTTTTTTCCGAACAGCCCAATGGACACCCCTTTTTGTAACCTCTGTATGGCGGCATCGTTTATTACCCCGTCCAACTGGGCCAAATACTCCTTTTCTACCCCTGCGTTATTTATATAATCGGTTAATTTTCCGTTGGTTGTCATCAATAATAATCCTTCCGACTTTTCATCAAGCCGGCCTATGGGCATTACTCCCTCTGGAAATTGATATAGCTCACTAAGAAATTTCTTTTTACGTAATTGACGTTCCTCTCCAGAAGTTAATTGACTTAACATTCCAAATGGTTTATAGATTTTAAAATGTTGGTGACCTATCATTTTTTTATCCTACGAACTGTTTCATTGGTCGGAAAGATACCCTTTTTATCCCATTTCATTAGCATTCCCAGGTGGAACGCCTTACCTTTGCACCCCTCAGAAAAAGATATAATGCAAGAGACAGTTTTTGAATTACAGGAAAAAAAGACGGACAAAGAGCTTTACAGCTATCAGCAAGGTGCAATTCAACAAATTTTTGAAAAGTTCGAGAACGAACGGGAAGATTATCACTTACTTTATCAATTACCTACAGGCGGTGGTAAAACCGTTATTTTTTCAGAAATAGTACGGCAATACCTTAAAAACCACTCAAAAAAGGTTTTAGTAATGACCCATAGGGTAGAGCTATGTAACCAAACTTCAGAAATGTTGACCAGTTTTGGTGTGGTCAATAAAGTGGTCAACAGTAAAGCAAATCTTGACGATCAAGAGAAATATAGCTGTTACGTAGCCATGGTGGAGACACTGAACAATAGGCTCAACGACGACAAACTGGATATTTCCGATGTTGGTCTGGTCATAGTTGATGAGGCCCATTACAACTCTTTTACCAAATTGTTCAAGTTTTTTGAGAAATCTTTTATTCTTGGGGTTACCGCCACTCCTTTAAGTTCAAATAAAGATTTACCCATGAACAGCAATTATGATGAGCTGATACCGGGCGAATCCATTCAAAATCTTATTGAAAACGATTTTCTGGCCAGGGCAGAAGTGTTTCAATACGACATGGGGCTAACTTCATTGGAGGTAGGGTCTAACGGAGATTATACCGTAAAATCATCCGCAGACCTGTATACGAGTCCGTCTATGCTGAACAAGCTTTTAGAAGCTTACACAAAACATTCAAAAGGAAAGAAGACCCTTATTTTCAACAATGGTATAGAAACATCCATTCAAGTCTATTATACCTTTAAAAATGCTGGTTTGCCAATAATGCATCTAGACAATACGGCTACCAAAAAGCAACGAAAGCAGATTTTAAAGTGGTTTAAAGAAACACCCGATGCCATATTAACATCGGTAAGTATTTTGACCACCGGTTTTGATGAACCGACCATAGAGACCATTATATTGAACAGGGCAACCAAATCTTTGACTCTGTATTACCAAATGATCGGTAGGGGATCTCGTGTATTGAACAACAAGTCCAAGTTTACCGTAATAGACCTAGGTAACAACATGTATCGTTTTGGCCCTTGGGGAGCCGATTTGGATTGGGTATCGATTTTTAAATCTCCCAATTATTACATGGATCGTATACAGGACGACGAGGAAATAGAAAGTGCTTTTAGACATGAGCTTTCAGACGAAATAAAAGAAGAGTTCAAAAACTCTGAAGAAACATATTTTGATATTAAGAAGACCTATGAAGAGGCGACCTATGCAGGCGAATCTTCAAAGGTTGTATTAGAAAGGTCTATTGCACAACATGCCTATATCTGCATAGAAAATAGTGAAGATGTATATGATGCCCTAGCCCTTGCCAAGCTATTAAAAGAAGATATTGATAATAGAATTCACGTATACGGAAAATGTATCAGCAAAAGCACCCACAATTTTTTGAGCTGGCTTAAAGAGGATTACCAAAAGAAATTGAACGCCTATTTGCGTGAAAACTTTGATTCCGTTTTTGAAGATATCCATGGGCACCCACCAGAAGATTAAGAACAATAAGTATTTCATTTCTGTTATAGAATACCTATAAGGTCGTTTCTTTTCATATTTTTAATCCGTGAAAACAGAATCACCTAAAATAGCTATCATAGGTGCAGGTGTAAGTGGTTTAATTGCTGCCCTAAATCTTGAAGAACATGGATATTCTCCCGTAATCTATGAAAAGACGGATCGTGTAGGAGGTAGGATCAAAACAACTATTTTTGATGGCTACCAGTTAGATCATGGTTTTCAAGTTTTGTTGGATGCCTACCCAATGGCCACAAAATATTTAGATTACGACTCTTTAGAGCTGCAAAAATTTCTACCGGGCGCACAGGTATTTAAAGACGGTACATCGGTTGTCATTGGCGACCCTCTACGAGAACCGAATCTTTTGTTTTCCACTCTGTTTTCGGGCATTGGAAACAGTAGGGATAAGTGGAAGATTCTTAAGCTCAACAAAAGCCTAAAGAATAAGTCTATAGAAGAAATTTTTGGGCAACCCGAAACTTCTACCATAGAATACCTTAATGGTATTGGTTTTTCAAAAGACATAATAAACAGCTTCTTAAAGCCTTTTTTTAGCGGAATTTTTTTAGAGCCGAATTTAGAAACATCGAGCCGTATGTTTCAATTTGTATATAAAATGTTGGGTATGGGCCAAGCAGCCATACCCAAAGCAGGTATTGAAACTATTCCCATACAACTAAAGAACAGACTACAAAGTACCACGTTTAAATTCAACACAACAGTCAAGAGTTGTAGAAATGGGGAACTACTTTTTTCCGATGATACCAAAGTATTTCCAGACTACACCATTATTGCTTCCGAAGCCCCGCTAATAATGCCGAATTTAAAAACGCAACAAATAGCTTGGCATTCTTGCGATACGCTCTATTTTACATCCCCAAAAAAAGCAATCAAAAACCCCATGATCGGGTTGATAGCAAATGACCAAGCTTTAATTAACCACTTATTTTATCATACTTCGCTACAATGCCTTCAAAAAGGAGATAATGAGCTACTTTCTGTCACTGTCGTAAAAAAACATGACCTCACGGAATACCAATTAATACAAAAAGTAAAAGAGGAGCTTAAACAGTTTGCGGGCATTGAGGTAGATCGTTATTTAAAAAATTACAGAATTAAAAAGGCAATACCCATCACTAAGGACCTTCGATATGCCATGACACCTACTGAAACGCGACTCACCGACCGTATTTTTCTTGCCGGGGACTACCTTTTAAACGGTTCTTTGAATGCGGCCATGATTTCTGGTGAAACAGCGGCAAAGGGGGTTATGGAAGTAATTTCAATGGGCTGAATCAATTATTCAACCAGTAAGTAAATTTTAAGGTAAGCCCCCAATTTCTTCCTTCAAAAGGTTCAATAAAATAATTGTTGGTATAGACCAAAAACAAATCTGAAGCTGGACTATAACGCCATTGCAGACGAGAGTTTACATTAAGGTTTTTGGTTTGTTCGTTATACTGGAACAGGTTCGCAAAAAACAACTTATTGGTAAAAGTAATATCTGCCTCGGCCCCGATCAGCCAAAATTCGTTTTGGTTCCAAGGCGAGGGAAGATCAATATGGTTATAGTTAAAACTAGCGTTTAAACTCACATACGGCTGAAAACGATAGCCCAAGTCGGCGGTAAGGCTTGTTCGGTTACCATTCTCATAATAACCTCCAAGACGACCGGCAAATGCATAGGTGAACAAACTTTGGGGTTTAGATTCATATTCCCACCCAAAAGCGTTCCATTGGTGCTTGGTACCCACGGCCAAACTCTCTAGTCCTAATCTTGTAGGGTCAAAAGGGGACAACAACTCCACGTAATCATCTGACAGAAAAAACATTAAACTGCTTCTTGTTCTAAAATCAAATTGATAGACCATATAGGCTAGATGATCTGTTTGCCTAAAGGCCTCATTAAAAAAATATGATATATTAAACTCGGGACCATGACTCACTATAGATCCGGACTTCGGAAAAAATACATGTCCGAGTTTAGAGCTTAAGTTTACATATCCTCTTCGAGGCACATACCCCACTTCGGCCGTGTATTTTTCGCCTACCCATTCTTCTTTTACGCTCCAATTCCATTTTCTGCTATTATATGTTATATGTGCCCCCTGCGTTACACCATTTCCGATGTCATCCGGAGCAAACGATTTTAAAAAAAATGCCTTTCCGCTCCATAGGTTATTGGTCGAAGCTAAATTATATTCCATTCCAAAATTTCTGTTATACCTAGCATACAGATTATTAATGGAATCATTTTCTTGCGGATAGTTAATAGACTGTTTGTTTACGAACATAAAACCTATGCTACTCCGCCCAAATACCTTACGTTGCAAAGACAGTACGCCAAAATTCTGACTTGGCAGGCCACTTTCTGAAACACTGGCGGTCTGCATATCCATAATACCCAAACGCCATTTACCGTTTAAATTTCCGCTGATGCGCGCTCCAGCTTGTATAGGTACACCAAGACCAATTCTTCTAGAGAAGAAAGGCCGAATGTTATCATAGCCAAAGTTGGCAAAAAGATCACCGTTCTCAAGAAAAAATTGTCTTCGCTCGGGAAAAAATAGCTCAAAGCGATCAAGATTGGTTATTTGACGATCTACTTCTACTTGTGAAAAGTCTGGATTAACGGTAAGGTCCAAATTTAAGGAAGAGGTAAGGCTAAACTTAACATCTCCTCCGATTTTTCCATTTGTCTTGGCGTCTCCATCCGCTTCCAAATCCCTATTAACCTCCCCTAAAACATATGGTATAATAGAGAAATTGGTACCAGGTGGTGGTGGCGGTGCATCCCAGACCAAAGTACCTGTATATGCCAAGGCCGCCGTTGGAAACTGCCTAGGTATAGGCGTCCAACTAGATTTTTCACTAGATTTTAAATCGAGCCTACTAAAATTAATGCCCCACTCTGTAACCCCCTCTCCATACCGAATAGATTTAAAGGGAACCGCCATTTCAAATACCCATTTATCATCGTCTCGGGTAACCTCCGATATCCATTTACTGTCCCAATTAAGATCTATGGAGGAGCCATTGAACATGGTGCCGTCCCATTGCGCTCCATAAGCATTGGATCCAAATGAAAAACCTGTGGTCTGGTTATTAAAAGGGTCCAAAAAAAGTAGAAAATTGTCATTTTTTCCAAAGCTAAAATCACGTCGTAACGATTCTACGAAATAATTGGCCTTGGTGGCATTGTAAAACGTTGCCAACAAATAAAGATTCTTTTCGTCATAGGTCATTTTTATAACGGTTTGTTCATCGGCCAGCCCATCGTCCATGGGCAATACCCTAAAAAAATCCTTAGCCTCATCTGCCCCTTGCCACGCGGCATCGTCCCCAATACCATCTATCTTAACAGGTATAGTGGTTTTCTTAATATGTAGTTTATATGCATTATTCTTTTTTTGTGCATATGTTGTAATGGTAAATACCAAAAAAACACACCAGGTGTATATTCTATATTTCATTGGTTGTACGGTTGGTACACACAACTTAATTAAAATAGGTTATAATATTTATTAAAATGACAAAAAATAGCACTAAAATTCACGTATCTAATAAATATGTACCTTAAATTTATTCCCTTAGGTACAAATAGATAGAAACCACTAAAAACGGATGGCGAAATCTTTCAAGACATATAGCATTGATTATTAATAAAAATGGGCAATTATACCGGTACGTTTTATCTTGGGCATAATAGCTTAGCTTGTGTATCTTAGCAATATTAAACAACCAACAAAATGAAAAAACAACTTTACAGAATCTCCTATTTAGTAATGGTTCCCTTACTGATATTAGCATGCAAGGAGACGAAACCCGAGAATAAAGAAACTACAAATACGGAGAAATCTATTCCATTGGATAGTACCGACCTAGCTCTCTTGGACCTGAATTTACCCGATGGATTTGAAATAAAAGTATATGCTCGTGGCATAGACGGTGCCCGTTCTATGGCCATGGGAGATAAAGGTACCCTATTTGTTGGTACACGAAACGAAAATAAGGTTTATGCCATAAAAGACATAGACGGAGACTATAATGCAGAAACGGTAGTGGTACTGGATACCATGGAAATGCCAAATGGGGTTACCATAAGAAATGGGGACCTATATGTGGCCCAGGTAGGAAGCCTTTGGAAATACCCTGCCATTGAAAGTCAGTTGGGTGGAGAACTAAAGAAAGAATTGATCTATGATGATTACCCAACGGAGTTTCACCATGGATGGAAATACATTGCTTTTGGTCCGGATGATAAATTATACGTTCCAGTAGGTGCCCCATGTAATATATGTAATCGTACCGATGAAGACGAACGTTTTTCTACAATCACCAGAATGGATGCCGATGGAAGCAACAGAGAAATTTATGTAAAGGGTGTGCGTAATTCGGTCGGGTTTACATGGCATCCAGAGACCGGAGAAATGTGGTTTACCGATAATGGTAGGGATATGCTCGGTGATGACACTCCACCATGCGAATTAAACCGTGTCGTAGAAATGGGACAACATTTTGGATACCCTTTTTGCCACGGCGGAATCGTACAAGACCCAGAATTTGGCAATGAGCGCCCCTGTTCAGATTTTGTAGCGCCGGCACAACAATTGGGAGCACATGTTGCACCTTTGGCGATAAAGTTCAAGTCGGGTAACATGTTTCCGTCCTCATATGATGGAAAAGCCTTTATCGCTGAGCACGGTTCATGGAACAGAAGTAAAAAAGTGGGTTATCGTATTATGTTAGCCGATATTAAAGATGGTGAAGTAGAAAGCATGCAACCGTTTATAGATGGCTGGCTAAATGATGATACACAAAAGGTAACAGGAAGACCGGTAGACTTGTTATGGCTACAAGATGGTTCCTTATTAATTTCAGATGACTATGGTGATGCCATTTATAGGGTAACATATACAGATACCCAAGTAGCAGGTATCAATTAAAAATTGCCCTGAATATGAAAACTTCTTCAAAAAATAGCCGTAGATCGTTCTTAAAGCAATCTGGCCTGGCTTCGGTCGCCTTGTTAATGCCCATTCCCAATATTATAAAAAAGGCAAACTATAAAATGGGATTACAGTTGTTCACCATAAGGGACGCCATGGCAATAGATCCCGTTGCGACACTAAAGCAGGTAACCAAACTTGGTTATGAGGATGGTGAACTATATGGCTTTAATGAAAAGGAAGGAACATACTACGGAATAAAGGCCAAGGAGTTTAAAAAAATATTGAACGACCTAAATTTTAGCATATCCAGTGGCCATTACAACTTCTCCGATTTTTTTAAAAAGTCGGAAGACGAGCTTCTTTCTTATGTAGACAAGTGTATAGAAGGATCGCATACCATTGGCGCAAAATATATTACATGGCCTTGGTTGGCCCCGGAATATAGAAACATGGACAATTTTAAGCTATTGTCCGACAAACTCAACAAAATAGGGGAGCGGGTAAATAACGCCGGGCTTCATTTTGCTTACCACAATCATGGTTTTGAATTTGAGGAAGAAAATGGGCAGATCGGCTATGACATCATTTTAAGTGAAACCGACCCCGAATTGGTGAAATTGCAGATAGATCTATATTGGGTAAAGCATTCGTCCGATAAAAGTCCTCAAGAATGGATCTCGCAGGATCCAAATAGATATGTCATGTGGCATATAAAGGATATGGACAAGGTAACGCGCGACTATTCGGAATTGGGTAATGGCAGTATCGATTACAAAAAAATGCTGCCAAAACTGAACAAAGAAAGTCTAGATTATTATTACATAGAACAAGGCGGCAATTTTGCTCAAAATTCTATGCAGAGCATTACCGATAGTGCAGTGTATTTTAAAAAGCATTTACAACATCTTATATAATGAAAGGGTATCCTAAAAAAATATACTTGAACGGAACTATCGAAGAAGTTGAAAATGCCAAGGTTTCGGTGTTTGACCGTGGTTTTATATTCGGAGACGGTATCTATGAAGCGATGGCCCAAATTGGAGGGTCTTTTTTTTATAAAAAGGAACATTTGGATAGATTGGCAGACGGACTACAAAAAATAAGTATTGCTTACAATGTTGATCAGTTGCCAAAAGAAATTGATAGATTGTTAGAGGCCACCGATTTGGTTCAAAAAGACTGTTTTCTTTATATACATATTACCAGAGGGGTTGCTCCCCGTCAACATTCTTACCCGAAAGATATTGCCCCTACGGTAATGATGTACGCCCTACCAAAAATATATCCGGATATCAATGAAATGCACGCCAAGGTAATGACCGCCAATGATTTTAGATGGTCTAGGTGCGATATAAAGATGACCTCACTTTTAGGTAACGTAATGCTGAACGAAAAGGCCATGCGGCACAATTGCTTCGAAACTATTTTAATACGAAACGGTGTTGTTACAGAAGCCTCGCACTGTAACGTTTTTTTTGTGAAAGACGGTGTCGTATATACACATCCTGCCAATGAATTTATTTTAAATGGAATTACAAGGATCGTAGTATTACAATTATGCGAGGAACTGGGTATAGAGGTAAAAGAAACCCCTATTTCAATAGAAGATATTCATGGTACCCAAGAGGCATTTTTAACCGGTACCAGTACACAGATCGCGTCCATTCGGCAAATAGATGACCATGTGTACTATTCCGGAAAAAATACCGGCCCTATCACTAAAAGGCTCCAAAGGGCTTTTCTAAATCTTAAACACAGGAAATAGGCCTAGTTTCTTATAAAAATAGAGTCATAATTTTTTAATTTACCATAAGAAAGCCCCTTTTGATAGGGAATTCTAAAAAATGGTTTCATGCTACCTATTTGCGACATTCATTTCTTAACTTTAAAGCAAAACCAACCAATTCTATAAGTTCATTATGAAGAAGTTATTTCTTTTTACCACAATTCTTGTTTTTACACTTGTTAATTATTCAACGTCGGCCCAAGATTTTTCTGCATTTCAATACCGCACTATAGGTCCGTCCAGAGGTGGCCGGGTAACCACGGTAACAGGTACACCATTGTTACCGGGAACTTTTTATTTGGGAGCATCGGGCGGTGGTGTATGGAAGACCGATGATTATGGGACCACTTGGAACAATGTTTCCGATGGTTTTTTTGATACGCCCTCTATCGGGGCCATCGAAATTGCCCATAACGATCCCAATATCGTATATGTAGGTACGGGTTCTGACGGTTTGCGAAGTAATATCATTAGCGGTAAGGGAGTTTACAAATCTATCGACGGAGGTAAAACATGGCAGCATATAGGATTAGAAAATGCAGGCCAGATAGGAGCTGTTGAGATTGACCCCACCGATCATAACATAGTATGGGTAGCCGCTATAGGAAATGCTTTTAAACCCAATGAGGAACGTGGTATTTATAAAACTACGGACGGTGGAGTGTCTTGGAAAAAAGTATTACATATTTCAGACAAAACAGGTTTTGCCGATTTAGAGTTGTTACCTAGTAATCCGAATATAGTATATGCGGCCGCTTGGAAGGCACAGCGTACACCATGGACCATAATTTCTGGTGGTGAAAACCATGAAGGGGGCATCTACAAGTCCGTTAATGGAGGTAAAGATTGGGAAAAACTAAAGAACGGACTTCCCGAGGGATTGATAGGTAAAATAGACCTAGCCGTATCACCGACCGATTCCAGTATTTTATATGCTGTCATAGAAGCACCCGGAAAAGAAGGCGGTGTCTATAAGTCGGTGGACCAAGGAAAAACGTTTAAGCAAACATCTAGTAACATTGGTCTTGTAAACAGACCTTTTTATTATACGAATATTGAGTTGGACCCTACCAATCCCGATATTGTTTACTCTAATGCAAACCCTCTATTAAAATCTGTGGATGGAGGAAAAACATGGAAACGAATGAGTGTTCCGCATGGTGACAACCACGATATATGGCTAAATCCCGACAATCCCGATCTATTGATCCAATGTAATGACGGTGGAGCCAATGTATCTCATAACGGTGGTAAAACCTGGTCTACACAATTCAACCAGCCAACCGCTGAAATATATCAGGTCGCAGTAGATGATCAATATCCCTATTGGGTTTATGGAGCACAGCAAGACAATACTACCATTGCTATACCAAGTTCTTCCCCAAGTGCCAATTCTCCACAGGGAACTCAGGTAATGATAGCCACTGGAGGATGTGAAACGGGCCCCACTATTCCAAAGCCTGGCAATCATAATATTGTTTATAACAACTGTAAAGGACGATTTAGTGTTTTTGATAAACGAACGGGAACGGACAGGGAGTATTCGATCGGGGCATCCAATATCTATGGTCACAATCCAAAGGATTTAAAATATCGTTTTCAACGTGTTGCCCCCATACATGTGTCTCCACATGACCCCGATGTCGTGTATATGGGGTCGCAATATCTTCATAAAACCAGAAATGGTGGTCAAATATGGGAAACCATTTCTCCTGACCTTACAGCTTTTGAAGCCGATAAACAGGTAATATCGGGGAGCCCTATTACAAGGGACATCACCGGTGAAGAATATTACAGTACACTATACGCTATCAGGGAATCAAAATTGGTAGAAGGGTTAATTTGGACAGGCTCTAACGACGGCATCATATCCGTAACCAAAGATGGAGGCCAAACTTGGACCGACGTAACCCCTAAAAAACTTCCAAAAGGAGGAAGGGTAGAATCTATAGAGCCATCTCAATTCGACCCGGGCAAGGCGTACATTGCGGTAGATAGACATTTATTGGGAGATATGACCCCTTATATTTACAAAACCGAGGATTACGGAAAAAGTTGGGAACTGATCAGTACGGATTCCAACGGAATCCCTTCTGACCATACCGCGCGGGTTTTAAGGGAAGACCCTAAAAAAGAAGGGTTGTTATATGCAGGTACCGAATTTGGAATGTTCATCTCTTTTGATGATGGTAAAACTTGGAAAAGTTTTCAGCAAAACTTGCCCGTTACACCAATTACCGATATTGTAATAAACAGGGGAGACCTTGTCTTAAGTACCATGGGACGTGGATTTTGGATTTTGGACAACATTACATCTTTAAGAGATACAAAAATCACCGACTTAAGTACCGAACCAGTACTTTTTAAACCTGACAACACCATTAGGTATAGATCTCCATGGCGTTCAAATGCCTTTCCAAATTACCCAACCACCAGTGTCAGCATCGATTATTACTTGCCCAAAGATTTTAAACAAGGGGTTACATTAGAAATTTTAGATGAAAATAACACTCCTATAGTTACCATCGTCAGTGATTCTACATTGTTGAAATCAACTTCTGAAGAAGTAGAGGATATGGGGTTAAGCATGGTCTTTAGATATGCAGACAACAAACTGGAAACAAAGAAAGGAATCAATCGTTTTGAATGGGATCTTAGACAAAAAGGAGCGTGGAGCAGTAATAAAAGAAGAAGTCTTAAAAATGGCCCCATGGTAGCTCCAGGTTCTTACATTGCCAAGTTAACGGTTGGTGACAAATCAATGAAGCAATCTTTTGATATACTCATAGACCCCAGACTTAAGGAAGAAGGCGTTACAACAGCGACCATAATAGAACAATTGTCTTTTCAAAACAAGGTAATAGACCTATTGTCGGATGCAAGAAGAACACAAGCGGATCTGGAGAAGAAAATCAAAAAGACCACTGGTTCAGAAAAGAAAACGAAACTTGAGAATATTTTAAAATTACTTAAGAACGAAGATGGTGCCTATCCGCAACAAATGTTGGTTGCTCAAATTTCATATCTCTCCAATATTGTTGGTAGGGCCGATAAAGCCCCCGGAAACGAGGAATTGGAGCGCTATAAAGAACTTCAAGATCAATTGGAGGACATTAAGAAAAAAATTAGCCTTCTATAGAATAAGGGCTGGTTATCAATTTGTTCAATAGATAACCAGCCTTAAAAAATTCCATCGATAGAATAATGGTTTTGGTATAGGCAAACCACTAAGACTTCTATTTACTTTTATTAAATAAGGACAATGTTTCACTTTTGGAGTGTTAATTAAAACACGCATTAGATGAAACGATATATTGTCATGGCGGGCATCTTATTTGCCCAATTTGCTTTTGCCCAAGAAACCGTTACTCCTACGGGTTCCAAAATATGGTCTTTACAAGACTGTATTAACTACGCCATAGAAAATAATATTACCATTAAAGAGGCTACCCTGAACGAGCGTATATCCGAAGTGGATTACAAGACGTCCAAATCGGCAAAGCTTCCCGATTTATATGGTAGCGCTACCCAAAGTTTTACAAACGGTACCTCTATTGATCCCATTACCAGTGATTATGTTTCCGATCAGATTCATAACACAAACCTAGGGGTTAATACCTCATTAACACTCTTTCAAGGGAATCAACTAAATAATCAAGTGGCCCAAAATAAATTGCTGATAGAACAAAATAGTCTATTGGCGGAAGAAGCCAAGAACAATATCGTTATCAGTATTCTAGAAAGTTATTTACAAACACTTTACAGTAAAGAAGGCATTTCAATTGCCGAGAACAATCTAGAAGCCTCAGAACAAGAAGTTATTAGGGCTAAAACACGTTTAGATGCCGGTACCATTGCGCTATCTGACTACACCGAGGCCCAGAGCCAAGCCGCTACCAATAAGTACAATTTGATAGCCGCCAAAAATCAATACGAACAAAATTTGATCACCTTAAAGCAGTTACTGGAGTTATCGCCGTTGGAAAACATAGAGATTGAGACCGTTGACGAGAACAAGGACCTGTTAAATCTAGAACTTAACAAAGAGAGTATTTATAGCAAGGCGTTATCATATCTACCAGAGGTAGAGGCAAGCAATATAAACATAGCTATAAGCGAGAAGGAATTGGATATTGCCAAAGGTGGGTATCTGCCCTCGTTAACCCTTACCGGCAGTGTTGGTTCTGGGTATACAAGTACAAGCGACAGCTCTTTTTCAGACCAGCTAGACCTGAACTTCAATCAACGATTAGGAGTGAGCCTAAACATTCCAATTTTCAATAGAAACCAGACAAAGGCCGCAGTACAAACGGCATCTATAAATATTGAAAAAGCGGAAATACAAAAGAGGAGCGTAGAAAAAGAAGTCATTCAAAAAGTAGAAACGGCTTATCAAAATACATTATCGTCACAAGAGCAATTGGTTGCGGCCGAAGCATCTTTGGAAGCGGCAGAACAGTCCTATAAGTTGGCTCAGAAAAAATATGAATTAGGAGACCTTAGTACTACAGACTTGGTAATAAGCCAAAACACTTATACCAGTGCACAATTAAATTATTTACAGGCGAAGTATCTAAATATTTTATACCATCAATTACTACAATTCTATCAAGGAAACGAAATTAAACTTTAATCAAAATGAAAAATAAAACTAAAATCATAATAGGCGGCATTGGCTTGGTTGTAATAGCGTTTGCGGCATATAGCTTTTTAAAAGGTGGCGATGACGTAGTCATTGAAGCAAAAACAATAGCAGCCAAAAAAGGAGATGTAACTACCACGGTCACCGCAACCGGTACTATAGAGCCCATAACACAGGTAGACGTTGGTACACAGGTGTCCGGTGTAATAGAAAAAATATATGTGGACTACAACAGTGTGGTTACCGAAGGACAATTAATAGCCGAGTTGGACAAAACAAACCTTAAAGCTGCTACCGTACAGGCACAAGCGGCCTATGATAACGCAGTAAGCCAGCGAGATTATATGAAGGCTGTTTACGAAAGACAAAAAACGTTGTACGAAAACCAAGTAATCAGTAAATCTGATTATGATGATGCGGTGTATAACTACGAAACGGCAAAGGGTACGGTAACACAACGTTTGTCGGATCTACAAGAAGCAAAGACCAATTTGGGTTATGCCAACATTTATTCCCCCATTAACGGTGTTGTTCTTTCTAGAGATATAGATGAAGGCCAAACCGTTGCCGCAAGTTATAGTACCCCAACACTTTTTACCATCGCCCAAGATTTAAAGCAAATGCAGGTAGAAGCCGATGTGGATGAGGCCGACATAGGAAATGTAAAAGAAGGGCAACGTGTTAGTTTTACCGTAGATGCCTTTCAAGGTGAAATTTTTGAAGGTACGGTAACACAGGTCCGATTGGATTATACCGAAACATCCAATGTAATTACATACACCGTGGTAATAAAAGCGGACAATCCTGATTTAAAACTGAAACCTGGGCTAACCGCTACCATTTCAATCTATACATTGGAACTAAAGGATGTATTGACCACAGAGGCAAAAGCCATCAATTTTAAGCCTACACCACCAGAGTTGATGGCCTATAACCAACAGCACAACATAGAAATGACCCCACCCAAAGGTGGTCCAAAATCCGGTGAAGACGAGACTACTACGGTATGGGTCTTGGAATCCAATGGGGCCATTTCCCCAAAAGAAGTTACTTTGGGCGCCAGTGATGGGGTAAATGTTCAAATTTTGAGCGGAATCAATGAAGGGGACGAGTTGGTATATAGTTTAAAAGGAGCCGAGATAAAAGGAACTGGTGCCAGTGGCCCTGATGAAAGTCCATTTATGCCACAAAGACCGGGAGGGAAAAGATAACAACATCATGAGCAAGGAAATAATAAAAATAGAAAACCTAAAACGCGATTTTACCATGGGCACCGAAACTGTGCATGCGTTAAAGGGAATCTCATATACTATACATGAAGGGGAATTCGTAACCATCATGGGGTCTAGTGGATCGGGAAAAAGTACCATGCTGAATATATTGGGCTGTTTGGACCAACCAACATCGGGGACCTATGAAATTGATGGTGTTAGTATGAAAGACCTTAGCAGAAATGAATTGGCCACTATCAGAAATGAAAAAATAGGCTTCATATTTCAGTCTTACAACCTATTGGCAAGAACGTCTGCCATAGAAAATGTAGAATTACCCCTTTTATACAATAGTAAGGTTTCTACCGAAGAAAGGCGCGAACGGGCCATAAAGGCTTTGGAAATGGTTGGGTTGGCAGACAGATTGCACCACACCCCGGCACAACTATCTGGTGGGCAGCAGCAGCGTGTGGCCATTGCAAGATCGCTGGTAAACAATCCGGTCCTGATTTTGGCCGATGAGGCAACAGGTAACCTTGATACAAGAACATCATACGAGATCATGTCTTTGTTCCAAGAACTCAATAAACAGGGCATCACCATTACTTTTGTGACCCACGAACCCGATATTGCCACCTTTAGCAGTAGAACCATCGTGTTAAAAGATGGTAATATTATTCAAGATTATTTGAATGATAATATACAATCGGCGGCAGAAGAATTAGCAAAATTACCTAAAGAAGACCATTGATCATGAGAGTATTAAATCTATTAAAAATAGCCTATAAAGCTATTGTCCTTAACAAACTAAGGACATTATTGACCATGTTGGGCATCATTATAGGTGTTGCTTCGGTGATTGCGATGCTTGCCATAGGCGAAGGGTCTAAAGAAAGTATTCGTACAACCATTTCTAGCATGGGTTCTAACATGATAACCGTTAGACCTGGGGAAGATGACAGAGGACCCGCAAGAGGAAGTGGTGGCGATGTGCAAACATTGACGCTCAATGACTATAAAGAAATAAAAGAAAAATCCACATTATTAAATTATATTACGCCTGTTGTAAATGGTGGTGGACAAGTCATAAACGGATCAAATAACTGGCCATCTACCATTTATGGTGTATATCCAGAATACTTGGACATTAAAGTGGTCGGACTTCAAAGTGGAAGTATGTTTACCGATGCCGAGGTACAATCTGCTTCTAAGGTTGTTTTATTAGGTCAGACGGTTGTAGATAACATATTCCCGGATGGTGAAGATCCCATTGGTAAGTTGATCCGTTTTAACAGTATACCGTTCACAGTTATCGGGGTATTGGAAGAAAAAGGGGAAAACACCTTTGGCCAAGATCAAGATGACATAGTCATAGCTCCTTTTTCCACAGTTCAAAAACGTATTTTGGCCATCGATTATTTAAACCAGATCATGGCGTCGGCCGCAAGTGAAGACGATGCACCCGAAGCTGTAACACAGGTTACCGAAATTCTGCGTGCGCAACACAAACTTCTGGATTATGAAGATGATGATTTTACAGTACGTTCTATGGAAGAATTGATATCAACATTCAGTTCTACCAGTGAAATGTTGACCGTTCTTTTGGTGGCCGTAGCCGGTATTTCTTTATTGATCGGTGGTATCGGTATCATGAACATCATGTACGTATCGGTAAAAGAACGTACCAAGGAAATAGGTCTTAGAATGGCCGTAGGTGGCAAGGGATCCGATATACTGATGCAATTTTTGATTGAAGCTATTTTAATCAGTATCACTGGAGGGGTCTTGGGCGTAATCTTAGGCTTAAGTGCAACGGTTTTTATAGAAAAGTTCTTACATTGGCCTACCAGTGTCGCAATGTATTCCATTGTAATATCATTTGCCGTGTGTGCCATCACAGGAATATTCTTTGGGTGGTACCCTGCAAGAAAAGCAGCGGCATTAGACCCAATTACCGCATTGCGCTATGAATAGGTTATTTATGCACAAAAACAAAAAAATAATATTTATACAGCACCTTCTTATCTGGTTGGTGCTGTTTAGTATGCCCTTTATTTTATCATATAGGGAAGAACAGGATATAAATAGGCTAATTGCCCATTTCTTTATTCCAATATTATTTTATGCGATTATTTTTTATCTGAATTTTTTTGTTCTCATAGATAAATACCTTTTCTCAAAAAAAACCTTGGTGTTTGTTATTATCAACATAGCCATGATCGTTTTTTTTATCTTGTTGAAAGAAGGGATAGAGAGTACATTTTTTTCTGAATTAATCAATAATCGTCCACCGAACGACAATAGGGAGGGACCTCCGTTTAAATTGTTCATTTATGTGCAAATGTTATCCTATGCAGCACCACTTCTTTTGTCCATTGCCATTAAAACAACCAAAAGATGGGTAAAAACAGAAGCGCAACGTAAAGAAGCTGAAAATTTTAAACTACATACAGAGCTACAACATCTCAGATATCAGTTGCAGCCCCACTTCTTTTTTAATTCTTTGAACAATATCTATTCTCTTGTAGATATTTCACCAGAAAAGGCAAAGTCTACCATCCATAGTTTGGGCAAGCTTATGCGTTACCTATTGTATGAAACGAATACAGAGCTGGTACCACTTTCAAAAGAAATAGAGTTCATGCGAAAATATATAGAGCTAATGAAACTGCGCCTTACAGACAAAACGCTGGTAGAGTCTGCCTTCCCCATAGGGGAGAGCAACATTAAAATAGCTCCGTTATTGTTTATATCATTAATAGAAAATGCCTTTAAACACGGTGTTTCCGCAAATAAGAATAGTACTATATCAATTGAAATGATAACTGAGGAGAACGTGGTAAACTTTATGCTGGAAAACCATAATTTTCCAAAAGAGGAGAACGATAAAAGTGGATCGGGTATCGGATTACAGAATTTAGAAAAACGCTTAGAATTATTGTATCCAAATAAATATTATTTTAAAAGGGAACTCAAAGAAGGGGTTTATACCGTTAATTTAAAAATAGAGACATAAATGGATAGTGTTCAGCTTACATGTATGATCGTAGACGACGAACCAATGGCCTTAAATTTGGTGGAGAGCTATGTAAACAAAACACCTTTTTTGGTTCTAAAGAAGAAATGTGGCAGTGCTATAGAAGCAATGCAATTCATAAATTCAGAACCTGTGGATGTGCTTTTTTTGGATATTCAAATGCCAGACCTCACCGGACTCGAATTTTCTAAAATGCTCCCGAAGAATACAAGGGTAATTTTCACAACGGCTTTTGACCAGTATGCCATAGAAGGATTTAAGGTAGAAGCATTGGATTATTTGTTGAAACCGTTTGACTATGCTGAATTTTTAACTGCGGCCAACAAGGCGCTGGAATGGTTTACATTGATTAAGGGCAATAATACCACTTCGGGTATTACCCACGAAAAAGAATTTCTTTTTGTTAAATCGGAATACAAACAATTGCGCATAAAGTTATCCGATGTTCTGTATTTTGAAGGTTTAAAGGATTATATTAAAATATGGGTAAAAGACAATCCTAAGCCCGTTTTAACATTAATGAGTTTAAAAAGTTTGGAGGAAGAGCTTCCCGAAACACAATTTATGCGGGTGCATAGGTCTTTTATAGTATCCTTAAAATATGTTGAGATCATTGAACGTAGCCAGATCATAATCAACAACCAACGCATCACCGTATCGGAACAATATAAACCCAAGTTTTTAGAATTCATAAATAGAAACTCTCTGAACCTTTAAGGTTTTCGGTTTGCGAATCCATAAAATAGCCCCTTAATTTTTATAAAAATAGTAGGGAATAATTTTATGGTTTTCACTACATTGGGTCTACCAACCAATAACCTTATGTTTCAGCGTAGAAAATTCCTAAAACAAGGAGCTATGGCTTTATTATCAGCTCCTTTACTCTCTTTTGAAACCGACAAAAAATGGTCTTTAGATCCACTGAAGAATACAAAAATAGATGAAGCCTATTGGAAAACGGTGCGCAAGCAATTTCCCCTAAAGGAAGGAGCTACCTACTTTAATAATGGCACTATGGGACCTACTTCCGGTTACGCCCTGGACCGAATGATACACCATATGATGCACTACAATATTGAAGCGGCTACCATTGACTATAAAAATGGTACGGGACCAGAGCTTTTAACAGGATATTTTCCGTACAAAGAATTACGGACCAAACTAGCAAACATTATTAACAGCGACTATAAGGAGATCTCTCTAACCCAAAATGCCACTTTTGGGATGAATTATGTAGGCATGGGACTTGACCTTAAGTCGGGTGATGAACTTTTGAATACCGATCAAGAACACGGTGGAGGATTTGGTGCATGGCAGTTATTGGCCAAACGAAAAGGTTGTGTATACAAACAGGCCACATTACCAACACCTGCCAATGACCCAGAGGCCGTTTTCGATGCCATTTTTAAACAAGTTACCATAAAGACCAAGGTCATTGCCATTCCGCATATTGTATCGGGCCTTGGAACCGTTATGCCCGTAAAGGCAATATGTGCCGAGGCGCAAAAAAGGGGAATCTTTACAGTATTGGATGGTGCACAATGTGTAGGCCATATTCCTGTAGATGTTAAGGATATAGGCTGCGATGCCTATTATTCTAGTTTACACAAATGGCTGTTGGCTCCTGCAGGTAGTGGCCTTTTATACGTGAATAAAAATGTAGCCCCTTCTATTTGGTCTACCATAGCTAGCTACAATTGGGACAACCAAGAGGACCATGGGTTTAGATTAATGCAAAATGGGACGGGCAACGCAGGGCTTATGGAAGGTTACAATGCCGCTGTAGACTTTTTTAATACTATCGGGGCAGAAAATTGGTTGGGCCGTATTAAGGAGTTGGGGATGTATTTAAGGGAAGGACTAAAAAAAATGCCACATGTAACCATTTACTCTTCTACGAACGAAGACATGGCCGCCGGCATTACCAGTTATGGTGTAGCAGGATATTCGGGGCCCGATCTACAGAGAATTATGTGGGAGCGCGAAAAACTACAGCCCCGGTCTGTGGGGAGTAAAATGATCCGACATTCGGTTCATATTTATAATTCAAAAGAAGAAATAGACAAAGCCTTGGATATTGTTCAAAGTTTAGCTTGATCGTATATAACCCATCCTAAAATAAACAAACATCTTATAATTCTTTTTTACTTAAAATTAACCCTATGAAATATTATTGTTTAGCAGTATTTACAGCGCTCTTATTTATCTCGTGTGAACAAGAGAAACCCCAAAAACCATCAAAAATAGATTTTACCGGTATTTCCGACGACATTAAACCGGGAGACAATTTTTTTATGCACGTAAATAAGATTTGGTACGATACCATCCAAATTGCCGATGATCAAGTAGGAGTAGGGTCCTATAGTTTTTTGAACATTCCCCAAAAACAATTACTTCAAAATATTTTGGAAGATGTATCTGCCCAAGAGCATCCTAAAGGAAGTATCGAACAAAAAGTAGGTGATTTCTATGCCTCTGGTATGGACACGGCGCAAATAAACAAACGTGGTTATACGCCTGTAAAGCCGGTTCTGCAACAAATAGATGAAATAAAAGACGTGGCCGGTATTATGAATTTTGTAACCAAAGAAATACAGAACGGTAATAACTCCATTATAAATTTAAGAGTCAGTGCCGATACCAAAAATAGTAGTATCAATATTTTACATGCGAGTCAAGCAGGTTTGGGGCTACCGGACCGTGATTATTATTTTAAAACCGATTCAGCTTCCATTGGCATTCAACAGGCCTATAAAAAATATGTAGCTACTTTGTTTGAACTGACGGACAACGAAAATGCGGAAGCCATGGCAGAAACTGTGTATGATATAGAAAAAAAGTTTGCCGAAGCCCATAAAACACGTATTGAACGCAGAAACATTCAGGCCAATTACAATAAGTTCTCTGTATCGGACATGACAGGCAACGAACCAAATATCGCATGGAGCAAGATGTTTTCAGAATTAGCATTGGAAGTGGACTCCGTAGATGTTAAACAACCAGCGTATTATAAAAAACTAAACGAAATGCTAGGTTCAGTTTCTGTACAGGATTGGAAAACCTATTTAAAGGCCCATACGTTGAACAATGCCGCGGATTACTTGAGTGCTCCTTTTGAAATGGCCGTTTTTGAGTATAATAAAGTACTGTACGGACAATCTAAACAAAAGCCAAGAGCGCAATTAATGGTACAACAGGTGGATCGTAAGCTTGGTTTTGCCCTAGGTCAATTATACGTAAAAAGGTATTTTGATGAAGCAGCAAAAAAAAGAGTTTTGGATTTGGTAAACAATCTTCAAAAAGCTTTTGAAAATAGAATTTCAGAACTGGACTGGATGAGTGACAGTACCAAACTAAAAGCCAAGGAAAAGCTTTATGCCATTACCAAAAAAATTGGATATCCAGATGTATGGCGAGAGTATGACGTGACCATTGATAAGAACAAGTTTTATGAAAACGTGGTGGCCCTTCACAAAAATGAATATGAGTATAGGATGAAAGATTTGAACCAACCCCCCAATAAAGACCGGTGGGGTACAACACCTTCTACGGTAACAGCTTATTATAATCCATCTTTGAACGAGATTGTTTTTCCTGCTGGAATCTTACAATTCCCTTATTTTGATGTTGAAGCGGACGATGCCGTAAATTATGGCGGTATAGGCATGGTCATTGGCCATGAGCTTACACATGCTTTTGATGATAATGGCGCACAATACGACAAAGACGGTAATTTAAAAAATTGGTGGACACAAGACGACCTAAAAAAATTCAAATCTAAAACACAGCAACTGATCGATCGTTATAGCACATTTACCGTATTGGACAGTGTTCATGTAAAAGGTGCGCTTACCATTGGAGAAAACACAGCAGATAACGGAGGTATCTCCATTGCTTATGATGCCTTTAAAATGACGCAACAGGGGCAAGATACCGTTAAGATTAACGGATATACCCCCGACCAACGTTTCTTCTTGTCTATTGCCCGTATTTGGAGAGTTAAGACCAGAGATGCATTTTTACGCAATTATGTGAACACCAATCCACATTCCCCGGCCATTTGGCGTGTGAACGGACCTTTGATGAATTTTACCCCATTTTACGAAGCGTTCGATGTAAAACCTGGTGAAAAAAATTACAAACCTGAAGAAGAAAGAATTAAAATTTGGTAATGGGCCATCTGTAACCTCCAGCATCAAATTTTTAAAAAAATATTACGGGAAATAAAATGACGATATAATGATCTTATTATTAGGGTATAGGTCAAAGTTTTATTTTATTTCCCGTTTTAGCTGCTAAAAAAATGGCATCTATAATTTTCATATCCTTTACACCTTCTTCACCGTCTATAGGAACTATAGGCTGTAAACCATCAAAAATAAGAGCTGCCATACCATCCATTTGAAGTGTTTGGTGCGTTACATGTGGTTGTGTCAACGGACCTTCATGTGTACGCCCTTCTATAGGGCCATATCCTGTTGAAGGCTGCATTTCTACAAATCCCTTAGATCCTGTCATAAAAAAACGATCTAGATTATTCATGTTATAAGTAGAAAGACAGTTGGCTACGGCACCACTGGGAAACCCCATTTGAAACTGTATGGTCTCATCTATACCTTCCTTAAATTTTATGGGATCGGTCTTTGTTTCCTGTGCGGTTACCCATATGGGTTCCTCACCCAACATATAACGTGCGCCGTTTACGGAATAAATACCAATATCCATCATAGCCCCACCACCGGACAAGGCTTTGTTCAATCGCCATTGTGTTGGATCGCCAATGGTAAATCCAGATTGTCCTTGAAAAAATTTAGGTGTTCCGAACTTGCCTTCTTTCCTCATTTTTATGACCGCCACGGTCTTAGGTTCAAAGTGCATTCTATAGCCAATCAATAATTTTACATTCGCAGCTTTACATGCATCTACCATTTCTTGCCCCTCTTTGGCATTGATTCCCATAGGTTTTTCACAGATAACGTGCTTTCCGGCCTTAGCCACCCGTAGGGTCTGGTCTTTATGTAAGCCATTGGGTGTTATAATATACACGGCATCAATATCTGGATTATTCTTTATAGCATCAAAATTATCGTAGTTATAACAATTCTTGTCGGGAATACTATATTGGGCCTTCCATTTTTCTATTTTTGATGGGGTGCCACTTATAAGACCTACTAGTTTGGCTCGCTTACAGCTTTGCATGGCTTCGGCTACTCGGGTACCATAACTGCCCAGACCCATTATGGCCACTTTGAGAATTGGTCCGTCGTAGGGATCCCCACTGGCGGCAAATAAATTTGTGGGGGAATATATAAAGGGGAGGCTTACTGCCGATACAGATAGTTTTTGTAGAAAATCTCTTCTTGAGCCCATAATAATGTCTTATTTACAGATATTTAAGTACTTAAATATAATTAATCTTTGTTTGCCATAAATAACCGATGAGAAAACGAGCCCGTTCTATATAAAAAAAGGACCTAATTTAGGTCCTTTTTTACTTTTGTACACTACTACAAAATTAGGGAAAATCCCTGTAAATAAATATTTTACTCTTCCTCGGACCCCAATATATCGGCCATCTCCAAGGCTTCGTCCATTTCATTGCCTTCAGGTACAGAATCTTTTAATTCTTTAAATTTTTCCACCCTTTCTACATCATCCTCTTCTCCTGAAAAATATGGAAAAACATCCATGATAGGCGATTCGGTTATCGCGGGAATGGTATAATCGCCCATGGTGTCTTTCATAACACTTACCGTATTGTCATAGGCCTCTTTTACGTCGTTGGCCTGAACAAGCAAGTATTGGTTGGTCTTACGTTCTTTACCGCTTTCTTCATCGAAAACGATCAATGATACTTTAGACTTAAACCATCGGTCAGAATTCTCGAACGGGTGTATTTCGGCAAAATTTGCGACTTTGATATTGGTAATCTTTATCTCATCGCTATCACTCAAATAGGCAGACATTTCTTCTGTAATTCTACTTTCTGCTTCGGTATAGGATATGGCGTCCACTAAAAAAGGCTCGGTCTTTACCTTTTGCATACCACTGGCTTCATCCAGTTTTCTATATTTTACTTTACACTCGTACCAAGTTGCACTCATAATTATATTGTTTTAGGGGTGGCAAATATAAGTTTTAGCCATAGTCGTATTGGATAAAAAAGAGATTAGATATTCACAATACAATCTTTAATTTTATAGCTTGTTTACTATGAGACACTTAACAATAACACAAAAAGTGATTATTTTGAAAATGCTATTTAAAAGGGGGCAGAAACGATTTTTAAATACTAAAACAATTCTTGTTTAACACGTTCATAATAAGAGTCGCTCACTGGTATGCACAAGTCAGAAAGCATTAAATCTCTTCCCTTTAGGCCTGTTACACACTTTCTATTTACTATATATGAACGGTGTACCCGTATAAACATAGAATCTGGCAATTCTTGTTCCACGGTCTTTAATCGTTGATTACTTATAATCTTTTTATCTCCGGTATGGTAGGTTACATACTCACTATCGCTTACCACATAAATAATTTCATTATAATTTACTTTATATAGATCGTAACCCGATTTTATGGTAATGGCATCCGATTCTTCTGATAATTTCGCCGTTTTAACCTTATTCACGGCCTTAAGAAATCTTTCAAAAGTAATCGGTTTTAAAAGGTAATCTACAGCATTTAGTTCATATCCCTCCAAAGCATACTCCGAATAGGCGGTCGTAAAGATAATTTGAGTATCGGAGCTGACCATTTTGGCAAATTCCGTTCCTTTTATTTCTGGCATCTGTATATCTAAAAATAGAAGATCTACGGTATGGTCTTTCATTAATTGCAATGCCTCCAACGGATTTTCCGCTTGTCCTAAGAGTGTAATAAAATCTATTCTTTCTATGTAATTGGCAAGTAGGGTACGTGCCAATTCTTCATCATCCACTACCACACAGTTAATATTGGCCATGTAATTCTAATTTTAAGTTCACTTTAAAAAGCTCCGATGTTTCGTTGATCGTTAATTGATGACTGTCGGGGTACAAAATTGCCAGTCTTTTCTTTACGTTCTCTATTCCAATACCACCCACGCCGTCTTTTACGATGATACTGGATGGTTTACTATTCTCTATTTCAAAATCTATCATTTTAGAATCTGCATGCAATTTTATATGCACGAACGTACCCGTGATTTTTTCAATATTACTATGCTTAAGGGCATTTTCTACAAAAGGGATCAATATCATGGGGGCTATATTAATACTTGGCGCCTCTATGTGAAATTTGGTCGTAATGGGGTAAGACTTACTACTTTTTAAACTAAATAGTTTTACATAGTTTTCTATATAATCCACTTCTTTCTGCAAGGGTACTATTTCATGGTCGCACTCATACAAAACATAGCGCAGCATATCTGACAAATAACTGATACTCTGTTGTGTTCTTGAGGAATCAATGGCCGATAAGGCATAAATATTATTTAGTGCATTAAACAAGAAATGAGGATTAATCTGCGATTTCAACAGTTTTAATTCGGTCTGTAGCGCTTCATTTTTGTTGATGATTATTTCCTCGTCCTTACGCTGTATGAACAAAAAGGTTTCTATCAACGTAGCAATTACGTACGCTATGGATATCAACAATAGATTGATGAAAAATTTTAAAGGTGGTCTCCTGTTCATTTCCATTGGCGGCACCATACCCGAACCTTCGCCCTTCATTGGGCCCGGAACAGGCCCCGGAGGACCGTTAAGGGGGCCTCCTACAATCATTGGGCTAGGAGTTATATTGGTTAAGACGAAGGTCACCACTATAATGGTCAAGATAGACACCAATGTAAACAATATGTATTTTTTCTTTAATAATAATTTTGGGGCCGTATAGTAAATTAGAACAGAGATGGCCAAAATCTGAAAAACCAATGACAACCCATTGTCAGAAACAAAACCTACCTCATCCCCACTAAAAATCCATGCCGTTGCCCAAATAAGGAGCCATAAGATCACATGAAATATAAAATGTCTATGTCTGTTCATACTACAAATTAAAGGAATAATATTTCAATAATTTGTCGAAAACCCTTCAATAAACAGGCACTTATTAGGCGTTCACCGTTTATCTCCGGCATTTTACTTAAAAGCAACGGACATTCACTTAAAGTAGCCCTTTCGTATTATAGTTTGCAACAACTTTGTAATCGAAATTTTAATTAAAAAAGAAAATTATGAAATCTACAAACACATTAAAGGCCGGATTATTATTGGGTATGTTGGTAACCTTTGGAACCGCTACCATGAATGCACAATCTAGAGGAGAAAGAAAAGAACCTCCTACATACGCTAAGCTTTTAGAGGAAATGGATGCCAACGAAGATGGAAAATTGGCCAAAGATGAAGTTAAGGGACCTTTAAAAGAAAGTTTCTCTGAAATAGATACCGATGAAGACGGATATATCTCTGAAGAAGAATTCAAAAATGCACCTAAACCCAAAGGAAGACCAAGAAATTAAGGAAGCATAAATCATTTATTAAAAATGAGGATATGATTTTTCGTAATTCAATACCCCTAATGCCTATAAAAAAATCGGTCTTTCTATTGCTGTTTTCTGTTTTCATTTCCTGTAACGAGGGTAACACGGTAGAAAATTCAGAGGAAGAAGTTACAGAGGAAGAAGTTGATACTACAGTAGACGATACCGATTTTGAAGCCACCGATTGGACGGTTGAAACACATAGCAAAGATGCTGACCCCGATTTTGACGAGGTGTTTGCCAATGATGAGGTAAAGCGATTGGATATCGTAATTACTGAAGAACGTTGGCAAAGTATGCTGGACGACATGACCAGTCTTTACGGTCCGTTTGGATCAAGAGGTCGTGGTACGGCAACCTCTACCGATGAGGATCCCATCTTTGTTCCGGCAGAAGTCTTTTATAACGATAAGGAATGGTATAGGGTAGGGGTTCGGTTTAAGGGAAATTCCAGTTTACAGTCCACATGGCAGGCCGGTAATCTTAAACTTTCCTTTAAACTGGACTTTGATGAATTTGAAGATGATTATCCTCAAATAGACAATCAGCGTTTTTACGGATTTAAAAAGCTAAGTCTTAAGAACAATTTTGACGATAAATCCATGTTGAGGGAAAAAGTGGCGGCAGATATCTTTAGAAATGCCGGTTTAGCGGTATCAAATACTGCATTTTACACTGTTTACGTGGATTATGGTGATGGCCCGGTATATTTTGGACTTTACACTATGGTGGAAGAGGTGGACGACACGGTAATTGACGAGCAATTTGATGATAATGACGGAAATCTGTACAAACCCGATGGGGGTGCCGCGACATTTGCGCTAGGTACTTATGATGAAGATGAGTACGTAAAGAAAACAAATGAGGACGAAGCCGATTTTTCTGATGTGGAAAGCTTATTGAGCATTTTACATGATGAGTCTAGAACCACTGATGCCGCCGTATGGCGCTCTAACTTAGATGCCGTTTTTGATACCGATGTGTTCTTAAAATATTTGGCCACCAACACGATTATTCAAAATTGGGATACGTATGGCAGAATGTCTCACAATTACTTTCTGTACAATGACCCCGATAGCGGTAAACTTACCTGGATTCCTTGGGATAACAATGAAGCCCTACAAGAAGGAAAACAACAAGGAGCTCCAGAGTTGGATTTCTCCGATGTATCGGAAAATCAATGGCCATTGATATCTTATTTGTACGAAGATGATGTGTACAGGGCAACATATGATTATTACTTAGAAGAAGTAATAAACGGTGCTTTTGACACTGCTACGGTACAAGCTATGTATGCTACTTATTCTTCTATGATAGAACCATATGCGACCACGGAAAACGAAGGATATACATTCTTGAATTCCAATGCGGATTTTCAGAATGCAGTGAACGAATTAAACATACATGCCGCAAGTAGAGCTACGGCGGTAAACAATTATTTGAGTAAATAGTTTTTGTTTTTGTTAGTTTTTGTTAGAGTTAGTTTCGAGGCTTCACGATTACGATTGATCGTGAAGCCTTAATTTTTAAGTTCCGAATCTTAAAAAAACCAATAATGGTGTTGTTTAGAAAAGTTAGAAAAAAATTATTGTACATGGAAAAGTTCAAAAGCTATTTTGTATACGCTCTTGGCGAAATCCTGTTAATAGTAATAGGATTACTAATTGCCCTAAAAATCAATAACATTAACGAGAATAGAAAAAATAGGATCGTAGAATTAAAAATTTACGAAAGTTTAAGTCAAGAGCTTCAGACCAATTTAAACGTTCTGGATAGCGCTATCGTAGACTATACAAAGAGTATTCAGAACCTACAGAATACTATAAATTATTTTGGTTACCAACCTAATAAATTAACCGAGGACGCCAAGGGGCTTATTGTTAATTTAAACTATAAAAGAACCATTCTGCGTAACGAGGCCATCAACTCTATTAACGCTACCAACAAGTTTGAATTTATAGAGAGCGACTCGCTCAAGACATTAATAGCCGATTACCCGAACGAACTGGACAGTTTTGATAACCAACAGACAAAGATAGAAAGTATTATATCTGACCGCTTAAAGCCAATTATAGAAAAACACATTTCGCTCATAGAGATCATACCAAAAAACACCTACAACTATAAAAGACTTAAAACGTATGGCAACAAATCTAACTACAGCGAATTATTGGTAAGCAGAGAGTACCAAAACAGTGTTATCGATAGGTTGTTACAAACCAAGGGCCAATTGGCAATCGCGCAAAGTTTAAGAAAAAAAACCATGACCATTGCAACAAAACTCAATGAAGAACTACATAGAACCTAATACTCATGAAATCTATGATTTTAGAATGAAATAAAATATTTTGACACTTAAACTTTCCATTTTAAAATATTCACTGTACTTCTTTGTTACAAGGGGTTTTATCGGTTGTAGCAATAATAAAGAGCCCGGCATTGACAAAAAAGCCTTACCTTTTTCATTTTTGCCTAAGCATAAAAAAAGAGTAAGGCTTAAAGAGCTTGTTGTTATAAGGTTAACCTTGGGTGCTTGTCATGGTGTTTGCCACTACAATTATATAATCTGCAATACCCGCTCTATCCTCAACAGAAAGTTTTTCCCATTCAGACTGTAAAACGGTGGTAATGGACTTAATCTCCAAACCTGGCTCAATTTTATTGATCCACCATATAATGCCTTGATCATAATTGGAATGGTAGGATCCTTGAAAATGCAATAAGAGATCGCCCTTGTTAAAATTCTTAAGTGAAAAATGGGCCATCGTGGCATCTTTGGCCGCTTGGGCCATTTGCATGTTTAACATATTGGGCGGCACATGCCCCCCCATATTATTGGCCATTTCCGCATAGGCCTTGACGGTTGGGTCGAAGTGTTTTTTTAGATCCGGTCCGATGAGTGCCTTTGCTTCGGGACTTAGTATTTCTAGGACATCAAATCCCTTCTTACTTATCATGGATGCATAGCGCCTGGGTATGTTCGTGGCGATAAACCGCAAAGCATTCTCCTTGGCAAATTCCACCAAAGGTCTGTAATCGGTATTATAATTACTCCACAATTGGGTTATTTCCGGAATCATTTTAGATTCTGCGTAGAAGCCCTGTAGGTATTCATCGAGGACCAATTGGTTTCCGCTCTCGAACATTTCGGCCCCTAAAAACAATTTTGTTCCTTTGATGTTGAACAAACTTTTACCGACCTCCAGTTCCAACCAATGCGAAATAGGGTTAAAATGATACTCCCCAAAAAAGACCATATCACTCTCGGCCAAATCCGAGATCATTTGGTCGTAATATACAATCTCTCCATTATTTTTAAACAGTTGGTAGGCCGGCTTTTCTTGTGCTAATGCTTTTTCCACAAAAGATAGGGCCAATAAGAGCGCTAACGTTATTATATATCTCATAGTTGTTATGTATTTAATTTATATTCTATTTCCGTTTTGGTCGTAGTACAATACCTCTCCAAATTTTTCGAGCTTTCCCTTTAGTTCAGAAACCTTGCCCGATATGGTTATTACGCACTTAAAGGGATCTATATATTTTTGTGCCATGGTTTTCACATCTTCGATAGTTACATCGTAATATTGCTTTACCTTATTTTGCAAATAATCATCAGGTAGGCCATAAACGTCTTTCTGCATGGCAAAGGTTATATACGATATTGGGGCAATGGGGTTTAAAGACCTCGTATATTCACCAATTAAACTGTTTTTGGCAATTTTCAGGTCCGATGCGCTGACATCTTCGTTTCTTAGCCGCAGCATTTCCAAAATAATATTTTCTACGGCATAGGCCGTTTGCTCATTGCGTACATCGGTAGCTACCGATCCCGTACCCCCGGCTGCCGAACTGCCCACCGAAGATCTTATGTAATAGCAAAGCCCCTTATCTTCTCTCAGGTTTTTGTATAAATAGGACAATTGGCTTTCCCCAAAAATTTTATTTAGAACTTGCAGCTTTATATCGTCTTTGAAATAGGTATAAGCGTCTCCCAAGTGCCATTTGAACGAAATTTTGGACTGTACGGCATCGGGCACATCCTTCACCACTATTTTTCTGTTTTTAATAATTGACACTTTCTGTTCCACGGTATTTTTTTTCACATACTCGGCACCCGCTTTCCAATCCCCAAAATAACGTGTCATCAGCGAACGGCATTCCGTTTCTGAAAAATCGCCTACGATCACCACTAATGAATTGTTTGACAAAATCCGGTCGTTCTTATAATCATAAACATCCTGTACGGTCAGTCCTTTAAAATTGGGGTCTAACCTAGTTTTGGTTTTCCCTTCCTCTTTTTTGGCCCCAAAAAGCAATGAATCGACAAGGGCATCCAAAGAGAATTTACGCAATGGCCGTGACAATGGCTTTTTGGTCTTTTTTTTACGGTCTAAAAATTCCTTATGTTTTTCACTGATAGTTTCTTTCGCGATAATAGGGTGCAACATAAGGTCTCTATACGCATCCAGTAAATCGTCTATATCTTTCTTCATCCCTTTGACCGTGCCACCATACGTATTTACATTGATCATGGCAGGGTAGGTGTTCTCCATGGAATCTATCTCATGGTTTGGATATTTTTTAGATAGCTTGTTCGAATAGGCCGATCCCAAAACCCGTTTCTCGGCCAATCGTGTTTCTTCATCCAAGCTCGGTGATTCTATATTGACGGACATCGTAAATTTCGGATAGTCTTTTACAGGGGCCAAATACACGCGAAGTCCGTTATCCAATACTATAGGAATTAATTTTCCTATATTCAATTGTTGGGGTGTATCCGCTTCTGGGGGTACGGTTCGGTTTACTTGGGCATGGCCCAAAAAACCGCAACAAACAAATAATATAAATAGATGTAATTTTTTCATTTTATGGAATTATTCGGGATGATAACTAATGACAATGCGCTTATCGGTATCAAGATATTTTTTTGCCACACGTTGTATATCACTACTTGTCACTTTTTCAATATCACTTATAAGGGCTCTTATATCTGAAGTGTTTTTATGTAAATGATAATAGTTGGTCACCTTGTCTGCAAAGGTCTGTGCATCGTAAAAAATATCGATATAGGTAGCAATGAATTGTTTTTTGGCCCGCTCCAACACCATAGGATCTACAGGTCTTGTCTTTAACAGCTCAAATTGTTCGTTTATCCTTTGCAGAACATAGGCTTCACTTTCTTTAGTTGTTACTTCGGCCTTAACATTTAAAGTTCCTACTTTTTCCCAAAAACTTGAAGAAGCACTTAATCGTTTGATTATGGAATCTTTTTCTGTTTTAAGGTTTTTGTCGAAATAGGAAAAATCACTGTTACCCGATAAAATAGAGGTTATTATTTGCATGGCCGGGGCATCATCGCTGCTTTGTGACATTATCGGGTAACCGATCTCTATAGATTCGTTCTTTAACCCCTTAACATCAATATTTGTATGGTGGCCTTCCCTTGGTCTTTTTTTGAAGGTTTTAGGTCTTTTTATCTTTTCACCCCTTGGAATATCATTAAAATACAGCCCGACCCATTTTTTAGTGTCTTCAATATCTATATTACCCGATACGACTAGGCAAGCATTATTTGGCACATAATATTTTTTGAAAAAAGCGTCAAAATCTTCTAGGGAAGCCCTATCCAAATCTTCCATAGATCCAATAATATTATGCCCGTAAGTATCGTAGGTAAACAGCTCGGACATTACCTCAAAATAAGAATTGCCCAATGGTTTGTTGTCGTACCGCATACGTTTTTCCTCCTTGACAATTTCCCGTTCACGATCTATCCCTTTTTGGGTGATGATAGGATGAAGCATACGTTCAGATTCTACCCATAGCCCTAGTTTATATTCATGGGCGGGAAGTAACTGGTAATAGTATGTGACATCGTAATTGGTATAGGCATTACAATATCCGCCTGCATTAAAGATGATATTTTCCAACTCGCCCTGTGGTATATTTTTGGTCCCATGAAACAAAAGGTGCTCAAAAAAATGGGCAAACCCGGTTTTGTCGACATCTTCGTTTTTAGAACCCACATGGTACTTTGTACCCACGATTACGTTGGGCTCATTGACATCCTTATGAAGAATCACATGCAAGCCGTTGGGCAAATCGTATTCTTCTATATGCACTTTATCTATCTTTTGACTCCAGATACAAAAAGGAACCAAAAAGACTATTGAAAAAAATAATCTCTTCATTAAATAGGATTTACAAACGATTTAAAATGGAATAAAAAAAGACTAGAAATGTAATTTTAAACCGGTGGTCAGATTTAGGTAATCATCATTTTTAGAATAGTAGTTTGAGCTGTTTTCCGATAGTTTTGTAACTTTTAAATAATCGGAAGATACTGACAGCTCTAACCTGTTCTGGTTTTTAAGTTTAAAATCGGTGCCTAGTTTTATGCTATAATTGATGGTACTTATCCCTGTGTAATCGGCAATTTTGTTTCCTATCCAATCCACAAAAATGTTGTTAGCCGCAAATGGATCGTGTTCAACATCCAGCACATGGTGATATAAAGCGGAGATATCTGCGAAAAATGCCGTTTTTTTAGAAATGCTTGTATTGAAACCTAAAGATACCTGTGGCTCTATATACTGGTAATCAAATGTATAGGCGTAATTTAAATCGTATTGTTCCTTATTGTGATAAGCAATGCCCAAATTAACTTTGTTCAGAAAATTATTATAGAACAATAGGGTAGCACCCGTTGCAAGCCTGTAACCAGTGGTGGTAAAATTTTTGGCATAGTACGCACCTGTTTCTTGCCATACCTTGCCGTCTCCCTTTAAATACCCTGCATTTAAATTAAGGGAGAAAAGACTATTGGCCTTATACCTATTATAAAAGACTGTAAATTCTTGATCTACAAAACTATATCTTGTTCTCTCGTCGTTCTCTTCTACATTAAGAATATTCTTATCTATCCAACGTTCTGTACCAAATTTTGTATCACTTTCTATTGATAGGTCCCAATTACCTTGTTTTAAGAACCATTGCAATTGCACTTCGGGTATACTTCTTTTGGTATCAAAACCTGAATCTAGATTTTTTATGTAAGAGCCTAAACCGGTGTTCAGATAATAATCGGCGGTAAGTTCTGTGTTGTTTTCCGGAAACTTGTTAGATAATTCAGAGTTTGCCTTATATAATTCGTTGCCTATGGACACACTTAACAAGTGTATGTCATTAAATTGATAGCTAGCAGATAGTTTTCCTACAATTTTTAAAGCTGTTAACTCATTTCTGGTATCGCTTTTTCTAAAATAGAAATTGGTATCGTAGTTTAGGTAGGCACCTAATGTAAGTTTAGAGTTCACCTTATTGGCTCCGGCTACTTTAAAATTATAATTTTGATGGTTCCACAAACCACTTGTTTGTTGAAAAAAATAGTACGGCGAACCGTAATCTAAAACACCATACGTTAAATTATTCTCTACATCCTCTTTTCTGGTATTCAAGTATTCCAAACTACCGTATAGGGTCCAATTTGTATTTTCTAAAGACGCAAGTGACGCCGTTTCTAAATACAGACCGTTTTGTTTTTTATATTCTTGCGGATGTCTCAATGAACCTTCGGAATATAAATATTTGCCCTCTCCATAGGTGAATTTATATATATTTTCATGGTTGATCAATGAAGGAATACCGAAGTACCTATCTTCAAATAATTGTAATTGAACATCTCTTTCCAAGACCGATAGACTATCGGTGTTTTTTTTTGATTGGGAATATGTACTTGAGATTAAAAAAAGTAAAGAGAATGTCATAAACATTCTCTTTACCTTTAAATAACTAATATTAGTCGTTGTAACCATATTTATCTGGAAAATTTATAGCTTCAAAATCTATTGTAGAATTGTTGGTATCCAATAAAATAGTTCTACCAAAACGAGCCGTGGCGGTCTCATCAATTTTTCTTCTGTTACTTAAGCCGGTATAAGAAACAGCACCGTCTTCTGTTAAAAAGGTAAACCCTGCATCTATAGTACTAGGAATGCGCTTAAAATCGGCGGAAGCGGAGTTGTCTAAAATATCTACACCATCTATAACCAAATCAACAGAGATTTGCATTAATTTATAGGTTGATGTGGATCCTATCGGTGTATAGTCTACAATGTCAGAATCACTAAATGTGGCCTCGCTACTAACCAACACTACACTTGCCGGTGTGGGTAATCTGAAGAAATTGGTTTCTTCGAACATATAAGTATTGGTCATGTTCGGTACCGATGGGTTGTCCAATTCGAAAAATGAATTTCCGGCACGGCCCTGAGCTTCCAACCAATCTATTGAATAGTGCTCTAAAGTGGCATCCGTATTGTCCAATTCACCATCTGGATTTGCACTTCCTTCCTTAAAGTTTATTGCGTTTAAAGCTATAACAATGCTTTGACCCGAGGCTACTGGGTAATCGGTACCTGAACCTGGTATTTGGCTCATTACATCGGTATATACATAATCGGTATCTGTTAAGATGGTATTTACCGGTGTATCACCAGACGCACCCGAATCTCCAAATACATTTGCGATGTACATTCCATCGGCATATATTGTTTCTGAAGAGTTATTGAAAATTTCTATGAACGAATCTTTAAACAAGGTGATATAACCCGATCCCGCAGTGTAAATTTCTTTAATTACCAAACCAGCGTTAAAGTTTGTTGCATCGACTTCTAAAGTAGTCTCGGTTGTCTCTTGGATAGTGACGGCTACATTATTCGACGAACCACTTAATTGATAATCGTCCGTTGCACTTGTTGCTACGATATTATAGGTTCCGACAGAAATATTTGAAAATGTCACAGCACCATTTGCATCGGTAGCTAGGTTCAAGGTTGCATTATCTACCGTATTAGTGATACTGACATCGACCCCTTCTAGGGAGATATCACTAAGGCCGGCGGCCAATTCCAATTGTACCTGTAGATTACCTAGATTGGCTACACTATCATCGTCGCTACTACAACTTATCAAGGTTGTTGCAAACAATACGATTGCTATTATTGACTTTGTCACACTTACTCTTTTTAAAATGTTTGATTTCATGTTATTTGTTGGTTTTATTACTAATTAATATTGTCACATTGAACCCCACCGATAATTTACTGTTCAATGTTCTTCTATTGCCCAGATAATCATATGTTGGGTTATACCAAGGTGCATTGATCGCAAAAAAGCTGAACGAATGTCCTTGTTTGGTCTCTTTCCTTATTTGTAGGTTAAAATTGCTATAGAACGGTGTACTTGTGGCGGTATATGTATTCTCATCTTTCTTTAGGTCAGCAAACTCGGGGTCGGCCCTGTTTTCTTCGGGAATATCAATATAATTTCCATCTGTATCATAATACGCAAATGGGTATAGGCTTGTACCGATATACTTGCTACTTTCCCTAAAATTCAATTCGGCCGATAGCGTAAGAATAAATCGCAATGAAGGTATATGTTGTATCAATGTCAAGGTTCCAAAACTTCTAACGGCTTCGACCATTGCATTTTCGTAAACACCATAACGCACCGAATTATCACCAACAACATAGGCAGATTTATCTATATTGAACCCTTTATCGGTTACCAAGCTTTTTAAATAACTATACCTGAAATTGAACTCTGTATTAGTTGCTTTTATCCGTTCTGGATTTAGGGTAACCTCAATACCATCGGTAGATTCGTAGTAGTTGTTTTTCATAACACTGATCGTTCTAGGAATGTTATAAACTTCACCCGTGGGTTCTACCGTTGGCTGCTGTCCTGCGGGTGCATCTACCACTTCATAAACGGCCTTTGGCAACAATAACAGCTCATCTGTTATGTTTATACCTCTACGTAGGTCTTTTTTGAAATAGGTGACGTTCAAATTCATAAAAGATGGGGACCAGTCGAAACCAATTTCTTTTACATCCGAATAATTAGGTTTTAAATGCTCGTTCGTAGGTTGGTAAATATAAGTGGTAACCACTGCCAAACGTTCGTCCGGATTTTCCGCATAATATTGGTAGTTGATATAATCAATGTACGATCTACCCGGATATAATTGTATCATTGCCGGTGCCTTGTATGAAACACCCCAGGCAACCCTACCCGTAATATTGTTATGTTTTGATGAAAAAGACATTCGTGGCGATACCAAATTGTAACGCTCCAGCATATTGTCGTACCTCAATCCTAAATTTAATTGCTGTCTAGAATTCTCGGCTTTTCTTTTAATAATGGTTTGGTGGTAAGCCGAAAAGGTTTTAGATGCAGGTATTTTCTCAAAAGAAGCAGACCTACTACCCACTACATCTTGCGTATGTGCTATATTACCCGTTGCAACCCTACCACTGCCCGTATTATCATCAAAGGTATATTGCAGACCGGTCTCAAAATTAAAATCCAAATTTTTAAAACTTAGATTTTGGGTAGCGTCTAGTCTACCGTTTAAATTTACCGGCCTTCCTTTAATGTCCCTGGTTTGATTAAAAGTTGTCGGAGAAAAGGTAGTGGTATATGTACCACTCTCTAAAGATTCTATAATAGGGTAGGGGCCATTGGTCACATAAGTATCGTAATAAGAATGCTGGTTGGTAATACTACCGTTAAAGTTATAATTGACTTTTCCTAATAAAGATGAACTAAAGTTCCCAGAAAGGGTTGCCTGATAAGAGGTACTTTTTACATCGGCATCATTTTTATAAACCTCTTCTGGCTCATGACGATTGCCGTCATCAGAATGATTGACTCTGATGGATGTAAAATGATCCCAGTCCAAATTTTTGAAAGCGGGCAACTTCCAGCGCAAACCTAGGTTAACGCTTTGATAAAATAATTTACGTTCGGTAGGTGAACCCGAAGAATAGGCATATGAAAGATCGGAATTCAAAATACCGAACTTGTTCAGTTCATATCCTTTTGCTACGGATGCTTGATAGTTTGTAGAGGAAACGTTTGCAGAAACGAGGTAGGGAGATTTACCTACCTTACTTTTTACTAAAATGCCCCCGGAAGATATATTCCCATATTTAGGGGACGCTACACCCGAAATAACCTCGACCGATTCGACATTGGCCAAGGAGACACTTCTTAAATCGACACCCCCGGCAACGACCGATTTTCCACCATATAAAGACCCAGAATTCTGTGCTTGCATATTCGCATCGGTACTAATTGCCGCACCGTCTAAAATAATGGCCGTACCAAAGGCATTTACCTTGGAGGCAGTTGCACTACGCAGGTTAGCTTGTTTTGTCGATGTCAGGTCTGTTGCTTCAATTTTATTGCCCGGTAACAAACTAAGAACATCAGATAAGTTCATTGCCTGTACCTGCTTTATGGCCTGGCTTCCTATTTTATAGGTAGAGGTACCTTCTCTACTAACGGTCTTTTTAGCGGTAACGACAATCTCATCTAAATTTAACAGGTCTTCCTTTAACGTTATTACAACATTGGACAAATCCGGAAGGGTAGAAACATCTATTTTCTCTGTTTTAAAACCTATAAGACTCAACTCTATCTCAAAGTTGGTATGGGGCAACTCTAAAGAGAACTCCCCATCCATATTGGTAAAAGTTCCAATATTTAGATCCCTGACAATAACATTGACATATGACAGGGCATTCTTATCACCATCCACGACCCGGCCTTTGATCTCTACCGTCTTATTTTTTCTTATGCGCGCTACATTGGTAACATCTTGCGCATCTTTTTCTTTTATGATAATGATATTGTCGTCGGTCAACGTGATATCAACATTACCTCCCGAAAGAGCCAAATTCAATAGTTCGCCTATGTTTATGGTTCCTTTACGTAATTGTACCTTAGGATAAGAATCGAACAGATTTTTGGGGTAAATGAACATAAAATCGCTCGTTTGCTTTTTAATGATCTTAAAGACCTTATCAACGGTAACGATTTTATCCTCGGCAATTTTTATTTCGGCATTTTGAGAGCGTACAGGACCAAAACTGAACAAGGTTGCACAAAACAAGAATATAAATATTCGCATAATACAGTTTAGCACACCTTTCATCCATAGCCAGGTGACACCAATTAATTTAAATTTCATTAATTTGTAACTATTAATTGATTAAACTTGATTAATATCTTTTTGGAGAAATAGTGTTGAATTTGACCGTTTGAACTATTTCTCCTTTTTTTTATCCATATAGGATCGCAATCCTATTTATTATTTTATAATTACAGACTTGTTATTTATTTCAAAGCCATTGATAATGTTCGCTTTTTGAAAAATGGACAGTATGGTTTCTATACTGTAATTCTTTTTTAATACCCCGACAAACCTTTCTGATTCTAAACTTTTTGTCTCGAAAACAACATCTATGTCGTACCACCTAGAGAGAACTGTCATAATATCTTTCAGCGATTTATCCTCAAAACTGAAAACACCATCTTTCCATGCTATTTCATTATAAACATCTATCTGACTTACATCTATCGTATGGGTCTCAGTATTCAATTTAGATTGTTGGTTCGGAACAAGATCTTCAACAAGCCCTTGTGAACGCACCTTCACCTGCCCCTCTACAAGAGTGGTATACACGGTAACCTCGTCTTTATAGGCTTTAATATTAAACTCTGTTCCTAGAACCTCTACCGATTGCGCTTTGTTGATCACTTCAAATTTTGCGCCTTCGTGCATCGTGCTTGGAGAAACATCAAAATAGGCTTCCCCGTATAAAAGCTCTACAATACGTGTTTCACCTTGCACAAAACGTACCGGATATTTTAGTTTTGATTCTGAATTCAGCCATACATGGGTTCCATCGGACAATGTTATTTGATATTGCCCACCACGTGGAATGGTTAAAAAGTTATAGGCAACCTCTTCAGAGTTTAATTCCGGATCAGAACCTTCGTTGTACACAAGTTCTTCGCCATTTGTTTGTAAATTTTTAGCTGTGTATTTTACATCCTTTACAAGATTTACCTCTTCTCCCGTTTCCAATGTCAAAATTGCCTTATGACCGCCTGGTACAATTTGGTTGTTTACAATAATTGGCTCGGTAACACTGCTGCCATTAAAATTATCTTTTACCACATATACGGTCGTACATATCCCTATTACCACAGCGGCCGCTGCCGCATATTGCCAGTAATGCGTTCTTTTAGGAACAACTACTCTAGATTGTATTTTTTTCCAGTCCGCCTTACTATCTACCTTTGTTTTCAGTTGTAACCGTGACGCTATTTCCGATTCATCCGTAAGTCTATTGATGATTTCTTTTTTGTCTTTATCAGAAAAAAGCTCCGATGAATCCAATGCATTTGGTTTTTCATCCTTTAATAAAGAAGAAGCAATCTGCTTAGACAACAATAAAATTTTAGTAAGGTTTAGCATATATTATTACCACTATTTACACCTATGACGACAAAATCATGTGATGGGGTTAAAAAAAAATTGATTTTTTTCATCTTGGCTCAAAAAAAAAGATATGACCACAGAAAAAAAGACAGAAACACGAATGTTTTCAGGTGGTGTAGTCGAATACGAAAGCCATTAAAGCGAAGTAATTTTTTAATAGAGGCTTTAGTTTTTTATACGCAATTTTTTTTTGTGCCTTAACGGTATTGACCGAAATGTTCAGATGTTGGGCTATTTCAGGGTTTGTCAGCCCGTTTATACTTAATCTTATTACTTGGGCGCACTTATTTGGCAAGGTGTTAATTGCACTCTCTATTCGGGAAGAAACCTCTTCAATAACAACTTCTTTTAAATAAAAGGATTCGCTATTTAATTCTTCCATATCCTCAACAGACATATTTTCCGTTGACCTAAACTGCTTGCTTTTCAATAGGTCCAAGCATTTATTCTTGACCGCCATGTACATATATGACTTTACGGCCACCTCATTCTTAAACTCAATTTTATCCTCCCAGACCTTTATAAAAACTTCTTGTACCAAATCTTTGGCCAAATCTAAATTTTGAACATAATTTTTGGCAAACAAACACAATGAAACATATAATGTGTCATAAAAATCCTTATAAGACCTTAAGGATAAGGTATATACGTTTTTTGTTTGGGACAAGTGGGTTCTGAATAAAATGAAGGGCCAAATATATCAAAAAAAGCAACAAACTCTGTTACCTGCCTTGACCTTAACTTTTCGTTTAACCTTTATTTTTATGAGTATTTAGATGGTTTTGTATTTATACAAAGATGCTGTCATAATCGCGTATTGATCAAAATCACCTTATAGCAGATAGTGGCCCATCTACTTAAAACTATCCACCATTCACTTAATCTTACTTCTGCGCTTTCATTTTGTTGCTATCCTTGTACCGATTAAATAATAAAATCAACTAAATAGTCTATTATGAAAAAGAACGTAATAAACAATTTTACCTTATACACACTTCTGTTGGGATTGCCCTTAACCGCCTTTATTGCTTGTAGCAATGATAGTATGGACGATACCGACATTGAAGAGGAAATTGCCAATGAGGAGGAAGAAGAGTCCATTGTTACCGAACTCCATGCAGCATATTCGGCATTTAATACAGATGCCGTGACCATATATTTAGATGGCTCAGAGGTGGTTATAGAAACCACGGGTCTACCAAATCACGAAACCGTGTATTGGGGAGAAGGGCATTCATTATACAAAGAAGAACCCGATGTACAGCTGACCCCAAGCATAATGTCCAGTAACAACAATGCGGCTACCATTAGGGTAGATGCCACCCCAAATCTATCTGGTAATTCAGTAGCCACAGATTTTGATACTATAGGTATTGCCGTTAGTGGTGCATCTATATTCAACGATCAGGAAGGTGGTGGCCCCTTAAATGCCGCTGCAGCTAGTTTAGACTGGACCGGCGCCCATATTGGTCCGGGAGTGTACCATTACCACCTTGAACCTAAAGCTTTTAGCAACGACGATGACAATTTAGTGGGCATTTTATTAGATGGTGTATTCCTGTACGGTAGAAAATGTAGTTCTACAGGTGATTATCCTACCGATTTGGACGAATCTGGCGGACATGTATCTACGACGCAGTATACAGATGGAGAGGAAGAATACCATTACCACATTATCAACGAGGTATATTCTACCACTGGATCGTATTTGGCATTCGCCGGACCATATCAAGGATACTAGACTTATGAAAGCAACTTCCTTTTATATCTATATTGGTTCAATACTCATACTAATGACGTCATGCAAACGTACTTCGCCGCTTGTTGACAAAAATGAGGAGGAGCCTGTAATAGAAAACGTTACAAGGTTTAAAGAAGAACTTACACTGAACCAATTGGAAGGCACTTGGTATTATAAAAACGAACCATATAATGGCTATTCCATAAGTATACATGCCAATGGCACATTGGTCGAAAAGATCGGGTTCTACAACGGCAAACGAGAAGGAATTGCTAAAAAATGGTCAGAAAATGGGGTGTTACGTGCTACTTATCACTACAAAAATAACCGCTTAGAGGGTAGTTATAAATCTTGGTGGGAAAATGGCCAATTGGCACAGGAAGCCAATTATGTAAATGGAAATATAGAAGGTGTTGAGAAAAGATGGTACCCTAATGGGCAGTTGGCGAAAGAACGTAATCTAAAGAATGGGAGGGAAGAGGGCCTACAAAAGGCTTGGTTACAAAATGGAAAACTCTATGTGAACTACGAGGCCAAGAATGGACGTATTTTTGGCTTAAGAAGAGCAAATTCCTGTTATCAATTAGAAAATGAAATTGTTGTTAGGGATGAATAAGAGCATTTTAATACTGGTATTGGCAGCCATATGTTTCGTAGGATGTAAAGAAACTCCTAAAAAGCCAAATACCAACGTTACCGAAACCAGTAGAGTAGACTATTTGCCATATTACAAGGATGAATCTTTTACACCACATTGGCTGACCCCGAACAGCGAAGAAGAAAAACAGTTTCATAAAATACCCGATTTTACGCTGGTAGACCAAAATGGCGATACCATTACCCAGCAGACCTTTGACAATAAGATATACATTACCGACTTTTTCTTTACCACATGTCCGGGCATTTGCCTTAAAATGACCAACAATATGACCAAGGTACAAGAGGCCTTAAAAGAGTATGATGATGTATTACTACTGTCTCACTCCGTAACCCCATCCATAGATTCGGTATCGGTGTTAAAAAAATACGCTGAAAAATATGGGGTCATGGATGGTAAATGGCACTTGGTAACCGGTGATAAGACTGAAATATACAATCTGGGCAGAAACAATTATTTTGTGGAGAACGACCTAGGTATCCCCAAGGATCTAAACGATTTTCTACATACCGAAAACTTCTTGCTAATAGATAAGAACAAGCATATTAGAGGTATTTACAACGGACTCAACCGAGCCTCCATCGCACAATTGATAACAGATGTAAAAGCGTTGTTGAAGGAGTACTAATGAAAGAATGTTTTAACTAAACCAAAGGGTATTATTCGTTTACCGAAATAAAAATATCAATTTCGGCATTGTTCCAATCCCTACTTCTTTCATCATAGACCTCAAAGTCGAACCCAAATTTTCGGTTCATATCAGAAGTCCATATTTTTTTCCATGCTTCGGCAATACAACTTGGCATGGCACCTTTGGCGACCACTTTTTTATAAGTTTGTGATGGTATTAGAAGCTCGTTCAGTTCTATAGGCGTTTTTGAATGCTCCTCGGTTCTACAACCTATGAAATAAGAAAACATACCTGTTTCATCGGTTTCATAATCATAATATACTGCGTAGATCTCCTCGCTTAGTTTATGGGGAATACGCTCCACTATCTTTTCGGTTTCAAATTTTTGCCAAAGATTGCCACAATCTATGCTAGAGCGGCCATTTTCGTTTGTGGTCTTGTTTTCTAGTTTTAACCCAACTAGTTTAAAGTTCCCTTTTTTTATTTGTTTCATTTTTGCTTGTCCTACATTTAAGAATAAGGTACCTCTTTATTTAGATGATGACCGTACCCTACACTATCGATACTCAGGGTTTTCAAATTTCCAGCGAACACCGTTGTCCCAATCTTTTCTAGAATTCCCGTAGGCGGGGTATCCGTTGTTTTCCTTTAATAATTTTGCCAAGTGCATCAAATTATAGGTCATAAATGTAGTATTTCTGTTTGTAAAATCATTTTCTGCCGCATTTGATTCCTTGTCCAAATAACTAGGGCCCGGCCCCACTTCTCCCAGCCAACCACAATCCGCTTGCGGGGGAACCGAATAGCCAATGTGCTGTAAAGAATATAATAGCCCCATTGCACAATGTTTTACCCCGTCTTCGTTTCCTGTAATTATACAACCTCCAACTTTTCCATAATACAAATACTGACCCTTTTTATTTTTTTCACCGCTCATACTATAAAGTCTTTCTATGAGCATTTGGGCGACCGAAGATTTTTCACCAAGCCATATAGGCGTTCCTATTACTAAAATATCCGCATCAAAAATATCTTTGAACAATCGTGGCCAATCGTCTTTTTTCCAGCTATATTCGGTCATATCAGGGTACACCCCCGAAGCAACATCATAGTCTACAAGCCTTAGTTGACTTACCTGCACCCCTTCTTTCTCCATAATTTTTATAGAGACATCCATAAGCCCTTGGGTGTGGCTAATTTCGGGTGTGCGTTTTAATGTACAATTCACGTACATCGCCTTAAGTCCTGAAAAATCAATAGTGTCCATAATATCTCTTTTTTGATTATAGACCGCCGTTTTAAGGTATTGAAACCTACAAAAGCCTATAATATATTGTATTACTGTAAGTTACAATATTAATATTAGTGTATGAAATTATATACGAATGGGACATAATAGTATTTTAAAAATAGGGGGAAACCACCAACGTTATGGTCGGTAACGGTACAAAGTACGATCTACTTATAGAATACAAGAAACTGCCTCTTTCAACGGTAGAAGATTATTTCTGCTTTTTATTGGAATGATATATATCATATCATAAAATATTGATTTACAATACTTTTAAACAACAGTTAATTAGAAAAACGTATAAAATGGACAAAATTAAAAGTAATACACCCCAAAAAATCTATTGGATCGTATTGATCTTATCGATCCTTATAGGATATCTTCTCTTTATTGTATTAAAGGAGCAATTTAATGTACAAACCCTCGTTTTTTTATCGGGCATACCTTTCTTGTTGTTTACCACAGGTGTTTTCGGCTTGTTATGGCCCAAGATCAAACCTACGGGCGATGCCATTTATATTACGCACGCCCTTTGGATAGGCCTGCTTTTTATTATCCTGTTCTTTATTCACGTTTGGGTTATACTACCGCGTATTTGTCCAAGTTTCGGCTCTTGTCTAGGGGTATAACTATTTACAAAGGGTAGAACGAAAAGACGGCACTGTTTTTAGCTTAATCCTTTGCTTTCCAAGGCCTTTACCAATCCGGCCTTTTCGCTTGGGTTGGCCCGCGACATCAAGAGAATAAAATGGATCAGTTTAATTTCATCGATTTTCTGAATATGGCCTAGCTGGATATTCAATTCTTGTGCCCCAATGGCTTCGTTCATCTTGGCAAGGCCTTTAAACCATTTGCCTTTCTTTTTTGAGGGTTTAAATTTTTCGTCGATGACAAGACAAATAAATTTTTGCCCGCTTATACTCATGGGGTAGGCATTGTGTATCAATTCCCAATTAATAAAACCATTATGGGTACTACAGTCAAAAATGCCGATTTCATTGATGATGATCATGGGTTTTTTATCCATCAGGTTATAAATCCCGACAACATAACCCATTCCAAAAAAAGCGATACTGCACCAACCAACTATCGGATTTTCCCTTAACAACCAAATACCCCCCAACACAAAAGGGGTACATAACAAGAGTAGTTTTATGGCCTTTTTTTTGGATTTGTACAGTTTGATTTCAGTCATTTATAAACTTTTACGCCGACACGAAATTATAGACGGTATATTACTCACGATTAAAATAAATGATAAGTTCAAGATTAAGCACCTATTTTTAAACATTATTCCGATATTGGGTCAATATCGATCAAGCCCAAATAAATGGCATGTTTTGTAAGGCCTGCAAGGTTTTTGGCATCTAGTTTCAATAATAAATTTTTGCGGTATGTCTCTACCGTGTGCTTACTTATAGATAATTTATCGGCAATCTCTTTGGTCGTGTATTCCCTCGCAATCAGTTCTAAAACCTGTAATTCTCTTGGTCTTAAAGGCGTCTGTTTAGATTCTTGTACCGTAAAAAAACTTTCTTTATAGTCTTTAAGTAACGTATCGGAGAAATAGTTTTTTCCCGATAGTATAGTGTTTACAGCTTCTAATAGCTCGGCTTTAGAAGCGTTCTTTGGCACATAGCCATTTACCTCGTTTTGTTTTAATTGATGAAACATATTGGGGTTGTTGTGCATACTCACCATAAGTATTTTTACTAATGGGAACTCTTTTTTTATACTAGTACTCAAGGCCACACCATCCATTTCTGGCATCGATATGTCCGAAATAATTAAATCGACGTTGTTTGTATATCTTAGAAATTGTAATACCATTTTGGGGTTGTTGGTTTTTAAGACAATGTCTATGGCAGGGACATCTTCAAAAATACTCACCAAACCATCAATGAACATCTTGTGGTCGTCGACGATAATTATCTTATGTGGCATATAGCTGTTTTTTTAATGGGTATGATAATATTCACCAAGGTGCCGTGGTTTTGCTTAGAATCTATAGTTAGCGATCCACCTAGGCTGTCGATGCGTTCGTTTATGTTACGCAAACCGATGCCCTCTGTACTTTCTTCATAAAGAAAGCCTTTTCCATCATCTTCATATAACAGGTTGACCATGTCGCTGTGCCCGTTCAGTTGAATTTCAATAGACGAGGCCTCAGCGTGTTTTATGGTGTTGTTGATCAGTTCTTGTACTATTTTATAAAGATTTGTTTGTATAGCATTGCTTACCTGATTAATTAATGTTTCATTGAAAAAGGAAATATCAATATTTATATGGGTAGAAGTGGCTATCTTTTTAAGGTAGTTTTTAATCACCTGAACAAACTCGTCGTTCTCAATTTTTTCTAAAAGTAAATCATGGGAAATATGGCGGACCTGGTTGTATGTCTCGTCCAGATGATGAACGATGCTTAAAAGTTTTGGTTCTTTTGATGAAAGATGGTCTAACTGCAGTTTGATCCCGGCCAAACTTCCGCCTACGGCATCGTGCAATTCTTGGGCGATACGCTTTCTTTCCTTTTCCTGGCCTTCTATGGAAGCTCGAATACTTTTTAATTCTTGTTCCTTTTTAAGGGTCAAGATTTGTTTGGCGTTTAATTCTTCTTGTTTTTTGGCTAGGGCCCTTTGGGTTTTTAGTTTTTGATAATATACTATGAGTAAAATGCCCAGGGGAATACTGAAAACGATAAATCCTATGAGGTAGGCATTTTTTAGTTGTTGCGATTTACTTGCTTCCGCTTCGGCAAGTTCCCTGCTTTTCTTTAATAAGATGATTTTGTTTTCGTTTTCACTTCTATCTTTTTGTAATTGAAGAATGGTGTTTTGATGTTGTGAAGCTTCAAGCTCTTTTTCAAGGTTCAAGGCCTTTAAGGCCTTTTCTTTTTGAGAAATTTCTAATTCGTTCTTTTTCTTTTGAAGTTTTAAAAATTCGATTTCCTGTTGTTTCTCTTTGGTCTCATAGGCTATTTTTAATTCTTCGAACTGCTTGTTTTTTTCGATATTGAAAATACTGTCCTTAACGGCGTTAACTTTCTTTAGATAGATAATGCTTTTTTCATAATCGCCCATGTTTTCATAAACCGAGGCATAGGTGTCGTATAAGTTTAATTGGTAGTTGATCGAAGGCTCCTTATTTAAAAAAACGGCCGCTTGATCTAAATAAGGTAAAGCCTTAAAGGCTTGTTTTGTTTTATTATAGGCAATGGCCAAATACAATAAAGACGAGGTAGTGAGAAATTGGGCGCCTATTTCTTCAGAAAGCTCTATTGTTTTTTCATAATATTCAATGGCCTTTTTATAGTTGTTCGCTTCAAAAAAAATATTGGCATAACCGATATAGATATGACATAAAGCCATATTGTTCTTATTTTTTAAAGCTAGTTTTTCGGCTTTATCATATTGTTGTTTCGCTTGGGTGTTTCTATCGGTCTCTAAATATACCTCCCCAAGATTAATGTACTTGCCCAACTGTAAATGCTCGTTCAAATATTGATCGGTGGTTTGGTGGAAGTATTTTTCCGCTTCAAGATAATTTCTCTTTTCCATTAGTAACACACCTATTTGGTGGAGTACGGTCGCTTTACTTCTTGCCGAGTATTTTTCGGAAAAACTTAGTGCCTTTTGATAGTTTTTCATGGCAAGCAAAGATTTTCCCTTGCCTTTATAGACATCTCCCAAAACACGATAATTATTGGCGTGAAATTTAATTTTGGTTATGTCGTCGCAGGTTTCGATCAAGGGAATATTTTCTTCTAAAACGGCGACTGCTTTAGACAGGTTGCCCTGACTGTTTAAGGCTACACCTTTGGCATATTTGATCTGTATGAGCAGTTTTTTTTCGGGATGTAGGGCAGCAGCGGAATCAAGGGCCTTTATACCATCGTCGTAGTTTTGTTCCTTGTCGATTAGGGTAAGTCCTTTTTTAAACCAAGTTAAAGCCTCTGTAGGTTCTTGTGCCCAACAAAGTTGTACCAATAAAAGCGTTAGTAGTGTTAAGCGTATATTTTTAAATGGTTGTAACAAGAAATGGGAGGTTTTTTATAACATCGTTTATATAATAAAACACCAAAATATAAAAAATGTTATTATTCATTTGAGGTATAGGTTCTTTCCGCTTTAAAGGTATGGTGGAACCAAACTTTCGTTATAGCCTGTTATTTTCTTAGGTAGGACCTTTACCGCGATTTTTACGATTATCGGAGGAGGCATCCGATTCCATATGTTCTATTAAATTTAGAATCTCCAAATTGTTTTCATGATTGAGTTTTCCGTAGAACCGCATTTCGTCTTTTTTGCTTTCAGGTCGATATAGCAGGGTTTTGCGGTCTATTCGCCTTAATTCGGTAAAAGGTAGCGTATCGCTGGTCGAGAAGGGGACAAGGCGTATTACGGAATCTTTTTCCGCCCAACGGATCTTAAAAGACTGCGTGGTGGATTTATTTTCTATATGTCCCGTACCATTTTTGTTGAGATGTAATATCACTTGCGTTATCGCCCCTTTCATATAATTATATGTTGTGTACGTAATCTGTTTTTCCGCCGCTTGAATTTGACTTATCAGATCATTTTCATTTGTGTAACTTTCATGTTGTTCGGGAGAAAGACCTTCTTGCCTATGGGATGTATTTACTTTAGTTTGACCTTGTAGAAAAGAAAATCGTTCACAGGAAGAAAATAAGGTGAAGCAGAGAGCCGTGATATGTAGATGAAGTACTTTCAAATGTATTTTACTATTTAAAAATGCTTTGGGATACTAATTTCCCTTTTTGGCTACGGATAGAAGAACAACCGTTATACAGAACAAAAGGATCTGTATTGATTGCTTTCATAAAAAGGGGTCAATCGACTTTGTGTATGTGTGTCGAGAGCACCCATTGTTCGGCTTTGTCAAAACGCAAGGTCTCGGAAAAAGCGTTTATTTTCTTAGGGTCGTATAGGAACGAAAATGATAAATCGATAGACGCCTGTAAATAATCATCGCCCATGGCCCTATACAGGGTAAACCCCAATTTAAACTTTGTTTTCATACGATCGTTTTTTACAAAAGTAGGTGGGCCCGTAAAAAGTAAAATCCCTGTTTTCAGGTATTTTGTCCTTGGCTAAAGTCATGATATTTGGCAACGTGTCAAAACGCATATCCAATTAAAACCCCTATCTATGAACACACTTTATATCCTACTTGTTTTTGGAGTGTTATTATACTCTTTGTACAATGCCATTATATACGATAAACGAAGGTTGGAAGATAAAAAAAGTACTAAAGAAGCTCTTGAAACTATGGTTTTCCATAGGGAATTGACAGAGGAAGAACGCAGCCTTTTAGATGAGTTACAAAAAGAAAAAGAATTTAAAAAAACACATAAGCGAATAGATAATAAGGTTTATTTGATTAAGGGAGCGTATAAAAGGCATGGCATTGAAACACGCTATAATACTACATGGCATAATTTCATTGGTGGATTGGAGGTGACGATAGACGACCGTGCTCTCGACTATATAAGAGAAGTTAACATTGCAGAGGTTATTAAGACCGATAAACTTCCTTTAGTTATTGGCCTGAACCATGATTTTTCCCTTGTTAACCATATAATTACTGAAAAACAAATAGAAAAAGGAGAAGTAGGAAAGATTGCGGGAAGTGATGTTGAGCTTATTAGTAATCGTAAGCAAACTAGCTTTGAAGTTCAAGCTGTTGAAAAAGTATGGAAAGGTACTATAGGGGCTTTTTTAACGATTCCAGCCTTGTTTCTTATGGCACTTACTGCTCTTGGTGACGTTTATAGCATCTACGGAGCAATTCCAGGAGGGATTCTATTTGTAGTAGCACTTTACTTTCTTTGGCGTAAACCAAAGTTTTCAAAGCCAGAAGCCATACGTACACTTAAAGGTGTTATAACGTACTCTGCAACGATAGATAATTCTGAAAATATACAGCAAATAAAACCTTTTATGGGTAATATAGAGTTGAAGTTTGAAAAACGGTATTGGTTGCCGTTTATGATTGCTTATACAGCTGATGATATCCCTGTTGAAGTAGATATTTCTAAAGATGGCTGGTTAATGCGTTTTGGATCTTATTTATCACTAGAAACTGAAGAAAAGAAGTATCCGTCTCAACCCTGGTATCGTCACGTTATTATGACGGTAACAGCTATCATAGCACTTATTGTAAGCTTGATTTCAGTACCAGGGTTAACTAACAACATAAGATCTGATGCAGCATATTATTTAACTATTTTTAAGCAATTAAGCTTGTATGCACCCGCAATATTTATGGTTTTAAACCTAATCTTAATAATTATTCATGCGCCATTAGCATACAAAAGTTATCACTATAACAAGCAACGTATAATGAACACCCAGAAATACTATGAAAAGCTAATTCCTCTTACAGAATAAAACCAGTCTAAACCTATTAAATTTTTTAACTCTAATTGAATATTATGAGCACCGATAAAATAAAGCGAATACACGATAAAAAATATAGTATAATTGGTAAACTAACTTATGAAGAGATAATTAACTATTTTATAGAAAGTGAGAATGAAGCTCTTAAATATCAATTTCAAGGTCATTTTTACCCGATGTGGCATTATGAAATTAAAGATGTGTTATCAAAGACTTTAAAAGGCATGGAGGCCGAAATAATGATTGAGGCTTACTTTCATTTAACTAGATTAAATAAATTTATAAAAGTGAAAGAAAGCAATTATCCTTTTTTATTAAAAGGGGTTGAGAAGGGCTTACATTTATTAGGAAAAGGGTATCCTATAAGTTCATCAGACCCTAGTGCTATATTTCTTCTATTTGGGGTTATGAATAGTAATGATTTGGCTAAATTATATGATACAAGCCACACCGAGTATTTGAATGCTTTTAAATTTTTTAGAAAAATTAATTCGTACATAAGTTACCCTAGTTTGAGAAAAAAGTTAAAACCTGAATTATACTTAAAAGATTCACTACTCTTAAAAAGAGCGCAAAAAATGACTTCTTTTTTTAATAATTTTGATTTTAATACCGCGGGAGTATTGGTGTTATTATTAGCCGATACTTCAATGTCATCAAAACAAGCGCTTTTAAAGTATCATACTACAGCTTTAGATCGCGAGATTGTTTGGCTTCTTGGAAGTTTTTATAAAGATTTTGATACTACCAAAGCCAATAAACAACTTTTAAAGGACTTGTATGATCATTATCCGTCAGAATGGGTAGACGACTATGAATATCATTACTAAAAGAATGATGTCAATATTAGATTATCTACCAAAAATAAAGAGACGTGTGAAAGTCAAACAATATATGGTATAATTTATAAAACGTCTGTACGCTTTTTTTTTGTAATAAGAGTAAAAACAATTACTATTAATTGAACTTCAAAGAAGTTTATAATGGCATTGATATTCTCTAGCCAATAGCTTCTAGTAAACATAGATAAGTCAATTAATTCCATTTCTGGTTTAGCAAAAAAATATATAATTCCTGATATAGGGCGAATTACATTAAAATTAATAAAGAAACGAAAACTAAAACCCCTGAAAACAGGGAGTGCCCCTCTCTTTAATATTTAGAAGTTTGTGCTAATAACACAAACCTACATCTAATGAAGAAACTAAACACATTAATTTATGTTGCTTTGGCAATCCACCTTGTTTTATTACTTATTATTGGTATTGAAGGAAGTAACGATGAAGGTGCAATAAAATTTTTAGCAATATTTATTTTAATTCCTGTCTCTATAAATTGTATTGGCTTTTGTATACTGCAATTTACCAGTAATTCTAAGTTAGGAGCCAATGTTTTTATGTACTCAAGCTACGTTTTTGTGCCAATAGGGTTAATTGGGGTAGCAGGAGCAAAAAAAATATTGGACGATATAAACAAAAAATCAATTACCAATGAAAACCTATAAGATCAAAGAAAAATTGCAAAAAAACTCTATGGTAGCTATTATTGTTATAGGAGTCATTTTATTGATGTTTTTTATAGCTACAGGCTACACATTATTGCCTATTGTACCTTTATTTATACTATTGATTTTTTTATATTACTGGCATAAAAAAAATGATGTTCTTACTTTTGATACACACCACCTAGAATTTAAATTTACCCCACTTCAAAGTAAAAGGTTCGTAAAATATAAAACGATAATAGACCTTAAATATAACTCCAAAAAAAAAGTAGTACTTCTTATTACTGAAAAGAAAAAAGTGAAGCTTCCTGTAGGTGGCATAGAAGATCAAGATGCAGAAGAAATTATCTCCTTTTTAAAAAAACAAGTGCAGCAAAATAATATAGCCGTTTAAAAAAAATCTATGAAAAAATTATTTTTAGTATCCATTGTAATGTGCTTTTTTTCAGTGTCACAAGCACAAATCAATGAAATTGGTAAACACGATTTGGAAGAACTTACAGAAAAAATTTTTAAAAAGCATTATAAAGAAAACTATACTGCACATCAAGTGAGAAAATCTAAAAGTCTTTTAGATAGTATCTTTCTTCATACAAACACTTCTCATAGTATAGAAATAAAAGCAGACTACACAACTAAGACACCAAGTATTAAAACGGTAGTTTCTAAAGATAGTAATGTACGGGTAGTTACGGCCTACCCACGCAACCTACCCGAAATAAAGATTGTTCAATATTCGAAGAACAAAAAACAGTTGTTTCTTTTTTCAGATTATGTAGTACAATTAAAATTAGAAGGTGAGGTAAGAATACAAATTGATGCTATTTACAATTTAAGTGACGATACATATTTATTTAGCTGTACCCGTTTTGGGTTTTGGACCAATCCAGAAGATGTGCATGCTTTTACGGTTAATCTAATATCAGGTAGTTTTAATTCAAATACCAACATGGTTTTTTCTGAAAAATTGGAAACGTTTTACCCTCAATTTCCTCCTGAAATTGATACCAAACCTTATTTTAAAATAATCTTCAATAAAGAAGATAAGATACTTACAACCCCTATTCATAAAGATGGAGAAATAAAGGGAATACATCTATACAAATACGACAATGTAAAAAAAGAATTTACATCATTGGGCAAAGAAGAAGCTCCCTTAACGCAAAAATAATGTAAAACAGTTATGAAATCATTTTCCTTAAGTTGTCTATTTTTAGTTTTAACTCTTGTGGGATGTAAAAAGACAGTCCCTGTTGATGAGTATTCAAAATTATATAAGGAAGCAACACATAAATTTCCCAATACGGTAACTAAAAAGGAACATGCTACGGGATTGGAATTAAACATCCCTTTTCATTACAATATTGAAAATGTAACTGCTCAGTTTAAAGAAGAGTTAAGAACAAACATCACGCCTTCTGAAATTTTTAAATTAGAATCAAACCTAACAAACTTTAACGGTTTTGGTGGACGTGTTTATTTAATTGAAAACAGTCAAGCCGATGTAGTTTCAATGGATAAAATATTGAAAAAATATTCATCCCAAATAAAACATATAGTATATCAAGATGCGGAAAGTATCATTTTTTATGATAGATATATGGTCTATACAACGGTCTTTTTTCATTATATAGAAAAAGAAAGGGTTCACATTATTTTTGAAAGTACCAATGTTAGTCAGGGAAATAGTGTATATATTGACGAAAAAGGTGATTCACCATTGTTGTCACAAGCAATGTACGATTTACAAGTTGCTAAAACACTGGTAGAAGAAAGACCTAAGATAAAATTAGATACGGTATCCTGGAAAACATTTAAAAACAACCTAACAGGTAAGCAACGTCAGGCATATAAAGATGTAGCCTCACAAATAATAAAAGTTGCTGATACCATAGCTTTAAATACTGCTGATGAAAGTCCTTATGGCAAGATCCTTCCTTATGTAGGAATAATCAAGGTTCAAGACAAAAGCCCTTTGCTAACAATTTTCAATACAACAAGCTCTGAAAAAGAGATAACCCGATTACTTTCAAAAGAGATTGAAGCTATTGATTATTATACAACTAGAGAATATAAGGTGTTGTTGTTGAATAGAGATAAAAATGCCTTGGTTTTGGCTTTAGAACCTATCTATTTAACAGCACAAAGTGATTACGTTCACGTTTCTATTAATTTGTATACCAATAAGAAAGGAGAGCAATTTTTATTATATGTTTTTCCTGAAGATGAAGCCATGGCTTATTTCTATTCAAAATTTTTAGCTACAATCCAAAATACGAGTGAAGAAGTATAATCAGCACTGTTTGATATAGAGTACAAAGTTGCCAATGAAGTGAAATAATATAATAGCCAACTTCATTATAAAATGAATACAAAGAAAATAGACATAAACTAATCGTCACAAAAGCTATAATTTTTGGGTGGATTAACAGGGTTTAGAAACGATTGTATTTGTTTTCTACGAGCTCTTGCTTTTTGAATTTGTTGTTTACGATTTTTTTCTTGCTAGATAATGTCATTTTTTCTGTATCAATTTCTAACTGCGTTAAATGTCTGTTATCTATTCTGACACAGCTGTTTTAATAGCTTTTGGAGTGTATTTGGGTTTTTCGTGAAGTATGGTTATTAGTTCTCTATTAGAGTACTCTTTATATAACTTTTGTAATTCATTCATAACTATTTAATATAAAAGCTTATTTAAAACTCTTTGGGTAGCGATTAATTTGTAGGTCGTTAATAGTAGCATTTTCCCATGCTTTGATATTGAGGCCTAAAGCGGTATTGATTTGTTTTAGCTTTTCGAGACCTTCCATTTGATTGTCCTTAGGGCAAGGAAATCCGGTCTCGAATACCAATTGCCCTTGTTGGTAAAACCCAAAGAGGTACATGGTGTGGTTGGAGTTTACCCAGTAAACCACCGCTTTGTATTGGTCGTTTTCCTCATATAGATAGGTTTCATATAAGGAGGCCCTATAGGTTTCGTTTAAGGCGTCAGCACCGGAGAAAATTACATTGCCGCTCTCCCTATAATAATCTTTTAAGAACAATTCCTGGGGTTGGTACAATAGCATGCCGTACATAAAGGATTCTCCCCAAACGGAATCTTTGAATATTACAGATTGCTCATCGTACACAGGAGGGTTTTCTTTGTTTGTTTTTTCAAAACCCTTAAATTTTCCCATAAAGGGAAAAACTTGGTCTAGATTGGTAAAAACATAGGCATCGTCATCGTTATCAATAATCCACTCGTTATCAAAAGGCGCTTTTCGCAACCACGCTTTTAAGTTTTTATTGGTAAGTTGGGCCACATCATCGTCCCATTCCAAAGGTTTTTTTGTATTGCACGAAATAAAAGAAATAGTTGTTATTAAAAGGAGCAAAAAGGTTGTAGTCTTCATGTGTAGGTGTTTTATTCGTTCATTAATTAGGGTGCCAGAGCACCTTTTTTTATAAGAAGCCTGGTTTCATGCTTTTTGGGAAGTAGCTTTTAATAGCTCTTCCTTGATGGCGCGTCTGTCGTTTTTATGGAATTCCTTAAGGGGAAGCTTGATTGTTTTAGAGGTTTTCGTAGTAAAAACAAATTTTTTGCCCTTTTCCGTAAAATAGGTATCCTTTAAATCGCTATACCGCACCATACGCTTGGCCTGTATGGGGCTCAGGCTAAATTCTAAATGATCTTCGTCCAGAATCAAGGCCTTATGGTTCTGTTGCCAAAAATATCTGAAGATTAAAACCAGAAGTGGCGGAATCAGTATAGGGTTGATGCTTCCGGTCTTTTTATAAAACATAAACGAGATGCCTATAACGACTACAATGGCAACAAGTATGATTTTGTTGGTGTTCGGGTTAAGTTTATATACTTTCATTATAATTTGTGGTTTGTTCAATAAGTTTATTGGATGCCAAAATTCCGATTACTCCGGCGGGGATAAATAGAAAAGAGGTGTATTTAAATAACTTGGCGCCTATTGCTGTTTTACTTGTAAGCAGGGCCAACATGAAGCCTATAAGGTTCAGTGCCAAGGGAATTGTGCAAAAAAGGCCCACGCTTCTGCGCATGGGGTCGTTGTCTAGCGCAAAAGAAGCCACTATGCCACAGTGCACCAGAAAGCCGATGTACATGCCTATTGGAATTTTTTTAATTGTCATGGTATTCTAGTTTTTGGTGAAGCCATTTTTAATTTCTGAAAAAGTTCTCATGTCATTAATTTGAATTGTGAAGAGCCAAAATTATGAGCGGACAAGATGGTATTTATCCCCAAAAACAGGGATTTCGTTGAAGTGGTTGTTGTAAAAGAAAAAGAGGGTTATACTACTTAATACCGTTGAAAGCGGCTTTGTAAATAGTTTTTTGTTTCCCGGTCTCTATACAATCATCAATTTTTATGGAAGTTAGTAGCACAAGTTTTCAGCCAGCGCTGTGTTTTAGCGTTTCTTTTTAGGTATTGTTCAAAATAGTTTTTCCCGTCTCTATATAGGCACAAATTTTTTCAAAGTTTGGCCATTGTTGCACTTTGCCCTCATTATCCGTCATGCTTTCTATCAATTCGGGTTGAATGACCTCCGAATAGGGAAAGGCCTTTTGGTCTTGCCAATGGCAGTTTTTGTTCGCTTTATATTCGGGTATTTCAAATCCCCAATAATCATGGGTAAGTAACAAATGGGCGAATAGTTTTTGGGCCCTTATGCGCCCGTGATTGTAGTGCGCTATAAAGCTATTGGCTACGTGAATGGTTTTGGCCACATAAATGTCGCTACCGGAACAAATGAAATTTTCCGCCTCTAGGTTTCCCATTACGACCAAGGAAGTGTTGATATCTATTTCTGCATCTATGATCAAATGGTCTACGCTAAGGTTACCCTTGACCACCATGCTGTTTTCCGAAATAGAAGACAGGTCCAGTTGCTCTAAAACCAGATCGTGATCGTAATATAGTGCCGTGGGTTCGGGCACTTGAAACGCTTGCTCACTTGTGGGCATTGTTTCTAGGTACGCCTCGGAAAGCAAGCCCTTCAATTCACCGAGCATATCTTCTTGCTCCTTTTTTCCTTGAGGGCTATTGCTGTATTTGTACTCTTCAATTAACCTGAGTGTGGGGAAGTTGGGAATCTCCTCCGATAGTTTTATAAGGCTCTTTCTTGTCATCGGTAGTATCCGGTATACACTTTTCGATTCGTTTAATTAGTGCAGTTACCATCGATTATATCCTGTAGGGTGGGATTGTATGCGTTCCCTTGGGTAATAAAACTGATGGTTTCGACATTTTCGGTAAGGCAATTGTCCAAGGCACAAAAGTCGCTTAAATTGGAATTGAGATATATTTTGATTTCAGAACTATGGGAAAGGCCTTCAAGGGCACTAATATCCGTTAGGCTGTTATTGTTCGTCAGTAAGAGCTCTTGGACTTTATTTAAGCTGTTGAATCCCTCTAAATGCCCAAGCGCAGGGTTGTTCATTACAGACAGTTGTACACCCACCGTTTCTAGATTTAACAGACCTGATAGGTCATTAAGACTGGGGTTGTCGTTGATGTTTAGGGCTTCCGAAAGTTCGGTTAAATTTTCAAGTCCGTTTAAAGAGATCAACTCGGGGTTATTGCTTATTTGCAAATTCTTTAGGCTTGCAATACGCTCCAACCCCTCAAGGGAAGTCAACATATCGTTATAACTGATAATGATGCTGCCCTGTACTTCTTCCAGATGGGCCAATGCGCTTAAATCTTTAACATTTTCCGTATAATGAACGACCAGATTACCGCCTATTGTTTTGTAATTCTGTATGTTGGGGTCATCCAAATCCGCTTGGGAACGAATCTCCAAATCCCCGTCTAAAAAGGTGCTTTCAGGAGTGGCATCATCGTCCGTATTACAAGAAAGAAAAGTGATGATGGTTGCCAGTAAAAGTAGGGACTTTGTCATTTTTATGGTTTTTGGTTTTTTCAAAAGTAATGTGGCCGTATGGCACAAAGCTCCCTGAAAACAGGGATATTGCTTTTTTGGGCAATACCCGATGCCATGACGCTTTGCGGACTACGGATTATCAAATAGATCAATTTGTAGAAGATCACTTCCCCTTACTTTTAAATCATAGCCCAGTCTATAAGACAAAATACGTTCGCCATAATCTTTGTACAGTTTTGGGACAATCTCGGCACCAAACAAAAGTTCTTGATTTTCGTTGTAGGCTTTTAAGGTAACGGTACCGTTCTGTTTGCTTAATTGGGCATATTTCTCCGAAGGAAACCTACTGGAGGTTTTTAGCCAAACGGTGCCTTCTTGCAACTCACCATTCTTGAAAACGGCTTTGTACTTGGGCCTGTTGTTGCTATACTGAACCACTTCGCCCTGCAATTCGCGGTACGCCTCGGTATAGGTAAGCAGGCGGTTACCCTCTAGATCATAGACCTCTTTCTTTTGGGTGTGTTCATCGAGATAGGTGGTAACGGTTTTAATGTTTTGGTAATTGTTTTGAAACTTAATTTCGGTCAGCCTGGTGTCTTTAACGATGCTTCCGTCTTTATATATTTTTTCGTTGCCATACGAGTCGACCAAAACACCGTCGTAGGGCTCGTTGTTTTTATATAGCAGGCGATAGGTTTTACCGGTATTTTTATCGTAAGATGTGGCATAGCCTTCGCGTTTGCCATCCTTATACAAGACTTTCGATATCTCCTTTCCGGTTTTGTCATATGTAATGGTATAGCCGTCTTTTACACCCTTTTTGTAGTTCTCCTCTAAGGTCTTGGTATTCTTTGCCTCGTAGGATGTTCGGATGCCCGTCCATTTTATGAAGGTACCGTGCTTTTTATCGTTAAGATACTGTCCTTCTTCCTTAATGGTTGTTCCATTCCCGGCGTAACGTATATACTTTCCGTGTCTTTTTCCCTCCTTAACCTCATATTTTCTATGGGTATTGTTGTTGTAAACTACACCAGACCACGGTTTTCCGTTTTTAAAAACAGCTTTGCCGATCAGGGTGCCTTGTCTGGAGTAAAACGCCGATTCGCCATTGGCATTGATAACTTCGCGAAGCACGTTCTTATGGCCTTTAAGGCTCCTGTCATACTCCATCCGGTAGTCTTTACGGCTTACGAGTTCGCCATTTTTTTGGGTTGATATTTCCTTTATCGCATCGGATTGGGAATGATACTCATAAAAAGTACCCGTCTGGGTCGTATAATCGAACTCTGAGATTTGTTCGCCTTTTTCGTTAAAGAATACGCCTTTTTCCTTCTCTTCGGTTTCCGGGTTATAGAACAGCTCGGATCGTTTGTTTCCGTTGCTAAAATAAAAGCTGTGCTTTATCGGTTTTTCGTTTCGGTTATAGACCATCTCTTGCCTAAAACAATGGTCGTCTCTATAATCAAGTATGGTTTTTTGGGTCTTTTTATAGTCTTTGAAGGTGGTCTTCTCTACAATTCTATTTTTATGGTCGTGAAAAAACAGGGTCCCCTCTACGGGAATCGGGCGATATGACTCATTCTCCAGTTTGTCCGGTAAGCCTCCGTTTTTGCTCAAGGCAATCTTAAGTGTTCCCATGGGTTTTCCTATGGTGTCGTAGTACGTTACTACAGAATCTTTTAGCTTGGCAAATATTTTTTTGGAGTTAGGGTAGGGGTACTGTGCCTTGATAACGACGCCGTTTTTATAGGTGATTATTTGGTTGTTTTCATTTCGAACCGTACCGTTCAACTCCCCGTTGATTTTGGTAAGTTCACCCAATTTTTTGCCATCATCGGTATAGCTAACGACTTTAACCACTTCGGTGTCGTCATAAAATTTTTCGCTTGTTAAAACACCAAAGGTGTTAAAGGCTTTGCTGTTGACCCGTTTTTCGTTCGCATAGGTTTCGATTAGTCTTACCGTCCTTTCGTCATGGTAAAATTCAAAATGCTTCCCCTGTGATACCGATAAACGATCAAGTTCGCCTTTATACTGCAAGGCACCCATTACATTGCCCTTTTCGTCAAAGTAGGTTTTAAGCTTTTGTATGGTATCAAAACTACTACGTTGTTCTCCGTTAGGGTAGTAGGCGTAAGAATACAATTGAAAGCCGTCCTTGATCCTCGCAATTCGCTTAGGGCGCATGGGCATCTTGTAATAACTTACCGAGGTGCCGTAGTCATTGCCAAAGTCCAATGCATGGTAGGTACCCAATAACTTTCCTTCGGTATCATAGAACAGCTTTTTGTAAACGCTGCCCTGCTTATAGAAATATTCCTCGCGGGCACCCTTTTTGTCGGTATCGTAAATAATTTCCTTTATCGGGGAATTGTCCTTGTAGGTAACTTCCCGTATATGATAGATGCAATTTTCTTTTGCTGCCCCATTGCTTAGGGGGATGTCATTTTCACGGGTATTCTTTTTACATGTATCGTACTTATAGTAAGTACAAACGCCGTTTAATTTATTGTTTTTATAAGTTTCGGTTTGCATTGCTTTACCATCCCTACGGTACCAAGAGGCCTTTCCTTCGAGGAGCACGCTGTCCTTAAATTTGGAAAGACCGGTCATTTGCAGGGTACCGTCCAGGTAATAGTCGTTAATGCGATAAAGGCCAGAGGCTTCCTTCTTAACCGGCGGCCTGTAATAATGTGCGTTGTCTTTGGTGGTTTTGTTCCAATTATGGTCAAACCATAGGGTGTCTTGTTGGGCCAAGGCGTTTATGGAGAAAGACGCTATTAAAAGTACCGTTGTATATAATTTCATGGAGTTGGTATTAATGGTATTCGTTTTTATAAACTATTATCTGGGTATAGGCCATTGTACAGTTCGTTAAAGAGGTGTACGGACCAAAAATAACGTTCGGGCTGATTGCCTAGAATAAGTTCCATTTCTTCATTTTCTTTAGAAAAGTAGACCAAGTAGTCTTTCTGATACGATTTATAATAAAACATATCCAGCCCCACCTTTATACCAAGCATAGGCAATATCTCCTGTTTAAGGTTTTCTTGATTTATATGGCGCACATGGTACACAAAGGGTTTTGCGGGAAAGGGGTGCTCGTCATCATAAGAAGAAGAACTAAAACGCATGTCGCTTACAATTTGACGTAATTTTTTATAGTCAATCTGTGGGAAATAAAACATTGTGTTCTCGATACTGGTCAAGGTTCGTTCTCATAGCATCTGTAAGGGGTCATCGGGTTTTAGAAGCAGGGTGTCGTTTGTGCTGTTATTTAAAAAATAGTCACGGGTATTCAGTAGTTTTGATTTATAATGGATATAAAGTTGTTCCGGGGCTGAATCGTTCCACAAAAAAGAGCATTCTTCATCGGGGTTGTTTATTGCTATCAAGTAATTTTGTGTTTTTTTGCCAAAAAGACGTTTAAGGATATTTCTATGTTCATCTTTTTTCTCTCTAAGAATCTCTACATATTCTTCCAGATTATTGTAAAGCCAGTAAGTGGTGCGGTTCTGTAACAAGTCGCTGTTCAATATCTTAAAAAAGTTCTTGGAATTTATGGAGCGGTCTGTAAAACAAACAGGGGTTTCGGGTCTTTTTTTCTCGTATAGCAAAGGGAGCAGTTCAAAAGCATCCTTTATAGGTATGCTGGGGTCTGCAAAAGTATCGGAAACCTTAAAATAAGAATTGTTCAAACATAGTTTTTGTAATTCTTTAAGGTCGTTGAATGCTACTGGCAAGAACACCAAGTTATCGCCGTCGATATCGATAATCAAAACCTTTTGTTGGTGTTTTTCAAATAGCCCATTAAGGAAATTATAACTCGCTACTTCGTCGGTTTCGAGTTCTTCGTTGGTGTGGTCATAGGGAACTTCAATGTGATGGAAAAATTTATAAATGTCCAAAGCATCATACATATCAAAACAATAGTCGTTCACATAAATCAACTCCAATTCGTCTAGTTTATCGATGATGAAAAGGGTGATTCTGTCTTGAGGTGTTAGTTTTTTCTCAGGATACAGCTTTTCGAAGTCAACTTTTTTCCTATGATAGAAAACAGCTTCCAGTTCGTCTTTTAATTCGGGGTTAAAATGTGATTTAAAAAGTAGTTCACAGATGCGTGTTAATGTGTTTAACGACTGTTCTTTGAGGTTCATACGAGTAGGTGTTGTTACTTTGAACCACAAAAATGCTATATAGGCCGAGAGGATTTATCCCTATTTTCAGGGAAATATCATTTTGTGACGGGGAAGAATAAACGGATAGGTGCTGCCCGTACATCTAAGGTTTAAGGATGTTTTAGGCAAGGCGGATGCCCAGCAGTATATTTTTATGAATTTGAATAAGTGCTATGTGATGGAGACACGGCGTGTCAGTGCCTTACAAGGAAGCGCGAAAAGGACAAAAATCACCTAGACCCTCATGTAGGGTATGATGGTTATTCTATGGCAGAAGGGCAGTGGTGGAGGAAACCCGAGTATCACCCGGCGTTGTCAACCCTTAACGATCGGGGCGTATTTGTCCCAGTTGGCGGCAATGGCCCAAAGGTTGATGACGAACATGACCAAGGGTATTACAATGCCCGCCATGTCGTGTACCAGGTGGTGGACCATGATACCAACCATTACGGGGAGGATGACCAAGGCTCCCAAGGCACGGGTCTTGGGGATGGCGATCAAGGCGCCCCCGACAATTTCGACAAGGGCCACCAGTGGAAAAATCCACTTTACGGCCATAAACCCGTTCATCACCTGCATCATCGCTTCCGATACCTCGGGCATGGGCATATAGTTAAGGAATTTGTTCAATCCGGCATTGATCATCATTAGTCCGAATAAGACACACAATACGGTAAGTACTTTGCTTTTCATGGTTCTGTTATTAGGGTTGGAATATTTATAAAGTTAATCATTATGGCTTATAAAAACAATGGTTTTCTTTTGATAACCAGTTGTTTATGTAAGATTGTATTTGACCCGTAAAGACCTAAGGAAAACAGGGGTTGCCTATGGGTAAATGGAGCGTTTTCGAATGGCAGGCCCTTTTTTTGCCTTTGTTTGGCTGTTGTCATTAATCCAGGGAATGCAATTATGCCCCTTTCCAATTTTTGGGATTGTCGGCAATGTAATTTGATATGCGCTGATACGATTTGTGGTTGCGAATAATATGGTCATGAAAACGGGGTTGCCATGCAAATGCAGAATCTATTTGACGTGCATTTTTGGTTACACCAATTTTAAAACCACGGACAATAGATGCCAGATTTTTGGATTGTGGACCAAATTTGTTTTGGGTTGATGGCGGGGTATCCGTGGGGCGTAGGGATGCAAAATTTTGCGTCCCCCCGATACCATCATTCGATTTGGCAATTTCAATGATTCCATGGACGTGATCGGGCATAATAACGTGGTTGTGCAACACCACAAATGGAAAATGTCGGGGTATTTCCAACCAAAATTTGTCCGCCATTTTCCCGATATCGGACAAAATCATTTTTCCGTTGGATATATCCCCAAAAAAACAATACCTGTTTTTACAACAAATGGTGACAAAATACAGGGCGTTGGCCCCGTAATCCCAATGCGATAATCTGGTGGATGCAATGCGGTATTTATTTTGGTATTTTTTTTTCATTAGACCCACTTATATGGAGACGCATATGGAGACGCAAAGTTTTGCGTCTTTACCCTATTTTGTATTTGTATATTGATAAAAAGCCAACAGCAACACCCCAAAGGGTTTTCTACCCATCCAAATTAACAATTCCATGGCTGTTATAGGCCGTTCGTATATAAATCCTATCAACAGATTAATCAACATAAATCCTTAAGCCTAAGTTATATGGGGTTTTATTTAAGGCCTATTCTTGTTATTTACTTCCCCAGGGTTGGAAAAAAACATTTCCCTTAGTAATTTCATTCCCGTTTTAAAATTGATACCCATGAAGATCACACATTACGGCCACAATTGCCTGGCCATAGAAATAGGAAACAAGAACATTATCGTAGATCCCTTTGTTACCGATAACGACATCGCGAAGGACAAGGTGGACATTATGCAGCTAAAGGCCGACTATATTTTCCTTACCCACGCCCATTACGACCATACCCTCGATGCCGAGGCCATTGCCAAGAATACGGGCGCTACCATTGTCAGCAATTTTGAGATCTATAGCCACTACGCCGAAAAGGGACTCAATGCCATGCCCATGAACCTCGGTGGTGTACGAGAATTTGATTTCGGAAGGGTAAAATACGTGACCGCCCTACACAGTAGCAGCTTTGCCGATGGCAGCTATGGCGGCAATCCTGGTGGCTTTGTCTTTACCCATGGAGATAAGAGCATTTACGTGGCGGGCGATACGGCCTTGACCATGGATATGAAACTGATCCCCATGCAGACCAAGATCAACCTGGCCGTTCTACCGGTAGGCGACGTGGTGACCATGGGCGTCGACGATGCCATTATCGCCAGCGACTTTGTGGAATGCAACCGGGTTATGGGCGTACATTACGATTCTTTTCCCTTTATTAAAATAGACCACGAAGCGGCCAAGGAAAAGTTTAAAAAGGCCGGAAAGGAACTGCTGTTGCTCGAAGTAGGGGAGTCCGTCTCCATTTAAACAGGATATTGATCGTTTACAAGGCCTGGAAACCGCTATTTTCAGGCTTTTTTATTTTGTAATGGACCTGATCTGTGTCCTCGTTTTAGGCACATTCGTTTGCATTATACTGTAAATGTATAACTTACATAACTTAAAATACAGTACGATGCAAAAACTTGTGTATTATGTGGCCGTTTCCTTGGACGGATTTATCTGTGGGGCGGATAGCGATATCAGCGGCTTTGTAAGCGAAGGAAGCGGGGTGGTCAAATACATGGCGGACCTACAGCAATACGAGACCACCATCATGGGCAGGAATACTTATGAGTTTGGCTATGCCTACGGATTACAGCCCGGGCAACCTGCCTATGCGCATATGGACCACTATATATTTTCCAAGACCTTAAAATTTGACAATACGCACGAGAAGGTTCATGTGGTTCCCGATTATGATGAGGATACCATCCACAAATTGAAAGAAAGTTCGAAAACCGATATTTATGTATGTGGGGGCGGCGTTTTTGCGGGATGGCTCTTTGACAAACAACTGATCGATGTACTAAAGGTAAAGGTCAATCCCTTGATCCTGGGTAAAGGGGTCCGTCTTTTTGGGGAATCGACACAAGGCTGCCAATTGGAACTTGTGGAAACCGAATCGCACGATAGCGGCCTACAGCTTAACAGCTATGTCATAAAATATTCCTAATCATATAATATCGAAAGGATAAAAAAAAGCCCAAGAACATGTGTTCTTGGGCTTTTTCCTTAGGTAACATAAGTGTTTACACCTTTACCACCATCTTCCCTTTGTTTTTTCCGTCGAACAGGTCGATAAAGGCCTGGGGCGTATTTTCAAAACCTTCGACAATCGTCTCTTCGTAGGTTAATTTACCCTCTTGCAGCCATTGGGCCAATTGGCCGATCGCCTGTGGGAACTTATCGGCATAGTTAGAAACGATAAAGCCTTGCATCAGAGCACTGTTTTTGACCAAAAACGGCTGTACCGCCAGTCCCTTGGGCGCTTCGGTATCGTTGTAGACCGATATGGCCCCACAAATGATAATACGGGCAAACTTGTTGATGCTGAACAATACGGCATCGGAAATGGGTCCGCCTACATTGTCAAAATAGATATCCACCCCTTCGGGTGCCGCTTTTTCGATGGCGGCCTTCATATCGTCGGTGGTCTTATAGTTGATGGCGTGGTCGAAACCGAATTTCTCGATCAGCATTTCGGTCTTTTCATCGCTACCGGCAATACCGATAACGGTGAGTCCCAAAATTTTTCCGATCTGTCCTACGACACTGCCTACCGCACCGGCAGCCCCCGAAACAACCAAGGTTTCCCCGGCCTTGGGCTTGCCAATTTCATGGAGTCCCAAGTAGGCGGTAAGGCCTGTCATACCAACAACGCCCAAATAAGCACTTAGAGGTGCCTTGTCCTTCGATACTTTTTGTAGGCCCTTGCCATCGCTTACCTGTTGGGTCTTCCATTCCAGCATTCCCGATACAAAATCCCCTTCCTTAAAATCGGTGTTTTTTGAAGCGATTACTTCCGCGACCACTCCAGAGCTTATGGGTTGTCCTACCTCAAATGGGGGAATATAGGATTTGGCGTCGCTCATACGCCCTCTTAAATAGGGATCTACCGAAATGTATTTGGCCTCCAAAAGCAGTTCGCCATCTGAAAGGGTAGGGGCCACCGAGGTTTCCTGAAATTCAAAATCTTCCAAGGTGGGCCTGCCTACAGGCCTTTTCTTTAATATGATTGTCTTGTTCATCTTTATCTTCTTAATCGATTACAGTAACAAGGTCTTCCTTGCTCCTTCTTACTTTTACCAAGTTCACCAACCAATCCTCATCGGCATTTCTATATCCTACGGGCAATAGCACGCAGCTGCGCAGCCCTTTTTCCCTCAAACCTAGGATTTCGTCGACCGCATCGGGGTCGAAACCTTCCATCGGGGTAGTATCGACACCTTCAAAAGCTGCGGCGGTAAGGGCTTCGGTAAAGGCGATGTAGGCCTGTCGGGCCGCATGCTGAAAGTTTACCTCGGGGTCGCGCTGTGGGTATATGCCCAACAATTGCTTTCTGTAGTTTTCCCAGCCCTCGTTCTTAAACCCTCGAATCTCGTTGGTAAGGTCAAACATTTGATTGATGCGCTCTTTGGTATAGTTGTCCCACGCGGCAAATACCAAGAGGTGCGAACAATCGGTCACTACGGACTGGTTCCAGGCCACGGCCTTGATTTTTTCCTTTATTTCCGGATTGGTAACCACCATGATCTCAAAAGGTTGTAGGCCACTTGAGGTCGGGGCAAGGCGTGCCGCTTCTAAAATACGGTCCACTTTCTCTTGGGGTACTTTTTCTCCGTTCATCGCCTTGGCGGCATATCTCCAATTCAATTTATCCAGTAATTCCATTTTATGAAAATTTGCTATTTATTATTTATATTGATGTTTATAATTTAATACTGTTCCAGGCGGCCAGATAGGCCGACTCCAATTCTTTCTTTCCCATTTTGAACACGCCCCTTTGCTGCATCAGCATTAAGAAAGATAACGGGTTGACGGTATAGGCATACAGTACATAATCCGATAGGGGTTTGATGATGCCTTCATCCTTACCGCGTTTCCACAAATCCAGCAAGGGCTGCAAGTGCTTGATGCCTTCTTGCCGTATGGGCTCGTCGATCATGGGGGTATTGTCGCATTGGGCCAAAAACATGGCTTCTTGGCACTTGTGGAGCTTAAACTCCGCAATGCGCTTCCAAATCACCTCAAAGCCTTGTTCTACCGGCATTTTGGGATCGTAGGTTTCAAAAGCATAGGCTGTAAAAACGGACTTTACATCTAGGTACACCTGGTTTACAAGATCTTGTTTGTTTTCGAAATACAGGTAAATGGTACCAGGCGATACGTTAGCCATTTTGGCTATTTTGGACATGGGTGCGGCGTGAAAACCGTTATTGTTCACTAACTCAATGGTCGCTTGTACCAAGGCACTCCGTTTGTCTATACATTTTTGAAGTTTGGCCATTGTCTTTGATTATACCACAAAGGTATGTCAAAAAATGAATGAACGTTCATTTTTTAACAAACTTTAATAATACATACTCGTGTGTACCTCATAAATGAATAGGGCATAAGCCTTTAATTATATACAAATTATACCAATGTACTCCACAAAAAAATATAAGTAGATGTTAAGCCGTACACACATTACGGGTAAGCATACGATACTCGCCCTGGTTTTTAAATTCGCGAATGGAAAGTCCCACATAGCGCTTAAAGGTTTTACTTAGGTGGCTTACATCGGTAAAACCGAGCTCGTCTGCAATTTCGCCCAGGGTATAATCGCTGTTCAACAGGCGTATCTCCACCAATTTCAAGCGGGCCTTTATAATGTATTCACGTAGCGACATGTGTACCTGTTTCTTAAAATATTCGCTAACGTAGGTGGGCGACATGGAAAATTGGTCCGATAAGGACTCTATCTTAAGTTTTTCGGGGTCGCTTATATTTTCATTGAGGTATTGCAATATGCGTACGATACGGTCGTCGGTCTGGTTTTCTATCGATTCAAAATAGATGGTTTTCTTGATATTGCGCATCAAAATCTCCAAAATACCGGTGAGCAGACTTGTAATAAGTCCGTTGAAAGAGTCGGTCTGGTTTCGTGACTCTTGCAGTATCATATCTATCAGACGCTCCATATGCTGGCGATCTACCTCCGACTTTATAATACTACCGGGCAGCTGATTGTAGTTCGAGAGAATATAGGAAGCCTCGTTGAACCAGGCCTTTCTATCTATGGCAGATCTACCTACTTGCTTAAAAAAAGTATCAGAAAACTTTAAGAAAACGAATGTGCTCGGTTCCTGTATCGTAAATGAGTGACATTTTAGTGGGGGATGCAAAAATATATCACCCTGGGCATAGGCATGTTCATTATAATTGATACACTGTTTGCCCTGGCCTTTCCTGACCCATACTAGTTCAAAAAAATTATTCTTCACGGGGCGTTTCTTCCACTCATTCAGTGTCAATTCTTGTATTTCAAAAGGTTTATAAGCTTCTATTACCTCCATTTTAGGGAAATTTAGGACCAAATCTACACCATAATCGCCTATAATCCCTTAAAAAAGACGTACAAACCTTTATTTGTACATAAATACCCATTTTTTTTACCACAAACATCCTGGGTGGCAGGCCTACATTTGCACCACAATTATCAATCTTATACTAAAAAACATACAAATGAATTTAAAAGAAATTTTAAACTGGAGATACACAACTAAGGAATACGATGCAACCAAAAAAATATCTGAAGCAGATATGGCCGAGGTCAAAAACTTGCTAAGAATGAGTCCTTCAAGTGTAAACCTACAACCTTGGCACTTTATAGTTGCTGAAACTACCGAAGGTAAAGCACGCATTGCAAAAGGAACACAAGGTTTTTTTAGTTTTAACGAACCTAAAGTAACCAATGCTTCAGCTGTAGTTTTATTTTGTGTAAAAACAGATGCAGATGATGCATATTACCAACATATTGCAGATACCGAAGATAAAGACGGAAGATTTCCCAACGAGGATATAAAAAACGGTTTCTTAGGTGCCGTGAAAACATTTGCAGGTATTCATAAATACGATTTAAAGGACCTTCAACATTGGATGGAAAAGCAAGTCTACCTTAACATAGGAAGCTTTTTATTGGGCGTGGCCAGTTTAGGAATCGATGCTACCCCCATGGAAGGTATTGATGTAAAAGCTTTAGATGAAGAATTCGGATTAAGGGAAAAAGGATACACATCTTTAGTCGCTGTGTCTTTAGGATATCATGCTGAGTCAGATTTCAACTCCACGGAGAAAACCCCAAAATCCAGATTACCAGAAAGCGAAATTTTCACTGTAATATAAATACGACTATTTTTAAATATATAGACATGAAAAAAAATATCCTAATCGCAATAGCATTAGTTGCTGGTATTTTTGCAAACGCACAAACACCAACGACAGACGATATTAAGTCTAAAAACGAAGTTGTAACCGCAGGCCAAGTAGAATGGGGATGGCTAAATCCCTTACGAGGCGATAAGAGTCCGGCTGCGGGTAAACTATGGGGCGACCGTACCAAAAACGAACCCGCAGGATTTTTGGTGAAATTCAAAAAAGGATTTTCATCGCCACCTCATATTCACAACATAACGTATCGTGGAGTAGTCATTAAGGGGCTATTGCACAACGATGATGAAAGTGCCGAAAAACAATGGTTGCCAGCAGGTTCGTATTGGCAACAACCAGCAGGTGAAGCCCACATTACTGCTGCTGACGGAGAAGATAACTTAGCATTTTTAGACATTCAAGAAGGTCCGTATTTAGTAAAACCGACTTCAGAAGCTTTTGACAATGGGGAACGCCCCGTGAATGTAGATCAATCGAATATGGTTTGGTTACATGCCGACGATATTGAATGGGTGGCAGATAAGAGCAATGTAGAAACCGCCTTTTTATGGGGAAGCCATGAAGCTAATCAGCTACGGGCAACACTTATAAAATTGCCGGCAGGTTTCAAGGGAAGAATCAAAAACTTAAGCCCCAATTTTAGGGCGGTGGTTATCTCTGGTAAGGTAACCCACCAATTTTCTAAAAAGGATGCTGAAAATGCCTTAGAACCAGGTTCTTATTTCGGTGCCGAGGAAGATGCAGAGCCTTTGTTGGGTACAGATACAGAAACGGTTATTTACATCCGCTCTAATGGGGATTTTGAAGTGAAATAAACCATAAGAATTGTTATGAAAAGGAAAGAAGGGGAAGACAAGTAGGTATTTCCCCTTTTTTATTTTAATTTTTAAGCAATGGCAAGAACTATTTTAGAGAACATCGTTATACAACAATACAAAGACCAAACTTTCTTTTCGTTTTGTGAGTATACCAACATTCGTTTTTTTGAAATCCTATATTTCGAGAAGGGTAGTGGCAGTATCAAAATAAATGGAAAAACCGTTAGTTATTCGCCCGACAGTGTTTTTGTATTTATCCCGGATGATATTTACATCGTAGAAGCGAAGACCGCTACAAGTACCATTGCCATTAAATTCTTAAAGAGTTTTTTTAGAAATACCAGTGCGGTAAACCAAGAACTTCCTGTGAACGATTGGTTTCGTAAAATCGAAGAAATCTTGAACAGCGAAAGCCATCAATTACGAGAAATGCAGTTTGAAACGGCTTCGGATAGGGCGCATCTTATATCGCTTACAAATATGGTCGCTACCGAGTATTTAAATAAATCATCCCATGATATTTTTATCATTCAAAATTCATTGTCTGTAATTCTGCATTTAATTGCACGTAATATTCAGTATTTAAACGCGTCTGAAGTAAAGGAAGTTAAGTCCTCCAAAATTCAGCAAATCATCAATTACATTCATTCCAACATTTATAATCCTGATCTGTTGACGACCAAAAGTTTGGCCAATGAGTTTCATATGGCCGATAATTACATTAGTGAGTACTTCAAAAAACATACGGATGTATCGCTCAAAAAATACATCATCAATTACAAATTGAAGTTGGTAGAGACACGTTTAAAGTACACCGATGCACAAGATTCGGAAATTGCTATCGATCTTGGGTTTACCGATTCTAGCCATTTGAACAAGATCTTTAAAACCTACCGTGGCATCAGTTTAAGTGCATTTAAGGCCAATCTGGCCTAAGTCATTGCCAGAAACCTTATTTTTTACCAATACCGCTGGTTTTTCTACCAAAATAAAGCTTGGGTGCCCGGGTAACTTTGCATTGTCTTAATTGAACTATAGAAAATAAAAATAGAGATTGATATGAAAGCAATGTTTTTGAACAGTTACGGAGAAAATGCAACGTTTACGGCAACTGAAATTGAAAAACCAGCAGTAAAAGCAAATCACGTATTGGTAAAAATAGCGGCATCTAGCGTAAATACGATAGACACTATGATTAAGAATATGGGCTCCGATTTGCCCTTGTCTCCTGCTACACCAGCCTTATTGGGAATGGATTTCTCAGGAACTGTGGAGTCGGTTGGCGATGGGGTAGAAGGTTTTAAGGTAGGCGATGAAGTGTACGGTTGTGCCGGCGGATTAGCCGATTTACCAGGAACCTTAACGGAATATATTGTAGCGGACAGTAAGCTTGTAGCGCACAAACCAAAAGGCTTAACTATGCGCGAAACTGCAGCCTTGCCATTGGTGGCCATTACAGCATACGAAGGATTAACAAGGGCAGGCGTAAAAGAAGGACAAAAAGTATTGGTACACGGTGGTTCCGGTGGTGTTGGTCACTTAGCGGTACAATTGGCAAAGTATTTTGGAGCAGAAGTTTTTGCTACAGGTACAGGTGATAATCAAAAAGCTATTGTTGAAAAATTTGGAGCAACTTTTATCGATTTTAAAACTGAAAAAGTAGCCGATTATACTGCAAAATATACCGATGGTGGTTTTGATGTGGTTTTTGATACCGTGGGTGGCGCAAACCTTACCAATTCCATTGAGGCGGTTGCCTTAAACGGACACATTTCCACTACGGTTTCCTTATGCGAATTAGACTTAACGCCGCTTCACTTTAAAGGTGCCTCATTGCATGTTGTATTTATGTTGATACCCATGTTGCACAACTTTAAAAGAGACGTTCACGGTAATATTTTAGAGCGTTTAGCTGAAATTTCCAACGAAGGATATTTAACTCCAATAGTAGATGAAAACAAGTTTTCGTTAGAACAGGTGGGTGATGCTTATGCCCATTTACAAAGCGGAAAAGCTATTGGCAAAATAGTAGTTGAGAACTAAAAGCAAATAAGGATTTGCAATGTATCCTTATGGTTGATTGGTTGTGTTAAATACCTCTTCTTAGAGGCATTTTTCTTTGAGGGATATCAAAACCTTATTTTTTACCAAAACAACCCTTTTTACTACCAAAGGCAAGCAGCTCTTCGTGCTTAATTTTGTTATAGATAAAAACAATAGCAGTAGCTATTCTTAAAAATAGATATTATGAAAACAATGGAACATACAAATGCACTTGCAGAAGCTCGTGATCTAGAAGTACCATCAAGAGAGTTATCATTAAGACGCGATCCATCGGTTTCAAAATTTTGGAATGACAACCGTAAATTGTTAGAAACTGCTTGGGTACAATGGGAACAGGAAAACAAAGACAATTTACTATTGCCAGATGAATCTTTGCTAGACCCAAAATTGAGAAAAGTCATTAACGATGCTTGGGAAAACCCGGAAAAAGAAGCTGCTGTTGCCGATTTATGGGAAGAAATTATTCCTGGAGTTTATGAAACGCAATTTTTCGATTTAGAGCGTTTGGCAGATTTTAGAAAGTATTTAGAGGATGCCGTAAATTCAGGAATTCCAAAACGTGCACCTTACGGTATTCAATTAAATCGTTACGGGATGATGTTAGATCCTCGTTCCGAAGGTCACTTTGCGGCACCAAGTTTCCAAGCATTTTATAACGCTATTATGGACCGTTATATGCGTCCGATTTCTCGACTTTTATTAGGGACTTATGGCTATGACAATCAAACTTTCGGATTTTCAATACAGTACAATCCGGATAAGGACAAGGATTTACACGCACATACCGATGCTTCATCGGCAACCTTAAATATCAATACCAATTTACCTGATGAAAAATTTACAGGTTCGGTAGTAGATTTTTATGATAAAGCTTCTGGTAAAACGGTACAAACCAAGTTTCAACCTGGCAAAGCTATTATCCACAGAGGCAATGTACCACACGCAACACATCCAATAGAAAGTGGGCAACGCAGTAATTTAGTAGTTTGGTTATACGGAGACCGTATGCAAATTCCACGTGGCAGTACCAGTAGTTACGGAAACATCAGTAGCAATACCATTAAAGATGTCGCTCTGGAAAATGTAACGGCTCGTCAACGGTGGAGTTTACCTGATGGTCCTAAAGATACCGTTGCACCGTTTTAAAAAAACATAAGAAACTGGCAACATTGGTGTTGCCAGTTTTCATCAACACTAAAAAAACACCATGAAACATATATTAATAACAGGAAGTACGGACGGCATAGGCAAATTATTGGCCTTGCGTTTAGCCAAAGAAGGGCACTTTATAGCCATTCACGGTAGAAGTGATGTAAAATTAGCCGCTACAATAAAAGAAATAAAAGAGCAATCTAACAATGAAAACATACTGGGCTTTTTAGCGGATTTTTCGGACTTAAATTCTGTAAAAAAAATGGCTGCGGAAGTTGCCGAAAAGATGCCGATAATTGATGTATTGGTCAACAATGCAGGTGTTTTGATGGCAAACGGCAAAAGCACTAGTACCGATATACGATTTTTGGTAAATTACTTTGCACCTTATATATTAACCAACGGATTATTATCCAATATAAAGGCATCGGCCGCACCGCGTATCGTAAATTTAAGCTCCGCTGCACAGACAAGCATCAATATACAGGCGTTAGGGGGAAAAACAGGTTTGGGTGCCAACGAAGCTTACGCGCAAAGCAAACTGGCACTGACCATGTGGAGTTTTTACTTGGCGGAACAAGAACCTTCGATTACCGTAGTGGCCGTAAATCCGGGTTCTTTATTAAATACCAAAATGGCCAACGAAGCCTACGGGCAGCATTGGTCTCCTGCAGAAAAGGGAGTTGACATTTTATACGATTTAAGTATGACCGACCTGGCCCAAACAGGACAGTATTTTGATAACGACAAAGGTTCATATGCACCGGCACATTCTGATGGCTATAGTACCGAAAAAATAAATGAACTGATTACGTTGACAAAAACGCTCGTTTCTGATTAACTTGTGGCAATAATTCTTTATTGATGTTATTTGGAAGCGGGACGTTATCGAACCATTTTTTCTGGCACCGTAAAGAAAAACCGTTGTTTAAATGGATAACATCCTAACCTTCTGTATTACAGTGTTCACGGGCTTTTTCGCCATAATGAACCCGCTTTCGAATATGCCCATTTTCTTGTCGTTGGTGGGAGGGGCCGATCGCAAGACCCAGCACAACATTAGTAAAAAGGCCACTTTTACGGCCTTTGTTATCGTTACCCTCTTTCTGGTACTGGGCAAGTTTATATTCCTTCTTTTTGGAATTACCATACCCGCCTTTAAAATTGCCGGGGGAATCTTGGTTTTCTTTGTGGGCTTCGATATGCTTCAGTCCAAAAAATCGAATGTAAAACATTTAAAGGAAACCCATATTGATGAGGATATCGCCATTTCACCCCTCGCCATTCCCATTTTGGCTGGACCCGGTACCATTGTTACCGGCATGAACTTTGTTTCGAATGCAGGTTATCTGAAAATTGGCATCGTCATATGCATATTCGGACTCCTGTGCTGGATGACCTATTTCACTTTTATGCTCAGCGAAATGTTCATTAAAAAAATCGGTCACAACGTTATATCCGTTATCGGAAAAATCATGGGATTGATCATTGCGATCATAGGCACCGATATGGTCATACAGGGAATTAAAATTTCATTTGCCCTTACAAACTAAATAGACTTTTTTCCTTTCCTAAAATGAGATACCTAGATACCGAAAAAAACAAGAAAAACGCCATGGCCTTTTACCGAATGGCCTATGAAGGAAATCCCAAAACCGCCATTGAAACCTATTGCGAGGGACAGTATATTCAGCACAATCCGCATGTAGCCGACGGTCCGCAAGGCTTTATCGACTATTTTGAAAGAATGCACAGGGAGTACCCTGAAAAATCGATTGAATTTGTACGGACCATTGCGGAGGGCGACCTAGTGGCCCTGCACACCCATCAAATCTGGCCCGATGACGACCAATATGTTACGATGGATTTCTTCCGGTTCGATGAAAATGGAAAGATTTGTGAACATTGGGACGCCATCCAACAAATACCCAAAACATCGGCAAATACCAATACCATGTATTGATGATTATTAGTATTACGGCGACAAAAGACCGTAAAAGCCATAATCACTTTCCTATTTTTGAGTCCAAGGCCCAGGTATTGTCCTTGATATAATGAAGGAGTACCACAAAAAAGGCAACATGGATAAGCTGCGACGGTAAAATATCCCAGTTTTCTATTAAAGTAGTACCGAAGATCAAGACCAGCATAATCAATGCCCCCAAAAGAATCGCTTGTCTGGTAAACAGTCCAATAAGCAACAGCAATCCCACACAAAATTCCAAAATAGGGAGGGCATAACTAAAAGGAACGACCATAAACTCCGGCAACATGGAGTTTTCAAAGCTTTTCACCATCCAGCTACTAAATCCAGAAAGTTTGGGCAAGCGTACCAATCCGTGCCCGAACATGCTTAGGCCAATGGCCATACGAAGTATTAAATAACCGGTTTTGTCCATATTATCTTTTATTGCAAATATAAAGATAAAGGGTAGTAAGAAAGAAGATGTCCTAACTTATCGTAGGAAAAGCAAAATATCTATATAAACATTAATGTGAGGGATATGGGTTTTCTTCCCCTTAAACAAACGCCACCTTTACTTTTTAATCTGAAAAAAAGGATTGTAAAAGAAAGTCCCAATCACTGTTTTTTTCCATTATTTTTAACCCTATGAAAAAAGTATTGATTCTATTTTCACATCCTACATTTGAAAAATCAAGAGCGAATGCCATTCTTGTGGAGCATGTAAAAAACAAGGAAGGAGTTACTTTTCACGATTTGTATGAAGAGTACCCCGATTTTCATATCGATGTCTCTTTTGAAAAACAACTTCTAATGGAGCACGATATTATTATATGGCATCATCCTTTCTATTGGTATAACTGCCCGCCATTAATGAAACAATGGATAGATATGGTTTTGGAATTCAATTGGGCCTATGGTCCAAATGGTACGGCCTTGGAATCAAAGACCTGTTTAAATGTAATAACTACGGGAGGCACAAAAGAATTGTATTGTTCGGAAGGCAGCAACAGCTATACCGTTGATGAATTTTTACGTCCGTTCGAACAGACCGCCAATTTATGTCTTATGAACTACCTACGTCCATTTTTAGTAATGGGAACACACCAACTTACAGAAGAAGAACTTGAAGCTTACGGTAATAAGTATAGCGAATTAATAGATACGCTACAAAATAAGAAAACCAATTCAATTGAACACGGTGTCACCTAGCGTGGCATTAGATGAAAACCATTCAGATTATGACAGGAAACATACTTTTTAATGTAATTGTTTTTCTAACAAGCGCCATTATTTGTGTTTATATCGCCAAACGGTTAGGGCTTAGTTCTGTATTGGGTTACTTGTTGGCAGGTGTTTTAATAGGTCCTTATGTATTTGGTTTTATAGGGGAAGAAGGGGAGGACATTCTTCATTTTGCCGAATTTGGGGTGGTTATGATGTTATTTTTGATCGGACTCGAAATTGAACCTAAAAATTTCTGGAATATGCGTAAAACCATATTGGGAATGGGTGGATTTCAAGTAGCAGGTACCCTATTGCTTTCCTATTTCCTTTTTATGTTTTTGGGGTATGAAGGTAAGGTCTCCCTGGTAATTTCTATGGCTGTTGCCTTATCATCGACCGCTATTGCCCTGCAGACCATTAAAGAAAAAGGGTTAATGGCAACCACCTTTGGTACTTCGGCATTTTCCATTTTACTGTTTCAGGATATCATCGTAATTTTTATGCTGGGTGCCATTCCCTTACTTTCAAATTCGGAAGGTTCGTCTATTGAAAAAAGCCTTGGCCATAGCAATCTATTAGATGGTCTTCCTATTGGTTTTCAAACACTTGCCATTATTTTATCTGTTGCAACCATTATTGTGGCCGGACGATATTTAATAGTACCTATATTGAGAAAGGTGGCCAAAACAGGTGTTAGGGAACTTTTGATCGCTTCTGCCTTTTTAATTGTCTTTAGTATTTCGCTCTTAATGGAGTATGTAGGGCTTAGCCCTGCATTAGGTGCTTTTTTAGGAGGTGTGGTATTGTCTAACAGTCAATTTAAACATGAGTTGGAAAGCACCTTGGAACCTTTTAAGGATTTATTGTTGGGGTTGTTTTTTATGGCCGTGGGAGCTTCAATAAACTTTGTTATAATCAGTAAGATACCTTTGACTATTGGAGGATTGTTGATTATAATCGTATTGCTAAAGGCCTTTGTACTTTTTATTACCGGACGAATTTTTAAACTCAAATTCGACCAAAAACTTATGTTGACCTTTGGTCTGGCTCAAATAGGCGAATTTGCCTTTGTAGTACTGTCTTTCGCGTTTCAATTAAATATTCTAAACCAAGAACAAATCGACATTATGCTTGTGGTAACAGCACTTTCTATGTCCGTTACCCCCATGGTAAGTGCGTTTAATGAACGTATATTACTTCCAAGAATAGGAACCAAAGAGTCTATAAAAAGACCTATGGACCATATTGCCAAATCACATAAGATTATACTTGTCGGCTTTGGCCATTTTGGTAGTACCGTTGGCCGTTTTTTAAGGTCACATGGTATCGAGGCCACCATATTGGACCATGATTCGAACAGAGTAGATTTTTTACGTAAAATGGGATTTGATGTGTATTATGGTGATGCCACCCGAATAGATCTATTGGAATCAGCAGGAATAGCAGAAGCAAAAATATTGATATGCGCGATAGATAATATGGATGTCACAAAAAATGTCACTAAAATCGTCAAGGAAAAATATCCCCATGTGGAACTTATGGTACGTGCAAAAAACAGGGATGCCGCCTATGATCTACTGAACATGGGTATAGAAAATATTTATAGGGAAACATTGGATACCTCTTTGGCTCTGGCAAAGGATACGCTCAGTAAAATGGGCTTTAGAAAATATACCCTGAACAGACAGGTCAAAAATTTTATAAAGTACGATGAGGATAGCTTACGACGCTTGGCGACCGAACCAAAACAAGACAAGAATTTTATATTTAAGGCCAGAAAAGAGCTAGAGGAACAAGAACGACTTTTAAATGCCGACCTAGAAAGAGGTGTGGTAATATATGATGATCTATGGGATAGCGAACAGATTAGAAAAACTCTGGAAAAACAGCAAAAAAACAACGCCTCACAAAGCAAAACAACTTAAAGGCCCATACGCTGTATTAAACATGTTTTCATTAATGAAAATCGTTTACGCCAAAATAGTAGAAGAAATCATCTTCTCGGTTACTCGCCTTTTTTAAAAGTAAAAATCAAGGGACTTTTCATAAATTTCCAATTATTCACCCCATAATTTTACAGAACCCTCCTGAATAGTTCTTATGTGTCTTAAAAACGTGTTATCTTAGTTTTTTAGAAAAAAATAGTGTTCATAGAGCTGCAATAAAATTGTATTTGAGGCCCATTAATTTGAACATTGCATAGTATAGAAAGGCTTAAAACATGTTCCCCATATACCAATTTATTATTGTTCTGTTTCTTCTTATTGATTTTAACATAGGTACCGATATACCCCTTTACACCCTCAACGACACTACTTTGTATTTTGATATCGTCTTAAAGGACAAAGTAATCGGAAATTTAAAAGCAACCAAGAACAGTAAGGACAACAAGATATTTTATCAAAGTGAAACCGCTATAAAAACAAGGGTCATCAAAAATATCGAGGTAAACTATAAATACGATGTTACTTTTGAAAACAAGGTTATGAAAAAAGCTGATGTTGTTATCGATGTAAATAATAAGCCCCATGCCAATACCGTAACAAACTGGAATAGTTCACAATATCAAGTTATAAAAAATGGCAAGGAAGAAGAGGTACTGGAAACCTCTATCGATTACACTACTATTTTACTTTATTTTAAGGAACCTGTGAATATCGACCTTTGTTACTCTGAACAAGATGGAAGTTTTAACACCATAGTCGCACTTGGAGAACACTCTTACAAGAAAATCAACGCAAAAGGGAAAGAAAACATTTACTATTATAAAAATGGAGTTCTAGAAAAAGCCAGTATCGATGGAGGTCTGGTGAAATTTGAGATAATTGCACGTAATTGAACATAAAAAAAGATAAGATGGATATTGGCTTGGTTTTGTCGGGCGGTGGAATACGGGGAGTCGCACATATTGGACTAATAAAAGCTTTAGAGGAGCATGATATATATGCCACGCATATTGCAGGCACCAGTGCAGGTGCCATTGTAGGCGCCTTATATGCCGGAGGTGTACCTTGGTCAGAAATATTACAGTTTTTCAAGGTTACATCCATTTTCCATACCAGTAGATTCGCCAAAGGAAAACCTGGATTTATAGATACCGAAAAATTCTATGACGAGTTTAAGAAGTACTTACCAGACGATCGTTTTGAAAAATTGCCCAAAACCTTGTTCGTTACCGCAACAAATATCATAAACGGCGAACTAAAGATTTTTCATGAGGGAGAACTGATACGGCCTGTATTGGCATCGGCTACTTTTCCTGGAGTATTTTCACCCATTGCTATTAACGGTTCTTATTATGTAGATGGGGGCGTATTGAACAATTTTCCGGTAGAACCACTTAAAATATATTGCGACAAGATTATCGGCAGCTATGTAAATCCTTTAAAAAATATTGATGTAAAAGATTTAAAGCATTCCTATAACGTAGTGGACAGGGCCTATAAACTAAAGTCGGCAGCGGAATCGTTGGCAAAGTTCAATGATTGTGATTTTGTTATTTCACCAGAGGCGTTGAGTAATTTTGCTACTTTCGATATGCGAAGTATCGATACTATCTTTGATATTGGTTACCAAAGCACTAAGGAAATATTAAAATCATACAAGTTATAACTTTAGAAGCCCCCTAATTACAACAGCAGGATTTTTTCAGTGTTTGAACGTTGATAAACAATATTTTATCCTTTATTATTTCATAATTGTAAATTAGTAATATTGAATTTCGTTAATTCATATGTTTACTTAACGATTGGAAGTACCCCTAATATGAAATTATACCCCCTTATTTTAATTCTCTTTTTTTTTCAACTCATCGAGGCCCAGGTAACCCCTGCCGAAAAAGCTGCCCTACAAGCATTTTATGACGCTACGGATGGTCCAAATTGGGATAGCGAAACCGATGGGGACCCAACGAACGATTGGGACTTTACCGGTCCCGTTACCGATGATTGGTATGGATTGACCCTGACAGGGGGGCATGTTGTCGGTATTGATATGAACCCTACAGACTATTTTAACGCAGGTAACATACAATCTGGATATATTCCTGATGAACTGGCAGACCTGGAATTTTTAACTGTACTGGACATTTCTGGATGTGGCCTTTCTGGAAATTTCCCAGTAAGCTTAACCACATTGAGTAATCTTACTTCATTGAATCTTTGGAACAACGACCTTGATGGAGAAATTCCAATTGAGGTTACCGATATGGTTCAGTTAACCAACTTAAACCTATCTAGAAATAACTTTACCGGCTACATATACCCGGAATATGGAAATTTAATCAACTTAAGATATTTATTGCTTTCCGATAATGAATTAACAGGAACCATTCCCGATACCATAGGAAACTTAACTTCATTATATGTTTTAAGCCTTGGAAGCCAATTGCTTACAGGAGAGCTTCCTGTTTCATTGAGAAACTTGGTCAATTTAAGGGAGCTTTCGATCGATGCAACATATATTTCCGGTAACATTCCTCCTGAATATGGTGAAATGATCAGTTTGGAAACTCTTAACTTAACATCATATAGTAGTACTCTTGATGGCGGACTTACAGGGCCTATTCCTGATTCTTTTGGGAATTTGGTCAATTTAAACAGTCTTAATTTATGGGGGAATGCCCTTTCAGGTTCCATTCCCGAATCATTATCCAATTTAACTGATTTACAATACTTCAATATAGCCAACAACGAAATATCCGGAACCTTTTCCCCCAGTTTTTCGAACTGGACCGATATTGACCAAATACTTGCTTTTAACAATAATATAGAAGGGGAAATTCCTGATACTTACTCTTCTTTTTCACAGATTAAGATTTTTATGGTAAACGACAATGCACTCTCTGGTGAATTGCCCGCTAGTCTTTCACAATGGTCCAATATTATAATTTTCGACATTAGAAACAATGAGTTTACCGGTAGTTTGCCCGCTTCCTTCTCGCAATGGACGAATGTAGAATCAATTAGTGTTTCGAATAATAATATGGAAGGTACTATGCCAGATTTTACTACCAATGTAAATTTAGAGACTTTTGCTTTTAATGATAACCGATTTCAATTTGGGGATTTTGAGGACGAGTTCGACTATTACGACCAAAGTATTACTGGTTTCTACTATAGTCCCCAAGCCAAGGTCAACGATACCGAAACATTTGATGGTTGTGTAGGATCCAGTTTAACATTGTCCACGGTCGTTAGTGGTTCGGCCAACGTTTACCAATGGTTTAAGGACGGCGCCCCCATTTCCGGTGCAACGGATGCCGATCTTGTCTTGGACCCCTTGTCCGTTTCCGATGCCGGGGTATATACCTGTGAGATAACCAGCACTATTGTAACGGGCCTTACCCTTGAGCGAAACCCTATTACGGTTACCGTTAACGAAGATGCACCCACGGCCAACCTAGTATCCGACATCCTCGGATGTGATCTTGATGCTGATGGGTTTGCACAATTCAACATAGACCTAGCGGATATAGCGTCACAGGCCATAGGAAGCCAAACAGGGGTGAGCGTGTCCTATTTTGACGCTTCGGGCAACCCCTTGACCCTTGCCGACCCTTATACCAATACCGTTCAAAACGAAGAGTTGATTACCGTAAGGGTCAGCAATGCCAGTGGTTGTTACGGTGAAACCGTATTTAGTCTTATCGCAACACAGCCGGTTACGGCCGATACCCTTGGGGACGTGGTCGCCTGCGATAGTTACACCCTTCCGGAGCTTAATCCAGGGAACACTTATTTTACACAGGCCAATGCCAATGGAAGCCAACTACGGGCAGGTGATATCATTGATAGTTCGCAAACCATATATATTCACACGGGTGTGGGCGATTGTGCAGACGAGACAAGTTTTAACGTTACCATCGATCCTCCGGTGGCCGTTGACCGATTAGAGGATGTTACGGAATGCGAGATGTTTGTTCTGCCTGCCTTGACCAATGGCCAGTATTACACCGAAAGCGGGGGAGAGGGCATTAGCTTGAACGAAGGGGATAGCATTACCGAAACCACTACGGTATACATTTATAACCAATCTGGGGCTTGTTCCGATGAGTCCAGTTTTACCGTGACCATAGACCTACTGGCCTGTGAAGATTCGGCAGAATCCATACGTTCCAAATTTCCCAAGTTCTTTACGCCAAATCAGGATGGGGCAAACGATACATGGAAGGTGGACCAAGAGTTCTTTGCGCTAGAAGGAACCATTACCATTTATGACCGTTATGGCAAGCTTTTGGCCCAGTTCGACGCTGTGAACGGTTCTTGGGACGGAACCTTGAACGGCCGTAGGCTACAGGCAAGCGATTATTGGTTCAAATTTGAGGAAAAAGACGGAAAAACAATTATTACGGGACACTTCTCTCTTGTGAGGTAGTTTTTAACACCAGCATAAAATCTCTTCGCTCTAACAACTTTAAACAAAGAACCAAATAACTTGTTTTTGTATTTGTCTATAACTTTTTCTTGTGTATAGACACAAATAGGGCTTTGGTCTAGAACCTTCTTTTTATACAATTTGCGCAACTACTTTTGCACGCATATAAAATATTCTAAACACATAATCATGAAAAAAGTAATAGGTTCCTTAGCTTTAATAGCTGCCTTGGCCAGCTGTAATAGTGTAAAAAACATGAACACATCAAATGTTTCCGATGCGGCAACATTATTGAGCTCTTTAAGTTCTAACTCAACCGTACAACAGGTGGCAAGTCTTTTTAGTCTTTTAGATACCAATAACGACGAAGCTATTAGTTCAACCGAAGCCATTGGTTCCGTTGCCGACAATTTCGATGTTTTGGACACCGACAACAACTCTAGTCTTAACCTTACAGAATTACAAGGTATACTTTCGTTACTGTAATAACGGATCAATGTATTATACAATTTGGCGTATTCTAATGAATGCGCCTTTTTTTATCTATACAATTACCTCTCTCATAGATAAAAAAACAGATCTAATCTAGTTTACCTACCATGAATTAAACCTAAGGTAAAAATAGCAGTCAAAATAGTGAATGTGCAAAACAAAGTTTAATCTTTAAAAATGATGAGCCATGAAAACAAATAACAAAAAATATCTATTATTATTCTTGTTCTTAACCGGATTTATATTCTACGGTACGGCACAAAGAAGTAACCGAACAACTAAAACGACAAGGACTACCACCGTAGTTAGAAAAACACCCAACAGGGTATCCAGTAAAAAAGTAGTTTATAGAACCCCAAAAAAGAAAGTTGTTTCGGTAAGAACCGTTCCGAATAAAAAAGTAATCGTACATAAAGGCCAGAATTACTACTATTCCAACAACAAATTTTACACTCTTTCTAGAGGTAGATACATTGTAATAGCACCTAAAATTGGTTTCAGGATAAATACGTTGCCGCCCGATTTTACAAGAATACGTTTTAACAACCATATTTATTTTAATGTGAGCGGTACTTTTTATACCCAAGTAGATGACGGATATGAAGTTGTTGAACCAGAAATAGGCACTATCGTCTACGAACTTCCAGATGATTACGAGAAAGTAACTATAGACGGAGAAACTTATTACGAGTTCGGAAACATTTTATACGAAAAAATTCAAGTTAATGGTACCAGGGCTTACGAAGTGGTGGGTATTATAGACATGGAGTAACGTTTACATTCTACATTATATAATTCTTAAAAAAGCACTGTCCATTTTGGGCGGTGCTTTTTTGTACCGTTTATCGGTCGTTAAAACACTACTTATCTGTAAATAAAATAGTTAATACAGCATTTCAACCTTCTTTTAGTGTTTCCCATGGGGAATGTTTACTTATCGGTAAACAATTCTGTACTATCGTACATCTAAATATAAGATTCATATACAAATATCAACAAAACCTCTTAAGATAACCTTCCATAATCCATTGACGGTTTTACAGTTGACTCATTTTTATATAAATTAATACTTTAAACACTATAATAAGCCATTCTATCATGCACGCATATTTGTTTCCTGGTCAAGGCAATCAATTTCCTGGTATGGGAAAAGATCTGTTCGAAAATTCCGGTATGGCAAGAAACTATTTTAAAAAGGCCAATGATATATTGGGCTTTTCTATTTCGGAGATAATGTTCAATGGAAGTGCAGATGACTTAAAAAAGACTATATATGCACAACCTGCTATTTTTCTACACTCTTATATATTGGTAAAAACCCTTGGCAACAACTTTAAACCTGACATGGTCGCCGGCCATTCATTGGGCGAAATATCCGCTTTGACTGCTATTGAATCGTTAGATTTCGAATCTGCCCTAAAACTGATATCCATTAGGGCATCACTTATGCAAAAGGTTTTTGAAACGGAGGAAACCGGTATGGCCGTGGTCATCGGTCTTTACGATATTATTGTTCAGGACGTATGCTCAAAAGTGGATGGCATTGTTGCCCCCGCCAACTATAACGCCCCCAAACAAGTGGTTATTTCGGGGGAGAAAAAAGCTTTAAAGGAGGCTTGCGATGCATTAAGACCTGGCGCTATCGATGTATTAAATTTACCTGTAAGCGGAGCATTTCATTCGCCTTATATGAAACCCATAATCGACGATTACAGAACTGCAGTTGAGCTAACAACATTTAAAATCCCCAAGTGTCCCATTTATCAAAATGTTACGGCACGCCCCACTACCAACATAACAACCATAAAGAAAAACTTGGTAAATCAATTAACATATCCCGTGTTATGGCGACAAACAATTCGTCATATGATAGCCGATGGGGCCAAAGAATTTACAGAAATTGGTCCTGGAAATTTTTTAAGGGGCCTCGTACACCAAATCAATAAGAATGTAACGGTAAAAGGAATTTCATAGGCCGACATATTTTTTACAACTCTTCTCGTTTACATACTATGGCCACGGCAACCTAGAACCACCATAAAACAATCCTACTTTTTTTATTTCCCTGCAGCATTGGTATTATGTGGTAATCGGCCTTTGCTTTTTTTAACTGCTTTTCAATTTTTGGCACATTATCGGATTTGGCCACTAAACTCGTAAATAATTTCACTTGGCCCTTAAATAATATACTTTCCTTTATCAGCCTTTTAATAAAAAGCGCCTCACCGCCATTACACCAAAGTTCATTGGCCTGTCCTTCAAAATTATAAGACCGCTCTCTTTTATCGGTATTTCCTTCTAAATTCTTAAGCTTTCTAAGGTTTTCTTTTACTGCCTCTTCCTCAGAGCTATAAAAAGGAGGATTACAGACGGTAAAATCAAAATGCTCATTTTTACCCACTATATTCTTAAACAGAAAACCCTTGTTCTCTTGCCAACAGATTTTCACCTTACCCTGTAACTCTTTTGTTCTAATTATATTGGCTTTGGCTATTTCTACAGCTTTTGCATCGCTTTCCGCACCAACCATCTGCCAATTAAAATATTGAGCTCCAAGAATACAATAGATACCATTGGCGCCGGCACCAATATCCAATCCCTTTAGTTGTAAATCTTTTGGCAATTTAAATTTGTCTAAAAGGAAATCGCGAACATGCAACAAATAATCTAAACGCCCCGGTATGGGAGGTATCAAATATCCGGTAGGCAGTTGATAATCATCCAATTTAAAATCTGCGAGCAATATGGCCTTGTTCAATGCCAATACCGCTGATGAAGAACTAAAATCTATGGTCTTTTCCCCTGTGGGATTGGAAACGACATATTTTTTTAATTCAGGATGATGTTTTACCAGCCTATTTAGATCATAGCGATTATGATATGGATTTTGGGCATGCATGTAAACAAAAGTTTCTTTTTGGTGTTATTTTCTAATGTGTTTGGCTCGTTCCATAAAATGATCCTCAAAACGTGCTAACATGGGGGGCAAATTTTCTGCAAACAACACGTATTGGCATTTTATTATGCTCTGAGTAACCCCAAGCATGGCATTATATTCGGATCGTTGTTTTAAAAAGTCACCATCGTCTATACTACAGATCTGTAATTGCGACGTACTTACCCCATTCAACAAAAACAATTTATACAAATTGGTAGGTGTGGTAACAAGAATATCGATTCCTTCGAATATTTCAGATTTTTGTACATCTATGTGAAGTTCTTTGTAACCTACATAAACCCGCAACGAGGTTTGTTTGGTATATGCCAAAAAGGCCTTGTACAATTCCATGGCGCGCTCCTTGTTTTCGACAAGGACTACCGCTCTGGGTGCATTTCCTTCTGCCTTGCACTTTAGCTTTTGCAATGTTGTTAACAATAGAGTAGTGGTCTTACCACTATTGCTCGGGGCAATACAAAAGGCGTTTGCTCCACTTTTTATTACAGGAATACTACTTTTTTGAAAAGGGGTAGGGGTCTCTATAGATAAACGTTCGAGAACTTCTAATAAATGGGGATGTAATTTTTTAAACGACATAACTTTCTATTGCAAGAGCACATTTTTTAATCTAAATGCCAAGGCCCCAAAGATACCATCTATGACCGAGAACAGTAGAACATACCTGTTTAAGTTTAATTTGACTTTTCGTTACACTAGGTACCTATAGCAGACCACCCGTTATTGTTGTATACAATGTAAATGGGGAGGTTCTTTCAGGCAACAAACCTATAAATGGACCAACACTAACCATACATCCTAATCCGACCTCGGGTATTCTTTATATAAAAGGAATGGTCGGACAATGGGACCATTCAAATATATGATATAAGCGGAAAACATATACTGACATTGACAACCCAAGATTCATCATACAAGCTGAATATGAATGAACTGGCCTCGGGAGTATATGCAATTTCTATGATAAATGTAGGCACCGAAACAGTATATGCCAAAAAAGTGATCAAGGTAAATTGATGTATTTTCCTCAAGTTACGGTGAAAAAAAACATAAAAACTTTATCAAAGTACGTAACTAGTTACATAAAATAATATACATTTGCGTAACCAGTTACTTAATAAATGGGTTATGGATGATTTTCTAATACAAATGGAGTACGAGGGACTTACCAGTAGGCTAAAGCGTTTAAGCGATGCCCTGTTGTACAGTACCAAAGATCTTTATAAAAGTAAAGGATTGGATATAGAACCAAATTGGAACCTAATATTCCGATTGTTACAGGAGCACGAGTCCATGACCATTACAGAAATGGCTGATACCTTGCAGTTTTCACACCCAGCGGTAGTAAAGATTGTAAAGAAAATGAAAAAGAACGGCTACATAGCCACCAAAGAAGATGCAAACGACAAACGTAAACAAGTTCTCTCATTAACACCAAAAGCACATGAGCATATTACCGTATTTAAACGCTACTGGGAAGCGGGGACAGAGGTCACCCGAGATATTTTGGCCAATAGTCCGCATTTTATGGAGGAACTAGAGCGCATAGAAGAAAAAATTAATGAAGCAAATTATAAAGAACGTACCTTAAAAAAACTATAACTCAATGAATTTATATGCTGAAATTTTGGGCTATATAGCCATCATGGCCGGGTTTTATGCCGTTACCAAAAAAGACATGGGCGGTTTTAGACTATGGCATATGATCTCTAGCTTTTTTTATGTCATTTATGGCGTGTTTTTAGTTTCAGGACCCTTAATTATATCTGGTGCCATTTTCTGTGTTATACACATGTACCACCTACGTAAATTAAAACAACAACAGAAACAGAACAATTTGGACAACCACACCAATTGTTCGTCGTGTTAATTTAAATTTACTGGAGAAAACCAAACGAACGTATATAAGTATTAGAATCTATTAATTATAAAAAAGGACAACGCTAGGAGGGAAGCGTTGGCCTTTCTAATTACAATTCTGTACAGAACTGTAATCGTCTGTATATTGTCTTGCTTTTTAAAAAGAAAACCTTATTGTTTAAAAGAAGGCAATTCCACTACATACGATTCTACCGAAGTACCGTCTTCACTACCGCTCCAGTCAGAACCAAAAAGCACTCTGGTTCCAGTAGGACTTATGACCGCGTGGGGTTCTCCCCAATAATCAAATTCATCTTCATCGGCCCTATGGTGCCCAATTCTATATACTTCTACATTGCCTTTTTCCACCCTGGCGATTACCAATTCTTGGTCTAAAAGCGATTGACCGTCTTGTTCATAACCTATCATCGATGCTGCAATCCAACCTGGATTTTTATGGGCAACGGCAGAGATATGGGTGCCGCTCTTTGGGTAATCGTATCCTAAATCAGTTGAAATTACGGGTATACAATCTCCAGTGTTTAGGTCAAAAGCAATAATATCGCCCAAGCATCCTCCATTAGGGCCTTCGGCAAACGTAATGGAATAATGGGTATCCGTACCATCTGTCATTTGGCCCAAACAAGAATGTTCTACTCCACTTTTATTCAGTCGCACCTTAAAATTACCATTGGCATCGTATGATGATACGTTATGGTAAAATAGATTGCCACTTGGTGCTGGCATAGCCGCAATATAGTTTACATCGTCAAGGTCTATGGTTATCAATTGTTCGGTAGAAAGCCTATAGGCAAAAGTTGTATCGTTATCGCATCTAAATCCTACTACATCAGAATCCCAAGACATCATTTGCACATCGTTGCCCATACTAATATTTCCATCACATCCAGAAACCTCTCTTACGTTCACCAATACTTCCTTATCACCCGAAGACACCGTATATCTAATAAAATCATCCGTAAGGGCATCTAAATAATACAAAACATCAGGATCGTTAAAGTCCCAAAACAATTGTTCTATATCATCTGGACGAACATCGTCAAGATTACGAATAAAGGTATAGTCCATACCATCCAATAATTGGTGTACACCGTTGGTCTGGTCATATAATATCATTCTTGATTCGTCGGCGTTCCATGCCTGAATGGTACTGTACATGGGCTTGATCACCCCTCCATTTCCTGCATCGGAAATTCTTCTGATTATGGTACCAAAAGAAGGGTCTACAATAGATTCCAAATATCCAGGTCTTGCTACGTCTTGCATAGGGTGGGGTTCAAGATTGTTCGCAACCAATTCAGTCGCCACATCTATGGTATTTTCGTTTTCTTCGGATGCAACCTCATCTTCAGTTGAGTCCGTAGAAGTCTCATTATCTTCCTCTTCTTGATTAACAAGAACATTGTCATCCGAACAACTGTAGATAGCGAAAGCTATACAAAACAACCATAAGTAGTTTTTAAATTTGATCATAAAATTTGAATTTAGGGGTTTAAATATGTACGGAGAAACGATTGGTCTTAGTTGTTAAAATCGACTTTTTATAGTGATGTTAAACATAACCAACACAGAAACAACACTATACAATACACTACAAAATGCCTGCCGAGAAATTTGTTATTTTTTTACTTGTATATCGACCAATTCCAAATAAATAAAATACAAACAACATTTAGAACAAAGTCTTTAAAATGAGGGATATTTTTGTATTCATAGCCCTTAACTTTGTAATATACGACATACGACTATGCAGATTGAACATACCGCTTATTCCATTTTAGACCTTGCACTGGTATCGGAAGGTCATACATATAAACAAACCTATAACAACGTTCTTAAATTGGCCCAACATGCCGAAAAATTCGGATATGAACGTTATTGGTTGGCAGAACACCATAATGCCCCAAACATTGGCAGTAGTGCCACTTCGGTACTTATTGGATATGTAGCCGAGAATACCAGTACCCTTCGTGTCGGATCTGGAGGTATTATGTTACCCAACCATTCGCCACTGGTGGTTGCCGAGCAATTTGGCACCTTGGCCTCTTTATACCCAAACCGTATTGATCTAGGACTGGGTAGGGCACCGGGAACGGATAGGGAAACGGCACTGGCCATACGATCAGATTTTATGAGCGCCGCACATTCTTTCCCCAATGAACTGGAAAAACTGGAAATGTACTTTTCTAAAGACAATGTCAACGCCAAAATACGGGTTCCGGTAGCGGAAGTGAACAAGGTTCCTTTTTATATTTTAGGTTCCAGTACGGATAGCGCCCATTTGGCAGCAAAAAAAGGGTTGCCATATGCATTTGCAAGTCATTTTGCCACTACCCATTTATGGGAAGCCCTAGAAATTTATCGCAAAGAATTTAAGCCCTCAAAAAATCTCGAAAAGCCATATATAATAACTGGCATCAATATTATTATTGCCGATACCGATGAAAAGGCCCAATGTTTGTTTACCTCTTTAATACGCATGATCGTAGGTATTTTTACAGGTAAGAGAGATTATGTACAACCGCCTACCGCGATGACAGACGATCTTAGAGAAATCTTAAAACACTCTCAAGTACACCAAATGCTAAAATATTCCTTTGTAGGCAGTAAAGCTACCGTGAAAGCACAGGTTAGAGAATTTTTAGAGCAGTCGAAGGTAGATGAACTTATTGCCGTTACCAACATTTATGATATTAACGACAGAATTAAATCGTACGAATTGTTTGCGGAGATTATGAAAGAGTTGGGGTAAACACGAAAACATTTACCAGTGAACATAGATATACAGATGACCACAATATGTACACATCGCTACCAGAAGTAAAACCATAATAATAGAAGATTTTGTATCCGGTATATAGTCAACTTTAAAAGGTGACGCAAGGAGCAAAAAATGTTCTTTAGAAGAGAAATAATCCGCCAAATATATAATTTTTACCGATTGCTCTCGAACAAATGCCTATCTTAGGTATCAAAGCCCCCATAAGAAGATGTAAGTTACACTCTAAATAAGCATTATGCCTTTATTTTTAGATTTACATAACCTTCCTGAGGGCATTACCCCGGCACATGTCGCTGAAATGCACCAGGCCGATTTGAATCTTGAACATAAATACAATTGTCGTGGGCTTACCTATTGGTGCGATGAAAAACGAAAAACCGCCTTTTGCCTCATAGAGGCGCCCAACAAAGAGGCATTGATAGCTCTACACGAAAATTCCCATGGTGCTGTTCCTACAAGAATTATTGAGGTAAACGACACCATTGTCGAGTCCTTTTTAGGACGTATTGAAGACCCCGAAAAGTCTAAAAATGTACGGCTCAATATTATCAACGAACCTGCCTTTAGAACCTTATTAGTGGTTAAAATAAAAAACAAGTCGTTAAGGGTTAAAGAAATTTCCACTTTAACGGCAGCCCTTAGAGGTTATACCGCCACTATAAAAAATGCCATATCACAATACAAAGGCCGTTTAGTGAAGCAGGAAGCGAATACCTTTTTAATTTCGTTCGATACCGTGACCAATGCCGTACATTGTGGAATAAAGGTCAAAGATGCATACCACCATGTTATTACTCCCGATGTAGAATTTAAAATTGGCATTAGTGCGGGAACCCCGATCACCGAAAAAGAAAATATTTTTGAGGATACCATAAAAACTTCAGATTACCTAAGCGATGTTGCCAAAGGTGGATTTTCGATTACAGATGTAATAAAAGATCTATACGAAGGAGAGAATCAAAACAGGCCATTGACTCATAAATTTATTAATGTTATAAATACCGTCGAAAAGAGTTTTATGATACAGTTAATGTTGTATACCGAAAAAATATGGTCTCAGAATAACATTAGCGTACGAGATTTTGAGAAAAGCCTAGGATATAGCAAATCGCAACTATACCGATATATGATGAATTTGGTAGGCAAATCCCCAAATATATTTTTAAGGGATTATCGCTTAAACAAGGCTTTGGAACTTATGAAAAAACAAAGTGACAACATTTCTGAGGTAGCCTATCAAACAGGTTTTAGTAGTCCTGCTTATTTTTCAAAATGCTTCCATAAAAAATATGGAATTCTACCTTCCAACTTCATTTCACACTAATATAACATTGTTATTCAAATAGTTACAAAAACATCCATCTTGGTCTAAAAGTATATTTTTTTGGTCCAAATGTAGAATTGCACAGAACAATTGTACTCTACTTTTGTTTGGAACACATTAAAATATACTATTATGAAAACAAAATTGACGGTATCGGCAGCCCTTATTATTTTCGGAATGTTGTTATCAGGATTCACAAAAAAAGTAGAACTCCAAGAAACCAAGACCGATCTTATAAATGATGAATTTCCAGAAGCCAAAAAAGAAGTAATGGAAACCTTCAATGCCATTACCCAAAGTATTAAAGATGGCGATATGGATAAACTAATATCTTTTCATGGTTACAGCCCCAAGTTTACCGAATTTAAAAACGGGGAGCCCCGTAATGGTGGTGATGCCAATGAAACTCACGAACGTACGGTTTTTGGATCTGTGACCGAAATCATAAAGTTGAACGCAAAAGATCTGAAGATTGCCGTTTACGGAGAGGTGGCCAATTTAACTTTCCATTCCGATTTTCATCTTAAGTTCGGGGAGGAACTTGTGGTTGTTAACGATCAAATTTCTTTGCTGTTCGTGAAAACGACCAATGGGTGGAAAATGGTACACGAACATCACTCTCCCTTAAACACCGAAAAAAGCTAAAAACACGCTTAAAAGCTTACAAATACCCCTTTTGACTGATACCCGTAATCGATGTATTTTTTCTGTTGACACTTTTATAATTACAAAAAATGTACATGAGAATCGTGGCGGAGTATGGGAATTGTCCCTATAAACAACATTAATATTTAGAAACATGAAAAACCTAGTAAAAGATATAGCTCCCCACAGTATAAAGGTATTCGCTTCACAATTGACAGGAAGCCTTGTATTTCCTTCGGATACGACCTACGATAATACGCGCAAAGTTTATAATGCCATGATAGATAAACGTCCAGGTTTGTTTGCCATGTGTGAAAATGCTGAAGATGTTATTTCCTCGGTAAATTTTGGAAGGGAAAACAATCTACTGATTGCCATAAGGGGTGGTGGGCACAATGGAGCAGGGTTGGGGCTTTGCAATGACGGTCTGGTTATTGACCTCTCCGGTATAAAATCGGTGGAGGTAAACACTTCTAACAATACCGTAAGAGTTGGTGGGGGAAACATTTGGAACGAAGTCGATACGGCCACACATAAATTTGGTTTAGCCATACCTGCGGGAATGGTTTCTACAACAGGCGTAGGAGGTCTAACCCTTGGTGGGGGAGTTGGGTATTTAACTAGAAAACATGGCCTAACCATAGACAATCTGTTAGAAGCACAAATGGTTTTGGCAGATGGCTCTTTTGTCACTGTAAATAAAAATGAAAACACAGATTTGTTCTGGGCCATAAGAGGTGGAGGAGGCAATTTCGGAGTGGTAACGTCCTTTACCTTTCAGGCACACCCCATAAAAACTGTTATTGGAGGTCCAACCCTATGGCCCATTGAAAGAGTAGAAGAAATCATGGATTGGTACCACACCTTTATCCACGAAGCTACTGAAAATTTAAACGGTTTTATTGCCACCATGGTTATTCCCGAGTCTCCTTTTCCAGCAGAGTTACATAATAAAAAGTTCTGTGGCATTGTCTGGTGCTATACAGGAAATCCCGAAGAATTTACAGAGCTTTTTAAACCGGTTCTTGATTTAAACCCTGTTTTTGCCCATGTTGGGGAAATGCCATATCCATCGCTACAAAGTATGTTCGATGGTCTATTGCCTCCGGGATTGCAATGGTATTGGCGGGCCGATTTTTTTAATGAATTAGGTTCCGAGGTCCGTGCTCAACATTTAAAATTTGGCAGCACCATTCCAACACCTTTATCACAAATGCACTTGTATCCACTTAGTGGCGCGGCGAGTAGGGTAGGTAGTACAGATACCCCTTGGGCATACCGCGATGCCAAGTATGCCGGGGTTTATATTGGAGTAGATCCAAACGCAAAAAATGCAGCTACAATTACCAATTGGTGTAAATCATATTATGAGGCATTGCATCCATATTCTGCTGGTGGAGCCTATTCCAATTTTATGATGGAAGAAGGCCAAGACCGTGTTAAAGCCAGTTATAAACATAATTACGATAGATTGGTGAAGATAAAAAACACCTACGACCCAAATAATATATTTAGGGTAAACCAAAATATAAAGCCTTAATATTAGTTGGTAATGCAGTAATCTATATAATAACTATCGATATAGTATATCTAAAAAAGATAGTATACCGTACTGTGTTTCATATAAAAAAACAGCCCCGCTAAAAACGATATTTAACGGGGCTGCCAATTGATTTATGAACAATTAAAATTTCACAAAACTATTTATTTATCTTTCTGGGAAGCCTTAAATTTATAGGTAAGTCCAAAATTAAGTCCGAACGATGAATACGGTACTTTTTGCGATAATTTCTTTGAAGTGTCCGTATTTGTATTTGACAGCTCATCCTCATAATTGGTTTTGCGTACATAACCTTCGGGAAGATTATCCAAGTTATAATATCCGCTTACGGCAACCGTACCATCTGGCAGTACTACATCGGTATTAAATTCCGAAATTTCCGAATCTTTTCTTTTTAAACTGATACCGTAGTACTCGGCCTCTACAAAAAGGCTGAAATTGGGGCTTAAGTTGAACTTATAACCCATAGCACCTACAAATCCCAATGGAAATTTCCCATGGTAATCTTCCTTATAACGCGTTTCGGAGTACGAACCTTCCGGTACACCAAAGGCTTCGGCCTCGGCTTCTGAAAAAACGGATTTCTGATATACTACCGCTTCCGTTTTACCACCCATTTTGATCAAGGCCCCAAAGCGACCGTAGAGGCTGTTGGTAAATTTATAGACCAACGAGGCCGAAGCTCCAAAGGCACGGGCCCTGGCAACCGCATCTACTTCTGTATTCGGTAAATCGACCTTAGATATGTCTTGATCCGTACCTTGTAAATAACCAAAACCTAAATCCACCCCAAAAGAATCATCAAAATAATACGTTCCCCTTATCTGAACATTGGCTCCTTCACCATAACTCCCATATGAGTTTTCTGTATTGGAAACGCTTACGCGCTCCCCTAATTTCATAGTGGCACTACCAATGGCATAACCGGTACTTACGGAAACTTCCATCTGTCCATAAGATACTGCACCGATCAAAACAGCCGTACATGCTGTAATTAAATGTTTCATACTAATAATTTTAGTTTTAAATAATTAAAACCCGGATGTATTAAAGCTATGTTTTAGAGAGAGTATGTACACAGAAAGATGCTATCCTTTCTAAATGGATCAGTGATTCATAGCTTAATCCGAGCCCCGATCAATTTGGGATCGCAAAGATACTTTTAAAAAGAAATTTCTTGCAAATGCATTCCCTTTTTAACATTGAAAAATATCTATAATAATCAAGTATGAACATGATACTAAAATAAATTTTTAGGACGTTTATTCCATATAGAACTGAAATTTATGTATATCAATGTATATATTAGCAATAGCAACAGATACCAAGTATTGAATACCAGATCTAGATAGTCCAACCTACCATTTGAAAAGCTCAAAATCATTAAGACCTGTGCTCCGTAGGGTAGCAACCCTTGAGAAATACAGGCAAAAATATCCAGAATTGAAGCGGTGCTCTTATTATCCAGACCGTAGTCATCGTTTATAATCTTGGCGATGGGTCCGGTTATAATAATGGATACGGTATTATTGGCAATGGCCATATTGGTCGTGCCCACCAAGGTCGCGATACCCAACTGGGCCGTTTTCTTGCTTTTGATGCGTTTTTTTATATTGACCAAAATATAATCGATTCCTCCATTTTTTTCCACTAAGGCGGCCAAACCTCCCGTAAGCAGGGATAATAAAAAAATCTCTGTCATATTGGTAAACCCTGTATAGGCGATCCGGGTCGATTCCATTAAGGTAAAATCCCCTGAAACGATTCCCAAGAGTCCGGCTGAAAGAACTCCGAGTAACAAAGTCACAAATACATTTACACCTATAATAGAGAGAACAATGACCAAGACATAGGGCAGTATTTTTAACACCGAATAGCTATATGTGGCCGCCTCCGTTTCGACAGATGTAAGGTCCCAACCCTGAAAGAGTAGAATACCCATCGTAAATAGAGCCGCAGGTAGGGCAATTTTGATATTCTGCCTAAATTTATCACTCATTTTACATTCTAGGGATTGAGTAGCTGCAATGGTGGTATCGGAGATTACCGATAAATTATCACCGAACATACTGCCACCCAATAAGGCACCGCACAAAAGTGTCAAATCGGCACTGCTTTCATTGGCAAAGCCCACTACGATAGGGGCCAATGCTACTATAGACCCCACCGAGGTACCCGTGGAGACCGATAAAAATCCTGCGATGACAAATATTCCCACATATATATACTGAAGGGCGATAAAGTCTAACCCCATATTAACGATGGCATCCACACTACCAGTTTTGGTGGTTATGGCAGCAAAGGCTCCGGCCAACAGATAGATCAAGCACATGGTCAATATCTTCTCGTCACCACAACCTTTTAAAAAGGTACTTATTTTTGTAGATATAGATTGCCCGAACATTAAGAACGCCACAATAACACCAACTATAACCGCAATAGGAGCGGGCAGGGCGTAAAAATCGTTTTGATAGATACCAACGCCCAGAAATGTAAAAACAAAAACAAAAAGAGGTATTAACGCCGAAAATTTAGGGGTTATTTTGGTTGTAACTGCCATTTCTCTGTATATTTTAAAAAGGAAACAGCTGCAAAGACGAGGACGTATGGGTTAACATTTGTTCCAACGGATTGGCCTATCTATTTAGCACCTTGCTTGTTATTGCAGGTTGCTATCTCCTTTTTGAGATTCTTGATATTAATTTAAGCCGGCAAAAGTAAAGCTTAAAACCTTCTTTGTTTTTAAAAAAAAGTTAATTCGTGATCTTTGTTTAGATCTATTCCATCAGCCCCGCCTCCAAGACTTGTAAAAAAATAATCCAGGGCCATCTCACCTAAAACTTTTATTAACAATCATTTATAATCTACCTCTTGTTTTATGTTGTTTCCTCCACGAATTTTATAGCAGCAATGACCATAATAAATCCATAACATGCCCGTTATAATCCCTTTAACAAAAACTTGGACAACGTAACCTACCCCCAGCACTTTACCTTATGAGAATACTATTTCATCTAATAAGCATTTCCTTTTTTCCCAACCCTATCCATGCCAAGGTAACCGCTATGGACAGTAACCCCCAATTACAGTCTTTGGTCTATTATTATAGTGCGATTCTTGGTTTTGATACCCTCGATAGTAGCGCTATCAAAGGCAGGTTCAAAAATGGCCATCTTTAATTAGCATTGAGGTCAATATCGCATAGACGCTCTGGTTAAGAGCCTTAAAATTCTACCAATACCACTGCTGACCATACATTGATCCAACACAATAAAATCAACTTTAAACAACAACAAATGAGATTATTACCCATTATTGCCTCGTTCCTTTTCTTCAACTCAATTTTTGCGCAAGAACAATATGTGCTCATTGACAAAACTTACGACAACGTCCCGGAAGAATTGCTTCAAAAGGCCAAGGACAACAATTTTGACAACTACGGACTCTATTTTATAAATGGCTATTTGAATGTCAGTAAAAAGGATAAGTCCACCTTTATGGACACCTCTGGTAACATAATGGACCAGCTATACGATTTTAAGACCGACATGTCTTCGGCCAACATATTCTTTACAGGCCAACCCGTGACTGGAACAAATGACACGGGCCAAAAAGAAGAACAAAGGTACATTAACATTCAGGGCTATAATGCTATGGGCGAGAAAGTACAAACCGAAATCGGTTCTATGGGAGATTATTATTTTTCTTCTAACATGGCCCGTGTCTACGACCACTATTTAAGTACCGATACCGACTATTTTACGGTTCACTATGACAAGCCCGATCCCAGCAAAAGTGGTGGATACTCCTTACAAGAAGGTTTAATAAACGCACAAGGTGATATCGTGTTAAAAGCGAAATATACAAGTGTAAGACAAATAGCAAACGATTATTTTCTTCTTAAACAGGAAGATGGAACCACAGAAATAATAAATGTTAAGGACAAGAGTACCTTGCCCGTGAAAATTGGTCGTATTTTTCCTTATAATGAAGTACCCAATGTACAGCAGGTAAACACTTTTGTCTCTTTTAACGAGAAGATAATAGCTACCGATGGTGACACCGATATGTGGGGGGTCTACGATATGGCCAACAAAAAATGGAGTATTCCCGCAACGTATGAAGAGCTGAAACCATTTAACACATTCAGACAAATTGGAGAACGTACAAAACACATCTTGTTTACCGATACTTTCTTTGTAAAAAAAGAGGGGAAGTGGGGTGCTGTAGATTCCAATAACAACACCGTTATTCCCTTTAATTATTCAAAAATGGATTACAATGGCGCCAGTTTTATCGTATATGACGAAAATGGCCATATGAATCTTTTTGATATAGCCGCACAATCAGAACTTTTCGACCATTTCTATGATCAAATAAACATTGATAGCAACCATCCAGAATTGGCCGTATTGGTTTCCAACGGGTCGGTCGGAATATATGATTATGACAATAAATCATTTATTGTAGATCCATCGGAAGGATACAAAACCTATAACAGCGTCAATAGAAACCAAAATCATTTACTAAAGCGCAAAGATGCCGAGGGCAAAGACGATATGGCGTTATTCTCTATAAAGCATAAAAAGGTGATTGCCTCCGGTTTTAGGGATTATTACGTACTGCACGAGACTAAATTCGGAAAGATACGTCATGTCGATGGCACCAGCTCTATCATAGATATGGAAGGAAAAACAATTATACCTCCAGGAAAATACATGGGCAAGGCCGGATACCAAAAGGGAATATTGTTCTTTTACGATAGCTATGGAAAGCGTAAGAAACCTGTACATTGTTACAAACCCAGTGGAGAAAAAATCGATACCGCCCTTTGCCAAGAAACCTTGAGCCCACCAAAGAAAAAGAAAAAGAAATAATAACTTGGGAGCTTATCAAATTGTAAAAAGCAACTGCTAATTAAGTAGTTGCTTTTTTTATGGAATTAAGAACACCAAAGACTGTTGCAACATTCTTTTTATGTAAAAAATTAATGGGTGAGGAGGGATGCCCTACTATCTACTAAAGCAATTCCTTCGCCTTCAAGGTTTCCTGCAACCGATAGTGGTTCTCCCAAAACCGATCTTCGATTTTTTGCATCACCGATTCAAATTCCGGATGTTTTTGTAAAGGTGCTATTGCGGGATCCAATTTCATAAAAAGCAGGATCCAGTATTGATAATGGTTTTTAGATGCAAATTCCTTGAGTTGGGCAATCGCCATGTCGAGCTTTCCCTCATGGGCATATCTGACCGCCATACTGGCCGGCTTATAAATGGATCGATCCCGTTCACAATAGTCTACATACATCTTGAAAAAACGGGAAGCCTCTTCGACAAACCCCATTTTTTCATATACCAAGGCAAGTTTAATATCTTCTTGGGGATAGATGGCCAATCCTTTCGATGTTCTAATTTCATCAAACCGCTTATAATAGTGGTAAGCACTGTCGTATTCCCTTTTAAAATAATGCAACTTGGCGGTTTCCTGTAAAATATCCAAGCGGTTAGTGTCTTTTTGCAACTCCGTTTTGATAAGGTTAAGGGTTTGTTGCAAATCCCTTTCCTTGGCGTATAAAATATAGGCCTTTACGTAGGGCGCGTAGTAATTCTGTGGATTGAACCGCAGAGACGTTTCAATATAATCCAAGGCCTCTTCGGTAAAACCCGATTGAATCAGGGCATTGCCCAAATTCAGATAGATGTAACTCTTTCCTACGGAATCATTGGCCGCAATATCCAATTGGATTCCCTTCAAGGCATACTCCAAGTATTTTCCCGTATCGGGTATAAAATTGGAATACAGGAGGGCCAGCATCTGTACCACCGCCGAGGAATTCGGATTGTATTCCAATGCTTTCTGAAGGTGGGGCACTGCCAAGCGATAATCACCCGTATGCTGGTAGTAAAGGGCTTTGGCCATAAGACTTTCGGCAAGCTTGGGATCGTAGAGCAGGGCCTTATCGGCATAATTGTTAATTTGCTCCGTGTACTTCTTTTCCTTTTTATAAAGGTCCAAATAATAATAGGCAATGGCTAGATCGGCATAGACCAGGGCAAACTCGGGATCTTCTTCCAGGGCTTTTTCAAACAAAGGAATAGCTTCTTGCAAGCCTACTTCCGATCTCAATAAAAAAGGCTCTTGGGCCTTGAGGTAGTAATCATAGGCTACCAGGTTATCGGTAGGTTTTTTATCGATCTGTTCCCATTCCGAAGGGGTCACGTTCGCCTCAACGGCATTGGCGATCTTTTTGGCCACTTCGTTCTGCAGGGTAAAAATATCTACCACTTCGTGGGTATATTGTTGTCCCCAGATGCGAGAATCGGTAGCGGCATCTATCAACCGTATGTTCAGCAGTACCTGATCGCCCACTTTCTGCCCGCTGCCCTCCACAATATAACTGACCCCCAGGTCGGAGGCTATCTCACCGATGTTCTTGTCGGAATTGCGATATTTTTCTACCGAAGTACGGCTGACCACCCTTAGATCCTCAATCTTCTGCAGGTTCCCCAAGGCGGCCTCCATAAGACCGTTTACAAAATAAAGATTGGTCGAATCGCTACTCTCGTTTTTAAAGGGAAGCACCGCAATCGATTTTTCAATATCGGGTCTCTGGGAAGCCCCGGAACCCGGGGAGAAGGGGTTCCACAAAAAAAGGGACCCTATGAGCAACAACAAAATTGCCCCTATCAAAGGCCATTGAAAGCGTTTTAAAAAGGAAAGCGGTTTTTCGGGGACCTGCTCGGAATCACGAATCGTTTCCGTCACAGCGTGTTTGCCCACTTCCCCGGGGGGATAGCCATAGTGTTCCCTAAAACATTTGATAAAATAGGAAGTACTGCCAAAACCCACGCGATAGGAAACCTCGGAAACCGTAAGGTCGGAATCCTTCAACAGCTCCATCGCCTGTTGTAGGCGTACCTGCCGAATAAACTGACTGGCTGATAACTGTGTCTGTTTTTTACATTTCCGCAAAAGGTTGGAACGGCTCATGTGCATGGCCGCTGCCAGTTCCGATACCCCAAAATGCTCATCGCTCAAATGCGCTAAGACCAAGGCTTCGGCCTGCTCGGTAAACGGACTTCCTTTTAACGGGTTCGGCATGGTATTTTTTTGGTGGCGGGCCACGGGTTAAACAAATATAATCGAATACGTGCCAAGATAAAAATAAGGGAGTTGCATCATAATTTATATGCTTGCGCCATAATTTTTATCACTTCCGCAAGGCTTATATACATTGCCCCATACGTGATTAGTGCTGCGTCAGCATTCATGGGACCTTTGGAATATTAAATTATTAGTCAAATCACAAAAAAGTAAAATCATGAAAACATCAAAAAACAATCCATTTAGACAAATGAGTTATGTACTTCTTATTATGGCCCTGTGCTTAACCGCCTGTGGACAACAAAAACAAAAGAACAATGACCAAGCCATGGCCAAGACCGAAGTAAGCACACCCGATATTCCCCTTACACAGGCCGTGGTAACTGGCAACCTAGAGGCCGTAAAGCAGCATATCGAAGCTGGCACAGACCTAGACGAAAAAGATGCTTTAAGTGGTGCTACCCCTTTAATGTCGGCCATAACTTTTGATAAGACCGAGATAGCCGAGGCTCTTATCGATGCCGGTGCCGATCTTGAAATAAAAAACAACGACGGTTCCACCGCCCTTCACGTGGCCGCATTTTTTGGCAGGGTAGAACTGGTGCAATTACTTATAGATGCCAAAGCCGATCTAACCACCAAGAACAACTACGGGGTCACTGCCCGAGAATCTGTTTCCGGCCCTTTTGAGGACATGAAACCCATCTATGAAATGATGCAGCAGCAATTGGGGCCTATTGGATTGGATTTAAACTTGGCCGAGATTGAAAAGGCACGTCCTGTCATTGCAATAATGTTGCAATAACATATAACCATTCAAAAAACAACAGTCATGAAAACCGTTCGACGTTACGATATAGACTGGCTAAGGGTCATCGCCATAGCCTTGTTATTGATCTACCATATAGCCATTGTTTTTCAGCCCTGGGCCATGTTCGTTGGCTTCGTGCGCAGTGAAAACGCGCTTGAAGAATTATGGGTACCCATGACCCTGCTCAACGTTTGGCGCATTCCCATCCTGTTTTTTGTATCGGGAATGGGGCTCTTTTTCGCCATGCGGAAGCGCAACTGGAAACAACTGATAGGAGAACGTACACAACGTATACTTATACCCTTCCTGTTTGGCATTGTGGCCATTTCGCCCCTGCACATGTATCTTTTTCAAGCCTTCTACAAGCAACCTTTGAGCTACTATCCCCATACGGGCCATCTGTGGTTTTTGGGCAATATTTTTGCTTATGTCCTTCTTTTTCTTCCTGTTTTTCTTCTGTTGAAGCATCACGGAGCAAGGCTTAAAAAGCTATTGGAAAAATTGATGGGTACCGTGGCGGGGCCACTGACCGTTTCCCTGTTCTTTGTACTGGAGGCCATTTTGGTAAAGCCACAGATCTACTCCCTTTATGCCGAAACCTGGCACGGCTTTTTTCTGGGAGCCCTGGCTTTCTTTTTCGGATACCTGTTCGTCTATATCGGTAGTCCGTTCTGGAATACCCTGAAAAAATGGAAATGGGGCTATTTGGCACTGGCAGTAGGGCTGTACACCCTACGACTTATAGCGTACCATATGGAAGCCCCAGGCTATTTGATGGCCTTGGAATCGACCTGTTGGATATTCGGTATTTTCGGTCTCTTCTTCCAATACCTTAACAGGCCCAGCCAACTGTTGGCCTATTTGAGCAAGGCGGCATACCCTGTGTATATCATCCATATGTTCGCCTTGTATTTAGGGGCTTGGTTGATCCTCCCCTTAAACATACATCCCTTTTTACAGTTCATAGCCATTACCGTATTTACCTTTACGACCTGTTTTATACTATACGATTTTTTGATCCGTAGAGTTAGGGTTTTACGTCCCTTGTTCGGGCTACGCTTGGAAAAATCACCAAAGGAAAAATCATTGCAAGGGCATCCTACGGCCAAGGAAGCTATTTAAATAGTCTATTAACATCCGGCCTCGGAAAATACTGGGGCTGGATTTTTTACCGCCAAAAGGGAGGAGCCCCCGATTACATTTATCTCTCTTTCCTATCTTTGTCTTTCCATTGTACAATACCATGCATAAATTATCCGCTTTTATACTCCTAGCCTTGTTATCATTGGCATTTTCCTTGCCCAACGAAGCGCTTCAAGAGGGAGTGTCAGAAAAAATGGCCTCCGATCACTTTCATAATTTCTATAAGGTAAGTGATCAGTTATACCGTTCCGAACAACCCTCGAAAAAAGGGATGCAGGAGTTGGAAGCAATGGGCATAAAATCCATCCTGAACCTTAGACGCCAAAAAACGGATGAAAAGAAACTAAAGGACAGCGACCTGCATTTGGATCGTATTCCCTTAAAAGCCTCCAAATTGGACGAAGTGGATATTTTTAATGCCTTGTACCTATTACAACAAGCGGAGAAACCCGTACTTGTGCACTGCTGGCACGGTTCCGATAGAACCGGGGCCATTGTGGCCGCCTATAGAATTGTTTTCGACAACTGGAGCAAGGAGCAGGCCATTGCCGAATTTACCGAAGACCGTTTTGGCTACCACCAAGGCAGGTTTCCCAATCTGATTACCCTACTTGAGTCTTTGGACGTTGATACGCTCAAAAAGAAATTAAGGCAAGAAAGCAGCTTCTAATGATCAATGTACAATCCACAAAAAAACAAGGGCCGGAAATTTATCCGGCCCTGTTCCATCTACAACTTTCGTAGCCTACAGGGCCGCATGGTACTAACTAAAACTGTAGGGAAACCACCTTACGATAGGAGCGGGATCTACAGTTTTAATAGGACTTTAAAAAATACCGCTCGGCTTTTATGTACAAAATGTACGGCACAAAACGTATATGACAGGTTTATAAGACATATCACGGCAAGTTATTTCAAGCTTATGCAAATCGATACCCCCGTAAATTTGGTACCTTTGTATTTTTGTGGTATTAGTTGTAAACCATGCGTGAATGTAAGGGCCCAACTGAGCAGATTCCATGATGGCAAACCTGAACACTGGCTTAAAAATGAAAGACATACCCATTAATATCTTACAAAAGAATTATAGTGTTTCCCCTTTATGTTTGATGTTAATCGCCCTAATGATTTACAGCTGTGCCTCTAACCGGCCAGACGAGGCAAAAACCGCACCGTTGGAAGCAACGGAAAACCAAACACAGGAAAATAAAAACCAAACGACGGAAGTGGCAGTGAATCTTGACTTTCACGTACACAAATACATCAGCCTTAAAACACCCCCAACACCAACAGAACTGGACTCCTTGGACCAAAAGGACAACCTGACGGAGAAGGAAGAGGATGCGTCTTGGGAAGCCTTTTTGGCCAAATCCAGTCCCGTTGCCCAAAAAATCGTGGAGAATTATCTGAACAGTGAAAACAAAGAACCCGGAGGGCATTGCCTTACGGTAAGCAAGGGGCGTTTTACCCAGGCCTATAAAGAGGTTCACGGCCATTTGCCCTACCAAGACCTTCCCGATAGCATGGCCACAAAACTATATACGCCCAAACAGGTCTTTAACCTGTTATACGCTACGGCCTCCGATGAAAGCGAGGGGTGGAAGAGCCTTCCAAAAGCCTATCGGGGCAAGGGCAATGCGGGAGCCTTGGCATACGCTGGAATGGGCAGCTTGGTCGATTCGACAGGAATTTGGAACGGCCAATTAAAACCCGGTGCCATGATGCAAGTATGGCGGTACCGCAAAGATTATGAACAGGTAGTACAAGGTACGGATGTGGAAAAGCTAGACCCCTACGGCCATTCCTTTATTTTTATCAACTATGTACGTGATGAAAAAAATAAGATTGTCGGACTTCGAATAGCCGATCAAGGTTTTCAAAGTTATCGCCCCTTGATACCCAGGGACTACGAGGTTTGGTGGGCGGTAAACCTGAATGTTTAAGGGCATTACATCGAGTAAATCAAAAAATTAACACCTACAGTGTAATGTACAACTAATTAATACGTTACCTTAATAGGACAAACCCCTATAATCGATATAAGAACATGCTCTTTTTTTCCCTACTTCTTAGTTTCGGGCTTGCCAATGAAATACCGCCTATAACGGACGGGGAAGCTATTCATATCGCGGTTGTCGAAACGGTTTCCTCAAAAGTAGGAGCAGAACGTTTTACAAAGGGGAGACCTAGCACCCCTACGTCAGCTTCGGACAGTATTACAGCTTCATATACCCATACCAAGATGAGTGCAGGGCAACTTCGTATGCGTTTAAGGGACGAGTTTCGCAAAGGCTCGGTTTCCCTTAAAACTGTTAAAACCGCCTTTACCGACCAGTTGGTAGACAAGATCATACCCCATTGGTACGGTACCCCGTGGAGTTGGGGAGGGCATACGACCGTACCCAAGCAAGGGAAAATTGCCTGCGGTTATTTTGTATCGACCACCTTGCGCGATATGGGTCTAAACCTCAATCGCTATAAACTGGCCCAAAAATCACCCATTGATGAGGCCAAAATGATCAGCTGTGGTGCGCCCATCGACAAAGTAAAACAGGATACACCTGAAGAAGCCCATGAAGAAATAGATAGGTTGACCAAAGAAGGCCTTTATTTTATAGGTTTTGACGAAGGTCATGTAGGCTATCTTTTAAAAAGGGAAGGGGAGTTGTTCCTCATCCATTCCAACTATCTGTCCCCGGTATCAGTTTGTATGGAAACGCTTAAGGAATCAAGGGTCTTTAAAAAATTCGATACCTTTTACCTTGTTCCCATATCCCATAACGAAACGCTCTTACAGCGTTGGCTGAACGATGAGCAGGTGCTCTAGCCTTCATTCACCAAACCATTAATATTTAGCGGAACCCACCTAGATAATAGGTAGTGAAGTAAGCGACCATACATATTGGTAAATCGCTACTAAGAAAGATATTATATTAAATCGGGTGTTCTTCCTTCCAATTGATTACGAACCAAATCGATTGAACCATGAAACTCACTTTTTGTATAAGGCTTTGTGATGAAATCGGCACATCCAAGTTCTCTTGCGGTACTCTCAAAACTTTGTTTGGTAGAACTGGATATAAATGACATTCGGTTGGAGAACATTTCCAGAAAGGAAAATCCATCCATACCGGGCATTTCAATATCGGTCAATACGGCTTTTGGTTTGGCTACCTGTATATATACCCAGGCATCGTAAGAATCAAGAAAAGAGGTTATACGGCCTATAAAAGGATGGGTTTTGGCAAGATTTTCTGCCAAGGACAACCAAAGCGAGGAGTCGTCCACAATAACAAGGTCTAGTTTCATATTTTTTGGTTTCGGGGATTTAAAACTACCCTATTGTCTCACAAAGAGAAATTAATTTGGACGAAAGGTGCAAAAGTCCCCGTAAAAGTGTAAAAATCCGTTGATTTCAAGGTTATAACATACTCTATTAAATAAATGAACATCTTTTACAAAACCTGAATGAAGAGATGTAAGTGATTTAAACACCTCTGGAACCTCAGCAATTTCTAACGTGACCATCTCAAATATGAATGACTTGATCGTAAACTACAACTGGTTTTTTAACAATGGTTAAAACTGTGAACACCTATCATATACAATTATGATGAAATTTGGATAAAAAAATAGCGAGGGCCATGCCCTCGCTATTTTTTCATTTACACATTTATAAAATAATCCTAACTATAAACCCAATGCGGTCAAGGCCGGAGAGCCGATTTCCACCGGATAGGTTCTCCAAAGTTCACTGTAATTGGTATACTTCCACAAGACCTCGCCACTCTCGTTTACTTCCCAGATGGTACCGGCGGTTCCTTCCCCAATTAAAGTGTTTCCATTACTCATTCGGCCGGCACTACTGGTTGTTAAACTATATAGACTCGTATCCGTAAATTCCCAAACAACCGAGGGTTCGTTATCTTCGCCTGCAACCAGTGCATAAGGTAGGTTCAACTCAAATTCAACAACCGCCGATTGACCGTCGTATTTGTTGTTTGAAAAAACCAACATGTTGTTCGTATCCAAAAGGTTAGGATAATGAACACGGTTCAAGGTAACATCCCCGACATTGTCATAGATTTCCGGATTTCCAAAACGATAAACCAAGTCTCCACCTAAATTATAGTTGCCCCCCGAACTTGAAGCTGCCTCAGTGGTAGTCGTACTATGATCTATGACCCATACCTCGCTGTAATAGTTAACCGTTACATAAATTAAATCGTTGGTTTCATCGACCGTGATGCCATTGGCGTGCATGATGTCACCATCCGATTGGCTACTGTTATAATTGACATCAATTTTATTGGGATTGTCCACGACTACCCCATAATTATCCGCGGTACTGTCGTAATCTTGAACAAAATGGTCTTTTGAATGCCATTCCCAGGCAATTTCACCAGTAAGGGGATTCATTTCCACAATAGCCTCAGGGTATATTGCATGGTTTCCCGAAAAGCCCATTTCAGAGGCCTCGGTAGCCGAAACCTCTTCCCAGACAAGAAATATGATATTCCCATTGGACAGATAATCCACATCGTGATGCGACCTATAATCATTGCTCGAATAGCTAACTTCCCAATCTATGGATTGATCGGCATTTATTTTTCTGAACTTTCCGCCATAACCACCAAAGGAAATGCTCGAATTGGAAGACTTTAACGACAAGAGCAAACTGCCATCATCCAAAAGTTGGGCCTCGTCCCCTAATTCATCCCCATCCAAATCCCATTCAAAAAGTTCATTGCCGTCATGGTCTATTAAAAATACGCCGTCGGTTCTAGTATCGACCACTAAAATGTAAGAGTTGGTGTCTATTGCATCGTCATCTTCGGTTGTGGTATCATCGTCCGTAGTTTCCTCTGGCACCTCTTCATTGTCGTCACTGCTACAACTGGCAACCACGGTCATTAATGAAAATAATAGTAGCCATACACCTATACTGCTTGTCTTGATTTTCAGTACTGATTTTTTCATGATCTTCAATTTTTAATAGCTGTTAATGCCTCTTTACTTTAAGGCCTTGGTTTATACATTCTCAAGATTACCGCAAAATTTCCATTGAAATTCAAAGAATCAATGAACGCCCTGTATGGTTAAGCGAATAGTTGGATTTATTGGGTAATTGGTTTGGGAGAATAAAGGAATATAGGAGAATGGTGCGTTTGGGAAACACGACTACAGCAAACAAGGCAGTTTGGACGAAGACCTGATAAAGGGGTATCCTTTGGTGGAGGGGCTATGGTGTGTTGGCAATTACTTTATCCTTGTCGGCAATACGGAAGACTGGAAAGTTGAAAGGGTAGGAGGGGATTGCGAGACACTTACGGGGTATATGGCCGATGAAATTTATGAACTTGGCACCCAGTTCATGGTCCGCTTCGCGCTTCCCGAAGGCCTACCGTTTAACATGTCGGTAATCAAACTCGCCATGGAATATATATTGGAAAGGCCGCAAAATGAACGAAAATGGGTTCATGTGACCTATTTTTACCGGTGCGGACGAAAGGACGGCAGCCCCGTCAACATTCAGCATCAAAGCATTCCCATAGCATTCGACGACAACGAGGTGCCTTATATTTTTGTCAATGTCTTTACGGATGTTTCCTTTCTTGCTCCGACCGAGCTTCCCCAGGCTATTCTGTGCAACCGCAAGACCAATGAAACCTTCCATATTCGACCCGAGCGACCGGAACTGACCAAAACAAAGGACTTGTTCAGTTTACGCGAAAAGGAAATCATACGTCTTTTGATCAGCGGGCTCAATAGCAAGCAAATCGCAGCGCAACTTTTTATAAGTCAAGAGACCGTACGTACACATCGAAAGAATATTCTGCAAAAGGCGAACATGAGGACTACGAGCGGTTTGGTGGCCTATGCCATAATCAATGGGCTTTGAGGTGCAGGGATGTGACCATTGACCCAATGCTGTTAAGGCCGATGGGTCATAATTTTTTCAACTAGCCCAAAGCTCTCAATGGTACCCAGGGGTTTGTTGTCGTGGTCAAAGGGTATGATCACTACGGGCGAGTAAATTACACCACCCGACAATAAAAGGGGAGGGCAAGGTGTGGGAAAATAGAAATCCTTAACAAATTTTAATCCCAACAAGAAATTACATAATCGGTTACTTGTGAAATTTCTATATTTAAACCTTCCAACATTTATATTACCTACTATTTAGACAAACTATTTTATAAAGTGAACCACTAATTTTGAAATGAATAAGGTGTGAAATATTTTAAATTACTGTCTTTCATGACTTCAAGAATAAAAAAACCCGTATTGTTTAACGTTCTTTCAATACTTTTTCTGGTCATACCATCAATTTCGTACACACAAAATATTGATTCATTGCTTTTGGAAATGGAAAAGGTAATGTTAAAACGAAATGAGTACGACCTTTCTAAAGAAAAACGAATTAATAATCTAAAAATATTACTCGAAGACCCTGAAGCTTCTAAAGAAAACCAATATTATATAACAAATAGATTAATTGACGAATATGAGTATTATAGTTTTGACGCTACTTTGGCCTTTATTGAAAAGAACCTAAGGTTGGCCGATGAACTCGATAATGAAGAATTATTACAAGAATCAACCTTAAGACTTGCCAAACTTTTAGCCACCTCGGGTAGATATGATGAGTCCATAAATCTACTTGAGGAGATATCCACATCAAATTTGTCCGAAGATTTGATCAGGGAATATTACCTCATATATAAAAGATGCTATTATGAACTTAGAAACATGTCTAGAGTAAATAGCATAAGTGAAAAATACGACCAATTATATTTTAGGTATAGAGATTCGCTAAATCTACAAATAGCCAAGCTGGATAAAAATTCTAAACTGTTTTTAGAAGTTGAAGAGCAAAATTATAGAGATAAATCCGATACAAAAAAAGCATTAGAGATTAATGCCAAAAGATTGAATCTTGCTAAAATGGGAACACGTGAATATGCGACGATAGCCTTTAATAGGTCATATATGAGTTTTGAATTGGACGGAAACCGGTCAAACCAGAAAAAATTTCTGATTCTTTCAGCCATTTCCGATATTCAATCCTCCGTAAAAGACAATGCTTCCATGGCTAATTTAGCCGTTATCCTATTTGAGGAAGGCGACGTTAAAAGAGCCCATAAATACATTAACTTCTCTTTTGAAGATGCAAAATTTTACAATTCGAAATTAAGGTTTTTGGATATTTCCAATGTATTACCCGTCATTTCAAAATCTTATGAAACAGAAAACCTCAAGCAAAGTAGCAAGCTTAAAAAACAGCTAGTGTTCATTAGTCTTTTGTCGGCAATATTAATGACAGCCTTGTTTTTCATTTATAGGCAATATAAAAAAATTAAGTTGGGCAAAGAAGATCTTAAAACTGCCAACTTACAACTTAAGAGCCTCAACGAACAGCTAAGCTTTACAAATAATGACCTAAAAAGATTGTACGAAGAACTTTCTGCCGTAGATTCTATAAAAGAACAATATATAGGAGCCTTTTTAAACTTATATTCAGAGTACATTGATAAGCTGGACGTTTATCGAAAAACCGTGCGTAAATATATCGTAACCAATAAAACCAATGATTTGCTCAAGTTAATTAAGTCGAAAGATGTTGTCGACGAAGAATTGAAAATATTTTACATGAATTTTGACAAATCCTTTTTACACATATACCCGAATTTTATTGAGGGCTTTAACAATTTATTGCTAGAAGGAGAAAAAATCAAAGTTAAGAAAGAAGACACCTTAACCGTTGAATTACGGATTTATGCTTTAATAAGGTTGGGCATCTCCAATAGTTCACAAATAGCCAAAATCTTAAGGTACTCCGTAAATACAATTTACAATTATAGAGTTAAAGTCAGAAACAGCGCTATTAACAGAGATGACTTTGAGAATATGGTAAAAAAGATAATGTAAAATTTATCTTGTGCTAAAATTATCAGGACAATATTACCGAATTCATGATTTTACTGAATCCAAAATCGTATTTTTTCTATATACCATATACAATTTTACTACTTTATTTATTCTTTAAAATATAGTTAATTGATTGATTAATAATTATTTAATTAAATAATTATATTACATAAATCTACTTATGTAGTACTTCACGTTGTACTTACCCCCACTTCTAGGTTTAATTTGCTTCTGGCATTTATCATTCGATGTCCAAAAACTAAATCAAACTTAACATGAAACAACACAAATTCATTTTAAAATCCTTGACGATTTTATGTATTCTATCTTCATGGTTTTCTTTTGCACAAGAGATTACCGTGCATGGAATTGTAAATGACGAAACAGGTATGCCTATTCCTGGTGCAAACGTAATTGAAAAAGGCACTTCCAATGGTATTGTAACAGATTTTGACGGTGTATTTACAATCGACACCAAGGTTGGTGCTACATTATCCATCAGTTATCTTGGTTACATAACCCAAAACATTGTAATACAGAACAGCACCGATTTAAACATTGTTTTACAAGAAGACCTTCAACAACTTGACGAGGTAGTCGTGGTAGGTTATGGTACTCAAAAGAAGAGTGTTATTACTGGCGCCATCTCGGGAGTGAAGCAGAGCGAACTTGAAGACCTGCCGATAACACGGGTTGAACAAACGTTACAAGGTAGGGTTTCGGGTATTACCATTGCCGCCAATTCAGGTCAGCCCGGTTCTTCATCAACGGTTAGGGTAAGGGGTGTTACCACGTTGGGCAGTAACGAACCTCTATGGGTAGTAGACGGTGTGGTGGTGGATTCTGGAGGAATAGGGTATTTAAACCAGTCCGATATTGAATCCATAGAGGTATTAAAAGACGCCGCGTCTCAGGCCATTTATGGGGCAAGAGCGGCAACGGGGGTAATTCTTGTAACTACCAAAAAAGGAAAATCAGGTAAATTAAGTGTTAACTATAACGGGTATACGGGCATATCGTCCCCTGCAAGAAAGTTAGACCTTTTGAACGCCACGGAATATGCCACCCTATTAAATGAAAAATCAGTGAATGGTGGCGGAGATATCATATATTCCAATCCGGCTTCATTGGGCGAAGGCACAGACTGGCAATCGGAAATTTTTAACAAAGGCGCCACAAGAACCAGTCATGAGTTAAGTTTAAGTGGTGGCAACGAGATATCTCAATATTATGCATCATTTGGATATACAGATCAAGAAGGTATTGTATTAAGTGATATTTCTAACTACACTAGAAAAAACATCCGTCTAAATTCTACCCATAACATAACCGACAAATTGCGTTTTGGGCAAACCGTCGGATATTCTAACGAAAAAAGTATAGGCATTGGCAATACCAACAGTGAATTTGGCGGTCCGTTATCTTCTGCCATAAATTTAGATCCGTTAACCCCAACAGTTGAAACAGATCCAATTTTAATAGCACAAGCTCCCTACACCAACAATGGTATATGGCGAGATGAAAACGGTAATCCGTACGGCATTTCCAATTTGGTGGCACAAGAAATGTCCAATCCATTGGCATACCAACAAACGCAATTGGGAAATTATGGATGGGCAGATAACTTTGTTGGAAACGCATATCTAGAATTTGAACCTCTTGAAGGTTTAAAATTCAGAAGTACTTTAGGTGGTAAGCTTTCTTATTGGGGAAGCCAAAGCTATACACCGGTGTCTTACTTAAATGCTTCCTCTATAACCACACAGAACAATATTTCAAGATCTACAAATAAAGGTTTTGGTTGGAATATAGAGAACACTGTTTCCTATGCAAAGACTTTGGGCAATCATAATTTTAGTGTCCTATTGGGTCAAGGAGCTTATGTCGACAATATTTCCTCTGGAGAAACAGTAACCTATTTTGATATTCCAGTGGACAACTACAAAGATGCATCGTTTAACTTTAGTGTACCTACGGACCAAATAACCGCATCGGCATATACAGGTAATGAGCATACAGTAAACTCTTTGTTTTCTAGGTTAACCTATGATTATGATGAAAAATATTTGCTTACGGCAATTATAAGACGTGATGGGTCTTCACGTTTTGGAGCCAATAACAAATACGGCTTTTTTCCTTCGTTTTCTGCAGGCTGGGTACCTTCTTTGGAAAATTTTTGGAAAGATAATGAGGTAGTCAACCAATTAAAGATCAGAGGTGGGTATGGTGTTACAGGTAGTGATGCCATTGGAGATTTCCAATACCTATCAACGGTAAGTGGAGGTAGAAACTATACTATAGGCACCTCTGGTTCCGTTGTTATCGGTAATAGTCCGGATGCACCGTCGAACCCAGATTTAAAATGGGAAGAAACAAGTCAATTAAACATTGGTTTTGATACCAGATTGTTCCATAATTTCTCTTTGACATTCGATTGGTACAAAAAAGTAACTACGGGTATTTTGCAAAGTGTTACTATACCAGGGTATGTTGGTGCAGTGGCAAGCCCTACAGGAAATGTAGCCGATATGGAAAACACGGGTGTTGACCTGGAACTTGGGTACAACACAAGTTTTAATGATTTTAATTTGTCGTTAAACGGAAATGTATCGTTTTTAAAAAATACAGTAACCTATTTAGGTAATGGAGTGGATTTTTTATCCGGAGGCGAAACCATTCAGTCCAGTACGTATCCAATCACTAGAACACAGGTAGGACAACCGGTAAATTCCTTCTATGGTTTTAAAACCAACGGTATTTTTCAAAATCAAGCAGAAATCGATAGTTATGTCAGTTCCGATGGAACGGTAATTCAACCAAATGCTCAACCTGGAGATTTTAAATGGCAAGATTTAGACGACGATGGCGATATCGATTCTGATGATAGGGATTTTTTAGGAAGCTCTATCCCTAAAGTGACCTTTGGTTTCACCTTTAATCTTGATTACAAAAACATTGACCTTTTGGTATTCTGTCAGGGTGCAAGTGGCAATAAAATTTTCCAGGCTCTAAGAAGGTTGGATATAGAAAACGCTAATTATCAAACAGCGGCCTTAGGTAGATGGGTCGGAGAAGGCACCTCTAACACATACCCAAGGTTAACTACAAACGACACCAACAACAATTTTTCAAATCCTTCGGATTTTTATTTAGAAGATGGAGATTATCTAAGAATAAAAACAATTCAACTTGGGTACACGATTCCCTCCGATGTCTTAAGTAAGTATGGTGTAAGCAAATTACGGATTTACTTTACTTCCGAGAACCTATTTACATTTACCAACTACAGCGGTTACGACCCTGAAATTGGAGGAGGGGTTATGGGTATTGATCGAGGTTATTACCCGCAGGCGATTACAAACCAAATTGGAATTAATTTACAATTTTAAAAAAAGAGAGATGAAAAATATTAATAAAATAATGGGTTTAGGTATTGCTCTGCCAATATTGATGCTCATGATATCCTGTAGTGAAGATTTTCTTGAAGTAGAACCCAAGGGAACTACACTAGAAGAAAACTATTATTCAAACGAAACCGAAGCATATTCTGGCCTAGTAGCAGTTTACGACGTTATAGGAAAGCAATCCCGTGGATTCGAAAACATGATTGCGTTCTTAAACTCCGGTTCCGATGATCACTATGCAGGAGGAGGAAGTTCTTCAGATGGTTTACAGTTTCAAGTATTTTCTAATTACACGATTAGCGAATCAACAATTGGAACCAGTTATTGGAGCGATTTCTATCAGGGCATTTTCAGAGCAAATACGCTCTTGACAAAATTACCCGATGTAGATATGTCCGATGATACAAAGGCCAGGTTTACGGCCGAGACCAAAGCTTTGAGAGCCATTTATTATTTTGAATTGGTCAGGTTGTTCAAGAACATTCCGTTAATTACCGCCCCACTCAGTACAGATGAAATTTATGACGTTACCCAAGCCGATCCCACCGAAGTGTATGCACAAATAGAAACCGATTTACTGGAAGCAATTCCAGACCTGCCTGTTACTTTAGATCTTACCAATGAAGCAGGACGCTTAACACAAGGTGCTGCCAAGGCTCTATTAGGCAAAGTATATTTGTACCAAGGCAAAAATAGTGAAGCAGCTTCGCAACTGGCCGAGGTAAATGGCACCCCTGGCTCTACAAGTCCATATGGCTATAAATTACTTGACAATTTTTCAGATTTATGGGATGTAGATAATATTTATAACAGTGAATCTATAATTGAAATAGCACATACCGATAAAAGTAATGCCGATTGGGGCAATTGGGGCGCAGGCGATGACGAAGGCAACAGCTTAAATGTAATGGTCGGGCCAAGGGGATACGTTCGTACTTCAGGTTCCACCGCACCCGACTATGCCGCAGGATGGGGTTTTAACGTAATAACCCAAAGTTTATACGATGCACTTGAAGGAGACCCTAGGCTTGACGCCACCATCGAAGACTTACAATCTTATGTAGAGGCTGGCGAAGTAGAGTTGGAAGAGAATTACCAGTATACCGGTTATTTTCTTAAAAAGTTTATGCCTTTAAATTCAGATCAATCAACAGGAGGTGGTGCTACCGAACTTAATTATAAACAGCATACGTATATGATGCGTTTGGCCGATACATATTTATTGGAAGCAGAAGCCCTTGGGGGTAGCGGAACGCGTGCACAAGCATTGCTGGACGCGGTGAGGGCAAGGGTCGGATTACCTTCCGTCCCCGTATCAATGGATGCTATTTTAAATGAGCGCCGATTGGAATTGGCCGGGGAAGGCCATAGGTGGTACGACCTGGTAAGAACAGGTAAGGCAGCTACAGTATTGGCAGATAGGGGGTTTGTTGCCGGTAAACATGAGATTTTACCAATTCCGCTTACTGAATTGGAAAATACATTGCTGGAACAAAACCCTAATTATTAATCTCTAAACACAGACCAATGAAACTAAATATAAATTTAAATATAGGGTTTAGATATACGGCAATTGCAATGGGGGCTCTTTTGATTGCTTGTCAACCCGATGAAATTGAAGAAGGCAATGGCCTTGTAGCAACCGAACTGGATGCAGGCTTTACCATAACCGATGTTGCCGATGCCAATAATACGTATGTACTTACAGCTAATGGCAGCTACCTAACTTCTAGTTGGGACTTGGGTAAAGGTATTGGTTTTGTTTCCGGTGGAACCGAAGAAACCGTTTTTTATCCAGACGCAGGCACGTATACGATTCAACATAAGGTTACGGGAATAGGAGGGGTGTCAAAAACCGCTATCCAAACAATTGATATAGAAAGCTCCGATCCAGTCGCAGGAAACCTGGTCAGGGGCGGAAAGTTCGAAAATGAAAATGACCATGCGGAATGGACGATTTTGAATATAAGCGCTAGCGGGGCTAGTTGGACTTTTAATGAAAATAGTGCAACGATCACCGCTAGTGACTACAATCAACAGGCAATTTATCAAGCTATTGAAGTGGTTGCCGGAAGAGAATATGAAATAGATATGTTTATCTCCGGAGATGGTAACGATGAGGCTTGGTTCGAAGTTTTTGCCAGCACTGTAGAACCTGTACAATGGAGCGATTATGGAAATGATGTTGTCATGGGACTAAATACCTGGACCGGATGTGGCACAGGAACATTAAGTGACTTTCTTTCTTCAACTGGGTGTGTTGCCAATTCCTATTCAGGGGTGGTAAGCAATACCGTAACATTTGATACTTCTGGAACGGTTTATTTAGTTATTAAATGTGGTGGCGGTACTGTTCCAGGTTACACAATTTCAAATGTCGAAATGAGAGGTACGGGAGAGTGACCAAATGGAATGAAGTACGTTTAGTAATTGTTTTAGTTAGTTTATTTGATTTTAAAGTCCATGTTCAACTGGATGTGGACTTTATCTATTAGTTTAAAGAGCTTCCAATCAATTGTTATTGCCAAGATTTTATTTTACACGCAACAAGCATAAACTATAGAAACCAAAATTTCAATCTAGCTATTAACCCTAAATCGACGATTTTAAATGAATAAGTTTATTGTTTTATTTTTTACAAGTACACTGCTCATAAATTGTTCTTCTGACAGAACTAGCTCCGATGATATAGATTTAGATTCTGATTCAAATAACCCAGGGTCGACTCTTACCTACAGTAATGTAGCGTTGTATTTGACCGAGGCGGACCAATCAGAGTTGTTCAGCTTACAACCCACCAATGTACCATTATTTTTAGAAAATATAAATTTCTCCATTACGGTTGATCCTGATGTAACGTATCAGGAAATGGATGGGTTCGGATTTTCCTTGACAGGTGGCAGTGCCCTACATTTACATAACATGGCCCCTACTGATAGGGCAACTATTTTAAATGAACTATTCAGTGAAGACGGTATAGGGGTAAGTTACTTGCGTGTTAGCATTGGGGCTTCCGATTTGGATGCAGAACCGTTTACGTACAATGACCTGCCAACCGGGGAAACCGATGAAAATCTGGAACAATTCTCCATAGCCCCGGACCAAGAACATCTCATTCCTGTATTAAATGAAATTCTTGAAATAAATCCTAACATAAAAATAATGGGATCACCTTGGTCCGCACCCTCTTGGATGAAAACCAACAACAATTCCATAGGTGGAAGTCTAAGGCCCGAATATTTTGAAACCTATGCTAATTATTTCGTGAAATATATTCAAGCCTATCTAGAAGAAGGAATTACCATAGATGCCATTACCATTCAAAATGAACCGTATCATGATGGTAATAATCCAAGTATGTATATGGAATCTACCGATCAGGCATTGTTTATTAAAGATTTTTTAGGCCCCGCTTTTGAAGCCGCCAACATTGATACCAAAATTATAATTTGGGACCACAATGCAGATAATACTTCGTATGCTACAAGTATTTTGGATGATGCCGAAGCAAATCCATACATTGACGGTTCGGCATTTCATTTATACAATGGCTCCATAAACAATCTCACCACATTGCACAATGCACATCCTGATAAGAATTTATATTTTACGGAACAATGGGTAGGCGCTAACAGTAATTTTGATGAAAACTTACTTTGGCACACCAGAGAATTAATAGTAGGTGCAACCCGAAATTGGTGTAAAACGGTTTTGGAGTGGAATTTAGCTTCAAACTCAAGTTTGGAACCACATACCCAAGGAGGCTGTACAGAATGTTTGGGAGCACTAACCATAGATGGCAATAACGTACAAAGAAACGTAGCTTACTATATAATTGCGCACGCTTCAAAATTCGTCAGGCCTGGATCACATAGAATAGCTTCGAATTATTCTGATGAATTGCCAAACGTTGCCTTCAAGACACCTGATGGAAACATCGTGGTCATCGTAGTAAACAATACAGAAATAGATAAATCATTCAACATAAAAACCCCTGGCGAGTCGGTTTCAACTTCTCTTAAAGCAGGAGCGGTAGGTACTTATGTTTGGTAAAAAAATAATGTAATGAAAAAAATATGTTTTAACCTTATCCTGTTTTGCGTGATTTCAATCTCATGCAACCGTATAGCCGCACAAAATTTTTTACATACTGAAGGACAGAACATCGTTGATGGCAATGGAAACAATGTACTATTGAGAGGTTTGGGCCTTGGCGGATGGATGGTTCAGGAAGGCTATATGTTGCAAACAGCAAATTTTGCAGGACCACAACATGTCATCAAACAAAAAATACAAGACCTGATAGGTGATGAGAAAACAAAGATATTCTATGATGCTTATTTGGCCAACGGCGTAACCAAAAGAGATATAGATTCGCTTGCCGCTTGGGGCTTTAACTCTGTAAGGTTGCCCATGCACTATAATTTATATACACCACCTATTGAAGACGAAAACAGTGAAGAAATCACCTGGATCGAAAAAGGATTTCAAATGACGGATGATGTGCTAAAATGGTGCAAGGAAAATCAAATGTATCTTATTTTGGATCTGCATGCCGCACCAGGTGGCCAAGGAAACGACGCCAATATATCTGATTATGACACCGCTAAACCATCACTGTGGGAAAGTGAGGCCAATCAAAAAAAAATGATCTCTTTATGGCGAAAGCTTGCAAACCGATATAAAGATGAACCATGGATTGCCGGATACGACATTATCAACGAACCTAACTGGAATTTTACCGGTGAAAATAAAAACGGCTGCGACGAAACATCAAATGCACCTTTAAGACAGCTAATGGTCGATATCACCAAAGCCATTAGAGAAGTGGATACCAATCACATTATTTTTATTGAAGGTAATTGTTGGGGAAATAACTACGAAGGTATTCTACCGGTATGGGACAACAATATGGTGTTAAGTTTCCATAAATACTGGAATTACAACACCAAAGCATCCATTCAAAAATTCTTGGACTACAGAGAGGAGTATAATGTGCCGATTTGGTTGGGCGAAAGTGGCGAAAATTCTAACGTATGGTTTAGAGAGGCCATACGTTTAGTAGAGCGCCATAATATTGGTTGGGCGTTTTGGCCCATGAAAAAAGTAGATAATACAGCAGGGGTTACTTCGGTCACAAAAAACCCTGGTTATGAAACTTTGCTCAACTATTGGAAAAACGGAGAAGAGAAACCTTCTGAAGATTTTGCATTTAATGCGTTGATGCAACTGGCCGATAATTACAAAATGGAACAGCTTACCATAAAGCCCGATGTTATCGATGCCATGTTCAGGCAAGTGCGAACAGATACCACCAAACCCTTTAAAGAACATAACATTCCAGGTATTGTATACGCAACAGATTATGATTTAGGTACCAATGGCCATGCCTATTTAGATAATGATTATATCAATTATAGAATAGATACCGGTAAACCCGTTACTTGGAACAAAGGAAGAAAAATGCGAAATGATGGTGTTGATATCCAAACCTGCAATGACCAAAAATCGAATGGATATGAAGTTTTTGATATTCATGATGGCGAATGGTTGCAATATACCGTTTACGCCAAGACTGCAGGAGAATTTGACGTTTCCATAAGATACTCAAGTAATGTCACGGGTGCATCTTTTCATTTGGAAAACGATAAAAAACACATTTCAAAAGTTGTTGCACTACCTAAAACCACAATTGACGAGACCGTATATAAGACCATAACCGTTGAAAATATCAAATTATCAAAAGGAGAACATAAAATCAAATTGGTTTTTGACAATGGTGGAGCAATTATTAACTATCTAGAATTTAAATAAATATATAAAGTTTTGAAAAATAAATATTTTATACCCATAGCAACATTAGTGCTGTTGGTTTCGTGTAACAATTCAAAAAAGGAGGCATTGAAAGTGTCGAACGAGAAGCCGACCGAGAGCATTGCAAGGTCTTTTAACGGCCAAAATGTAGAGGTTTACACAACTGCCAAAGACACCGAAAAACGATTGTCCCCTGATTCAAAGGCTACTTTTAAAGAGGCCCTACAACCCTTGGAAAACGAAGTGGCCATATTTGTTCATCCAGAAAAGCAGTTTCAAGAGTTTTTGGGCATAGGTGGAGCCATTACGGACGCTGCGGCCGAAGTGTTTTCAACTTTGAGCAAAGACAAGCAAGAAGAGTTGTTACGTGCCTATTATTCTGAAGAAGGAATCAACTATAATATCATTAGAACCAGTATTCACAGTAGCGATTTTGGATTGGGAAGCTACACCTATATTGAAGAAGGGGACAAAGAGCTTAAAACATTTTCCATAGAAAAAGATAAGCAGAAGCGTATCCCGATGATCAAACGGGCACAGGCATTGATCAACGATGACCTGGTATTCTATGCAAGTCCTTGGAGCCCTCCTGCCTTTATGAAATCGAACAACAATATGTTGCAAGGGGGTAAGTTGTTACCCGAATATTATCAAGCTTGGGCAAATTACTACATTAAATTTATTGAAGCCTATGAGAGCGAAAATATACCGGTTTGGGGGGTAACCATTCAAAATGAGCCCATGGCGGTGCAACGATGGGAGTCTTGCATTTATACGGCAGAGGAAGAAAGGGATTTTTTAAAGAATTATCTGGGGCCCACATTTGAAAAAGCGGGAATGGGTGATAAGAACATTGTAGTTTGGGACCATAACAGAGATTTGATCTCACATCGTGCAAATACCATTTTCGAAGACCCGGAAGCTATGAAATATGCCTGGGGCATTGGTTTTCATTGGTATGAAACATGGAGTGGTGGCGAGCCTAAATACGACAACCTAAAAAATATAAAGGAATCCTTCCCTACCAAAAATCTGTTATTTACAGAAGGATGTCAAGAAGGGTTTGACCCTACACAATACCAAAGATGGTCCAACGCAGAACGTTATGGCAATTCCATGATCAACGATTTCAACAATGGTACGGTAGGCTGGACCGATTGGAATATTTTATTGGATGAAAATGGAGGTCCGAACCATGTTCAGAATTTCTGTTTTGCACCCATTCATGCCAATACGAAGACCAATGAACTTATCTATACACCATCCTATTTTTACATAGGCCATTTCTCAAAGTTCATTAAAAAAGGTGCCCATCGGGTAAGTACCACTACGAGCAGAAGCACTATTGAAAGCACTTCGTTCAAAAATCCGGACGGGCAGTTAGTAACCGTTGTTATGAACAAAACGGACGATAGCATTACCTATAAATTATTGGTAGACCGATCTGAAATCAGTTATACCATTCCCCCGCATGCCATGCAAACCTTAATTTACCAAAGCCATAATCCTTAAAAAATAAATAAATGAAAAATACGGTCTTTTTGATACTTACAGTGCTTTTTTCGTTTCTCTCCTGTAGTAGTAACGAAGATGAAACCACCGGGCCCGACATACCTACCAATGTATCCATTTCCGGAGTTTTAGCGGGCGCCGATGGCAATAACCCCAACGGAGATGGTAGTGGTCTTGTTAATTTCACCATTACGGCCACCAATGCTACTTCGTACAAGGTTTTGATAAACAATGAAACACTAGAGCTAACCGACCCCACTTTTAGTTACACTTTTGACCAAGCAGGCACCAATGAATATCCGATTATTGTTTCGGCATATAACTCCGCAGGCTTTGCAAGTACCACCTACACCATAACCGTATATGTATATAATGAATTGCAATTGGTCTGGTCGGATGAATTTGATACAGATGGCGCCCCAAATCCTTCTAACTGGGGCTACGATCTGGGGGACCATGGTTGGGGCAACAACGAGTTACAGAATTACACCGATAATATTGAAAATGCCGTGGTAGAAAACGGGGTGCTTAAAATCGTTGCCAAGGCCAATGGAACGGGATATACTTCCGCAAGATTAAAATCACAGGGATTACAGTCGTTTACCTATGGTAAAATAGAGGTACGTGCAAAATTGCCCGGATCACAGGGAACATGGCCAGCAATTTGGATGTTGGGCTCAAGCTTTTCCACCGTAGGTTGGCCCCATTGCGGTGAAATGGATATAATGGAGCAGACAGGATGGGAAAAAAATAAGGTTTTAGGTACTTTCCATTGGCAAGATAGCGCAAGTGATTCTTATGCCCATTACGGATTGGAAACCGAAGCAAGTACATCTACTTCCGAATTTCATTTGTATTCCTTGGAATGGACACCGGAACTTATTCATGTATATTATGATGATGTGCGTTATGTAACCTTGGAAAACAACGAGAACCTACCCTTTAATGCCGATTTCTTTATTATATTGAACATAGCCATGGGAGGTAACCTAGGAGGTGATATTGATCCAGAGTTCACTGAGGACACCATGGAAATAGACTACGTTCGGGTATACCAATAAGGCATATCGCCTTTCATAAAGGGTATAGGCACTTGCCAAATACCGTTTTAAAAAAAGGGGAGGTCGGGTAGACCTTCCTTTTTTATATAATCCCATTTTATAACCCGATGACCATCACCGTGAGTAGGGGGCAGGCATTGGTCAACTCATAAATTAATACAAAAACGCCCGTAAGAACAGTGGACTTGCCTTAATTTTATACTATCATGTTTAATTGAAAAGACTTGCTAGAGAAAAGACGACAACTGCCCCAAGAACAATTTACAGAAGAAGAACATTTCATTTACTGTTTAGAAGGAGTTCTTGACATAGAAACACCCCAAATGACCGAGACACAGGCAAGTTTAGAGCATCTAGCCATTACATATGGCATAGCAAGTATCTATAAAACATGCGATACTATCGAAGGGCTCGAAGATAGCTTAAATGCTTTGGTCTTGGACGATCATAATTTTAAGGACTATGAAATCATCTACCTGGTAATGACCGGTGAGGCCAATAGTATCTGCTTAAACGACTACTACTATAGTTTACAGGAAATTGCTGAAATTTTCGAGGGAAGGTTAAAAGGTAAGATCCTGCATTTTTCAAATGCAAAAGTGCTAGATTTGGACGAGGAGGAAGCTCAATACTTCTTGGATATCACCAACGCAAAAGCCGTTTCTGGCTATGGCAATGTATTTAACGGAATAAGCAGCGTAAATCTCGATAAAGCATTCTTTAACTTATTTAAGGAAGATGACAATATGTTCGATGTGGTCGAAGAGCTGCACCAAAGGCATTACAACATCTGTAAATTGCTGGATTTTAGGTTGTACTATTGATTGTAGGATTATAAACCAGTCTTTTTCATTAATTACAGGATCCCATATTGAAGCCACGTAAATTAAACAGATTGATGACCCTGTTCGTAATTCTCTTTAATAACTAAATGCTGAGGGGATATTTGATATGATAGAATTATAGCTTACACGTGACAATTGAAATTATCCTATGGATGATTTTAATTGGCGGCGAGATGGCGCGTTGGCAAAAGAACACTCTAGTAAAACGGCTTTGACATAATATCTGCCGATATGAACCTAAAGGCGTCATATCTGATATTATATCAAATGCAAGCATGCGCCGTTTTACACATTAGACAAATCTGTATCATAATGTTCCGCGTTATGTAACTTGAGCTTTGGTAAAAGCGAAAGTTGTTACCATCTTCATTGATTTTTTTCTTCATAAAAACTTTCTTCTAAAAAGGTAATGGAATACTCTTTGCCCAAGTGACGATAGGAGCGAAGTGGTAATGTGTATGTAATGGCTAATATGCCTTTGCACAACCATTGCATCTAGAATTTAATATCTTTGTACTAATGAAATTCTTAAGCTTCATATTAGCAATTATAATGTTTACTTTGATCGCAGCGCCGTGTTCTGATGGTCAAAATTCTGAAGACTTGCAAAAGGAAGAATTGAGTGTTGCCCACAATCATCAAGAAGATAATGACGATTCTTGTCCTATAACTTGTATTTGTAATTGTTGTGGTATGACAATAGCATATGAGCCTTTAGTCACATTTAAGCTCAATTTTTATCACAATATTTCTGCACAATTAATTGCTACTTATCAGTCAATTTATAGATTTAACTTTCATTCCAACATTTGGCAACCACCCCAAATAATTAGCTAAAACTTCACTATTTCATTTCAACTTTTTAGTTAATTACAATCATATTCAATGAACAAGTATATATTGAGCATAAAGCTCATATTAATGCTATGCCTATCGTTAAAGGCACAAACATCAAATATTCAAATAAACGTCTATTCAGAGATTGAAAATGAACCGTTAATTGGTGCAACAGTTTATTTTAAAACATTAGAAAAAGGCGCAATAACCAATTTCGACGGTATTGCTGTGTTTAAAGAAATACCCGACGGACAATATCAAATAGTAATTTCATTTTTAGGATTTGAAACTTTAGAAACTACAATTCAACTTCCAAGCGAATCGAGTTTTATATTTAAACTTAAAGAAGGTGCTAATGAACTAGATGAAGTTGTACTTCAATCAAGCCGTAGCACTAGAACAGTAAAAAAGATACCAACACGTATCGAGTTTATCGGAGTCGAGGAATTAGGGGAAAAAGCAATAATGAATCCTACGAATATTTCTATGGTACTACGCGAAAGTACAGGTATACAAATGCAACAAACCTCATTAAGTAGTGGTAGCACAAATATACGTATTCAAGGATTAGACGGAAGATATACGCAGTTATTGAGAGATGGTTTTCCGCTATATGGTGGCTTTTCTAGCGGATTGAGCATTCTACAAATACCACCTTTAGATCTCAGGCAGTTTGAAATAATAAAAGGTAGTTCATCAACATTGTATGGAGGTGGAGCTATTGCCGGATTGGTAAATATGGTATCAAAAACACCAGATAAAGAACCTGCATTGGATATTATGCTCACTCAAACACAAGCATTGGGTAGTACAGCAAACATTTTTTACAGTAAACGAAATGAAAAGTTTGGTGTATCTCTATATGGGTCTGGACATTCACAAAAAGCCTTTGACCCTGAAGAAGATGGCTTTAGTAACTTACCGAAAACTACATCAATATCATTAAACCCAAAACTATTTTATTACCCATCAGAAAAAACAACAGTTTGGTTTGGACTAAATGGAACCTATGACGATAGAGTTGGTGGAGATATTACCAAAATTGAAAGCGGAGAAAATGGTATTCATCAATATTCTGAGGAAAACATTTCAAAACGTCTAGGTAGTCAACTTGTCTATCAAACAGAGTTCGATTCTATTAGTTCATTACAGTTTAAAAATAGTTTTTCATTTTTCGATAGAAACCTGACTGTTCCTGATTTAAACTTTGATGGCAAACAAGCTAATACCTTTACTGAAATTACCTATAATAGAGAAACAGAAAAAGCTGATTGGATATTTGGAGTAAATTTGTATTCCTCAAACTTTAACGAGAATGATAATTCACTACTACAACGGGACCAAAAAGATGTAACCTTTGGTGCATTTGCCAATAACATCTATGACCTATCACATAATTGGATTTTAGAAACAGGATTTAGAGCTGATTATAATAATGATTTTGGCTTTTTCCCACTGCCGAGAATATCGTTGCTTTTTAAAACTGATAATGGGTTTTCAAGTCGAATAGGCGGTGGTTTAGGTTACAAAATACCAGATATATTTACAGAAGAAGCAGAATATATAAATTTTGAAAGTATTCTTGCTATAGATAAATCTGCACTAGATGCAGAACGTTCTTATGGTGTAAATTTCGATTTTAACTATCAATCACGTTTAACCGATGAGATTGGTTTTTCTATTAATCAACTATTCTATATCACAGCGATAAATAAGGGGTTGCTACTAAATTCAACAGATAACGGATTTTTTCAATTTGAAAATGCCCCAGATGAAATCCTCAGTAAAGGAGCAGAAACCAATATTAAATTCACTTATAAAGACTTTAGATGGTTTTTAAACTATGCGCTTATTGATACCAAACTAAATTATTTGCCAGGTAACCCACAAAAACCTTTAACGGCAAAGCACAATGCTGGTAGCGTTTTAATGTACGAGTCTGAGAAATGGCGAATTGGCTATGAGACTTATTACACAGGAAAACAACTTTTATCAAACGGTACTGAAACAACAGATTTCGTTACTATGGGTTTACTGTTAATGCGTAATTTTAAATTGGGAAGCGTATTTATCAATTTTGAGAACTTTACAGATAGAAGACAAAGCAGATTTTCTCCATTAGTTTTACCACCTCACGATAATCCTGTCTTTCCGGAGATTTATGCGCCAACAGATGGTTTTATTTTTAGTGTAGGACTTATCATTAAACCATTTGGCAACGAAGACCACAATTAATTATGGAAACAATTGAACAACTATTAGAATCAAAAGATATTCGTGTTACAGCCATGCGGTTATTGATATATAAGTTTCTTTCCGAAAACAAGACAGCTGTGACACTAAGTAATATTGAAAATGCTTTTGAAAAGGCAGATAGAACTACGTTATATAGAACTATAAAAACCTTTGAGGAAAATGATATTGTACATCAGATTGATGATGGCACTGGAATAACCAAATATGCACTATGTGAACAAGGCTGTAACTGTGATATAAAAACCGATTTACACTTACACTTCCATTGTAATAGTTGCAATGAAACCGTTTGCTTAACAGACCATAAGATACCTCAAATAAAAGTTCCTGAAGGTTTTGTTTCAGAAAATGTAAACTTGGTTGTAAAAGGTATTTGCGATAAGTGTAGTGGGCAATAAATGCACTTCCATTGCACTAGCTATTAAACTAATTTTATCCGAAAATTAATGGATATGAAGTTTAATACTAAAATACCTAAACATCTTAAGCAGGCATATAATGAAGAATTAAAACAATACAGTACTTGTTTAGAAAATAAACAATATGGTAGTGCTTGGTATCATTTAGAGCGTAGTCATATCATAGGTCAATCTTACCCAATTGAGCATACCTATTCACATTGGTTGATGCTAAAGTTTGGGGTGATGGACAAGAATACAAAAGAAGTATTTGGACAAATCCTTAGATTAATTGTTGGCGGTTGGAAATCGTTTATTAACCATATACCGCTAGGCAATACAGGAGGTACAAATGTACCACCATTAAGACCTATGCCTATTCCTGATGATATAAAAGAATTATTCAATACAAAATGAGAAAAAAGAAAGTCAATTTAAGAGATTTAAAACCAGATTCAGAAAAAGAGCATAGTCACAATGATGGGCATAATCATAATAGCACTGAGAGTGTTTCCAGATTAAAAACCTATATTCCTGCTATCATAAGTTTTATAATGCTTATCGTAGGTATTGCCATTGATTATTTTGATGCTTTACCATTTTTTGAAGGTTGGGTGAGAATTATTTGGTATACCATTGCTTACATACCCGTTGGATTTCCAGTAATAAGAGAAGGTTGGAATAGTATTAAAAATGGAGATTTCTTCACAGAATTTTTTCTAATGTCCATAGCAACCTTGGGTGCTTTCGCCATAGGCGAATATCCAGAAGGTGTGGCTGTAATGTTGTTTTATGCCGTGGGCGAATTATTTCAACATGCAGCAGTCAATCGAGCAAAAGGAAATATAAAAGCATTGCTCGATGTTCGGCCTAATGAAGCGCTAGTCAATCGTAACGGTGACTTTATTTCGGTTAACCCTGAAGCTGTAGAAATAGGAGAAAAGATTCAGGTGCGTGTCGGGGAAAAAGTGCCAGTAGATGGCATTTTAGTTTCGGATAAAGGTTCTTTTAATACTGCTGCCCTTACTGGGGAAAGTAAACCTGATACTGTCCAGAAAGGAGCGTCTGTTTTTGCAGGAAGTATTAATCTTGATGGTGTTATAGAAATTGAAACGACTAAAGAGTTCAAAAACAGCTCGATTGCTCGAATACTGGATATGGTTCAAAATGCCACAGCTCGAAAATCCAAAACAGAACTATTTATTAGAAAATTTGCACGTATTTACACGCCTATTGTGGTTTTTCTAGCTATAGGACTCACGTTGTTGCCTTATTTCTTTGTTGATGATTACGTTTTTAGAGACTGGCTCTATCGAGCTTTAATCTTTCTTGTAATCTCTTGTCCCTGTGCACTTGTTATTTCAATTCCCTTAGGGTATTTCGGTGGACTTGGCGCAGCATCCCGAAATGGAATTTTATTCAAAGGAGCCTCTTTTCTCGATGCAATGACTAAAGTAAATACCGTTGTAATGGATAAGACCGGAACGGTTACAAAGGGAGTTTTTAAGATTAAGGAAGTTGTAAATGATTCCGCTTTCGCGAAGGCAGACTTTATGAAATACCTAATGGCAATGGAAGAGCAATCTACACATCCCATCGCCAAGGCTATTATGGAATACAAAGCCGAAGGCGCAGACTATGTTGCCAGCGAAGTATCTGAAATTGCAGGAAAGGGGCTGAAAGGAACGGCAAACGGAAAAACCGTGCTTGTAGGAAACAAAGCATTAATGACTTCAAATGCTATTGACGTTCCTTCGGAGACAGATACCATTGTTGAATCTATAGTAATGGTAGGAATAGACGGCAAATTTGCTGGCTATGTAACTATCGCAGATGAGTTGAAAGAAGATGCACAACAAGCTATCAAGGAAATCCGCAAATCAGGCATTTCTAAAATCATAATGCTTTCGGGCGATAAAGATTCCATTACGCAACAAGTTGCAAAAGAATTAGGTATCGATTGGGCAAAAGGCGGATTACTCCCGGAAGATAAGCTCAACGAAGTAGAAAAACTCAAAGCACAACCAGATACAAAGGTTGCTTTTATAGGTGATGGTATCAACGATGCACCTGTATTGGCTGCAAGTGATGTCGGCATAGCAATGGGAGGTCTAGGAAGTGATGTTGCCATAGAAACGGCAGATGTAATTATTCAAAATGACCAACCATCAAGGATTGCTCGTGCCATTAAAATAGGACGCTCTACAAGACGTATCGTTTGGCAAAATATCGCATTGGCTTTCGGAATAAAAATCATAGTTCTTATTCTTGGTGCTGGTGGACTTGCTACAATGTGGGAAGCCGTGTTTGCTGACGTGGGTGTAGCATTGTTAGCTATTTTGAATGCAGTTAGATTGCAGAGAATGAATTGGAGTTAGCACATACATCAATTAATAATTGGGTAAAAAATCAGTACTTTGTTTCAAATAGAATCTCGATGTTAAAATCGGCCTAAGAGGATTTTGGTAAAACACGCGAGAAAATAAATGCGACCCACGGAGTATTTATTTTTAGGCGAGACGGAGCGCTGGCAATTCAACTAAAAGTTCTCTTAAAACTATACAACTTAATAGAGTAGCCGAAAGGTTTCTCCCTAGGGTTTCTAAAAATTTGAAATTTTCGAAAAATTTTTTTCTGTGTAGAAATATTGAAACTACGTAAATTAAACAGGTTGATGACCCGCTTGTAAGTTTTAATCGATTCTCAGAGCTTGAGGGCTATTTTATATAAATATAGAATTATAGCTACTTGGATTAAACTTCTGTGGAATTTCGCCAGCGCACCAGCTTTCTTGATTTTAGCTTCAGCCACTGGCTAAACCTAAAATACAAAATGTACTATAATGTTCTGCGTTATGTAACTTTAGCTTTGGTTAAAAGCGCATGTTAGTAATCTTATTCTAGAAAAATTTAATCTATATGTTTCTTTACTCAGTTAATGGAACACTCTTTTTCTGAAAGGGCAGAGGAGTGGTGGAAAATGTGTGTGAATTGAAATATGTTTATTGTAATTTAAAATAAGAACCTACCAAAATATTTGATTTCAATAGGTTCTAATTTATAGTTTTTAATGGTTGTGATTCGAATGGTCTTCCGATTTCATTTCACCTGATTGATTCATCATCATTTCGTGGTCGTATTTACAACAACCTGGTAAACCATCGTAAGCTTCTTCACTACCTGCAACTTTTTCGGTATCATATCCTGAAGCTGCAATAGCTTTGTGAATTGTTATAGCATCTGTTTTGGTATCATCAAAAGAAACATCAATCTTCTTTTTATCGACATCCCAATTAGCACTTGCAACACCTTCAACTCTATTGGCTGCTTTTTCTATAGTATTTTTACACATACCACAATTTCCTCTTACACCAAAAGACAGATTCGTCATTGCCATATCTTTTGATATTTCAGTAGTTGTGGTTTCGTTTTTGGTTTCGTTCTTGCAACTTGTTAAACCTAATGCTGCTATTACAGCTACACTTAAAATTACTCTCTTCATTTTTTAAAATTTAATTATTAACACTTCTATTTAATTATTCTATGACTTGTTTTACTTCTCCACAGGTTAGCATGGCGCTACCAAAATAGGGATTGATTACTTTTTCTTCTTTACTCAACCAATACGCTCCTTTATTATTATCACCCATAGGACAAAACTCCACATACACTTTTTCATTGACACCAAACAGTTGTACAGCATTTATTAAGTGCGATGATAGATGTTTGAAGTGGTCTCTTTGTTCTTTTATATCTGACGTTTTAGAAATGGATGTTGCAGAAGCTTGTATTTCTTTTACTAATGACATCCAATGGTTATGCGCCTTATAATCTGACAACAATTTCATATCTACTTTGTTCAATTTATTTAATAAAGTTGTTGCGTTTGCTGATGTACTTTTTGAATCTTCTTTTACTAAAGCATTTTTTAAATTGATATAATCATTGTAAACAACTTTTAATTGTTCTTGGAATTTCTCTGATACTGTCAATCTTTGGTTCATATTAGTATGGTCACTTTCTTTTTTTGATGTCTTATTATCCATTTCTAAATGTCCTTCGTGACCTGTCATTACTTTGCCACCATTCTTATTCATCATAGACTTTTTACCTTGCAATTGTGCTGCTGCATCTACTGTAAATGTTCCGTTAGTTACTATTTCATTGCCAACAAATAATCCCTCTAAAACTTCATATTCATTACCAATTTGATTACCTAAAACAACTTCACGCATTTCAAAAACGGTTTGGTCTGGATTGGTTTTTAAATAGACCACAGAACGTTTACCTGTCCAAAGTACAGCAGATGCTGGAATTGTTAATACCTCATTATTACTACCGTTAACTCGTTCAATATTTGCGGTTACAAACATTCCTGGTTTAAATACATCGTTCTTATTATTAAGCACCACACGTAAGGTTACCGTTCTTGTTCTGGTATTTAATATTGGTTCAATGAAATCTACTTTCCCTTTAAATTCCTTATTAGCATAAGCGTTTGTAGTCACTAAAACTTCTTGTCCCTTTTTAAATAAATCGATTTGATTTTCATATACATCAAAGTTTGCCCAAACCGTATTGAAATTTGCAATTTTAAGCAATGGTTGACCTTGTTTTATGTAATCGCCTTGTTCTACTAATTTTTCGGTAACTGTTCCTGAAACGGTTGCATAGACTGGAAAGTTTTCTTTCACCTTTCGGGATTCTTCAATCTGATTAATTTGATTTTCAGATAGCTTCCACAACTTCAATTTATTACGAACCGCCTTATATAATGTAGGTTGCGATTCCTTTAAAGATGATGCTGTAATTAACTCTTGTTGTGCCGCATACAATTCTGGCGAATAAATGGTTGCTAATAATTGACCTTTACAAACTTCCTCACCTGTAAAACTGACATTCAATCGTTCTATTCTGCCTGAAAAATAACTGACTTGTACTGCGTTTGCTTCTTCATTTTCAGCAATTTTACCTGATAATTTAATGGTGATGCCATCAACATTTCCTTTGCCAACAACAGTTGTTTGAATATTGGCTAATGCCATCGCATTTTCAGTTATCTTGAATTGGTCTGCCAACAAACCATCACTTCCACTTTCCGCAGGAATTAAATCCATACCACAGATAGGACAATCACCTGGTTCTGGTTGCATAATTTGTGGATGCATAGAACACGTCCACATTTGATTGGTTTCTGTTGTTTCCGTATGATTGTGCTCTGTACTTTCATTGGACGAACTTCCAAATAGCAACCAACCCAAGAGTAAACCAATTATTAATATTCCTATGTAAACTATATATTTTTTCATTTTAAAAGATATTTAATAACATTAGTATTGCCATTACAATCATTATGGCATTCTCAATAAAAGTGGCTTCTGTCATTGGTAACTTTAAAGCTGTACCTAAACAAGCGCATCTAATAGATTTTTTATCTAATAAAGTTTTAGTTACTCCAATGGTTGTAATACCTAATACAACAAGTGTTATTATTAAAGCAATTTCTACTTTAAGACGCATTAAAAACATTAATCCCAAAGCAGTTTCAATAAATGGATAAATCCATCCATAAGCAGGAACTCGTTTTGCTAATGGGTCGTACATTTTGAAAGATTCTGGGAAGCCTTTTAAATCTAACATCTTGAAGAAGCTAAACACAATGTAGAATAAGCCCATAAAGTCGAGCATAAATGCGCTCCAAGTCCAATCTTTATAATGTAATAAGACACTTGCCGTTGCTATATAAAAGATGATTAGTAGTAAAGGTTTTAATTGCTGTAGTTTGCTTTTTTCTTCTTCCATTGGCATTGTAGATGCAAACACATTCTTTTCTTGCTTTTCTGATAAGGTATACTTTTCTGGTAATGCTTTTTGTAATATATCTGTTGAAATATGTTTATTCATATTTACTTCTGCTTCACCTTTTTCGAGATTAACTTCAACATTAGTTACATCTTCTATGTTTTCTAAACTTTTTTCTACAGATGCTTTACAACTGCCACAAGTCATTCCTGTAATTTTATATGTGTGTTTCATTTGTTATTGAATTAAATAATTAATAATTGTGCTTTGCACATAGTAGCCCTTAATAGACTCTATTTGGTTCAATTGAAACTTTAGTTGCAATTCCTGAATATCCAAAACATCATTAAAATCAATCGTTCCTGTTTCGTAGCTTTTGATTAAAATGTCTTCAGCATCTTTGGCTTGTTTTAAGTTCTTGGTCTGTGTAGCATAACTTATTCTTGTCGAAATACGCTCATTAATTGCTTTACTTAAAAGCGTTTCCAAAGTGTTTAAGCGTTCCTGTTTTTGAGCTGTTATTTCTTGCTGTTCTAACTCATTTTGCTTGGTTTGAGATTTATATTTTTTATTAAAAATTGGGATGGACACCGAAACCATTGGCATCACAATATCTTTTCCGTTATCCGTGAAATTCATATCTGGTCTTTCAGAAACGTTGATATAGTCCAAGCCAAAACCAATCATAGGACTGCTTTCTTTTTGGTTTAGTAATTCTGATTGTTCTATGGATTGATATAGTTTATCATACTTCAACAATTCGGGATGTAATGCTAAATTTTTAGTAGTGACTTCAAAGTCTTCTGAAGGCATCATTAAACTATCTACCACAGTAACAGCAATATCATTTTCCCTATTCAAAAGATTATTAAGATTCGTTTGTTCTGCTAAAAACTGTTGACTTAAAACATCTTTTAGTTGTTGCATTTCGTTTTGACGCATTTGCAATCGCAACACATCTACAGCAGATGCTTTACCAACCTCAACAGAGGTTAATGCTAACGTTTCGTAGGTTTCCAATAGTTTAATATTCTCGCTTAAAATCTTTTGTTTTGCTTTATTAGCATAAAGATTATAATAGGATTGTGATACAGAAGCCATCAATTTTCGCTTTGCAATAACAATGTCCTCATATTTTGCATCGGCTAATGAACTGATATAATTTTCTCGTGAAGTAATTGTACCAAACCACGGTAACATTTGTTTAGCCGATACTTTAAATCGTTGCGCTCCTGTTCGTGTTTCTGGTTCGCTCACAAAGTAACCTACACCAAATTCAGTATTAGGAATCGTATTGACTTCATTTACTTTTTCTGAAACTCTTTTGTACTGTAACTCGAATTTTTGAATTTCTGGATTGTTATTTAATGCTACATCAATAAGCTTTTCTAACTCTTGACTTTGTGCAGAAAAAACAAAGCATAAAGAACAAAGAACAAAGACTGTTTTTATATTGATTTTTATGTATTTCATTTTGTTGCTCTTTTTAGTTGAACTTCGGATTTCCAGCTGTATAATACTGGCACTACAAATAGGGTTATTAAGGCTATGAGCATTCCACCAAAACTTGGTATGGCCATCGGAATCATAATATCGCTTCCTCGTCCTGCAGAGGTTAATACTGGCAATAATGCTAAAATGGTTGTAGCTGTAGTCATTAAACAAGGTCTGATACGTTTTTCTCCTGCTTCTACTATGGACGCTCTAATTTCCTTTTTATTCTCTGGTGTATTTCTATTAAAAGTTTGCGTTAAATAGGTTGCCATAACCACACCATCGTCTGTTGCAATACCAAAGAGTGCAATAAACCCAACCCAAACCGCTACACTTAAATTAATGGGGTGCATCTGGAATAAATCACGCAGATTTTCGCCAAAGAAATTGAAGTTTAAAAACCAATCTTGACCATAGAGCCATATCATTATAAAGCCACCAGCAAACGCTACTGCAATACCTGTAAATACCATTAATGATGTGCCAACAGAACGGAATTGGAAATACAGTATTAAAAAGATGATTGCCAATGCTAACGGTACAACAACAGATAGTGTTTTTTCTGCTCGCAACTGATTTTCATACGTTCCTGTGAATGCATAATTGATACCTTTTGGAACTATCAATTCACCAGAGTCTATCTTTTCTTGAATCAATGTTTGTGCATTTTCAACAACGCTTACTTCTGCAAAACCATCTAATTTATCGAACAGTACGTAACCTACTAAAAAGGTATCTTCACTTTTAATGACTTGTGGACCTTGTTCGTAACGAATGGTTGCCAATTCGCTTAATGGAACAGGACTGCCTTTTTCAACTGGCACATAAATCTGTTGTAAGTCTGTTGGATTTGCTCGTAATTCTCTTGGGTATCGCACACGAACACCATATCGCTCTCGACCTTCAACCGTTTGAGTTAGTACCATACCACCAACAGCTACTTTTAATACGTTTTGCACCTCTTCAATACTTACACCATAACGTGCTATTTTTTCTCTATCAATATCAATTAACAAATAGGGTTTACCAACAATACGGTCTGCAAAGACAGCTTCTTTTTTAACACCTTCAGCTTCCTTGATGATGTTTTCTAATTGCACACCAAACGCTTCAATTTGCTTTAAGTCTTGACCTTTTACTTTTATTCCCATAGGTGCTCGCATTCCTGTTTGAAGCATTACCAATCGGGTTTCAATCGGTTGTAGCTTTGGTGCTGACGTAACACCTGGTAATTTGGTAACTCTTACAATTTCATCCCAAATATCATCAGGTGATTCAATTTCTGGTCGCCAATTACGATAGTATTCACCATCGTCATCTTCAATGAGTTGAGAGCTTTTGACTGTGCTATATGCAACATTTTTGGAATTATTTGGATTAGAAATAAAACGACCATCTTTTAATTCAAACAAACCATCCTCATTTACTTTGTAGCGTTGTCTTTCTCCATCTTTATTCAGCATGTATTCAGGTTTATACTGAATGATGTTTTCATACATTGATAGAGGTGCTGGGTCTAATGCTGATTCTGTTCTACCTGCTTTACCTACAACTGTTTCAATTTCTGGAATACTGGCTACTGCCATATCTAATTGCTGTAAAACTCTTTTATTTTCTTCTACGCCAGAATGTGGCATTGATGTTGGCATAAGTAGAAATGAGCCTTCATTTAAGGATGGCATAAACTCTTTGCCTGTGTTCTTCATAATGAAAAACCCTGCAATTACAATAGCTGTTGGAACAGATAGGAATAATAGTTTATTGTCTAAACACCACCTTAAAATACGCGTATAGTATTTGATGAATAGTGAAAAAACACCTAATAAACCAAAGCAAATAACACTTACAAAAATGAGATTCCAGAAGATACTTTTATCAACGCCTAATGGTCGCCAATATTCGGCTAACAGGAATACTATCGCAGATGCTGAAATAATGATGTTGATAAGATTAGTTTGTTTGTCTGTTACCTTATTTTGAAGATTGAGAAGTGCTGTAATTCCAAAAGCTATCAAAATCAATCCCAACCAATACCCGTAAATTATAGCAACAATACCCAATACAATTAAAGCCCCATTTAAAACATATTTAAAAGTGTTTTTAATGCTTTTCTTTCTGAATAAATAAGCGGCAAACGGTGGAATTAAAAATAAAGCGACAATAATAGATGCTGTTAACGCAAAGGTTTTTGTGAAGGCTAATGGTCTGAATAATTTTCCTTCTGCACCAATCATTGTAAATACAGGAATGAAACTGATTATTGTTGTCATTACTGCGGTTACAATCGCACCAGATACTTCTGCTGTGGCATTATATACTACTGTATTGATGGATTTTGTTCCGTCATCTTCATCCAAGTGCCTTATAATGTTTTCTGAAAGTATGACACCCACATCTACCATTGTTCCAATAGCAATTGCTATACCTGATAAAGCGACAATGTTTGCATCTACTCCAAAGAACTTCATAGCTATAAAAACCATTAAAACCGCAACTGGTAGTAGTCCAGATATAAGTACAGATGCTCGAAGATTGAATACCATAATGATAATGACCAAAATGGTAATTAGTATCTCTAATGTTAAGGCTTCATTGAGTGTACCTAACGTTTCTTGAATCAATTCTGTTCTATCGTAAAATGGTACTATGGTTATTTGTGAAGTTCTACCGTCTGCTAATACTTTTGAAGGTAAGCCTGCACTTAATTCATTAATTTTTTCTTTTACATTATTGATTACTTCCATTGGGTTTGCACCATAACGAGCCACAACAACAGCACCCACAACTTCTGCACCTTCTTTATCTAATAATCCACGTCTTGTTGCGGGACCTAATGATACTTTTCCGATGTCTTTAATTCGTATTGCTGTATAATCTTCGGAAGTAACGACTGCGTTCTCTATGTCTGAAATAGACTTGACATAACCTAAACCACGTACTAAATATTCTGCATTATTGATTTCAATAGTTTGTGCACCAATATCTTTATTACTTTCCTTAACTGCTTTTACAACGTGTTGCAATCCAATATTATATTGACGCATCAATTCAGGATTAACATCCACTTGGTATTCTTGAACATAACCACCAATTGAAGCGACTTCAGAAACACCACTTGCAGATGATAGCGCATATTTTACATAGTAATCTTGTATGCTACGCAGTTCGTGTAAATCCCAACCGCCAGTAACGTTTCCGTTTTCATCACGTCCTTCAAGTGTGTACCAAAATATTTGTCCTAATCCTGTTGCATCTGGACCCAAAGCAGGATTAACACCTTCAGGTAATAAACCACTTGGTAATGAGTTTAGTTTTTCTAATATTCTACTACGACTCCAATAAAACTCTACATCTTCTTCAAAAATGATATAAATACTTGAAAAGCCAAACATAGACGAGCTACGAATGGTTTTTACTCCTGGAATACCGAGTAGGGAAGTGGTTAATGGATAGGTAATTTGGTCTTCAATATCTTGTGGTGAACGACCATCCCATTTTGTAAAAACGATTTGTTGGTTTTCACCTATATCTGGAATGGCATCTACAGCCACAGGATTACTTGGTAAAAATCCAGTATCCCAATTGAAAGGTGCGTTTACAGTTCCCCATCCAACAAAAAGAGCAAGTAGCAGAACTGCAACGAGTTTATTCTCTATAAGAAATTTGATTGCTTTATTAAGCATATGATTTGATTATTAAACAGTTAGACATTGGTAGAATACCCAATAACCTTCAAAATAATCGATTGAATTCGTTTCTATTTCCTTTATATTTCAATATAAAATAGAACCGTAACTTTGGCTATGCTTATATTTTCTATTTCATCTAAAGAAAATATAATTCAAATTCACTATCAATCATTTTAAAATTCATTCGGTATTAAGAAAACACCGAATACAACAAATTATCCTTATGACATAAAGCCATAGGATAACACAGTCTATTGTTTAAAAATCAAATTAAATAAGTCTCGTCAATCTTGAAGATTTGCCTGACGACGAGTGGTGGTTCATATTCTTCAAAAGAAGATACATTGTTATCTAAACCTTCAAAAAGGTTAATATAGGTATAAACAAATGAGGCAATGAAAACTTGTTGTTCAAAAGAAATTTTGTCAACTTGTAATTGTAGTTCGTCTTGACCATCAACTACCAATTGTTCATCATTACAACAGTTTTTCTTGGTAATAGCACATCCTTCAGTAGAAGGTTTTTCCATTTCCATACCGCAACCTTTGGCTTTATGGAAAATAGCAGTCTCGACTAAAGTATCTCCGCAATAATGCATATTCATAGTAAATGACATTGTAGAGAATAACACTACAAAAGCCATTGCTAAAGACATTATTTTATGGAATACTTGTTTCATAAGTAGTTACAAAGTTATGAAATATCTATAACATCAATCTAAAATTATGTTAATTCCATGGATAATTGTGTGTAAAATGAATTGCCTGATCGATTAGATTTAAAAAAACAATCGAGCGCTTGGCAGCGGCAAATGCGTAGCATTCACGAATACCTATGAAAAACAATAGATCCCATGAGTAATTTTACATAACGACTAATTATGAGTACAGACGAAAGGTTTGTCGTGAGGGTTGCGGAATTTCTAAGTTTGGAATACATTTTCTTTTGTGTGCAAAATTTTCTTGTAGCGTAAATTAAACAGGTTGACGACCCTGTTGGTAATTCGCTTAAAAGCTACAAATGTGAGAGATATTTTACATAATAGAATTATGGCTTACAGATATTTTCAGCATTCCAGTAAAACGGCTTTTACATAATGGCTGACGATATAGACCTAAAGGCGCTATATCTGCAATTATGTAAAATGCAAGCATGCGCCGTTTTACGACATATACCAATCTGTACTATAATTTATATTATGTAAAATAGAGTTTTTAAGTAGCTACACTGGTATGAGTTTGTCCACAACCTAAACCTTCCTTCTTTATAACCTTATAAATCCTGATTGTTACTAGCAATAACTTCAATATCGCCCGTATAACTGATGGCATTGCGTTGCGAACTGTTTACGTAAAGCCTGGCATTCCGATTTGGAAACATGGTCAAAACAACATTATAATTCTCCGATTTCTCCGAAATTTCAAATTTAACGGTGTATTCATTGTTCGATGAATCAAAAATTGCCTCATACTTCTCAGGAACACCCTTAAACTCAATTCCAGCATCCTTTCCATAGCTACCACCAGATTGCCGTTCACCGTAATAAGATAAGTTAGCAGCAACCGTATCCCCTTCAATCTTCAGATAATTTCCCTTTTTTGTCAATTGAATGTTACCTGCCGTACTTCCTATCGGCAACAAACCTGCATTGGATATGGCATTTAAGCTATTACTCACCATAGGATGCGCACTGTGGGCTCCAAAAGAATAAGATTTACTTTCTATTAGGTCCTTAAAATTATTGAGTTCAGATGTCGTGTATGCAACCTTTGAGCTGCTGGAACACCCTACAAGAAAAAAAAAACATACAAATACCGCAAAGTGTTTTCATACATACAAAATATTAAAAGAAATCTACACCTTAGAATGTGTCATCATTATATACCTATTAATACTTTCTTCCAATCTTTTGGCTTCTTTCAGCTGGTGCCTCACCTTGGTCAAATGATCTTTTAAGATATTCTTACCGCTTTTTAGCAATGTCAACAACTCCAAATGCCCCTCCTCTACAGCTTCCATTTTGGCCGTAATCTGCTCTTTTTCTTCGTATTGTGAATATGTGGTGGGCTCAAATAAGTAAGAATCCAATTTTTGTTTAATCGACTGCAACCCTTTATAGCTTCTATCAATCCATACAAAACAAGCCTTTTTGTCAATTTTGCCCAACTGTGTATCATGAATTTCCATAACCATAGAGTTTTGAAGTTTTACCTCTTTAAATTACGGAAAATAAGTCATACTTTAAACTGATAAATATCACATTTTCAATGTTTAACACAAGTTTAAACTAGGAAAATGATTTTTATTGATTCTTTACATATGATATGTACAAAGATTTACGTAATTTAATCTTAAAGAAATAAAAGTTATGAATATCAATTTTGAGTATGACGATGTGAAGGCCAGTAATCGTTTAGAGATTATGGCCGCCAAGAAACTGGAAAAATTATTGGATAAGTTTGACTTTATCGTACGGGCGGATGTTTTCTTTAAAAAAGAAAACACTTCTTCTCCAGACACTGGAATGATCTGTAACATTCGCTTAAGCGCACCGGGTCCCAGATTGTTTGCAGAAGCCAGCAACAGCAGTTTCGAAGCCTCTATAAGCGAATCTGTTGACGACTTGCACAGACAGCTTCAGAAGCGAAAAGCTAAAATGCAATCACATTAAAAGTCTTTAATTTTCTAGCATATCATCGGCCGAATCCTCGAATTGGGTTTCGGCCGTGATTATATGTTGTACCTTTTCTGAAAAAGGACTTCTTTTTAACTCCCTTATCAGTCTTCTTCTTTTTCTATCCGAAATATCCAAGGTATCAAGAATCTGCTTGGTATGCCTCTGATGGGCTATCCTATTTTTCTTTAACTTAATTCTTTGATCTACAGGTAGCACATACTCGGGTTCAAACTTGTCCATCAACGTATACTTCTCTACCCTTACCTCTTTTTTGACCGTCTCTTGTCCCGACATGCCGAAAATACCGCATACCAAGACCATTAGGCCTAAAATGGCCCATTGGTTATTATTTTTCATTCGTGCGTAAATAGTGTTCTACAATAAAACTAGTCAATTTTTCAAAAAAGCATCCTATTTACCAAGCGATATGCATTCTATCGATATTACCATGCCTTTCATCCATTTTCCATATCCTTTCATCCTGAAAATCCCCTGCTCATACCCCCCTTTTTTATACCTATATATAAATAGGCTACCGCACTCCCCTATCCAGAACATTCTTGAAGTACCAGTTACCTGAATTGATTAAAATCATTTAAGAAAACGTCGAAATTTAGTACCTTCGGGGGCTTAAATAAAAAGCATTTTATGGTTGTTTGGATAATTTTTGTTGCATGTGTACTTGTTTTCCTTGCACTGGACCTTGGAGTTTTTCATAAGAACGATCATGTTATAAAGTCGAAGGAAGCCGGCATATGGACGGTAATTTGGGTGACCATTGCCTTCGCTTTCAGTGGTGTCATCTACTGGCTTTTTTCTAACGGATATGTTGAAAACCCTACAGGATTAACGCCCAACAATGCCGTACTTAAGTACATCACCGGCTATTTGATAGAACTATCCTTAAGTGTGGACAACGTTTTTGTGATCGCCGTAATATTCTCTTCCTTTAGAATACCACCTATCTACCAACACAGGGTTTTATTTTGGGGTATTTTAGGAGCCATCGTCTTTAGGGCGCTCATGATTCTTTTTGGCGTGGCATTGATTACTAAATTTGAATGGGTGATCTACGTTTTTGGTGTATTCTTGCTTTATACGTCCTTTAAAATGTTAAAGAGCGATGACAGCGATTTTAATCCAAAAGATTCTTTTGTTTTTAAACAACTAAAAAAGGTATATCCTGTTACTACGAGTATTAACGGACACGATTTCTTTGTTCGAAAAATGGGCGTTAAGGCGGCCACTCCCCTATTTGTAGCCTTGATCGTTATAGAACTGACGGACATCCTTTTTGCGTTGGACAGTATTCCGGCCATTCTGGCAATTACCGCAGATCCATTTTTGGTCTTTAGTTCCAATATTTTGGCCATATTGGGTTTACGCTCCATGTATTTCTTAATTTCCAGAATGCTGGAAAAATTCAGGTTTATAAATTATAGTCTTGTGGTTATTCTGGCCTTTGTAGGACTAAAGATGCTATTTTCCCACTATTTGGAACTACCGGAATGGGTTTCGCTGACCGTAATTTCCGTATCGTTGATCTCAGGTATTTTGGCATCCTTGCTCATTCCAGAAAAAGAATAATTCCCTATACAATTATCATTACTGAAAATCTTTTTACATTAAAAAATATACCCATAAGTATATTCGCAGGCAAGTACAAGGTTTAAGGTGTAACTTTCCATACCCAAAAACCTCCTGATACACCCCGCTTTATTTTAATGTTTTTAGATTCGGGTTGCTTTACAGACAAAAAAAATCCCCACATATAGCGGGGATTTTATTTCTAGAGCAAGGGAGTTTATTTATCCCTTTGTATTCTGTATTGCTTCCTCTTTAAGCTCTTCACTGGCAATGATCGCCAACTCCACCCTTCTGTTCTGGGCTTTTCCCTCGGCAGTGGAATTATCGCCAACAGGTTGCGTTTCGCCATACCATTTGGTCGTAAACCTGGTCGGTGAAATACCTTGGGCGATCAAATAATCTGTGACAGATTGTGCACGCTGTTTCGAAAGGTTCATATTATACTCATCTGAGCCGGCGCTATCGGTATGGCCCTCTACCAAAATATTCGAATTTGGATATTCTTTAAAAATACCGGCCAATTTGTTCAATGTAGAAGCAGAGGCTCCTTTTACATCCGACTTATTGGTATCAAAATAGACACCGGCATCCTCGTTGAAAGTTACATTGATACCCTCACCTACTCTTTTAACTTCCGCTCCAGGAATCTCCTCTTCGATCCTTTCGGCTTGCCTGTCCATTCTATTACCGATATATCCACCGGCGGCACCACCAACAACGGCTCCTAAAATAGCACCCAGTGCCGTATTGTTGCCATCGCCTACATTATTTCCTATGATACCTCCTATTACGGCACCACCTGTAGCTCCGATAGCAGCTCCTTTTTGTGTTTTGTTTGCATTTTTAATGGTACTACAGCTCATTACCAAGGCAAGAGCCAATACATAACTCGTATTCTTCAGTATTCTTGATTTCATCTTGTACTTTTTAAATGATTATGGGGGTGATTATTTTTTTGTAAAACTATAAACAACGGTCACGGGCTCTCCGTCGACAGTTACGTTAGACTTAAGCGTCATGGCATTTTCGGTCAACGACTCTATATTTAAACGATACCCAAGTCCACCGGAGATATCCTTGTTCTTTTCATCTATAAACTTAAACTGTAACTGGCTGGTGTAATTTTCCTCACGTTCCACTACCGACCATCTTATATACCTATCTCCTCCATTACAAAGTGTAGATGGGGCTATCGTGTAACGACCTGTACTATTATTGTCCCTAAAGAACCATTCGCTTCCTTCTAGACATATGTCTTCTACATCATTAAATAAAACTGCCTTAAAATTACCGGTGTTGTTTTCAAAAGACACATCGTTCAAACTCCAAGTTCCACTAAGTAAGTTTCTTTTTGACCTTGCATCCTTTGATATGGAGCAAGAAGACAATATAATTGCTAATGCCCCTAAAAATACTACTGCTTTTTTCATAAAAAAGATATTTTTTAATTTTCCTATATACGTTTCACATTCCATTCTTGGACGTGTTTAACAAACGTAACTTTGTCAAGTTTCGTGCAAAGTTCCGAAAAAGTAAATATTAGGATAGCCGCTTTTCAAAAATTTATTGACGGTAATGTCAAAAGGCCCATAGATCCAACAAATCGTGTTCAAATCTTGTTTTGGGCAAGTAGTGCTGCTCCAATTCCGAATTAAAAGGTATGGGAGTCTCCAAACTGGCGACCCTCTTAATGGGGCCGTCCAAAAACTCAAAACAATTTTCGGTCACCAAAGCGGAAATATCACTGGCAATACCCCCAAAAAGGCTATCTTCTTGCAGAATGATCAATTTACCCGTTTTTTTTACCGACCTGTAGACACTCTCTATATCCAAGGGCTGTAAAGTCCGTAAATCGAGTAGGTCCGCTTTTATATGACTATGTTTTTTTAATGTATCTAAGGCCCAATGCACCCCTGCTCCATAACTTACTACGGTTATATCGTTTCCTTCCTTAAGTAAATTCGCTTTACCAAAAGGTATGTTATAGGCATTAACGGGCACCTCTTCATAAACGCTTCTATACAGTGCCTTATGTTCAAAAAACAGTACAGGATTCGGGTCTTCGATGGCCGTGGCCAATAATCCCTTTGCATCTGACGGAAAGGCGGGATATACCACTTTTAACCCCGGTGTCTTAGTAAACCAGGCCTCATTGGTCTGCGAATGAAAAGGTCCGGCTGCCACTCCTCCTCCACATGGCATACGAATCACGACATCGGCTTTTTCGCCCCATCGGTAATGGGTTTTTGCCAAATAATTTACAATCGGATTAAATCCGGTACTGGCAAAATCGGCAAATTGCATCTCCACTACCGCTTTCATTCCGTTTATGGACAGTCCCATGGCCGCGGAGACAATGGCAGATTCACAAATGGGGGTATTACGCACCCGCTCTTTCCCGAATAGGTCGACAAAACCGTCCGTAATCTTAAAGACTCCTCCATATTCGGCTACATCTTGCCCCATGACCACAAGGTCGTCAAACTTCTCCATCGCGGCTTTAAGTCCATCAGAAATAGCATCCACCAGTCGTATATTGGTTCTTTTTTCGATAGGTTTAATTTCTTTAAAATCAAATGATTTGTGTACATCACCTATTTCTTTACTTTGATCATAAGAAATATCGGGCGCATTAAATGCCTCTTGCAGATGTTCTTCTATTTCCTGTATTATTTCCGCCCTAAAACCGGCTTCTTCCTCAGGGTCCATCAATTTTGATTCCAATAAATAATTATAGAAATTATCCAACGGATCCTTACGGCCCCATTCTTCCATTAGCTCTTTAGGAACATATTTTGTTCCACTCGCTTCTTCATGCCCACGCATGCGAAAGGTCTTAAACTCCAACAATACCGGTCTCGGATTTTTCCTGATATCTCGGCACAGTTCATCTACCTTGGCATAGACCTCAAGAACATTGTTTCCATCTATAATATGTGATTCTATTCCGTATCCAACACCCTTATCGGCTATATGCTCACATTTAAACTGCTCGTTTACGGGAGTAGAAAGTCCGTAGCCATTGTTTTCTACACAGAACAAAACCGGTAGGCCCCACACGGCCGCTACGTTCAACGCCTCATGAAAATCACCCTCACTGGTACCTCCTTCCCCGGTAAAAACCGCCGTTACTTTTTGCTCCTTTCTAAGTAGATGCGCCAAGGCTATACCATCCGCAACCCCTAATTGGGGGCCCAAATGAGATATCATACCAACAATCTTATAATCTTGGGTTCCGAAATGGAAACTTCTATCCCGTCCATTGGTAAACCCATTTTCTTTTCCCTGCCATTGCGAGAACAATCTAACCAATGGAATATCGCGGGTCGTAAAAACCCCTAAGTTGCGATGCATAGGTAAAATGTACTCATCTTTTTGTAAGGCACTGGCCACACCTACAGAAATAGCCTCTTGACCAATACCACTGAACCATTTGGAAATTTTTCCCTGCCTTAGAAGAATCAACATTTTTTCTTCTATCAGTCTGGGCTTTAACATAGCCTTGTAGAGCCCTATTTTAGTTTGGTCATCTACTTGATAAGTATCAAAGTTCATCTGTAATGCTACCTTATTTTTAAGATTTAGGCATAAATGTAACAAAAAAGCCATCAAACTGTTGCTGTCATAACAGTATAAGATCTGCTCAATTATTTGTAATTTTACTCCCTATTGATAAAACAACAAGATATGAGTTTAGTGCCAAGTGTTGATTTGAATGATTTTATTTCAGGAGACCCAAAGCGAAAGCAAAAATTTGTAAATGAAATAGGAGCTGCTTTTGAAGAAATAGGTTTTGTTGCCCTAGGAGGGCATTTTTTATCAGATGAACTTGTAGACAACCTATATACCGAAATCAAAAAATTCTTTGACCTGCCCCAAGAAATAAAGGATAAGTATGAAATTGAGGGTATTGGGGGACAGCGTGGTTATACCTCTTTTGGAAAAGAACATGCAAAAGGAAGAAAAGAAGGGGACCTAAAGGAGTTTTGGCATTTTGGGCAATATGTAGAAGATGACCCAAAACTAGAGGCTGAATACCCTGACAATGTCATCGTCGAAGAACTGCCAAAATTCAATGAAGTAGGCAAGGAAACCTATAAAATGTTGGAGAAAACGGCAAAATATGTGCTACGGGCATTGGCTTTGCACTTAGAACTCGAAGAAACTTATTTTGACAACTATATTAAAAACGGAAATAGCATTCTAAGACCTATACATTACCCACCCATTACCAGTGAGCCAAAGAATGCGGTAAGGGCCGCGGCACATGGGGACATTAACCTTATTACCCTTTTAATGGGAGCTCATGGAAAAGGCCTACAAGTACAGAACCATAAGGGCGAATGGGTAGACGCCATCGCCAAACCCGACCAATTAATGATCAATGTCGGCGACATGTTGTCGAGGCTTACCAATAACAAATTATTATCTACCATACACCAAGTGGTAAATCCGCCGAGAGAACTATGGGGCACTTCCAGGTATTCGGTACCTTTCTTTATGCACCCGATCAGCGAAATGCCGTTGAATTGCCTTGAGCACTGTATAGATGAGGACCACCCCAAGCAATTTGAAGATATAACGGCCGGAGAATTTCTCCACCAAAGATTGATAGAACTTGGTTTGATCAAAAAATAATTCATGGACTTAAAAGATCAATTAAAAAACCTGTTTCCGGACCACGAACCGGAAGAATCCCAAGAAATCGAAGAAAAGAGCGATATCTGGCTTCAGGACGACCCTATCATCTGTAAGTATGAAAAACGAAAAGGAAAGCCCATTACCATTCTAGAGGGCTATACCGGGGCCGACAGCGATTTTAAAAAGTTGGCCAAGGAACTTAAGACCAAACTTAGTGTAGGTGGCAGTTTTAAAGACGACCGTATTATAATACAAGGGGATTACAGAGATAAGATCATGGTTATTTTAAAGGAAAAAGGCTTTAAAGTAAAGCGTGTAGGAGGTTAAAATACTGACTTCGTAACCGTTACTTATTAGGGTTGCGTCTTTTTATGTTAAAATCTTTTGTTTTTTTACTTTTAACCTTACTTTTAACAATTCAACCAAAAAAATAACACCGGAAAATGAGTTCCCTTCTACACATTACAAATGGAGACAGTTTTACGGAACGTCTAAACAAGCTTAATCTTAAGGGCGATGTCATTACATGGCGAGAAATGCTCTGTGAAGGAAAAACGTTGACCAATGTAGGCAGCGAATCTTTTTGGAAAACCAGGTTTGAATTTCTTAACAAGAACTACAAAGTATCCAAATCTTGGTTTATAGAAAAAACTTTAAAAGAATACAGGTCACTTTGCAACCACAAACAGCAAGATCAAATAGTGCTATGGTTCGAATACGACCTTTTTTGCCAAATTAATATGTTGGCAGTAATCAGTTGGTTGCTCACCCATCGCAAATACGCAGAGATATCACTCGTATGTAGCGGAAAAGAGGATAAAACCGATAAACTATACAGTTTAAACGAACTTTCCGACGAGCAACTTCTTAATAAATACAACAATAGGGTTGTCTTAAACCAAGACGATATCGAGTATGCCGATTATGTATGGCAATTATATTGTAGCAACAATCCTATCAGACTTGAAAATTTAACGGATTTTGAGGATTATCATTTCGATTATTTAGGAGATGCCATAAAAACACACCTAAAACGTTTTCCGAGTATCGCCAACGGACTCAACGAAATGGAAAACAACATTTTACGCGTTGGACTGGATCAAAAACCTAAATCAAAGACCGATTTTCTTAATACCATTCTAAGTAACCAGGGCAATCTTGGTTTTGGCGACACACAATACCAACGTGCACTGCAAAGACTAAAACCATTGTTCACCTCCATGAATCCCGTAAGGCTATCAAAAAAGGGAAAACAAATACTGGAACAACAGACCAACTATTATTCCTGTATACAGGATAACGATGTTTACCTGGGTGGTGCCTTAAAATACAATTTTCTATACAACACGGACTCCAACAGAATTTTAAAGCTGTAACATGTCGTTGAGCCCTTCAGAGCTTGTCACAAATGCCGATGGAAGCATTTACCACCTAAACCTATTACCACAAGACATTGCACACACCATTATTACGGTAGGTGACCCCGAACGTGTAAAAGAAGTCTCAAAACACTTTGATACTATCCAATTAAAAAAGGGAAAACGAGAATTTCTGACACACACCGGTGTACTGAACGGAAAACGGATCAGTGTAATCTCTACGGGTATAGGAACAGACAATATAGATATTGTACTTAATGAACTGGACGCTCTTGTAAACATCGATTTTGAAAGCAAAACACTTAAAGAAAATCGTATACGATTACAAATTGTCCGGATAGGCACGTCGGGAGCGATACAACCCGAAATCCCTATCGATTCATGGCTACTAAGCGAGTATGCCATGGGGTTTGACGGGTTGCTGCATTTCTATGAAAATGATTACGAACAATATCAGGAAATAGAAAATGCCTTTGTTGCCCATTCGCAATGGTCAGAAAAAAAAGCAAGGCCCTATATCATAGATTTTGATAAAGAATTGGCAAAAAAGTTTAGCGATAATCGTATACGATTAGGTTTTACCGCCACCAATACAGGGTTTTACGGTCCGCAAGGAAGAAAGCTAAGACTCTCTCCCTCTATTGATGATTTTACCAACGTGCTATCCAGTTTCAGACACAACAAACACCAAATAACCAATTTGGAAATGGAGACTTCGGGTATTTATGCCTTATCTAAACTCTTGGGTCACCATGCCATATCCCTAAACTGCATATTGGCAAACAGGGTAGCAGGTACGTTTTCGAAAAACCCTTCCGAATCGGTGGAAAAACTTATTAAATTCACACTTCAAAAACTTACATCCAATTGAAATCCGTAAAAATTATCGGTGTTCCCGAACACTTTAATCTACCCTGGCACCTGGCCATCGAAGAAGGTGCTTTTGAACAAAGGGGTATCGATTTGCAATGGACGGATGTTCCTGAAGGGACCGGTAAAATGTGCCAAATGCTGGCCAATGAAGAAACAGACCTCGCTATCATCTTAACCGAAGGAATCATAAAAAGCATTACCGAAGGTAATTCCGCTAAAATTGTCCAAGAATATATCGCCTCTCCCCTATTATGGGGCGTACATGTATCTGCAGATAGCGATTTTAATACACTAAACGACCTAGAGAACAAAAAAGTAGCTATTAGCAGGTACGGTAGCGGAAGTCATTTAATGGCCTTTGTACAGGCCCAGAACAAGGGATGGAATCCGGCTGAATTACAATTTGAGGTCATTAACAACCTTGAAGGAGCGGTAAAGGGTCTCAGAAATGGAGATGCCGATTACTTTATGTGGGAGCATTTTACCACCAAACCATTGGTGGACACAGGTGTTTTTAGAAGATTGGGAGACTGCCCTACCCCATGGCCTTGTTTTATGCTTGTAGGTACCAACAAATTCCTAAATGCCCACAAAAGCCTTGTTCAACACATAGTTGAAGTCATTAATTTGTACACGACGGAATTTAAAAATATTCCGAGTATAGACAAAACATTAGCGAATAGATACCAACAACAGCTAGAAGACATTCAAGAATGGATGGGCATCACTACATGGAGCCAAAAGCAACTTCCAGAGGAAACACTCGAAAAAGTACAGCAAACACTCTTAAACCTAGATCTTATAGAAAAGAAATTGGCTCCCGATGTTTTCTTGCTCCAATAAATTAGGGGGTTAGACCAATTCTAACTCAAAATGCTTATTGATTAGTTTTCTAAAAGTACTGTCAGACAGTGGTTTTTGGGCAAAATCTACAATATGTGGATTCGCAATGGCCTTATCCTTATCCTCTTGGTTATCACTTATGGTAACCAAAACAATAACTATTTGGTCTTTTAATTTTTGAGGCACTTGCTCCTCGTACATTTTCATGAATTCCCAACCGTCTTTGACCGGCATTCGTAAATCCAACATTACCATACAGGGCAACGACAATTTTTCCAGACCTTTATCTAGAATAAAATCCAAACCTTCTTGACCATTAAGAGCTGAGTTTATCTCAATATCCAAGCCTAGTTTATTAATGAAAATAGAATGAAGAAAGTTGCTTGCCTCATCATCGTCTATCAACAAGATAGAGCTTAAGTGATCAAATTTTTTCATGTTAGTAGTTTTTACTTTATTGTTAGTTTCAGTATTTTCTTACCTATTTTTAACGAAAACACTAATTAGAAAACTACCCAAATGACATATTTATTGTACGTACCGATAAAAAAATTATACAAGACTTCAAAACACCAATAAACACCAACCATTATAAGGTTTCATACATTTGCCCAGGTCCACTACAATGCTTTATGCCAAACTGCCCAATTCACCAATACCGCTTCAGGCAATACATGGGCTTAAACAACTTCTTAAGATTTTTTAAGAAAAATATACTTGACAAATAAAACTACCATTTATTAATTTAGAGTGTTATTTTCCGCATAATCTTATTGTTGAATAAAAAGATTTTAAAAACATGAAAACCAAACAGATACCATTTTTTAAAGTATTTTTATTTATCCTATTCATCAGTACCTATTCCGTTACCAGGGCACAAACCTTATACGCCCTTAAAATTGATTATAAAATACGCTCCAAGGCCATTGATATAACGGCCGAGTACCAACCTTATCTGGTAATGGGTACCGATCAAGCACTCGAATTCCGACAAACGGTCGCCCGTTACTTAGTGAAAAAAAAGGCTATCGAAGAAGATGATAGTCTTTCAGAGGCCGCCAAATACACTTTATTAAAAAACCTCTCCAGTAAAGAAACCACCGAAATGGGCCAAGTACTGGAACAGTATAGATGGCAAGAATATATGCGGGTAAAACCCTTTATTCAACCTTTACCTCCAAAACCACAAAAGGCGCGTATGGATGCCATTGCGGACATAGATCTTACCAATTGATAGGCAACTGGCCATTACGGCCTAAAATTTCATTGGCCTTGCTAAAATGCCTGTTACCGAACCAATACCCTCTGTTGGCACTTAAGGGAGAGGGGTGCCCCGAAGTTAGTATGTGATGCCTGTTCTTATCTATCAAGGTCGCTTTCTTCTTCGCAAAACCGCCCCACAGCAAGAAAACCACCCCTTCTTTTTCATCCGATATTGTTTTTATTACGGCATCGGTAAAGGTTTCCCAACCCTTTTTTTGGTGACTCCCAGCTTGGTGTGCCCGCACTGTAAGGGTTGCGTTTAACAATAACACCCCTTGATCGGCCCATCTTTCCAAGTTGCTGCTCTTTGGGTAGGACACCCCTATATCGGTCTCTATCTCCTTAAAAATATTGACCAATGATGGTGGGTGGGGAATGCCGTCCTTAACCGAAAAACAGAGTCCGTTCGCCTGATCGGGACCATGATAAGGGTCTTGCCCAATGATGACCACTTTGGTTTTATCGAACGGGCAATGGTCAAAGGCAGAAAATATATCGCTTCCCTTTGGGTAACAGGTATGTTGGGCGTATTCGTTTTTTACAAATTCGGTAAGTTCAGTAAAATAAGGCTTTATGAACTCAGATTGCAATCTCTCTTTCCAACTTGGATGAATATCAACGGGCATTTTACTGTTTTTTTTGACAAACTTATGGATTTTACCACGCAAAACGATACAAACGACCTCTCTCATCAAAAAACAAAAAAGGATTACGGGCACCCATGAATTTTACATTTCGATCCCAACTAGCTACCTTTGCGACCCATTAAACAATATTGTGGCCAAGATACATTCCAAAACACTTCAAGATTTAGAGTTTCCTACCGTTTTACAACAGGTTGCGGACAGATGTAAAACGGACCTGGGAAAACAGGCCGCGTTGGAAATAATGCCTTTGCCCCATCAGACCCAAATGGAGCTATCGTTGGGCAAAACATCGGAATACCTTTCATCGCTGATCAGCGACAACAAGATTCCAAGTCATGGTTTCGACAGTATCGGCGGAGAGCTTAAGTTGTTAAAAATAGAGAACACCACATTAGAGCTACAAGGTTTTAAACGCATTGCGGGTATCTGTGATACCGTGGCCACCCATCAGAAATTCTTTAAAAAATTCAAGGAATACTTTCCTTTACTACATGAATTTGCCCTAGAACTGGAACCGAACAAAGAAATTCCAGTATTGATTAATAATGTAATCGACCGTTTTGGGGAGGTCAAGGACAATGCCTCCGACAACCTATTCAACATCCGGCGTCAAATGAACCAAGTACGGGGCAAGATAAGCCAGAGCTTCGGCGCGGCACTGGCCAGTTATCAATCTTCGGACTATCTGGACGACATCAGGGAGTCCGTTGTGGAAAACAGAAGGGTCTTGGCGGTAAAGGCCATGTACCGTAAAAAAATAAAGGGAGCGGTTATGGGCACCTCCAAAACCGGAAGTATTGTGTACATAGAACCGGAAGCCGCCTTAAAATACAGCAGGGAACTTAATAACCTCGAATTTGAGGAGAAAGAGGAAATACAACGCATCTTAAACCAACTAACAGATCAAATAAGACCTTTTAGGGCGCTTTTAAGCGATTATCAGGTTTATTTGACCCAGATAGACGTTACGGCCGCAAAAGCAAGATACGCGCAAGATATTAATGCTATAAAGCCTAAAATAAATGCGGAACAGCGCCTTTTCCTGCGAGATGCCTACCACCCTTTGTTGTTTTTAAGCAATAAGAGAAAGGGAGAGAAAACATACCCGCAGACAATAGAACTGCACAACGAAAACCGCATTATCGTAATCTCGGGACCCAACGCCGGGGGAAAAAGCATCACCCTAAAGACCATTGGCCTGTTGCAGGTAATGCTGCAAAGCGGACTGTTGATTCCCGTTCACGAACGCAGCGAGGTTTGTTTTTTTGATAAGATATTGACAGACATTGGCGATAACCAGTCCATCGAAAACCACCTGAGCACATACAGTTACCGGTTAAAGAATATGAACCAATTCTTAAAGCGCTGTAACGACCGCACTTTATTTTTGATAGACGAATTTGGTACGGGTAGTGACCCGGAACTGGGCGGGGCTTTGGCAGAGGCCTTTTTAGAGGTGTTCTACGAAAGGGGCTCCTATGGTGTCATTACCACCCATTACGCCAATTTAAAGGCACTGGCCAATGAACTACCACATGCCACCAACGCCAATATGCTCTTCGATAGCAAAACGCTGGAACCTACCTTTCAATTGATCTTGGGACAGGCAGGAAGTTCTTTTACCTTCGAAGTGGCCCAAAAGAACGGCATCCCCTACTCCCTTATCAACAAGGCCAAGAAGAAGATCGAGCGCGGCAAGGTGCGTTTTGATGCCACCATTGCCAAATTGCAAAAAGAACGCAGTAAAATGGCACAAACAGGCTCTAGATTGCAAGAAGAAGAGTCCAAAGTACGTGAAGAGGCCGCCCGTTTAGAAAAATTGAACGCCAAGATCAAGGCCAAACTAGAGAACTACCAAGAGCTTTACGACCATGATCAGCGTATGATCCAATTGGGCAACAAGGTGAATATTGCGGCGGACAAATATTTTCAAAACAACAAGAAACGCCCATTGATCTCAGAACTTTTACGCATTGTAGAAACAGAGAACAGCAGGCGCAAAAAGAAAACCGCCCAAGAGGCGAAAGCGGAACGCGCTAAAAAGGCGCAGGTGGCCCAAGAGGTACAAAAAGAAGTAAGGGTCATACGCGAAAAAAAGAAAATAGAAAAGAAAAAGGCCATCATCAAAGAAAAGAACAAACCCCGACCTGTCTTTAAGGTGGGCGATAGGGTACGTATGCAAGATGGCAAGGCGGTCGGTAGCATAGATAGCATTGAAAAAGGCAAGGCCATCGTAAATTATGGCATGTTCACCACCAATGTGAGCGTAGACCAACTGGAACTGGTGCAGGCCAAGAAATAATGTCCCCCTCTCCTACCTCACCTAATCAAAATTATTTATTTTCAGGTAGTTATATAAAATCGTATACGATAATAACAGCCGGCATCAAATGGTTGAACCCCACTTGAGCGGCCGACTGCCTGAAATAAAAAGACCTATAAACAGTCTACCTGTTCTATCTTTAAACAGCACCCTAAAAATCCTGTGGTTGCCCTATGACAACTATTACTATCACTGGTGCTGTTACCAATATCGTATTGATATACATCGGCGCCATCTTCGTCCTGTACCCAAATAGTAATATCATAAGCCCCGTTTGGTGGCTGAATGGTCTTGATAGAACCGCTTACATTGCTTGTTTTCCATAAACTTGGATTATCATCGAGATCGGCTTTTGTTACGGAACCATCCGATCCCGGCAATGCATTGTTGTAAGAGATGGCAAATTTGAAGGTGCGTCCTGTATCATTTATAAAATCAACGGTTCTGTGGGTTTTACCTTCGCTGATGCATTCTTCCACTTGATAATCTTCCGTATACCCCATTTTGGCAAGGGTATTATCCTTTAAAAACCGAACGGTATACGAAATGGGAGCTCCAGGATTATCCCTACTATAAACAGCATTTTCCCCTTTTATAATTGGGTATAGGTCACCAAAATTCCTCGCACTTACGGCCTCTGAGGCAACTTCGGCGTTCCCTCCTATTACAATGGTGGTAATGTTGGAACTCGCTAAGATCTCTTTGCTCTTAACTTCTGAATCCACAGAAATATTATTCGATTCGCCCGCAGCATAATCCAAGGCCGCTTCCAGTTCGGTTCCAGTTGCTTGATAGGAAGTTTCCAACCTGAACATAATGATTCTGCCATAACTTACAGATTTAATGTACCCTGGGGGAGCACTTGAATTGAACATGGATTCTATCTCCGAGGCGGAAACATCATCTCCTAAAACAGCCGAGGGGTTGGATGGCGTTCCCATGGAAACGGTATAAAACACCTGTTTGTAAACCATATTGGCCACTTTATTCACCGATGTGCTTTCGTAACTGAGCTGTGAACTAAAATCAGTAGATGCCCACTCTATATTTACGCCAAGGTCCATACTCACTTGTTTGGAGCTGTACGATGTCTTGGAATCCGAAAAAGAACTTGCTTCATTTACATAACCTTCTTGATAGGCATTGGCATTCCACCATTCCAAGGCAATATCAATTCCTGCGTCCACCGAGTTAAAATCCGGATTATCAACAGTAAAATTCCCGTTTTCGCCTATTCCGGGCAGGTCTACTCGAAAGGACAAAGAAGCCCTATCGGGTGCTACGGGGGTCGGAAGTCCATTTCTTAAATTCGCATCTATCTTGACCAAAGCTCCTGGCCAAATAACCCCTGCATTGGGTTTTAAAATGGCAATTTCCTCGTAATTGGTCTTAAGATTGTAATCAGTGGTAGAGCAATTTGTGGTTACATTATTTTCTTCAACGGGAGGAGAATCAACGGTTTCTCCGGGAGTTCGGGCCGTATTGGAGCTGCCCGTGTCCACTACACCCAAAAGTTCATCGGGATTGTACGAAAGGTTGGCCACCACTTCATTTATATCTGCTTTAGCTGTTCCATTAGCAGAATCAAGGCCTCCTGCGCTTTCATCTTTACTACAGGAAAAAAATACAAAACACATTAGTGTTAGCGCTACAAACGGCAGCATGCCTATTCTTTTCATTGTTGCTTTCATAATTGTTTGGTTTTAAAGGTTCAACAGGATCGAAATTAGACAGGTACGCCTCCCAAACCTATTTTTGGGGATGGACAAAGTATGGACAGCTACCATGGACATCGCCCTAAAAACACATGGACAGTACATTTTTTAAAAAGGTGCTTTTAATCGATAAAACCCAACAAATACAACGTCTTACCGGTTTTTAAAAACCATATTTCCATTAAAAAACATAGATTTTATATGGACAGCCCTGATTGCAGGGTGGATAACGGCTCGGCACAAAAGAAAATAATGGGTATATTGCTTTAACAATCAACATTTTATGAGAAATATTTACTTTATATTCCTATGAATCTTTACGATGAACGTATTACCCGACCGTATCCTAAAATCCAAATACCGATCAAAAAAAAATTGGGACTGGATAAAGAAACCGATGTAACCCAATTTTTAAACACATTATGAAAAAGCTCCTTTTCCTTTTCTTGTTTGCCATTTTAAATTGCACCGCACAAGAGCAAGCTACTTTAGATAGCATCTTGAATCAATTCTCAAACCTACATGACAGTCTAAAAATCGACAAGATCAGTGGTGAAATAATGAAGTTTGTTCGGGCAGACTCTTTATTGGTGCATGGACTTATAAGCGAACAAGAAAAAATTGCAAACATTTTGAACAAATCAAAATACTTTGCTGTTTCACAGAAAGACAAAGGCATTATTTTATTTTTAAAAGGCAATTATACGGATGCAAGAATTGCCTATGGCAATGCAAAGAAATTCTACCTTAAAGCGTCCGATTCACTAGGTTATGCACGAATATTGAACAATGAAGCATACATTCTATTTTATGAAGGCAAAATTGAAGAGGCCCAAAAACTAACCCTTACGTCAACTGCGATCAAGGAACGCAACAATGCGCCCGAGAAAGAGTTAATGGCCGGTTTTGTTGCCTTGGGTCAGTACCATACCACTCTTGAAAATTATGATGTATCGCTCTCCTATTACAAAAAAGCCGAAAAAATTGCTGCTGAAAATAAGGACTCGGTAAACCTTATGAAAATTAAGTCCAATATCGGCCTTGCCTTACAATGGCTTAATCGGTATCCCGAATCTTTGGAATATTTCAATGAAAATATCCAATATTATATTAAAAATGGTTTGCCCCATCAGCTTGGAAATGCATACAACAATATAGGAACCACTTTGTTTGAAATGGACAGTCTTCAAAGGGCAAAAGAAATTTTCAACAAAGCCCTCAAACTCAATCTTGAAAACAAGAGCTTTAACAACACGCTTTTTAATTATAATAACTTGGGACGTACCGAATTGAAATTAAAAAATCCAGAAATGGCCCTTGTTCATTTTAAAAAAGCCGGTTCTTTGATCAATACGTACAATTTCAAAATAAGCTTACAGCAGCATTATTTAAATCTGTCCGACACCTATGCTGCCCTAAAAAGGTATAACGAAGCTTATGATTACAGAGTAAAACATCAGGTTATACATGATTCTATCTACAGCAAAGAGAATGCAGACAAGATCAATGAACTGGAGATAAAATACCAAACCGAAAAAAAAGAAGCCGAGATTGCCCTGCAAGACGAAGAGATCAATACGCTCAATGCACAGGCCAAAGTAAATACGCTTACCAAAGGACTCTATGCCGGGGGCATGTTCACCTTTGTAGCCGTTTCAGGGTTGCTTTTCTTCGGATTTAAGCAACGCATCAAAAAGAACCGGATCGCCCGCGAAAAGCAGGAAGAGATCTACAAACAGGAAATTGCCTATAAAAAGAAGGAACTTACTAGCCAGACCCTGCATCTGGTACAAAAAAACACTTTTATACAAGAGTTGATGGAAAATCTGGAAAACATCAAAAACTCGCCCGAGAAGTTTAAAATGGAGTTCCGCCGTATCGTAATGCTCTTAAAGAAAGAAAATGCCTCTGACAAGGACTGGGAGGTCTTTAAGACCTATTTTTCGGAGGTGCACAATGACTTTGACCAAAAATTAAAGACCCTATCGGCCGATATCTCCGAAAAAGAGATCCGATTGGCCGCCTTTCTGCGCATGAACCTGACCACCAAAGAGATTGCGGCCACCATGAACGTATTGCCAGACAGCATCTTAAAATCGAAATACCGCTTAAAAAAGAAGCTGGGCCTGAACAAGGAGACCGACCTAAGTAGCTTCCTCAATGGATTATAAAAAGAGTGGTCGTTATCGGTAAGAAGCTACGACTACTGGACTCAACATCGTACATATAGGATCCTTTGTATTTACAAACGGATAAAAAGAATTTTCGCAAGCACTACGCTTAAAATGTTTTAATTTTAAAAGCAACAAACCGGCCACGGCAACAAAATCTGGGTTGGTAAAATATTTAAACTAAAACTATATATGAAATACTATATAATATTATTTATCACATTTTTAGCTACATTAAATATATCTGCCCAAGACATTACCGGTCAATGGAACGGTGTCTTAAAAGCACAAGGCATAGAATTAAGACTTGTTTTCAATGTTACAAAGACCGACAACGGCTATACTTCAACAATGGACAGTCCCGATCAGGGAGCCAAAGGCATTCCCGTAACCCGCACCACGTTCGAAGAACCGACCCTTACCTTTGCGGTAGACCATATCCAAATGGAATATCAGGGCACCTTAAAAGAGGAGGTCATTGTCGGCACCTTTAAACAAATGGGACAGGAATTTCCTTTGAACCTATCAAGAAAGGCAGTGGAGAAAGAAGCGGTAAAACGCCCCCAAGAACCCATAAAGCCCTATCCCTACCACTCAGAAGAAGTAACCTTTCAAAATACAAAAGCAGGTATTTCTTTAGCGGGCACATTGACCTTGCCCAAAAAAGAGGGTGTTTTTCCGGCCGTAGTGCTAATTTCGGGGAGCGGACCGCAAAATAGGGACGAGGAATTACTGGAACACAAACCCTTTTTGGTCATCTCCGATTATTTCACCAAAAACGGCATTGCGGTGTTACGGTTTGATGACAGAGGGGTCGCAGCATCTACGGGTGATTTTAAGACCGCTACTTCCGCCGATTTTGCCACCGATGTAGAAAGTGCCCTTGCCTATTTAAAAACGAGAAAAGAAATAGACCAAAACAATATGGGGCTTGTTGGGCATAGCGAGGGCGGCATAATTGCCCCTATGGTCGCCTCAAGATCAAAAGACGTAGCCTTTATCGTCTTGTTGGCAGGTACCGGCATACCGGGCGACCAACTGTTATTGCTGCAACAAGAGCGTATTGCAAGGGCCAATGGGGTCTCTGAATCTGACATTAAAAAAGCGAAGGAAACCAATGCAACCCTTTTTACCATGGTCGTTACGGCCAATGATATGGATAAGTTGAAAACCGAGTTGACCCATTCGATTACCGAAGCCATGAAAAATGAAAAGAGTACAGAAACTACAAATAGAACGGCAGAAGATGCTTATGTAGCCATGCAGGTAGATCAAATTACAAGCCCTTGGATGCTATACTTTTTAAAATATGATCCGGCAACCGTACTGGAGAAAGTAACATGCCCGGTTTTAGCGGTAAACGGGGAAAAAGACCTGCAAGTACCTTCGGATATAAATTTGAGCGCCATAAAAAATGCCCTGACTAAAGGAGGCAATAAAAATGTAACCGTAAAGGAATTTGAAAACCTGAACCATTTATTTCAAGAATGCGAAACGGGTGCTCCTAACGAATATGCTACCATTGAACAAACGTTTTCTCCCCTTGCCCTATCGGAAATTACCCAATGGATACTGGCACAGACGCACTAAATACCACCAAGAACAATACAAGTAACTATTTGGCGCGGACAAAATATACCGATTGATATATTTTAAAGATTACAGCTTTCATTGTTGAAAAACTTCAACAAACAAACCTTTCTATCATTGGCGTCCTAGAAAAAATCTCCGAACTTCGTCAACGGTAGCATCTGTCCATAAAGCGGATTTGTTTTGTTTACGGTTGATGCCTGTGCCCCCATAATCAATGCTCACCATGGATAGTACCCTCAATTACATAAAAACCGCAGTTTACGACAAATGTGCACTTACAATGACCGATTTTGAAACCGAAGCAGAAAGTAGGGAGTACAAGGCCTGCCATTATCAATTGAACGGACGCAGCATTTTGGGTAGAAAGGCTAAAACAACACCCAAAAAAGCGGGACAGTTTGTGACCTTTTGGAAAAGAAATGAAAGGGGAATCATTGCCCCCTTTGAAGCAACTGACGAAGTAGAGTTTTATGTCGTGAACGTACAGCAAGATAACAAACTGGGGCAGTTTGTTTTTCCGAAATCGGTACTGATCCAAAAAGGAATCATGTCCACCCCAGGGAAAGACGGAAAAAGAGCGTTTCGGGTATATCCGAAATGGGATGTTGTAAGCAACAAGCAGGCGGAACGCACCCAAAAATGGCAACTGGACTATTTTTATGAAGTCAATACATTAACAGACCTTAAAAAGGTGCAAGTATTGTACGGATTGGAATAATCGCTATAAATAACACCGTACAGAACACTACATAAAAAACAAATTATCTAGGTCAAACGCATCTGCGAATAGGGCCAAGTCGCTTTTTGGTTTCATCCTCCGCTAGCCCTATAAATTACTTAATCTCCCATAAAATAACCATGAGGATATTTTCAAAGGTCATGGCACCAATTGTTGATAAAAGTGTTGAAAACCAATAGGTTATATTATTTATTGAATAGGAAAATTCTTCGAATTTCGCACGGATAACCATGATAACCAAACGATTCGATCTTTGAACGTTAGACATAATCCCATAAAAAGAATCCATATGAAACAAAACCCTTTCTCTCTATACGATTTTTTAGGTTATTTAATTCCAGGCTCGACGGTCATTTACCTTTTCTTGATTATTGAAAATTGGACAAGTGTAAATGGAAAAAACAGTATAGAAGGAATTTTTTCTTCTGTATCAAAATATGATTTTCAAGAAATATTCTTTTTTATAATCATTTCTTATTCCTTAGGACATTTGATAAGTTTCATATCGTCAATTACTGTAGAAAAATATGGAAATTGGAAATATGGTTATCCCTCAAAAACAATAATAGGATATACAAAAGAATCTTATTGGATAAAAAAAAGTCTACCTGAAGGCTCAAAAGAAACAAAACTCCTTTACGAAGTAGAAAAAAACAACAACAAAGATAGAAAATTAAGCAATGTTGGTCGGGGGCTTTTACTTATTTTACTTATTCCTTTGGTTTTAATAGAATTCTTGTTTGGCACATTACTCAACTTTAAGAATTTTTATTCGAAAGGTCTTGATGTTGCTCTAACAGATATAATTAAAGAAAATGTTCTTCTATTATTAAACTCAAAAAAACTATCAAATTCCAAGGTCTTTATTGAAAGTGACTTAAAGGATATTGATTTTAATAGAATTGTTCATCATTATGTATTTGAAAACAGTAGAAAACATCAATTTAGACTGGTAAATTATGTTGCTTTATATGGTTTTTTGAGAAATCTAGTCCTTGCTTTTGTTTTATCTTCCTGGTATTATTTAATAATCAGTCTTAAAACAATCAATACGGCATACTATATAAATTGGAGTATGATAGGTCTCAATCTATTACTAATGGGACTCTCTTTCGTTTCATTTATGGCATATATGAAATTTTATAGAAGATATACACTAGAAGGGCTTATGTTATTAGTTGTGGACAAGACAATAGAAGAGCAACACTGAACTAAATCAGTCGATCTAAATAATCCACATTTATCTTGATAAACACCCATAGCAACACTAAAACCCTCCCCCTAGGTCATCATGCTAGATCATCTTATCTTTACACCGTGGAAAATTCAAAACAAATCATTTTGTTCGACGGGGTCTGCAACCTCTGTAACGGGGCCGTGCAGTTTGTCATAAAGCGCGACCATAAAGACACCTTCCGCTATGCGGCCTTGCAAAGTGAGGTGGGCCAACGCCTGTGTTCCGAGCGGGGTATCGATACCTCGCAGGTAGATTCCATCATCCTTATAGAACCTGGGGTGGCTTACTACGTCAAGTCCGACGCCGCCCTCGAAATCGGCAATCAATTGAAGGGTTACAAGACCCTATCCTCCATTTTACAATGGATTCCCCGAGGTTTGCGCGATATCGTATACGATTTTGTGGCCCGTAACCGTTACAAATGGTACGGCAAAAAGGAAGCTTGTATGATCCCTACCCCCGAACTGAAGGCTAAATTTTTAGATTAATTACCATAAAAAAAAGAAACGGTGTTGTTCGCACCGTTATTTTACCTCGTCGTAGTGGTCGTCCCAATTCTGCACCTTGGGTTCTCCCAACTTTCCGACCGATTTGGCCACGATCATAGACACACAGGCATCACCGGTAACGTTTACCACGGTACGCAACATATCCAATGGTCTATCTACCGCAAAGATCAGAGCGAGTCCGATCGCCAATTTATCTTGTGGAAAACCGATAGATTCCAGAACAATCACCAACATTACCATACCGGCGCCCGGTACGGCAGCAGAACCTATGGAGGCCAACAAGGCCGTTAATACAATGGTCAACTGGGCCGACAATGGCAGGTCGAAACTTAGGGCCTGCGCAATAAACACCGCCGCGACCCCTTGGTAAAGACTGGTACCGTCCATATTTATAGTGGCCCCTACAGGAAGCACGAAACTGGACACCTCCTTATCTACCCCAATATGCTCCTCTACACGCTCCATGGTCACCGGCAACGTAGCGGCACTAGAACTGGTAGAAAAAGCCAACAGCTGGGCCGGACTCATTTCTTTTAAGAATTTCCATGGATTGTATCGTGCAAAAACGGCAACAAAAAGACTATAACATACGATCATCAACAGCAAACCGACCGTAACTACACCTGCATATTTTAAAAGTGCGATCAACAGCTCCGAATCACCCGACGAAACTACCACATTGGCCAAAAGGGCAAAAACGGCCACAGGAGCGGAAAGCATGATCAGATCTACCATCTTCAATACCACATCGTTCATCGAATCAAAAAAGTTCTTTAGGGGTCGGGCTCTTTCCTCTCCGATCAACAGCATTGAAATACCCATAAAAATGGTAAAGAATATGACCTGCAGCATCAAACTATTGTCACCCAAGGCCTTAAAGGCATTATCGGGCACCATATCCTCTAAAAACTGAAGCGGTCCGCTATCTTTTTGTCGTGAAGCCTCTTCTAGTTTAGAGGTCACCCCACTATCATTGGAGTACGCTTCGGTCAGTTGGGCAATCGTCTCTTCCGATATACCCTCTCCCGGCTTAAGAATATTTACCAAAATAAGTCCTATAAATATAGCAATAACGGTAGTGGCTACGTAAATGGCGATGGTACGCAAACCTATGTTGCGAAACTTTGAGATATCCTTTAAATCGGAAATACCTTTGATCAGCGAGGCAAGAATCAATGGTATGGCGATAAGTTTCAGTAGTTTTACGAAGATACTACCCAAGGGTTTGACCCAATCTCCTACAAAATCACGACCCCACGATACTTGGGTCATTAAAAAACCAAAAAGAATGCCCAAAAGCATTCCTATTAGAATTTTCCAATGTAGTTCTAGTTTACGCATATTACTGTTCTTTTGGCTCAATATACCAAATTGAACGCATACATGCCACTCCTAAAAAAAATTAAATTCTATTTGTTCTCGAGAGTAATTTGTAATCCGCTAAGACTAAGGCAGTCATGGCTTCAACAATAGGAACCGCCCTAGGCACCACACAGGGATCATGCCTGCCTTTTCCTTGTGTTTTTACCATATTCCCCTCACGGTCTATGGTTTCGTAGCCCTGTATTACAGTAGCCACTGGCTTAAAGGCTACATTAAAATAGATATCCATTCCGTTACTGATGCCTCCTTGAATGCCACCACTGTAGTTTGTTTTGGTGCTACCATCGCTATTAAAAGGGTCGTTGTGCTCACTACCCTTCATGGTGACCCCGTTAAAACCACTACCGTACTCAAAGCCCTTTACGGCATTGATGGACAGCATTGCCTTGCCCAGTTCGGCATGCAACTTATCAAAGGCCGGCTCGCCCCAACCCACAGGAACATTTTTGGCCACACAGGTAATCACCCCACCTATGGTATCGCCCTGTTTCTTGATCTCTTTGATATATGCTTCCATTTTGGAAGCCATTTCCGGATCGGGACATCTAACTGCATTTTTTTCGGCAGCCGATAGATTTAGCCCAGAATAGCTTTTTTCAAGTTTTAGATTCCCCACTTGGGAGACGTACGCCGTTATCTCTACATCTTGCAAGAACTGTTTGGCTATAGCACCGGCCACTACCCTACTGGCCGTTTCACGGGCAGAACTTCTTCCACCGCCCCTGTAATCGCGAAAGCCGTATTTTTTATCGTACACATAATCGGCATGCGAAGGTCGGTACGAATCTTTTATATGTCCGTAATCCTTAGATTTCTGATTGGTATTATGAATCGCAAAACCAATGGGGGTACCGGTGGTCTTACCTTCGAACATACCGGAGTATATTTCTACCTCGTCGGGTTCTTTTCTTTGGGTCACAATGGCCGACTGCCCTGGTTTACGCCGATCCAAATCTTTTTGGATCAAACTTAGGTCCAGAGCTATTCCGGCGGGACAACCATCTAAAACTCCTCCAATAGCCCTACCATGTGATTCTCCGAATGTAGTTACCCTAAATAAATTACCAAAGGAATTTCCCGCCATAATATTTATCAAAATGTTGATCGCAAAGGTAAATTTTATATGCTTTAGAGAAAAATTTACCCATCACTTAAAGTTAAATTAAAGTTGTTTGCCCCGCATAATGATTATTTAACACTTTGCTTTACAAATGTTGATATCATAACCCACTAAAGAATAAACCATTAAGACTAATTTTGCCTAAACTTCTATCTTGAAAAAAAGAAAATTAGATATAGCCCTCATATCAGATGTACATCTTGGTACATACGACTGCTATGCTGATGAATTACTTGCCTACTTATGCAGCATACAGCCAAAAACATTGATCCTAAACGGAGATATCGTTGATATATGGCAGTTTAAAAAAAGTTACTTTCCAACCTCTCACTTAAACGTCATAAAGAAAATCGTATCCATGGCATCAAAGGGTACCGAGGTATACTACATTATGGGAAACCACGACCATGCCCCCAAAACACTTGCCAACATCTCTTTGGGAAACATCAAATTCTGCAGAAAGCTGGTACTGGACCTACACGGTAAAAAAGCTTGGTTTTTTCATGGTGATGTCTTCGATATTCCATGGATAAACGGACGATGGATGGCCAAATTGGGAAGCTTTGGTTTTTCGCTCCTGATCAATTGCAACAAAATCAACAATTGGTTGCTAAAAAACCTCAAAAAAGAAAAGTACTCCTTGGCCAACAAAATAAAGAACAACGAAGAATGGTCTGAGAAATATATCTCCAATTTTGAAGAAACCGTAATCGACGTGGCCATAGAAAACCACTATGACTATGTTTTATGTGGACATATACACCAGCCTAAAAAGAAGAATGTAGAAACCGCCAAGGGGAGTACCACTTACCTAAACTCGGGCGATTGGGTAGAAAACCTGACAGCTTTGGAATATTCGTTAAAAAGATGGAAGCTTTACCAATATAAAAACGACAAATTGTCGCCATTCTTTATGGACGAGGCCCTAAAACAAATGAACATCAACGAGCTCATTGCCTCCATATCCGCCAAGGCGGAAAAAGAGCAGAACAAAAAAGACCTGACATAAAGACTACACCAACAAAGCCTTTCTCAAAATACTTACCGGATGTTCGGCTATTCTTTTGGTACCATCAAAAATTTGATGTCTACAACTTGTTCCGTTCGCGGCTATAAGCGTATCTGGATCTGACTTGGACACCGCAGGAAAAAGTTTTAAACCTCCTACCTTCATACTGGTTTCGTAATGTTCCTTTTCATAACCAAAAGACCCTGCCATACCACAGCAGCCCGAAGGTATGATCGTAACCTTATAATTCTTTGGTAGGTTTAATACATCAAACGTTACCTTTTGGTTGCTCAAGGCCTTTTGATGACAATGGTTATGAATCTTTATCTCTTTTTTCTCTTCCGTAAAGAGCGAAGCATCCAATGTACCCTCTTGTATTTTTAACGATAGGAACTCTTCTACCAAAAATGAATTACCCGCTATTTTCTCGGCCACTTCGGCATCTTGGATCATCCGCTTGTATTCATCCCTAAAAGATAGTATGGCGGATGGCTCCAACCCCAACACCGGCCATTTTTTCTCGGCATAGTCCAACAAGGCCACGGTATTTTTTTCCACTAATGATTTTGCTTGCTTCAAAAAGCCTTTGGACAGAAAGGTTCTACCGCTTTCCGCATAGTACAGCTCCACATCAAAACCCAGCCCGGTTAACAGATCAATGGCATCTTTACCAACAGTGATATCTAGATACTTGGTAAATTCGTCGATATATAAAACAACCTTCTGCTTGTTTATAACACTCTTATTATTAGCCTTTTGAAGGTGTTTATCAAAATTAAAACTATAAACACTTGGCAAGGTTCTCTCTGGGGCCACCCCAGCAAATTTCTTAAGTACTCCCCCTAAAGATTTCGATTTATAGAGCGTATTGGTAATGCCCGAAAATTTACTTCCCAAGCGATTTAACCCTGTGTTATAGGCAAACAACTTACCTCTTAAAGGATAGCCGTTCGCTTCTTGGTATTGGTATAGGAATTCTGCTTTTAGGGTAGCCACATCCACATTACTGGGACACTCACTGGCACAGGCCTTACAGCTTAGGCAAAGGTCAAAAACCTCTTTTAACTCTTTTTGGTCGAACTTGTTCTTTTTGTCGGAGACCGTTAAAAACTCCCGTAAGGCATTGGCCCTGCCCCTAGTGGTATGCTTTTCGTCTCGCGTGGCATGAAAACTTGGACACATGGCACCAACGGCCTGCTCCGTCTTTCTACAATCCCCGCCCCCATTACACTTTTCCGCAGCCCTTAGAATACCTTGGCTATCGGAAAAATCGAGCAAAGTCTCTATTTCGGGCTCTTCTCGATCCACCTCGTACCTAAGGCTCTCGTCCATAGGATAGGCATCGACTATTTTACCAGGGTTAAGGATACCATTGGGATCAAAATAGGATTTTACCCTTCTGAGCAGCTCATAGTTTTCTTCGCCTACCATAATGGGAATAAACTCGGCCCTTACGATACCATCGCCATGCTCACCACTAAAGGACCCCTTGTATTTTTTGGTCAATCTAGCGACATCGGTAGTAATATCCCTAAACATAACAACATCATCGCCTTTTTTCAGGTTCAGAATAGGACGTAGGTGCAATTCTCCCGCTCCTGCATGTGCATAATAAACAGCGGACTGTTTATAATTTGCCATTATTTGCGAAAACTCACCGATAAAAGCCTTTAAATCACTGACGGCCACCGCTGTGTCCTCTATACAGGCAACTGCCTTACGGTCGCCTACCATATTGCCCAAAAGCCCTAATCCGGCCTTTCTAAGGGTTACGGCCTTGTTTACATCGTTGCCATAAAGTACAGGACTGGCATAACTCAAACCTGAGGTTTCGATAGTGCTTTGCAATTCTTTTAACTGACGGTCCAAATCCTCTTCGGTATGCGCTTTCACCTCTAGCATCAGCAAAGCTGCCGGATCGCCTTCTACAAAAAATCGATTCTTTAACTGCTCTCTATTGTTCTTTGTACAATCTAAAATCACCTTGTCCATCATCTCACATAGATGCAGGTTGTGCTGCATTACCGGTGCGACATCACTAAGGCAATCTTCGAGGGTCTTATAATGTGTAACCACCATGGCGGAGAGTTTTGGGGGAAGGTCCTCCAAAGACAAGGTGACCTCTGTTGTAAATGCCAAAGTACCCTCACTACCGCTCAACAGTTTACAGATATTTATTTTTTCGTCGGTATCGCCAAAAACATTGGTATTCAAAAGTTCGTCTATGGCATACCCCGTATTTCTTCTATGGATCTCGGGTTTTGGAAACTCTGAAAAAATACGTTCTTGCACTTCTTTGGGCGATAGCTCTTCGTATAGTTTTTTATATATGTTTCCTTCTAATGTATTCAGTTTTGTCTTTTCCTCGAATTCGGAAGTCGTCAACGCCTTGAACTCTGCCTCATTGCCGTCGGACAGAACGGTTTTTAGCGATACAATTTTTTCTCTGGTAATGCCGTATTGTATAGAGGTGGTACCCGAAGAATTGTTACCCACCATTCCCCCGATCATACAACGGTTTGCCGTAGAGGTATTGGGACCAAAAAAGAGTCCGTACGGTGCCAAATATTGATTGAGTTCGTCTCTAATTACACCAGGTTGTACCGTAATCTGTTTCTTCTTCTCGTCGAAGTCAAGAATTTTTGTAAAATACCTAGAGACATCCACCACAATGCCATCACCGACAACTTGACCTGCCAAAGAGGTACCTGCCGTACGCGGAATAAGACCCACCTTATGCTCGTTGGCAAAGGAAATAAGTTTTTTTATATCTTCTATGGTCTTCGGAAAAGCAACGGCCAACGGCTTTTTTCTATACACAGAGGCATCTGTTGCATATAAGGTTCTTGACAGTTCGTCGATCCGTAAATTTCCCTGTAGATCCTTATCTAATCGGGAGAGTAATTTAATATCCAACTTGGCACAATTTTGGTTGCTAAATTAAGTTTTATTGTTTGAGCAACAAGTTACAAAATGCTGCTTTTTGTTATAAATCTAAAAAAGGAACAGATGAAAATTTTAAATTATTTATCCGTATTAACTGTATTTATCACATTTTCAATGAATAGCCAAGAAATCTCCGATCATGCACTCGGATTGCGATTAGGGGACAGTGATGGTTTTGGCGCAGAAATATCCTATCAAAAATCCATTGGTCGTTACAACAGGGCCGAATTTGACCTTGGTTGGAGGGACAGTAGAAACTTTGACGCCTTTAAATTGGTCGGCCTGTACCAATGGGTAAGACCCATAGAAGGTGGTTTTAATTGGTATTATGGCGTTGGAGGTGGCCTTGGTAGTGTAGATTTTGTAAATGTCTACGATAGCGACGACGAAGGATTGTTCGTGCTGGCCGCCGGAGATATAGGTATTGAGTATCATTTTGACATTCCGCTACTACTGTCTTTAGACTTTAGGCCCGAAGTAGGCGTTCTGGGATACAGCGGTTTTTCCGATAATTTTGATTTTGATATAGGATTCGGTATCCGTTATTTGTTTTAAAACTCTTAAGTAAATATTAAAAAAGACCTTAAGCTAAATGCCTTAGGGTCTTTTTTTTATCCTGTTGAAGAATATAATTACCTTTGTTGTTCACAAAAAAATTGACATGAAAAAAATAGTACTACTTTCTTTTGGTTTCCTGACCATGCTAAGCTGCAACGAATCCTCTAACGGGTTTACCGTAAACGGTTCCCTACGGGGAGATATAGAGGACGGCACCCAAGTTTTCCTAAAAAAGATCGGGGACGACAACCAACCTGTAGAAGTGGATACAGCAATGGTTACCAGTGGTAAGTTTACCTTTAAAGGAGTATCGGAGAAACCAGAATTACACTACCTGTTTGTAGATAAGGCAAAAACGTACGCCGCCTTTGTTTTAGAGAACGGTGATATAGATTTCGAGGCTCAAATAGACAGCTTAGGTTATGCCAAAGTAGAAGGTACTACACAAAACGAACTATTTTCCGACTACATGAAACAGTCCAGGGAAATATCGCAACGCGCACAATCCATTCAACAAGATATGCAGCGCGCATCCACTACCGGAGGTTCGCAAGAAACCATGATAGCACTAAGGGATGAAATGCAAGAGCTACAGGAAGAATACCAGAATTTTGAAATCGACTATATAAAAAGCAACCCTAACGCTTTAATTTCTGCCTTGTTACTAGAAAGGGCAACAGCGGCCAAAATATTGGGAAGCGAAGAAATACAGGAACTTTACGATACATTTACCCCAGAGGTAAAAGATTCTAAACCGGGCCAACGTATCATCGAAAGCTTAGAGGTACTTAAAAAATCTGAAGAGCAGGCAAAAAATACCGCTATCGGTGCGAAGGCCCCAAATTTTTCGGGACCCAACCCAGACGGGGAAACCATTGCCCTGAACGATGTACTCGGAAAGGTAACCTTGATAGATTTTTGGGCGGCATGGTGCAGACCTTGTAGGGCCGAAAATCCCAACATTGTATCGGTTTATAAGAAATACCATGAAAAAGGGTTGAATGTTATTGGTGTCTCTTTGGACAAAAGTGCCGATGCTTGGAAAAAGGCTATTGCCGACGATGGCCTAGAATGGAACCATATTTCTAACATTGCCTATTTTGATGATGCCATCGCGAGGTTGTATAATGTAGATGCTATTCCTGCAGCGTTTTTGTTGGATGAAAACGGGGTCATCGTTGCCAAGAACCTAAGAGGCCCTGCGTTGGAACAAAAAGTATCCGAATTATTGGATTAATATACCGAAACGAACCATAAAAAGCCCGAGCATAAACTGCTCGGGCTTTTTTATTCTTAAAATCCTGATTAAGAAATAGACCTGTTCTTTCGGTGTATTATATTTTACCCATTTTCTCCAAAACAAAAAGAAGAACGATCGGCAATGCCAATAAAATAACCATTAAGGTATCTGTCTGCAGAAGACTTGGCATAAAGACCAAGGTGGCCAAATAGCCTCCGATGGCCCCTCCAAAATGGGCCGTATGCCCAATATTGCCCAATCTACTTTTCATACCATAAATAGAATAGAGCAAATACCCTATACCCAAGACGTAGGCCGGTAGCGGAATCGGTATAAACATAATACCCAAACGCATATCGGGTTGCAAGAGAATGGCCGCATACAGTATACCCGTTACGGCACCACTGGCCCCTACCGCACTATAATATGGTTCTTTTTTATGAAAGAACAGGGCCAACAAGCTTCCTGCCAACAAACTGATGAAATAGATTATAAGAAATTTGGCCTGCCCAAACCAGTTAATGACAACGTTTGCAAAAAAATACAACGTGAACATATTAAAAAACAAGTGGGCGATGTCCACATGCAAAAAACCCGAGGTAAGCATTCTTTCTTTTTGGCCACTGTTAATGGCCCCGATACTAAATTTGTACCTATCAAAAAAATACGAATCATTGAACCCTTTAAGCGATACCAAAATATTGGCACCTATTACCACGATCGTGGCCAAATCCATATTGTACATATAAAAACCCTTACTATTGGGTTCAAATATAGCTATATTTGCCCATTATAACAGAAGGCATGCAGCTATTGGTTTTTATATTGGTCTATCCATTTTTATGGGTTATTTCAATTTTACCACATCGATTGTTCTACGGATTTTCAGACATTATTTTTTTTATTGTCTACCACATTGTTCGGTATAGGAGAAAAGTGGTCGTCAACAATTTAAAATTGGTTTTCCCCCAGAAAGACGAGAAAGAAATACACAGGATCGAAAAAGCATTCTATAAACATATGTGCGATATGTTTTTAGAAATGGTAAAAACCATGAACCTGAGCAAGGAGGATGTCAAAAAAAAATACCATGTTACCAATATTGAGCTGTTAAGGGAGCTGGAAAAAAAACGTAGTATTTTAATTGTATGCGCCCACTATGCCAATTGGGAATGGAACGTAAGTATCAACAATTATATAAATGCCAAAGGATATGGTGTCTACCAAAAAATCGGCAACCACTATTTTGACAATTTTATAAAAAAGGTAAGGGCCCGTTGGAACACCACCCTGATCACCCAACAGCAAACGGTAAAGACGGTAGTAAGAAACCTGCGAGAAGAGGTTCCAAGCGTTTACGGAATGGTCAGCGACCAATCACCACAAGCCCATAAGGCACAATATTGGGCCGAGTTTATGGGAATAAAAGTACCGGTTTTTAACGGTGCGGAAACCATGGCCAGAAAATTGGGACTTGCCGTAGTCTTCTTAAAAGTATCAAAGGTAAAAAGAGGGTATTACCAAGCGGAGTTTACCACTATTACTGAAGACGGAAAAGAAACCCAAGAGAACGAAATAACCGATACGTTTTTACGCTTAACGGAACAACAAATCAAAGAAAGGCCGGAATATTACCTGTGGACACATAGAAGATGGAAACACCGCAATAAGAAACCTGCCCATTTCGCAAAAACCTGAATATTTCCAGAATAGACACCTTATAAAAAACATTCCCCCATATTATAAATACGGGGGAATATAAAATGCGGAAAAAATCCAACGTTTATTTTCTGTCTTAAATACCGGCCACTTCCTTTATTTCATCAATAATCCTTTCTGCCAAGGCGTCTGCTTCCGACTGGCTCTTAGCTTCGGTATATATTCTGATGATAGGTTCCGTATTCGATTTTCTAAGGTGTACCCAATTTTCAGGGAAATCAATTTTTACACCGTCTATGGTAGAAATTTCCTCGTTTTCATATTTCTCTGCCATAGCTTTCAAAATACCGTCTACATCCAGTTCTGGGGTCAATTGAATCTTGTTTTTGCTCATGTAGTAACTTGGGTAACTTGCCCTAAGCTCTGCTACGGTTCCTCCCTTTTCTGCCATAAGCATCAAAAACAAAGCGGTACCTACCAATGAATCTCGCCCGTAGTGACTTTCGGGATAAATGATTCCTCCATTACCCTCTCCCCCAATCACGGCATTATTGGCCTTCATTTTAGTTACCACATTTACCTCACCCACTGCAGCGGCCTCATATGTACCCCCGTGTTTTTCGGTGATATCCCTTAATGCCCTGGATGAAGATAAATTAGAAACGGTATTTCCTTTTGTCTTGCTTAGAACATAGTCGGCACAAGCAACCAAGGTATATTCTTCGCCAAACATTTCCCCGTCATTGCTAATAAAGGCAAGCCTGTCCACATCGGGATCAACTACGATTCCAAAATCGGCCTTTTCCTTCACTACCAACTCACAGATATCTGCCAAATGCTCTTTTAAGGGTTCAGGATTATGGGGAAAATGGCCTGTGGGGTCACAGTACAACTTAACCACTTCTACCCCAAGTTCTTCCAATAACTTAGGAATTGCGATACCCCCTGTAGAATTAACACCATCCACAACTACTTTAAAACCAGCCTTTCTAATGACATCCGCATCTACCAAGGATAGATCCAATACTTCATCTATATGTATATCTATATAACTATCGTTCTTGATTATTTCCCCAAGATTGTCTACTTCAGAGAAATCGAAATCCTCTTTTTCGGCTATCTCCAATATTTTGGCACCTTGAGCGGCATCCAAAAATTCTCCCTTTTCGTTCAACAATTTTAAAGCGTTCCATTGTTTAGGGTTATGACTGGCGGTAAGTATAATTCCCCCATCGGCCTTTTCTAAAGGAACCGCAATCTCTACCGTTGGTGTGGTGGAAAGGTCCAAATCTATTACATCTATTCCCAAACCTACCAAGGTAGATACGACCAAGTTTTGAATCATTTCTCCCGATAAACGGGCATCGCGACCTATAACAACTTTTAATTTATCCTTTTTTGAATAGTCTTTTAACCATATGCCGTAAGAAGCGGCAAATTTTACGGCATCGATCGGGGTCAGATTGTCTCCAGGCTTACCTCCGATGGTACCCCTTATTCCTGAAATTGATTTTATAAGTGTCATAAATCTAATTAAGTTTTTGCAAATATAAAGTTCTAAGTGAACTTGAGTGTTTATCAATTCGTAAATTCGACCTTAAATAAACAATACAGGATTAATGAACTTTCTTGCCCACATATATCTTTCTTTCGGGGATAAGGACATCACCATTGGAAATTTTATTGCAGACAGTATTCGCGGCAATAAATTTGACCACCTGCCAAAAAGAATCCAGAAGGGAATAACATTGCACCGTCATATAGATACGTACACCGATTCACATAAAATCCCGAAAATCAGTAGCAAAAGACTACATAAGAACTATAGTCATTACAGCCGTGTTATCGTCGATATCTTTTACGATCATTACTTGGCCAAAAATTGGAACGATTACTCCGACACCCCCCTAGAAGTATTCGTGGACAATTTTTATGACCAATTAGAGGAGAACTATGCTATTTTGCCCGATGGAACCAAAAGAATGATGCCCTATATGATTTCAGACAATTGGTTGCTTAATTATGCCAATATGGAAGGTATTTCGAAGGTTTTAAATGGAATGAACCGAAGAACCAACAATAAATCTAAAATGAACTTTGCCATTTTGGACCTAGAAGAGCATTATGCTGATTTTGAAAAAGAGTTCACTATGTTTTTTGAAGAATTGATTATCTTTTCAAAGCAAAAATTCAAGTCCTTATAAAGGATAGTGAGCAAACCATAAATTAACAATTTTCATGAAAAAAATTACCCCCCTCTTTTTACTACTTTTAATTTTTTCCAATTGTAAAAAATCACCTCCGGCCCCTACTGGTCTGGTTACCGAAAAGGCCATGGTAGTATCTGCCCGTGAAGAAGCATCGCAGATAGGGGTCGAAATCATGAAAAAGGGAGGAAACGCCTTTGATGCTATGGTCGCGACAGAAATGGCCCTAGTGGTCGCCTACCCTTTTGCCGGTAATTTAGGCGGCGGCGGATTTATGGTCTACAGAAAAGCGGAGGGTGATGTTGGCGGATTGGACTATAGGGAAAAGGCCCCGTTAAACGGACACAAAGATATGTACCTGGATTCATTAGGAAACGTAATTCCGAATAAAAGCACCTTAGGGGCGACCGCCGTAGGTGTACCCGGAACCGTTGCCGGAATCATAGAAGTACACAAAAAATTTGGATCACTGCCCTTAAAAGAAATTTTTGAACCTGTCATCGCCTTGGCAGAAAGAGGAGTCGTGGTAACCGCGAACCAAGAAAAAAGATTGGCTAGTCAACGAGAAAAATTTATCGAGGTAAACGGCGACAGCACCAAATTTGCCAAAGAATACAAGCAAGGGGATATCATTAAATATCCGGCCTTGGCAAATACCATGCGTAGAATTGCCGAACATGGAAGAGACGGATTTTACAAAGGGGAAACAGCCCAAAAGTTAGCCGCTTTCATACAAGAGAAAGGCGGGTATATTACCGAGGAAGACCTTGAAAAATACCAAGCGGTATGGAGACAGCCCATTATCTTTAATTATAAGGACCTAAAAATTATTTCCATGAGCCCGCCAAGCAGTGGAGGAGTTACTATGAATCAGATATTTAAAATGATAGAGCCCTACGATCTGGCATCTTATGGACATAATTCTGCCAAAACGGTTCAATTATTTACAGAGGCGGCACGTAGAGCCTATGCGGACAGAAATTATTATTTGGGCGATCCCGATTTTGTCGACATTCCGTTAGATGTATTGCTCAGCGATTCGTATTTACAAGAGCGTATGGTTAATTTTTCTTTTGACAAGGCTACCAAATCTTCAGAGGTAGAACGTGGAAATATCGAAATAGTAGAAAGCATGGAAACCACCCACTACTCTATCGTAGATGCCGAAGGAAATGCTGTTTCGGTAACCACTACTTTGAACGGTGCTTACGGTTCAAAATTATATTCGGACGAGTTAGGTTTTTTCCTGAACAATGAAATGGATGACTTTAGCGCAAAACCAGGGGTTCCGAACATGTTTGGTTTAATCGGTGCCGAAGCAAACAGTATTGCCCCGGAAAAACGCATGCTAAGTAGTATGACACCTACAATTGTAGAAAAGGAAGGCCAACCATGGTTGGTGGTAGGCACCCCGGGAGGCTCTACGATAATAACCGCGGTAGCCCAAACCATTTTAAACGCCTATGAGTTTAATATGAGCATGCAAGAAGCGGTCAATGCGCCTCGTTTTCATCATCAGTGGCTTCCCGACATGGTCATTTTTGAACCAAATGGTTTTCCGGACAGCTTAAAAGAAGAAATGAAATCTAAAGGCTATATTATTAATGAAGACCGTACGCCCATAATTGGGAAGGTGGACGCTATTAGAATTTTGCCCGATGGCCGATTGGAAGGTGGTGCAGATAAACGCGGTGATGATATGGCGGTAGGTTTTTAATACTTTTGTACCATCATGCCTATTCATATTAATTAACACATGATAAAAAAAATATTCAGAATCTTAGGGGTCATCTTGGTCTTGACCATCATCGCCTTTGGTGTTATCTACGCCCTATATAACGAACCGATGCCAGAAGGGCGATCGGGTCCGGAAGCAGATGCCTTGGCCGAAAAAATGCTGAATTCCCTCAATTATGAGAAATTTGAAAATACTCGTTTTTTAGAATGGTCGTTTAGGGATGGTGCCCATCTTTATAAATGGGACAGAGAAAATAGAACGGTCGAGGTACAATGGGATGAGTATAGGGTAGACTTGGATCTAATCGCACCCGATTCTAGCATAGGCTACAAAAACGGTACAAGACTGGGCACTACAGAGAATGAGGAACTGGTAGCCGAAGCCATAGATAAATTCAACAACGATTCTTTTTGGTTGGTAGCCCCCTACAAAGTTTTTGATAAAGGTGTAGAACGACGGGTAGTTTCCCTAGAAAATGGCCTAGAGGGACTTTTGGTCACCTATACAAGTGGAGGCTCTACGCCTGGCGATTCTTACTTATGGATATTACAACCCAATGGTTTTCCAAAAAGCTTTAAACTATGGGTGAAAATAATACCCATTGGAGGCGTAGAAGCATCTTGGGACGATTGGTTGGTAACCGACAGCGGTGCTTTTCTACCTAAATCACACATTATGGGCCCTTTAGAATTTTCTATGGGAGACGTTAGGGGATACAATCACTAGAAAGGAATTGCATTTCAATTTTGTTTTAACAGCCAAGAGGTATTTAATAAATATGTACGTATGGAAATTAGGCTACTGTCAAAGCAAGAAGTAACCGATAATCTACAAAAGCAATTATCCGAACTGTATCTTCAACTAAATGCGGAGATAAAACAACTTTCATTAAAAACGATACTCGAACGCCCCGATGATATAGACATAGCCATCTGTTTTAATGGTGATTCTTTAATCGGTATTGCCATGATGGCAAATTATAAAGTGGTATCTGGCCACAAGGGAATGATAGAAGATGTGGTTGTATCCGACAAGCACCGGGGAAAAGGTATTGGACGCCAGCTTATGGAAAAATTATTGGAGCAGGCCATAAAAAGAAAACTCAACGATGTTCTTTTATTTAGCGGACACCATAGAACGGCAGCCATCAATCTATATAAAAGCTTGGGTTTTAACCTAAAAAACAGTGGTCTGTACATAAAAAGACTTACGTGACCATAGCCCAACACAAAACGGTTATACCTTTTTTACGTGCTGCAACTGATTTTTAAGTTCTTGCATCGACTCTTGTAATTGCCTCAAGAGGCCACTATCGGTACTGGCATCGACATTAAAGGTTATCTTACTACTGACTTCCCAAATTTCTTGAATCAAAAAAGGCTTAATATCGTACGGTGGGTAAGTTTCGTTTAAGGAAACCAAGGTAATATTATTTGAATTTGGCCTTTTTTCAATCTTTTTTACCATAACGGAATCTTGCAACACCACCACATACATCTTGTTAGGGCTGACATGATCAATATGTTCAATGGCTCTGGCCAAAACCCACTCTCCAGGATGTAAATTGGGCAACATACTATCCCCTTCTACCTGAAACCCTCTGTAAGTGGCGTTTCTAAACTCGGGTATGGGCAGATCAAAAGCAGGTAGTTGCTGGTACCAACTGGTATCGGATATATTTTGAGGGTAACCGGCCGCCGCTTTCGCATTCACCAATACCATATTCTCATTTTCAGAATTATCTACGGTGACAACTTTCGGAATTACACTGGTCTGCGATGTTTCCAAATACTTGTTTTCACTTTCTCCGAACAGCCATAAGGGGTTTATCTTAAACTGGCGAAGTAGCTCAGCCACCACCTTACCGGACAACTTGGTTCGTCCCCGTTCTATATCTGCCGTAGTATTCGAAACCCCGATAAGCGCCGCAAACTCAGCTTGGGTATACCCTAATTCCCTTCTTATTTCAGTGAATCTTTTTAAAGTAAGCTCATTTTCCATATTCAAATATAGCAAATATGGATTATATCCAAAATAATATTTGGATTATTTCCATAATTAGGAATATATCCATATTTTTGGAATAATTACCACTATTTATGAATTTTGAGCGAATTAAGGAAAAACTGAACATTCTTGCTGATGCGGCCAAATACGATGTATCGTGTTCCAGCAGCGGTAGTAACCGTAAGAACAAAGACAAAGGTCTTGGAAACACAGGCAATGGTATATGCCATACCTATACCGAGGATGGCAGGTGTGTTTCACTCTTAAAGATTCTTTTGACCAACCATTGCATTTTTGATTGCGCCTATTGCGTAACCAGAAAAAGTAACGATATAAAACGTGCTGCATTCAAGATTCAAGAAGTGGTGGACCTTACCATTAACTTTTATAGAAGAAATTATATAGAAGGATTGTTTTTAAGCTCCGGAATCTTTAAAAATGCCGATTACACTATGGAGAGGTTGATCGCGGTAGCCAAAAAATTAAGGGAAGAAGAAAATTTTAACGGCTACATTCATTTAAAATCCATACCCGGTGCCAGCGATGAACTAATGTACGAGGCCGGACTTTATGCGGACCGCTTATCGGTAAATATAGAAATCCCCACTATCTCCGGTCTTAAACTTTTAGCCCCTGACAAAAAGCACGAAGATTTTGCCAAGCCCATGCTTAAGGTGAGAAATGAGATCATACGCCATAAGAATGAAAAAAAATTGATTAAGAGCACACCAAAATATGCACCTGCCGGCCAGAGCACCCAAATGATCGTAGGGGCCACGGGCGAATCGGACAAAGATGTTATGTATTCCGCCACTTATTTTTATAAAAAATTCAACATGAAACGCGTCTATTACTCGGGTTATGTTCCCGTTATGGAAGATGCCCGTTTACCTTCAATAGGCACGCAGGTTCCCATGCTAAGGGAAAATAGATTGTACCAAACAGATTGGCTGCTTCGTTTTTATGGCTTTTCGGTAAATGAAATACTTAACGATCACCACCCGAACCTTGATATTGATGTGGACCCAAAGCTGAGTTGGGCCCTAAGAAACCTACACCACTTTCCTGTAGATATCAATACTGCCGACAAACGTATGTTGGCCCGCATTCCCGGTATTGGAATGAGGTCTGTACATAAAATAATAAATGGGCGTAAGTACAGGAATTTGAACTGGGAACACCTTAAAAATATGGGTGTAGCCCTAAATAGAGCCAAATACTTTATTATCTGCAACTCTAGATATTGGGAACGAAGAGATCTAGATTCGGAACGCATTAAAGGGATGATACTACAAAACTCAACCGGAAAATTCAGAAACCAATATAGCGATCAATTATCATTGTTTAGTTAAAACCAAACCTTATGGACACAACAAAATCACTTATATATGACGGGAGTTTTAATGGTTTTTTAACCGCAGTTTTTGTAGGGTTTGAACAAAAATTGACCCGTGCCGACATTCAGTGCGATCAACGGGCACAGAACGGGTTATTTTCTCAAACCGAAACCATATTTACCGATGTACACAAGGCAAAAAGGGTTTGGAACGGCATAAAAAAAAGAAGTAGTTCGGCCATTAAAAACATTTATTTTGCCTTTTTGAGCAGGCAAGAAGGTATAGAGCCCCTACTCTATTATTATATTCAGAAGCTCATGGCCGCCAAAGAAAACAAGGGAACTGACTTTTCTGATGATTTAGTACTGAAAATTAACCAGTTGGCACACAAAGTAGGCCGAGAGAAACATAGAATGGAAGCCTTTGTACGCTTTCAGAAAACAAAAGACAATATTTACTTTGCCAACATAGAGCCTGACTATGATGTAATTCCGCTTATATCCAAACATTTTAGAAATCGTTATGCCGATCAAGCCTGGATAATCTATGATGTAAAACGAAGCTATGGACTTTATTATAATTTAGACACGGTAGAGTTGATTTCATTAGACTTGACGGGTGTTCACGTAAATAGCATAAAAAAAAGTAATGCTTTTACCAATGAAGAGTACCAATATCAAGATTTATGGAACAATTATTTTAACAGTACCAACATTAAATCAAGAATAAACAAAAAACTACACACCCAGCACGTACCTAAACGATATTGGAAATACTTGAGCGAAAAAAAAGAAGCCGTTTAACAAACGGCTTCCGAATATATATTAGGCTTAGCTATATTGCATTGCATAAGCCATTTCTATTTGCTCTTGGCACCTACAAAATGATCACTTTTGTTCTTAAATAACACATTAAAGCTTGTTAAGCTTCCATAAATACGGGTAATATACTGCTGAAGGTCCACCTTTTCTTGATCATCCAGATTTTTGCTGGAATTTATCTTCTGCTCCATTACACGTATTCTATCCCTTACCATCACTATTTTATGAAAAAAGGTATCGATGGGCATTTCTTTATTGGCCAAGGCGTCCCCTGGTTCCAAAATCAATTTACCCCCTCTCCATTTATCGGAAATGGCTACTTTTTCATGTGTGTCGCTCCATTTTTCCAATATTTTCACTAATGAGCTTTCTACATCAAAAAAACTTACGGAATCCACTTCGGCCTCTATGGCCTCTATCACCTCAAAATCCGAATCTATATCAATAGTTTCCAGTCCTGCATCCATAAAGGTTACCCAATAATATTGAGAAGAAACATTGGTTACCACACCTTTACCATATTCTGGATGTTCTATTCTAGAGCCTATTCCTAACAATTTCATAGCATCATTTTTTTAAATTATTTTTCGCTAATTTATAATGTCTTTTGCACAGCGCCAATATGATGATTATATTATCGCCACTTTTTATGATAGTTCAATACTCGTATATAAAGTATATGGCCGTCCTTTTTGGCCCTAGTATTTTTATTTGATCAAAAAACCGACTAACAAACCTATGATTATAAGAATTTTAACTTTTGGTTTCCTACTGCTTACAACAATCGGATGCGGAAAGGCCAAAAAAGAACAGACTACAGAACCAAAAGACCCCACACCACTAAAGGCGTTGATTATTGATGGACAAAACAATCATTATATATGGCCCAAAGCTACTATGATGATGAAAAGTTATTTAGAGGAAACTGGGATGTTTAAAGTGGACATCCATAGAATGGACTCTGTTTGGCTAGGTATTAAATACAACGAATCGAGACCCGAACCTTACACCATGTTCATTGAAAAATATCCTTTGGACAGTAACAAATACAAAACATCCAGTAAGCCTATAAAAACATCAACATTTTCCATAGATTTTAGCCAATACGACCTTATTGTCTCCAATTTAGGTGCAGAATCTGCCCTATGGCCAGAGGATACTCGAAAAAACTTTGAAAAGTATCTTTCTAACGGTGGAGGCTTTGTAGTTGTACATGCTGCCAACAATGCATGGGGAGAATGGGAAGAGTTCAACAAGATGATAGGTTTGGGAGCATGGGGCGGCAGAGATAGCAATACCGGCCCTTATGTATACTATAATGATAAAGAAGAGTTGATTCTTGATGATTCTGAAGGTATATGTGGATCACATGGCCCAGAATATGAATTTACCGTGACCACTAGGGCTCTCGAACACCCCATCATGAAAGGAATCCCCAACAAGTGGGTACATGCACAAGATGAACTATATGAACGTATGCGCGGACCGTTTGAAAATACTACTATTTTGGCCACCGCTTATTCCGATGTAGAAAAAAATGCTCCGCCATGGGACCCATCGGTTAAAGGTCTTGGTAAACACGTACCCATGTTAATGGCCATAGATTACGGTAAAGGACACGTTTTTCATACCACCTTGGGCCATTTTGATTACTCATTAGAATGTGTTGGATTTATAACCACTTTTCAAAGAGGTGCCGAATGGGCCGCTACCGGAAAGGTTACACAAAAAGTTCCGGTCGATTTTCCTACTGAAAACAGTTCATCATCGAGAAAATGGCAAGACTAGCCTAGGCATATGGTTTTACTCCTTTTTGGGGATGTGGGTACACCCATCGCGCTTTCTAGTATCTATAAGGTAGATAATTTTCCATGCTCCATTTTCTTTTAGCAACTGAAAAGAATTTACGCCGCAGTGGCTCAGTTTACCGTTTAACCAGAATTCGTAGGGCGTCCAAACATGGGCCATAATTCCATCTTCATTTATGGAATAATCCGTTAATTTCTCTTGAAACAAAACAGAATCGGGGATAGCTACGATAGATTTTACAAGACTCTCAAAATTTTCAGTCTTAAGTATGGTTTTTCCCTCCTTATCCAACCCAATGGTCTGCAAGATAATCTCCGGGGTTACGACATTTTTCATGCCAACGGAATCTTGGGCATGAAAAGACTCAAAAAAAGCGTCTACGGTTCTTTTGACATCTACCTCTTCACTAGATTGGCCAAACAGCCTAAGCCCCCCTAACAAACAAGTTAACAGTATGGTATTTTTCAAAATAATAATTTTAGTGATTGCATCTTAAAAGTAACTATAAAATAAGGCAATAGGTTCAATGCATACAAAATATTCTATATCAACAAAACTCATTACTTTTGTTTATATCAAATTATAATATATGTCTACCGCTAAAAAAGAATATAAAAGGGTAACGGTTAAATCGTTGGTGGAAATGAAAAGCAATGGAGAAAAAATATCCATGCTCACCGCTTATGACTACTCTATGGCCAAAATTGTAGATGCAGCTAATGTGGACGTGATTTTAGTCGGAGATTCTGCAAGTAATGTAATGGCGGGTCACGAAACCACGCTTCCTATTACCCTGGACCAAATGATTTATCATGCTTCATCTGTTATTAGGGCGGTAAAAAGGGCTCTGGTAATCGTAGACCTCCCTTTTGGCAGTTACCAAAGCGACCCCAAGGAAGCATTGCGGTCCGCAATTCGAATAATGAAAGAAAGCGGAGCACATGCCGTTAAGGTAGAAGGAGGAACAGAAATAAAAGAATCGGTAAAGCGTATTCTTGCCGCCGGTATACCCGTTATGGGCCACTTGGGGCTTACACCACAATCTATCTATAAATTTGGCACCTATACCGTGAGGGCAAAAGAAGAAGAAGAGGCAAACAAATTAATGGAAGATGCCCTAATGCTAGAAAAATTAGGCTGTTTCGGAATTGTTCTTGAAAAAATACCGGCGAATCTTACCAAAAAAGTATCTGAAAGCCTTACCATACCCACTATCGGTATTGGAGGTGGAAAGTATGCGGATGGGCAAGTATTGGTAGTTCATGACCTGTTGGGCATGACCCATGAGTTCAACCCAAGGTTTCTTAGACGTTACATGAATTTATACGAAGAAATGGGAAATGCCATTGGAAACTACGTCAAGGATGTCAAAAGCCTCGATTTTCCGAGTGATGATGAACAATATTAGGTCTTGATGGATGTAAAGCGGCCCATTATCCTAAAAAGAGTTTTAATAATCACTTTGATACTCTTGAATATTGGCTGTGACCAAATATCTAAAAAAGTGGTTCGCAACAATATTGAGAGCCATGATTATATTCCATTGATCCAAGATCATTTTATTTTAACCAACATAGAGAACAAAGGTGCCATGTTGGGTTTCGGGGAGAACTTCTCCCCTATTTTAAAGGTTGTTTTACTGCAAGGGCTGCCTTTATTAGTACTGTTGGTTTTATTACACAGAACATTGACAAAAAAGAATATGAACAAATGGATGGTTTTAGCTTTCGCGTTTGTTATCGGTGGAGGCCTCGGCAACCTCATTGACCGTATCATCTTAGGATCTGTCACAGATTTTTTTCAGATACGCGCCGGCATATTTAAAACCGGTATATTCAATGTAGCCGATATGGCCGTAACATTTGGGGTTATATTGATTTTGTTATTGAATTTTAGCAGAACAAAAAAGAATGATATAGCTACCGATGACGCATAAAAAACCCATGCATACGAACAGTAACAATCTTCAAGTATTACATGAAGACAACCATATTATAGTAATAAACAAAAGACCGGGCGATATAGTACAGGGAGACAAGACCGGAGACACCCCCTTAAGCGAAATCGTAAAACAATACCTTAAAATAAAATACAATAAACCCGGCAATGTATATTTGGGTGTGGTACATAGATTGGACCGGCCAACATCGGGACTCGTTGTTTTTGCCAAGACCTCTAAGGTCTTACCTCGGTTAAACAAATTGTTTGCCGAAAAAGAGGCTCAAAAGACCTATTGGACCATTGTAAAAAAAAAACCTCCTAAAACCGAGGGTACCTTGATCCACTGGTTAAAAAGAAACCCGAAGCAGAACAAATCGTACGCTCACATTAAGGAAGTAAACAACAGTAAAAAAGCCATACTGGATTATAGGGTCTTAAAAAAACTTGATTCTTATTACCTACTGGAAATAGATTTAAAAACAGGAAGACACCACCAAATAAGATCCCAACTATCGGCAATAGGATGCCCTATTAAAGGGGATTTAAAATATGGGTTCGATAGAAGCAATAAAGATGGCAGTATTCATTTACACGCAAAAAAACTATCGTTTGTACATCCTGTAAAAAAAGAACTTATTTACATAACGGCACCCTTACCCAAAGACCCTATCTGGAATGCCTGTGTTTAATTTTGTATTTTTAATACACTAAACACTCCTTAACATGTTAAAAAAAGCAAGAATTCTTGCCGCATTTATTTTAATAAGTAGCTGTGGCAGCCACAATTCTATAGATACTTTCTATAATGCGCATAAAAACGATGCCCAAGTTACGGCCATACGTGTTCCTCAATTTATGCTAACGCTTATAAGTGGTATTTCTCCAGAAATGCAATCCTTGATCGGAACCACTAAAGACCTAAGGTATATGCAATTTTCCAGTCCTACCCCTGCCAAGACCCAATTTTTAAATAAACAAATGAATGGTATTACAGGCAATTCGTTCATTGAGATCTATAGAAAAAATAATGACTTAAAAAGAAATGTTGTATCCATTAGAGAGAAAAGAAATACCGTAAAAGAAATTTTGATTTACAACAATAACGGCCAAACAGGCTCTTTTCTATATTTTAATGGAAATTTTGACCCCGTGAAAGTACGGGAAATGGCCAAAAACAACCAATTTGAAAACTTGGAAAGTGAATTTATAAACCAATATGCCCCTCAAGGCTCCAATACCCATTAACGGCCTATGGGTTTTCATGTTTCTTTCTAGATGAGCGATAGCTTTCTATAACAACGGAGCTTAGAATCAAAATTCCTCCAAAAATGGTGGCTAGTGCTGGTATTTCCTTTAAAAAGAAAACCCCTATCAAAATTCCGTATACAGGTTGCACACTGCTCAGTATACTTACGGTCGTAATACTAAAATATTTAAAGGTCATTAAAAACAAGGTATGCCCTGCGGCTGTAGTCACCACTGCCAAAGTCAACAATCCCGGCCATTGCCCTATTACGTCCTCAAAATCCGCTGTAAAAAGAACTGGAATTAAAATTATTCCGATAATGGCCGTTTGATATACCATTAAGGTGGAACCTTGGTATCTTTTTATTTTAGATTTTAATATCAAATTTCTCAATGCATATGCCAGTGCAGAAATCAAACCCATAAAAATGGCCAAGGTATTGGAGTCTTTCATATCAAAATTAGGACTAAGAAAATAAACTCCCACTAAGACTAATCCTCCCAAAACAATATGCATCTTTTGAAATTTGGTCTTAAGAACTATCGGCTCTAAAAAAGCGGTAATGACCGGATAAGTAAAAAGCGACAGCATTCCGATGGCGACACTGGACCATTGCAATGCGTAAAAGTAGAACAACCAATGGGCAGCCATTAAAAGACCGCTCAAAACAACGATAAAAAAATCGGTTTTTTCTATTCTCAGCGACACCCCCCTCCACCTACAGAACAAGTAAAGAATAATAAATGCCAATATTCCCCTTACCCCAATGGTCACTGGAACAGGAAGGTCTACATACCTGCCCAAGGGCCCCGACGTGCTTATCAACAGCATCGCCAAATTAATCTCCAATAAATTTGTAAGATGAGAACGTCCCATTTTTTACCTGGTCTGCTCCATCGCCTTTTCCCTTATAATCTGCGAAACAGGCTTGTTCTCTAAATGACTTTCCAACCAAGAGATTATGTCTAGGTATAGAAAAGCTCTTTTTTCATATGGATGATCTTCATACTTTTTCAGTTCGGTATGTAATTTTTTAAACTCGGCCTTAAGCTCGTTCGGGTAAATACCCCCTAGATTTCTTAAAAACTTTATCATCTCTTTTTGAACCGCGTGCATATCGTTCATTTTAAGCAAAAACTTATACGTACTTTTTAACTGCACTTCTAAATGATAATCCATGCCAGCTTCATAATGTGCCACCAAACTTAAGACCCTGGCAAAACACATTAAGTCTTCCCGCATTTTCAGATTCTTGTTATCTATAATCTTCTTTAGGTAGACAATACACGTTTTGTTATCGCCTATACCAAAATACAAACAAGCAATCTTGTAATACAAGACCATTACATGATGAACATCTATACGGTCTTTATGCTTGTTGATACCGTACTCCACAATCTTAACCAGGTAAAGACCTTTTTCGAAAGTACCTTCCATAAAATGAAGGTTCAACTTATTGGCATTGAGATAAAGAAAAGCCAAAGAGTTAATGTTATCGTTTTTCGGAAAATTCTTTTCTTTTAAGACTACTTCAAGGTTTTGAAGTGTTTCTTTAAATAAAGAGCTGTATTTTACATAAAATAAAGATTCTAACAAATAATGATTTCCTTTTAAAAAGAATACCGGATTTAGATAGATCATCTCTTTATGCTCATAGAACAGATCTACCCATTTACTGGCATATTTATAACATGAAAGAAAATCTTGCGTTAAAAAACTATACCACAAATGCGCCTTATAAAGCCACAGTTTTTCTCTAAACCCAAGCTTCTCTATATCGGTCTTTGGTAAGTGTTTGGAGAAATAAACCTTTACCTTTTGAAGGTCTTCATCACTGCGCACATAACCTACCTTTAACATCATACTATACAGCTGCATCGAAAGGTTAGACAACTTGCTGGTCATCACATTTTGCCCTGAAAGCTCTTTTGCCTGCACGGCAAGCTCGTTCGCACGGTCTGGTATACTTCTGGTTATATACTGGGTTTCTATTATTTTTTCGAACTCCACTATTTCGTAGGCAATGTTCTTTTCCTCATTTTCTATGGCCATAGATTTCGCCTTGTCCAATATCTTAAGGCTTTGTTTATACAATCCTTTTTGATAAAGAATGGTAGCAAAGTCCAACTGCTCCCTGATCTGAATTCTAATATTCTGATTAACAGGATTAAGACGCAAACTAACCAAGATTTGCCTATAAAGGTGTGCTTTTAGATTTGAAAGTTGTGCCTTTTTTACAATACCACTTTCTAGGATTATCTTTTCGTCATACCTCTTTATTTTATCCAATAGATTGAAAAGAGCCAAAAATTTTGCATCTGCATTGACCCCCAAACGCCCAACATATAATTTAAATTGGCGTTTTTCAGATTTCGAAAGTGATTTGACCAGAACGAACAAAGCATCTTTATGCGCATTTGTCATCGTAAAAAAAAGTATTTATATTGTTCAATATCAGTATTTTAAATAAACCAAAAACTATATTAACGTTGTAAATGTTATAACTAAATTTGCATATTTCCCTACTAGCGTTATATATTCGTTTAACTTGCTAAAACTACGTAAATATAATGAGCAAAGATATAGTACAAATATTTGACACTACACTAAGAGATGGAGAACAGGTTCCTGGCTGTAAATTGGACATGGAACAAAAACTGGTTATTGCAGAAAGATTGGATGAACTGGGTGTAAATATCATAGAAGCAGGTTTCCCTATTTCTAGTCCTGGAGACTTTAAGTCTGTGGAAAGTATTGCCAAGTTGGTAAAGAACGCTACAGTTTGTGGGCTTACCAGAGCGGTAAAGAAAGACATTGAGGTAGCCGCAGAAGCTTTGAAACATGCCAAAAAACCGAGAATACATACAGGTATAGGCACTTCTGATTCTCATATAAAATTCAAGTTCAACTCCAATAGGGAAGCAATAATCGAAAGAGCTGTAGATGCGGTCAGTTATGCCAAAAAATTTGTAGAGGATGTTGAGTTTTATGCAGAAGACGCAGGCAGAACCGACAATGAGTTTTTAGCAAGGGTATGTGAGGCGGTCGTAAAGGCCGGAGCCACAGTTCTTAATATACCGGATACTACAGGGTATTGCCTTCCAGAAGAGTACGGGGCCAAAATGAAATATTTAAAAGAAAACGTTACCGGTATACACAAGGCAACACTTTCTTGCCATTGCCATAACGACCTTGGCTTGGCCACCGCAAATTCCATTGCAGGTGTCATCAATGGCGCCAGACAAATAGAATGTACCATAAACGGTATAGGTGAACGCGCCGGAAACACTTCTTTGGAAGAAGTAGTGATGATCTTGAGACAACACCCAGGTTTAAACTTGGACACGACTGTAAACAGTAAATTATTATACGACACAAGTAAGATGGTTTCCAACAAAATGGGAATGGTCGTACAACCCAACAAAGCAATCGTAGGCGCCAACGCATTTGCGCACAGTTCTGGTATTCACCAAGATGGGGTTATAAAAAACAGGGAAACCTATGAAATTATAGACCCTGCAGATGTTGGTGTTACCGAATCATCTATAGTGCTGACTGCACGTAGCGGAAGAGCTGCATTGGCATACCGAGCTAAAATAGTTGGGTACGAACTTACAAAGACCCAATTAGACAGGGTCTATGAAGAATTTTTGAACTTTGCCGACAGGAAAAAAGAAATATTGGACGAAGACATCCATGAAATCATAAAGGCAAGTAACCTTGGCCTTCAAAGCATTAGTTAAACATGCATTTAAATATTGCCGTTTTAGAGGGAGATGGTATTGGCCCTGAAGTAGTTGCACAATCCTTAAAATGCCTTAGGTCCGTAGAAGAAACCTTCGGCCACAGTTTTACTTTTACCAAAGGGCTAGTGGGCGCAACGGCAATAGAAAAAGAAGGAAACCCGCTACCGGAAAAAACTTTAAAGATCTGCAAAGAATCGGATGCTATATTGTTCGGCGCCATAGGCTCCCCCAAGTACGATGACGACCCAAATTCTAAAGTATGGCCAGAACAAGGGTTGCTTAGACTTAGGAAAGAACTAGATCTTTTTGCCAACATTAGACCTGTAAAGGTGTTTCCTGCCCTAATTAAACAATCACCATTATCAAAAAAAATAGTCAAAAACACCGACCTTGTTATTTACCGTGAACTTTCTGGCGGTATTTATTACGGTGAAAAAGACCACGACCCCGATTCCAATTCGGCTACGGACATTTGCACTTACAACGAAGAAGAAATTAGCAGAATTGCACATTTGGCCTTTAAAGCGGCCAAAAACAGAAAAAAGAAAGTAACATTGGTAGACAAGGCCAATGTATTGCAAACTTCACGATTATGGAGAAGGGTCGTTTATGATATAGCAAAGAGCTACCCCGAAATAACGCTGGAAGCACTTTTTGTAGATAATGCAGCAGTGCAGATGGTTCTTAATCCTAGCCAATTCGATGTAATACTTACAGACAATATGTTCGGGGATATTTTATCGGACCAAGGCAGTGTTATTGCCGGCTCTATTGGGTTGTTACCTTCTGGATCCGTAGGAACCGACTATGCCATGTTTGAGCCAATACACGGTTCGTACCCCAATGCAAAGGGCAAGAACACGGCAAACCCCGTAGCCGCCATCTTAAGTGTCGCCATGCTCCTACAACACTTTAAGTTACACGAAGAATCCGATGCCGTGGTAGCAGCGGTATTAAAATCGTTCTCAAAAAACATAGTGACCCCTGATATTATGGGAAGCAGTAAATACGGCACGGATTACGTAGGTGATTTTATAGCCGATAATATTATGGAGCTCGACGAGCATTTTAACATGAACGATGAAAATATAGATTTAGGCAAATCTACTATAATCTAGGCCTTATTGTTCAGAAAGCAACTGCTGCAGAAAGCTATCAAATTCCAATTTGAATTCTTCAAATTTATCACCGGTCGCAGGGCCGTTGAATCCTGTATGTATTTTTCTGACCACACCTTTTTTATCAATAAAGATTGTGGTCGGGTATGACAGAACCCTGTTTAACATTGGTAATTTCTCTTGAGCCTTTTCTTTATTATCTGTGCCATACTGAGCCAATAAAATAGGGTACTCTACCCCTATTCTATCCACCAGCCTCTTTATGCTCCTAAAAGCCAATTCCTCTGTTTTGGCATACTCAAAGGCCAAGCCCACAACAGCTAGATCCTTATTGTTTTTCTTACTTAAATAATCTACCAAAAATTTGGTCTCATCTAAACAATTGGGGCACCAAGAACCCATAATCTGCACTACCACCACCTTATCTTTAAACATATTACCACCTAAAGAGACCATATTCCCGTTCATATCAGGAAAAGTAAAATCAAGTTTATCGTACCCTTGCTTTAAAAAAGTCAAAGAATCTGGGCTTGGCAATTCATAACTTTCGTTTCTAATGGCCAAGAACGGTTCTTTAAAATGATTTCCAGAATAAAAAATACCGCTCATGGTACTATCCGTAACTTTGGCTTTGAACAAAAAAGCATGTGCACCATCAAACGCAGAAACCCTTAACGAATCATTATCCATCACCCCTTCCAAAAACCGATAATCACCTGTCGTTGTCCTAAAGGTACCTACTACTTTATTATCTTTTTGTGAAAAAATTCCCTTCCCCATATAATTTTTATCCGTACCGGGACTAAATTCTGTCTGCCAAACTCCCGAGACATCTTTCGAGGCATTCTTTACCCCAATAAATCTTTTTGACCTGCCATAAACAGCCTTAAAAGGAACAACCCTTTCCAAACTCTCTATAACAAAATTCCCTTTCATTTGGGCCGAAGAAAAATCTGCCACTATGTAGCCTTCAAAAACAGGCATTTTTATTACAACGGAATCATTTTTAAAGCTAATTTCATCTACCGTAATCACTTCTTCAGCATTATAGATATCCAACATATAACTACCTTCCTTATTCTTGTACACCTCAAAGTTAAAAGGCAATATTTCATCATCCATAACACTGAGCCTACCCTGCCAGACCCCTTCTTTTAATTCCTGCTTTTTACCCCCATCAACACACCCAAAAACAAACCATAACAAAGCAAGGAAAAAATATTTCTTCATAAACACTGGTATTAAAACCAACTAAAATAGTCACTTATGCCCATTAATTAAAATTTTAAGGTAAAACGGACCCGTTACTTATTGAATGTCTTATACCATTGTTTTATCTTTACCCGCTTTAAAACTTACGAATGAAAATTTCTTACAACTGGCTAAAACAGTTTATCAATATTGATTGGGATTCCCAAAAAACCGGCGAACTTTTAACCGATCTAGGTTTAGAAGTAGAGGGTATTGACACTTACGAATCTGTCAAAGGTGGTTTAGAAGGTATTGTGGTAGGACACGTACTTAGTTGTGAAAAACATCAAAATGCCGATAGGCTAAAAGTGACACTGGTAGATATCGGTGAGGGCGACCCCATACAAATTGTCTGTGGGGCACCAAATGTCGCAAAAGGACAAAAAGTTCTTGTTGCTACCGTAGGAAGCACGCTTTACACAAAAGAAGGTGAAGCCTGGAAAATTAAAAAAGGGAAAATTCGAGGGGAAGAAAGTAGAGGTATGATCTGCGCCGAAGATGAACTAGGTCTTGGTGACAGCCATGACGGCATCATGGTCTTGGACGAAAGTTTAGTACCCGGAACATTAGCTTCGGAGGTTTTTGATATAGAAAAAGATGAAGTTTTTGAAATTGGACTAACCCCGAACCGCGCTGATGCCATGAGCCATTATGGGGTGGCAAGGGATTTAAAGGCCGGGCTAAAGCAAAAGGAGATAAACAAAGAGTTGATTACCCCAGCTGTTAGCCAGTTCAATGTAGACAACCGGTCTCTTAAAATTGATGTAGATGTTGAAGATAGCTCTCTTGCACCAAGATATTGCGGTATTACAATTAACAACCTAATTGTACAACCGTCTCCCAATTGGTTAAAAAACAGATTAAAGGCAATAGGGTTAACCCCTAAGAATAACGTGGTAGATGCAACAAATTATGTATTGCATGAGTTGGGACAACCCTTGCACGCTTTTGATGCCAATAAGATAAAAGGTGGTAAGATCAGGGTTAAAACAATGCCCAAAGGCACTAAGTTTACCACACTTGATGGAATTGAAAGAGAGCTTCATGAAGACGACCTTATGATTTGCGATAGCGAAAAACCGATGTGTATTGCCGGTGTTTTCGGAGGATTGAATTCTGGAGTAACGGAAAACACCACTTCCATCTTTTTGGAAAGTGCCTACTTTGATCCAGTATCTATCAGAAAATCTGCAAAAAGACATGGCCTAAATACAGATGCCTCTTTTAGGTTCGAACGCGGAATAGACATAGAAAACGTAGAATACGCCCTTAAAAGAGCCGCACTTTTAATCAAGGAAATTGCTGGTGGTGATATAACATCGGATATAGTAGACCTTTACCCTCATAAACAGAAGGATTTTGAAGTCTTCTTGGCTTTTGAGAAAATAAATAAGCTCATTGGTCAAGAAATTCCTAAAGACACCATTAAATCTATCTTGGTCTCTTTAGACATAAAAGTGAAAAACGTTACAGAAGCAGGTATGGGGCTGAGTGTGCCTTCATACAGGGTAGATGTTCAACGCCAAGTGGATGTAATCGAAGAAATACTAAGAGTATATGGTTACAACAATATAGATTTCAGCCAAAAACTGAATGCCTCCATAGCCTCCACCACTATTTATGAAGACCATAAAATTCAGTTCACTATAGGAAATCTATTGGCTTCCAAAGGCTTTTATGAGATAATGACCAATAGTCTTACTTCTCCAGAATATAATGAGCTTTTAGAAGGTTCTATAAAAAACACCGACTCTGTGAGCATCCTAAATCCTTTGAGCAGTGATTTATCGGTACTGAGAAAAGCATCTATATTCTCTACATTGGAAGCGGTTGCCCACAACATCAATAGAAAGAGACAAAACCTAAAGTTGTTCGAGTTTGGAAAAACCTATACCCAACAAAACAACGAAAGGCTGGAACACAAATATCTAAGTGTTTTATTGACGGGAGAATCTGGAGATAATAGTTGGACCGCCCCGACGAAACCAAGCGATTTTTTCCAGTTAAAATCAATAGTGGAAACCGTCTTAACAAGACTGGGCATTAACAACCCAACTAGCAGCCCAGATGAAAGCCAACTGTTTTCAGAAGGTTTAAGCCTAAAATCGGACCAGAAAGAACTAGTATCTTTTGGAATGGTCAAAACATCGATTCTTAAACATTTTGACATTAAACAAAATGTTTTTTATGCCGATTTTAAATGGGACACCATTCTTGATATTTTGAAAAAATCGAATATCGTTTTTAAAGAAATATCAAAGTATCCGGAAGTTAAAAGGGATTTTGCCTTGCTACTCGATCAAGATGTAACTTTTAAGGAATTACATGAAATTGGATTTAAGACCGAGAAAAAATTACTTAAAAACATCAATTTGTTTGATGTATACCAAGGAAAAAACCTACCTGAAGGTAAAAAATCGTACGCTATAACTTTTACCCTGCAAGATAGCAACGGGACCTTAACCGATAAACAAATAGACAAAATCATGTCTAAATTACAGCACAATTATGAAAGGGAGTTAAATGCGGAATTAAGATAAAAAACCGGTTAAATCTCAAAAGGTAAAAAGACACTGTCGATTTCATGAACAACACCGTTGCTTTGATTGGAATCGGCAGATACTATCTTTGCCTTGTTACCATAATTATCCATTAGTATAATATCTATACCGCTCATGGTAGCCGTTATCTTTTCTCCCAGCACCGTGGTAAAAGACGCTATTCCGTTGCCCCTGCACATAGCTTTTAAAATTTTTGAAGCGGTTAATTTTCCCGCGATTATATGATAAGACATGACAGCCTTTAGCTCCTCTTTGTTTTTGGGGTCAAGAAGCTCGTCCATAGTAACCTTCGATAATTTTTTAAACGCTGCATTGGAAGGTGCAAAAACGGTAAACTGCCCTTTGTAATCCAATATGCAATCCATATCGGAAGCCCTCAATGCCTTTAATAATGTACTATGGTTCGCTGTTCTTTCGGTTTTAAAAAGAATCGAATTATCTACTGCCTGTATATTTGATGATAATAAATCTAAATGTTGCTGTGGAGATGGGCCTTGTGCCATACTCACTAACGAAAAGAGCATAATACAAAGACATACGGGGGCTGTCCAATTTTTCATATTCAAGGTATAGTTGGGGCAAAATGTTTGCAATCGACAAAAGGTCAACTTTCATCGACAATATACGATCTCAAAGGATAAACACATAATCAAAAAATTACCTTCCCCTGTTAATTAACATTTATTTAACAAACAAGGGTCAGCTATCGGTTTTAAGACCTATTCGTTATTAACTAACTTTGAGTGTATTACACAAAAAATGCTGCGATGTTAAAGAAAACAAACCTCAGGGAGAAACTTAATATAGAAAAATCGCGAGTTAAGATGTCGGAAGACAAGTTACTTGCAGAAGTAAAATCAATTCTACAGCAAGTTAGCATTGAACACAAACGTATAGAAAATAACTTAACAGAACATAAAAACAAAACGTTCAATAGCTTTAACCACGAATTGCTTCAGACCAAGAACATCTACCACATAGATCAAATCAAAAAAGTCTGCATTGATTACCGCCTTCGTTTTCTGGATACCACATTTTTTAAAGGTACTATTCCGAAGGCAGCAATTTCAAAAATAAGGGAACTAGAAAAAGACCATGGAATAGAAATTCAAGGTTTCAAAATAATAGCACCATCGAAACTTTTTAAATTAGAGGACAAAGACGACCCGTTACTGTTCGCACCAATAGGCAATGGTTATTTTTACCTGATCCACCAATGGGGAAACGACCTACATCCTTTACGCAAATTAATGATGTGGCCTTTTAAGAATATAATAAACCTCATCATATTGGTGTTGATACTCAGTTATTTTGTAACCATGATGATTCCCGAGGGCCTATTCTCTAAATCAAGTTCCCCTGCCCAGTTCGGAATCCTGTATTTTTTTATGTTCAACAGTATTGGATCTATAGTTATCTTTTATGGGTTTGCCCTAAGAAAAAACTTCAATCCCGCTATTTGGAACAGTAAATACTACAATGCATAACGAAAGTATGCCTACTTGACATAAATTGACCTTGGAACTCCATCCAAATCTATATTATCGATAAAGGTCAATTCTGGAGACGACGTTATTCTTAAGATTCCGCCCTTACCATCGTTTCCTGTCTTTTGATATCCAACGAGAATGATATCGTTGGCATTGTCATAAGCTATTGAAGTGGTAGATTCAATCTCAAACTCAACGCTGAGCTGAGCCGTTGACAGAAAATTTTCATAAAAATAAAGTACGGCCGTATTTGTAGCAAAATCATACGTTGCCGGTATGTTTTCAGTTGCCGAACTTTCTTCCGTTTTCATTTGATAATATAATTTTCCATCATCACCGAAAGAGACAAACTCCGAATTATAAAAATTGGGTGCTGTATCGGCATCATAGCGTGTGTAGGTCTCTATCATAGTACTACTGTCTACAATGGTATGAAGCTCAGGATAGGCCAGTACAATATTCCCATCAAGATTTTTGAACATAAGCCCCACATCATATCCCATGTTTTTTTCGTAAACAATCGTCTTATCCTCAATATCGATTACAGATATTCCATTTTCATCGGTAATATCCTCATCAAACGTAAGCACGAATAATTTATCGTTGGTGGGTACCATAGCTATTGGTTTTGGAGACACGGGAATATCTACAAAATCTTTATTCTCAGTATCCAAATCAATCATTCTAACATAAAAGGTATCACTCTTACCTTCTTCGTCTTTAATGAAGGAAATAAAGACATAATCGTCTGTATGGGCAATGGAGGTCACCTCTACATTACAGGCACCTAAAACTCCGAAGGTTTCAAACTCGATAGAATCTTCCGATTCAAAATTATAATATAAAACCTCTCCTATACAGCCCGAAGTGGCATTGTACAGGCTGATGATATCGTCAGCATTGTAAAAAATATCGGAATTGGAAAAACCCGGAAAAGAACTATCGTTGTCGTTAATTTCCAAGTCATCGGAACCAGCAGTAAGACCTTGTGCACTTAGACCGCCGCTTTTTTCGAGTAAAACGGTATAATCCGCTTCAACAAAGATAGGAGTCTCATTTTCTTCTATAGGCTCATTGGTTGATTCACTACTACAGGCAACCAAGAAAACAGTCAGCAATATGCCGACCACATAAATGTAAGTCTTCATGATCTAGAAATTATAGTTCAACTTCCTTAAACGGAAACAGCGTACATTTTGTTGCGCTGCTCCTTTAATGCCTTGTCAGACATATATTCATCAAACGTAGAATATCGGTCAATGTTGCCTTTCGGAGTCAATTCTATAATTCTATTAGCTACTGTTTGTGCAAATTCATGGTCATGAGTGGTAAAAAGCACGGTACCCTTAAAGTTCTTCAGAGAGTTGTTAAAGGCTGTAATACTTTCTAGATCCAAGTGATTTGTAGGCTCGTCCAACATCAACACATTGGCCCTCATCATCATCATTCTACTCAACATACACCTTACCTTTTCTCCCCCAGAAAGTACGGTACATTTTTTTAAAGCTTCCTCTCCACTAAAAAGCATTTTACCAAGAAATCCCCTTAAATAAACCTCTTCGCGCTCTTCTTCTGTTTTCGCCCATTGCCTAAGCCAATCAACAAGATTTATATTCTCTTTAAAAAATTCGGAATTATCGGCCGGCAAATAAGATTGATTGGTAGTTACCCCCCAATTAAACGTACCGCTATCGGGTTTTCTGTTATTGTTTATAATTTCATAAAAAGCGGTTGTAGCCCTAGAATCCCTAGAGATAACTGCAATTTTATCTCCTTTGGCCAAGTTAATGTTCACATTATCGAACAATAGTTCACCTTCTTCCGTAGATGCTTTTAGACCTTCTACATTCAATATTTGATCACCGGCCTCGCGCTCTCTTTCAAAGATAATGGCCGGGTACCTTCGGCTAGAAGGTTTTATATCGTCGACTTTTAACTTAGACAACATTTTCTTTCTCGAAGTCGCCTGCTTACTTTTTGCTACGTTGGCACTAAAGCGCATAATAAACTCTTGCAGTTCTTTGGCCTTTTCCTCTGCTTTTTTATTCTGCTGAGCTCTTTGCCTTGCAGCTAACTGGCTACTTTCGTACCAAAAAGTATAATTACCGGAGTAGAGGTTTAACTTACCAAAATCTATATCCCCTATATGGGTACATACCGTATCTAGGAAGTGCCTGTCGTGTGAAACTACGATTACCGTATTCTCGTAATCGGCCAAAAAGTTTTCTAACCAGCTGATAGTTTCATAATCCAGGTCGTTCGTTGGCTCGTCCATCACCAATACGTCCGGATTTCCAAATAGTGCCTGCGCCAAAAGCACACGTACTTTTAATTTAGAATCTACATCCGACATCAAAGTATAGTGCAACTCCTCTCCTATCCCTAAATTAGATAGCAGGGCTGCGGCATCACTATCGGCGTTCCATCCGTTCATTTCCTCGAACTGTACCTGCAACTCCCCTATCCTATCTGCATTCTCGTCACTATAATCGGCATATAGGGCATCTATTTCCTTCTTGATCTCATAAAGTGGCTTATTACCTTTGACCACGGTCTCCAATACGGTAAATTCATCCGATGAGTTATGGTTTTGCTCCAAGATCGACATTCTTTTCCCCGGCTCTAAATGAACATGGCCCGAGGTAGGCTCTATCTGTCCAGATAAAACCTTTAAAAATGTGGATTTACCCGCACCATTGGCCCCAATAATACCATAACAGTTACCTTCGGTAAAGGAAACATTAACCTCGTCAAACAAAACCCTCTTTCCAAACTGGACCGATAAATTAGATACAGATAACATAAATCACTATTTAAAAATTCGTGCAAAAATACAGAATTTTAAAGGCGAAAACCAACAAACTTAAATTACATCTTGTTTAATTGTGCTTAAGACCCAATGAATTAAGATTTAACTACCTATTAACAGCAATGGAAGATAGGGTTCATTATTTTTGGATATGAAACATTGCCCTTTTGTGTATGGATAAATATTTACCTCTAGCATTTATTTTCTTGTTAGTTGGTTGCAATGCTCCCCAAAAAAATACGGACAGCGTTTTCTTTGCTGGAGAAATTGTGAATCCAACCGATGAATATGTAGTTCTGTACAAAGGCGGTGATGTACTGGACTCCGCTAAATTAGATGCAAACAATAGGTTCACCTTTCACTTGAATGCTATTGAAGATGGTCTATATCATTTTAACCATTCGCCTGAATACCAATATATTTACCTGGAGAAAGGAGACAGCCTACTGGTTCGGCTAAATACCCTATATTTTGACGAATCGTTGGTTTTTTCTGGCACCAATGAGGAAATAAACAACTTTCTTTTAGAGAATTTTTTAGCCTACGAAGAAGAGGAAAAAGAAATATTGGCGAACTATTATGAACTGGAAGCCGATGATTTTTCCGATAAAATAGATGCGCTTAGAAAAAACAAGCTACGATCTTTGGACGACATTAAATTAGAGTTCGGACTTTCGAAAAGAGCATACGACATAGCTGAGGCCAGTATTAACTACACCTATTACAGATACAAGGAAATCTATCCTTTTAAACATAAAAGAAAATTAAAGGAAGATAAATTACACGATTTTTCGAAAGATTTCTACGCCTATAGAAAAAATATAGATTACAATAACAAGCATCTTATTTACCTAAGACCTTACTACGATTTTATGAAATCACATTTCGGCAATCTTTCATACATGGATTGTTCGCGATCATGTGGTAAACACGATGGCATAATCACCAATCAGCTTCACTTTAACAAACACAAATTACAAATGATAGACAGTCTAGTTGTCGAAAAAGAACTAAGAGACAACCTGTTTAGAAATGTAGCTATCAACTATTTGCTAAAAGAGCACAATGCCCCTGACAGCAATAAAATATTCATAGATGAGTTTCAGAAGGTTTCTGGTAACAACATGCACATACAAGAAATCGTGACTCTTTACCAAGGTATCAGAAATATACAGCCCCAAAACCCCATACCCCACTTAACAGTAACCTCTATGGAGGGTAAAAATATTTCGCTTCCAGAAATTGCAAAGGGCAAAAACGTAGTTTTTTATTTTTGGTCGGCCACCAATAAAACCCATTACGATAATATTTTTAAACGTGTTGCGGAATTAAAAAAGTCAAAACCTAATTTCGAATTCGTTGGAATCAACATTCGCACAGAAATGGAAGACTGGGAAACTATTGTAAACAGTATGAATGCGGAACCCAACACCCAGTTTAGGTCCAATGATTATAAAAAACTTACAGAAACCTTGGTTCTTTATCCGTTAAACAAGTGTATCATCGCAAAAGACACTTTGATCGTGGATGCTTTTTCAAATATATACGACAATACACTATAGCCAAATTCCTATGAGCCACTGTAGTTCAAGAGTAATTTTTCGTACCACTTATCAGGTAAGATTCTCTTAAGTACAATTGAAAATTTTTGAAGAAAAGATCCTACTTTATAATGTATTTTAGGATTTTTGGCATTAATTATACTATGTACCTTTTTAGCTACCTGAACCGGGTCCCCCCCATTGTCTACATCCTCATCGATAGCCTCTAATGTACGGCCGTACGAAGTTTCATATGGAGAACCTTCCAGGACCGGGGCATGATAACGACCGGCAGCAATGTTGGTGGCAAAATCACCAGGTGCTACACAGGTAATACGAACTCCAAAATCTTTGGTCTCCATCCTTAAACTTTCTATGGCCAACTCCAAAGCTCCTTTAGAAGCAGAATAAATACCCCTAAAGGGCAATCCCATATACCCCGCTATGGAAGTAATATTGATGATCAAGCCATTTTTCTGCCTGCGCATTTGCGGCAAGACTGCCTTTATAACATTCAAAGGACCATTAAAATTGGTATCAAAAGCCTTTAAAATTTCCTCGTTAGGTGTTTCTTCCAAAGGTCCGGTTATTCCAACACCGGCATTATTCACCAATACATCCAACCTGCCTTCCTTATCTACTATCTCTTTAACAGCCTTAGCAATGGTGTCTGGAACGGTAACATCCATCTGAAGCAAAGCGAAATCGCTAAAATCGGGATATTTTCCTAAGTTTCGGGTTGTGCCGTACACAATGTATCCTTTAGCCGTAAGATATTGGCCCATAGCCTTACCAATGCCCGACGAACCTCCCGTTATAAGTACTATTTTAGATTGCATGAAATTATAATTGTATAAGTGACAAAAAACAAAGTCATGGACCTTATTCGACAAATTATAAAATCGCTGACTTTAGGGTACAAAAAAAGGCAAGCTACCTACATCGCACCGCTACAACCATATACCCTTGCTGCGTTCCCACCCTGGGGGATTCTACAGGAGCTGGTCGTGTAGGACTTGCCGGGTGCAAATATACAATCTTTTAAAACTTTCACAATCCTTTTTACATTCTAAATTTTATGGACTAACTTGCCTCAAATTCGGGCGAACCCCTTTAAAACAAAGAAAATAGTAAAAAATGAATTCCTTTAAATTATTTTTTTTTAGTCTATCATTGTTATTATTAGCCTCTTGCGGCAGCGGCAACCAAAAACCATCATCTCTTTTTAGCATAGAGTTGGAGGGCAACCCAAATAAAATAAACCAAGGTGCCACCATTGGTGTTTCCATTAAAAATATCAAGAACAAGAACATAGAGAAGACAACCTACTTTATGGACGGTAAAGAATTGCCCATAGCTGACGGAAAAATCAATTTTTCTGTTCCTAAACTGGGCAACAAAGTGCTTAAAGCAAATATTACCTATGAAGGCACTACAGTCGAGGTAACAAAAAAGCTAAAGGTGTTAGCTTCCAAAGCTCCCGAAATATACACTTATACCATACTTAACGAGTACCCCCATGATACTGGCGCATACACCCAGGGACTCGAGTTTCATAATGACACCCTTTATGAAGGAACCGGTAAAAAAGGGCGTTCTTTCTTAAGAAAGTTTGATTATAAAACAGGAAAAGTCTACCAACAAGTAGATTTGGACAAAACTTATTTCGGGGAAGGAATCACCATACTCAACGATAAAATATATCAACTTACCTGGCGAAGTGGCGTAGGTTTTATCTACAACCTAAAAGACATGAAAAAGTTAGATAATTTCCAATATGGTGAAAGCAGGGAAGGCTGGGGACTCACCAATGACGGAACCAAGCTCTATAAAAGTGACGGTACCGAAAAAATATGGATTCTTAATCCTGATACCATGCAAGAAGAAGACCATATTGAAATAGCCTCTAACAAATCACTCTTTGCGGACACCAATGAGCTGGAGTATGTAGACGGGAAGATATATGCAAACGTATATCAAAAACCTGGGGTAATGATCATTGATGCAAAAAGTGGTGCCATTGAAGGAGTTGTCAATTTTGGGGGGCTTAGCGATAAAGTAACAAAGACGGAGAATTGGATAGATACCGATAATGTTCTGAACGGTATTGCATACCACCCTACCAGAAAAACATTTTTTGTAACCGGTAAGGATTGGGACAAACTTTTTGAGGTTCAAATTGAAAAAAAATAATATGCCTTCCTATACCAAGAGAATAACGGTTACCAAAGATGATTTAGATGACCTAAACCATGTAAACAATGTACGTTATGTACAGTGGATACAAGATATCTCTAAGGAACATTGGCAGAGTAAAGCCCCCAAGAACATTCAAGACCAAGGTGTTTGGGTCGTAATGACCCATTATATAGAGTACAAGGCTCCAGCAATTGAAAACGACCCTATTTTAATTAGCACCTATATAGAAAAGAGTAAAGGAGCAATATCTGTAAGGGTGGTGGAAATGGTAAACGAAATAACAAAAAAGCTGTTAGTGCGATCAAGCACAGAATGGTGTCTATTAAACAAAAACACCTACAAACCTATGAGGATCTCCGAAGAGATCATGCAAATTTTTTCTTGAACCAACTCAACATCAACATTGTGCGTATAAAGGTTTCTATGTTATTTGTAATTGCCCTTTTTATTATTTGGGCCAGTTCATGCAGGAAAGATTTTGAATATGCACCCAGCAACGGTCACCTCACTTTTTCAAGGGACACGGTTTTTCTTGACACTATTTTTAGCACCATTGGCAGCAGCACCTATACACTTAAAGTATATAACAATACAAGAGACGATGTGATCATCCCTTCTATTCGGTTACGAAATGGAACCGACAGTTACTACAGGCTAAACGTAGATGGTGTTGCAGGCAAAAGCTTTCAAAACATACCACTATATGCCCAGGATAGTCTTTTCATTTTTGTTGAAACTACGGTAGACCTTACCTATAATCCAGAAAATACAATATTGTATACCGATGCCATACAGTTTGATTCCGACAACAACCTTCAACAAGTAGAACTGGTAACATTAGTAAAGGACGCTATTTTTCTTTTCCCAAAGACTACATCCGATGGTAGTAAAGAAACCATTGTTCTAACCTATAATGATGATGGCGAAGAGATAAGGACCGAGGGATTTGCGCTTAGTGATGGTGAGCTTACCTTCTCTAACGAAAAACCATATGTCATCTATGGTTACGCTCTTGTACCCGACAACAAAAGGCTTATTGTGGATGCCGGAGCAAGGGTCTATTTTCACAAAAATTCTGGGATTCTAATAAAAAATGGAGCCTCATTATCCATAAACGGGTCATATAGCAACGACAGGGAACTACTTGAGGGAGAGGTTATCTTCGAAGGTGATCGTTTAGAACCTGATTATTCAAATATTCCCGGACAATGGGGAGGTGTTTGGATAGAAAACGGCAGTATAAACAATACTATAGAATATTTAACCATTAAAAATGCCAATATTGGACTATACATCGAAGGAAACAATCAATTACAAGAATACTCCTTAGAAATTAAAAATACACAGATATACAATAGTTCCAATTATAATATCTATGCAAGATCCGCCCACATCACTGGTCAAAATGTAGTACTGGGTGGCGCCGGAAATTCTTCTTTGTCCTGTAACCTCGGTGGCAGATACAATTTTACCCATTCCACTATAGCCAACTATTGGAGCGGAGGGTATAGAACTGCTGCTGCTCTGCAAATCGATAATTTTTCTACCTCCGAAACGGGAAACGACCTATTAAGTGCCAACTTTAAAAATTGCATTATCGACGGTAACGGGTCAAAAGAGATTTCACTTAACTCCAACGGGACAAACTTATTTAACTTTAGTTTTAATAACTGCCTCATTAAATTCAATGATATCGGCAATCAAAGTTCAACCAACCCATTATATGATTTCGATAACGAAAGTATGTACACCCATGTTTTAATTAATGGCAAAACAGCTTTTTTTGCCCCTTTATACAACGATTTTAGAGTAGCATTGGATTCGGATGTAGTAAATATGGGAAATACGACTTTCGCCCAAGAAGTCCCAGAAGACCTACTTAAAACGGACAGAACCATTAGACCTGACCTTGGTGCCTACCAAGCAATTGAAAATATTAGTAGTCAATAACTTTTAAATATGCAAGTATTTTCTTTCAAAAATTAGTATTTTGAGAAGAATAATACAAAAACCTCGGTTTTTATAAGGTTTTCCTAGTCATATCGTAAGCAGTCTATTAGTAAATTGCCGTAGAACACTAATTAACTTGGAATATTCATACACCATCATCGACCCTGATGCCGTGTCAAATTTGCAATTGAGCACTTTTTTGGCCGAGTATGGGGATTTTAATTGTTCAGGTATTTCTGAAACACCTGATGACGGCCTCAATCTAATTCTTAAATTTTCTCCAGATATTGTTTTTGTCAATTTAGATCATGATGCACAACTTATATTTCAGAAAATCATAGAGTTACATCAATATATTACGGAATTACCACTGATTATTGGTATTTCTAAAACTAAAAACCATGCCTATGATGCCATTAAAAATGGTTTTTTTGATTATTGGTTGCAACCATTTAATGAATTTGATGTTAGAAAATCGATTTTAAAGCTTAAAAGAAAAGTTCCAAAAGAAAAAGAGCCACAAACTATTTGTTTAAAATCATATAACGATTTTCATTACCTGAACACCGAAGATATACTTTACCTACAGGCAGATAATAACACTACAGAGTTCTTCATGAAAGACGGTTCGGTAGCCAATGCATACAAAACATTGAAAACTTTTGAGAAACAGCTTCCGAAGAATTTTGTGAGAATACATCAAAGCTACATTGTAAACACAGATTACGTGTCCAGAATCAATTTTGGCAAATCTATCTGCTCATTAAAAAAAGTTGACAAAAAGCTACCCTTTTCAAAATCCTACAAAGAAAAGGTAAATCAACTTAAACAAACACTCTCCAAAAACAGCATTTCTTCGTTGAATTAACGAATTCTCTCAAAACTGGGCTAAATACTCACAGATTTAACCTATTCACTAAGTGTACTTTAATTTCATTTTATCCCTTGTCGAAGCTTATTACTTTGGCAGTATAATAATCAGTTCCCTAACTAAAAACTATTTAAAATGAAAAAATTGACAAGCATCTTAGCTGTAGCATTAATGGCATTAGGTTTAACAACTTATATTGTTCAAAATAATACCAATGAGTTTAACGGAGACGCTAATCTAGCCTGTGATAATTGTGACAATCCCATAGACAGAAGAGACCCTCCAAAACTCGGAATCGCAATGAATATAAATGACAATGTTGCCGATGAATTCAAATTCATGAAAAATGATAACTCCACATTGGCATGCGATAATTGCGACAATCCCATAGACAGAAGAGACCCTCCAAAACTCGGAATCGCAATGAACATAAACGACAATGTTGTTAATGACTTCAATTTCACACAAAATGATGACTCCACATTGGCCTGCGATAATTGTGACAACCCTATAGACAGAAGAGACCCTCCAAAAATTGGAATTGCCTAAACACTAACACATATGACAATTTAAGTGCCCTGAACTTTTAAGTTCGGGGCATTTTCTTATCTTGTAGGTATTGAATTACAAAATCGAATTAAAATACCATACATTGCCTAAGTTGTTTTTTACCCTACTTGTAATTGCATTTTTCCATTTTGGTCAGGGCCAGCCCCACCGGACTTCTACAACTACCGATAAAATTAAGGCCGAAATTGACAGTTTAATCGTTGTTAGCAACAGTAGTTCTCTTTCCCATGAAAACAGAATAAAAACACTTTCACAAGCTCATGGGCTTCTTAAAAAATTGGAAGAGGATAGTTTAAAATTACAGTTGCTTTCTAAATTATCATACTACAGTTTTGACACCCATGACAAAAAATTATTCAAAGAAATAAACAAAGAAACCATTCAACTTGCCGCAAAAACGAAAGACTCTACGGTTTTAGCGGAAGCCCATTGGGACAGAGGTGTATATTACCGTGAAAACTTGGTAAAGGACAGTGCCTATTACAATTTTTCAGAGGCCCAGAAAATATACGAGGCAAAAGGTAATTATTACTACTCTGGCCGAATGTTCTTTAACATGGCCGTGGAACAATCGGATATAAGGGACTATGTAGGAAGCGAAGCCTCTACCATCGCTGCCATTGAGCGATTAAAGCCTTTAAACAAACATAAAGAACTTTATCGTTGCTACAACAATTTAGCCATAATATCGGCTGCCATTGGGGAATACGAAAGGGCTTTAAAATATTATGATGAAGCAGTAACATATTTACAAAAAACAGATAATCCAGATATATATATGACCAGCTATTTGAATAATAGGGCAATTGCTTATCTGGACATGGGAAATTATTCAGAAGCCCGCAAATATTTTAAACAAACAATAGAGACAAACGATTTAAAAAACAATAATCCCGGTTTATACTCTAAAGCTTTACATAACCTAGCGTTAAGCAGACTAAAGTTAAACGATACCGTTGGTACTTATCAAAGTATTCAAGAATCCATTCGCTTAAAAGACAGCTTAAACGAAACAAGAAGCCTAGCTGCATCCTATTACACTTTAGCAGAGTATTATCTTTATAGAAAAGACACAGCCAAAGCAATTCTTAAAGCAAAAACAGCCATGGAACTTTCTGATGAAAGCTCTAACAACGAACGGCTATTGGACACTTACAAATTTTTAGCAAGTGTAGACCGCAAAAATGCCTCTAAATATTTTCAGAAGTATATATCCCTAGACGACAGTTTACAGAAAGAAGAAAGACAGGCCAGAAACAAATTTGCACGTATCCGATTTGAAACGGACGAATTTATTGCTGAAAATGAATTACTGGAAGAACAAAAAAGCATTCTGGCCCGACAGAAACAAATGTGGACGGGCATCGCCATTGGTTTTTTCTTACTGGGGTTAGCCGTATACATTATCATCCAACAACGTGCAAAAAATCAAAAATTACTTTTTTTACAACAACAACACGCGAACAATCAGGAAATATTCAACCTTATGCTTACCCAAAAGCAGAAAGTAGACGAAGTAAAGAGAATGGAGCAAAAACGTATTTCAGAAGAACTCCACGATGGTGTATTAGGTAAAATGTTAGGAGCTAGAATGGTGCTCACCGGGCTCAACAAAAAAACAGGCCCAGAAGCCATAGAAGCACGGGGCGAAGCCATTAAAGCCCTTAAAACAATAGAAGGTGAAGTAAGGGCTATTTCTCACGAACTAAGCCATTCAGCATATCAAAAGATAAACAATTTTGTCAATTCTATAGACTCACTTCTTAATTCCGCCAAGGAAAATACCGAAATAAACACTATCTTTAATTATGATGAGGACGAAGATTTTGATAGCTTAAAAGGGGAAATAAAGATCAATGTCTATAGAATGATCCAAGAAACATTACAAAATGCCATTAAACATTCGGGTTGTTCTAATTTCTTTGTTAACTTCGAACGGTCCGAAGAGTTATTTTCAGTTGAAATGGGTGATGACGGAAAAGGTTTTATCCTCGATAAAGAACGCAAGGGCATTGGAATGAGAAACTTAAGCTCTAGAATCGAAAAACTAAACGGAAAGTGGTTTATAGATACCGCACCGAACAAAGGAACCAAGGTCACTTTAGAAATTCCGTTATTTTATGCGGAAAGCAATACTAAGAACCAACTTCAGGACGTTTAACTAATAACCTTAAATAATGATAGAATGAAAACGGTGAGGATTTTGGCAATCGATGATCATGAGATGACCACTTTAGGATACAAATACATCCTAGAAGATGCTGATTTCGAGGATTTTAACGTTAAAGTAGAGATTGCCAAGAGTTATGACAAAGGAAAGGAAAAGATAGAGTTTTCTTCAAAAACACTTCCTTTCGACATTATTTTATTGGATATTCAATTATTTCCGGCAGAAGCAAAAGACCCAAGGTCTGGCGTTGATCTTGGAAAATTGGCAAGAGAACTAGTTCCAGATTCTAAAGTTGTTTTTATGTCCTCTTTCAGTGACAGCTATAGAATAAACAATATTTTTAAGACAGTGAACCCAGATGGGTACATGGTGAAGTCTGAAATTGATGAGATGTCGCTAAAAGCAATGGTCGAAACGGTTTACAATAGACCCCCATACTACACAGCAAGTGCCCTTAGTGCCGTTAGAAGAAGAATGGCCAGCACTATCAATATCGACGAACAAGACCAAAAAATACTTTACTACCTATCTTTAGGTACCAACACCAGGGATATAGCGCCCTTAATCGCCGCTGCCAATACTACGGTCGAAGCCAGAAAAAGACAATTAAAAGCAATTTTTGGAGTAAAAAACGGAAATGATCTTGCTCTAATTCAAGAGGCAAAAAAAAGAGGGTTTTTATGACTTTTTAAATAACTAAAAATCAATAATTTATTTTTTTGTTAAAAAAATATTACAATATCCTCCAAAATTCTAAGGTTTTCCTAAGTCCAACGAATACACATTAAGGCTATCTTTAAAATAAAAAGATTGAATTAATGCCTTTATCCCCACACAGTTATTCGCAAATTCAGATTACCAAACTGAATACCGACTCTGGAATCTTTGGTATAGAAGAATTTATTAAGTCATTGGAACTTAGTTTCTTTTCAAAAGTTATATTAAGAAACTGCAGCTCAAAAGAAGATGAAATTGCCATCGCATTGGAAATGCAATGCTCTTTTAGTCTATTGGAAATTTTAGGCCATTTTAATAAAGGGCTTTGGGGATCAAACGATATAGACGAATCTCCCCTTCAAAAAAGTTTCAATAACCTGGTAAATTCCAATTCGAACAGGATACCTATCGATATTCAAGAATTGACCTTGTTCTTGAATGATACAACTATAACCATCAAAAAAGTATACTCCAACAGTATCATAGAGAATTTTGACACTATAATCAATGAAATAGGAAAACGCTACGTTGCTTTATCTATGGGACTTACCGAAAAGCCCGAAGAAATATTCATTCCAGTATTCGAGGACAATATTCAAACTATTGGTTCTTCTACGGTGCCAAAAAATATTCAATCCGCAACAACACAGACTACATACTATAAATATTGGGGCATTTACCTAGAGTCAGATTTTGACGGTCTTATATTTGATGTTCAAAAAAACAAGTTTATACCTGCCAAACTGGACTTTTGTGTATTGGACGATTAATCAACAAAACAATACCTTAGCACTAAGAACAGGTTTATTTATAACAAGCTCTTTCTAAGCCTATGCAATTGTTGCATTAAAAATAGGCCTAGACCCCATCATCTTGTTTACCTCCCCTTTTACTTTTGCGATAACCTGTTCGTTTTCAGGATTGCTGATGACCTGGTCTATTAAATCGACCACGGTTTCCATATCATCCTCTAACAAACCTCGTGTGGTAATTGCGGCAGTACCAAATCTAATACCAGATGTTATAAAGGGAGATTTATCGTCAAAAGGAACCATATTCTTATTCGCGGTTATATCGGCCAATACCAATGCCTTTTCAGCATCTTTTCCCGTAATCCCTTTATTTCTAAGATCGATCAACATCATATGGTTATCCGTACCACCTGAAATTATATTATAATCCCTTGACACAAATGCTTTTGCCATTGCATCGGCATTTTTCTTAACCTGTTTCATATATTCTCCAAACTCATCGGTTAAGGCCTCACCGAAAGCCACTGCTTTTGCAGCAATTATATGTTCTAACGGTCCCCCTTGGTTACCAGGAAAAACTGCCAAATCCAAAAGAGCCGACATTTTTCTCAGTTTACCATTTTTAAGTTTGATTCCAAAAGGATTATCAAAATCTTCACCCATCAAAATAAGACCTCCCCTAGGCCCTCTTAATGTTTTATGCGTGGTAGTGGTCACAATATGACAATGGGGAATCGGATCACTAAGAAGTCCTTTGGCGATTAGACCGGCAGGATGCGATATATCTGCCAATAATAGTGCATCTACACTATCTGCTATTTCCCTGAATTTTTTAAAATCGATATCTCGGGAATATGCCGATGCCCCGGCAATTATTAGTTTAGGACGCTCTTTGGTGGCTATTTCCTGAATTTTATCGTAATCGAGTGTTCCCGTAGCTTCGTCAACCCCGTAAAAAACAGGATTGTACAACCTTCCAGAAAAATTGACCGGAGAACCATGGGTTAGATGCCCTCCATGAGACAAATCAAAACCTAAAATAGTATCCCCAGGCTTTAAACACGCATGGTAAACAGCGGCATTTGCCTGCGACCCCGAGTGGGGTTGTACATTGGCATAGGCGGCACCAAACAGCTCTTTGGCCCTATCTATAGCCAATTGCTCCACTTGATCAACTACTTCACAACCTCCATAATATCTTTTACCGGGATACCCTTCTGCATATTTATTGGTCAATACAGAACCAGCGGCCTCCATTACCTGAGGACTTGTAAAGTTCTCCGAGGCAATTAATTCTATACCGTTTATCTGACGTTGCTTTTCTGCTTCTATTAAATCAAAAATTCGAGTATCCCTTTGCATTTTATTAAAATTAAAATCTCAGGCAAAAATACAAATAGCAACCAGTATAAAGCCGATAAAAATAATATTCAACAAAATATTTTATCAAACGATAGTTAATAACTAATTATCGGTAATATTCAAGCCACCTATATGCTTTCACAACCATATGAAATTGCCTTTGAACCTATGCCAAAAAATCTAAGACAAATAATCCTCCAGATTTATTTCCGAAATCTCGCCATGGGAAGCATGACGTTCTACCCTACCATTCTTGATTATTAATAGTTGAGGTGATTGGTGGACTATACCAAATTTTACCGCAACCTCATTAGAGACATCCCTATTGGCATGCAAATCCAAAAAATATAAGTCCATCTGGGAAGACTGCAGATTATAGGAAGATTTAAAAATATTCAACACCATTCTACTAACTCCGCAAGTGGTAGAATGCTTAAAAATAACTTGGGGGCGAACAGAAGATTTTTTTTCTATTTCGCTCAATTGGTCAATAGAGACTAGAGATATCCACGGAACCTCGTTACCGTCCCCCTTGTTTTCATTGTTTTCTTTACCAAATAACCCCTTAAATAATCCCATTCTTTGTTAACTTTAAGCTACGTTATAAAAACACCTAACAACTGCCATTTTGTCTTTGATAATGCGGCCTTTTAGCGACATTTTGTCTGTTATGTTCAATTGGTAGGATTGTTGTCCTTTTCACTGCAAAAGTAACACTCAATTTAAAACTAAAATATATGAACTTTAACAATTTCACCATAAAATCACAAGAGGCTATTCAACAGGCCCAAGTGATCGCCCAATCTTTAGGGCACCAACAAATCGAAAACGAACATATTTTCAAGGCAATTACAGAAGTCGAAGAAAACGTTGTTCCGTTTATAATTAAAAAACTAGGGATCAACATTAACCTGATCACCCAAATTCTTGAAAAGGAATTGGAATCGTTTCCCAAGGTTCAAGGTGGAGACATCATGCTTTCTAGAGAAGCGGGTAAAACTGTAAACGAATCCAGTATTATTGCTAAAAAAATGGGAGACGAATACGTTTCCATAGAACATTTACTACTGGCCATCTTTAAATCAAAAAGTAAGATTTCTCAAATCTTAAAAGACCAAGGGGTAACCGAGAAAAGTTTAACAGCAGCTATTACCGAACTAAGAAAAGGATCTAACGTAACTTCACAAAGTGCCGAGGAAACCTACAATTCATTGAACAAATATGCCAAAAACTTAAATGAATTAGCGGATAGCGGTAAACTGGACCCCGTAATAGGTAGGGACGAAGAAATTAGAAGGGTACTTCAAATATTATCTCGTAGAACCAAGAACAACCCAATGTTGGTAGGTGAGCCAGGTGTTGGTAAAACGGCCATTGCCGAAGGTCTTGCCCATAGAATAGTACAAGGGGACATTCCTGAAAACCTTAAAGATAAAACCATTTACTCTTTGGATATGGGCGCTTTGATAGCTGGCGCAAAATACAAAGGGGAATTCGAGGAACGTTTAAAAGCGGTAATCAAAGAGGTTACCAGTGCGGACGGAAACATAATTTTGTTTATCGATGAAATACATACACTTGTTGGTGCAGGTGGTGGACAGGGCGCCATGGATGCTGCAAACATTCTTAAGCCCGCTCTTGCCAGAGGTGAACTAAGAGCCATTGGCGCAACTACTTTGGATGAGTATCAAAAATATTTTGAAAAGGACAAAGCATTAGAGCGTAGATTTCAAAAAGTAATCGTAGATCAACCTGACACAGAGAGCGCCATCTCTATCTTAAGGGGGATTAAAGAAAAATATGAAGCCCACCATAAGGTTCGTATCAAGGATGAAGCCGTTATCGCAGCGGTAGAACTCTCCCAAAGGTATATTACCAATAGATTTTTGCCCGATAAGGCCATAGACCTTATGGACGAAGCTGCCTCTAAATTAAGAATGGAGATCAACTCTAAACCAGAAGAATTGGACGTATTGGACAGAAAGATTATGCAGCTAGAGATTGAAATAGAGGCCATTAAAAGAGAGAACGACCAATCGAAACTTAAGGCTCTAAATCTGGAACTTGCCAATGTAAAAGAAGAGCGAAACGAGATTTTTGCCAAATGGGAATCCGAAAAATCGGTAGTGGACAATATTCAAAAAACAAAATTGGATATCGAAAACTATAAAATTGAAGCCGAGCGAGCCGAACGTAACGGAGATTATGGCAAGGTTGCCGAAATTAGGTACGGAAAAATTAAAGAGGCACAGGAAAGGCTTACCAAATTGCAACAAGAACTGGCCGAACAACAGAAAGCCGGCACCTTGATCAAAGAAGAAGTTACCAGTGAAGATATTGCCGAAGTGGTAGCAAAATGGACAGGTATACCTGTAACAAAGATGCTACAGAGCGAACGCGAAAAATTACTGAACCTAGAGAACGTATTACATAAAAGGGTCGTTGGCCAAGATGAAGCAATACAAGCCGTTTCAGATGCGATAAGAAGAAGTAGGGCCGGCCTACAAGATATGAAAAAGCCTATAGGATCTTTCTTGTTTCTCGGTACAACCGGGGTAGGTAAGACCGAACTGGCGAAAACCTTGGCCGCATACCTGTTCGATGATGAGAACGCCATGACCAGAATAGATATGAGCGAGTACCAAGAACGACACTCTGTAAGTAGACTGGTAGGTGCGCCTCCAGGATATGTGGGGTACGATGAAGGTGGTCAACTAACCGAAGCCGTTAGAAGACGCCCCTACTCCGTTGTTTTACTTGATGAAATCGAAAAAGCGCATCCAGACACCTTTAATATCTTATTACAGGTTTTGGATGAGGGTAGGTTGACAGATAACAAAGGAAGGGTCGCCGACTTTAAAAACACGATCATTATAATGACCAGTAATATGGGTAGCCATATTATTCAAGAAAAATTTGAAAACGCAACAGACCTACATAGCGCCACAGAGGCAGCCCGTGTAGAAGTATTAGGACTTCTAAACAAAACAATTCGTCCTGAATTCCTAAACCGTATAGACGACATAATTATGTTCACTCCTTTGAATATGGAAAATATTAGGGAAATAGTGAAACTTCAATTAGAAGGACTCAAAAAAATGCTGAACAAGCAAAATATAACCCTAGACGCTACAGACGAAGCCATAGATTATTTGGCGGAACGAGGTTACGAACCACAATTTGGAGCCAGACCCGTTAAGCGAACCATTCAAAAAGAAGTGCTAAACAACATGTCTAAAGAGCTTTTAAGTGGAAAAATAAAAGCAGATAGTATTATACTCTTAGATGCTTTTAACAACGAACTGGTATTTAGAAACCAAAATGACCTGGTGGTCTAAAACAATGTTGATTATGAAAGCGTCCTGAATAAAAAATTCAGGACGCTTTTTTTGTTACCTATATATACCAAACAGTATAGATTTTTTATCTTCGCACAAAAGCATCCAACATGTCTACAAAAGCCGAAAGAACTACCGCCTATATTATTGAAACGGTCGCACCTTTATTTAACAAACATGGCTATATTGGCACAAGCATGAGCGATCTTACCGAAGCCACAGGACTCACCAAAGGCGCTATATATGGTAATTTTGAAAACAAGGAAGCTTTAGCGCTTTCCGCATTTGAATACAACAGAAATATTCTATTAACAGCATTGGACGAAGAACTAAATGCCCCAGGATCCGCATTGGATAAATTGTCCAATCTTACCGAATTTTATAAAAAATACGATGCTTTTACACTTAAAATGGGCGGTTGCCCTATTTTAAATGTAGGTGTAGACGCCCAGCACAACAACAAACTCTTGGCAGCTGCCGTCAAAGAAACCATAAAGGAAATTGAAGGTAAAATTGCCCTAGTATTGGAGAATGGCCTTAATAATGGTGAGCTTAAACTCCCGGTAACCCCTTTGCAATTTGCAAAACAACTATTCACAATGATTCAAGGGGCCATTGCCATGTCTACCATTACCTTAGACCGTAAATACTTGTTGAATACCATTACCTACTTAGAAATTTTAATCAAAAGAGAACTGTAAATTCAAGTAAGACCCAAGTAATCTTTCTTTTTAAGCCTTAAAAGGTGCAAAACACCATCATGGCAACTACTCGCCCACTACCCTAAAAATCCATAGTCTCTCGGTGTACTTTCCACCAAGTTTAGAATCCCTTGCTTTTCTTGCCTCATTTATTGAATCGTACTTGCCTAAGTATACATAGTTGTATTTATTCGTTTCCCTGTAAAAAGATTGCGGGTTCAGCCCCTTCTTCTTAAGGTCGGCCATAAAGGCATCAAAATAGCGTTTGGTTCCAAAAACATTGGCTATTAAATAGTAACCCGGTTCTAAAGACCCCTGCTTGGTCACTTCTTCATACTTCTCGCCTGCCTGTGGTGTTACCACTTCTTTTTTCCGTGCCAAACGCTCAAGCTCTTCTTTCTTAGCAGCGGCCTCCGCAATGGCTTTTTCGGCACTGGCAACAGAATCTTGTTTTTTCTGAAGTTCAATGGCCAGTGCCGCTTCTTTTGCTTTATTAATAGAATCTAATTCCCTTTGCCTATTTAATGCCTCGGCTTTTGCCAACGCAGAGATCTCTTGCGCCTTGTTAAGCGAATCTCTTTTTCGTTCCGCTTCAATTTTCGACTCTTTTAGAGCTAGCTCTGCCTGTCTGTTTGCTTTTCTAATGGAATCTTTTGCACGTTTCTGATTAATCTTAGCCAATCTTACCTCCTCTTTCTCTTTCTCCCTTAAGGCTATTTTCTCCATTCGGGTGAGCTCATTTTCAACAACGTCCCCTTTTTCTTCCTCGGCAATTAATTCTTCCTGTAATTTATCTTCTGAATCCCCTAATCTACCTAACTTATACGAAGTAACCAATTCAAACGAGGGGTCGGTTCCTTTTAGATCCGTACTCGTACCAAATTCCACCAGCGCCCCTATTGAAAGCCGCTTAAAGAACCTTCCGCCGGCACCACCAGAAATACCGTAATAACTATTATAGCCTAGTTGCGCCCAAAACTTGTTCGTAGATAGTAAGGTTGAAACCCCAAATTGCGAATCATACCCAGGCACCGACTTAAAGTATACCGAAGGGCGTAAGAACGAGTTGGGATCAGAAGCCAAGACCGACATAGGTATGTCATAACTTGCTTGGGTGAAAAAAACCCTTCCTTCAGAACTAGTGCTTCTTTCTTTTGTGGTAAAGTTGTAATCGAACAGGTTCTCGGAAGATAGCCCTATACTAAACCTATCTATCTTAACATTTATACCCGGGGCCACTTGCAACACAAAATCGTTCGTTAATTCTGTCTGAATAGGATTTGGCGTAAAAAAGCGTGTGTCGGACAGTTCTTGCACATACCCAAAAACATTGATTCCCAGACCTAACGACACCTTTTCGCTCAACTCTATATTATACGCGTAGTTTAGAGCTCCACCAGTATTTAGGAACAAGCCTGTGTTATGCTGAAAAAAACCGATACCGGCCGCAGACTCATCATTTATCTTTAAAGCATAGTTCAGAAATAGTGTAGAAGGGTCCACATCAATGGATTGCCATTGCCATCTAGACCAAAAAGCAATAGAGGAAGGGTTGTTTTTATCCAACGAATAGGCAGGGTTCAGCAGACTGGAATTGTATTCTGTTATATTCTGCTGCCTATAGTCGCTAGGTAATTCAGGTTCTTGAGCCCTTAAACCAATAACTACAAAACAAATAAGAAGTGCCCCACAAAATTTTCTCATATGCAAAAAAACAAAAAATAGACTACTAACGTACTATTTTATCCTAAATTAAGTTTTACTATTATAGTAATAATATTTTAAACCGAATGAAAACAATAAAGATTCTTTCTATTTGTTTACTGGCCATTTTTGTTTCTTGCAAAGAGGAAAAACCCGATCAGACCATTAACGAAAACCCTGATGTAACTACATTTTATTTGATTCGCCACGCAGAAAAGGACAGAACCTACCCGGATGACGCCGATCCAGAGTTAAATCAAAAAGGATTGGGAAGAGCCATGCATTGGGCAGAAATCTTGGATGAAGTGGATTTAGACGCCATATACTCTACCGATTACAACAGAACCTCTATGACGGCCGCCCCGACTTCGGTGAAAAAAAATATCGATGTACAATATTACGAACCTAGGGATATTGATATTGAACAGTTTAAAAAAGACAACCTAAATAAAAAGGTATTGGTCGTAGGGCATAGCAATACTATTCCCGATTTCGTAAACCAGTTAATAGGCGAAGACAAATATCCATATATAGACGACAGCGAAAACGGCACCCTGTTTATCGTACAATTGGTAGGTAGTACGGCTACATCCACTAAACTTGTCTTTAATTGTAACTGTCCTGATTAACCTCTACGTTTTCAAGTTTAATCTCTGATAATAACTCTAATCCATTATTTACATATAAACTGTCTATAGCGTATATAGAACCGTTTTTCTGTTTCGGTTTGTAATTTTTATAATCTACAAACCGAATTCCACCAACGGTTCTTTTGTTATAAGCCACCCTAAAACGCTGACCACCTCCATTAGTATGAAATTCATACGATAAATAATCCGGCTCAAGGGTTTTTGTATTGAACCAATACAGATATACATCGTCGAAGTCATCACCACCACCTTCTTTACTAAAAGTCACCTCTATTTTATAATAATCGGCGGTGTCTATTTTTACGGTCTCCAAGAACTTCTTTTTAACGGCTTTATCGTTTAACCCATAAGGTAACATGGCAAAATAATGTACCGAGTTGACCGAATTGGCATATACATTGGCCATACTATCGGACAATGTCACAATACTATCGTTTACCGATCTTTCAAATTTGTTCGGGTATTTGGTATCTATAATAGTAGTCGAATCATTTACTATTTTACGTTTTAATATCTTCTTTCCCTCTACTACTTCAGAAGTATAGTGAATATCCCTAAAGTCAAAAGAAATATTACTTTTCACATAGTTCTCCCCTCCACTAACAGCTATACTTTTATCTACAATTTCTTGGGCCGTAGGCGTTTTTACTACATTTTTACATCCTAAGAACGATATCAACACAAAAAACAAAAGAAGTTTATTCATTACATCAAGTTTTATTAAGCTTTATTCGTAAATATTTATCCTTCATTACAAAAATAAGTGCTTTAATTCGTTTAAAATTTTGAAGGTATTCTTTTATTGTCCTTATTTTTGTAAGTGATGCAGAAGAATATCAACATAAAAAATAAGAGAGCCCGTTTTGAGTACGAGATTTTGGACAAGTATACGGCTGGCATTGTCTTGGCCGGTACCGAAATAAAATCCATTAGGTACGGAAAGGCTTCTATTTCTGAAAGTTTTTGTGAGTTTAATGAAAATGGGGAACTTTTCGTTATTAACATGCAAATAGACGAATACTCGCATGCTTATCATTTTAACCACAAACCAAAGGCCGAGCGAAAATTATTGCTAAACAAAAGAGAACTGAAAAAGCTTCAAAAAGAAGTGAAGACTTCTGGTCTTACGATAGTTCCACTTACCTTGTTTATAAATGACCGTGGTTTGGCAAAACTACAAATAGCCTTGGCAAAGGGTAAAAAACTATACGATAAGAGAGAAACCATAAAAGACAGGGACAATAAGAGAAACCTTGACCGTATTAAAAAAAGCTTTAACAATTAAGGTTCTTTAGTTTTTGTCTTCCAATAAGGGAACAAACCTAAAAGAACCATATTCTGTCTTTTGAAACTCTTTTTCCGAAGTGCGAACAAATAATGTCATGATTTGCTCTTCAAAGCCAACCGGTATAACCAGCCTCCCCCCTACCTTTAATTGGGCGAGCAGCGCCTTTGGTACCTCTGGGGCTCCGGCCGTAACTATGATACGATCAAAAGGAGCATCTTCTGGCAAACCTTTATAGCCATCGCCAAAAATCACCTTTTTGGGTCTGTACCCCATTTTCTTAAAAAACAGATTGGTTTTCTTAAACAGTTCCAATTGCCTTTCTATAGTATATACCCTGGCCCTACATTTAAGAAGAACGGCGGTCTGGTACCCGCTTCCGGTTCCAATTTCTAAAACGGTATGGTTAGGTTTCAACTGCAACAACTCTGTCTGGAAAGCCACCGTGTAAGGTTGCGATATAGTTTGATCAGCCGCAATAGGAAACGCCTTGTCCTGATATGCATGCCCCTCAAAACTACTATCCATAAACAAGTGTCTTGGCACATCTCTAATGGCATCCAAAACTTTCTGGTCCTTTATTCCCTTAGCAATCAGCACTTCCGCTAGCTGATTCCGCATTCCCTTGTGTTTTAAGGTATCTTTCAATGTTAATTTGGTTTGGTTACCAAAGTTATGAAAGTTCCTTAAATGAAAGAAACTTCAAAAAAACTTAATCTTAAAATTGGAATTTACAATTCGGGTAAACTTATAAAGTATGCTTATTTTTGATAAAAAGATAATTATGCTCAAAGTTGGCGTTTTAGGAGCCGGACATTTAGGAAAGATACATTTACGTCTATTAAATCAGTCTAATAAATATGATTTAATAGGCTTTTACGATGCAGATATTATTAACGGAAAAAAGGTTGAGGCCGAATTCGGATATCGCTATTTTGACAACATGAACAGCTTAATAGATGCTGTAGATGTAATAGACATAGTTACCCCTACCCTTTCACATTACGAATGTGCCAAGAAATCCATAGAAAAGGGGAAACATATTTTTATAGAAAAACCAATTACCAATACCTTAGAGGAAGCACAAGAACTGCTTGATCTTGAAAAGAAATTCAATACAAAAGGTCAGGTAGGTCATGTAGAACGGTTTAACCCCGCTTTTTCCGCCGTTAAGAATGCAATTAATCAACCTATGTTCATAGAGGCCCACCGTTTAGCGGAATTTAATCCTAGGGGTACGGATGTTCCGGTCGTATTGGATTTAATGATACACGATATAGATGCTATATTAAGTGTTGTAAATTCTGAAGTAAAACAGATTAACGCAAGTGGCGTTTCAGTCCTTAGTCAATCACCAGATATCGCCAATGCCAGATTGGAATTTGAAAATGGCTGTGTGGCCAATTTAACGGCCAGTAGAATCTCTTTAAAGAACATGCGCAAATCAAGGTTCTTTCAAAAAGACGCCTATATATCGGTCGATTTTCTAGAGAAAAAGGCCGAAGTGGTAAAAATGAAGGATGCACCAGAGCAGCCCGGTGATTTTGACATGATCTTACAGAATGCGGAGGGAGTAAAAAAACAAATCTATTTTGAAAACCCCGACATTAAGGAAAACAACGCTATTTTAGACGAACTGGAGTCTTTTGCCGAAGCAATAGCAACAAATTCTACCCCCACAGTTTCTTTAAAACAAGGTACACAAGCCCTTAAGGTTGCCCTGCAGATCATCGACTCTTTTGAAGATAAAAAGATCCAACAAGTGTAATTTATATTTTACTATAAGTATATATTTTTTAATAAAATGAAAAACATTGCTATAATAGGTTCAGGAACCATGGGTAATGGCATTGCCCACGTTTTTGCCCAAAAAGGTTTTAAGGTAAACTTAATAGACATTTCACAAGAGGCACTTGAAAAAGGCCTTGCCACCATTTCAAAAAACTTGGATAGAATGATTGCCAAGGAAAAAATCAATGAAATGGACAAAGCCAACACTTTAACGAACATCTCTACCTTTACCTCATTAAAAGAAGGGGTTTCAGATGTGGACTTGGCCATAGAGGCCGCTACCGAAAATGTTGAATTAAAATTGAGCATTTTTAAAGAGTTGGACACTTTTTGTAAAGAAGGAACCATTCTTGCCACCAACACATCATCTATTTCAATTACACAAATAGCCGCTGTAACGGCAAGACCATCCAAGGTTATTGGAATGCACTTTATGAATCCGGTGCCCATAATGCAACTTGTAGAGGTAATAAGAGGGTATAGCACCTCTGACGAGACCACCGCAAGAATTATGGAACTGTCGGCCAAATTAGATAAAACACCTACCGAAGTAAACGATTACCCTGGTTTTGTGGCAAATAGGATTTTAATGCCCATGATCAACGAAGCTATAGAAACCCTGCACCATGGTGTTGCCGGAGTCAAAGAAATAGATACGGTTATGAGACTCGGTATGGCCCACCCCATGGGCCCATTGCAATTAGCTGATTTTATTGGCCTAGATGTATGTCTTTCTATATTGAATGTAATGCACGAAGGTTTTAAAAACCCAAAATACGCAGCTTCTCCCCTTCTTGTAAATATGGTAACAGCAGGCAAACTTGGTGTAAAATCGGGAGAAGGTTTTTATGATTATTCCCAGAACAAAAAAGCGGAAACCGTTTCTCAACAATTCTCTAAATAGTATGTCGATAGCAGAAAAACTTCTTCAGATAAAACAAGAATTACCGGATCATGTGACCTTGGTAGCCGTATCAAAAACAAAACCCGTTGCAGATATCCAAGAAGCTTATGACGCCGGACATAGAATATTTGGAGAGAATAAAATACAGGAAATGACCCAGAAATGGGAAAAGCTACCCAAAGACATTCACTGGCATATGATCGGGCACGTTCAAAGAAACAAAGTAAAGTACATGGCCGAGTTTGTTTCCTTGATACATGGGGTAGACAGTCTAAAATTATTAAAGGAAATAGATAAGCAGGCAAAAAAACACAACCGTAATATCCCCTGCCTGCTCCAGGTGCACATAGCTGAAGAGGACACGAAATTCGGATTTGACGAAACCGAGCTTGTGGCACTGACAAAAGATCCCGAATTTCTTCAACTTGAAAACATAAAAATTGAAGGATTAATGGGAATGGCAACTTTCACAGATGACCAGAAACAGGTGAGCAGGGAGTTTAAGTCGTTGAAAAAATTATTCGATAGGCTTAAACAAGATTTACCCGATATAAAAGTTTTATCTATGGGAATGAGTGGCGATTACAAAATTGCCATTGAAGAAGGCAGTACTATGGTCCGTATAGGAAGTAGTATCTTTGGTGCGAGAAACTATAATTAAAGCCCCCAAGGGAACAAAGATTACAAAAAGAAGAAAATCAAATGTACGCCATACTTGATATTGAGACCACGGGAGGAAAATTCAATGAGGAGGGTATCACGGAGATTGCGATACATAAATTTGATGGACACGAAATAGTCGATTCTTTTATAAGTCTTATAAACCCCGAAAAAGAAATTCAGCCCTTTGTGGTAAATCTTACCGGGATCAACAACAAAATGCTGAGGACCGCACCAAAATTTCATGAAGTGGCCAAACGTATTGTGGAAATTACACAAGACACGGTATTAGTAGCCCACAATGCCCAGTTCGATTATCGTATTTTAAGGACAGAGTTTAGGCGTTTGGGATACAATTATGAACGCAAAACAATATGTACGGTAGATCTCTCGAAAGTTCTTCTTCCAGATGCAGAATCTTATAGCCTAGGTAAACTTGTAAGGTCATTGGGTATTCCGGTCAGTGATCGCCACAGGGCAAATGGCGATGCCTTGGCAACTGTGAAACTATTTAAGTTACTTCTTGCAAAAGATTCACAAAAGACGATTCTACAAGATGTAATAAGAAAAGAGTCTCATGGTGAACTGTCAGAAAAACAATTGGACATCGTTCAAAGCATGCCAAACGAAACCGGTGTTTTTTATATCCATGGAAAAGACGGCAACATCATTTACCTAAGCAAGAGTACAGACATTAAGAAACGTGTTAACCAACTATTTACAAAAACAGGGGAAAGGTCCCGAAAGCTGGTCAAGGACACAAAAAAAGTTACCTTCGAAAAAACGGGAAGCGAACTTATTGCCCTTTTAAAAGAGCACCAAGAGCTGTTAAAAAACAAACCAAAATACAATACCATACCTCGAAAAAGAATGTACTCCCATACTCTTTGCCTAAAAGAGAACGAGTTGGGCTATTTAGAATTAAGCGTGGCACCAATTTCTAAGTGTAGTGATAAATGGGGTTTGTTCAATGGTGAGTTCAGCGCCAAAAACCACTTGCATAAAATTTCTAGGGAATTCACCTTATGTGATAAATTAAACGGAATAAGTGAAGCAAGGAAAAACTGCGCCAACTACGAAGATAATAAGTGCAACGGGGCGTGTATACAAAAAGAAGCTCCCGAAGAATACAATGTACGGGTCATGGAGGCATTGAACAAATATTGCCTTAAAAATAAAAATATACTATTGGTGGACAAAGGACGGGAACTAGGTGAGAACAGTGCCGTTCTTATCAAAAAAGGGTCATTGGTCGGAATTGGCTATTACGATCTTAACCATCAAATAAATAATATTCATATATTAGAAACATTGATTACCCCAATGAACGGAACCCTAAACGCTAATTTTATAATAGAGTCCTTTCTTAGAAAAAAAAGGGTATTAAAAACAATTCCGCTCAATATTTAAAATTGGAAACAAAAAAGTCAAAGACCGATTGGAAAAAGAAACTTCATGAAATCATTTATGAGGCAGATACCCCAATGGGCAAATGGTTTGATATTATTCTGATCATCATCATAATTTTCAGCGTTCTGCTGATTATGCTAGAGAGTGTTAAGAGTATAGATATGGAATACCACTATCTATTGCTTACCCTTGAATGGATCGTCACTATATTTTTCACCATAGAATATATTGCCAGAATTGTCTGTATTAAAAAACCCTCAAAATATATTTTCAGTTTTTATGGTATCATAGATTTTTTATCGACTATCCCCTTATATTTATCCTATATTCTGGCCGGATCACAAGTATTATTGGCGGTAAGGGCCTTTAGACTTTTAAGGGTTTTTAGAATATTAAAACTAGTCAGGTTCTTAGGGGAGGCCAGTCAATTAAAAAGAGCCTTAAAGGCTAGTAGGGCAAAAATTACCGTTTTTCTTTTCGCCGTCTTAATCGTATCGGTAATGCTGGGTACGCTTATGTATATTATAGAAGGTGACCAAGCAGGTTTTACCAGTATTCCTACAAGTATTTACTGGACTATAGTAACCCTTACAACAGTCGGCTATGGAGATATTGCCCCCATTACCCCCCAAGGCCAATTTATTGCAACGATCATAATGCTGTTAGGTTATGGTATAATTGCCGTACCTACAGGAATTGTAACCGTAGAATTTGGAAAAAGAACCAACAAGGACGGTTCTAACAAAGTAGAAAGTTTTGTTCATGTCAACACACAGGCTTGCCCTAATTGCACAAAAGAAGGCCATAGGGACGATGCTTTATATTGCTATAATTGCGGAAGTATTTTAAATGAATAAAGTTCTCATTTCCGTCGTGGGCCCAACGGCCATTGGTAAAACTAAAATGGGTATTGCCCTGGCCAACCATTTTAACACCGAAATCATATCGGCAGATTCCAGGCAGTTCTATAAAGAAATGTCAGTAGGTACGGCCGTACCCTCAAAAGCAGAATTAAAAAGTGCCAAACATCATTTTATTCAACACAAAAGTATACATGATATGTATACCGTAGGCGATTTTGAAAAAGACGCCCTAGAACTACTTGACAAAATTTTTGACAAAAAAGATGTAGTAATCATGGTCGGCGGCAGTGGCCTTTATGTAGATGCCGTTACCTTAGGGTTAAACAAGTTTCCGAAAGTAGACGAGATTATACGCACAGAACTCAATCAAGATTTTGATATAAACGGCATAGAAAGTTTACAGAACAAACTACAAGAACTAGATCCAGTATATTACAATAAAGTAGACATCAACAATCCACATCGCTTAATTAGAGCTCTCGAAATATGTATTGGTACCGGCAAATCCTATTCCAGCTTTCTTAAACAACCAAAAGACCAACGCAATTTCAAGGTTTTACAAGTCGGATTAATGGCCGATCGCAGTGTTATTTACGATAGAATCAACCAAAGAGTGGACGTAATGATGCAATCGGGACTCTTGGAAGAAGCCAAGGCCTTATTAAAGTTCAAAGACCTTAATGCATTGCAAACCGTTGGGTATAAAGAAATGTTTGAATACCTGTTGGGTGTTTGGGATCTGGATTTTGCTATATCTGAGGTTAAAAAAAACACTCGAAGATTTGCAAAAAGACAATTAACTTGGTTCAAGAAAAAAACAGATACGTTATGGATCGACTATAACTACCAAAACGAAGATATGGTCACAACGGTCAAAAAAGCTCTTTTAAAATTAAACCATGAAGAATAATCCTGTTTTATATGTAATGGGTGTATCGGGTAGTGGAAAATCTACCATAGGAAAATTATTGGCCGAAACCTTGAACATTCCATTTTTTGATGGCGACGATTACCACCCCAAAGCCAATATCGAAAAAATGGCAGGTGGCACCCCTTTAAACGACGATGATAGAAAAGGTTGGTTGCTAACACTGAACGGTCTTGCAAAATCGAACGAACAGCAAGGTGCCGTCATCGTATGTTCGGCCCTAAAAAAAAGTTACAGAGAACTTTTAAGGAACGGTCTTGACCAATGTAGGTTTGTATATTTAAAAGGCAGTATGGAGCAAATAAATCGCAGGCTTCAACAGCGCAAAAACCATTTTATGCCCGCAGACTTGCTACAATCACAATTCGATACCTTGGAAGAACCTATAAACGCAATTATCGTTTCAGCAGATATGACTCCAGTAGAAACGATAAAAGAAATTGTTCAACAACTATAAAAACAAAAAAGACCTCTTAAAAAGAGGCCTTTTTTGTTTTTAATTTAATTTTTCTTCTACTGTTCCTCATCTGTCTTTACCACCAAACGGAAACCTTCACCATGAATATTTAAAATTTCAACGGTTTCATCTCTTTTTAAATATTTACGCAATTTGGCAATATATACATCCATACTTCTAGACGTAAAGTAATTATCGTCTCTCCATATTTTAGTCAAAGCCAATTCTCTTGGCATCAAATCATTTTCATGCAAGGCCAACAAACGTAACAATTCGTTCTCTTTTGGAGATAGCTTAATTGCCTCTTCATCTTTATATTTCAAAAATCTAAGCTTAGAGTTCAAGTGAAAACCTCCTATCTCAAATTCAAATTTCTTACTGTCGGCCAAACTACTAGAAGCCTTTCTTTGAAGTATTGCTTTGATCTTCATTAAAAGCACTTCCGAATCAAAAGGCTTGTTCAAATAATCATCGGCGCCCGCTTTATAACCTTTAAGCACATCCTCTTTCATTGTTTTTGCAGTCAAGAAAACAATAGGTACATTCTCGTTCTTCTCCCTTATCTCCTTTGCAAGTGTAAACCCATCTTTATACGGCATCATAACATCAAGAATACAAATATCAAAATTGTCTTTCTTGAATTTTTCAAACCCCTCCATCCCATTTTTTGCCAATGTCACATCAAAGTCGTTCATAGACAAATAGTCCTTTAGGACAATACCAAAATTTGGGTCGTCTTCTACTAAAAGTATTTTCTTGTTAACTGTTTCCATAATTTTTTTAAATTAAAGGTAGTTTTATGTAAAAAGTGCTTCCTTTTCCTTTTTCACTTTCCGCATATACTTCACCCTGATGATCATCTACTATTTTTTTTACATATGCCAATCCTAATCCATGGCCTTTTACATTGTGAATATCTCCAGTATGCTCTCTATAGAACTTTTCAAAAACTCTTTTCAACACCGCTTTGCTCATTCCGGCTCCTTGATCCTTTACCTTTATAATTATATTGTTCTTGGCTACCTCTGTATACACATCTATTTTGGGTGGATCGATGGAATATTTTATGGCATTGTCCAATATATTCACGATTACGTTGGTAAAATGCATCTCATTGGCCAAAACCTCTGAACGTTTCGCGTCTAAATGTGTTTCTATGTATCCGCCCCTATCCTGTACAATCAATTCTACATGCGTAATGGCATCTTCTATTATGTCGTGTACATCTACCCTATCCTTACTAATGTCCAATTGGTTTTTTTCTAATTTAGATATCCTTAGTACATTTTCTACCTGGGCGTGCATCCTTTTATTTTCATCCCTTATCATTTGTAGATAACGAGAAATTTTTTCTTGATCACCAATAACCTTTGGGTTCCTAATAGCCTCTACCGCCAAATTTATAGTAGCTATAGGGGTTTTGAACTCATGGGTCATATTATTGATGAAATCTGACTTTATCTCAGATATTTGTTTTTGTTTAATTAATTGGTAAATAGCTCCAGAATAAGCAATTACAATAATTAAGGTAAACAAGAGTGACAATAGCGCCAATCCTAATATAGACCGGACCAAAAAACGCTTTTTCTCTGGAAACGACACCAAGAGGTCAAAATTGGACACACCTTCAAAATCTGTAAACAAAGGTGATTTGTAAACATTTGATTCCGAATACTTGAATTTACGCGATTTAAGCTTTGTGGGCAATCCTTTGCTATATACTCCATATTCAAAGCTGATATCAACCCCCCTATCCTTTAATTCCCTTTGAAGTAAAAGTTCTATTTCCTGTCTGCTTACCCGCTTATGTATCGGAACACGCTTGGCATAGGTGGTAAACAAATCTTCCATGGCCAATTTATCAAATTCCCTTAAACCTCCTATCTTCTCAATTCTTTGAATAGGCGTTAATACAGAGGTTTTGCCTTCGGTATCGTAATCTTCCTTGAAAATCGAAGTTGTTCGTTTACTGGTATAATTCTTAATGAAGGTGGTATCTCCAACTTCACCGTTATCAAAGAACGTGGACGAGATACCATAATCTTCTTCTAGGATACCATGCTCATAAAGCAGTATCTCATTAGAGTTGACATCCCTATCAATGAAAAAGAAATTTCTGAACTGTGTATCCTTTACCTCTCCAACGCTGTCCTTGGCATAAAGATATCTATCGTAATAGTTCTTTTTTTCACGCTCCTCTATTTGATTGGTAACACTGTTCAATGCTTCGGAAACAACGTTCGAAAATTGTTCTTCCTTATTTTCAACCGACTTTTTTATCCAAAAACTTTGAACAAATATCAATCCAACAAGCGAGAGGCTCATTAGAACAACCAAGAGAATAAATAACCTCTTATCCATTTTAATGTTAAAATTAAATATTTACAGGGAAGCCCATAGTACGTTTAACCAAACCTTAACACAAATGTTAAAATTCACTGGTTCTGGCATAATTTTAATAAAACCCTATTCACTTCCTCTACCTTTTTTCTTGTTTCTTCCAGAAAAATATTTTCTATAACAAAATCGGCCAGTTCAAATTTTTCTGAATCCTTGAGCTGATTTTCCATCCTGGCCAATATATCTTCCTCGGTACTACCATCTCTTTCTAAAAGTCGTTGGATTTTTAATTCTTTCGGAGCAGTAACTAAAATAATTTTGTCATAAAGGTTCTGAGCTTTGTTTTCGAACAGGAGTGCTGTTTCTTGAACAACATAAGGAGTGTTTTGTTCACTATACCATTCAAGAAAATGTTTTCGTACTTCAGGGTGTACAATTCTGTTTAATTCTTGCAATAACTGTTTATCGTTAAAAACCTTTTTGGCGATAAAAGACCTGTTTAGCACATTACCATCAAAAGCTCTTTCACCAAACAGGGATATCAGTTTTTTTCTTATGGTTTCGGAAGATTGCATCAGCTTTTTAGCTTCGACATCGGAATTGTATACAGGAACCCCCAACCCTTCAAGTATTTTGCCTACGGTAGACTTACCGCTTCCTATTCCTCCTGTAAGTCCTACGATCATTATTCCCTTCTTAAAATAAATTCTATTTCTTGTGTGCTTAAAATAGCATTGCTTATCCCCATTGGTTTTTTCGATAATTTTACAGGGATTATATTTTGGCTGCTTCCCGTTACCTGGGCATAATCTGCCGTAATTAAAAAGTCATCGGTTTCTATATCTTTCAGCCTCTCTAATTTTGCTTGACAAATCACTTTTATTACATCAGGAAACATTCTCACTTTTACATTTTCGGGCACATTAAGTATGGTAACGGGCACATTGTATACTTTTTCCGAAAAGCGATACACCTTTGCGGAAATGGTTACGGAAGTAGGCTCAAATACAGTCATGTTCAACTCTCTCGGTTTCACCAAAGTGCTTTTTACAGAAAAGTCCTTATCCACGTCCAAAAGTTCTAAAAAAGAAGTTCTAACATTACGAATAGAATCTATTTGGCTCTTTGGCCCGGTTATCTTAACCGATTCAGGCACTATCTTCAAAGAATCCTCTATTTCATAATTTTTGGCCAAGCTTAGATTAATTCTTGGAAGCACAGGCACCGTCTTTGTTATAACCTTGGTAAAATCAACGAAGATAGTATCGTCATCTACCTCTAAAAGGGTCATATCAGCCGACAACTGCCTATTTATCTGTCTTTTATAAACAGAAGGCGGTATATAATAAAGAGAATCTTTTTTCTGTACCTCGGACAGGTCTATTTGAATACTTTTTTTTCTGATACCAAAACCGATAAACTGAAAACCAACAGCTTTTAACCTTACGTTTATACTATTTTTTGGAGGACTGGCAAGTAATAGGTTTTTTGGAGTTCCTACATATTCCAAATGAAACGATGCGTTACTAACAAATGTTCTAGACAGGTTGTTTATAAACCAAGCCAAAAAGGAGAAAAATAAAAAAATCAAAAATAATTTGACCTTTCTCTTCTTTAAACCCGCTTTAATTCGTTCTACTATCACAATCAATCATTTGTCTTAAAAAACAATTTCGGAAAAAGGACCTCTGGAGACCTTTTACTAAAGGTAGTATATATGGTAGACTTCAAAAAACCCAGTCCGTATCCAAAAAATTGAACACAGGTGGCAAATAATGCCATTATGGAAACCTTAAGGTTCCGGGTCTTTAACAATGCATCTACAAACAGCAGCACAAAATAAAAAACAAAAAATGCGATAGGCCACCAAATATCAAAAACCACCAAGATCAAGGCTCCCAGTAATCCCAAGGTGAACAATGTTGGAAACCAGTAAGTGATTTTTGCCGTTGTGGGATGCCACTTATTTAGAATGGGGCGTACCATTCCAAATTTTTTTACCTGGTTATAAAATTTGTTCCAATCAATTCGTCTCTTGTGGTACACAAATGCCTCGGGAATCAATTTTGTCTCAAAACCGTTATTCCATATTCGAATGGTCAGATCAGGATCTTCGCCCGGATGTATATTGCCATACCCCCCTACGACCTCAAAGGCCTCTTTGGAGATGCCCATATTAAAACTTCTTGGTTGAAATTTGTTCACGGCATCTTTACGCCCACGAATACCTCCCGTGGTAAGAAAAGAGGTCATGGCATAGTTGATCGCTTTCTGCACATTACTAAAAGAGGTATGGGCCGCATCTGGACCACCATAACAATGAACAAATTGTTCTGATAGACTTTTCTCTGCCTCTACCAGATATTGAGGAGGCAAAATACAGTCAGAATCCAGCACAATAAAATAATTGCCTTTGGCCAACCGCATCCCATAATTACGAGAATCACCAGGACCAGAATTGGGTTTCTGATAGTAAGAGATATTCAGCTTGTCATCAAAACGCTCTACTACTTCTTTTGATGGCAGTGTAGAACCGTCTTCCACAATAACTATTTCATAGTTTTTCGTGTAGGTCTGCGACAAGAGACTATCTAATAGTTCCTCAATTTCATTAGGCCTGTTAAAGACAGGTATTATAAAGGAAAACGATAGATCCATTATTGTTTTTAGGTAATTAATTGCCATGGGACCAAAACGGACCTTACTGGCAGAAACCGATAACCTTTAAAATTTATCGATAACCTCTTGGCTAACTCCGGTATTTGAAAAACCACCATCGTGAAACAAATTCTGCATGGTCACTTTTCTTGTTAAGTCAGAGAACAAGGTAATTGTATAATCTGCACAATCTTGTGCTGTTGCATTGCCCAAAGGAGACATTTTTTCCGCATAATTGATAAAACCGTCAAAACCTTTGATTCCTTGACCCGCCGTAGTAGCAGTAGGTGACTGGGAGATAGTGTTTACGCGTACTTTCTTTTCCTTTCCGAAGAAATACCCAAAACTACGGGCTACAGACTCTAAATACGCCTTATTGTCCGCCATATCGTTATAGTCGGGAAAAGTACGCTGTGCAGCCATGTAGGTCAACGCTACGATACTGCCCCATTCGTTCATTGCATCAGCTTTATATAAAGACTGCATTACCTTATGAAAGGAAAGAGCGGAAACATCCCAACCCTTTGCCGTAAAATCATAATTTTCATCTGTATAGGATCTTCCTTTTCTAACATTTACAGACATACCTATGGAGTGCAGCACAAAATCAAGTTTACCTCCTAAGATTTCCATTGATTTTGTAACCAAATTGGCCAAATCTTCCTCATTGGTCGCATCTGCCGGAATAATTTCAGAACCGGTCTTTTTTGCCAATTCTTTAATTTGACCCATTCTCATTGCTATCGGTGCATTGGTCAAAACAAATGTACCTCCTTCTTCATGTACGCTCTGTGCGGTTTTCCATGCTATTGAATTTTCATCCAATGCCCCAAATATGATTCCTCTTTTTCCTTTTAATAGATTATAAGCCATGTTTGTTGGTTCTATATTTAATTATAAAAATCAAAGATATTTAAAATATACCAATCCGATTTTAATGTCTGGTATTTTTAATTGAGTAACTGTCGGGCATGGGCCATCGCCGAATCTGAAATTTCCTTACCTCCCAACATTTGCGCCAGCTCCACCACTCTTTCGTCTTTCGACAATTTTTTCATGTTGGTCTCTGTTCCTTCGTGGCCATCTGTCTTATAGACTTTAAAATGATAATCACCCTTAGAGGCCACTTGCGGCAAATGGGTAATAGAGAACACTTGCATCTCTTTGCTCATCTCTTTCATAATATCAGCCATACGATTGGAAACTTCACCAGATACACCAGTATCAATTTCATCGAACATGATCGTAGGAAGCTTCTCGTACTTTGCCAAAATAGATTTTATGACCAACATTATTCTGGACAACTCTCCTCCGGACGCCACTTTTTTCAATTCTCCATAATCGCTGCCCTTATTGGCAGTGAACAAAAACGACAGGTTATCTTTTCCGTTCACCTTAAAACTCTCGGCATCGGAGAGACTTATTCTGAACGAGGCGCTTGGCATACCCAAAAGGGAAAGGTCTGACTCTAATTTTTCTTTTAAACTTGGAATCACGGCATTACGTTTATCTCTTAACACCATTGCCTGCTTCTCTAGCAATGACTCCAACTCTTCTACCTTTTTGCCCGTATGCGCTATCTTTTCGTCCAAATTTGCAGTCTCAAAAGCTTTTTGGGAAAGGTCTTCCTTGATCTTGATCAGTTCTGAAATATCAGAAACACCATGCTTCTTCTGAAGATTGTACAGTAATTGCAGCTTACCACTTATTTCTTCCAATAAAACCGGATTCGACTCTATACCGTCCTTGTAGTTCTGCAATTCTGTATTTATATCGTCCAGCTCTATAAAGACCGATTGTATTCTTTGGTTCAACTCTACATATTGATTTCCAAAATTCGCCAACCTTGAAAAAGTGGATTTTAGCTCCCCTACAAGAGACAACACCCCAATTTGCTCATCGTTCAACAATTGGTCTCCCTTGGATAACTCTTCCATGATCGACTCTACATTGTTAAGCTGTGCATATTGCTCTTCCAAATCCTCGAGAACCCCTTCTTTTAAAGGTGCGGCTTCTAGCTCTTGCAACAAGAAATCATTGTAATCCTTTTCTTTTAAGGCATCGCCCTGAAAATCGATTAACTGCTGAAGTTCCTTTTTTGTTTCGTTATAGTCCGCTAGTGTTTTTCTGAAAGAAGCCAAACGCTGTTTATTGTCCGCCAAGGCATCTATCAACTTCAACTGGAAGTCGTTTTCTGTCAACATCAATGTTTGATGCTGTGAGTGTATATCTATAAGCCTACTCCCCAATTTTGAAAGCACATCCAGTGTCACGGGCGTATCATTAATAAAAGCACGTGACTTACCGCTTGGCAAAATTTCTCTTCGTATAACCGTACTTGCCTCATAATCCAAATCATATTTTTCAAAAAATGGCTTTAAGCCATAGTTGTTGATTTGAAAATAAGCTTCTATGATACATTTTTTGTCTTTGTTGCGCAACGAAGATAAATCGGCACGTTTACCCAGCACCAATGAAAGACCTCCGAGAAAAATGGACTTGCCCGCTCCCGTTTCTCCGGTAATTATAGTAAAACCACCATCTAAGCTTACTTCTAAGCTATCGATCAAGGCGTAATTTTCAATAGATAGATTGGATAACAAATCTCAGAAATTTAGAAAAACAAAGGTAGTCTATATTCTGGATCGAAAAAAGAATCAGTACGTAATGTCGTTCCAAGTACTGGAATATAGCGGGGCTATTTTGTTCAGTGTATTTTTAAGCTTTACTATGTCTACCTTCGGGCCATCGGAAAATATATTTCGAATTTCCTCTGACTTGGCATCAAAAAAAGTCTGAATCAAAAAAGCGTTGGGCCTTCTATTTATCATGGTCTCAAAAAGCTTCATGGTACCGGCAATTATTTGTTTTCCGGTACTATTGTTGTCCGCCATAATATCCAACCCCTTTCGGTGGTAATTATACATTGCAATACGGTACTCCTTATAAGTATTGGACAACAAGTTGTCTACCAGCTCAAAACGGCTTCGGTCAGAAGATTGGCTCCACCCGGTATAATTGCTTCCTTGCGCCTGTGTTACTATATTCTGGGCCTTTCTATAAAAATCGGTACCCCCTTCCAAAGAAAAAGTGTCCGCATCCAAACCTAATATAATGTATACATAATAAGAAATAACACCTACCAAATTAGATTCAAATACATTTTCATTGTAGACCAATGGCTGAAATTCTATATACTGAAAATCGAACTGGTTATCTTTGTAATTAAAGACAGAACTTTCATAAGAAGTATTGTATACAGGTCTTGAAGATTGAATTTGAATGTTTCCCTTGAACCTATCCGATTCGTATTCGGTAATTGTAATAAACATTTGGGCATTTACACGCTCGTTCTCCTTATATACACGATTTGTCCATTTACTTTTGTTGACAAAATCATTCAAAGAACGCTCCAAGGTCTTAAAAACCTGTTGATTTGTCTGAGATACCTGTTCAGAGTTTATAGTGATCGTACAATTTAATTCTTGGGCACGGCCCTGTACAAATACACTAATTAGGAGACAAACAAATAATAACTTACGCATAGCGTCTTTTAATGATTTCATTAAGAATATCCTTGGCAACGTCTGCCTTGGTTTTTAAATCAAACGTTTGTATTGTCAAATTGGTATCTATAAAGCTAATTTTATTGGTTTTACCCCCAAAACCGGCCCCTTTGTCATTTAGAGAATTTAAAACAATGGCATCTAGATTTTTACGCTCCAATTTTGCTTTTGCGTTTTCTAGCTCATTTTCGGTTTCCAAAGCGAAACCTACCAAGTATTGATCTTTCTTTATTTGCCCTAATGAAAACAATATATCCTTATTCTTGACCAAAGCTATATTTAATTCGGCATCGGATTTCTTTATTTTTTGCTCGGCTTGCTCTTTTGGTTTGTAATCGGCCACCGCAGCGGCACAAATAACGATATCCGCATCAGAATAATGCTGATGGGCACTATCGTACATTTCATCTGCGGAAACCACACGCACCAAGGTTACCAAATCGTTATTTATAGTACAATGGGTAGGCCCTGACACCAAAATCACCTGTGCTCCTAATTTGGCTGCTGCATTGGCAAGCTCAAACCCCATTAAACCAGAGGAGTGATTACCTATAAAACGAACAGGATCTATTGCTTCATACGTAGGCCCGGCCGTAATCAATACCTTCTTGTTTCTTAAGGGAAGCCCTTTCAGCAAAAATGCATTAATAAAAGATAGTATTGCTTCCGGTTCTGCCATACGCCCCTCCCCATGCAAACCACTGGCTAATTCTCCAGAAGTTGCCGGAATCATTACATTACCATAAGATTCTAGCTTTTTAAAAGAAGCCTTTGTAGTTGGGTGCCGATACATATCCAAGTCCATGGCAGGCGCAAAGAAAACCGGACATTTGGCGGAAAGGTAGCATGCCAACAATAAATTGTCGCAATTACCCGATGCCATTTTAGATAAGGTATTGGCCGTAGCAGGTGCTATAATCATTAGATCGGCCCACAGCCCCAACTTTACATGATTGTTCCAATCGGTTATATGATCCTCATTCTTTACAAAATCTGAAACTACCGGATTTTTTGATAATGTGGCCAGAGTAAGTGGAGAAACAAAAGAACTGGCGCTATCTGTAAGAACAATCTTAACAGTAGCGCCAGCTTTGATCAGTAACCGTACAAGAAAAGTTGTCTTATAAGCGGCGATCCCTCCGGTAATGCCTAAAAGGATGTTTTTGCCACTCAACATACTACTTATGCGTCTTTCTCGGTATTTCTGTGATATATTTTATCCATTAACCACTCTTCAACGGCCAAGGCGTGTGGTTTTGGTAGTTTCTCATAAAATTTTGAAACCTCTATTTGCTCCTTGTTTTCAAAAACCTCTTCCAAACTGTCACTATAAGTAGCAAATTCCTCCAATTTCTCCAAAAGCTCCTTTTTGATCTCAGAATTGATCTGAACGGCACGTTTGGCAGTAATAGATATTGCCTCATAGATATTACCTGTTGGCTTGTCAAATTCGTTTCGGTTGATGGTAACCGTAGAAACAGGTGCCTTTGAGTTTTTTAAATCGTTCATGTTCATATTTGAAACTGTTTATTTTGATTCTCTATTTTTGAATTTTTCCAATTCCTTTTCTATACGCTCCAATAAATCGGCGGATTCTTTATCAAACTTAGTCTCCGGATAGTTCTTTTTTAAAGCTTCGTATGCGTCTTTTGCCTTATTCAACCTTTCTTCCTGTAATTGCTCGTAACTGTTTAACGCCAAATGGGTCAAGGCATCCAACTTAACAAAATAAGCTTCCTCCCTATATACGGAACCTGGAAAATCGGAAATAAAATTATCACTGGCTTCCACAGCCGATTTTAATACTTCGTAATTAAACTCGCCTAACTTATTGTATTGCTTGGCGATTTCAAACGCCTTTTTTTCTTTTTTTGTAGTAAGCTCATGCGCCATGGTATTGGCTTCTTTGTAATACTCCGAATCCGGATAGGCATTTATGAAGTTCTGCAATTTCAACAAAGCCTTGTCCGTATCTGTCTGATCCAAAGAATACTTTGGCGACAACATATAATAACTCTTAGCACCTAAAAAGGAAGCTTGTATAAGTTTATCGCTCTTGGGGTATGACTTGATGAAACGCTCAAACTGATAGCCTGCCATGTTATAGTCCCCACGTTCAAAATATGAATTGGCCAAAAAGAACATCACCCTTTCACCCTGTGGCTTACCTATATATTTGGGAGCTATTTGTTCAAACAGCCTATTGGCCCTTTTGTAGTCGCCTTCTTCATAGAATTTTTGAGCCATTTCATACTTAGCTTTAATATCATCTTTTTTAAGTACTTGCTGGTACTCGCTACAAGATTGAAAAGCGACTACCAATAGGCCTAAAACAAAAATTCTTCTCATTTTAAAAAACATTTTGCAAAATTAGTGATTATCAATGGATTTAAAAAAACATTTTTAATCCATCAAAAATAGCATCAACCAACTACAAAACCGATGTTTTAGGTAAGATTTAACGCAATTTTATTTATGCAGGTATTTTGGAGAGCGATGTAATAAATTCAGCTATTTGATTTTTTAAACCTGAACTAGCCTCTATCAACGGCAATCTTACCTTTGCTTTTGACAGGCCTAAAATTTCGAATATAGCCTTTATTCCCGCAGGGTTTCCTTCTTTAAAAATAAGGTTCATCCCCTCTTGCAACATATAGTGGTAATGATACGCTTCTTTAGTTCTACCTTCTAGGCCAAGCTTCACCATCTGACTAAATTCAAAAGGCAACCCTTGCCCTATAACAGAAATTACTCCATCTGCACCTGCCAGAATTGTAGGTAGTGCGGTAATATCGTCACCTGAGATCACAAGAAAACCTTCTGGCCTGTTCTGTATGAGCTCCATTACTTGCACAATATTTCCACAGGCTTCCTTAATAGCTATAATGTTATCAAAATCATTTGCAAGCCTTACCGTGGTCTCGGGCAACATATTACTACCCGTTCTCCCCGGAACATTATACAATATTATAGGTTTTGGAGAAGCTATTGAAATTGCCTTGAAATGCTGGTATATTCCTTCTTGAGTGGGTCTGTTATAATAGGGTGAAACCGAAAGTATTGCGTCAAACGCAGATAAGTCCAGTGTTTTTAAATCTTCTACCACGCCTACCGTATTATTGCCTCCGACACCAACTACCAACGGCAGAGCCCCTGCATTGGCCCTCACCACGGTATCAAGAACCAATTGCTTTTCTTCGCTGGTCAAAGTCACCGATTCGGCAGTTGTACCCAATGCCACAAGATAATCAACACCACCCTCCTTATTATAAGTAACAATGTCTACAAGAGCATTCACATCTACACTACCGTCGGCCTTAAAAGGAGTGATTAACGCAACTCCCGTACCCCTCAACTGTTCCATAATCTATATTTCTTTAAAAACACCTAAATACTTTTTTAATTCCGCCTTAAATATTTTAAAGTCCTCTATCGGTGTATCCAACATTAAATCATTAAAATCTGGCCCTACCTCACTAAAACCAACTTTGATCCTAGCCTTCGTCTTAACGGACATTAAATTTAAAAGCAAGTTGTTCTCATTGTAATAATTGACCAACAAATCATATTCTCGGCTTAAGAATTCCAGCGCATAGCTATTTTCTATTTCACCGTTCCACCCTAGATCCTTATCGGAGAAAACAGGTGTAGAATACGGAGAGTTCTTGTCATAATAACTCTTATACCCAATTATCTTAACAGCATTGGGGCGTAGAGAAAAATCTTCCAAGAACTGAAAGAACAAGTCCGATTTCTCAAATTTGTCCAAATCAACAATACAACCTAAAGAACTTATTCCTTTTTCCCTGGTACTAACATAACTAGGCTTTTCAAGGGCCTGCTTTATGTATTTGCGACCAGATTTCTGTTTAAACTTGTCCTTAATTCCTTTTAAAAACATGTATTTTTACATTTGTACAAATGTAAATAATATCCGTTCAACTCTATGGCGAAGTTAAAACACTTTAGTTGTTTAAAAATAAAACATTTTGTTATAATTATAACAATTTTTTCGATTGCATCTTGCAAACAATCCGCACAAACCCTTACAGATATATCCGCAAAACAGATTACCGTTGACAGTACCTACCAGTCGGTCAAAGAATTAACGGATTTTATTAAGCCCTATCGCGACCATGTAGACTCCGTATTGGATAGCGCTTTAGCCTACTCGCCCCAAAAGATTAGCAAAACAGATGGTGAATACAACACTTCGGCAGGCAACCTTATGGCAGATATAGTTTTGCAGCAAGCCTCTCCTATATTTAAAATGCGTACTGGAAATGACATAGATTTTGTTTTACTCAACCACGGGGGTATACGATCTATTATTTCTGAAGGAAATGTGAGCGCACGTACGGCCTACGAGGTAATGCCTTTCGAAAACACCATTGCCGTAGCTGCACTAACGGGCGCCTCGATATTGGATATGGTATCATACCTTATTAAATCTAAAAGACCACATCCAGTGGCGGGCATACAAATAATACTAAATGCCGACAATACCCTGAATACCTTAAAAATTCAAGGCAAGCCATTTGACAAGAACAGAACCTACTATGTAGCTACTTCCAATTACCTAATTTCCGGTGGCGACAATATGGGCTTTTTTAAAGACGCTCAAGAAATCACCGAAATCGATTACAAAATAAGAAATGCCATGATCGATTATTTTACAAAAGTAGACACCATTACCGCTAAAGTGGATGATAGATACTTCAAATTAGACTAAGTATGAAAAGAAGAACCTTTATAAAAAACACTATAGCTACCAGTGCCTTTATTGGAGCTAGCTCCCTTACCTTAAATTCTTGCGGAACCGAAAAAAAGAAACATATAACCATTCTGCACACAAACGATGTTCACAGCCATATAGACCCATTTCCCAACGATCATGCCGATTTTCCGGGTTTGGGCGGTGTAGCACGCCGCGCGGGATTAATAAACAGTATACGGAGGGAAAACCCCAACACCCTTTTACTGGATGCCGGCGATATTTTTCAAGGAACCCCTTATTTTAATTTTTACGGTGGTGAATTGGAATTTAAACTTATGAGTATGCTCAAGTACGATGCGGCCACTATTGGAAACCATGATTTTGACAACGGCATAGAGGGTCTTTTGGCACAACTGCCCCATGCCGGATTCGATTTTATTTCCGCAAATTACGATTTCTCGAATACGGTACTTGACGGCCACACCCAACCGTACAGGACATTCATAAAGGACGGCATTAAAATTGGTGTTTACGGACTTGGAATAGAACTAGCAGGATTGGTCACAAAAAAATTATATAAAGAAACCGTATTCTTAGACCCGTACGAAATAGCAGTAGATACAGAGCGTCAATTAAAGGAAAACGAAAACTGCGACCTTGTTATTTGCCTGTCCCACATAGGTTATGAATACAAGGACAAAAACCGCCCACAAGATATAGAATTGGCGAAACGCACAAAATATACAAACCTTATTATTGGCGGACATACCCACACTTTTTTAGATAAGCCCGTAGTGATCAAAAATGCCGTAGATGATGATATATTAGTAAACCAAGTGGGCTGTTTTGGCATTAACTTAGGTCGGGTAGATTTCTATTTTGGTTCTAAAGACAACAAAGTAGAGGGCGCATCTATAAAAGTATAACACTATGGACGGTATTCTACGAACAAACACCAGCAATAGCCATTTTAAAGGACTGGTTGCCCTATTAGATGCCGACCTCGCCAAAAGGGACGGGAAAGACAATGCTTTTTACGCCCAATTTAACGGAATAGACCAACTAAAGCACTGTATTGTTTATTTTAAAGACAAGAAAGCGGTTGGCTGTGGAGCCATAAAACCATTCAACAATCAAAGCATGGAAATAAAACGCATGTACGTGGTACCTAGCATGAGAGGAAACGGAATAGCATCTATTTTACTCGCCGAACTGGAAAAATGGACCAAAGAACTAGGTTACGAATGCTGTGTGCTAGAAACCGGACTGCGCCAACCCGAAGCTATAGCCCTCTATACTAAAAACAATTATAAGATAACAGCAAATTACCCTCCTTACATAGGTGTAGACAATAGTGTGTGCTTTAAAAAATACCTTTTATAACCACCACCCCTTCTTCACTTCACCCAAAGGCCTTAATAAAGACGTTTCGTTTTCAGGAAATCCCCAAAACAGATTCCACCAACTCTCTTAGTTCGGCATCTAAAGAAATTTCAGGATAGGTTTTATTCGCCTGTCTATACCAATAACCAGCATTAAACCTATCACCTTCTTTTCTATGTAGATATGCATGGATCCAACTACCTAGACGACTATACATATCTTGAGCGATATTATGAGAAGCTTCCCAATCCCCTTTAGCATCGAACCAAAGAGCCTTTAAACCTTTTGGCCAAGTTACCGGCGGACTTTCTAAATTAAGCGTCGCTTCAAATTCAGTATAATCAATAGGCATCATGTTGTTACTCTTTTTACCAATTTACCCACCGTAAGCCCTTGTACAATAATAGAAAATACGACTACAATGTATGTGATCACCAAAAACAAATCTCTGTGCATTGCCTCGGTCAACCCCAAAGCCAGGGCTATGGAAATACCCCCTCGTAATCCGCCCCATGTCATAACCAAATTGGTTCCAGGAACAAAGTCAAGTTTTTCCTGAAAAAACTTTATAGGTAACAATAAACTTAAATATCTACAAAGCAAGACAATGGGAATGGCCACCAAACCAGCCACGACATAACTGGTTTCAAAACTAATCACCAACATCTCCATACCAATAAGCACAAACAACAAAGTATTCAATAAAATATCCAACAACTCCCAAAATTTGTCCACATAAGTTTCAGTAGTCTCGGACATTGCCGAATTACGTACGGTATCATTACCCACGACCAAGCCTGCCGTAACCATCGCCAATGGTGCGGAAACATGAAGTTTTTGAGCTACCACGGTACCCATCATAACTGCTGCCAGGGTAATGATTACCTCAATATCATAATCGTCTATGGAGCGCATTAACCTATAGGTAATCCAACCGGCAAACAGACCTAATGCAATTCCACCTATGACCTCTACCCCGAACAATTCTAGAATGGCCATTGGCTCAAACTCAGAGCTACCCGATGACGCCAATTGAAATATCGTTAAGAACACCACTACGCCTACACCATCGTTAAAAAGGGACTCCCCCACTATTTTTGTCTCCAATTTTTTAGGTGCTCCCGCCTGCTTTAAAATACCGAGTACGGCAATAGGGTCGGTCGGAGAAATCAAGGCACCAAACAACAAACAATAAACAAACTGCACGTTCATTTGAAACAACTGAAGCATATAATAAACAAACGTTCCTACCAAAAAGGTAGACACCAACACCCCCAAGGTAGAAAAAACCAAAATGGGCCAGCGTTGTACTTTTAATTGTTCAAAATTGGTATGCAAAGCACCCGCAAAAAGTAAAAAACTCAGCATAATATCCAACAACACCGTTCTAAAATCGATATGTGTAATGATATACTTTTCGGCATTTAACAACGTATCGTCAACAAAGCTAACAGCAAACACCGCCAATGTAAATACAATGGTAATCAACATAAGCCCTATTGTATTGGGCAGTTTAAGAAAACGTACATTAATGTAACCAAAAGCGGCAGATATAGATACCAAAACCGCGCTAATTATAAAATAATCCATATCCTGATATTAAATCATTTGTAAAAAATCCTGTTCCGATATGATGGGAATATTCAACTTCTCTGCCTTGGTTCGCTTGCTTGGCCCCATTTTATCCCCTGCTACCAAATAGCTGGTCTTAGAAGAAATAGAAGACCCTACCTTGCCGCCATTGTCCTCTATAAGCTTTTTAAGCTCATCCCTACTTACTGACTCAAACACCCCTGAAACCACAAAAGTAAGACCTTTTAGAACTTCGGTCTGGTTTTCCAACTTATCGGCAGACAGCTCAAATTGAAGGCCGTGCGCCTTTAACCTTGCCACAGCTTCTTGGTTTTTCTCATTTTTAAAGAAAGACACCACGCTTTCCGCAATGCGCTCACCAATCTCGTCTACCATTACAAGTTCTTCTACCGTTGCCGCCATAAGAGCATCTATACTTTTGTACGCCTTGGCCAATTTTTTAGCCACTGTCTCCCCTACATAACGAATCCCCAATGCAAATAGAACACGCTCAAAAGGCACATTTACCGAATCTAGAACCCCTTTTATCAAATTATCCGCAGATTTCTCTGCCATACGCTCCAAAGGCAATATTTGTTCTTTGGTAAGATCATACAGATCCGCATAATCCCGTATCAACCCCTCTTTAAACAACAATTCTACGGTCTCTGCCCCCAAACCTTCGATATCCATAGCTTTTCTAGATATAAAATGCTGGATACGACCTGTTATTTGAGGAGGACAACCATACTCATTTGGACAATAATGTTTAGCATCACCTTCTTTACGCTCCAAAGCCGTGCCACATTCCGGACAATGGGTAATATACTTAGTTGGCACTGAATTCAAAGTCCTTTTAGACAGGTCCACACCTACAATCTTGGGTATTATTTCCCCTCCTTTCTCTACAAAAACTGTATCTCCTTCTCGCACATCTAATTTTTCTATTTGGTCGGCATTATGCAACGACGCCCTTTTTACGGTAGTACCAGCCAAAAGAACCGGCTCTAAATTAGCCACTGGCGTAATAGCCCCTGTTCTCCCTACTTGGTATGAAATATAGTCTAATACAGTAAACACCTGCTCCGCCTTAAACTTATAGGCCATGGCCCATCGTGGAGATTTTGCCGTATAACCTAATTCTTCTTGATGTTGCAAGCTGTTCACCTTTACCACTACCCCATCCGTTTCATATGGTAAGTTGTGCCTATGTTCGTCCCAATAACTGATAAACTCCATAACCTCTTCGGTATTCTTACATAATTTGGCGACTGTAGGTACTTTAAAACCCCATTCACGCGCTTTTTGCAACATCTGAAACTGGGTAGAAATATTAAGGTCCTTTCCGACGACACTATAGAGCAAACACTCTAAAGGCCGCTGTGCAACGGCTGCACTATCTTGTAATTTTAGACTGCCCGAAGCCGTGTTTCTTGGGTTCATATAGGGATCCTCGCCATTTTCTATACGCTCCTCGTTCATTTTAAGAAAGCCTTCAAAAGGCAAAACTATCTCTCCTCGAATATCAAACTTTTCAGGATAATCTCCCTTTAACTGTAGCGGAACCGATTTTATTGTTTTAATATTTACGGTAACATCATCTCCCTGAATACCGTCACCCCGGGTAACCGCTCTTACAAGCCTACCTTTTTCATATGTAATACTGATAGATGCACCATCATACTTTAACTCACAAGTAAATTGAACAGGAACATCACCTAGGTTACGCTGAATCCTCTTTTCCCAATCCTCTAAGTCTTCTTTTGAATAACTATTGTCCAAAGAGTACATTCTATGTTCATGAACGACCGTTTCAAAATTCCTGGTCACCATACCGCCGACACGAAGTGTTGGCGAGCTTTCATCATAGAACTCCGGATGTTCCGCCTCCAACGCTTGCAACTCCTTCAACTTCATATCGAACTCAAAGTCCGAAATTGTCGGATTATCAAGCACATAATAATTATAGTTATGCTCTCTCAACTCTTGTCTGAGCTCCGTAATTTTTTTAGAAATATCCATTTACAACTGTTCTTTATTTATCCATTTCGGAACCGATTGCGGTGCGTAATTTTCCATTTTCCCCAACAATCCATAAACATTGTCATCCACCAAAATGGACCTATAATCCGTTTCTTTAACAAACCCCTTATCAACCATTTTCCACAACATCTGCAATAACTCGTCATAAAAACCATCCACATTTAAGACACCTATCGGATATTGATGTAGCCCCAACTGAGACCATGTCAACATTTCAAAAAACTCTTCTAAAGTGCCAAAGCCCCCAGGAAGCATAATTATTGCATCCGACAACTCGTGCATTTTTAATTTACGTTCATGCATGTTTTGGGTAACTATAAGATCTGAAAGGTTTTCATGAACCACCTCTTTTATTTTTAAAAATTCGGGAATCACCCCAACCACACGACCATTATTTTCCAAAACTCCTTGCGCCACTTTACCCATGACACCTATTTTTGCACCCCCGTACACCAAAGTCATATTCTTTGCCGCCAAGGTTTTACCTAAAACATAAGCCTGCTCTGCAAAAATACTTGAACCACCTTCGCTACTACCACAAAAAACAACGATACTCTCCATTATTTTACCACTTTGACCATACGATCGTTACCAAACATATCTTTTCGCAATTCCACTTTTCTAAAATTGCCCATATTAAATAAATCTACGGTTTCCTTACCAAGGTATTGATTGATCTCAAGGTATAAAATACCGTCTGTTTTTAAATGTTTTACTGAAAATTCTGCAATGGCCCTGTAAAATACCAACGGGTCTTCATTAGACACATACAATGCCAAATCAGGTTCGTGACCAATTACATTTTTTTTCATTTCATTTTTCTCCAACTCTCTAACATATGGAGGATTAGATATAATTATATCAAATTTCTCTTTAATATCTAAAGCCAAGATGTCAGACCTTAAAAACCGAACGTCCACATTATTCTTAAGCGCATTTTCCTTTGCAATTATTAAGGCCTCTTCCGAGATGTCCACAGCTACAACCTCTGTCTTTTTCAAGTTCTTGGCCAGCGACACCGAAATACAACCACTGCCCGTACCCAGATCCAAAACCTTCAACGGCACCCTACCGGTTTTTTTCACATCGTTCAACACCCACATAACCAGCTCTTCGGTCTCTGGGCGCGGGATCAACACACCGGGAGCCACCTTAAAATCCATATCCATAAAATGGGCATAGCCAATAATATACTGTACAGGCTCATAGCTCTTTAGCTGCGACAATGCCCTAAACAGTGGCACCTCTTCCTCTTTATCCACAACCAAATTCGGCTCTAAAGCCAATACAAAACGTTGAAGACCTAAAAAATGCTCGATCAGCAAATAAAAAAAACTGGCAACCTCCTGCTTCCCATAAAGGCCATCCAGTTCTTTGTGAAAAATATCCCTAATCTCCTTTAACTGCATCGTTATAGCTCTTTTATCATCCAAACCGGACAAGAGTAGTGCCCTGTATCGCCTAACGGGGCATCTAAATATTCAAATCCATTTTTTACATACAGCCTCTGTGCCATTTTCATATACGGCATGGTCTCAAGATAGCATTTTTCAAATCCATAATCCTTCGCTTTTTCCATGCAAATTTTAATCATCTTACTACCTATACCCCTACCCCTTGCCTCTTCTAAAAAGTACATCTTTTGCAGCTCACAAACATTGCCCTCGTAATTATCCAATGGTGCCACCCCGGCACAGCCTATAATTTTTTGACCATCTTCGACCACAAAATAACTAGCCCTTGGCCTTTGGTAATTTTCAAACATACTATCCAAAGCCTTATCGGCATAGGCCGTACCCACTTTAGGAACACCGAGGTCTTCCAAAACTTTGCGAACTACTCTTGCCACAGCCACATTGTCTTCTTTTTTTATTTCTCTTATAACTGGTGATTCCATAGTTTACCCTAGCTAGTTTTAAAGTACTATTTTTGACGGGTGAAGATACAGGAAATGCATAAAATGCTAAAGGGGATACAGTAATAAAAATAAAACCTACCTAATGCAAAGGGCAACAGTACAAAATACAAGTGTAATTGACGAAAAGTATATGCGCAGATGCATACAGATCGCGAAATGTAGCCTAGGAAAAACAGCTCCAAACCCTATGGTAGGTGCTGTAATAGTTTATAATAACACGGTCATAGGAGAAGGGTTCACCAGTGCTTTTGGAGGACCCCATGCCGAAGTCAACGCCATTGAAAGTGTGCACAATAAAAAGCTTTTAAAAAAATCTACACTATACGTTACTTTAGAACCATGCTCACATTACGGTAAAACACCGCCCTGTGCCAACCTTATCGTAGAACATAAAATCCCCAAAGTTGTAATAGGCCTAAAAGATCCTCACACAAAAGTCGCGGGCAAAGGCATAGAAATACTAAAAAACGCAGGATGCGAGGTCATTATTGGGGTTTTACAAGAAGAATGCCGAGAACACCATAAACGATTTTTAACCTTTCACGAAAAAAAACGCCCCTATATTGTTTTAAAATGGGCGGAAACAGCGGATGGCTTCATAGCTCCTTCCAAAGAAATGCGTAGCACAAACAACCCTGAACCTTTCTGGATAACCAACAACATATCCAGACAACTAGTGCATAAATGGCGTAGCGAAGAACAAGGCATACTGATAGGCACAAAAACCGCACTTGAAGATAACCCAAAATTAGACGTTCGCTCTTGGTCCGGAAAAAACCCAATAAGGATAGTTTTGGACAAAAACCTAAAAATACCCTCCAACTACCATATCCACAAAAACAATCAAAACACTATTATATTAACTTCAAGTAAAAAAGAACATAAAATATCACAATACACTGATTATAAGTATATTGATTATTCAAAAAATACTATTATAAATATCTGCAAAACCCTACATGAATCAAACATTCAGAGTATTATTGTAGAAGGAGGCTCCACGACACTACAGAGCTTTATCGATGCAAACTTATGGGACGAAGCAAGAATTTTTACCGGCAACTCAACATTTAAAAACGGAATTAAAGCACCCTCCATAAAAGGAACCGTCCTTCATAAACAACAACTGATAAACGACCAATTAACAACCTTAAGAAATGATCAAGAACATCATATTTGATTTTGGTGACATTTTCATAAACTTGGACAAAAAGGCCGTATTCAAGAAAATGTCACTTTTTGGTTTTACAACACCAACCAAAGAATTGGAAATTCTAGGACAACAATACGAAACAGGATTAGTGTCTACCCAAGAATTCATCAACAGGATAAATCAAATTTACCCCCAGGCCACTCCAAACAAAATAATCGAAGCCTGGAATTCCATTATACTCGATTTTCCAGAATACCGATTGGATTTTATTTCCACTTTAGCGTCTGAAGGCACATACCGATTGTTCTTATTAAGCAACACCAATGAACTTCACATAGAACAGGTAATAAAAAACATGGGGACAGGGCGCTATGAAAAGTTTAAAAACTGCTTCGAAAGGTTCTACCTTTCGCACCTTATCAATATGCGGAAACCCGATGCAGCCATTTATCAATTTGTATTAGAAAAAAATGGACTAAAAGCCAATGAAACCTTTTTTGTGGACGACACCCAAGAAAACACTGACAGCGCTTCGCAATTAGGAATACGTTGTTGGAACCTACAAGTTGGAAAAGAGGACATAATTGCACTAAAAGATAAACTATAATGCAATATTTAGGCTTAAGCATCCTCTCATCCAGTCTAATTTTTGTAGTTTTTAAACTTTACAAAAAATTCCACATACAAACCCTATACGCCATTGTTATTAATTATATAGTTGCCTGTTGCGCAGGACTATACTTTTACAATGAAACGATAAATATCTCCGAAATACCGACAAAACCCTGGTTTTTAAGTACTTTGGCATTAGGAATACTATTTATCATCGTATTTAACCTAATGGCCGCCACTTCTCAAAAAATCGGTGTTTCGGCAGCATCCATAGCTACAAAAATGTCATTGGTGCTACCGGTATTATTTGGGGTGGCCATATATTCGGAACACTTGAGCCACCTTCAAATAGGCGGAATAATCCTAGCATTATCAGCTGTTTATTTAGCCTCTACAAAAGACAAAAACACCATTACCAATAAGCGCGCACTACTACTCCCCTCACTTGTCTTTTTAGGATCGGGCATTATAGACACCTGCATTAAATACACTCAAGAAACCCATATTAAAGAAACGGAATACCCTTTATTTTCCGCTATTGTTTTCGGGTCAGCAGCTTGCACTGGAATCCTATTTATTGCTTTTAAGACTCTAAAAGAACAAATCAAAATCAACATAAAAAACATTCTTGGAGGAATCTGTCTGGGCATTCCTAATTATTTTTCTATTTACTTCTTAATGAAAGCCTTGGATTCAAACATTTTAAACAGTGCTTCAATATTCACATTGAACAATGTTGCCATTGTAATGTTATCCACCTTACTTGGTATTGCCCTATTCAAAGAAAAAATAAGCCCTAAGAATTGGGTCGGGATAGGGCTATCTGTCATTAGTATCATCCTCGTAGCCTTTGGCAATAAATTACAAACCCTTTTACTTTTGTAAAATGAAGAAAGCTTCGGACATATATAAAACTATAGCAAAACCTTCAGAAGAAATCCTTTTTAAGGAAAAGAAAAGTAAGTTTTACGGCTATGCCTTTCCTATAAAGCAAGAGGAAGAGGTTAAAGACATTATCGAAAACCTAAAAGCAAAACACCCCTCCGCGAATCACGTTTGCTACGCATGGCAAATTGGAGTAGAAAGCCCCACCTATAGAGCCAATGACGACGGAGAACCCAACAATACCGCAGGAATGCCCATCTACGGGCAAATACAATCTTATAACCTAACGAATATATTAGTGGCCGTCGCGCGAATCTTCGGCGGAACTAAATTAGGTGTCGGAGGACTGATAAGCGCCTACAGGGAAACTGCCAAACTAACATTGGAAAACTCTACAATAAAGGAAGAGATTCTTCAAAAGCAAATTACACTTCGTTTTAGCTACGAAGAAATGGATATTGTAATGCGATTTATAAAAAAGCACCAACTGGAAATCATATCCCAAGAAATGCACCTTAAATGTGAGCTTGTCATATCGGTACGGCAGACAGCTTTCGAAAAAATAAAAAAATTATTGAAGGCCTATCACAAAATAGAAATATCCACTTAAAAATACCACTTGTATTTTTTTATCACTTTAGTTTTTCCAAAATATAATCCGGACATTTTATGGGCCTTTTTCTTTCAGAATCCATAAACGCCAACACAGTATTGGCCTCTACCAAAACCTCCCCTTTTTCATTTAAAATGGTGTAATCAAATTCTATTCGGACAGACGGTATTTTTTTCAGGGAAGTACGTACGGTAATCAAATCATCGTACTTAGCCGGATTGAAATATTTTATCTGAAGACTTACCACCGGAAGCATCACACCTTTTTCTTCCATATCTTTATAAGAAATCCCCAAAGCCCTTAACCACTCTACTCTTCCCATCTCTAGGTATTGGGCATAATTACCATAATAGACTACGCCCATCTGATCGGTCTCACCGTATCTTACCCGAAAAGAAATTTCATTTATTTCCATATTATTAAAAGTAAAAACTATATATTTAATGCTCCCCCAGCGAGACAATGAACATGAGAAAAAAAAAGGTCAAATTCAATAGAGATTGATTTTTTTTTTAGAATTTTTGTTCACATATTTGTCCGCTTGACAGAATCAACTCAATTACTCTTACCTGGTATTGATTTGATTAATTTATAACCATTAACTAGAGCTTTTTTTTATTATGAGTGTTACTGCTAATTCCGTTTGGAAAAACTGTTTGATATTTATCAAAGATAATATCCAACCGCAGGCATTCAAAACTTGGTTTGAGCCTATTAAACCAATTAAATTATCGGATAATGCGCTAAGCATTCAAGTTCCCAGTAAATTTTTCTACGAATGGCTTGAGGAGCATTACGTAAAACTTTTGAAGGTAGCGCTTACTAAACAATTGGGAGAATCAGCCAAGTTGGTCTACATTATCAGAATGGAAAACACTTATGGCAACAAGGAACCTTTTACCGAAAAAATTCCTAGTTCGAACAGAGGTAACATGGCGCCACAAGAAATGGACGTTCCGATAAAATCAAAGAATCCTGAGTTGAGGAATCCATTTGTGATTCCGGGTATAAGAAACATTAAGATAGAATCGCAGTTAAATCCAAATTACAATTTTGATAATTTTCTGGAAGGCGACTCTAACAGATTGGCCAGATCTGCCGGTATGGCCGTTGCCAACAAACCAGGCGGCACTTCCTTTAATCCTTTATTGGTATTTGGAGGTGTTGGACTAGGGAAAACGCATTTGGCGCATGCTATAGGCGTGGAGATAAAAGACAAGTACCCTGAAAGGACCGTTCTTTACATCTCTGCAGAAAAATTTACTCAACAATATATAGAGTCGGTAAAAAAGAACACAAGAAACGATTTCATCCACTTCTATCAATTGATAGATGTATTGATTATCGATGACGTACAGTTCTTATCCGGAAAATCGGGAACACAAGATGTTTTCTTCCATATATTCAACCATTTGCACCAAAATGGAAAACAGGTAATATTGACTTCCGACAAGGCACCGGTTGATATGCAAGATTTTGAACAGCGCTTGTTGTCCAGGTTTAAGTGGGGACTTTCAGCAGAATTGCAGAGTCCGGATTACGAAACCCGAATTTCTATCCTAAAGAACAAACTCTATAGAGACGGTGTGGAAATGCCGGAAGACATTATCGAGTATGTCGCAAAACATATTAAGACGAACATTCGTGAGCTGGAAGGTGCCATTATCTCATTGATAGCACAGTCCACCCTTAATAAAAGAGAAGTAACCATAGAGTTGGCGCAGCAGGTGGTCGAAAAATTCGTGAAAAACACGAAAAGGGAAGTTTCTATAGATTATATCCAAAAAGTAGTTTCCGATTACTTTGAAATGGATGTTGCAACACTGCAGTCGAAAACAAGAAAAAGACATATCGTACAAGCGAGACAACTAGCAATGTTCTTTGCCAAAAAATTTACCAAAGCATCATTGGCGAGTATTGGTTCACAAATTGGAAAAAGAGACCATGCCACCGTACTACATGCTTGCAAAACGGTAGATAATCTTGCAGAAACCGACAAACAGTTCAGAAAATACATAGAAGATCTTACTAAGAAATTCTCATAAACATTGATAAAGACTAAAGTTTTAATGGTCTGCCTTGGAAATATCTGTAGGTCACCATTGGCCGAAGGCATACTAAAAAGCAAGGTTGACCCTAATAAGGTTTATGTAGATTCTGCGGGTACGGGGGGTTACCATATCGGAAACCCACCGGACCCTAGATCTATCAAAGTTGCCAGCAAATACGGTATAGATATAAGCGATCAAATCTGCAGAAAAATTAGACCCGAGGACTTAGATGATTTTGATATCATTTACGCCATGGACAAAAGCAATTACAATAACATCTTAAGGCTAAGCAATAGTACACACCATGGCAACAAGGTTAAATTGCTTCTTAATGAAATAGACGGTACAGAAAAAGAAGTGCCAGATCCTTACTATGATTCTATTAACGGATTTGAAAACGTATTTGATCTCATCAATGAAGCCTGTTCCGCTATTGCAAAAAAATTAGAATAATCCATTATGGCAAAAGAAACCTTAAAACAGGGAAAACTTTATTTAATACCCACCACATTAGGTGAAATTCCACCTTTAGAAGTACTCCCCATTTCCATTAAGCGTGCCATTGAGGAAATAAACCACTATGTGGTCGAGAACGAGAAGACAGCCCGTCATTTCATAAAAAAGATTTCTCCTAGAAAATCGCAACCAAGTCTGCATTTATTCACTTTGAACAAATTTACGGAAGCTTCAGAGCTCCCTAATTTTTTAATCCCCTGCTCAGAAGGCCATGACATTGGTATTTTATCGGAAGCGGGTTGCCCAGGTATTGCCGATCCCGGTGCGGCCGTGGTTAAAATTGCACACGAAAAAAACATACAGGTAGTTCCTCTAGTAGGTCCATCATCTATTATACTGGCTTTAATGGCCAGCGGTTTAAATGGACAAAATTTTGCTTTTAACGGCTATTTACCTATAGATAGTTCTGATAGAAAGAAAGAGATTAAAAAACTCGAAAGAAAGTCTAGGGAAGAAAACCAATCACAAATTTTCATAGAAACCCCTTACAGAAACAACAAACTCTTAGAAGACCTACAGAAAACCTTAGCCGGTAACACCAGAATATGTGTTGCCTGTGATTTAACCTTACCCACCGAATATATTAAGACTAAAAATGCGGCTAATTGGAAAAACGAAAAAATAGACTTACACAAGAGACCCGCCATTTTTATAATTCATGCATAAAAAAAACCTTGACATAAACTGCCAAGGCTTTCCCATTTTCATATTCAGATAATCTTTAAATCCTAGGATTTTTAATCGGTTCCACCAACGTAATATCATATCCTGAAAACTTCTTGATATACGTTGCAATGGTAGTTCCGTAACCGTCCATTACATCGATTTTGCCATAAGACCTCAAATATTGTTGTACGTTACCTGGACCGGCCAAATGGGCAGCGGCCAAAATACCTGATTCCGTAATCTCGGTACCTTTAATGTATTTACCTACAAATCGTTTGATATCTTTACGCAATATCCACTTATTTCTCGCTATGTTCACCTTGAACACCTTTTCTTGCAAGGCCGGATCCTTTAAAAAATTCTCCATGTTATAAACACCGACCAATTCTAAGGTATTAACGCCGAACTGGTATTTACCCATATACCCAAAGGAATTTACGGCCAAGTAATTTCCTTGAGACTCTTTAAAAGCCAAAGCCTCCTTGAAACCAACAAACCTGCTTCCCAAAAAAGGCGGTTGCACTAAATTGTTTTTGAAAAAGGTCTCATCCTGAGGGAACAAAACCGGCATGGGTTCTTTTATCTTAAGTGATTCTGGTACCGTAACCTTGTAAAGGCTGAAACCATAACTTGATAAAATAAAAATCACGATAAGTGGACAAGTTATTAATATCCATCTTTTCATAAAGCGTTTTTCTTAAGACTTACAGCATAAAAAATGCTTGCTTAAATTTCTCGCTGCAAATTTAAATTACTTTCTACCAGCTTTTTAGAAGTATTTGTTAAAACTATACAGTTTTAGTTAACATGTCTTAAAATTCGGATAATTGAACTACCTATTTATCTTTTGAGAGTTGATCCATCGGATGTATTGCGCCTTATTTCGGTTGTGTTGCACAATATTCTCAGCAAACATGTGATACCCAAAATTCTCTACGTTGGCCACAAAATAATAGTAATTATGTTTTTCGGGGTTTAAGACCGCATCTACCGCACTAATATCGGGCATTGTAATGGGGCCTGGCGGCAACCCTCCATATTTATAGGTATTGTACGGCGAATCCAACTCTAAATCTTTATATAAAACCCTTTTTATGACCGTGTCAAAATTTCCGGTTTCTTTTTTAATGGCATAAATAACTGTGGGGTCCGCCTGTAAAAGCATCCCTTTTTTTAATCTATTAAGGTAAACACCCGCTACTTTTGGTCGTTCGTCCACTTTTGCTGTTTCTTTATGGACTATGGAAGCCAAGGTAATTACTTGATTTGGGGTAAGTCCTTGCTCTCTTGCCTTTGCCACGCGGTCATCGTTCCAAAACCTTTCGTATTCCTTCAACATGCGATCTCTAAATTCTTCTGCAGAGGTATTCCAAAAAAATTCATAACTATTGGGTATGTACAGAGACAACATATTGTCGGAATTAAAATTATGGGATTCCAAAAAATCCACATCCTTAAATACCTTTATCAAACTAAGGCTATCCGCCTCTATTTGCGCGGCAACTCTACCTGCCAGGTTTTCCACCCTTTCTTGATTGTTAAAAGAAACTTTTACGGGAATGTTGTTTACCCTTAAGGTATTAATTATCTCATTATTGTTCATTCCCTTAGAAATTCTATACTTCCCCCCTCTTATATTTTGGTCATACCCCTTTCTTTGTGCCGCTGACTTAAACGAATCCAAATCGGTCAACAAAGGTGTCAAATCCTCTAAAACTTCATCAAAAGAGGACTCTGAAGCAATATACACATAAGCCTCTTTATTGTTGAAATTGGTGTTCGGCGTAAAAAAAGTGCTATAGACCATATAAGCAAAAAGGCCACCCCCAATAAGACCAAGCAGTACAATGGCCAATAAAATCTTTTTGATATACATTATTTATTTATCTTTTGAAATAATAATTCATTTTTAAATCTTCCGTTAGAAGATATCCAATCTTTCTTGACCCCAACAAGCTCAAAACCTAATTTTTCAAAAAGATGTACGCTAGGGGTGTTTTCCTCTAAAATATTGGCATACAATTGCCTTAACTGCAAGACACCAAAAGCATACCTACATAAAATCTGCAGTGCCTCACTCCCTACTCCTTTGTTACGATCCTTTTCGCTTAATACGATTATACCCACTCCGGCCCTTCTGTTCTGAGGATCAAAATCGAACAGATCTATAAATCCCAATGGTGTATCGTCCAATTTACAGATTACCAAACGCAATTGCTTTACGTCATAGATATCTCTATGGGCATTATCTAAATATAGTTGCAATACATCTTTTGAGTAAGGCGTAACCGTTCCACTTATTTCCCATACGGCAGGATTATTCTCCAATTGATACAAAAAATCCAAATCCCTTTGTTCAAGAGCCCTTAACTTTACACTATCTCCTTTAAGGCTTACCATGAAATCGTACCTTTAAACACCTGCTTTGCCTCTCCGGTCAAATAAATATGACGGTACTCTTTTTGGTCTAATTTGAAATCAACTTTTAATTTGCCTCCGACCGCATCGATATTCACATGTCCCACGTCAGCCTTTCCTAAATGATGCATTGCCAAAGCTACGGCCGTAACCCCCGTTCCACAAGATAATGTTTCGTCCTCGACCCCACGCTCATAGGTTCTTACCTTAAAGGTATCAGGTGTTTCCTGTTCAACAAAATTTATATTACTGCCCGCTTCGCCATAAATACCATACCGTAATTTAGCCCCCTCTTTAACAACATTAAAATCATCTAGACCCGAAACCAATTGAACATGGTGAGGAGAACCTGTATTTAAAAAAATGGCGTTAGGTTTGGTATGGATCTCTAAAACATCTTGCATTTTTAAACTTACCACATCTTTATCTACAGAGGCCTCATGGAGACCGTCCACCGCTATAAAAGTTGTGGTTTCTTCTATAACCCCCAAAAACTTGGCAAAAGCAACGATACACCTACCCCCATTACCGCACATACTGCCTTCTTTGCCATCTGCATTAAAATAGACCATCCTAAAGTCGGTGTCATCATCATTTTCCAACAAAATTAACCCGTCAGCTCCAATACCGAATCTTCTGTGACATAAATGGGCCACCAACCTTTCATCCTCTTTCGGAAAAAAAAGAGTCCTATTATCTATGACCACAAAGTCATTGCCAGTTCCTTGATATTTATAAAATGTAGTTTCCATAAGCAAGATAAAGTCACAAAGATAGGGTTTTATTAAAGTTGTTTTTGCAGTTAAAAAGTAGTTAAACCATCACAAAAAAAAATGAAATAATGTAATTTTACATAGAATTCCTTTAAACAGAATAGATTATGAAAAGAATTGGAAGTCTTTTACTTGTTTCCATTTTTTCGGGAGCCATTACTTTGGGAGCATATAAATTCTTCTTTGAGAAAACTGATTTCACCATCGTTTCTTCTAACAACAATTCACACCCTGTGGTAAGCACCAGCTATACTCCCACTTCTGCCAAAGGTGCGGGAATCAATGAAGTAGATTTTACAAACGCCGCAGAAACTACGGTCAACTCTGTGGTACACGTTAAAAATTTGACCTTGAACAAGAGAAGAACCAGCGTCTTTGACTTCTTTTATGGCTATGGGGAAACAGTAACCCCCCAAGTCGGAATGGGTTCTGGTGTCATTATATCGCAAGATGGATACATTGTTACCAACAACCATGTAATCGCCAATGCCACCCAACTTCAAGTAACCTTGAACAACAACAAAACCTATGAGGCCGAATTGGTAGGGACAGACCCTAATTCTGATATTGCACTTATAAAAATAGACGCGGACGAAAAGTTGCCTTATTTGGCCTTTGGAGACTCCGATAACACAAAAATTGGCGAATGGGTGTTGGCGGTCGGCAACCCCTTTAACTTAACCTCTACCGTTACGGCTGGTATTGTTAGCGCAAAGGCCAGAAGTTTGGATACCCGATCTAATCAATCGTTCATTCAAACAGATGCGGCAGTGAACCCCGGAAACTCAGGAGGAGCGTTGGTAAATACAAACGGGGACCTCATTGGAATTAATACCGCAATCTCTTCCCAAACCGGTTCTTATGTAGGGTATTCTTTTGCCGTGCCAAGTAATATTGCAAAAAAAGTTGTCAACGATATTATAGAGTATGGCAATGTTCGTAAAGCATTTATGGGTATTAGACCTGCACCCGTGAATACTAGGGATGCCGTTGAAAGAGGCATAAACAATATCGACGGTGTTTATGTTGAATATATAGAGGAAGAATCCGGTGCGCACGAAGCAGGCATGGAGTTAGGGGACATCATCAAAAAGGTAGACGATATCTATGTACATAAATATCCAGATTTGACCGGATACCTTTCCACCAAGCGACCTAACGACACCATTAATGTAACCATCAAAAGAGATGAAGAAGAACTGGTTCTTCCCATAATCTTGAAAGAACGTCAGCAATTAATTGTTCCGGAGATGGGAATGGAGGTGAAAAACCTTACCGAAGCCGATAAAAAATATTATAAGACCAAATACGGCGTAAAAATTATCGGTGTACCGGAAAGATACAGAGGATATGGACTTGAAGGCAAGGTTATTGTGAGAGTAGACGATAGGGAGATAAAAAATATATCTGATGCGGACACGGCCTTCGGCGCTATATCAAGATACGGAAAAACAATAATCACTCTTTTAAGTAAGGGAGGCGAAAGAGAAAGACTCATTTTTCAATAACGCCTATAAATGGTTTTAGCAAGAAGCATCCGCCAAAAACGGATGCTTCTTTTTTAGAAATCTGTTATAAAAATATTTTATTGTCTTACTTTTGAGTCAAAATATAACAATCTCACACCTTATGCCACGTAAAATATCTTACGAAAAAGAACTAGCCTTTCAAGCGGACAGAAGAAAGGCCACTACCGAATTTATAAAGATAGTTAGTGATTTGTGGTATGACAAATCAATTGAAATAGTCCTATTCAAGAATCAACTTATAGACCGTAATGTCAGTGATATAATACAACTGCACGAATATGCGGGCGAGTTTGTACAGAAACCGATATCTATTTTTGATTCTGTAGAATTACTAAGGGCCATCAATGATATTCCACTACCTCCCTCAAAATTGGATATCGGGAAACTAACCTATGAATACCATTCAGATGACAACAACTTTAACAATGTAAAAGCCTTTGTGATCGACAAACTTAAGAGCGCAAAAAATTATAAAGACATTCGCCCTAAAGATGTAGTTCTATATGGTTTTGGAAGAATCGGCCGATTATTGGCCAGAGAATTAATGTCTAAAACAGGGAAAGGCACCCAAATGCGTCTAAGGGCCATCGTGGTCAGGGGAGATATCAGCGAAGACATATTAGAAAAAAGGGCAAGTCTATTGCGCTCAGATTCTGTTCATGGAAAGTTTACGGGAACCGTAACCATAGATGCCCAAGAAAATTCGCTGATCATAAATGGCACAACGGTTCATATTATCAGCGCCGACAAACCTGAGAGCATAGATTATACAAAATATGATATTTCGGATGCTTTGGTAATAGACAATACAGGAGCTTTTAGGGACAAAACTCAATTATCACGTCATTTAAAAGCAAAAGGAGTGTCTAAGGTATTGCTTACGGCTCCCGGAAAAGAAATTCCCAATATTGTACATGGGGTCAACCATTTGGAATATGATCCCGATTCCACCCATATTTTCTCTGCTGCATCGTGTACCACCAACGCCATAACCCCTATATTAAAAGTCGTGGAAGATTCGTTGGGCATTAGAAAGGGACACCTTGAAACGATACACGCCTATACCAATGACCAAAACCTTGTAGATAATATGCACGGCAAGTACCGCAGGGGCAGAGCGGCAGGCCTTAACATGGTTATTACGGAAACAGGTGCAGGGCAAGCCGTAGCCAAAGCACTTCCTTCCTTAAAGGGCAAACTTACTTCCAATGCCATTAGGGTTCCAGTACCCAATGGCTCACTGGCCATACTTAATCTAGAAATAAAGAACAAGACCTCATTGGAAGGTATTAATACCATTATAAAAAAGTATGCCCTTGAAGGCGACCTTGTAGAACAGATAAAGTACTCTCTCAATAAGGAATTGGTTTCTTCCGACATTGTAGGAGCCTCTGCACCAGCCGTATATGACAGCAAGGCTACCATAGTTTCGGAAAACGGAAAAAACCTTATTTTATATATATGGTACGATAACGAATATGGGTACTCGCATCAAGTTATTAGATTGGCAAAGTACATTGCAAAAGTTAGAAGGTACACCTATTATTAAAATTAAATAAAAAACATCCTATTTCTTTGTTTTTACGTACTACTATATGAGAAGACAAGCTTTAGGTGTTTTTTTTTCTTAATTGATTTTATTCAATTACTTTAGTCTTCTCTAAATCATTTTTTAACGGCAATTTTTTAAACGAATGAAGATCTTAAGATTACTATGTTTGTTAACAATCCTACTTAGTGTTAATTTACAATTTGCGCAGGAAACAGAAAATGAAGAAAAACTATCTCTTGACGAAGGCCCCATAAGTGGCCAATTCGATTATGTATCCAAGAAATCCGGTAATTATCGTGCAGATGGAGTACGGTACGAAGTGGTAAAAGAATCGAATCTTTACAAATTAAGAAAGAACGTTCTGGATTCCATCGCAGGTTTCAACAAAAAAATATCGGAGTTAAAAAATACCATTTCAGAACATGAGACCACGATTACCTCTTTAAATAAAAAGCTTGACGAAACTACCACTAACCTTGCTGCCGTAACAGAACAAAAAGACAGCATGTCTTTCTTAGGAATCTTGGTTTCAAAAGCTACCTATAACATTATTTTGTGGACGATAATTGCCGGACTTTTCTTGCTACTGGGCATATTCATATACAAGTTTAGAAATAGCAATATTCTAACACAGGAAGCAAAACAAAACTTGTCCGAACTGGAAAAAGAATATGAAGACCATCGACGCAGGGCGCTGGAACGAGAGCAAAAGATAAGCCGCCAATTGCAAGACGAACTTAACAAGCAAAAAAAAGCTAAGTAACATAGAAAACAAGCCCCATATATGGGGCTTGTTTTTTTTGAGTCCTATCATACCGCACCGCATTAACCTTCACCTACCGTACGTTAAGTATCCATTATATCCACTACTCCACCACACCATTCATTCTAAAATTATCCACGAAAGCAAACAGAAAAAATCTCATTGTTTTCACTACTTTTGAACCGCTAAACAACGTTATTTCCTAATAAGTATTATGCGAATCGACATCATAACAGTATTACCAGGACTACTAAAAAGTCCTTTTGAGGCCTCTATTATGAAAAGAGCCATAGAAAAAGGACTGGTAGAAGTCCATTTCCATAATTTAAGGGATTATACCGACAACAACTACAAACAGGTAGACGATTACCAGTTTGGGGGAGGTGCCGGAATGGTAATGATGATAGAGCCTATAGACAAATGTATTAGCGATCTAAAATCTCAACGTAGTTACGACGAAATAATATACATGACCCCAGATGGCGAAACCCTTGATCAAAAAACTTCAAACGGTTTATCGCTACTAAAGAATATTATTATACTATGTGGCCACTATAAAGGTGTAGACCAAAGGGTTAGGGATGCTTTTATAACCAAAGAGATTTCGATAGGAGATTACGTACTTTCTGGCGGAGAATTGGGTGCAGCTGTACTTTGCGATACTATTATACGATTGCTTCCCGGCGTCTTAAACGATGAGACATCTGCACTGACAGATAGTTTTCAAGACGATTTATTAGCCCCGCCCGTATATACAAGACCTGCAGATTATAAAGGAATGAAGGTTCCTGAAGTATTACTGAGCGGAAATTTTGGTAAAATTGAACAATGGCGGGAAGAAAAAGCCCTGGAACGGACCAAAAAAATGAGACCTGACCTTTTAAGGTAATGTGATATCAAAATAAAACAGAAAAATATTTGCAGGTAATAATATTAAAACTATTTTTGCACCCTGTTAAATCAACCTCTGACGAGAATCGTGAAAGTTGTTTTAATCTAATTCCTATATTAAAATCAAAATGGAATCATTAATTAAGTTTGTTCAAGACGAATTTGTAGAGAAAAAAGAATTTCCTGAATTTTCGGCAGGTGATACTATCACTGTTTATTATGAAATTAAGGAAGGTGAAAAAACACGTACACAGTTTTTCAAAGGTGTAGTTATACAACGTAGAGGAACTGGTGCCACTGAGACGTTTACCATTAGAAAAATGTCTGGAACCGTAGGTGTTGAGCGTATATTCCCTATTAATTTACCTGCACTACAAAAAATAGAGGTTAACAAGAGAGGTAAAGTACGTAGATCCCGCATTTACTATTTCAGAGGCTTAACCGGTAAAAAAGCTAGAATCAAGGAAATTAGATCATAATTTCAACTCAATAATATTATTAAAACACCGATACTTACGTATCGGTGTTTTTTTATGAACAATTGTTAAAAAGACATGTTTATAACATGTTCATTATTAATTGTTTATAATATTGGTGTTTATTTAAAAATAATTACTATATTTAAGTGTGAAATAGAAAATATCTGAACGGAAAGTTTGTTGTTTTCTATACACTATAAAGTTTACGTTCTTTATATTGTTGTTTAACCAATCTTAAGATTTTCTCTGAAAAAATTGGGAAAGGTGAGTAATAAAATTAAGGGCTGTCGCTCTTAAGATTATTATAGACAAACATTTTTTTACCGTCAAAAGTGGAAAAGTTGATTTGTTAAGACAACAAAAAAGACATGTAGAGTAGGTGCTTGGTTCTATAATTAAGACCAAAATACAGGTCAAACGTTGATATAGTGACGCAGAAGCAATCAAGGGTTGCAGTTTTGAATAAAATCAAAACAATATGTCTGTAAACTATTTCTAAAAAGCCATATCCATATATTTATATATCGATATGGCTTTTGCTATTGAACAAATCTTTGCAAAACCCTTAAATATTAAGGAGACTCCCCGCATTTAAGCCTAGATAAAATCGTATCTTTACACCGCTTAAATTTAAAATTAACAAACTAATGTCCAAAATTTTTTATACTAAAACGGATGAAGCTCCAGCTTTGGCCACTTCATCCTTTCTACCAATTGTTAAAGCATTTACCAAAACTTCAGGAATAGAAATCGAAACCAAGGATATTTCCTTGGCCGGAAGAATAGCTGCCGTTTTTTCGGATTACCTAACACCGGAACAAAGAGTTTCCAATGATTTGGACGAATTAGGCAAACTGGCCAAAAGCCCTGAGGCGAATATTATCAAATTACCAAACATTAGCGCTTCCATTCCCCAATTAAAAGAAGCCATTTCAGAATTACAGGACAAAGGATATAATTTACCCGATTACCCGGACGAACCTACTTCAGACGAAGAGAAAGAGGTAAAAGCCAAATACGACAAGATTAAGGGAAGTGCCGTAAACCCTGTATTAAGAGAAGGAAACTCTGACAGAAGGGCCCCTAGGGCAGTTAAGAACTATGCGAAACAAAATCCACATAGTATGGGAGCTTGGTCCCATGACTCAAAAACGCACGTGGCCACTATGTCTCACGGCGATTTTAAATCCAACGAAAAATCGGTTACCGTAGACAAAGCGACCGATATACAAATTGTATTGAATACTACAGATGGCAAAAAAGAAATTTTAAAAGAAAAAATTTCTTTGCTAGACGGTGAAATTATTGATGCGACTGTCCTAAGCAAAAAAGCTTTGTTGGATTTTCTAGAGGAACAGATTGCGGACGCAAAAGAAAAAGGAGTATTGTTTTCGGTTCACCTAAAGGCGACAATGATGAAGGTCTCCGACCCTATCATTTTTGGTCATGTGGTAGAAACATTCTTGAAACCGGTTTTTACAAAGTACGAAGCCACTTTTGATAAGCTAGGAATAAATCCAAATGACGGCCTTGAAGTATTGTTTAATAAATTAAATGAATTACCTGAGAGTGAAAGGTCAGAAATCGAAAATGAAATCACATCTGTTTTAAGCAACAGGCCTGCACTTGCCATGGTGAACTCAGATAAAGGCATTACCAATCTTCATGTTCCCAGCGATGTAATTATCGATGCATCTATGCCGGCCATGATCAGAAATTCTGGACAAATGTGGAATGCCGAAGGAAAACCACAAGATACCAAAGCGGTAATACCCGATAGTAGCTATGCTGGTGTTTATTCTGCAACGATCGACTTTTGTAAAGAACATGGGGCATTTGACCCAACTACTATGGGAACTGTACCAAACGTAGGTCTTATGGCCCAAAAGGCCGAAGAATACGGCTCTCATGACAAAACCTTCGAAATTAAAGAAAATGGCAAGGTAGAGGTAATAGACCTAAACTCTGGTAGTATTCTTATGGAACATTCAGTAGAGGCCGGTGACATTTGGCGTATGTGCCAAGTTAAAGATGCGCCTATACAGGATTGGATAAAACTAGCGGTTTCTAGAGCTAGGGCAACGAAAGATCCTGCTGTTTTTTGGCTTGATGAAAATCGTGCACACGATCAAGAGTTGATCAAAAAAGTAAATACTTATTTACCGCAACAGAATACTGAAGGTCTGGACATACGTATTCTCTCTCCAGAAGAGGCTACCATATTCACATTAAAAAGAATCAAGGAAGGTAAAGACACCATCTCTGTTTCTGGTAATGTTCTTAGAGATTACCTTACGGACCTTTTTCCTATTCTTGAGGTAGGAACAAGTGCCAAAATGTTATCCATAGTTCCGTTGATGAACGGAGGAGGACTTTTTGAAACAGGAGCAGGAGGTTCGGCCCCTAAACATGTGGAGCAATTTTTAGAAGAAGGCCATTTAAGATGGGATTCTTTGGGCGAATTTTTGGCATTGGGTGTTTCGTTGGAATTTTACGGTGAAAAAAACAACAACAATAAGGCAAAAATACTTGGTGAGGCATTGGACAGTGCCACCGAAAAATTCTTGGTAAACGACAGATCACCTTCTAGAAAAGTAAACGAATTGGATACCAGGGGCAGTCATTTTTATTTGGCAATGTACTGGGCAGAAGCTTTGGCCGAACAAAATGAGGATTCAGAGCTAAAAGCTATTTTCTCTACAATTAGTGCCGATTTGAAAGAAAAGGAGAAACAAATCTTGGACGAATTGTTAAAAGCACAGGGAAGCCCACAAGACATAGGAGGCTATTACAAGCCAGACCCTTCTTTGGAATCAAAGGCAATGCGTCCCAGCAATACATTTAATAGTATTCTAGATACAATCTAAAACTCTTATAACAAGGCCTCTAAAAAGAGGCCTTGTCTTTTTTATTAATCGCTTAGAATTGAACGCTTACATAATTTCTCTTTATTTTTAATAAAAAATTCTAAATGAAGAAGCCTATCTGGCTATTTTTACTTGTATTCCTTTTTAATGGCCCCCTGTCATTTTCTCAACAGAAATATACCTTAAGCGGGTCGGTAACGGAAGAAAACAGCAATGAAACCCTAATCGGTGTTACCATAGCCTTCCCTTCGTTAAATACAGGTGTTACCACCAATGAGTATGGCTTTTACTCGATAACCTTACCCGAAGGCGAGTATCAAGTAATTGTTAGCTATCTAGGTTTTAAAAGCATTGTTCAGAACATCTCTCTTACCCAGGATCAAAAAGTAGACTTTAAACTTTCAGAAGAAGCTGAGCAACTACAAGAAGTGGTCGTGACAGAAAATGTTGAAAGAATGGATATACGAAAACCACAGATGAGCGTAAATACCCTTTCTGTCGGGACCATCAAAAAAATTCCGGTAATTCTAGGTGAGGCAGATGTTATTAAATCTATATTACTATTGCCCGGTGTTACCAATGCAGGAGAAGGAGCTTCGGGATTTAATGTACGTGGCGGTTCGGCAGATCAAAATCTAATTCTGTTAGATGAAGCCATCATTTTTAATTCCTCTCATTTATTCGGTTTCTTTTCTGTTTTTAATCCAGATGCCATTAAGGACATAAAACTATATAAAGGAGGTATTCCCGCACGCTACGGAGGCCGGGTATCTTCTGTTTTGGATATTTTTCAGAAAGAAGGTAATAGCAATGAATTTAAAATAAACGGAGGAATAGGGGCCGTTGCCAGTAGGCTTTTGGCCGAAGGTCCGATAAAAAAAGGGAAAGCGGCATTTTTAGTAGGTGGCAGAGCCTCATATGCACACTTATTTTTGCCCTTGTTCGATGTTGACAATACCGCCTATTTCTATGACCTTAATACAAAATTCAATTATAAGGTCAACGATAAGAACAATATCTTCCTTTCTGGCTATTTTGGAAGAGACGTGTTTGGTATAAGTGACAGTTTTGTAAACACCTATGGCAATGCCGTAGGAAATTTTCGTTGGAACCATCTGTTCTCCGACAAACTGTTTTCCAATCTTTCCTTAATATATTCCGATTACTATTACGGCCTAAAATTGGATTTTGTCGGATTTAATTGGAATTCAGGAATTCAAAACTTCAATCTTAAATATGATCTAAAACATTATGTAAACGACAAACTTCAGGTCAACTATGGCATAAACAATATTTACTACCAATTTAATCCGGGAAAAATTGAGCCCTCCAACACAAATTCTGGAATTGTAGAAGAGCAACTTATACAAAAGTACGCGAATGAGTTTGCCGCATATGTTGATTTTGAACATCGGTTAACCAGCAACCTAAGTTTAGGTTACGGACTACGATTTAGTTATTTTAATAGGCTAGGTCAAGATGAACTAAACGTATATACCAATGATAATCCGGTAGACTATGACCCCATTTTACTCATATATAAAGAAGCCTCGCCTATAGATGTCATAAACCCTGAAAAAGGCAAAAGCCTTGCTTCTTATACCAACTTTGAACCCAGGGCATCTTTATCTTACACTTTAAACGATAATAGCTCAATAAAGGCAAGTTACACAAGGCTGGCCCAGTACCTGCATTTGCTTTCGAACACAAGCTCCCCCACTCCATTGGATGTCTGGACGCCGAGCGGACCTTTTATAAAACCCCAATTACTAGATCAATATGCCCTTGGTTATTTTAGAAACTTTAAGGATGCAACCTATTCTATGGAAACCGAAATCTTTTATAAGGGTGTTCAAAATAGAATAGATTATATTGACGGAGCTAACCTAATTGCGAATAATGCCATTGAACAAGTAATTCTCAATGGTGAGGCAAGGGCATACGGCCTGGAATTACTTTTGCGCAAAAATGAGGGTAAATTTCAAGGTTGGCTGGCCTACACCTTATCAAAGTCTGAACAACGTACACCCGGAAGAAGCCTACCTTTGAGCAATGTAACGGAAACAGGAATAAATTTTGGGGAGTGGTACAACACTCCTTATGACAAAACACACGATATTTCAATATACGCAAGTTATGATCTAAATGACAAATGGAACTTAAACGCCAATTTTGTATATCAGACCGGCCAACCAACAAACTATCCGATAGGACAATATGAATTTCAAGGTTTAACGGTACCCTACTATGGGGCAAGAAACAAGGAGCGTTTACCAGCATATAACCGATTGGATATTTCCGCAACGCTGACACCCAAAAAAAACAAGAACAAAAAAATTAAAGGAGAATGGGTATTTAGTCTATATAACGTTTACAATAAGAAAAATGCCGCCTCCATAAATTTTAGAAGAAATGACGATACAGGAGCTAATGAAGCCGTGAGAACCTCTATTTTCGGAATAGTACCGGCGGTAACCTATAACTTTAAGTTGTAACATATGAAAAAGATATTCTATTTTCTGTGGACGATAGCCCTTTTGACCTCATGTGAAGACGTGGTAGATGTAGATACACCGACCGAACCTCCCAGACTTTCGGTAGATGCGGTTATAAGGCTGGATACAACGTTAACAAATACAACGGCACGCATTAGAATAAACCTAAGCAGCTCCTTTTTTGACAATAACGAACCATTATCGGTAAAGAGCGTCTTTATTCAAAATCTAGATTATACCCCCGAAGACCCTTCAAAATCAAATGTGCTGTTCTTTTTTGAAGTTGCCCCGGGCATTTACGAGGGCACAAAAGAAACTTCTTTTTTTACAACGGGTAAACTATCGCTCCAAATAGAGTATAACAAAGAGAAATATTACGCCGAAACGGAGTTTGTTCCAACATCGCCCATCAACAAATTGGAACAAGGAAACGAATCTTTATTTTCCGGTGACGAAACCGAGGTAATTATTAGTTTTACAGATGATGGCACCCGAGATGATTTCTACATTTTTGATTTTGATTTCAATGAATACCTTGTATCGGAAGATGAGTTTTATCAGGGTCAGGAATTTGAATTTTCATATTTCTATGGCGACAGTATAAAACCAGGACAAGAAATCGATATCAGTATATTGGGTGCGGACGAATCTTTTTATAACTATATGAATCAAGTCATCGTACAGTCATCAAGCGGGGAGCAAGGCCCTTTTCAAACCCCTGCGGCAACGGTAAGGGGAAACATTTTCAATATTACCGGCATAGAGGATATTGATGAGTTACAAAGTATAGAACAAACCAATAGCTTTGCCTTGGGATATTTTGCAGTTGTTCAAGAATTTAAACAAACTATTACAATAGAATGAGAACCGACAAGGAAATGATGTTGAAAGGATTAAAAAAATTGGGGTACACCTTGATCTTAATGTTTTTGGCCCCTTTTGTTATTTGGCAGGCTTTTAAAAATGAAGGCCACCCATTTTATTGGCCGGTATTGATTATCGGTATTATTTTGGCCATTGCCGCCGTATACATGGGATTTAAAGGCATTTCCACCATCGTAGACTCGCTTTTTGGAACAAAAAAACCTAAATCTTAGTTATTGGTTCTTTTGTTGGTGAACGTCCCTTTTTTTGGTAGGTTTCCTCCACTTGTTATACAATTCATCATAATTGTAATCTAAAACCGTTTCTTGCCTTTCCAATTTTCCGGACGCAAAAGCCCGTTGTAGGATATCCTCAATTAAATAATCCTCTTCTACCAAATCGGGATGAAACTCTTCCTTTATACTAATTTTAAAAAGTTTGGCCGTAGTATTATACCAAAAGGCCCTCCATCCATTTCTCAAATCCTTCACCAGATCAAATGCTGTGGATCCCGTTTGCCTATAAATTAGTTTTACCAATATCTGACCTTCAGTTCTTGTGAGCTTTTTTAATTCTTCCGAAAATTCCTCCTCTATATATTTCTGTACCTTTTTGGTATACTTTTTACGTTTTCTGGTTTTTGTAATTTTCGCCAAACTATCATTGAGTTCCACCAATCGCTCAGCCGCCAATTTTGCGTATGGGTAAACTTTATGTGTCTTTCTTCTAAGAATATAATACCTTAATTTTTCATCATAAGAAGAAAATTTAAGCTTTCCGAACACATAGGCCTCTTCAAGCGCAATTGAACTTTGCACCAAAGAATCTCCTGCTATGATTATCATTTTCTCGGATACAGAATCTAAAACCTGCTCCTCTACTTGCCCCATGGTTTTAAACATGGCAAGAATTACGATTATCAGAAAACAAGTATTTTTTCCCATACTCAAAATTTAAACAAAAGCCTTGCCAAAATTAACGATTATTGGCAGAGCATATTATTAAAAACAGGTGAATATTACTAAGTTTGTAGTTAAACAAAACATACATGGCTAAAAAAGATATCATCACAAAAGAATCTCTGGCATTTTTTGAAAAATACCTGAACAATGCAGCTCCTACCGGTTATGAATGGGAAGGGCAAAAATTATGGATGGATTACCTAAAACCATACGTAGACACCTTTATAACAGACACTTATGGCACAGCTGTAGGGGTCATAAATCCCGATGCCGACTATAAAGTAGTTATAGAAGGGCATTCCGATGAGATATCATGGTACGTAAACTATATTACCGATAACGGACTTTTATACGTTATTAGAAACGGGGGAAGCGACCACCAGATCGCCCCTAGCAAATGGGTAAACATACACACCAAAAAGGGCATCGTAAAAGGTGTTTTTGGGTGGCCAGCGATCCACACAAGAAAAAACGAGAAAGAAGAGTCTCCCAAACTGGACAACATTTTTATTGATATAGGTGCCAAGGATAAGGACGAGGTCGAAAAAATGGGGGTACACGTAGGTTGTGTCATCACCTACCCAGACACCTTCCATGTTCTAAACAATAATAAATTCGTGTGTAGGGCCATAGATAACCGTGCCGGTGGATTTATGATTGCAGAGGTGGCAAGATTACTGCACGAGAATAAAAAGAAACTGCCTTTTGGACTCTATATCACCAACTCGGTACAAGAAGAAATTGGCTTAAGGGGCGCCGAAATGATTACACAAACGATTAAACCGAATGTTGCCATCGTTACCGATGTTTGCCATGACACTACGACCCCTATGATAGAGAAAAAAACACAGGGACATACAGAAATAGGTGCCGGACCCGTTATTTCTTACGCACCTGCAGTACAGAACAAATTAAGAGAGCGCATTATAGAGACCGCAGAGTCCAAAAACATTCCTTTTCAACGTATGGCCGCCTCTAGAATGACAGGGACAGATACGGATGCTTTCGCGTATAGTAACGGTGGTGTTGCCTCCGCATTGATCTCTTTGCCATTGCGTTATATGCATACGACGGTAGAAACAGTTCATAAAGACGATGTAGAAAATGTAATCAGATTAATTTATGAAACGTTGTTGAATATAAAAGAAGGCGAAACTTTTAGCTATTTTGATTAAATAACAAAAAGGAAAACTAAATTGATATGAGGGCGAAGTCGAAATAAGAATTATTTTATCGGCTTCGCCCTCTTTTTAAACACCCGTATTCAACAATCTCTTTGCCATGGACGAACTTGTAGACATTTTATCGGAGAACGGAGAACCAACAGGTACAACCGCCATGAAATCAGAAGCTCACCGTAAAGGATTGTTCCATGCTACCGTTCACGTTTGGTTCTATACGGATCACAAAGAAATTCTTATACAACAAAGAGGAAAGAACAAAGATACCTACCCCCTACTTTGGGATGTTTCAGTAGCCGGACATGTGAGCGCAGGTGAAAGTATCGAAACATCGGCATTACGGGAAATTTCGGAAGAAATAGGACTAGATGATCTGCCTGCACATCAATTAGAAAAAATAGGAACCTTCAAATCATTACAAAAACACTCCGAAACATTGATAGATGCCGAATTTCACCACACCTATATATGCCTTTTACAAGCACCTTTAAGCAAACTTACAAAACAAGAAAGTGAGGTAGAGAAACTTGCCTTAATTCCCTTTGAGCAATTTAAAGAAGAGCTCTTACGGGCAGATTTTTCCCAGAAATATGTACCTCATGACCTTGATTACTACCGTACCGTGTTGGCCTCCATAGATCAACGTTTATAAGGTATCTATAAATTCTTGTGCATTATCTATGGAATAGGTCTTTTGCTCTCCACTCTCCATATTCTTCACAACAAAAGAACCATCTATCAATTCTTGTTCACCCAAGAGAATTACATAGGGCACATTTCTACTGTTGGCGTACTTAAACTGTTTGTTCAGTTTTGCCGCAGACGGATACAAATCGGCCTTTATACCGGCATTTCTAAGCACAGTAGTCAATTTAAGTGCCGCCATTCCTTCCATATTTCCAAAATTAAGACACAACACATCCAAAGACCTATCTATGGCCTCTGGAAAAAGCGAAAGCTCTTCCAACACCAAATAAATACGGTCCAGTCCGAAGGAAATACCTACACCACTAACATCTTTCAGCCCAAAAATTCCGGTTAGGTCATCGTATCTTCCTCCACCACCAATAGACCCCATGAAAACACCCTTTGGAGCCGACACTTCAAAAATAGCACCGGTGTAGTAATTTAGCCCCCTTGCCAATGTAACATCAATGGCAAGGTTAGAAGATTGCAGGCCTAAACTTGCAACTGCCTCCACAATAAAGCACAATTCATCCACGCCCTTACTACCTTCTTCAGAATCTTTTAATAGATCACCCAGCATTTGTAACTGGTCTACATTACTGCCACTTAAGTTAAACAATGGAGAAGCTTTTTCAATGGCCGTTTCGGAAATGCCCTTGGAAAGCATTTCCTTTTTGACCCCTTCTTCCCCTATTTTGTCCAATTTATCAAGAGCTACGGTAAAATCGACCAGTAAATCTTTTGCCCCTATAACCTCTGCTATACCGGCCAATATTTTTCGGTTGTTTAATTTTATAGTGGCGCCCTTTAATTGTAAATCGGTAAATACCGCATCGTAAAGTTGAATCAACTCTATTTCTTGAAGAAGCGAATTTGACCCAACAACATCTGCATCACATTGATAAAATTCCCTAAATCTTCCTTTTTGAGGTCTATCTGCCCTCCATACCGGCTGTATCTGATACCGTTTAAATGGAAAATTCAACTCATTTTGATGCATGACAACGTATCGGGCAAAAGGGACCGTTAAATCGTACCTTAGAGCCTTCTCAGATATCTTTGAGGTAATTTTTGCGCTATTTTTAGACTTATACAGCTCTTCATCTACTTTGGTCAGGTAATCTCCAGAGTTCAAGATCTTAAAGATCAAGCGATCTCCTTCATCTCCATATTTACCCATTAGCGTATCCGAGTTTTCAAAAGAAGGAGTTTCAATAGGTTGAAAACCGAAAATTTGAAAATGCTTTTTTACAATGTCGAAAATGTAATTTCGTTTTATGACTTCGGATGGTGTAAAATCTCTGGTCCCCTTTGGTATAGATGGTTTCTGTGCCATTAAAAAATTTCTTATAAGCTGTATTAAGGATTGAATAGACGGGCAAATATCGCTTTATCCGATCACTTTATCAAACCACTGGTACAATTCTCCTTTTGTTATTACGGCACCTTGTCGTATCAATTCAAATTTATCTTGATTACGATCTTCGGTATACGCTTTTGATGCGGTCATATAATCCACAAAATCAGATTGCCAATTTCTTTTAAACCAATCAAAACCAACTTTCGTGGTCAAATCTATTTCGGGGTTTAAAACCTTTACGGCAATCAACTTCATCTCTTTATCCGTCAAATGAAATAAATGCATTTGCTGTTTTGAGATATTTTCCAAATACTTCACTTTCGTCAATACACCCTCCCAAACCAGATCACTAAAGATATCCAGCTCTTCTTCCGCTACTTCCGGTTTGTTAGCCTTAATATCATCCCATTCACTTTTTGTAATGGACTGTGTTGCCAAAAAATTTATGAATTCTTGGTGAAGTTCCTCTAGTTGTTCTTTTGTAAGTCTTGTATATTTCATGAAAAGCAAAAACAAATAAGCCTTTCAGTTTCCTGAAAGGCTTAAACATTAATATTTCCTCAAATTATTTTTTTTCTGCGACTACTTCAAAAGCAAAGTCAACGATTACCTCTCTATGAAGTCTAATCTGAGCATTGTAAGGTCCGGTCCTTTTTACGGCACCACCTTGAATACTGATAAACTTCTTTTCTATGGTATGACCCTCTTTGGCAAGTGCCTCGGCCAAGTCATTATTGGTAACAGATCCGAATAATTTGTCTCCGGCACCTGTTTTAGCGGCAATTTTCAATTCCAATGCTTTTAGGGCATCGGCTACCTTCGTTGCAGCTTCAACAACTTTCTTTTCTTTGTGTGCTCTTTGTTTTAGGTTTTCTGCCAAAACTTTTTTAGCAGAAGGAGTTGCCATTGTCGCCAAGCCTTTTGGTATAAGGTAATTTCTACCATAACCGTTCTTAACATTGACCAAATCGTCTTTAAAACCTAAATTTTCTACGTCTTGCTTTAATATAAGCTCCATGATTCTTTTCTTTTATTTTAATAAATCACCAACATATGGCATTAACGCCAAATGACGAGCTCTCTTTACCGCTTGGGCTACTTTTCTTTGGTACTTCAAGGAAGTTCCTGTAAGTCTTCTTGGTAATAACTTACCTTGCTCGTTCACCAATTTCATCAAAAAGTCAGCATCTTTGTAATCAACATACTTGATTCCAGATTTTTTAAATCTACAATACTTCTTTTTTGTGTTGGTCTCAATGTTCAACGGGGTAAGATACCTTATCTCCCCATCCTTTTTACCTTTTGCTTGTTGTTGTAATGTTGACATAATACTTAAGCTTTAGCGGTTTTGTTTCTTGTTCTTCTTTTTTCTGCCCACGCAATCGCATGTTTGTCCAGTTTAACGGTCAAAAATCTCATAACGCGTTCATCTCTCCTAAACTCTTGCTCGTAAGGCATTATTACCTCACCTGCACTAGTAAATTCGAACAAGTGGTAAAAACCACTCTTTTTGTTTTGGATGGGATACGCCAATTTCTTTAGGCCCCAATTTTCTTTGGCTACCATTTTGGCTCCATTGTTAATTAAGAAATCTTCAAATTTCTTAACTGTTTCCTCTATCTGAACATCAGATAGAACGGGATTCAAAATGAAAACAGTTTCGTAATGGTTCATAATTATATTTTATTTTAAGGAGTGCAAAAATAGATATTATTTTAAAATAATTATAAGAAAAGGGAAATTTATTCGTTATACCTAGGAGAATATAATAAAATTGAACGAACCAAATCTTAAATAATCCAATGGTCATCGCCATTTACACAGATATTAAAGCATTGTTTACATCTTTTGTTGCAGTTGAACGTGTTTTTTCGGTTATTTGTCGATGATTTAACCCCACAAATCAGCCCTTATGAAATTAAGAAGTATTATCGTTGACGATTCGTCTATGCAGAGGATGGCCGTCGCAAAGTTGGTAAACAACCACCCCAACTTGGCCATGGTAGCGGAGTACAGTAATGCTATCGAAGCAAAAAACGGTATCAAGAACAATGAAATCGATTTGATTTTTCTTGATGTTGAGATGCCTATCATTACAGGATTCGACCTACTGGAGTCCCTGGAAAACAGCCCTCAAGTAATATTAATTACAGGAAAACCGGATTACGCCTTAAAGGCATTTGATTATGATGTAACCGACTATTTGCACAAGCCTATCACCATGGCACGTTTTGACGCCTCTGTAAAAAGAGCCGTTGCCAAATACGAGCAAATGAACAGGGTGGTCGAAGATGAAGAACACATCTTTGTTAAAAGCAACCTAAAGAAAAGAAAGGTTATTTTAAACGATATCAAGTGGATAGAAGCCTTGGGCGATTACATAAAATTGGTTACCGACGAAGCCAATATCGTAATTTTATCAACAATGAAATCTTTTGAAAAACAGTTGCCCCAAGATAAGTTTTTAAGAATACACAAGTCTTATATCGTTAACTTGGAAAAGGTAGAAAAATTCAATAGTAAAAATGTTGAGGTAAGCGGCAGATCTATTCCATTGAGTAGAAACAAGAAAACCGAATTGGCCGAGGCACTTAGTAACGTTTAACAGTGTATATGAATATATTTTACTTATTATAGAAAAAACCGCCAAATGGCGGTTTTTTTATTTTATATGTGATCTACGTTATATATGACCCGAACACTTCTATACATAGAAATGGCATTAAACGACTTTTCTATTCTTTTAATATTCCGTTTACTGCGTGCCAAAGAATCATTTTTTGAAATCTTGACCAAGATATGTTTCAAATATTGATTTCTGATTCGGGAAACCGGAGGATATTCTGGCCCTAGAACAGTTCCCCCGAAATTATTCCTCAAAGCACCGGCAAACCAATCGGCAGCCTCATTGAGAATGTTATAATTTTTATGCTTAAAAGTAATCTTAACCACCCTGTTTATGGGAGGATATTTATATTGCTCCCTTTCATAGAGCTGCTCTTTATACATTTCATCATAATCTCCGGTAGTTACCTGTTTTAATATTTGATGGTACGGATTGTAGCTCTGTATGATTACCTTACCCCTTTTTTTGGTTCTTCCCGCCCTGCCCGAAACCTGGGTCAATAACTGAAAGGCCTTTTCATGCGCCCTATAATCAGGGAAATTCAAAAGTGTATCTGCCTGCATAACACCTACAAGGCTTACATTTCTAAAATCCAGCCCCTTGGTAAGCATTTGTGTGCCTATTAATATATCGAGCTCTTGCTGTTCAAAAGAGGTAATAATCTTTTCATAGGCATGCTTGCCCCTGGTCGTGTCCAGATCCATTCTCCCCACCCTAACTTCTGGAAACAATTTTAAGACCTCTTCCTCTATTTGTTGGGTGCCAAAACCTTTAGTATCAAGATCGGGACTTCCACAGGCAAAGCAACTTTCGGGGAGTGCCGCGTGGTAACCGCAATAATGACACCGTATTTGCTTTCTGTATTGGTGATACGTCAAACTTACATCGCAATTGGGACATTGTGGTGTATGTCCGCAGGTCAAACATTCCAAAACAGGGGCATACCCCCTTCTATTTTGAAATAAGATTACCTGTTCACCCATATCTAAAGCTTCTTGTATCTCCTCCATCAAGCGTTCAGAAAAATGCCCTTTCATTCTCCTCTTGCGATGCGCCTCTTTAATATCAACCAACTCTATATCGGGCATTAAAACATTGCCAAAACGCCTGTTTATCTCAGCATAACCATATTTACCCGTTTTTGCATTGTAATAACTTTCTATACTTGGTGTAGCGGAGCCTAAAAGAACATTTGCCCTATGAAAATTGGCCAAGACGATGGCCGCATCTCTTGCATGATATCTTGGGGATGGATCAAATTGTTTAAAGGAAGACTCATGCTCCTCATCTACTATTAACAGCCCTAGATTTCTAAAAGGGAGAAACAAAGACGACCTTGCCCCTATTACTATTTGGGCCTTTGGCTCTTGGTTCAGCACATTGTTCCAAACCTCTACCCTTTCATGTACATTATATTTAGAATGATATACCGTGATCTTTTCCCCAAAATACTCTTGCAACCTTGATATGAGCTGAGTGGTCAAAGCGATCTCTGGCAATAGATACAGCACTTGTTTCCCCGTAGCCAAACAAGCTTCTATCAACTTTACATATACTTCTGTTTTCCCAGAAGAAGTAACCCCTTTTAAAAGGGTAACTTTTTTATCATTAAAAGACTTTTCTATATTCCGAAGGGCTTCTTTTTGATATTCGTTCAGGTCTTTTATAGCTGCATTGTAATCGGAACCGTCATAATTCACCCTATCTGTTCTAATAAAATATTCTTCCAGAATTTCCTTATCCACCAAAGCTTTGATTACAGCCTTTGAGCTATTACTAGCCTTCTCTAGATCTGCCACAGAAATAGGCTTCTTCGTCTGCCCCAACAACTGAAACAGGGCCAGCACGACTTGACTCTGTTTTGGTGCCCTTGTCAAAGATTCCAGCAAGGTTTCCAAAGATTCGTCGGAGGTGTATGCCTCCCCCAATCTTATGTACTTCACCAATTTTGGCCTGTACTGCTCAAAAACCTCCTCTTTTAAATGAATTACCTTTTTTTTCAATAATCTATTGAGTACCGGCAACACATTCTTCCTATCCACGATAACGGCCACTTCCTGTACTTTTAATACCGATTGATGCTGAAGCGCCTCAAAAACCAAAAATTCATCGTCTTTTAAATCGCTCTCTTTAACATCCGCCTCCATGTTGCGCAAGACCAAGGTCTCACTTTCAAGCAAGAAAGCGGAAGGCAGGGCACTTCTTAATACCTCGCCCAATGTACACATGTAGTATTCGGCGATCCACTCCCAATGTTGTATCTGTGTAACCGTAACTATGGGCTCATAATCCAATATTTGGTCTATTTCCTTAGCCTCGTATGCCTCTGGTGCTTTTTGATGCACGCTATGGACCAATCCCGTATATATTTTTGATTTGCCAAAAGGAACAGAAACCCTCATGCCGGGCTTTATCTCATTTGCCTGACCAGAAGTAACACTATAGGTAAACAGCCTTTCTAAGGGAATTGGTAATATGACATCTATAAAATGTGACATTATTTTTATTCTTCTACTCGCAACCAGGTTTGAGTACGGTAGATAAACGCAAGATACCCTCTTACTTTTAACTCATTGGGGTTATGGGGGTTCAACCATATTTTACAACGAAAAGTCATTGCTTGTTCGGGATCAAAAAGCCTTTTCCCCTTCCACTCCCCATCGCCATGCTTTTCGGCAGCGGTAATTATTTCCATGCCCACCACGGGTTTATCCTTTAGTTCACCTTCGCACTTATGGCAAGTTGCATCCTCCTTACCTTTTTCCAGTATCTTCTCTACAAAACCGTACATAAGCCCATCTTTTTCATAGATATTAATAATCCCTTTTGGATTACCTGTACGATCATCTATGGTTTTCCATTTACCAAAAACACTCTGTGCCGATACAAAGTTTGTAAGGCATACCATAAATAATACAAGGATACTTTTTTTATAATCTATCATTCTTTTTTACTGATTCTCCGTAAGGAATTTAATGATGCGTTCAACTCAAAACCAAGTAGCAATATATTGGAATTTAACCATATATAGACCATTAATATCAATAATCCCCCCAAAGCCCCATAAAGTTCATTATATCTGGCAAATTTTTCAACATAAATACCGAACAAATATGAAGTCAACAAAAATAAAATCGTTGTCATTAAAGACCCAACGGAAAAGAAACTGGCCTGTTTACCCTCTTTTGTACCAAAATAGTAGAGAACGGCCGTCGTGAAATAAGAGAGTATAACAAAGAAAAGAACTTTTGCTATCTGCACCCCGATAATATCATCGTCACCCAATACATAACCACCTTGTTTTGCCGCAAACTCGGTTAAATAGCCCAGCACATAAAATTCGAAATATACATATGCAATAAAACCGACGATTATTAAAATTGCCAATATTAACCCTACCATCAATGCATATAGATATTGTCTAAAAAAGTTACGTCTCAACTCTATGTGGTAAGAGGTCTCAAATCCTCCAAAGATAGAATTTACACCATTGGCAATCAGAAATATCGAAAGCAAAAATGCCGATGACAACAATCCTCCCCGTTTTTGATCTTTGATCTGCTGAAACACTTCCCCGAAGTAATCTCCTGTCGCATTAGGTAAAAACGATTCTAAAAAAATTTGAAACTCTAGCTCAAAATCCGCATTTTTGATACTGACGTAGTCTACCAAATATGGCACGAGGGTAACCATAAAAATCAACAAGGGGAACAATGCCATAAAAAGACTAAAAGAAATGGCACTTGCCCTTGAGGATAGGGCACCTTGCACGATCCCGCTAACATACATCTCCATTAGATCATAAATGGACAATCCCTCAAATCCCGGTAACTTTATTCTTTTTAATAATTTAACGAGCTTGTTTATAATCGGTATTTTATCCAGCTTCTCTTCTATCTCTGCAGACATTTACACAGCTTTTAGACTTAGGTCCATGTTATAAACAGAATGCGTTAGGGCTCCCGAAGAAATATAATCTACGCCACATTCCGCATATTTACGAATGGTTTTCTCATTGATTCCACCAGACGATTCGGTTAAACACTTATTACCGATCAACCTTACGGCCTCTCGGGTATCTTCATAATTAAAATTATCTATAAGTATGCGGTATACACCTTCGGTTTTTAAAATCTCCCTTATTTCTTCAAGATTTCTTGCTTCTACAATAATTTTAAGATCTCTTCCTGTTTCTTTTAAATAAGCCTTTGTTTTCTCTATGGCCTTCGTGACCCCACCTGCAAAATCTATATGATTATCTTTTAGCATTATCATATCATAGAGCGCAAACCTATGATTTTCCCCTCCCCCTATTTTTACGGCCCATTTCTCTAACGCTCTTATTCCAGGTGTTGTTTTTCTGGTGTCCAGTATTTTAGTTCCAGTACCGTTTAAGAGGCCCACAAAAAAGTCTGTTTTTGTAGCTATTGCACTCATTCGTTGCATGGCATTTAACACCAACCTTTCCGCTTTTAATATACTTTGCGATCTTCCTTCTACATAAAAAACGATATCGCCGTATTTTACCCTTGCGCCATCTTCTATTAAAGTAGTTACCCTCAAGTCCTTATCAACATACTCAAAAACCTGTTTTGCTAATGCCACACCCGCAATAACACCTTCGTCCTTCACCAATAATTTAGCTTTACCCGTAGCCTCTTCTGGAATACAGGCCAAAGAACTATGGTCTCCATCCCCGACATCTTCCCTGATCGCATTGGCTATTATCCCCTTTATTTCTTTATCAAATTGTTCTTGCGTAATCATAATTATAACTTGTTATATGCTAAAATACGAATCCATTTTGTGAAATTGATTTACTTTTGAAATATGACGATTAAACTACTGGCCATAGGCAAAACCGATAGTTCTGAATTACAAAACCTTATAGACCTATACGAAAGGCGATTGGGGCATTATATAAATTTCGAAATAGAAATTATTCCCGATTTAAAGAAAACCAAAAACCTTACTGAAGATCAGCAGAAGACAAAAGAAGGGGAATTGATCTTAAAACAACTCTCCAATACAGATGTTTTGATTCTTTTGGACGAAAAAGGCAAACAGTATACCTCTATAGAGTTTTCTACCTATTTACAAAAGAAGATGAACTCAGGTATAAAGCAATTGGTATTCTTGATCGGAGGACCTTATGGTTTTAGCCAAGAAATATACAATAAAGCCGCCGGTAAGATCAGTCTTTCAAAAATGACCTTCTCTCACCAAATGGTTCGATTATTCGTGATAGAGCAGATCTACCGAGCTTTTACCATTTTAAGAAATGAGCCTTATCACCATAAATAAGACTAGTACAATACCCTAAATTTAATTGTATTCTCTACCTTTTTAAGGGCCTTGATCACATCTTTGTTGTATTCTTTGTCCAAATCGGTAATTACATACCCCACTTCGCTATCGGTAGAAAGGTACTGGCTTGATATATTAAGTTCATATTTCGCCAATACTTCATTGATCTTTGCCATGATTCCCGGTACATTTTTATGTATGTGCAAAAATCTATGAACTTTATTCTGTTTCGGCAACCTTATATTAGGAAAGTTAACCGCATCTACCGTATTACCAGAGTTAATGTAATCCATTATTTTATTGGGCACAAAATCGGCAATATCTCTCTGGGCCTCCTCTGTACTACCACCAACATGAGGTGTTAATATAACATTTGGAAAGCCCTGCAGCTTAGTTTTAAATTCACCGTTACTTCTTGGCTCCTCAGGATACACATCTACTGCCGCCCCTGCAATCTTACCACTTTCGAGACCTTCTGCCAAAGCATCTATATCGACCACAAAACCTCTTGAGAGATTGATCAACATAGCCCCTTTCTTCATTTGGTTTATTTCCCTGGCCCCAATAAAGTTCTTATTGGCCTTATTATCATCTACATGAAGGGTAACTACATCTGAAACACTCAATAAATCCTCTAACGTATTACATTTTACCGCATTACCAATAGCAAGTTGATCGTTAACGTCATAGTAGTACACTTTCATACCCATAGCTTCCGCCAATACGGACAATTGTTTACCTATGTTACCATAACCTACAATACCTAGGTTCTTACCACGCACTTCACGGGACCCTGCAGCAGTTTTTTGCCATTGTCCGTTATGTATTTCCGAACTTCTGGCAAAGACGCTACGCATTAACATTATAATTTCTCCTATGGCCAATTCTACGACCGATCTTGTATTGCTATAGGGAGCATTAAAAACAACCACTCCTTTTTTCTTGGCATAATCAAGATCTATTTGTGTGGTACCGATACAAAACGCCCCTACAACCAATAATTTTTCTGCAGCGTCCAACACCTTTTGGTTAACCTGTGTCTTTGATCGGATACCCAAAACATGGACATTTTTAATTTTCTCTATCAATTCCTCTTCCGGAAGACTATGTTTTACCAACTCAACAGAGAAACCATCTTTAGATAGGTTCTCAAAAGCTGCCGGGTGCACATTCTCCAATAAAAGGATCTTAATTCTGTTCTTTGGGTAGGATATATTTCTTGGCAAATCGTTCACAAATAAAAATTCATCTAAATTAGGGGCAATATGGTCGGCTTTGTTTGCAGCTTTATCTCTATGCACATTTTCTGTATATGCAAAAAACTTATCTGCAATTCCCGCTTCCCTCATTACATAATCACTATAGCCGTCTCCAATGACCTGAACCTCTCCGTCCAAGTTCATTTGCTTTAGGCATTCTATTTTTCCGTTATGATGAGATAATACATTATGCTCATCAAAACCGATAATGTTTCCGTCCTTGTCAAACTTAAATGTATTTGCATACACTCTTTCGGACGGTATATTGTACTCTTCTACAATAGGATCTATAAACTCTTTGAATCCACATGATATAACATAGATATCATCTGAATATTTTTCAAAAAACTCTTTGTTAGAGGCAATCGATTTTGATATTTTGTGTCTAAGCTCGTTCACCAAACCATCTAAATGATCTTTGTGGGCATTTAACAACTTAATTCTTCGCTCTAACGACTCTGTAAAGGAAATATCCCCATCGATACCAAGATTGGTTATATTTTGGATCTCGTTGATGATTTCCTCCTTGTTGGATTTACCTTCCAATGTCATTTCGGCCAATACATCCAAGGCCTCTACCCTAGTTAACGTACTGTCAAAATCAAATACATACTTTCTGCCTGTTGCAACCATTTTTACTTAGAATCTCTGTTTTTGAAAACCAAGGCGTAAAAGTAAAAATTATATTTGTTTGATCTTACTCATAATATGAAATAAAACAAAAAGATGTTAGTTTGATGAAAATTCTGATCAATCCATCCACACCCATGGTATAATAACTTACAAAAATCGAAGAACCTTCTTTGAAAACTCTTTTGTTTTCCATGCTCCGTTATGGTCTCCGGGTACCCTAACCAGCCTTCCTCTTTTAAAAACTTTGCTCAATGCCGCAGAATCCCCGTTATCCATATCCTTGTCACCAACGATTACCAAAACTTTAACCTTTACCTTGACAAGGTCTTCCACCAAAGTAACCGGTTGATACTTCTGCTGCAGGTGAAGAGATCTAAAATCCGCATTTATAGATTTTGCATAGGTGACCGCCCCTCGGGTCATTTCTGTTTCGTTGCCATCAAAAGCCTCTGCGAACATTAAACGCCTATCCCATTCAGGATCGGTAAAATCTATGCCCATACCCCCAAGCACGGCCTGTTTAATTCGCATATCTTTTGTCAAAAGTTTTGCCAAAACGATACTTCCCCTAGAATATCCGATGGCATCGTACCGGGCGATCTTTAAATGTGACATTAATAACTGAAGGTCTTTTACCTCTGCGTCGTTATGGTAATACATATCGTCTTGTGGCTTGTCGGACATTCCCGTTCCCCGCAAATCAGGGGTAATCACACGGTATCCTTTTTCCAGCAAATCTTTTTTTATATGGGTATTTTCCCATGACCTGCCAGAGTTTAAGAAACCGTGAACAAGCAATATGACATTACCGAGCCCCTCATCCGTATACGCTATGGCAACATCGTCAAAAGAAGTAAAATGTTTAGTTTGGGCAGCAACGTTAAGTACAAACCCCAATGTTATAAATAATACCGCAAACCTGTTCATGCCATTAAATCAATTAAAGCTTGTATAAAGAATACCGGCAATAATGGCCAAGCCAAAGCTTACCAAGGTACCGATCAAGATATATTCCGTTAATTTTCTGCTATTGCTCTCTTTTAGGTCGTTGAACCTAAAAACAGATTTAGCGGTGATCAGAAAACCTATGGCATCCCACCTTCCCATTAAAATGAACACCAATACGAACAACCTTTCTATAATTCCTATATACTTACCTGCGTTCGGCAATGATTTGTGATCTGTACTGATCTGATCCGACATTCCCTCCAAAAGCTTCGCCATTATAATGGCAGAAGGAAAAGTAACAAAAACTACCGCCAGTAATAAGCCCCAATCCAAATTATTGAAAAGCATTATGGTGTGCTCGTACAAATTATCATAAAAGCAACAAATATAAAGCACTAGAATATGCAGTATCTGATCTAAGAAAAAAGGAACGCTCCCGTTCTTAAACCAAGGGGCAGCGTACAACTTGCCCATATCAATAAACAAATGGCTTACGGTTATAACAACTGCTATTTTCCAATCGTTCATATTCCATAAGACCAATACATATAGTGCAAAGTGCACTAAAACATGAAAATAGAGATACTTTGACCTTGCTTTGTTGGCTTCTTTATGTACCACCCATTTACTTGGCTGCAACATAAAGTCCCCTATTAAATGAGCCAACAATAGCTTTATAAATATTTGCATCCCTTATATTTCTTTGATTTGTTTTTCATAATAGTCCAATAAGTCTAAAACCAAGTTTAGTCGAGCCCGTTTTAGCCGTTGGCTAACGGCAGATTGTTTAATACCCAATTTCTTCGCTATCTCTTTCTGGGAGGCATTGGGCTCATCCAACACCAATGCTATTATTTCTGCGGACACCACGCTCCAATCATCCATAAAGTCCAAAGCAAGCCGTAACATAAGATTTAATGTGCGGTCATAGAATTCGTTTCCCGTTGCTATGCTAAGATTAACCTTGCTATCTTTTAACGATTCTAGTTTACGGCCAGATCTTTGGTAAGCCGGACCGTTGGATTCACTAACACCGGAACCGATATAGGTCTCTAGACCAATTCCAATTCCCATACGCACATCCAACCCCTTGATGGATTTTAAAATAGCCTTTATTTGAATGGCTACCAACAAGGCGTTTTCTTGTGTCACCTTTAACTGAAACTCATCTCCCCTATATATCTCCCAATTCATCGGAGCTGGGCCAAAACGTGAAAAATATTCTTTTAAAATATCCATCCATTCAGATGAAGGATGATTTTCAGAATTGACAATGTCACCTGTTATTATTGCTATCATGATTATTAATTAAAAAGCTAATATACCAATTAATAAGTTAATTAAGTAATATTTTTAATTATTATCTAAAAAGCTAATACACAAAAATGTTTATTACTTTAGAACCACCTTCTTGTTTGTGAAAGGTATATTTTATACTCCTTTCCAAACTTCTGGAGTAAAATTTTCTCTTCCGGAATTATTTGAAATCGATTCATATAGGACACAAACCCGGCTGCCACCAATGTATTGAACGCATTTCCCATCTGTAGACCATATGCCAGTATCAAAAGCAGCATGGCCAAATACATGGGGTTTCTAGAATATTTATACAGACCGTTAGTTATCAATCTATTAGTTTTATGGGGAGCTCTAGGATCTACCGTTGTTTTTAACCTATAAAATTGAACCAGTGATACCAGCGCGACCAGTACAGCCAATACACTCAATATTTTGGCCAGAAGAAAGCGTCCGAAAAAATCAAAAAAGCCAAAAGGCAAGAACCTCCCCACCAAATACATCATAATAGCAAAAAAGATAAATACCAGAATAGGAGGCAGTTTTAGTTCCATATTATAAAATTAGTATTTTTGATTCTGATAACTTCCTTTTCCCCTAAAGAATAATTCATTTAAATGAAACTTGTATTCGCTACGCATAACCAAAACAAATTAAAGGAAATACAAAAATTGCTTCCCCCTTTTATCAACCTGGTCTCCTTAACGGACTTAGGATGCTCCGAACCTATTCCCGAAACTGCAGATACATTAAAGGGCAATGCCAAGCTCAAGGCAGATTACGTTTCTAAAACCTATCAACTTCCTTGTTTTGCGGATGATACCGGACTGCTTGTAAATGCCCTGAACGGAGCACCGGGCGTATACTCGGCCAGATATGCCGGAGAAAAAAACGACGCCAATGCAAATATGGACAAACTTTTGACCAATCTTAAGGATAAAGATGACAGATCCGCAAGTTTTAAGACCGTCATAGCATTAAACCTTAACGATGAAACATTGTTTTTTGAAGGATCTGTCAAGGGACAGATTACCAAGATAAAAAATGGAGAAAAAGGTTTTGGCTACGACCCCATATTCAAACCAGAAGGATTCGACAAAACATTTGCAGAACTACCCTTAGAGACAAAAAATAAAATTGGACACCGGGGAAAAGCTTTCTCCAAGCTTATTTCCTATCTAAAAACCAAGAATGTCACAACCTAACAAAACCAAGGACACCGTAGAAGTCTCTGTTGCTTCCGAAAGAGCCGAAGCTGTCGGAGGTGTTCTGATAGCCTTTTTTGCTGCCCTAATGGCCATATCGCAAATGATCAACGGAGAACTGGAAGAAGAAATGATGATTGCCCACAACAAAGTTGTCAACTACTCTGGCTGGTATCAATCTAAAAGCATTAAAGAAAGCCTCAAAGAAGGAGAATTGGATTATTTACAGGCATTATTGGAAAGTGGCATAGTGTTAGAAAACAATAAAGATGGTATTAAGGAGAAAATTGACGGCATAAAAAATAAAATTAAAAAATATGCCGCCGAAAAAAAGGAAATCTTAATTGGGTCTGCAAATATCCCAAAAGAAAAATGGGCTCAGGACCTTGATGGCGAAATGGGCAAAATTATCGGAATCAAGGAATGGGAAACCCTGACCGAAGAATACGACAATGCCACTAAAAAATTTGACATGGGCATGCTCTTTTTTCAAATAAGTATAGTTCTTGGCGCCGTATGTATCATAGTTCACGACAATCCCAAACTTCAAAAAACCTTTATTTTTCTTATGGTAGCGTTTGGTATCATAGGTATTTTAATGTCTTCATACGGCTATAGTCTGGCGCCTTAAAAAATCAATACCTGTAATAATTATAACATCTCATTTATTAGCAGTACCTTTGCCGCTTTAATTAATGCCGCTGGTATAGCATGTGTTGCGCTGAGTCTAAACAGGTTGTAAAATAATCGCTCTAAGCAACATTCTTATTTGCGATTAAGTATATAACATAATATGACAAAGTTTGAAGCACTGGGACTAGAGAAGTCTCTATTAGATGCTGTTTCGGATATGGGTTTTGAATCGCCCTCCGAAGTACAGGAAAAAGCAATCCCAATTTTATTGGAAAGTGAGACCGATTTGGTGGCACTTGCACAAACAGGAACCGGAAAGACCGCTGCTTTTGGTTTCCCCCTGATTCAAAAAATAGATAGTAACAGTAGAACAACACAGGGCCTTATACTATCGCCTACCCGCGAATTGTGCCTACAGATAACCAATGAGCTACAACTCTATTCCAAATACGAGAAAAACGTAAATGTTGTTGCTATATATGGTGGTGCCAGTATCACCGAACAAGCCAGACAGATAAAAAGAGGTGCACAAATAATCGTTGCCACTCCAGGAAGAATGAAAGACATGATCAGTCGCCGTTTGGTAGATATCACCAAAATCGATTATTGTGTTCTTGATGAGGCGGACGAGATGTTGAACATGGGTTTCTTTGAAGATATCAAAGATATTCTGTCCAACACCCCTAACGAAAAGTCTACATGGCTATTTTCCGCCACCATGCCCAAAGAGGTATCGGTAATAGCAAAAAAATTCATGCACTCGCCACAAGAAATTACGGTAGGTGCAAAAAACTCCGGGGCTTCTACAGTACAACATGAGTACTATGTCGTAAGCGGCAGAGACCGTTACCCCGCCTTAAAAAGATTGGCAGATACGAATCCCGATATTTTTTCGGTAGTTTTCTGCAGAACAAAACGAGATACCCAAAAAGTTGCCGAAAAACTGATCGAGGATGGGTATAATGCCGGAGCCCTGCATGGCGACCTAAGCCAGAATCAACGTGACCTTGTCATGAACGCATTCAGAAAAAAGCAGATTCAAATGCTAGTGGCTACCGATGTTGCCGCCAGGGGTATCGATGTTGACGATATTACACATGTTATCAATTATCAGTTACCGGACGAAATAGAGACCTACACCCATAGAAGCGGTAGAACGGGACGTGCAGGAAAATCAGGAATCTCTATGGTAATAGTCACTCGTAGTGAACTAAGAAAAATAAAGGCCATAGAAAATAAGATAAAACAAGATTTTATTTCCAAAAACATTCCTACCGGAATGGAAATCTGTGAGATTCAACTTTACCATTTGGCCAATAAAATAAAAGATACTGAAATTAATCCGGAGGTAGACAATTTCCTTCCGGCCATTAACGACGTGTTACAGGGTATTGACCGCGAAGAGCTGATCAAAAAGATAGTTTCGGTAGAGTTTACAAGATTCTACAACTACTACAATAAGGCCAAGGATCTTAGTTCTGGTTCTGGAAGAGATGGTGACCACGGAAGAAATTCATCTATGCCTACTAGTGGATCGGTTAGATATTTCGTGAACGTTGGGGAAAAAGACGGGTATGACTGGATGTCGCTTAAAGACTTTATCAGAGATACCGTAGGACTTGGTAAAGAAGATGTTTTCAAGGTAGATGTAAAAGAAAGCTTCTCTTTCTTTAACACTGATGCCGAAGTGTCCGAGAAAATACTGAGCACCTTTAAAGATTTTAAGGTAGACGGTAGGTTCGTAAATGTAGAAATCTCCAAGAACCCAGGTGGTGGTGGAGGTAAACGACGTGGAGGCGGAGGCTTTAGAGGAGACAGGGGCAAAGGAAGAAGTCGCTCTAGAAACGATGACAGAGGCCGAAGCAAAGGTAGGGACCGCGGAAATTCACAAAGTCCAAATTCAGGAAAAAGACGGAGCCAGAAAAGAAAAGGTGATTTCTTTTAGTTAATTGTATATTAAAAAATACGCTTCGGCGTATTTTTTTATTTTGTTTGTATCTTTAAATTTTGACGAAACAGATTTATGCGTGTTCTTATTGTAGGATTTTTTTGTTTTTTTAGTTTATTAATGGTAGCCCAAGAAGATTCCGCAATCAGATCTTTAAAGGCTGTCGTTAAAAATGCCCAAACCGACGAACCCTTAGAAAGTGTACACGTTGTGAATCTTAACCAGGTTATTGGGACCATTACCAACCAAAAAGGGGAATTTTCTATTTCAGCGGCCGTTAACGACACCTTATATTTTTCTTACCTAGGTTTTAAGTCGCAAAAAATAAGGGTCACCAACGATATGTTTAAATTTGAAAATACGGAAATTGCCTTAACAGAACTTGCATACGCACTAGAAGAGGTTATAGTAAGACCCTATCAACTTACGGGATATCTTGAAATTGACGTTAAAAACCTACCCATCAACAATGCTTACCAATATAGCATTTCGGGTTTATCGGTAGGTTACGAAGGTGGTAACAAAAACCCAAGCGCTGTTACAAAGGTATTGGGTGCCATTTTAAATCCGGCCGACCTACTGAGAAATTTGTTCGGAAAAAGACCCGCACAAATGAGAAAACTGCGTCAAATGAAAGAAGACGACCAAATACGTGATCTTCTGGCATCTAAATTTGATCGTGAAACACTAATGGAACTTTTACAATTGGATAAAATGGATATTCAAGATATACTTAACAACTGTAATTACTCCAAATCTTTTATAACAACAGCGAACGACCTTCAGATCTTGGATGCCATTAGTAGCTGTTATGAAGAATTTAAAGTTTTAAATCCAAAAAAATAAATTTTAACCTTCCATCTGCATTTTATAGCTTTAACCAAATTAAGATGCATATGAAAAATTTGATCCTTGCCACAGGTATTTTTTCCCTTTTATTTTCATGCAACTTAAAAAACAAAGAGGTGCCCAAAAAAACCATAGCCTCTAACCAAGCCCCTACCACCATAAAAAGAGAAACACCTTTTGTTTGGGACGCCGCCAATATCTATTTTTTGCTTACGGATAGATTTAACAATGGCAACGTAGATAACGATGTAAATTTTGGGCGCACCAATCACACGGGAAAACTGAGAGGTTTTATGGGTGGAGATCTACAGGGTATCACCCAAAAAATCGAAGAAGGATATTTTACAGATTTGGGTATTAATGCTATTTGGTTTACACCCGTTGTAGAGCAAATACACGGTGATACCGATGAAGGTACAGGTAACACCTATGGTTATCACGGATATTGGACCAAAGATTGGACCACTTTGGACCCCAATTTCGGCACAAGACAAGATTTGGCCAACTTAGTACGTACTGCCCATAAAAATGGCATAAGAGTTATTATGGACGTGGTTCTTAACCATACTGGACCGGAAACAGATGAAGATCCCGTTTGGCCAAAAGAATGGGTCATTACCGAACCTACCTGTAAATTTACCACCTACGAGAATACTACACATTGCACTTTGGTGAACAACCTACCAGACATTATAACAGCTTCGGACAAGGCTGTTAAACTACCGGATCATTTATTGGCAAAATGGAAAAAAGAAGGAAGATTAAGTACCGAACTGGACGAGCTACAGTTATTTTTTGAAAGAACCGGCTATCCAAGGGCTCCAAGATATTACATTATTAAATGGTTGACCGATTATATACATGAATTCGGAATCGACGGCTTTAGGGTAGACACCGTAAAACACGTTGATGAAAAGGCTTGGGCCGAGTTGTACAAAGAAGCGTCCTATGCCTTTAACACATGGAAAAGAAAACATCCAAAAGCGGTCTTGGACGATGCTGATTTTTTTATGGTCGGAGAGGTATACGGATATGGAATTTCTGCTGGTAGAAACTACGATTTTGGTGATAAAAAAGTGGATTATTTTGAAAATGGCTTCCATAGTCTGATCAATTTTGAACTAAAGGAAGATGCTAATAATGATTATGAGACCATTTTTTCCAAATACGACAAATTACTCCACACCCAGTTAAAAGGAAAAGGTGTACTAAATTATTTAACCTCTCATGATGATGGCTATCCGTACGATAAACTAAGATCAAAGCCAAAAAGGGCGGCCAATGTTCTTCTTCTTACCCCAGGAGCCTCACAAATTTATTACGGAGATGAAACCACAAGAAGTTTGGTTGTGGATAGCACTCAAGGAGACGCCACTCTTAGGTCTTTTATGAACTGGAACGAGCTAGATACCGTACCAAAAGTACAAGAAACGTTAAAGTATTGGCAAAAACTGGGACAGTTTAGAAACAATCACCCTGCCATTGGTGCAGGCAGGCATATACGTCTGGCAAAATCACCCTATGTATTTGGTAGAACATACATAAAAGGGGATTATAAAGATAAAGTGGTAGTCGGGCTAGATTTGCCAAAAGGAAAAAAATCCATTTGGGTAAAAGGTTTTTTTGGAGACGGCACCAAATTATTTGATACTTATTCTGAAACGGCCGTAGAAGTCAAAAACGGAAAAGTACTCTTGGATAATGACTACGATATAGCATTATTACAGTTGGCCCATTAACCCCATAGAAAACCGAACTATTGCATAACATCCAAGAGAGCTGAAGAAGTGATGAAGAGAAGGGGATTTATTAAAAAATTGTTTTTTTCTATTATTGGTCTTGGTGGTCTTTTTGCCCTGGACGCATTTTGGTTCGAAAAATATATTATCGATTGGACGGTTTATGATATCAGTAAAAACAAAAATAATAGCATAACCTTAGTTCAGTTATCCGACATACACCTAAAAGAACTTAACACCTCCCTTGTTTCAATTGCAGAGAAAATTAATTCTATACGCCCCGATATTATCCTTTTTACCGGTGACACCATTACCAGAAAAAGCAAGCTATCTATGTTAAACGCACTACTTGCCCTATTCGATTACAACATCCTTAAAATTCTGATTTACGGCAATAAAGAACATTCGGGTAAGATAGCCTATTCAGAAATAGCTCAGGTATTAAACAAGCATAACGGTGTTGTTTTAATGAATAAAAATCATATTTACACCAAAGGCTCTAGAAGCATTAATATCTTGGGTATCGATGATTTTATAGGAGGAACGGCCGACTTTCAAAAAGCGGTGAACGATATGGACGACAAACAATTGGACACCATTGTTCTAAACCATTGTCCGGAATATAGCGATATCATCTCGGAACTAAACACATCGCTAAAAGTAAACATTACCTGTATACTATCTGGACATACCCATGGCGGACAGATTACCTTTTTTGGCAACGAATTATTTAAACCGGCAGGCAGTGGCAAATACTTAAAGGGATGGTACACCACCAACCACATTAAAATGTATGTTTCTAAAGGTATCGGCACCACGCTACTGCCCATTAGGTTCGGTGCAAGGGCCGAAGCGTCTATTTTTTATGTGTAAGGGGCATTTTTTTTGATCAGATGACCATTTAGTCACTTTGCAGCTTACTGTAGTATAAAAACAAAAACCTGTTCTATTGTTCGTTGTATGGATTTTCCAATAGGTCCTTTAAGGTTTGAAGACCCTCTTCAAAATCCTTTCCTACCATTTTGTCCATACTCATAAAAAGCATCATTATACTGAACGGAAATCTATTTTTACCAGCAAAACCCCACGTCACCTTACATGTATCGTCCGATGATTCCTCCAGGTCAAAATAACAATCTGACTGGGATTTCATCGGTTTAAAAAAGCGCAGCTCACCTTCTACCCTTTCCCCTTCTACTACCTTTTTTATTTCCTGTTCCCCTTCTCCAACTTCCCGGTTACCATTCCAATAACTAACCGCCCCTACTTCGCCATCTGTACCAATAAGCTTGGTTTGCATATTAGGGTCTTTTTTGGACCATGGCGACCATTCTCGCTGTTTTTCCAAATATTTAAGATATGAAAACACTACATCTTTAGAGCTGTTGATCTGTATACTTCTAGAAACACGGTAGGTTTTGGGCGCAATTGCTGCCAACAACAATACCAAGGCGACAATGGCAACAAAAATATAAATCACTATATCCATTTGTATATCAATTAGTTGGTTAATGATTTAATATAGTGAAAATATTATTCGGAGCTATAAAATCTTTGCAAAATGTTGTCAATGCTCTTAATAGATTTTTTGGTCCAATCCAATCTTTTTTCAATAATCTCTTCGGGTGTCAGCTGCCAATTTAAATCACTCTTTCTTAATTTGGTGGTTAAATCTTGAAGAACAATCGCGGCCGAAACCGATATATTTAGGCTTTCGGTAAAACCGACCATAGGTATTTTTAAAAACCCATCGGCATTCGTCATAACCTCATCGCTCAACCCTTCTTTCTCAGTTCCAAAAAACAAGGCTATTTTTGAATCTAAGGTAAAGTCGTTCAGTAAAGAACTATCTGCATGTGGCGAGGTGGCTATAATTTTGTAACCTTGGTCCTTAAGGTTATTAATTGCCTGACCAGAAGAAGTGTACCTGTAAACATCTACCCATTGTTGCGCCCCCATGGCTATATTCTTATCTAAACGTTTTCCAAACCTCCCCTCTATGACATGGGCTTCTTGAACCCCAAAAGATTCACAACTTCTTATAACAGCACTGGTATTGTGCATCTGGTAGACATCTTCGATAGCTACGGTAATAAATTTTGTACGTTCTTTTAATATTGAAATAAAACGTTCTTTTCGTTCTTCGGATATAAAATCCTCCAAATAAGTTAAAAGCTCTGTATCGATCATAAAATCCAAGATAATAAAAAGTATAATTTTGAAACAAAAAGCAACTATGAAAAACATTGTAGTACTTACCGGTGCCGGCATAAGTGCAGAGAGTGGTTTAAAGACCTTTAGGGACGCCGACGGCCTTTGGGAAGGACATGATGTAATGCAGGTCGCAACGCCCCAAGCCTTTGCAAGAAACCCCGAGTTGGTGTTGGAGTTTTACAATCAAAGAAGAAGGCAACTTTTACAGGTGTCTCCGAACCCTGCCCATATGGCCTTAAAACAGTTAGAGTCTTATTACAAAGCGCATATTATAACACAAAATGTAGACGATTTACACGAAAGAGCCGGTAGCTCAAACGTTATACACCTTCATGGAGAGTTGTTAAAGGTAAGAAGCACTAAAAAAGGAGGAAAAGAAATAAACTGGAAAAAAGATTTATTGTTGGGTGACACGTGTGAACAAGGGTATCAGTTAAGGCCACATATCGTGTGGTTTGGAGAAGCCGTTCCTCTCCTGGAAGAAGCCATTAAAATAACCGCCTTTGCCGATATATTAGTCATCATCGGCACCTCTATGCAGGTATACCCAGCAGCAAGTCTTATTGATTTTGTACCTCATATGACCCCTATCTATTATATTGATCCCAAACCCTCCATTTCTGAAAACAGTAGACAAAACCTAACGATAATACCTGAAAAGGCGAAAAAGGGCGTTCCTAATTTGGTTGCTTCCCTAATTGATATAACAACCTAGTTTTGGTCGCCCATTCTATCACCTGTTTTGTTTGTTGCTCAGAAAGGTTTGCCTCTTTGTGTGTCCAAGTGTACTCCTTCAAAGGCATTCCCCCCTCTTGTACCTCTTCTATAATCTCTTCTAACTTATGGTCTTTTTTTTGTTTGGTATAATTTTCCCAATCAGAAAAATTAAGATGCTTTTTTCCATCTTTTATATGATCTGAAAGCCAAAAGGAAATAGGGGCCACCTGATTATACCAAGGGTATTCGGTATTATTGCTATGACAGTCATAACATGCCGTTCTTAATATATTCAAAACCTCTGTTGACGGATTTGTTTCTTGCACGAACACTTTGGCATGGTTACCGTTACTAATATTTTTTTGTGGTCTATAAAATTGTAGGGCAACGAATACTAAAAGTAGGCCTACTGTAATTTTTTTCAGTATTTTCATTTGGGAGGGGAAATCTTTCTTTTATAAAATTACGATACTATGACCATAGATGGATTATATCAATTGTTAAATTATGTGGATTCCTCTCTTGCAAAAAGAGAAGAAGCGACAGAAATTGTATTGTCCGACCCTACGGCCATAAAGCTTTTACTAGAGGTAATCGGCCAAAACCACAATCCTGTTTCTTGTAAGGCCAGTTGGATCATGGAGTTTACAGTGAGAAAAGAATTGGCCATCATATACCCTTATATGGACGATTTTACAAATGTATTGGACAAGGTGACGCTGGAATCCTCTATTCGACCCATGTCAAAAATTTGCGAACTACTGGTCGATGCCCATTTTTCCGCACATATCCATAAAAGCCAAGATCATATCAAAAACAATCATTTAGAACTAATTACCTCAGCTTGTTTTGATTGGTTGATTGGCAAGCATAAAGTAGCTCCGAAAGCGTATGCCATGACAACTTTATTTTTATTGGGAAACAAATTTGAGTGGATACACCCAGAACTAAAAATGATATTGGAGCAGAATTATGGCAAAAGTAGTGCCGCATACCAAGCAAGGGCGAGAAGGGTATTAAAAAAAATACAGAGAAAGAACGGCAAACCTACTTAAACCCAACTTAAAAAGCTTTCGCTGAATTTTAGTTCCCAGAAGTATTTTAAACTCTACCAGTTATCGGTATATTTGCCTCCTTAAAAATAAACCGAACATCATGGCCTTAAATGCATTGAACGCCATTTCTCCAATAGATGGCAGATATAGAAACAAAACCGAAAGCCTTGCCCCCTATTTCTCCGAAGAAGCCCTCATAAAATATAGGGTTAGGGTAGAAATAGAGTACTTCATCGCCCTATGCGAAATACCATTGCCACAACTAGCCGATTTTGACAAATCAAAATTTGACGCCTTAAGGGATATCTATCTGAATTTTGACGCTAAAGATGCGTTGGACATAAAGGAAATCGAAAAAACAACCAACCATGATGTAAAAGCGGTCGAGTATTTTATCAAAAAAGCCTTTGACAATCTTGGACTTTCTTCTTTTAAAGAGTTCATACATTTTGGGCTTACCTCACAAGATATCAACAATACGGCCATACCTCTTTCTATAAAGGAAGCCTTAAACAATGTATACGTTCCAGAATATCTTAATGTGGTAAATAAGCTCGAAGAGCTTTCTAAAGAATGGGCCGAAATTCCTATGTTGGCGAGAACCCATGGGCAACCAGCCTCGCCTACCCGTTTAGGAAAAGAAATTGAAGTATTTGTTGTTAGGCTAAAAGAACAGTTTAATCTATTGAACGACGTACCGAGTGCTGCAAAATTCGGAGGTGCTACCGGAAATTATAATGCGCACAAAGTTGCCTACCCAGATATTGATTGGAAAAAATTCGGGAATGAGTTTGTACAAGAAAAACTAGGACTGCATCACTCTTTTCCCACCACTCAAATTGAGCATTACGATCATATGGCGGCTCTTTTTGATACCATGAAACGTATTAATACCATTATTCTAGATCTAGACCGCGATTTTTGGACCTACGTATCCATGGACTATTTTAAACAAAAAATTAAGGCCGGAGAGGTAGGCTCATCGGCCATGCCACATAAGGTAAACCCCATAGACTTTGAAAACTCTGAAGGTAACCTTGGGATTGCCAATGCCCTTTTTGAGCACTTATCGGCAAAACTTCCCGTTTCGAGACTGCAACGCGATCTAACCGACAGTACGGTATTAAGAAACGTGGGCGTGCCTTTTGCGCATACGATTATAGCGTTCTTATCTACCATAAAAGGTTTAAACAAATTATTGCTGAACAAAGAGAAATTTGAGCAAGACCTTGAGAACAATTGGCCCGTAGTAGCAGAAGCTATTCAAACAATTTTAAGAAGGGAAGGTTATCCAAACCCTTATGAAGCCTTAAAAGGACTTACGAGAACCAATGAAAAGATAAACCAGCAATCTATTGCTTCGTTTATAGAAACGTTGGACGTTTCAGATGAAATTAAAACCGAACTGAAACAGATAACACCTAGTAATTATACAGGAATATAGTTTTATTTAATGTATATAAAATAAAAAAGGACCGTTTTACAACGGTCCTTTTTTTTACATCAAATTCTATTATTTATTTATCTGTACCTCATGTGGGTATGGTATTTCTATACCTGCTTTGTCCAGTGCCAATTTACAGCCTTCTATAGTTCCAAAATAAACATCCCAGTAATCTTCTGGTCTACAGTAGGGTCTTACGGCGAAATTAACCGAGCTATCCGCCAATTCCTCCACGTTAACAGATGGTGCCGGATCTGATAAAACTTTTGGATTTGAAGTCAAAACCTCCATCAATACTTCTTTTGTCTTTTTAATATCTTCGTCATATCCTACCCCGATTACCGTATCTACCCTCATTTTTCCTTCTGCGGTATAATTTACAATATTGCCGTTGGCCATTGCCCCATTGGGTACGATAGCCAATTTGTTCTGTGGCGTTATCAATTTGGTAGTAAAGATGTCTATTTCCTTTACATGCCCCAATACTCCTTGGGCCTCTATTAAATCATCGACTTTATAAGGCTTAAAGATTATAATCAATACACCACCTGCAAAATTGGACAACGACCCTTGCAAGGCCAAACCAACTGCCAAACCAGCGGCCGCTATAACTGCTGCCAAACTAGTGGTCTCAACGCCCAAGGTAGAAATAACCGTAATTATAAGGAAAACTGTAAGTCCCCATTTAACAAGGCTCAACAAGAACTTTTGAAGTGACTTATCGTATTCTTGTTTTGTCATCCCCTTTTTAAGAAGGTTCATTAATTTCTTGATGACCCAAGAACCTATAATGTAAATTAAAATTGCCATTAATAATTTGGGGCCATACTCTATAGCGAGTCCTATTCCTTTATCGATCCATACTTGTGCGTTCTGTTCCATTTTATATCTAATTTTAGTTTTAAAGGTTATTTATTAGTGTGACACTAAAATTAGGGAAAGGTCACTTAATTGGGTCCTAAATTTCAATTTATGCATAGAAAACAAAAAACCTGTTATGATATCACAACAGGTTTTTAATTAAAGATACTTTATGTTTTAACCTTTAAACAGGTCTCTGATCTCGCCCAGGCCTTCTCCTTTATAGTCTGATTTTTGAATGGCCTGTAATAACTGTATAAAATGGGCGGGATTCATATTATTTCCCAATACTCTGATCAGCGCAAACCCCTTATCTTTATTGTCTCCATATATAATAACCTCATCTATGGCATCGTCTTCTCCCAAATATTTTATTGTCGCACGGCCAAAATCGGTATTCATTTTCATTAATTCTGTATAGCTATCAGCTGACAGAATTGCCTTTACCTGTTTTTTCTCTAATTTATACTCCTCTGCATTGTTCTCCGTTTTCTTAAAAGCGAGAATATTCAGTTTCTTCAAAGAGGCCAATGCCGTTTGTTGCTCCTGTGATAGCTCCGCTTCTTTTATATTCAAAATACTGGTTGGAATATCTAGATGTAAAAAATTAGGGTTCTCGGTATTGTCTATATAATATTCTTGCAAGCTCTGGGTAGAGGAACAAGAACTTACGATTACTACTATAGCTAGAACAATCGCATTTTTAATTTTTTTCATAGTTGTCATATTTTAAAATAAGAAAAGACCTATCGATTGTTCGATAGGTCTATTATTGGGTTTTACTTGCCACCTGCCTTGTTCAGGTCTTGGGGCAAATCCATTTTTTCAGTTAAAGCGCCTATTTTATTTAGGTCTATATCTCCCGTTAGGCTTACCAGAACAGTTTCTAATTTTCTTCCTTTGTGTCCTATTTCAACATCATCCATTCCAGATACGAACATTAACAATTCTGTCACATGGTCTTTTTTCTTTCCATTTCTGATATAAAACTTAACGTTGACATCCTTATCCTTCACCCTCATTAATTCTTCCAACCTTGAGGATTTTAGATATTTCTTGACCGTCTTGGCCATATCTGCGGATACAGATTTATCTTCTGTCATAAACACTTTCACCCCTTTAAGTCCTTTTGCTACTTCCACAAATTCTTGTGTTTCTCGATCATCGTCAAAAGCCCCGATTTTAGATACTAGATCTATCATCCCTTTATTTACGATCACAGACCCTACGTTGTCCATGCTTTCATATTTGTCGAATACGGATTGTGAAAATCCAAATAAAGGCAAAATGGCTACTAAAAGTACTACTGCTAATTTTCTCATGACTGTTTGTTTTTTGATTTGTTATTGATGAATTATTTATGTGTGGACCTATCGGCCAAATTTTAGAATCTTCCCATTTGACCGTTCCATCTTTTTAATTGTCTTTTCCTGCTTTGTTCAATTCCTCCGGAAGGTTCATTTTACGGGTAAGCGAACCTATCTTGTTCAAGTCTATATCTCCTGTCAAGGACAATAGAACGGTTTCAAATTTTCTTCCGTTTACTTCAACATCCGAATTATTGATACCCGTAACGAACATAAGCAACTCGCTTACATGATCATCATCCTTGCCGGGCTTGATGTAAAACTTTACATTGGCATCCTTATCCTTTACTCGCATTAGCTCTTCCAATGAATTTGACTTTAGATAAGAATTCATGGTGCCCAACATATCTGCCGATATTTTTTTGTCTTCCGTAATAAAGACCTTTAAGTTTTTTAAACTTTTGGCAATGTCCATAAAGTCCTTGGCTTCTGGATCGTCTACCTCCACATCTATATTTGACAGTAGTCTGAACATGCTTTGGTTCACCACAACAGCACTCACATTGTCCAAATCTTCATATTTATCGAACACAGATTGTGAAAACCCTGTATAACACGCCAATGCCATTACTACGGTTACTATTATCTTTTTCATCTCTTTTGTTTTTAATTTTAATCGTTATTGTAAATTTTATCCTTTGCCTCTTCAAACTCTTTTAAATAAGCCACCTTCTGTGTTCCTTTATTAAAGTTTTCCGCCAAAAGCGTAAAGGCCTTTTTTGTTTGGTTATAGGCAAATAGAGCTTCTTCTTTTTCAGCTTGTTTTTGCTCTCGATAGTCGTTTCCAAAATACACCCCAAAAGCCAACACTGCCACCGCTGCAACAGAAGCCCATTTATAAAGGTTCGTTTTAGGTTTTAATGCCAACTGTTTGGTAAAACGCTCTTCTTTTGCCAAATTAAAATATTGGAACATAGAAGCGTATTGCTCTAAATGGGCCGGTATATCTTCTTTAGAGAAATATCGCCTTAACTCCTCTTCTTCGGCAACCGTTGTAGTGGCCTCAAAATATTTTTCCAACAATTTTTCTATGTTATCCAATTCCATAACTATGTTTTTCCATTAATTTTTCTCTTACTGTTTTTCTTGCCCTAGACAAGGCTACTCTTATAGCTGTTGGTTTCATACCCAACAAAGCTTCAATTTCGTCATAATCGTACTGCTCTACATCTCTCAACTGTAATACCATTTTTTGTTGTTCGGGCAACTCCTCCATTATTTTCTCTACCCAACTTAAACTGTCTCTCGCCTCTACCTGGTTTTGTAGGTTTGTACCCTCTTCCTTATAATTACTATGAACCAGTTTTAGATTTCCCGCTTGTTTCGACTTTAAGCGATCTAAACAAAAATTCTTGGTCATTGTCATGGCAAAGGCCTCTACATTTTTGTAATTGGCCATGGATTTCTTTTTTGCCCACAACTTCAACAAAATTTCTTGTGTGGCATCTTCGGCCTCTTCGCTAGAAACCAAAAGACGTTTCGCCAATCGGTATAGTTTATCCTTAAAAGGCATTACCACATTTAAAAATTCCGCTTGTTTCATGCTGGTTTAGTTGTCCATAAACCCTATTACCGGTTTATATTAGGAAGACGAGGTGAAACGAATTTTGTTACAAAAAATTTTTTTTTCTGTTTCATCTGGGTAAATTTAACATCTCTTATCAATGTTTATTACGTATAACAATTAATTACCTAAAGTCCCCTACGGTTATTTTACATATTATTCTTGGTATAATACTTGTTCAAAGGACTTTAATAAAAACAAAAAGAATTTATGAAGAAGTATTTTTTCTACCTGTTATTTTTAGGGATAATCGTTGTCTCTTGTAAAAAAAATGATGACAACCCAGTAGTTGAAGAGGAGGTTACCGACGATGAAGTTGTTGAAGAAGTTGATATTCAGGTACAGGATTTTATGTGGCAAACCTTAAACGCTTATTATTATTGGCAAGGTGATGTACCCGTTTTGGCAGATGACCGTTTTAGCACCCAAACAGAGTATGAAAGTTATTTGGAAGAACATCCGGATCCCGAGGATTTTTTAATAGATGAACTTCTTTATGAAGAAGACCGCTTTACATTTTATAGCGATGATTATAGGGAATTAACGAACTACCTTTCAGGTATATCAAAAAGTAACGGGCTGGAGTTCGGTCTTAGCCGAATCGGGAATACCGATGATGTTTTCGGATTTGTGCAATATGTGGTGAAAGATTCTGATGCGGCTACAAAAGATATTAAAAGAGGTGATTATTTTATAGGTGTAAACGGAATCGACCTTACGGTCGACAATTATTACGATTTACTTTTCGGAGATAACGACACCTATGTTTTAAATATGGCCACTATAGAGGACAATACTATTAGTCCCAATGGTAAAGAGGTCTCTCTTACAAAACAAGAAGGTTTGGTAGAGGATCCGATTTTAACCCATACTGTTCTAACAGTTGGAGATAAAAAAATCGGGTATCTCATGTACAATTCCTTTATAGGCGGATCTGGCGAAGCCCTAAACGAAGTTTTTGGTGAGTTTAAAAGTCAAAACGTCACCGATCTTGTTCTTGACCTACGATACAATCTGGGAGGTAGTGGCTCTACGGCCGAAATATTGGCTAGCCTAATATATGGTACCAATACCAGCGATCTGTTGTACACCACTAGGTATAACGCCAAATTACAAGCGCTTTTTGAAGAAGGTGAACTAGATAATAATTTCGTGGCCACTACCGGTACGTTATTTGGAAATACAGATGCTCCTTTAAATACCTTAAACTTGAGTAAAGTGTATATTCTTGCCACAGATTCTTCAGCTTCGGCAAGTGAATTGGTCATGGTAGGACTAGAGCCCTATATGGAAGTGGTACATATCGGAACCACAACTGTTGGTAAAAACCAAGGATCCATCACTTTTGTGGACAATCCGGAAAATGGTAACTTTTATGACGAGGAGACAGAAGACCAAATTAATCCGGATAACCAGTGGGCGCTACAACCTATAGTAAGCAGGGTTGAGAACAGTGCAGGTTTCTCCGATTATGCCGATGGTCTGATCCCTGATATAGAACTGGAAGAGGATGTCACCAAATTAGGCACATTAGGTGATCCCGATGAACCATTATTGGCCAAGGCCATAGAAGAAATTACCGGTATTAGCGCCAAAAGAAGTTTTGAAGTGGTAATGCCGGCCAATCTAGTTTCCAGTTCAAAACTGTTCGATGACAGAAAAAACGTTCTTATTTTGGATAATTTGAGACGTGCCTCTAAAAATCCTATAGATAAACTAAAATAAAACACGGCTTTCGAAGTTCTACCTATAATGAAAAGGTTCTTAATTTTATTTTTAACGGTTATGGTCATCTCTTGTTCAAAAGACGATGAGCTAACTATTCCAGGCACCATAGATCCATTGTCTTCAGCAGATGTAGCCGTACAAGACTTTATGTGGAAAGCAATGAATTTTTGGTACTTCTGGCAAGCCGATATGCCAGATTTGGCCGACGATAGGTTTTCCGATTCCGAAACCTATACCGCTTTCTTGGAATCTGAAGATGACCCAGGAGCCTTTTTTGATAACAAACTTTTATATATCGAGGACAGATTTAGTTTCTATAACTCTGATTATAGGGTGTTGACACAATCTTTGGCCGGTATCTCTAGAAGTAATGGATTAGAATTTGGTTTGGTGCGCAAAGCCAACAGCGAAGAAGTGTTCGGATACGTGAGATATATTGTACCGAATTCTGATGCCGCAGCCAAAGACATTGAAAGAGGAGATCTTTTTACCGGTGTAGACGGCCAAACACTTACGATCAATAATTACACAGACCTATTATTTGGAGATAATGATACTTATGTGTTGAATATGGCCGATTTTGTTAATGGCGACGTAGTACAAAATGATGAGGAAGTGTCATTGACCAAGCAAGAGGCTCTTGCAGAAAACCCCGTATTTATATCCAAATCATTTGAAATAAACGGAATTACAATTGGTTATCTAATGTACAACCAGTTTACCAACGAGTATGATAACGATTTATATGATGCCATCACTGGCTTAAAAGATGTAGGTATAACGGAATTGGTACTGGACCTAAGATATAATCCGGGTGGATCCGTAAACACTACAAGGTTATTGGCCAGTATGATCTATGATACGGACAAGAGCAATCTGTTCCTCAGAAAAAGATACAACGACAAGGTACAAGAGCAACTTTCGGAAAGCCAATTAGAGGTATATTTTACGGATGAAGTTGAAGGTAATGCGATCGACCCTTTACGACTATCAAAACTATATGTTCTAACAACGGCCAGCTCTGCCTCTGCCAGTGAGCTCTTGATCAATAGTCTAGAACCCTATATTGATATTGTACATATTGGTGATGTAACACGTGGAAAAAATGAGTTTTCCACTACTTTGGTAGATGATAGGGAAAACTCTTATCTATATACCCCAAGCCGGGTAAACCAAATAAATTCAGATAACGAATGGGCCATACAACCACTTTTGGGGAGAAATGAAAATGCAGATGGTTTCTCTGACTTTACCAGTGGATTGGTGCCAGATATTCTACTTAAGGAAGATTATGGGAATTTGGGAATTTTAGGAGATTTAAACGAACCCTTATTGGCTCGTGCCATACAAGAGATAACGGGCTCGAGCGGAAAATCCAACTTAACGGTTCAAAACCCCATCGAGATTTTAAGTAGCTCTAAAATGTATAGCCCTTTTAGTGATAAAATGATAGACGACACCCATTATAATGCCAATTTGGAATAAAACAATAATTAAAAAAATAAAAAGGCGGCCTTTTGGCCGCCTTTTCTTTGCTTATAATTTTAGGTTCATTCCTATTCGAACGTTTCTTCCTTTCGTAGTGTAATTTAATATTTCTACATACTCTTCATTGAAGATATTGCTAACCGATATAAAGAAACTAAATTGATCACAAACCTCATGTTTCAGATAAAGGTCTACAAGACTAAAAGGCTCTAAATCTACCGTACTATAGGTTAAAAAGTCGGTATCTGTCCGGCTAGAGACATTTTGGTACATTATGGAAGCATAAGTCTTGTTTCTAAAAGTATAGCCTACCGTTGCATTGATCTTGTTCTTTGGTATTCGTAGAGCTAGGTCCTCTTCTGCTTCTGTTAAGGTGTAATTGGCGGTAACATCCATATTCTTTAATGGTTTTGCCTGTAGCTCTATTTCTACCCCAGATAAATTAACATCCTCTTCAATATTTCTGTATTGACTTTCGAACGTCTGCGGGTCAATAGTAACATAATCTATACGACCTTCTTCCTTTCTATTATAATAGATTCCACTCAACCTTAACCAATCAGAAAATTTAACCTCTATACCTCCCTCTATGGTGGTATCTTCCTCGGGGTCCAAATCCGGGTTGGCTCCGTACGGACCATACAATTGCGAAAGGTTCGGTGCTATATACGAAGTTGCATATGAACCCATCATTTTAAAATACCCCTCGTTAATTCCAATACGGTAAGAAGGGTTGATGTTATAAATAAGATTACTGCCATATTCGCTATGGTTGTTCAACCTTGCGCCCACATTAAGGTTTAGACCAAAATCGCTTACATACACAACATTGGCATAAGGGTCTAAATTATCGGCATTTTTCTCTTCATCGAACAGTGTTTTTCCATCAACATAGTTTACCCCAACAATAGAGTATATATTCCCATTAAAAGTATACTTATTGTATACATCTAACACCAAAGACTCTGAATCATAGGCTGAGGGATAATTGGAAACAAACTCCCTGTTTATCTGATTAAAAGCGGTATTCGCATGTATTTCTCCATTCTTGTAAAAGAAAGTCCCGGCAAGACCAAATCGGGACTGCTCTCCTTTATAATAGAAATCTGCATCTTCTATAGGAAAACCATTATCGTACTCCGTATTTAATTTATTGTAAAAGGCAGAAGCCGTTACATCAAATTTGTTCGAAAACCGATATCCTATTTTAACATTACCGTCTATTCTAGAAAAGTCGTCGGCCTCCTCTCCTACCGCAGCAGATAAACCATCTGTATATTGATGCCCCCCAGAGGCCAAAACGGATAAACCTCCCTCTTTGGCTGTAATTGTAACCGTATTAGAGAAATCAGAAATATTATAATTTTGATCGTTTTCCGGTTGGTTGGTACCCATACTTGATAGCACATCCAATGCCAAACCATCTTTATCTGCTTTTTTTGTGGTTATATTGATGACAGCTGTTGCCGCAGAGTTACCATACAAGGTACTGGAAGCCCCTTTTATGATCTCTATACTTTCAATTTGTGAGGTGTTCAACAAACGAAGATCATATTCGGCACTTACATTAGAAGGGTCGGATACCTGAATACCATCAATAATCACCAGAACCTGACGATTGTTTCCTCCTCTTGCGTAGACAGAAATGTTCTGCCCTGCATAACTTCTACTACCATTTACCTCTAACCCACTTTTAGTGTTAATAATCTCCGCTACCGACCGCCCTTGGTTTCGTTCCAATTCTTCGGCCGAAATTTTAATCACCGTTTTACCTGAATTTTCTCTTTTCAAATTAAAACGAGAATCACTTACCACTACTTCGTCCAATTGTTGGACCGACATAGAATCATTTTGCACTACTTGTTGTGCAATTACATTGGTGCATAGCAATGCCAAGCCACCAAAACCTACAAGTTTTTTGTTCATTTTTAAATCTCTTGTTCGAGCGAATAGTATGTCTGTACCCATACGTAAACCTTTATCCCGAAAGTTTAACAATAGTTGTTTGAATTTGGCAGGTCTCCTGACTTGCATCTTATTGTTTACCTTCCCGGTCCATTACAACCAGTGGTCTTGAAGTCTACAATAAGTACCGATAAACGGCTTAGCTTACAGTTGCGGGAACAGTTCCGGTTTTTCACCGGATTCCCTTTTAATCAAAACGGTTATGTACAAACCGTCTTGAACCAAAATTCTGCGCGAAAATAAACATTTTGTCCATTTTTATAGGCAAGAGTTAAATAATATTACTTTTGAAAAAGCTTTTATAAAAACCACCATCTCTTGAAACAGATTTTTTATTTCATTGCCCTATTGCTTGTTTTTGGATGTAAATCCGAGAAAAAAGAAGCAAAACCAACCCAACAGAATACTAAATCGAGCTCTATTGATTATGCCAAAGGATTTACCTTGAAAAAAACGGCCGACGATGTAACCATTATAGAGTTGACTTCGCCTTGGCCCAATGCCGAAGCTTCTTTTACATATGCACTGGTTCCAAAAGAAAAAGTAGGTACGATCAACCTTAACAAAACCAATTTTGATGCCATAATTCCTGTACCGATCAACACCGTGGTGCTTACTTCAACTACCCACATTCCAGCATTGGAGGCCTTAAATGAGCTAGACAAGTTAACGGGATTCCCCGATACGGAATACATATCATCAAAAGAGGCCAGAAAACGCATAAAGAACGGTCAGATCATTGAATTGGGAAACAACGAGACCATCAATACAGAGATGGTAATATCCTTACAGCCCGATCTTGTGGTAGGTTTTGGTATAAACGCGCAGAACCGTGCTTATGAAAATATAGAGCGCTCCAATATTCCCGTAGTATATAATGGCGATTGGACAGAGGAAACACCATTGGGAAAGGCGGAATGGATCAAATTTTTTGCTCCATTTTTTAACAAAGAAAAAGAAGCAGCGCAAATTTTTTCCGATATAGAAAAAAACTATTTGTCCGCAAAACAGATTGCCAAAAGCGCACCGCATAGGCCTACGGTACTTAGTGGGGCCATGTATAAAGATGTATGGTATCTTCCTGGTGGCAATAGCTGGGCTGCCCAATTCATCAATGATGCCAATGCAGACTACCTTTGGAAAGAAACAACGGAAACGGGAAGCTTGTCGCTTAGTTGGGAACGTGTTCTACAAAAAGCTAAAAATGCCGAGTATTGGATATCTCCCTCTCAATTTGTGAGTTATGAAGATATGGCCACTTCCAGTGAACATTATAAGCAGTTTGATGCTTTTCAGAATAAAAAATTATACACTTTTTCGAGCACAGTTGGTGAAACAGGAGGCTTGTTATATTATGAACTGGCTCCCCAAAGACCCGATTTGGTATTAAAGGACCTGATTCATATTTTGCACCCAGGGCTATTACCAGAATACGAACCAATCTTTTTTAAGCCATTACAGTAATTGAAAAAAACAAAAACATACTTTCTTCGGTTTGCAATTCTTTTCGCGGTCTTGTGCTTATGCTTTATACTCAACTTAAGCTTGGGGTCCGTAACCATTTCATTTACAGATACCTTAAAGGTTATTTTCGGATTTACCATCGAAAACCCTGCCTTTGAATATATCATATTCAATTATCGTTTTCCAAAAGCTATAACGGCCATACTGGTAGGAGGGGGTTTGGCACTAAGCGGCCTTTTAATGCAGACCTTGTTCAGAAATCCATTGGCAGGGCCGTTCGTACTCGGAATAAGTTCTGGAGCAAGTTTGGGGGCCGCCATACTTATTATGGGAGCTTCCGTTTTATCAAGCTTTTTATCACTGTCCCTTATTAATGATATTTCATTGGCCATTGCCTCCAGTCTAGGCAGCTTTTTAGTGCTATTTCTCGTAATTGGTGTTTCTTCTAAAATAAGGGATACCATGGCATTATTGATCATTGGCCTCATGTTCGGAAGCATTACTGCCGCCATAGTAAGTGTGCTTTCCTATTTTACGGATGCAGAGCGGCTACAACAATATATTTATTGGACCTTTGGTAGTCTAGGAAACCTATCTTGGCAGCAATTGGGCATACTTTTTATTGCTATCGTTACCGGTATTGTTCTAAGTATACTTTCCATTAAACCCCTCAACGGATATCTTTTAGGGGAAAATTATGCAAAAAGCCTAGGTATAGACATAAAGAGGTCACGATTACTTATTATATTGGCCGCTGGGGTTTTAGCCGGTAGTGTTACCGCCTTTACGGGCCCGATTGCATTCATTGGATTGGCCGTACCACATTTAACCAAGCAAATTTTTAATACTACCGATCATAAGGTTTTGGTACCCGCGGTACTTATATATGGCAGTATAATATTGTTAATATGTGATATTGTGGCCCAAATACCGGGCAAAGCGAGCGTACTACCTATAAATGCCATAACTAGCATTATAGGGGCTCCCGTGGTGATTTGGCTTTTAGTACGAAAAAGAAAAATGGTTTTTTAAATACTTGTTTATTATAAAAAATACAGATAAACATATTACCCTTGAGATCAAAGACCTCTGCGTAGGTTATAAAACTACCGCCGTATGTAGCAATATTTCCTTTAAGTTAAACCAAGGTGAGTTTATGGCCATTGTTGGGGTAAACGGTATCGGTAAATCTACTCTTTTAAGAACTATAGGTAATTTTCAACCCAAAATAGCAGGTAGTATATTATTTGAAGGAAAACCACAAACCGACTTCACTCCTATCGATTTTTCAAAAAAAGTAAGTGTCGTACTAACGGAACCCATTGCTTCTAAAAATTTGACCGTTATAGAGCTTATTGCCCTGGGCAGACAACCTTATACCAATTGGATAGGCAATCTATCATCGACCGACCAATCGAAAATCAACGAAGCCATACAAATATTGGAACTACACGCCCTAAAACAAAAAAAGTGTTATGAACTAAGTGATGGTCAATTGCAACGGGTACTGATCGCAAGGGCCCTGGCTCAGGATACCGACATTATTTTGTTGGACGAACCCACCACCCATCTAGATCTCTTCCATAAGGTGCAAATACTGAAACTTTTAAAATCTATAGCCCACCACACCAATAAAACCATCGTATTTACAAGTCATGAGATTGAAATGGCCATACAATTGTGCGATAAAATTTTAATTTTGGACGGCCATCAAAATTCCTTCGAGACCCCATCAAAACTAATAGAAAACAAGGCCTTTGAAAGTTTGTTTCCTTCAAACACCGTAGTGTTCGATAGTAGGTCCGGAGCTTTCCGAATTCAGAAGTAACATGTATCTTTACTTAGCGTATTTAATATAAAAATGAACGAAGCATTATATTACATTATTATTGGGCTGGTATGCCTTATACTTGGTTATTTTCTAGGTTATTATATTCAAAGCTTAAAGACAAAATCCAACCAAAGTAAGTTAGAGGAAGAAAACAGACAATTGGCCTTGAACAGAGCGCAATTGGAGAATCGTATTCTTACGGTCGAAAATGAGCGGGAAGAATTACGTTCTGAAAAAGTACAATTGGGCAACCAAATTGTAAGGTACCAAGCCGATCTAGAGAATTTAGAATCTAAAAATAAAGAGCAAAAGTTAGAAGTTGAAAAACTTCAAGAAAAGTTCACGAAAGAGTTTGAGAACCTGGCCAATAAAATCTTAGAGGAAAAAAGTCTAAAATTTACCGAAAGAAACGAGAAAAACATTAAAAACATTCTAACTCCCCTTAATGAAAAAATACAGTTGTTCGAGAAAAAAGTGGAGGAAAGCCAAAAAGAAAACATCAGTATACATTCTGCCCTAAAAGAGCAATTACTGAATTTACAAACACAGAACCTGAAAATAACCCAAGAAGCGGAAAACTTGACCAAAGCTTTAAAGGGCGATAGTAAAATGCAGGGTAACTGGGGTGAGTTGGTGCTTGAACGCGTGCTAGAAAAATCGGGGCTTGAGAAGGACAGGGAATATTCGGTACAACAAAGTTTTACTAGAGAGGATGGTAGCCGCGTGTTACCCGATGTCATTATCAACCTCCCGGATGGCAAGAAAATGATCGTTGATTCCAAGGTTTCCCTTACCGATTACGAACGCTATGTGAATGCGGACGATGAACTGCGCGAAAAATTCTTAAAGGACCATATAAACAGCCTTAGAAAACATGTAGACCAATTATCTTCTAAAAAATATGAGGACCTGTACGAAATGGAGAGTCCCGACTTTGTATTAATGTTCGTTCCCATAGAACCTGCTTTTGCCATTGCGGTAAATAACGACAATACCCTTTACAACAAAGCTTTTGAAAAGAATATTGTAATTGTAACCCCTTCTACCCTATTGGCTACTTTACGTACCATAGACACTATGTGGAACAATGAAAAACAACAGCGCAATGCTATTGAAATTGCCAGACAGGCCGGAGCTTTATATGATAAATTTGAAGGTTTTGTGAGCGATTTGACCAAAGTGGGCAAAAAAATGGACGAGGCCAAAAACGAATATAAAGGAGCCATGAACAAATTGGTAGAAGGCAGGGGAAATATTGTCACTAGCATAGAAAAATTGAAAAAAATGGGAGCCAAGGCCAAAAAATCGATTCCTGAACCAATTTTAAAAAGGGCACAGGACCACGATGAAAATTTTGAGATAGAAGCTCCAAAACCCAAACAGTAACATGAAAAAAATATTATTCCTTTTTTTAGGTGGTTGCCTCCTTTTATTGGCGTTGTTCTATGCTTTTATATACTATGTACCCTACAGTGAGGGCGTAAGGTCTGGAGAATTAATAAAAGTTAGCAAGAAAGGTGTCTTGGTAAAAACGTGGGAAGGTGAAATAAGCCAAGGCATATCCGGTGCCCAGATATTTTCCTTTTCCGTACTGGACAAGGATAAAGATGTTATACAGAAACTTAAGGACTATCAAGGACAATATGTCAAGATTGATTATACCGAACGCTACGCCACTTTCTTTTGGCTGGGCGATTCTAAATATTTTGTAACCAACGTACAACAAGAACAATCACCACATATCAGGAAATAATGGAAAAATATAAAAGTGCCAAAGACTCCCAAGTTTCCATCACTGAATTAATGCTCCCCTCCCATTCAAATTTTGGAGGAAAAGTACATGGTGGACATATCTTGAACCTAATGGACCAAATAGCTTTCGCCTGTGCCTCTAAGCATTCGCAATGCTATTGTGTGACCGCATCTGTAAATAGGGTAGATTTTCTTCATCCGGTAGAAGTGGGAGAGTTATTGACGCTTAGGGCCTCTATCAATTATACCGGTCGAACCTCTATGGTCGTAGGGGTACGTGTTGAATCTGAAAATATTACCACAGGTGAAAAAAAACATTGTAATTCGTCTTATTTCACCATGGTGGCCAAAGACAGTCAAGGAAAAAGTGTTCCCGTTCCAGGATTAATGGTCACGGACAAGCAAGGGGTACGACGTTTTACCCGTAGCAAATATCGTAAACTGGAAGCCCGCGAAAGGGATACCAAGTTTGAATCGGATAGCTTTGATGCCGATAAGTACCTTAAAGAACTGGAAAACGAAAACTGTAAAGTTGAATTAAACTTTTAAGAAATTTCCGAAGCAGCCGATTGGTCTAAAAACCATACCAATGATTTACTGATAGGGTCCACCAAGGAAGCAGGATATTTGTTACACCCTTTTTCCTGTTGGGTAATAATCCGTACTTTTTCTGATTTAGCTTCACCGGTCACCAAAAAGGCAACCGTATCCGCATTGTTGATTACACCCCCTGTTATAGTAACCCGTTTTTGACCACTTTCTGGATGTACTGCCACCTCACATAGCTTATCGGAATTCCAAAGATCTAATTCATGTGGAAAAATGGAGGCCGTATGGCCGTCGTCTCCCATTCCCAATATAACCATGTCAAATTTTGGCAGACCATTGCTCTTGGGTAAATTTTCTTCCAAAACCTGTGCATACCTATCCGCTTCTTCTTCTGGGTCGTTTTCCCCTTTTACCCTATGAATGTTCTCGCTAGGAATATCGATTTTTGACAATAAATGAGCTACGGTCATTTTAAAATTGCTCTGATCGTCCGTAGGATCTACACAACGTTCGTCTCCCCAATAAAAATGAACATTTTTCCAATCTATTTTATCGGCATAAAAAGATGCCAGCTCATCAAAAACTATTTTAGGGGTACTGCCTCCGGAGAGCGCTATATGAGATACTTTTCTGTGTGAGACAAAATCTGCCAAGTATTTAGAAAATTCAACGGCGACTTCGTTCTTATCGGTATATATCTTTAACTCCATATTTTAAATCAGTTCAATATCTATTAACATAGTACACAGAAACCTCCGTCATCCGTAAGGTTTTCCCCTGGGTTTCGCCAAGCGCCGATACCTTCGATAAGGTCATCTGCATTTTCTGGTCCCCATACACCTGAGGGGTAACCGTACATGCGTACATTCTCACCATTTTTCCAATAATTTAATATCGGGTCTACGAACTCCCAAGCAGCTTCCACTTCATCGGCTCTGGCATATAAAGTGGCATCGCCCTGCATAGCATCCAGCAATAGTCTTTCGTAGGCATCCATTACGCGTGTCTCGGCCAAACTGGAATAATAAAAATCTAAATTGGCGCGTTCCACATTAAACCCTTGTCCCGGAACTTTTACTCCAAATTTGATCAATATTCCCTCGTCCGGTTGTATTCTGATAATCAATTTATTATCCTTATTATGAATACCAGATTCTTTAAATATTTGATGGTGAGGGCTCTTAAAATGAATTACCACCTCTGTAACCTTGGTCGGCATTCTTTTGGCGGTACGTACATAAAACGGCACGTCTTTCCATCTCCAATTGTCAACATAAAATTTAATTGCCGCATAAGTTTCGGTGGTGGACATTGGATCCACACCTTCTTCTTCCCTATAACCCTTTACCTTTTTTCCATCAATGGTAGATGCCATGTACTGTGCCCTGATAGTTTGATCATGTAAAGTCTTTTCATCTTTCATGATTCTTAAAGATTTCAGGGCCTTTACTTTCTCATTGCGTATTTCTTCGGCTCCATCGCTAATGGGAGGCTCCATAACTATAAGAGAAACAATTTGAAGTAAATGGTTCTGGAACATATCTCTCAAAGCCCCGGATTTATCGTAATAACCGCCTCTTTTCTCTACCCCCACGCTCTCAGCATTGGTAATCTCTATATGATGAATGTAATTTCTGTTCCACAAAGGCTCAAAGATACTGTTGGCAAAACGGGTCACCAACAGATTTTGAACCGTTTCCTTACCCAAATAGTGGTCTATTCGGTAAATCTGTGATTCGGTAAAATATTTTTGAATTCCTACATTTAATTTTTTGGCCGTATCTAAACTATAACCAAAAGGTTTTTCTACAATCAATCTTTTCCAACCATTGTTTTGGGTGCTTAAACCTGCATCCGCCAAATTTTTGGCTATAACTTCATATAATGTAGGTGGTGTTGACAGATAATACATAATATTACCCGCTGTACCTTTTTCTTTGTTCAAATCCCCTACCCTCTTGCGTAAAGGAGCATAATCGGTATCATAGTCATTGCCCAGATCCTCATAAAAGAACTTATTGGCGAAATCCAATATTTCTTCTTTCTTTTTATCTTTAAGCTTATCTTCTAGATAAGTACTTTCCAATACTACTTTCTTTCGAAAATCATCATCGGTCAAGTTACTTCTACTTGCCCCCAACACCACAAAATTCTCAGGTAGTTGCCCAGCTTCGTACAAATTATATAAAGCGGGAACTAATTTTCTGGCTGTTAAGTCTCCAGAAGCCCCAAAAATAACCAACATTTGATTTTCTGTCCTTTTCATTATTAGCTGAATTCTTTTGAGGGGCAAAAGTATCGAAAAGAAAAACTAAAACACAACGAGTTTACAATTAGTTAAGAAGGATTGTGAATATTTTAATTTACTTTTGAAACTTACTTATTTAATAAAAGAAAATAGCATTTTATATGGAGCAGAAATATGACTTTGGATTGGTAGGACTGGGTGTCATGGGACGTAATTTTATCTTGAATGTCGCGGATAATGGTTTTACAGCCTATGGAAACGATTTGGACGAGGAAAAAGTGAATGCACTCATAAAAGAAGGGGGCGATATAAAAAAGGTAAACGCAACCACAGACGTAAAAACATTCTTGAACGCTCTTTCTACCCCTAGAAAAATTATGCTATTGGTTCCTGCAGGAAAAGCAGTGGACAGTGTTATCGAAGGTCTACTGCCTAACCTAGACGAAGGTGATTTGATTATTGATGGTGGAAATTCATTTTATACCGATACGGATAGAAGAGAAGCTTATTTATCTCAAAAAGGCATCAACTTTTTTGGTGCCGGTGTATCTGGAGGTGCAGAAGGAGCTAGAAAAGGACCTAGTATAATGCCAGGGGGCAATAAAGAGGCCTACCAACACGTAAAACCAATATTCGAAGCTGTTTCCGCTAAATATCAAGGTGAGCCCTGTGTTGCTTATCTAGGGCCAAAATCTGCAGGAAATTATGTAAAAATGGTACATAATGGAATCGAATATGGATTGATGCAGCTTACATCGGAAATATATGATGTTCTTAAAAAGGGAGGCGATTTTACCAACGATGAGCTACATCATACTTTCAAAAAATGGAACAGCGACCGTTTACAATCATTCTTGGTCGAGATTACCTCTGAAATATTTGAAAAAGAAGATGACCTCACAAATGGTAGACTTGTAGACATGATTCTAGACAAGGCCAAACAAAAGGGTACAGGTAAATGGACAAGCCAAAATGCAATGGACCTTGGTATTCCGGTACCTTCTATAGACGTTGCGGTCAGTATGAGAGAAATCTCCGCTTTAAAAAAAGAGAGAATCCAAGCAGACAAACTATATGATCGCCCAAAAGTGGCACATATGGACAAAGATAAACTGGAAAAAATAACCGAAGAGGCACTATATTTTTCCTTTATCATTACATATGCCCAAGGCCTGCACCAATTGGCAGATGCCTCTAAAGAATATGGTTATGAACTGAACATAGCAGAAATCGCCAAAATATGGCGTGCAGGATGTATTATTAGAGCAGGCCTGTTAGCGGATATAACAGAAGCCTTTATGGCTGATGACAAATTGCCCAACTTACTTTTATCACCCACTTTTGTTGAAAAAGTACAAAGTACCGTAAACTCGGCAAGGGAACTCGTGGCCTTCGGAGCCAAAAACGGCATACCTTTACCCGGGTTGTCCAATTCACTTACTTATTTCGACGCCTACACTTCTAGCAGATTACCTTTAAATCTAATACAAGCACAAAGAGATTATTTTGGGTCGCACACCTATGAGCGACTAGACAGAGAAGGTATTTTTCATACCGAATGGGAATAAAACAATAAAGGATCGCCATCTCTGGCGATCCTTTATTTTTAACAGCTCGAATAAATTATGCCGAGCATCGATCCATTGGCCCTGTTCAGGCCAATTCTATTTCATTTTCCTATATTAGTCCTCGAAAGGGAGTACCTAAATAAATCTAACCAGCCTAAAAACCTTATGAAAAAAATCAGGCAATCTACTTTAGTTGGATTTTTATTGTATACAACTTTCGTAATTGCCCAAAATGACTCTATTTGGCAAAGAGATAGTTTAGAATCCTATTTAAACAAGTCCAACGACGCTTACGATCTTTATAAATATAAAGAAGCTATAGAGTACGCTTCAATTTTGGTCGAAAAAGGAAAAGAATACGACCAAACAGATTATGAGTTTCTTGGTTACGATATTTTAGGAGCTATCTATGTAGAAACCGATGATAGTGTTCAAGGAAAGAGATACTCGGAAAAAGCTCTAGAACTGGCCCGAAAATCAGGAAAAGACAGTTTAGTGGCCTGGGGAGCACTTAATTTAGGTGTTTTATATTCTGAAAACGAAAATACCCTTGATAAGGCAATTCGGTATTTTCAAGAAAGCATTGCCATTAACGAAAAACTTAAGGATTATGATGAAGTATGTCTTACGTACATTAATTTAATATGGACTTACCTGGACAATGACCAACCTGATGAGGCATACAAATTTCTACAAAGAGCTTCTGCCCTGCCCCAAAGTAAAATAGACTCCCTTAACAAGGTATACATTAATCTCTTATACGGAAGATACCATCTAGCCAAAAAGAATTATACAACCGCCGCATCGAAACTTGAGAATATTGCAGTATACGCCGAAAAGAACGACAATATGGATATGGCCCTAGAGGTCTATGACAAATTAAATAAGCTATATGCGGAAACTGATAATTATGAGCGAGCCTATAAGACTCTGGACAAATATCAAAATTATAAGCAGAAAGCCTATACACTGGCCAAGCTAAAAGAAACAGAAAAGGCAAGAGCTAAATTTGAACTTAAACAGGCTCAAAATGACCTAGAAATAGCACGTAATGAACAAAAATATGCTGAAGAGCTTGTTTCTAAGTCAAAATCTCTAAACACCATACTCTATAGTGCCATAGGTATACTTTTACTACTTCTTTTTGCGGTATACCTTTTTATTAGAACAAGAAAAAAGTATATAGAAAACCTGAAGAAAAAAAATATCGAATTGGATGCCGCCCGCGAAAAGGCCGAAAAACTGTCGAAAATAAAAACCAAATTCCTATCTACCGTCAGCCATGAACTACGTACGCCATTATACGGGGTAATAGGCATCTCTACACTTTTAAAAGAAGATGAAAACTTGGCTGCATATGCCGAAGACCTAAACTCCCTCAAATTTTCTGCCGATTACTTACTTTCCTTGATCAACGATGTGCTTTTACTGAGCAAAATGGATGCCAATGCCATCACCTTGTCAAAAACCCCATATAAGCTCAACGCCTTATTGAACAACATTGTTTATTCATTTGAATCCACCTTAAAACAAAACAACAATAAACTGCATCTTTCTATTGATGAAAAAATACCGAACAGCCTTATAGGAGACCCTGTTCGGCTATCACAGGTGCTTATCAATTTAGTTGGCAACGCCATTAAGTTTACAAAAAACGGAAATGTTTGGCTAGAACTCCATTTAGTTAAAACAATGGACAACAAGGTCTTTGAGACTAAATTTGTAATCAAGGACGACGGCCCCGGCATTCCTTTAGAAGAGCAAAAAACCATATTCAATGAATTTGTACAACTGGATAATGACAACCACAGTTATCAGGGTACAGGTCTGGGACTTACCATCGTAAAGAAGGTATTAAAACTGTACCATAGTAAAATTCACCTAAAAAGTGCGCCAAATCAAGGTTCTGAGTTTAGTTTTACCCTTAATCTTGTTGCTTTAAAAGAAGACTCTCCTTCCGAAAATGTCCTGAACGGGACCTTAAGTTCCTATAATCCCTTAGTACCGGGTGAAGCCAAAAAAGTGCTTATTGTCGATGACAATAAAATAAATCAGAAAGTAACCCAAAAGACCTTAAAAAAATACAACATCGTATCAAGTCTTGCCAATGATGGGGCACAAGCCATAGAAATGTGCAAAAAAAATCATTTCGACTTAATTTTAATGGATATCAACATGCCAAAAATGAATGGCATGGAAGCCGCTCAAGAAATAAGAAAATTCAACAAAGAAGTACCGATCATAGCTCTTACGGCGGTTGAACTTGATGAAAATAAAACAGAAATATTAAATTCGGGGGTCAATGACATTGTGCACAAACCCTACAACCTTACCAAGTTTTTAAATACCATCGTTGCCTATCTTTTCGAAGAAGAAAGTAAAATTCCCCATTAAATTTCTTGTAAGAAGAAGTATGCTTCGGTTTATAATCACTTAGAGATGCCCAAGGTAGAATATAGAGTTTATGTTGTGGAGCTTTCAAAAAAGGTCTTTACGGAAAATAGAAAATTCAGGGAAGCAAATCCGCAGTTTAACGGGGTGCTGGAATGCCTTTATGTAGGCATGACCAGTAAATCGCCTAAAGAACGTTTTGAACAGCACAAAAATGGAGCCTTAAGTAAAAAGGGGTACAACCTATCATCTTCTATCGTAAAAAAATATGGCCTATATCTTCGAGGAAGCCTTTACAACCATATTCCCCCATTTTCTACGAGGGCAGAGGCGTTAAAAATGGAAAAAATTCTCGCCCTCGAACTTAGAAGAAAGCGTTATGCCGTTTGGTTCAACTGATAAGATAAGAAAGCACCTCGAAAAAGGTGCTTTTTTATTTTATTAAGAGAAGTTCTTCTACTTGCTCAAGTACATTTTTCTTCTAGCATAAAGATTGTAGAAGTCATCATCCTTTAAGCTATCTATAAACAAAATACTTTCTCCCGTACTTTTCATTTCAGGACCCAAGTTCTTGTTTACATTAGGGAATTTATTAAATGAAAAAACAGGTTGTTTGATCGCAAAACCTTCTAACTGCGGGTTAAAATCAAAATCCTTTATTTTCTTCTCTCCCAACATTACTTTAGTTGCATAGTTTACATAAGGTTCTTTATAAGCTTTGGCTATAAACGGAACCGTACGCGATGCCCTCGGGTTGGCTTCGATTATATAGACCGTATCATCTTTTACCGCAAACTGTATATTAATTAAACCTACCGTATTCAACGCCAAGGCAATTTTCTTGGTATGGTCTTTTATCTGTTGCATCACAAACTCACCCAAATTAAAGGGTGGTAAAGTCGCATTGGAGTCACCAGAATGTATTCCACAGGGTTCTATGTGCTCCATAATTCCAATTATATATACATCCTCTCCATCACATATAGCATCTGCCTCCGCTTCTATGGCTCCATCAAGGTAATGATCCAACAACAACTTATTATTTGGAATCTTACGTAACAGATCTACTACATGCTCTTCCAATTCCTCTTTGTTGATGACAATTTTCATTCCTTGTCCACCAAGTACATAAGAAGGTCTTACCAGTAACGGAAAATCCAGTTCATCGGCAAGTGTTAAAGCCTCATCGGCCGTTTCTGCAACACCGAACTTTGGAAATGGAATATTGTTCTCCTGTAAAAGTTCTGAAAAACTACCCCTATCTTCCGCAAGGTCTAGAGACTCGAAACTTGTTCCTAATATCTTTATACCATACTTCGAAAGCTTTTCCGCTAGCTTCAAAGCTGTTTGCCCTCCCAGTTGCACAATAACACCTTCGGGTTTCTCATGCCTTATGATATCATAGATATGTTCCCAGAAAACAGGTTCAAAATACAATTTGTCGGCGGTATCAAAATCGGTAGAGACGGTTTCGGGATTACAATTGATCATAATGGTCTCATAACCACATTCCGCTGCGGCCAACACTCCGTGAACACAACAATAATCGAACTCTATACCTTGCCCGATACGATTTGGCCCCGAACCTAACACAACGATTTTTTTACGGTCGGTAACTATACTGTCGTTTTCTACATACCTAGTACCATCCGGCTTTTCTATTTCTGCCTCAAAAGTAGAATAGTAATAAGGAGTCATAGCCTTAAACTCCGCGGCACATGTATCTACTAATTTATATACCCTATTTATATTAAGCTCCGTACGTTTGTTATATACCTCACTCTCATAACAATCTAGCATATGAGCTATCTGCCTATCCGCAAAACCTTTTTGTTTTGCCTCTAACAATAGGTCTTTTGACAGGGATGCTATGGTATATTTAGATATTTCCTTTTCCAATTGATACAGTTCTTCATATTGTTTCAAGAACCACATATCAATTTTTGTAATCTCATGAATTCTACTTAACGGAATCCCCATTTGAATGGCATCATAGATTACAAACACCCTATCCCAACTTGGCACGGTAAGTTTACCTATAATCTGATCATAGTTTTTATAGCCCTTGCCATCGGCCCCAAGGCCATTTCTTTTGATCTCTAAAGATTGTGTCGCCTTATGTAGCGCTTCTTGGAAAGAGCGCCCTATACCCATTACCTCTCCAACAGATTTCATCTGAAGGCCCAAGGTACGGTCCGATCCTTCGAATTTATCAAAGTTCCATCTTGGTATTTTTACGATTACATAGTCCAAAGTAGGTTCGAACAACGCTGAAGTGGACTTTGTAATTTGATTATCAAGTTCATCCAACGAGTAACCAATAGCCAATTTGGTGGCGATCTTTGCGATAGGATATCCGGTAGCTTTAGATGCCAAGGCAGATGACCTTGATACACGTGGATTTATCTCAATGGCGATTATTTCTTCTTTTTCATCCGGACTTACGGCAAACTGCACATTACATCCGCCTTCGAAATCGCCAATACTACGCATCATTTTAATGGCCATATCCCTCATTTTCTGAAAAGTACGATCAGACAAGGTCATCGCCGGGGCCACCGTAATCGAATCTCCCGTGTGGATTCCCATAGGGTCCATATTTTCTATGGTACATATAATAACGACATTGTCGTTTTTATCTCGAAGCAGCTCAAGCTCGTACTCTTTCCAGCCCATTAAGGCTTTGTCTATCATTACTTCATGAATAGGAGAAATCTCTAAACCATGACTTAACAATTCGTCAAAATCCTCTGGTTTATACACTATAGAAGCACCGGCACCACCCAAGGTGTAAGAAGCTCTAATAACTAACGGAAAACCAAATTCTTGGGCTATTTCCTTTCCTTGCAAAAATGAAGTGGCAGTTGCTTGGGGCGCCATACCTACGCCTATTTTCAGCATTAATTCGCGAAACTGCTCTCTATCTTCCGTAATGTTAATGGCATCGATGTCCACACCGATAAGCTCTACCCCAAAATCTTCCCAAATACCTTTTTTATCGGCTTCTATACATAAATTAAGGGCCGTCTGCCCTCCCATGGTGGGTAGTACCGCATCAATTTGAGGATGTGCCTTTAAGATTTCTACAATAGATTTTGTCGTCAATGGTTTTAAATAAACATGATCCGCCATTGAAGGATCGGTCATAATGGTGGCAGGATTACTATTGATCAGAATAGTTTCGATACCATCTTCCCGCAATGAGCGTAAAGATTGACTTCCGGCATAATCAAATTCACATGCTTGGCCTATTACGATAGGACCAGAACCGATCAATAAAATAGAGTTTAAATCTTTTCTTTTAGGCATTCCAATAGTGTTTCGTGTTTTCTATAAATTCAAAATTAGGTCAAAAAAAAGGTGCTAAACTTAAATAAGCAGCACCTTTTTTTAAAAGTTATCTACAGTCATTACTTTTTATGACGTGGCTCTGAGGATACGGTTAACTTCTTTCTTCCCTTTGCTCTTCTTCTAGCAAGAACTTTTCTTCCATTTACGGAAGCCATACGCTCACGAAAACCGTGTTTGTTTTTTCTCTTTCTCTTAGATGGTTGAAATGTTCTTTTACTCATCGCCTATATTTTTTTAATCTGTATGTCTATTTTTGAACTACCTTACGTGGACAGGTAAAACTGGGCGCAAATATACAAAGAGTTTTTTCTTTGGCAAGTAGATATGAAAAAAATATTTTAATAAATCCATTCGCTCCGAAACCTAGCTTTTCCCTAATTTTGCCGAACCTGTTTTCTATAGGCCTTTTTATTTTTAAAGGAATAATATAACAAGTAAGTGTTTAATGAAAATAGGTTTAACAAAATAAATTTAAAAATGTTCAACAAAAACATAAAATTAGTCATAGCCGCATTGATCATAGGTTATGCGGTATATCAATTTGTAGAAGGCAACATAGGTAATGGTATATTTTTAATTTTAATATCGCTGATATTCATATTTCTTTATTACAGAAACGAAATCATATTACTTGCATTCTTGAGAATGCGAAAACAAGACTTGGAAGGAACCAAAAAATGGTTGTCAAAAATTAAGAACCCTGAAAGCGCCCTAATTCAAAAACAACAAGGGTATTATAACTACCTACACGGTATTATATTTTCACAGACCAACCTAACACAAGCAGAAAAATACTTTAAAAAGGCATTGAAACTTGGTTTAACCATGGATTATGACATTGCCATGGCAAAATTGAGCTTGGCCGGTATTGCCATGCAAAAAAGAAGAAAAAGAGAGGCTACTACCCTACTTAACGAAGCAAAAAAATTGGATAAGAACAACATGTTGACCGATCAGATCAAAATGATGCAACAACAAATGAAAAAGATTTAATACAGTTACGTCTTTTTAAACAATCATATAAAAGAAGCCCCAACCGTAAAAACAGTTGGGGCTTCTTTTTTCTAGGTACAATAACCAATAAAGTTTTATTACTTCGACTCTTTGTAATAGCCTTTGTTCGGAATTTCTATCACGTATTTTTTTCTAGAGCTATTATTTAAATGAGGCTGGCGCAACCACGGGTTATGGCGCTTAAGTATCTTATAGGTAATTTCATACTCTCTGGCAAAATCCGCAAAACTGGCTATAGGTTCATCTACCTCTACCGTAAAAGTGGGAACAGCAGTATACAAATCTTCCTTTTCCACATGAAATCCGTATTTTTCGGGATTGGACAAAATCTCTTTGATCGCCATGATCCTAAATACATATCTTCCTGTTTCATCGCCTAAAAGCAAATCCCAATAATTATCCACTTTTTGGATGCCCATAAATTTATTGATGGCTCCCGGGCCTGCATTGTATGCCGCAGCTGTCAATGCCCAACTACCATAACGGTTTTTCCATTTGTTTAGATATTTACAGGCAACTTCGGTAGATTTTTCTAGGTGGTACCTTTCATCTACGTTAGAATTGATCTCTAAACCGTATTCCCTACCCGTTTCTTTCATTATCTGCCAGAAACCGGTGGCACCGGCGGGTGACACAACATTGGTCAATCCACTTTCTGCAACGGCCAAATATTTAAAATCGTCCGGAATTCCGTTTTTAGCCAAAATAGGCTCTATCACAGGAAAATATTTATGTGCACGTTTCATCAAAAGCAATGCATTGGACTGCCAATAGGTATTTACCAAAAACTCCCTATCCACACGTTCCATTATTTCCGGGTCTTCTTGCGGAACCAACTCTCCTGCAAAATTTAAATCTTCAGGAATATCTATGGCCGAAATACGATAGCCCGAAGCTACATTTTTTTGAATCGTATCAATTACAACATCTTTCTTCTCGGTAATTTCCAGCTCACCTGACTTAGTGGCAAATACCAAAGTACCTACAACGAACAAAACCCCCAAAAACATTAGAACATTCTTTAAAATCTTCATACACTTAAAATTAGTTTAATACACCATAAAGGTATCAATAGAACTGTCTTAATCCAAAATAATTGTGGGCAGGTGCTCATTAAACCATTTAGCCCTATGTATTATCATCGTATGGGTGCCATTTGGCACCTTTATGCAATCTTTTATGTTGGCAATGGGAAACACGGCATCTTTATCTCCTTGAATATGAACAACATTATCGGCATATTCGGTCTGGTCCCAATTTACCAACCGGTCTATACACCAATCTATATATTTTTTATCGCGTATGGATAAATACTTCTCATAAAGGTCCAATCTTTTGGTTACAGATTCTCCAAAGGCATATTTTGCCAATAGCTCCACATTGGTAATCAACCCTGTAGGCAACAACTTATGTACCTTGGTATACCTTGCAAACAACATTCGTTTAGGAAGTTCTTTTTTTAGTTTCACGCTCGATACCACAATCACTTTTTTTACCGGTACCAACTTGGCCATTTCCTGTACTAGCACACCCCCAAAAGACACTCCTAGAAGTACCGGGTCTGGGTGTTCTATTTTTTTTGTCATTTCTTTGGCATAATCGATCAGACTCTGGCCATTTTCCGGAATAAACCAATCCAACAAATGAATCCGGAACTTTTCTTCGGGAAGTTTTATGTATTCGAAAATTTTACGGCTAGCGGCCATTCCTGGCATAAAATATACATGAACAATAGTACCTGACATATAAAGCAATTACTACAAAAATAGGAAATTAGGTATTTTTTTTTTAGTTTTGAACATTACTTGTTAATAAATTGTTTTTTCTGATATAGAAGCAATATTGAACGAATTACGATTGGAGAACATCGTAATTTTTTTGTCTAAACACAATACTAAAATCAACTATATGAACGATGTTATTATTAAAGACAACGCCTTCTTGCGTCAATTCGAAACTATTGTCGATGGCCAACTTGCCAAAATAGAGTATTCGTCCCAAGAAAGAAAGGTCTTTTTAACCAAACTTGTTGTTCCTGAAGGAATTACGACCGAAGGTTTTAAAGAAAATTTTATCAAAGCTGTTCTTCACCATATTCAAGAAAAAAGCCTAAGAGTAGTACCTACAAGCCCTCAAATAGCAGGTTTTTTAAGAAAGAATAGACAATACAAGGAAATGTTGCCAGTAGGCATCAGAATCTAACAAAAAAAAGCCTCTCTAGCGAGAGGCTTTTTTTTTATGCCATTATTTTTTCGTCCACAAAATCTATGGCCACCAAACCGTCTTCAGCAATATCCTTTAATCTAACTTGATGTATGGTATTCACCAAAGCGGGATTCCAAGGGGTTTTTACCTTTACATAATTTTGTGTAAATCCGTGTATATACCCTTCTTTGTTCTCGCCTTCGAACAACACCTCGAACTCCGCCCCCAATTGGCTTTCGTAAAATGCCCTTCTTTTCTTTACCGATAGGGCTCGCAGCATCTTACTACGTTTGTTTCTTACATCTTTAGGCACTACACCTTCCATGGAAGCAGCTTCTGTATTGTCCCTTTCAGAATACGTAAATACATGCAGGTACGAAATATCCAAATTGTTCAGAAAATGATAAGTCTCCAAAAAACGTTCTTCGGTTTCACCAGGAAAACCAACAATTACATCTACCCCAATACAGCAATTCGGAATCACCTTCTTGATTCTTTCAATTCTATCTGTATATAATTGGGTAAGATATCTTCTCTTCATCAATTTCAAGAGCGCATCATTGCCACTTTGCAACGGTATATGAAAATGTGGTACAAATGTCTTGCTCTGCGCCACAAAATCTATGGTTTCATTTTTTAGCAAATTAGGCTCTATGGACGATATCCTAAGACGATGAATACCATCTACATCATCTAAGGCCTTTACCAAATCCAAAAAGGTATGTTCGTGCTTTTTGTTGCCAAATTCCCCTTTGCCATAATCTCCTATATTGACCCCCGTCAATACTATTTCCTTTATATTTTGATCGGCTATCTCTTTAGCCTTTAAAAGTACGTTCTCTAAAGAATCGCTTCTAGATATCCCCCTGGCCAACGGAATGGTACAATAAGTACATTTATAATCACAACCATCTTGCACTTTTAGAAAAGCCCGGGTTCTATCTCCAATGGCATAACTACTCACATAAAAGTCGGCTTCCTGTATTTCACAAGAATGTACCTCGCCAAAATCGTTCTTTGAGAGATCGTTGATATAATCGGTAATCTTAAACTTTTCGGTAGCCCCCAATACCAGATCCACACCATCTACGGCCACCAGTTCTTCCGGTTTCAATTGGGCATAACATCCTACTGCAGCAATAAAAGCTTTTGGATTCCCCTTTTGGGCCTGTTTAACAATAGTCTTGAATTTTTTATCTGCATTCTCCGTCACAGAACAGGTATTGATTACATACATATCCGCTTTCTCAGAAAAATCCACACGTTGAAAACCTTCGTCAACAAAACTTCTGGCTATGGTGGAAGTTTCCGAAAAGTTCAGCTTACAGCCCAAAGTATAAAATGCAACTTTCTTTTTCATAACAACTATACGCCCTTTCAGATTAAAAGTTAGTAATTACGCCACTTTTTAGTGATTTCAAACACATGATTGAGAATGTCGGCATCCATCTCACTGAATTCAACCCCTCTTCTTGCCATCATCACCTTGGCTGCCTCAAATGCCTTTTGCGGCATATAGGTAGAAAAGCCAGAGGCCCCTCCCCAACTGAAACTCGGTACAAAATTTCGAGGAAAACCGGGAACATAAATGTTTGAATTAACCCCTATGACCGTTCCGGTATTAAACATGGTATTGATAGCCGTTTTACTGTGATCCCCCATCATAAGACCACAAAACTGCAATCCGGTTTGTTCAAATTTTTCGGTCGCATAATTCCAAAGGCGAACCTTGGCGTAATTGTTCTTTAGGTTTGAGTTATTGGAATCTGCCCCAATATTGCACCATTCCCCCAAAACGGCATTTCCCAAATACCCCTCATGTCCCTTACTGGAATAACCAAAAATAACGGAATTACTTACCTCACCACATACTTTTGAGTAAGGGCCTATGGTCGTTGCCCCGTACAACTTACCCCCCATTTTAACTATGGCATTATCACAAAGGGCCAACCCTCCCCTAATAAGGCTTCCTTCCCATATCTCTGCGTTTTTTCCAATATAGATAGGCCCATCGGTCGCGTTTAAAATACTATACTCCACTTTTGCACCTTCTTCCAAAAATATTCTTTCGGGACGAATAAGGCTATTTGTCTTGGAAATGGGTTGACTCTTTCTTCCTTTCGTTAAAAAATCAAAATCATCTTCCAGTGCTTTTCCATTTTTCGAGAAAATATCCCAAGTATATCTTATCTGAAAAAATTCGTCGTTATAATCAATGGTTTCAAACTTTTCCCAAATGTTGTCGGTATTGGCTGTATCACTTTTATAAGCAATCACAATATCGCCCTGCTTTAATACTTGTAATGTTTTCAGGTTCTCTATTGCCCTTAATAATTTGGCATCCGGTACAATAGATCCGTCTATAAAAATATTTTCGGTAGTTAAAACCAATGGAAACTTATGACTTAAATACTCTTCTGTCAGGTATGATACCGTGTGGTCTAAATATGCTTCCCACTTTTCTTTTATGGTCAATATCCCAATTCTTACCTCTGCTACCGGACGGGTAAATGTAAACGGAAGTAGGTTTTCCCGAACAGGACCATCAAAAAGAACGTAATTCATCTATTCGATTTTTTTTCAAAATTAATCAATACTGTGGTACTTGTTGTAAAAACCGGCCTAAACACTTAAAATCTAGTTCTTTTTCAAAAAAGAAACGCCCCCGAAAGTTCGGAGGCGTTTTATATCGTTATTGCAAACAAAATGTTATTCCTCTTCCTTTTTAGCTGGCTTAGAGAATTTCTTGTATTTGTTCTTGAACTTATCGATACGTCCTGCCGTATCCAAGAATTTAGCCTTACCAGTATAAAATGGATGTGAAGTTCTTGAAATCTCCAATTTAACCAATGGATATTCAACACCGTCCACTTCTAATGTCTCTTTTGTCTCAGCCGTAGATTTTGTAATAAAAACCTCTTCATTCGACATGTCCTTGAAGGCTACTAATCTATAATTTTCTGGGTGTATTCCTTTTTTCATTTTTAAAAACTTTATCGCACCCATTCCAACGGGCACTCATTTTAAGGCTGCAAATTTAGTCATTTTATACAAACCCGCAATTTATTACCTCTAAAAAAACAAAATATATGTAAATTTATATGTAACAAATAAAACTGTTGATATACTTATTAAGTGTTCAACATATAAAAACTATAAGAAATGGAAGAGAACCAACCCAAAACAGGAAAATACGCTTTAAACTATGGTCTAATTCTTGGGGCCGTCTCCGTGATATTCGCTTTTATGCTTTATACGGCAGATATGCATTACCAAGGGGGTATAGCAGTAATGCTTATTAGCTTGGTGATCACCCTTGCCGCTGTGGTCATTGCCATGTTACAGTTCAGAAAGGCCAACAACGGTTATATGACATTTGCCCAAGGACTTAAAATCGGTGTTGGGGTAAGCCTTGTGGGGGGTATTATAGGAATTATCTTTAATCAGTTAATGGCAAATGTAATTGACCCCGAAATGATGAACAAGGCCATGGAATTTCAGAGAAACCAATTAATGGAGACCACCTCTTTAACCCCCGAGCAAATTGATGCGCAAATGGAAATGGGAAAAAAGTTCTCTACTCCTACGATGCAAATAGTTTTCGGGCTCATATTTAGTCTGTTCATAGGTTTTGTTTTTTCATTAATTCCGGCATTAGCTCTAAAAAGACAAGAAAATCTGAACTAATTTGTACTTTTGAGGGGAATTCCTGAAGCAAAAAATGCAGCTATCTATTGTAATTCCTTTATTAAACGAAGAAGAATCGCTCATAGAGCTACATGATTGGATTGTATCCGTGATGCAATCCAATCATTATTCATACGAGATTTTATTCGTGGATGACGGCAGTACGGACAATTCATGGTCCGTAATTTCAGAACTGTCCAAAAAAAACACCAATGTCAAAGGCATTCGTTTCCATAAAAACTTTGGAAAATCGCAAGCCCTACATGCCGGTTTTAAAGCTACCAAAGGTGATGTTATCATTACCATGGATGCCGACCTGCAAGACAATCCAGAAGAAATACCGGAGCTGTATAGCCTTATAACGGCCGATGGTTATGATTTGATCTCTGGATGGAAAAAGAAAAGATTCGATTCGGTATTGTTCAAAAACCTGCCTTCCAAACTGTTCAATTGGGCGGCAAAAAAAACGTCCGGTGTAAAACTCCATGATTTTAATTGTGGTCTAAAGGCCTATAATAATTCTGTTGTTAAAAATATCGAGGTCTCAGGGGAAATGCACAGATATATTCCTGTATTGGCCAAAAATGCCGGTTTTACCAAAATAGGCGAAAAGGTAGTACAACACCAAGCCCGTAAATATGGCAAGACCAAATTTGGCATGGAACGTTTTATCAATGGTTTTTTAGACTTGATTACTATTTGGTTCGTATCCAGATTCGGAAAACGCCCCATGCATTTGTTCGGTGCTTTAGGGGTTTTAATGTTTACGATCGGTTTCGGCTTTGCTATTTATTTGGGAATAGATAAACTTTTCTTAAACCCTTTTGGTAGATTAATAACCGACAGACCCCAATTTTTTATTTCATTGGCCGCGATGATCATAGGTACACAGTTGTTCTTGGCAGGTTTTATAGGAGAAATTCTGATTCGTTCAAGAAGAAACGAACCTCGTTACCGCATTGCAGAGGAAATAAACGTGAATTAGGTGCAAACCCAATATTCTTTGTAAATTTAAATTTTAAACTAAAATCACACATTACATGGATAACATCCTAGATACCGCCAAAAGTTGGCTCTCCGATTTTTTTGATGCTGATGTAAAAAAAGAAGTTCAATATCTAATAGATAATGATACGGAAGAGCTTAAGGACAGGTTTTATAAAAATATGGAATTTGGTACCGGAGGCATGCGCGGTGTAATGGGTGTAGGTACTAACAGGATAAACAAATATACCCTTGGAAAAAGCACGCAAGGACTCAGTAATTACCTTAAAAAGGTTTATTCGGAAGAAAAAGAAATCAAAGTTGTCATAGCATTCGACTGTCGCCATAACAGCGATACCCTTGCCAGAACAGTGGCCGAAGTATTTTCTGCCAATGGCATCAAGGTTTTCTTATTTTCAGAATTGAGGACCACACCAGAATTATCTTTTGCGGTAAGGCATTTAGGTTGCCATGCCGGTATTGTGCTTACCGCATCGCACAACCCACCGGAATATAATGGGTATAAAGTATATTGGACCGATGGAGGCCAAATAGTTCCACCACAAGACGGCGAGATTATTGCAGAAATAAATGCCTTAAACTATGAGGACATAAAATTTGACTCCAACGACACTTTAATTCAAGTTATAGACAAAGAGGTGGATGAGGCCTTTATAGAGGCTTCCGTTGCCAATGGCAATTTTAACGCCAAAGGCAAAGACGACTTCAAAATTGTTTTCACCTCACTGCACGGCACCTCTATCACAGCTATCCCAGAGGTATTAAAACGTGCTGGTTACAAAAACGTTACCATTATAGAAGAACAGGCCAAACCAGATGGGGCGTTCCCCACTGTAAAATCGCCCAACCCAGAAGAACCCGAAGCCCTCTCCATGGCCATAAAAAAAGCAGAGGAAATAGGTGCAGATATGGTTGTTGGCACTGATCCAGACAGTGACCGTTTAGGTATTGCCGTTCGCAATCTGGACGGAAAAATGGAAATAGTTAACGGAAACCAGGCCATGGTTCTAATGACCAAGTTCTTACTGGAAAAAAGAAAAGAAAAAGGGTTTAAAGGCAATGAGTTCATTGCAACGACCATAGTATCTACCCCTATGATGGAGGCTATGGCCAAAGCATACGGAGTAGAGTTCAAGACCTCACTTACAGGATTTAAATGGATAGGTAAAATGATCAAAGACTTTCCGCAGTCGGATTTTATTGGAGGCGGGGAAGAAAGCTTTGGTTACATGGTGGGCGACTTTGTTCGCGACAAAGATGCGGTTACCTCTACCCTACTGGCCTGTGAGATTGCATCCCAAGCCAAGGCAAACGGAAGTTCTTTCTATAAAGAACTTGTAGCTTGTTATGTGGATTATGGTTGTTATAAAGAACATTTGATATCCATAACAAAAAAAGGAATCAGTGGAGCAGAAGAGATAAAACAAATGCTCAAAGATTTTAAAGAAAATCCTGTAGATACCGTAGCCGGTTCTAAAGTAAAGTGGATTGAGGACTATAACACTTCTATCGCCAAAAATGTATTGACCGGCGACGAGAAAAATATAGATATACCAAAATCCAATGTACTGATATACGAAACCGAAGATGGTACAAGAATAGCCGCCAGACCTAGTGGAACAGAACCTAAGGTAAAGTTTTATATCAGCACCAATACCACTTTGGACAGTGTTGAAAACTACAAAAACGTATCCGCCCAACTGGACAAAAAAATAAAAAGCATCCTTAGCGAGCTTAATCTAGGTTAATGGAGTATTTTAAAAAAATTCTACGGTTTGCAAAACCGTATAGTAAGTATGGCTATTTAAATATATTCTTTAATATCCTGTATGCATTGTTCAGCGCATTGTCATTTGCCGCTCTGATCCCTATGCTGGACGTTCTTTTCGATAAATCTAAAAAAGTTTTCAAAGAACCCGAATATACAGGTATCGGTCATATAAAAGATTACCTACAAGAATATATCAACTACAGGGTTACGGCCTATTCGGGTGATGATGACATGAAAGGCCTAATGCTGGTCATAGGCTTAATTCTAGTCCTTTTTCTACTTAAGAATTTCTTTAATTATATGGCCATGTACTTTATTACCTTTTTAAGAAATGGCGTACTAAAAGATATTAGAAACAATCTCTACAAGAAAGTGATAGACTTGCCTATCTCTTACTACTCGGAAAAAAGAAAAGGCGATATTATCGCCCGTATTACTTCAGATGTTTTAGAAATTCAACATTCTTTTCTTTCCGTTTTAGAACTGATCGTAAGAGAGCCCTTGACCATCTTGTTTACTATCTTAATCATGTTCGGTATAAGTGTAAAACTTACTTTGTTCGTTTTCATTTTTATTCCTATTGCAGGAATGATCATTAGCAGAATCGGAAAATCGTTGAAAAAGAAGTCAGACGATGTACAACGTGAACAGGGTGAATTTTTATCCATTATAGAAGAAACCCTTGGAGGGCTCAGGGTCATAAAGGCGTTTAATTCGGAATCGCGGTTTTTAAAAACATTTACCAACTCTACAAAGCGCTTTTTCAATTTCAGCAATACATTGCTCAACCGACAGAACCTGGCTTCGCCTACCGGAGAATTTCTAGGAATTTTAGTAATTGGTACATTGCTTTGGTTCGGTGGCAAAATGGTATTGGTAGACAAAACATTGGACGCTTCTTCCTTCATCGCTTATATAGGACTGGCATACAATATATTAACTCCTGCAAAATCTATCAGCAAAGCATCTTATGGGGTTAAAAAGGGAAATGCGGCCGCAGAGCGTGTACTGGAAGTCTTAGAAACAGAAAATCCTATCTCTGAAATTGCGGACCCTGTTGAGAAAGGTAGTTTTGATTCGGATATCACCTTAAAGAATATTTCTTTTAAATACGAAGACGAATACGTTCTAAAGAACTTCAATCTTCAAGTACAAAAAGGAAGTACCGTAGCCCTTGTTGGGCAATCTGGTAGTGGTAAAAGTACCATTGCCAACTTGGTCACCCGATTTTATGATGTTAACGAGGGAGAAATTTCCATTGATGGTATCGATATACGGAACATGACCAAAAAATCGCTTCGGGGCTTAATGGGGCTGGTTACCCAAGATTCTATTCTCTTTAACGACACGGTTAAGAACAATATCGGATTAGGAAAAGAAGACGCCACCGAAGAAGAAATCATAGAAGCGGCCAAGATTGCAAATGCCCATGATTTTATTATGGATCTTCCCGATGGCTATAACACCAATATCGGGGATAGTGGAAACAAACTTAGCGGTGGTCAAAAACAACGACTGTCCATTGCAAGGGCCGTTCTAAAGAACCCTCCCATTATGATATTGGACGAGGCAACGTCTGCTCTGGACACCGAAAGCGAAAGACTGGTGCAAGACGCATTGGAAAAAATGATGAAAAACAGAACATCCATTGTTATTGCCCACCGCCTTTCTACGATACAAAATGCTGACAATATTATTGTACTTAGCAAAGGGGAGATCGTTGAGCAAGGCACCCACACAACTCTTTTGGAAAAAAAAGGAACCTACAAGAAACTGGTAGATATGCAATCTTTAGTTTAATGCGCCTATGCTACCCCTATTTCTTACTATAATTATTTTGCAAAGTGGTTGTTTGGCCTATTTTTATTGCAACATTCTGGCTTAAAATGTGTTAAACTATATAAAACCGTTTTGTCGGAGCATATAGAAGAAATTAGCAATAGGTTGCTAAAAAAGGTTTTTGTTGATTTTAAGAACTAACATTAAACCTTTTCCAATTATAAATGTCTAATAAACAAAACATATTCCGTTGATTGCAGAGGAAACTTTAGTAAAGGAATTAAAGTCAAAAGATACACAGGCACATGCTTTTGAAGTGCTTGTGAGCACTTATAAAGAACGTTTGTATTGGCATATACGTAGAATTGTACTAAATCACGATGATGCCGACGATGTTTTACAGAATACTTTTATAAAAGTATTTAGGAATATCGAAGGTTTTAAAGGAGATAGCAAATTATTTTCCTGGATGTATAGGATCGCTACCAATGAAGCCTTGAGTTTTTTAAAGCAAAAAACAAAAAAACTTGGTATCAGCGACGTTGACTATCAAGAAAAAATGGTAGAAAACCTCCAGGCAGATGTATATTTTGAAGGAGACGACATTCAGTTAAAGCTTCAGAAGGCCATTGCAACATTGCCTGAAAAACAAAAATTGGTCTTTAACATGAAATACTTCGAAGATTTAAAATATGAGGAAATATCCGAAATATTAAACATCTCCGTCGGAGGGTTAAAAGCCTCTTATCATTTAGCCGTAAAAAAATTAGAAAATTATTTAACTCAAGATTAAACCATTTAAATAATTGGTAGTCATAACAATAAGATGAAAAGAAAGAATTTAGACAAAAACCCATTTAGCACTCCAAAAGGTTATTTTGATAACTTAGAGGATAATTTAATGGACAAACTTTCCAAGGAAACTTCCCGTATTCCAGAAAATACAGGTTTTACCGTTCCCCCTTCTTATTTTGACAATTTCCAGTCCAAACTAAATGCCAAAATCAAGAAAGAAACTGAACCTAAGGTAATTCAATTAAAAAGTTACAAAAAGTTCATAGGCATAGCCGCTTCTATTGCCGCTCTTGTTCTAATGGCAATAGGCATTGATTGGAACCCTAAAGATGGTATAGAGTTTACCGATTTGGCCAACTCGGATATAGAGAACTATTTTGAAAACCACGACCTAAACCTATCCGTTGATGAAATTGCAGAAGTAATCCCTGTAGACGGTATGGAGATATATGATTTTATGGATACTCCAATGAACGAAGAAAACATATTGGATTATCTTAATGAAAATGTTGAAGACCTAGAAGAATTAAATATTGAAAACAATGAATAAGCTACTATTATTTGCATTGCTGTTGTTTACGGTTACCTCTAATGCCCAAGATAAATCAAGAGAAAAAATAAAAACCCTAAAGGTTGCCTTTATAACAGAACGCCTAGAGCTAACCCCAAAAGAGGCACAAGAATTTTGGCCGGTATATAACAAATATGAAGAAAAAAGGGAGGCTTTACACCGTAAAAGACGTACTGAACTCAGGAATAAATTTAAGGATACCGGTTCTTTATCTGAAAAAGAGGCCCAAAACCTATTGGACGAATACATTAAAATAGAAGAGGAAGAAGAAGAACTGGACAAGGTTTACCTTAAAGAGGTAAGCAAAGTTATCTCCGCTAAAAAAACATTGAGCTTAATGCAGTCAGAAGAAGATTTTAAGCGTCAACTGATAAAACAGTACCGCAAAAACAGAGGCGGACGATAATTTTATAGACATGCAATTATTAAAAGGAGCCTTAGAGCTCCTTTTCTTTTTAATTGAACACACTCTATTAACATGGTATAAAAACCATACTCTACTTACTTAAAAACAAGCTTTGATATTCTGTTCTTACCAGCTGCATACGCAACTTTGTCATTTAAAAATCGAATGGTATAAAAGCTGTCGTCACTAAGCTGGATCCAGCTCTTTCCCCCATCGTTAGAATAGGAAATTCCGGTAAAACCAACAGCTACCAAACCTTTTCCTGCAAAACCGGGAACATATTGCACGCAACTCTTATAGACAGGGGGAGCACCATCGGCCACCAGTTCCCAGGTAAGTCCACCGTCTTTAGTAAACATTTTGTTCCTCTTGTTTTCATTTGGTTTTGTATAATCACCTCCGATTGCAAAACCTGTTTTTGCATCATAAAAATCAATAGAATAAATACCCCGTGTTGGCCCGCTATTTTGCATTGGCGTTTCAACAACCTTCCAATGTACGCCCTTATCCCCCGAAAAATAAATACGGCCGGCCGTGGTCGCCAACCAAGTACTATCCCCTATAATTTCAATATTCGTGTTACTTGCGGCAAAGGCCCCCTCTTCTCCAACAGATGGGGGTAACATATCGCAAGATAATTTTACCCAAGATTTTCCTCCATCCCTAGTAATAATTACACTTAAACAACCATCTACGGTATCTCCGACCGCAATACCCTCATGATCGTTCCAAAATTTCATGGCGTCATAAAAGACGGCCTCCCCTGCTTCTTTATATACCAAATTCATACGTCCTTTATTACCCGTCTTATAAAGCAACGCAGGACTTGCTACCGACAACATAAAAAAATCGGAAGATGTATGGGCCACGGACCTAAACTCAGGGATTACAGAGTCATATTTCATTACATTGGTACGTACTTTTCCACTTAAAACATCTACGGTACCGTAGATTCCGTTACTTCCGGCAAAAGCCAATGTATTATCGTCTAAAAATTCTATGGCCCTGATACTTACAGAATCTATATAAACATCTTCAACGCTAATTTCTGAAAAAACAAAAGTTTCCTTAGAATTGTTACAAGAGAACAAACAGGCTACAAACAAAAGAAGTATAAATGGTCGCATATGTACAAAGTTTCTCAAAAATAAATGGAATCAACTCTAAAACAATACCTTTGCACCCTTAATTTTTTATAATGAAATTGCACAGGAACTTGGTATTCGCCGTCATAGATGCGTTAAACTTAATTTTTAACGAAGGCGAATATGCTGATAAAGTAGTACAAAAGGTATTAAAATTTGATAAAAGGTGGGGAGCACGTGATCGCGGTTTCATCGCGGAGACCACATATGAAATGGTCCGTTACAAAAGACTTTACAGTGAAATAGCGGATGTAAAAGCACCTTTTAGCCGGCCTGATCTTTTTCGTATGTGGGCGGTATGGGCAGTTTTAAAGGGAATTAATTTACCCGATTGGAAACAAATAGAGCCTACCCCAGAAAGGCGTATCAAGGGAAAATTCGATGAACTATCAAAAATCAGAAAATATAGGGAAGCTGTCCCCGATTGGATAGATGAGCTATGCGAAAAAGCCTTGGGAGAAAAGCTTTGGACCGCAGAAATAGCAAAATTGAACGAGCCCGCAGAAGTAATTCTACGAACCAACACCTTAAAAACTACCAAAGAAAACCTGAGAAAGGCCTTATTGGACGAAGGTATTGTTACAGAACCCATAAAAGGGTACCCAAATGCCCTTAGGTTACCGGAAAGAGCCAATGTTTTTGTAACACAATGTTTTAAAAATGGCTTTTTTGAAGTACAGGATGCTTCCTCTCAACTGGTCGCCGCATTTTTAGACGTAAAACCGGGCCAACGTGTCGTAGATACTTGTGCTGGTGCAGGAGGTAAATCTTTACACCTTGCCGCTTTAATGGAAAACAAGGGACAGTTGATCGCCATGGATATCTACGGTAGCAAACTTAAGGAGTTAAAGCGACGCGCCAGACGTAACGGAGCCCACAATATAGAACCAAGAGAGATTACCTCTACCAAAGTCATTAAAAAACTATATGGTAGTGCCGACAGGGTCTTAATAGATGCCCCATGTACGGGTCTTGGCGTTATTCGGAGAAATCCGGATACCAAATGGAAATTACAACCAGAGTTTTTGGACAAGATCACAAAAACGCAACAAGAGATTCTTCGTAGCTATAGCAAAATAACAAAACCTGGAGGAAAGGTTGTTTACGCCACCTGTTCTATATTGCCACAAGAAAACAATGATCAAGTAAAATCATTTTTGACCTCTGAGGAAGGCAGTGACTTTTCTTTAATAAAAGAAAAAAAGATCTATGCCTCTAAAAGCGGTTATGATGGGTTTTATATGGCACTATTAGAGAAAAAGGCCTAAGTTGCTCAGTCAAATAACGGCAATTGCTGATTTTCATCTTTTTTAATCGTTTTAACGCCTGGCATATGTTTTAACCCCCATTTGTTCATTGACTGTATTACAGGCAAAAGCGACTTTCCTTTAGTGGTCAGGGAATACTCTACACGGGGTGGTATTTCTGGAAAAATCTTTCTTTCTAAAATACCTGATTTCTCCATTTCTTTCAATTGTTTGCTCAGCATTTGTTTATTAATGCCGTCTATATTCCTCATTAGCACCGTAAAACGATTTATTCCTTTTGAAATACGGAAAATTATGATGGGTTTCCATTTGCCCCCGATCGCTTCCATACAGAATGCAACGGGACATGAATCAGAAATAGGTTTGCTCTTAGAGGATGTTTCCTTTTTCATTCTAATTAAATGTTGTCAGAAAACAAAAATAATGAACACAGTCTATATTTCATATAAACACCATCTATAAACTTGAGTCTAAAAACAAGACCATTAAAAAGACTTGAAATCTACTTTTGCAATGTAGGGTAATCGACCCCCAATTGCTCTAGATAGTTTTCATATTTTGTTTCATCATAGTAAAACTTCTCTAACCTATCTCTAAACTGTGACTGCTTATCAGCATTTAAATATATGGGAGGCATATCGTTCTCCGAAATCATAGGTTTATAAGATGTCTCCTTTTGCTGTACATTTTTAAAGTAGTCCCAGGCCCCCTCCAACAATTCGGGTTTTAAAAGAAAATCGACAATGGTCATTGCTTCGGCCTTAGCTCCGGCTACCACTCCTTTATGGGCTATAGGTGTAGCCATGGCAATGGCATTGCTCCAATGATGTCCTGGTAGGCCGGGGATATTGGACGGAAAACGAAGAGTTACCGTAGGCACTTTCCAAGAAACATCACCAATATCATCGGACCCCCCGCTCACAGGCTCTTCTACGGGCAAACCTAAAGGCGAAAGTTCGGTAGCCAGCCCTTCAATTTTTTCCGAACTTACCTCTGTCTGTACAGCTTTTGCAAGCGCTTGATCCGCTTCGGACCACTGGGGCAACCCTACATTTTTCATATTTTCGTACATGGTCTCTGCAATCACCTTATTATAATGCCTTGGCCATGCGGTCCCTAATATTTTCGAGGTCATTTTTGTTCCCGTCATCAAAGCCGCACCTTTTGCCATGTCATTGGCCATCTCATACATTTCCATGATTCCCTCGTACTTAATATCCCTAAAATAAAACCAGATGGCAGCTTTAGAAGGTACCACATTGGGCTGGTCACCAGCATCTGTAAAAATAGAATGGGAACGCTTTAAGGGGTGTAGATGTTCACGTTTATAGTTCCATGCAACATTCATGAGCTCCGCCGCATCCAAAGCACTTCTTCCCCTCCACGGAGCACCGGCAGAATGAGCCGATTCCCCCTCAAAGGCATATTCTACGGATATTAGTCCCGTACCCCTTGTAGGACCATAAGATACCCCTAAGTTATTTCCAACATGGGTAAATATACACATATCAATATCATCAAATAGTCCATCGCGAACATACCATGCCTTTGCGGCTACCAATTCTTCCGCAATGCCAGGCCAGAGTATAAGTGTTCCACCAATATTCTCCCTTTCCATAATTTTCTTTACCGCAAGTGCCGCGGAAATGTTCAAAGGATTACCGGCATTATGTCCCTCTCCATGTCCAGGAGCTCCCTCAACAATTGGTTTGTGATACGCTACCCCAGGATATTGTGATGCCTTGGGTATACAGTCAACATCACTTCCCAAAGCGATTACAGGGCCTTCCCCATTACTCCATTTTGCAAACCATGCTGTAGGGATCCCAGAGATTGAATGTGTTATTTCAAATCCGTTTGCCTCTAAGATACCTGTAAGGTATTTTGAAGATTCAACCTCTTGAAAACCTAATTCCGCAAAGCTGAACACTTTGTCTACCATTACTTGGACCTGCTTTTTATTATCCTCTACGACAGTAGCTACTTCAGATTTTAATTTGGCAATTTGTTTTTTGGAATATTTTTTTTGTGCGGTTGCAGTATATAGGACAATACAACAAAATGATAACGTAACGAATATGCTCTTTTTAGTCATTTTTTTTGGTCGGTTATTGAATTAGCCCTTAAAAGATACTGAAATAAACACTTACATATATGGCATTTAAAAATTATTGCCAAAATCCACTTCAGACAGAATTTTTTTTATGTTTTCCAAAATTTATTTATGTCATTTTTACATTCCCTTATCTTTGATAGAAACATTCATAAAATACCTCCATATATGAAAAAAGTATTTTTTTTGCTCATATTACCTCTATTGTTTTCTTGTGATCTTATAAAAGAAAACGGCATCAATTATAAAATTGTAAATAATTCAAATAGTACCATAAACGATATTGTTATCTCTACTTCTGAAAAGGTGGACAGTTCCGTTATCAAAAGTATTGCTCCTAATAAAAGCGCCAAGGGATTTTTAAAAATGAAAAATACTCGTACCGACGGTAGCTATACCCTAACATTTAACCATGCCGATGGTTCTAAAGAATATGCACTGGGAGGGTATTATACCAACGGAATAGCTTTAAATAGCTGGATACGCTTTGAGATACAGACCGACACCGTATTGATAAAGGCCGGTAATCTGCCCTAACCTCCTTCTTTAAATATCAACAATTACCGTTGAAAACTGTTGGTGAACATCTGTTTAAATCTAGCATAAAATCGTAATTTTGCATTTTCCATTTTTGATAAAGAACCAAGCTGATATGATTCACTTCTTCGGAGATTTGGCAACTAAGATTTTTGCCGTCCAAACCACTAAAGATATTACTTCCCACAACGAACAAAAACTTGTCTGGTTGTTTGGGAATCAACCAAAAATAAACGTGGCGTCTCTTGACGCCTTTTTTGTTGGCCCAAGAGCAGCCATGATTACGCCATGGAGCACCAATGCCGTAGAAATTACCCAAAACATGGGTATAGACGGCATTATTAGAATCGAAGAATTTAATGTGGTTACGGAGAGCTTCAATGATTTTGACCCCATGCTTTTTCAGAAATTCAACGGTTTGGGGCAAGATATATTTACCGTAGACGTACAGCCAGAGCCCGTTTTGGAAATAGATGATATAGCTGCCTACAATATTCAAGAAGGCCTGGCCTTAAGTGATGAGGAAGTAGATTACCTTAAAAGGTTATCTAATAAAATGGGAAGAAAACTTACCGATTCGGAAGTTTTTGGTTTTAGTCAGGTAAACTCCGAACACTGCAGACATAAAATATTCAATGGTACTTTTATTGTCGACGGCAAAGAGATGCCTTCCAGTCTTTTTAAACTGATCAAGAAAACATCTGAGGAAAACAAAAATGATATTGTATCTGCATATAAAGACAATGTTGCCTTTTTAAAAGGCCCCAAAGTCGTTCAATTTGCCCCAAAATCGGCGGACAAACCCGATTTTTATGAAGAAAAGGAATTTGAATCCGTAATCTCCCTGAAAGCTGAAACACATAACTTTCCAACTACCGTGGAACCTTTTAATGGAGCAGCCACAGGTTCTGGAGGCGAAATCAGAGATAGATTGGCGGGCGGAAAAGGCTCTTTACCCTTAGCGGGAACAGCTGTTTACATGACAGCCCTGTCAAGATTGGAAAAAGAAAGACCATGGGAACAAGGTATGGAAGAAAGAAAATGGCTGTACCAAACCCCTATGGATATTCTTATAAAAGCATCCAATGGAGCTTCCGATTTTGGAAACAAATTTGGCCAACCCTTAATTTCGGGTTCCGTGCTAACATTCGAACACGATGAAAACACTTCTGTTAGTGGCGCCAAACCAAGAAAATTGGGGTACGACAAAGTAATTATGCAGGCTGGTGGCATCGGTTATGGAAAAATAGACCAAGCTATTAAAGAAACTCCGGAAAAAGGAGATAAAATAGTAATACTTGGCGGTGACAACTACAGGATAGGAATGGGCGGAGCTGCAGTTTCCAGTGCCGATACGGGAGAGTTTAGTTCTGCCATAGAGTTAAACGCAATACAGCGATCAAACCCCGAAATGCAGAAAAGAGCCGCCAATGCCATAAGAGGAATGGTAGAGGGAGACAAAAATTCTATTGTTTCCATCCATGACCATGGAGCTGGAGGCCATCTAAACTGTTTATCTGAACTGGTAGAAGAAACAGGCGGTAAAATAGATTTGGATAAATTACCAGTGGGCGACCCCACCCTATCGGCAAAAGAAATCATAGGAAACGAATCGCAAGAACGTATGGGCTTGGTTATTGGCGATGAAGGTGCTGATCTTTTAAAACGAATTGCAGACCGAGAACGATCTCCAATGTACGAGGTAGGAGACGTAACCGGAGACGACCGTTTTACCTTCGAATCAAAAACTACCGGAGAAAAACCGATGGATGTTAAGTTAAGTGACATTTTTGGCAGTTCACCAAAAACCATCATGCAAGACAATTCGGTATCCAGAACGTATGCAAACCCCGAATACTCTTTGGAGTTTTTCCACGATTATTTAGAACAGGTACTACAATTGGAAGCGGTAGCTTGTAAAGATTGGCTTACCAACAAGGTAGACCGTTGCGTCGGAGGCCGTGTGGCCAAACAACAGTGTGCAGGCCCATTGCAGCTACCTTTGAACAACTTAGGTGTAATGGCGCTGGATTTTAAAGGTAAGGAAGGCATAGCCACAAGTATAGGCCACTCCCCTATTTCCGGATTAATAGACCCTTCGGCGGGTAGCAAGAACAGTATTGCGGAAGCCCTTACGAATATTATTTGGGCCCCTTTAAAAGATGGTCTAAAATCGGTATCCCTTTCCGCAAACTGGATGTGGCCATGTAAAAATGAAGGTGAAGATGCCAGATTATACGAAGCGGTAAAGGCTGTTTCCGAATTTTCGATTGCCCTAGGTATTAACGTACCTACAGGAAAGGATTCCCTTTCCATGAAACAGAAATATAAAAATGAGGAGGTAATTGCCCCAGGAACCGTAGTTATTTCAGCTGCAGGAAACTGCAATGATATCAACAACGTAATAGAACCCGTTTTGCAAAAAGACGGAGGACCTATTTATTACATAAACCTATCAAAAGATACATTTAAACTAGGTGGTTCTTCTTTTTCTCAAGTAAGAAATGCTATCGGAAACGAAGCGCCCACCATTAAAGATGACGCATATTTTAAAAAGGCTTTCGATGCGATGCAAACTTCAATCAAAAAAGGACAAGTCTCTGCCGGTCATGATGTTGCATCTGGCGGATTGATCACCACCTTATTGGAGCTATGTTTCGCCGATAAAAATCTGGGGGCTACTTTAGATCTATCGGGATTAAAAGAAAACGACACCATAAAATTGTTGTTTTCAGAAAATGCAGGTATCGTAGTACAGGCAAAAGATAATAGCTTCGAAAAAGAGATGGCTACTGCCGGAATAGAGGCCGTTAAAATTGGAAATGTTGTCCCTGAGGGCACTTTGACCGTTAAAAACGGAGGGATGGAAATGGGACTCAATATTGCCTCTTTACGAGATACATGGTACAAAACCTCTTTCTTGTTAGATAATAAACAGACCGCTAACGGTTTGGCAAAGGATAGATACGATAACTATAAAAACCAATCCTTAACCTATATTTTTCCGACTACAAACAAACTAAACCTACCAAACCGTTCTCAAGAAGAAACAGCAAAAAGACCAAAAGCAGCAATTTTAAGGGAAAAAGGAAGCAATTCTGAAAGAGAAATGGCAAATGCCATGTACTTGGCCGGTTTTGATGTTAAGGACGTACATATGACCGACCTTATCTCTGGACGTGAAACATTGGAAGATATTCAATTTTTAGGTGCCGTAGGTGGTTTCTCCAATTCAGACGTTTTGGGAAGCGCCAAAGGTTGGGCAGGAGCCATAAAGTATAACGAAAAAGCTAATAAGGTCATAAAGGATTTCTTTGCAAGGCCCGATACCCTTTCCGTAGGCATATGTAATGGATGTCAGTTATTTATGGAACTGGATTTAATAAATCCGGAACATGATATGCACGGAAAAATGACGTATAACGATTCTCATAAACACGAGAGTAATTTTACATCCGTAAAAATACAGAAGAATAATTCTATAATGCTCTCATCTTTAGAAGGCGCCACCTTAGGCGTTTGGATCTCTCATGGTGAAGGAAAGTTTAAGTTGCCTAAATCGGAGAACGACTATAACATAGTTGCCAAATATGGATACGAAGGTTATCCCGCAAATCCTAATGGCAGTGATTTTAATACTGCGATGCTGTGCGATAAAACAGGAAGACACTTGGTCACCATGCCCCATATAGAGCGCTCTATCTTCCCATGGAATTGGGCTTATTATCCCTCGGACAGAAATGATGAAGTTTCACCGTGGTTAGAAGCATTTATCAATGCAAAAGAATGGATTTTAAACAGGTAATTTTGCAAAATTACCTGTTTAAAATAGAATTTGTGCGTATCAAAATAAATGTATTTTGAAGTCTAATACGTACCCAAAAATTAACATCTTTGAAATAGAAAAGAACAATCCCTCAATTGAATTGAGTCTTCACAAAGGCTTTATTTCAAATATGTTTCTGCTAAAATTATGATAAAACAGAAATAATAACCTATTGCAGACCCTTTCTCTTTTAATTCTAAAAAAAATATCATAATACCCTAAACTACAAATTGTTGCATTGAAACAACAAAGCCATACCTTGCACAAAGACATTTATTTTAATTATAGAATATATAATCTACCCCTATTAAATTTGTCAATACAATTTTAAAGTACCGAGTTCTTTCATTATTTTGCAATAAAGTTTATAGAATCCAAGTATGCAAAAAGTTACCCGCCTATTCGATTTTCCGTATTACCAATTGGAAAACTATCCTTTGGAAAAAGCTCTGGTTACCAAATATGATGGAAAGTGGTTGGCCACTTCAACCGAAGAGTATATAAAAAAGGCCAATACCATAAGTCGTGGCCTGCTAAGGCTTGGTGTAAAACCAAACGATAAAATAGCTATAATATCATTGACCAATCGTACGGAATGGAATATTATGGATATTGGAATATTACAATTAGGAGCACAGACCGTTCCAATCTACCCGACCATATCGGAAGAAGATTATGAATATATCCTGAACCATTCTGAAGCAAAATACTGCTTTGTCTCTTGTGATGAAGTACTAACAAAGGTCAATGCCATTAAATCAAACCTAAAACACCTTACAAAAATCTATAGTTTCAATAAGATAGAAAATTGCGACAATTGGCAAGACATTCTTGATTTGGGAGAAGATGAGTCCAATCAGCCCGAAGTTGAAAAATTAAAGGAAATGGTAACACCCGACCAGTTGGCCACACTTATCTATACCTCTGGTACAACAGGTAAGCCCAAAGGGGTAATGCTATCACATGACAATATCGTATCTGATGTAGTGGCCAGTAAAATGCGTGTTCCTTTTGATCAGGGCGCAAGCGCCTTAAGCTTTCTTCCGGTCTGCCATATTTTTGAACGTATGATCTTGTACCTCTACCAATATTGCAGTATCCAAATTCATTTTGCGGAAGGGCTCGATAAAATCAGTGACAACCTAAAAGAGGTGAAACCCAATGTCATGACCGTGGTACCAAGACTGTTAGAAAAAGTTTACGACGCCATTATAGCCAGAGGAAGCGAACTAACAGGCATAAAGAAAAAGTTGTTCTTTTGGGCCGTAAATATAGGACTAAAGTTCGAGCCTTATGGCGCCAATGGCTGGTGGTACGAAAAGCAACTGTCCATAGCAAGAAAACTAATCTTCAGCAAATGGAAAGAAGGATTGGGCGGTAACCTAACCACCATGGTTTCGGGCAGCGCAGCATTACAAACTAGACTTGCCAGAGTTTTTGGAGCCGCCGGTATACCCGTTATGGAAGGTTACGGACTTACCGAAACCTCTCCTGTAATTGCCGTAAACCAAGTAGCAGGCAAAGGATGGAAAATTGGAACCGTTGGTAAGATTATTGATAAGGTAGAAGTAAAAATAGCGGACGACGGAGAAATTCTCTGCAAAGGTCCAAATGTGATGCTTGGCTATTATAAAGATCCGGAAAAAACGAAAGAGGTCTTAAAAAACGGATATTTTCACACTGGTGATATCGGCGAAATAGATTCCGAAGGCTTTTTGAAAATTACCGACCGTAAAAAAGAAATGTTCAAAACCTCGGGAGGTAAATATGTAGCACCACAAATTTTAGAGAACCGGTTTAAACAATCTCGCTTTATAGAAGAATTGATGGTCGTAGGAGAAGGCGAAAAAATGCCAGCAGCCCTCATACAGCCAGATTTCAAATTCTTGGCTGATTGGGCCAAACTTAAAGGAATTTCGTTTACCAGCAACGAAGATCTGATTTCTAATCCAAAGGTATTGGAGAGGTATCAAGAAGAAGTTGATTTGGCCAATGAGCAATTTGCAAGATGGGAAAAAGTAAAACAGTTCCGCCTAACCCCGGATGTATGGAGTATTGATGCCGGCCACCTTACGCCTACCATGAAACTTAAACGGAAAATAGTCAAAGAAAAATACATAAATCTATACAACGACATTTATGGCCATTAACAAAATCATGACCCCACTCACTAACCTGGGGTTGTGATCATTCTGGCAGATTCAAAAATGATGCTCCATTAACAGCCATTTTTGTCCATAGCCAACTAACACTATTATCGACAATTTGTACCATACGCAAAAGGTTTTCCTTTTTGTGCCGATATCTATATTATTGCAGATAACCACAATTATTCCCTAATACTTTACATTATACATAATCTAAATTGCAATAATTTTCCATATATGCTTTTTTGCCCCTAACCTTCCTCCCATCTAACAAGAACAAAAAACACCACCCTCACTTAAAAAATAACTAACAAAATTTTACTAATTTATTATGCATGCATAATAAATTTTCATATATTTGGTAACCAACTAAAAATCCTATATGAAGGAAATCACCATTGATTACGCCCTTCGTGCTACTTGGCAAGCAGTTGCTAGAATGTACAATGAAGAAGCTAAACATTTTGAAACAACAATGGCCATAGGTTTTACATTATTAAGTATAGATCCTAAAACAGGTACCCCTTCTACTTCCCTTGGCCCTAAGATGGGAATGGAAGCCACCAGTCTTTCTAGGATATTAAAAAGTATGGAAGCAAAAGGTCTAATAGAAAGAAAACCAAATCCTTCCGACGGACGTGGGGTGTTGATACACTTGACCGATTTTGGACTAGAAAAAAGAAAGGACTCCAAAGACGTAGTATTAAAGTTCAATGACGTAGTTAAAGAGCATGTTTCCGAAGAAAGCCTAAAGGGCTTTTTTGAAGTAACCAATGTGATAAACAAGCTAATAGCGGACAAAAAAATATATACAAAAGATACATCAAATCATTAATACAGCTAAGATTTCATGAACAAGCACATTAAAAAAGTAGCGGTAATCGGTTCCGGGATAATGGGAAGTGGAATCGCTTGCCATTTCGCCAACATTGGCGTAGAGGTTTTACTCTTGGACATTGTTCCTAGAGAACTAACGGACAAGGAAAAAGCGAAAGGCTTAACATTAACGGACAAAGTGGTTCGTAACAGACTCGTGAACGATTCGCTCACAGCTGCTCTAAAATCGAAACCCTCCCCTATCTATCACCAGAAATTTGCGGATAGAATAACTACCGGAAACTTAGAAGATGATATCTCTAAAGTAGCCAAAGTGGACTGGATCATAGAGGTTGTTGTAGAACGATTAGACATAAAAAAACAGGTTTTTGAAAACTTGGAAAAGTATAGAACCCCTGGAACTTTGATCACTTCGAACACTTCGGGTATTCCGATCAAATTCATGAGCGAGGGAAGAAGTGACGATTTTCAAAAACATTTTTGTGGCACGCACTTCTTTAACCCTGCCAGGTACCTTAAATTATTCGAAATAATCCCAGGGCCAAAAACCTCACCCGAGGTATTGGAGTTCTTGAACGGATACGGCGAAAAGTTTTTAGGAAAAACTTCAGTAGTCGCAAAAGACACTCCGGCCTTTATTGGAAACCGTGTGGGTATTTTCAGTATTCAGAGCTTGTTTCATACCGTGAAAGAATTGGGCATGACAGTCGAAGAGGTAGATAAACTTACCGGCCCCGTTATCGGCAGGCCAAAATCTGCCACTTTTCGCACCGTAGATGTAGTAGGTTTGGATACTTTGGTGCATGTTGCCAATGGTATTTCGGAAAACTGTAAGGACGATGAACGCCATGAGCTGTTCGCCCTGCCAGACTTTATCCAAACCATGATGGAGAACAAATGGCTCGGAAGTAAGACAGGTCAAGGATTTTATAAAAAGGTTAAAGGAGAAAAAGGCAAAAGTGAAATTTTGACCTTAGACTTGGATACCATGGACTATAGATCTAAAAAAAGCGCAAAATTTGCCACTTTAGAACTTACCAAGACCATTGACAAAGTAGTAGATAGATTTTCTGTTCTTGTAAATGGAAAGGATAAAGCCGGGGAATTCTACAGAAAAAGCTTCGGACAGCTATTTGCCTATGTGTCTCACCGTATTCCAGAAATTACAGACGAGCTTTATAAGATAGATGATGCGATGAAAGCCGGATTTGGATGGGAACACGGCCCTTTCCAGATTTGGGATGCCATTGGTCTTGACAAGGGATTGGAGTTTATTGCTGCCGAAAACCAAACAGCTGCTGCCTGGGTTACAGAAATGAAGGCAAAAGGCATAGAGTCTTTCTATTCCGTAAAAGATGGGGCTACCTATTTTTATGACATCCCTAAAAAGGAAATGGTAAAAATACCTGGACAGGATGCCTTTATTATTCTAGACAACATTAGAAAATCTAAAGAAGTATTCAAGAATAGCGGTGTTGTTATAGAAGATTTGGGCGATGGTATTTTAAACTGTGAGTTTCAGTCTAAAATGAACACTATTGGTGGCGATGTGCTCACTGGGTTGAACAAAGCCATTGATTTGGCCGAAAAAGATTTTCAAGGCCTGGTAATTGGTAACCAAGCAGCTAATTTCTCGGTGGGTGCGAACATTGGTATGATCTTTATGATGGCCGTAGAGCAAGAATACGATGAATTGAACATGGCCATTAAAATGTTCCAGGACACCATGATGCGAATGCGCTATTCTGCGATTCCTACCGTATCGGCCCCTCATGGTATGACTTTGGGAGGTGGTTGTGAATTATCCTTACATGCCGACAAAGTGGTTGCAGCGGCCGAAACCTATATAGGTTTGGTAGAATTTGGCGTTGGGGTCATCCCTGGTGGTGGTGGTTCTAAAGAATTTGCCTTAAGAGCTTCGGATACTTTCCGTAAAGGAGATGTAGAATTAAATGTTCTTCAAGAATACTTTTTAACCATTGGTATGGCCAAAGTATCTACCTCGGCATACGAGGCATACGATATGGGTATATTACAAAAGGGGAAGGATATTGTAGTCGTAAACAAAGACAGACAGATAGCAACCGCAAAAGCCTATGCAAAACTTATGGCAGAAGCAGGCTATACACAGCCTCCCAAACGTAAGGATGTAAAGGTTCTTGGAAAACAGGCCTTGGGTATGTTTTTGGTAGGTACCGACTCTATGGAAGCTAGCCATTATATAAGTGAACACGATAAAAAAATAGCCAATAAATTGGCCTATGTAATGGCGGGTGGTGACCTATCGGAACCTACCTTGGTAACAGAGCAATACTTATTGGATCTGGAAAGGGAAGCGTTTCTTTCTTTATGTACCGAACGTAAAACCTTGGAACGTATTCAACACATGTTAAAGACTGGTAAACCTCTTAGAAATTAAAAAAATGAAAACAGCATATATAGTAAAAGGGTATCGTACTGCAGTTGGAAAAGCCCCTAAGGGCGTCTTCCGTTTTAAAAGAACGGATGAGCTTGCGGCCGAAACAATAGAGTACATGATGAAAGAACTGCCCGACTTTGATAAGAAACGTATCGATGACGTAATTGTGGGCAATGCAATGCCAGAAGGTTCCCAAGGCCTTAACATGGGACGGTTAATTTCCCTTATGGGATTGGATATTGTAGATGTACCCGGTGTAACGGTAAACCGTTTTTGTTCTTCGGGACTTGAAACTATCGGTATAGCTACGGCTAAAATTCAATCGGGAATGGCAGATTGTATTATTGCAGGTGGCGCCGAGAGCATGAGTTCCGTGCCCATGACAGGTTATAAGGCCGAACTTAATTACGACTTGGTAAAATCTGGTCATGAAGACTACTATTGGGGAATGGGAAATACCGCAGAGGCAGTAGCCGAGGAATTCAAGGTTTCTAGAGAAGACCAAGACGAATTTGCCTATAATTCCCATATGAAAGCCCTTAAGGCACAAGAAGAAAATCGTTTTCAAGATCAAATCGTTCCTATAGAAGTGGAACAAACCTACATAGATTCTAATGGTAAGAAAGCTACCAAGACCTATACGGTAACGAAAGACGAAGGACCACGAAAGGGTACTTCGGTAGAAGTGTTGAACAAATTACGTCCGGTTTTTGCCGCTAATGGTAGTGTTACCGCAGGTAACTCCTCACAAATGAGCGATGGTGCCGCCTTTGTATTGGTAATGAGCGAAGATATGGTAAAAGAGTTGAACCTTGAACCTATAGCACGTTTGGTAAATTATGCCGCAGCAGGCGTTCCTCCGAGAATCATGGGTATCGGCCCTGTGGCCGCCGTACCAAAAGCTCTTAAACAAGCCGGTCTTAAACAAGAGGATATAGAGTTGATAGAACTTAACGAAGCCTTTGCCTCACAGTCCATCGCCGTAATACGCGAATTAGGTCTAAATCCTGATATCGTAAATGTAAATGGAGGAGCCATAGCATTGGGCCACCCATTGGGTTGTACAGGAGCCAAATTATCCGTTCAGCTTTTTGATGAGATGCGCAAGCGCTCTATGCAAGGCAAGTATGGTTTGGTAACCATGTGTGTAGGTACCGGACAGGGAGCTGCAGGTATTTTTGAATTTTTGAAATAGACAAAAGAATTATAATTATGAGTACCGAAAATAAACAAGATATTCTTAGAGGAGGACAATTCCTCGTCAAAGAAACCAATTGCGAAGACGTCTTTACTTTAGAAGACTTGAACGAAGAGCAAAAAATGATGCGTGAGAGCACCAAAGAATTCGTCGACAGAGAACTTTGGGCCCACTGGGAACGTTTTGAGAAAAAAGACTACGCCTATACCGAAGAAGCCATGCGAAAAGCCGGTGAACTTGGTCTATTAAGTGTTGCCGTACCAGAAGCTTACGGCGGAATGGGCATGGGATTTGTATCTACCATGTTGGTCTGTGATTATATTTCTGGGGCCACAGGCTCTTTTAGTACCGCTTTTGGTGCACATACGGGTATTGGTACCATGCCTATCACCCTTTATGGTACCGAAGAACAGAAACAAAAATATGTTCCAAAATTGGCCTCTGGAGAATGGTTCGGGGCATATTGCCTAACAGAACCGGGTGCCGGTTCGGACGCCAATTCCGGAAAAACAAAAGCCGTGCTGTCCGATGATGGAAAATATTACAGCATTACAGGTCAAAAAATGTGGATTTCCAATGCGGGATTCTGTAACATGTTCATCGTATTCGCACGTATTGAAGATGATAAGAACATCACTGGCTTTATTGTAGAAAACAATCCTGAAAATGGAATAACACTTGGTGATGAAGAGAAAAAACTAGGTATTCACTCCTCTTCTACCCGCCAGGTATTCTTTAATGAAACAAAGGTTCCTGTAGAGAATATGCTCTCTACCCGTGGAAACGGTTTCAAAATTGCCATGAATGCCCTAAATGTTGGTAGAATTAAATTGGCCGCCGCTTGTTTAGAAGCTCAAAGAAGGGTTATTAACGAAGCCGTTAAATACGCTAATGAACGTATTCAGTTTAAAACGCCTATTGTGAACTTTGGGGCCATCAAAGCAAAAATTGCCGATATGGCCACCAATGCATATGTGGATGAATCTGCTTGCTATAGGGCCGCTAAAAATATCGAGGATAGAATAGCGATACGTGAAGCGGATGGCAATTCGCACCAAGAAGCAGAATTAAAAGGAGTGGAAGAATATGCCATTGAATGCTCTATTTTGAAGGTAGCGGTATCTGAGCATGTGCAGCACACCACAGATGAAGGTATTCAGATTTTTGGTGGAATGGGCTTTAGTGCCGATACCCCAATGGAATCTGCATGGAGAGATGCCCGAATAGCCAGAATCTATGAAGGAACCAACGAAATTAACCGTATGTTGGCCGTAGGTATGTTGGTTAAAAAGGCCATGAAAGGCCATGTAGACCTTTTAGGCCCTGCTACTGCCGTTGGCGAAGAACTTATGGGAATCCCTTCTTTTGATACACCAGATTTTTCTGAACTTTTTGCTGAAGAAAAAGACCTATTAAAAAGACTAAAAAAGGTTTTCTTGATGGTTGCCGGTAGTGCCGTGCAAAAATTTGGTCCTGAGTTAGACAAGCACCAACAATTATTGATGGCCGCATCCGATATTTTGATCCAAGTATATTTAGCGGAATCGGCTATCTTAAGAACAGAAAAGAATGCCAAACGTTTTGGAGAAGACTCACAGGCTACCCAAATCGCAATGTCTAAATTATACCTGTACAGGGCTACCGATATTGTGATCCAGAAAGGTAAGGAAGCCATTGTTTCTTTCGCCGAAGGTGATGAGCAACGTATGATGCTTATGGGACTAAAACGTTTTACAAAATACACTAACAACCCTAATGTAGTGGCCTTGCGCACACAAATTGCCGACAAGGTAGCTGCAGATAACGGTTACACCTTTGACTAATTCAGATTTCCCTTTTGTTTTGTTGAACAAAAGTAAAACCACTCCTTAAAAGGAGTGGTTTTTTATTTGCCCAGGTTTTAAGAAGCGTCTATTTTTAAACCATGAACAAAAGCTATTTAACCGCTGTATATTCTCCTGAATCCTTTCAAAAAAAGGGACATGAACTTATAGATGACCTTACACGTCATTTAGATGATAAAATCAATGAAAAATCAGGAAAGGCCATTCATTGGAAAAATCCGGAAGAGGAATTGGAATTTTGGAGAAATTTTCTAGAGAAGGGAAATAAGGATGATTTGTTCAAAGAAATTACTAAACGTACCGTTTATGTACATCACCCTCATTACATAGGGCATCAAGTGAGTCCCGCCGCTCCCATAACGGCACTTACAGGTATGATAAGCTCATTGCTCAACAATGGTATGGCCGTTTATGAAATGGGAATGGCCCCAAGTGCTATCGAAAGAATAGTCACCGATGTGCTCTGCAAAAAAATAGGATGGAACACCGATTCCAGAGGTTTTTTGACCTCTGGTGGCACCTTGGCAAACTTAACCGCACTATTAGCGGCAAGGAAGGCAATAGTCTCAGAAAATATATGGAAAGACGGTACAAATAGACCCATTGCCATTATGGTCAGCGAAGAGGCCCACTATTGCGTGGATAGAGCCGCTCGTATTATGGGATTGGGAGAAAAAGGAATCATTAAAATTCCTGTGACCGATAATTATCAAATGAACACCTCGGTATTAAAGGATAAATATGAAGAAGCCAAGGCCAAGGGCATTGAAGTTTTTGCCATCGTCGGCAGTGCCCCTTCTACGGCAACAGGTATTTTTGACAATCTAGAAGAAATAGGGGAATTTGCCCATACCCATAATATATGGTTTCACGTAGACGGTGCCCATGGAGGCGCGGGAATCTTTTCGGATAAATACAAAGAAACCCTCAAAGGAATCGATACATCCGACTCGGTTGTTATTGACGGGCATAAAATGATGATGATGCCTACCATTACCACTGCCCTATTATTAAAAGATGGACGGTATGCAAATAAGACCTTTAGCCAAAAAGCGGACTATCTATTAACCGAATCTGACCATGAAGATTGGTATAATTCGGGTAAAAGAACCTTTGAATGCACCAAGACAATGATGAGTATTCACTGGTATACCTTGCTTAAAGTATATGGCGAACAGGTATTTGATTCCTATGTTACACACCTATACGATATGGGGTTCATTTTTTCCGGCATCATTGAAGAAAACCCTCATTTTGAGCTGGCCCTAAAACCCATGTCCAACATTGTCTGCTTTAGATATATAGACAAAAACCTCTCCTCTGTAGAACTTAATGAGATAAACGCAAAAATTCGGCAGCAATTATTGGAGGATGGAGAATTCTACATTGTACAGACCAAATTACAAAATATACATTACCTGCGCGTTACGGTCATGAATCCGTTTACTACAGAAAAGCATTTTAGACAATTATTGGAAAAAATACTGACATTTGCCGATCAAATTTTGCCCATCGGCACTAAATAATCAACTTATAGATTCCAACACCTGTTCCTCACTTTCTTTTTTAGAGAAATTGATAGCACATTCTATCAAGGCAAGGTGCGAATAGGCCTGTGGAAAATTCCCCAGTAACCTTTTGGTCTTAAAATCAATATCTTCGCTAAACAACCCTAAATGATTACTGTAAGACAATAACCTATCAAAATGTTTCATGGCCTTTTCCTCTTCCCCTATTTTGAACAAGCTATTAATAAACCAAAATGTACAAATGGTAAAAGACGATGAAGGCAGGCCAAAGTCATCGGCATTTTTGTAACGATACAGTAATCCATCGTTACTTAATTCCTTTTCTATTGCCTTTACCGTACTAACATATTTTGGATCTTTGGCATGAATAAATCCATAGGATTCCATCAGCAGCACAGATGCATCCAAATGTGATGAACCATAGGATTGTGTAAAGGCATTAACCTCTGAATTCCACGCATTTTTGTGAATATCGTTCTTTATTTCTTGCTCTAAGGCCGTCCATTTTTGAATCTTATTGGCTTTTCTAAAAAGTCTTGCCACTTTAATAGCCCTGTCTATCGCCACCCAACAAAGTACTTTTGAAAAGGTAAAGTGACGGTCTTCGGTCCTAAACTCCCATATTCCTTTATCGGCCTCTCTCCAGTGGTTAGAGACGATCCATACAATACCTTTGGTTATTCCCCATAAATCTTCCCCATTTTCTATATCATTACTATATTTTGATAACTGCTCATAGATAACATCCATCAAAATGCCATAAATATCATTTTGTCTTTGTTTATAAGCTGCATTTCCTATCCTTACAGGGGTAGATCCCTTATAACCGCTGAGATGGTCCAAAGTATGTTCGGTCAACTTTTTTTCTTTGTTGATGCCATACATGATCTGCAGTTTTTCATCCTTATCGGGAATAAGGTCCACAATAAACTGTAAATATCTTTTTGCCACGTTTCTATGGCCCAGTTCACCAATTACCTTTATGGCCATAGAAGCATCCCTGATCCAGCAAAAACGATAATCCCAATTACGGACTTCACCGATAGTTTCCGGCAATGAAGTCGTTGCCGCTGCCAATACGGCCCCCGACTTGTCATAGGTCAACAATTTTAAGGTAATGGCACTACGGCTTATCTGCGCATTGTATTTTCTGTAATTAGGTGTTTTACTGCTCCAATTAAGCCAATACACCTTGGTACGCTCTAGTTCTGTATACATTTTTCGCACCGTTGGCTGAAAAAGTTTTTCATTATATCCTAAAAGAAAATAACCATCTTTTGTCAGCTCAATTTCGCGCCCTTCTAAAACAGCATTCTTGTTAAAAGAAGTATATAAAAAACAGGTGTCGAATTTTTCGCCATGGGTAAGGCTTACTATAAAATTCTTTTTTATATATGTTTGCGTTTCGCCATGTGCATATTCTAATTTTGGATCATAAAGTACTTTAAACTTGGGCTTTCCGCTTACATGTTTAAAATAACGTACAAACTCTGGCGGAGCATTGTATCCTCCGTTGGGTTTACGGTATCTTGGCATAAAATCCCTGATTTCGAAACAATCTTCGCCCGATGAGAACCTAGTAATCAAAACAGCCGTATGCTTTTTATATCGTTGGGTGATCTTAAAAGAATCATCGACCAAAATCTCAAAACTACCTCCAATTTTCTCATCCAATAACTTGCCGAATAGAGATGAAGAATCAAACTCTGGCAAACAACACCAATCTATTGATCCGTTTTTAGAAACCAAGGCCGCACTTCTACAATTTCCAATAATTCCGTAATCTAAATTATCCATTCAATAAAAATATCAATTCAATTGGGCATACAATTGCTATTGCCCTTCTTTTTCCCGAAATTGAGTGAAAATAAATTTAAATCAAAGTAAAAATCGCTATTTATGGCCAAAACTATCATAATCTCAAATAGACTACCTGTTCAATTACAAATTAGCAATGGATCCATTACCGCGATACCCAGTGTTGGTGGTTTGGCAACAGGGATGAAATCTGTTCATTCGGGAGGCGATAGTCTGTGGATAGGTTGGAGCGGTCTTACCGATGAAGAAATTCCAGAAGAACTGGCTCCAAAAATTGATGCCGCCTTGGCCGAACATGGCTCCTCTAAAGTCATGTTAACAAAGAAAGAGGTAGATGGTTTCTACTTCGGGTTCAGTAACAGAACCATTTGGCCATTGTTTCATTACTTCATGGAATATTCGGAGTTTGAACTGGAGAGCTGGGAAATATACAAGGCAGTTAACCAAAAATTTGCCGATGCCATATTGAAAAAGGCCGATAATGACGATACTATTTGGGTTCATGACTATCAACTAATGTTGGTTCCGCAAATGGTGAGAGAAAAAAGACCTGATATTTCCATTGGATTCTTTTTACATATACCGTTTCCCTCATTTGAAATCTTTAGAACGCTACCATGGAGAAAAGAAGTGCTCTTAGGTCTATTGGGGTCAGACCTAATAGGTTTTCATACATACGATTATGAAAGGCACTTTTTAAGTTCTGTACGAAGATTGTTGGGCCTAGAAGTTAGTTTTAACGATATTTATCTGGACGAACGTGTCATTAAAGTAGATTCATTTCCGATGGGTATCGATTATAAAAAATTCAACGATGCTGCCAAAGAACATGCCCAACGAACGGAAGATGAAAAATCTGAATTACAAAAACGGTTGGACACCCATAAAAAATCGGCTCCCGATGCAAAATTCTTTCTGTCGATAGATCGTTTGGATTATACCAAAGGAATTGCAAAAAGGTTAAATGCCTTTGAATATTTTTTAAACAAGTATCCACAATACAAAGAAAAGGTAAGGTTGATCATTCTTGCGGTACCCTCTAGATCCAACGTGCCACAATATCAATTGCTAAAAAAGGAAATCGATGAACTGGTAGGCCGTATAAACGGAGAGCTTTCAACCGTAAGTTGGACTCCTATATGGTATTTCTACCGGTCTATGCCATTTGAAAACCTAATAGACCTTTACACCTCTTGTGACATTGCCTGGTTGACCCCTATTAGGGACGGTATGAACCTTGTAGCAAAAGAATATATCGCCACTAGAACGGACAAGACCGGTGTTTTAATATTAAGCGAAATGGCGGGTTCTGCCAATGAAATGAACGAGTCACTATTGATCAACCCCAATAATTTTGAGGAAATCGCCGACACATTGGACAAAGCCATTAACATGCCCAAAGAAGAACAACAACATAGAAACGGGCTTTTACAAAAAAGACTGGAAAGATATAATGTTGAAAAATGGGCCAATGATTTTATGACCTCTTTGATGAACCAAAAAGAAAAGGACCTCACCTATATTTCACGAAGGCTGTCCATAGATTTGATGAACACGGTCATGAAACAATATAAAAAGGCAAAAAGAAGACTTATTTTCTTGGATTATGACGGTACTTTGGCCGGATTTCATAACGACCCCCAAAAGGCGAGTCCCGATGAAGACCTCTACAGGCTATTAGATGAGATATCCAGTCAAGAAAACACAGATATGTACTTAATAAGTGGAAGAGACAAAGAAACTTTCACAAGGTGGTTTATGCCAAAAAAATACAACATGATCGTTGAGCACGGAGTTTGGATTTCACAGAACGGTGAAGATTTCAGAATGCTGGAAAACGTAAAAAAAGATTGGATGGAAAAAATACACCCAGTATTGGAATCTTTTGTAGATAGAACCCCTGGTAGTTTTATAGAAGAAAAAAATTACTCATTGGCATGGCACTATAGAAATACCGATCCCGATTTTGGTCAGAAGAGAGCCGTTGAGTTAAATACGGTATTGACAAGTTTGATCGCCAATGACGACTTAAGTGTGCTAAACGGTAACAAAGTAATGGAGATTAAAAGTAGTAACGTAAACAAGGGAAGGGCCTCTATGCGCGTATATACAGAAAAAGAGTACGATTTTGTTTTCGCTATCGGCGATGATTGGACCGATGAATTTATGTTTCAGGAATTACCGGAAGATACCATCAGCGTAAAGGTAGGACGCCAGAAAACACAGGCCAGATATTTTGTTGACAATACGAAAAATGTAAGGGATATTTTGTCTCGTTTTGGAAACCAACATTAATAAAAGCAGTAGAATGGTAATTTATAATGATAGTATATAAGGTTGTCAACGACCAATACAGTGCAGCTTATAAACCATATACCCCATTTCCCCTTCAAGGGGTTGCAATGAATATTGAAAATTGACAAAAGAACACTTTCATTTCCTTAACAAATTTTGAGGCCTAAACCATACATTCTACCCGTTATTATCATTGCCCAATTCGCATGTACCTCACCATGGTTTGCCGGAAATACGATCATAGACGACCTTGCCCTTAAAACAGGAATCGGAAATGAAATTGTCGGGTATATCATATCGTCGGTACAATTAGGTTTCATAACGGGCACTTTGTTTTTTGCCCTTTTTATAATAGCCGACAGGTTTTCCCCTTCTAAAGTGTTTATGGTTTGTGCCTTGATCACGGCGGCATTCAATTTTTCTTTATTGATGGAAAACATATCTAAATGGCCGCTATTGATCGCTAGGTTCGGAACCGGCTTTTTTTTGGCCGGCATTTATCCTGTGGGAATGAAAATAGCGGCCGATTATTATAAACACGGATTGGGAAAAGCCTTGGGCTTTTTGGTAGGGGCATTGGTACTCGGAACTGCGTTCCCATACCTGATAAACGGTACTTCATGGGGAGACAGCCCTGAAATGGTCATAAAAACAACCTCTGTTTTCACGGCCATCGGAGGTGTTTTTCTTTTTGTTCTTGTTCCCAACGGTCCTTATAGAAAATCCAGTAAAAAATTAAACTTTGCTGCAGGCCCTAAACTCTTTAGATCCAATAACTTTAAAAAAGCGGCTTTCGGATATTTTGGCCACATGTGGGAACTATATGCCTTTTGGACATATACCCCATTCGCTATTAAAACCTTTAACGACCTATCGGATACCAACATTTCCATACCATTGTTCACCGGAACGGTCATAGCCTTAGGGGGTATTTCATGTGCTATTGGCGGCTTGGCCTCACAGCGTTATGAAAGTAAAAAGATCGCACTCATAGCTTTGTTCATTTCTGGAGTATGTTGCCTTTTCTCTCCCTTTCTATTTACAGCTTCACCCTACTTCTTTATAATCGGATGGTGTGTATGGGGAATGGCCGTAACCGCAGACTCACCCCAATTTTCAAATTTAGTGGCCAATGCAGTATCCCCAGAATTAAAGGGCACAGGACTTACTATTGTAAATAGTATTGGGTTTGCACTCAGTATAGTCAGCATACAACTATTATCCTTTTTATCCGAATCCATCCCCCCTACTTATATTTTTTTAATATTGGCACTTGGTCCCATATTTGGATTGTGGCAATTAGGTCAAAAGAGATTTATTTTTAATACTTTTAGAAACGATGAATCTACCACGTAATATTAGTAGAATTAAGACCTTCAGAAATGCCATATTTACCATTACAACAACATATTTTTACAGGTTGTCTATTCTACAAAACAAACAAAACCAATTAAAATGAAAAAATTGCTTCTACTAGGTCTTCTAACCCTCACTTTTACACTAACCGCCCAAACAGACCAACGTATTTATGACATCATTAATACCGTTTCGGCAGAAAGGATAGAAAAAGATGTGACCACCTTGGTCAATTTTGGTACTAGACACACCTTGAGCGATACCGTTTCTAAAACTAGGGGAATAGGGGCCGCACGACGTTGGATCAAATCTGAGTTCGAGAAAACTTCCAAAGCATGCAACGATTGCCTCGATGTCTTCTACCAAAAAAATTTAGTGAAAAAGGGTACCAACCAACGTATTGTAAAAGATGTGGAGGTCGTAAACGTTTTGGCCATACAAAAAGGCTCTAAATACCCAAATAGATATATTATCATGAGTGGCGACATAGATTCCCGTGTTAGCGACCCCACCAATTACACGGATGATTCTCCTGGAGCCAATGATAATGCAAGTGGCATGGCAGGTACTATAGAAGCGGCTAGAGTATTGTCTAAATATACATTTGACAACAGTATTATCTACATGGGACTTTCCGGTGAGGAACAAGGCTTGTTCGGTGGTAAAGGAGTAGCAGAATACGCCAAAGAACAAGGATGGGAAATAATAGGTATTTTCAACAACGATATGATAGGAAATATCAAAGGGGTAGACGGAGTTGTAAGCAATGTAGATTTTAGAATTTTCTCTGAACCCGTACCTCCAACAGAAACCGAAGAAGAACGGAAAGCTCGTAGGTTTTACGGGGGTGAAGTCGATGGTATTTCTAGGCAATTGGCTCGTTATGTCCATAAAACGGTAAAAACATATATGCCAGAAATGAACCCTATGATGATTTATCGTTTAGACCGTTTTGGCCGAGGAGGCCACCATAGACCTTTTAACGATGCTGGTTTTCCTGGTATACGCATTATGGAAGCCCATGAAAATTACACACAACAACACCAAGATATTAGAGTTGAGGACGGTATAGCCTATGGAGATGTACTGGAACATGTGAACTTTGAATATGCCGCTAAACTAACTGCGGTAAATGCTATTAACCTAGCTTCTTTGGCATGGGCGCCACCGGCACCAAAGGAGGTGAAAATCGGAGGTATCGTACAACCTGCCGCCAAATTTCAATGGAGCAAGGTAGAAGGGGCCGTAGGCTATAAAATATATTGGAGAGATACGACCTCACCTACATGGGACCATAGCCGATTTGTAGGTGATGTTACAGAATTTACCTTAGATGGCATTGTTATAGACAATTTCTTTTTTGGTGTATCGGCCGTTGGTAAAAATGGCTTTGAAAGCCCCGTTGTATTCCCTAATGCAATTTTTAGATAAACGATTAATTATATACAATGAACAGGATAGTTATTATATGTTGTATGGTGTTTATCACCTCTCTACACGCACAAACATTTACCGAACAAGATACATTACGCGGAAGTATAACCCCGGAAAGAGCTTGGTGGGACCTGAATTATTATCATTTGAACATAGAGGTAAAACCTGATGAAAAATTAATATCGGGTAGCAATACCATACGTTACAAGGTTTTAACAGAGGCTCAAGTATTACAAGTAGACCTACAGCCTCCCTTACAAATTAAGAAAGTAACACAAGATGGTATAGAACTAGACATTGAACATAATGGAAATGCCCATTTTATCAAATTAAAAAAACAGCAAAAACCTGGTGATTTCAATGAAGTGGTAGTGTATTATTCGGGTCATCCAAAAGAGGCCGTAAGGGCACCATGGGACGGTGGATTTTCATGGAACAAGGATGCAAACGGAAAAGACTTTATAGCTACATCTTGCCAAGGCCTTGGAGCCAGTGTGTGGTGGCCCAACAAAGACCATATGTACGATGAAGTAGACAGTATGTTGATCAGTGTAAAAGTACCCAAGGGATTAATGGATGTTTCCAACGGAAGATTACGTAGCATCGATAAAAAGACCAATACCTATCACTGGTTTGTTTCCAACCCTATCAACAATTATGGGGTTAACGTAAACATTGGCGACTATGTTCATTTTGGAGAAAAGTATAAAGGTGAAAAAGGTATGTTGGATATGGATTATTACGTACTGCGAGATAATCTTGAAAAAGCAAAAATCCAGTTTAAGCAAGCTCCCTTAATGATGGAAGCGTTTGAGCATTGGTTCGGCCCCTACCCTTTTTACGAAGATTCGTACAAATTGGTAGAAGTGCCCTACTTGGGCATGGAACACCAAAGTTCCGTCACCTACGGCAACAAATATAAAAATGGTTACCTAGGCAGAGACCTATCACAATCTGGATGGGGACTAAAGTTCGATTATATTCTTATACACGAATCTGGCCACGAATGGTTTGCCAATAATATCACGTATAAGGACATTGCCGATATGTGGGTACATGAATCATTCACAACTTATTCAGAAAATCTTTATGTAGACTATCATTTTGGTAAAGAAGCCGCTTCGGAGTACGTGATAGGAATGCGTTCAAATATTAAAAACGACAGACCCATTATAGGTACCTATGACGTAAACAAATCAGGGTCGGGAGACATGTACTTTAAAGGAGCCAATATCATTCATACGCTACGACAACTAGTGGACAATGATGAAAAGTGGAGGGCTATTTTAAGAGGTTTGAACAAAGAGTTCTACCACAAAACCGTAACAACCGCTGAAATAGAACAATTTATAGCCACCAAGATGGGAAAAGACCTTGGCCCGTTTTTTGACCAGTACCTTCGCACTACAAAGGTTCCTCTACTTTCTTATAAAGTTGAAGGAAACACCCTCACATACAGATATGAAAATACAGTGGAAGAGTTTGAAATGCCTGTCCGTATTTTTATAGAAGGAAAAGCTATTTGGATAACCCCGAAGAAAGATTGGCAAAACCTAAGCGAAAAAGGAGACTTAAACACCCTTAAGATAGACCCCAATTTCTACATAGATACCAAAAAACAATAATATTCAATATGGAAAGTAATAATGTTCCACAGAACATCAATATTCTTTTAGATCAGAAAAATATAGATTGGGCCATGGTCTTAAGGGCAACCTTGGATCATTTTGATTGCTCTACAGGTACTTTGCACTTTTTAAACCCGTCCACTTCCTTACTAGAATTGGAAGCTCAAATCGGAATACCAGACTTTCTTTTGCCCAAGGTCTCAAAAATACCTATCGGTAAAGGAATGGCCGGCATAGCTGCAGAACGGATGGCCCCTGTAGAGATGTGCAATCTACAAACCGATGATTCTGGTGTGGCAAGGCCTGCCGCAAAAGAGACAAAAGTAGAGGGGTCTTTGGCCGCCCCCTTATTGCTAAAAGAAAAACTCTTCGGCACTATAGGAATAGCCAAACCCGTACCTTATGATTTTACCGAAACAGAAATTAATATGTTAATGAACATCGGTGCGTCTATTTGCCAAAAACTGTCCTAATAGTTTTTCTTATCCCGCAACCAACATAGTTTAAGTTATATAAAAATAAAAAGCCCGCATAAAAGCGGGCTTTTTCATTCGGTAAAATATCCTATTTACTTAAAAATGGCACTGGTCAATGCCAGCTGAGAAAGTTCTTTGCCTTCTTCTGCCTTAAAAGTAATATAATAAGGACCTTCACCAGAAATCTTTCCGGTTATGGGCATTGTGAACATGGTTCCTTGTGGACCACCGGAATTTGCCGGTAATATGCCTTTACCCAATAAAGGTCCGTCTGGAGCTCCTTCATGAATTTCAAAATCAATTGACAACGTTGGAGGAGATTGCCATCCGGCTGTTATAGACACCGATTTAACTCCTTTTAACGACATATCTTCCAACATAAACCAACCTTCCCGATCACTTAACAATAAAAGGTCCATACCTCCAAAGCTTACTGCCTGCATACCATCTGTTTTTGTTTTATCAGAAAACTTAACGGTACTACTGGGTATAGCTATGGCCTCTGATCCCGTTAATGGTATGGTACCTTCCGCACCATCATCGGTATAACTTGCCGTGATCACCAACATATTACCCGGAGCTGACTGTGCCGCGGTAATGACCCCTTTAACCGGTAACGATTTTTCTTCTTCTTGGTCTCCGGCCAATGAAAGAATATACAAAGCAATTTGTCTTGACTCGTCAGAGGTGATCTTTGGATGTGCCGGCATCATAACCTCACCCCAAACACCACTTCCACCAGTGATAATTTTCTTTTGAAGATAATCCAACGCATCTTTTTGCTCTTTGTACTTTTTGGATACATCCATATAATTTGGTCCAATGGAGGCTTCCGCTTCTTTGTGGCAAGTTTTACAATCCATTGTTTGCGTCAATGCTTTACCTGTTACCGCCGCAGAAACTTGTTGGTGCCCCATATTCATGGCCACCTTATCCATTCCTTCCAAATAATCTACACTAACAAATATATTATCCTCATCTATCTGGGTGCCATCGGGATCGCTTACGCTTACCTCATAAGGTATTTTTTGTCCCGGTAGGTAAAAAGCAGGTTTTCCACCTTTTAGATTAATGGTAACCTCTGGTCTAGAGTTTCCTGCAACGATACCCACACTTTGGCTAATTGCCGAAGCCCCCTTGTCATCCATTGCCGTCACATTCAATTTATAGGCACCGGCACCTGTATAGGTATAGCTTATACTTGGTTCTGCAGTCTCTTTGGTCTCTCCATTACCAAAATCCCATACATATTTTACGGCATCCCCTTCACGGTCAACAGCCTCTACCTGTGCATTGATGGACAATGGAATTTTTCCGGCCGTTTCATCTACCGTCAAGTTATCGATAACGGGGGGTCTATTTCCTCCATTATACTCAATATAACCTAAAGCTGAATTATCATTTTTCGAAAACCAACCGCTGCCGTATTCCAACAGATATATTTTGCCTTTGGGGCCTACTTCCATATCTATCAAGTTGTTCAATTTAATTTCGGGGGCAAAAGGTTCCATTTTACTAAAGGTTCCGTCTTCGTTTAAATGAACGGCGAACATCCAGCCACGCATCCAATCATATATAATGACTTTGCCATCATAATAACTGGGCAGTTTCTCGTCACCTTCGTACAAATCTGAATAATAAGTAGGTCCTGCCATGGCATTTCTACCTCCTGTAGCTGTTTGGGGAAAATCTTGGGACTCGTCGTAAGGATAGTACACATATGCCGGTTTTGCCGGTGGTAATTCTGTCAGTCCCGTATTATTTCGTGAATTATTGATAGGTTTTTCCGGGTCAAAGGCAGGTCCGCTCTCCCCTGTTTCGTAATTGTATTCATGATAGGCGTAATTATCACCTATAAACAATGGCCACCCAAAGTTACCTGCTTCACGCGCTTGGTTCATTTCATCATACCCCCTAGGGCCTCTGGTTCCTAAACTATCGGCTCTAGCATCAGGGCCAACATCTCCCCAATATAAATAACCTCTTTTAATATCTACAGATATTCTATAAGGGTTTCTATGTCCCATAGTATATATTTCGGGTCTTGTTTTTTCGGTACCTACAGGAAACAAATTGCCTTCTGGTATATCATAACTACCATCTTCGTTTACTTTGATCCTTAATATTTTACCACGAAGGTCATTGGTGTTACCCGAACTTCTACGGGCATCATATTGCTCATGCCCAGGGGTATCGTTCAAAGGAGCAAAACCGTTGTTGACATACTTTTCACCTTCCTCGTTAAAAGGTGTTGAGTTATCACCTGTGGACAGGTAAAGTAAATTGTCGGGGCCAAATGCGATTGAACCACCTGTATGACAGCATATTTCTCTCTGAGAATCGATTTCAAGTATTACCTGTTCAGAAGACAGATCAAAATTACCATCTTGATATTTAAAACGAGATAATCTATTTATCCATTTATCGCCAGTTGGTGCATAGTACAAATAGACCCAGTGATTATTGGCATAATCGGGGTCTTTTTGCAGTCCCATTAAGCCCTCTTCGGCATTAACACCAGGTGTCTCCAATGTTTTGCAGTACACATCTAATTTTGCTACTTGCTTTAGCTCTTTTGTTTGACTGTCATAGAGCATTACCTCTCCCCTTCTCTGGCCTACTAGAACATCACCGTTAGGCAATACTGTCATTTCAGTAGGTTCAAAAAACTGACCTTCGGACAATACTACTTTTGAAAAACGATCCGCATCTGGCGGTATCTGTGATCTTACTTTCGAATAGTCCAATTTTAAATTATCTCCAATGGCATACTTGATACCTCCTAAAAGATGTTTTAAGAACAACTCTTCAGAAAAACTTTCATCGGTATGGCCACCACCGGTGTAAAATGCACGACCTCCATCAAACTCATGGTACCATGCTATAGGATGAAAATCACCATTTTCCCCTCCTTCATAAGAAGATTCGTCTAAAGTGATCAAGACATTTACATCTGGATTGATATTTTTATAATTGTAAAGCTCATCGGTTCTATTCCATACCGTATCCGTAAAAAATTCGGTGGCTACAAAATTTTTATTTTTTATAATAAAGTCGGCCGTTGGTGTCCCACTCGGGTGGCTTAAAAATTGTGCTCCCGCTAAATTGTTGTACCAGCCCCAATCATATTCGGTATCGGCTGCGGCATGTACACCAACATACCCTCCACCCGCTTGAATATAGCGTTCAAAGGCAGCTTCTTGGTACTGATCTAAAACATTTCCGGTTGTACTCATAAAGATTACGGCCGAATATTGTTTTAGATTTTCGTCGGTAAACAATTCGGCATTCTTTGTCGTATCTACAACAAACCCATTTTCTTTACCCAACTTTTGAATTGCAGCAATTCCCGCAGGAATAGATGCATGTTTAAATCCCATGGTTTTTGAGAACACCAATACTTTAGGCTCACCATCCCGTTTATTGCCACCACATGAGACAATAACAAGTGCAAAGCCAAAGAGCAGTGCCATAATAATTTTCTTCATACGTTAAAATTTGTTGATTAGTTGATTTTAGAATTGCTAAATGTAGCAATTAAAAATTGTACATTAAATTTATTTTTGCCCTTAATATCGATAAAATCATAATTTAACATCAAACATAATGTCAATTAAATTTTATCACAAAACCTTTTTATTACACAATTATTCCTCCGTGGCCACCGTACGAAATCATTATCTATCTGATAATCAATATCCATATTTCACCAGTTATTAAGTCTTTGATGTTTTTATCGTACTTTTAAAGGACCTAACCCAAAAAAACCAAGCTAGCGTGTCTTCGTTATTGGGCAATCTTTGGGTATGGCACGTACCAATGCCTAAACTACCTGAAAAACATCAATTTTTTGACTTGTCCGATTATGGACGTCCCATGGGGATACTAATTGCAGAGTCTTTAAAACATAGTACTTATTCCCCTATTCATATCACATTGGGTTTTGTGGTGAGCGGTCTCATTGCAGTCGGTTTCATTTTATATGAATATTATTGGGCCGCATTGTTCTTTTTACTTTTAAAATCTATTTTGGATGCAGCCGACGGTGAATTGGCCAGAATTAAAAACACCCCTTCATATACAGGACGATATCTAGATTCTATTTCTGATTTTGTTTTGAACCTCCTTACCATACTTGCCATTTGGCATATTACAGATAATAGCTTTTTCTATGCCATAATGGCCTTTATCGGATTAGAATTGCAGGGTACGCTTTACAATTATTACTACTCCATTTTAAGAAACAGATACCAAGGGGACACCACAAGTCAAGTTTTTGAAACCAAAACTCCCATGGCTTTTAAAAATGAAGAACAGCGTACGGTAAATATGTTACATCACATATATACACTATGCTATGGCCCCTATGATCGCATTATTTACAGTCTTGACAAGAATGCCAATACAGAAGATAGGTTACCCAATTGGTTAATGACGGCCGTCTCATGCTTTGGGCTTGGCTTTCAACTATTGTTGATCGGTTTTTTTCTGGTTTTGGATATAAAAGAGCTTATAATTCCCTACTTTATACTAAACACCCTAATGATCTTTGTTTTTATTGCGATAAGGCAAATGTTGAATAGGTAATTATTTTTACCTTTCTAGCCAAACTCTTATAAAATGTCCATTACCGTCAAATTCAAACAATTTTTTCTTACTCTAGTATTGTTTACTTTTTTTATTTCATGCAAATCGGAACCTCAAATTTTGTACGATATAGCCATACAGAACGTACATCTAATTGATCTGGAAACAGGAAAGGTCAATAAAATGGATATTTACCTAAACGGTGACCGTGTTGCCAAAATTGCCCCTACGGGAGACAATACAGAACCCAAGGCGAACCGTATTATTGATGGTTCGGGTAAATATGTACTGCCAGGTTTTTGGGACAACCACGTACACTTTAGGGGTGGAGATTCTTTAATAGAAGCGAACAAGAACTTTCTAAAACTGTTTATGGCCAACGGCATTACAACGGTACGGGAGGCCGGTGGGGATCTAACTTCCTCTATTATGGAATGGAAAAAAGCTATTGGTAAGGATGAACTAGTGGGCCCTACCATCTTTACTTCTGGCCCCAAAATTGATGGTCCGGGCGCTACATGGGCCGGATCACTGGAAGTTGAAAATGAAACCGACATCGTTAAAGCATTGGATTCTTTACAAGCGATACCCGTAGATTTTGTAAAACTCTATGACAGTAAAATTTCTGGGGAAAGTTACTTGAAAGCAATTAAAGAAGCGGACAAAAGAGACCTTATCACCTCTGGCCATATGCCGTTTACCGTAGAACTCGACGCCACCATTGATGCAGGTATCGATGCCATAGAACATTTATATTATATCATGAAAGGCTGTTCTTCCAATGAAAAAGAGATAACGGAACAATTAGTGAGCAAAGAAATTGGTTTTTGGGATGCCATGCCACTATTGCAATCGTCCTATTCCGATACTACGGCCCTAAAAACTTTTACCAATCTAAAAAAACACAACGTCTTTGTAGTGCCAACGCTCCATATCGGTAAGGTCTTAAGCTATTTGGATGAAGTGGACCATTCTACCGATCCCTATCTAAAATATATGCCTGTAGGAGTTCAAAAAACATATCAGGGCAGAATAGACCGTGTAAAAAATGCGTCTGAGAAACAAGTAGCCGACCGCAAAGCACTGGATCGTTTTTTTGGGCAACTAGCCCATACCTTAAATAAAAACGGGGTTTCTCTTTTGGCCGGTTCGGATAGTGGCGCATTTAACAGCTATACCTATCCGGGTATTTCTTTACATAAAGAGATGGAAGCGATGGTAGCTGCCGGTATTCCTCCACTAGATGCCTTACGGACCTCTACTTTTAATGGAGCTAAATTTCTAAAAAAGGATAATGATTACGGCACTATTTCCAAAGGTAAAATAGCGGACATTGTTTTACTTAACAGTAACCCTTTAGAAGACATTACAAGTACCAAGGATATTTTTATGGTCTTGAAAAAAGGAAAACCATATACCAAAGAAAACTTGGACGACCTTTTAAAATCGGCCATTACAAATTAATATAACCAGTAGTATGAAACCTATTTCGCTTTTTTGTTTATTCTCTATCTTCATAAGCTCTGCCCAAACACTTTTAGTACCCGACAGGGTATTCGACGGTACCGAACTTCATGAAAATTGGGTGGTATTAGTAGAAAATAACCGAATTACCTATACAGGAAACCTCAACGGTCTAAAAAAACCAAGCAACACAACAGAGGTTTATTTAGATGGTACCACGCTGTTGCCCGGTATTATAGAGGGGCATTCACACATATTGTTACACCCTTACAATGAAACGGAATGGAACGACCAGGTATTAAAAGAATCGCCAGTTGAAAGAGCCATACGAGCTTCCGTACATGTAAAAAAGTCGCTAATGGCAGGTATAACCACTATGAGAGATCTGGGGGCAGAAGGTGCAGGTTATACAGATGTTTATGTAAAAAAGACCGTTGATGATGGCATTATAATAGGTCCGCGACTTTTAGTCGCCGGACCGGCCATTGTAGCGACCGGTGCCTACGGCCCTAAGGGTTTTCATGACGGCGTTACCGTTCCCTTGGGGGCAGAGGCTGCCAGTGGCGTTGACCAATGCATTGAAACGGTGCGTAGGCAAATGGGAAACGGGGCCGACCTTATTAAAATCTATGCCGATTATCGATGGACACCCGGGGCCGATTCACAGCCTACCTTTTTACAGGAAGAAATTGATGCCATGGTGGCCACTGCAAAAAGTGCAGGTAAATATGTTGTCGCCCATGCAGGCACTGTAGAAGGAATGAAAAGAGCCATTGCCGGGGGTGTGGAAACCATAGAACATGGTGATGGCGGCACTCTAGAAATTTTCAAGTCCATGAAAGAGAAAGGAATCGGCTTCTGCCCCACCCTTGCCGCTGGCGATGCCATTACCCAATATCGCGGATGGAACAAGGCAACCGATCCAGAACCCGAACGTATTCAACAGAAACGAAAATCTTTTAAAGCTGCCTTGGAGTCTGGTGTGCAGATTGTTTTTGGTGGTGATGTAGGTGTGTTTCCCCACGGTGAAAATTATCGTGAGATGGAACTCATGGTGGAATATGGAATGAAACCTATCGATGTTTTAAAATCGGCCACTTCGGGCAATGCTAAAATGTTCCACTTAGACCAATTAGGGAAGCTTGAAAAAGGATTTTTGGCGGATATCATCGCCATTAAAGGAAACCCTGTAAAGGATATAAAAAACATGAAAAATGTCTCTTTCGTGATGAAAGACGGGGTTATTTACAAGAAATAATTACTTCTAAAACTATTTCATGGTCCATGCCTAAATATTCTTATACCCTCCCTTTTTTATATTTATCGCACATGTAATTATCCAGAAGATAAAAGAAGCTTCTATAATTCGCTGTAAAAGGCCCCGATAAGATGACCCTGGATCGGAAAACAGTAAGAAAATACAAATAGAACTTACGATACCCACTGTAATTGCAATTTGAGCTAAACCTTCGGCATGTGTAGTTCGTTTTAATCCGAGACCAATGGCTATTATAGATATGGGTACAAAAATATAGGTAAGGGCGGCAACCGCATTATGTATTAGCTGTGCCATACTTGGATCTATCAACTCTACATTACAACCTTCATCACATGGGAACAACCCTACCAGTATAGTTCCCATACCATAAAAAATTGCCAATCCAATAAATCCAGCCGTAACAAGCTTAGAACTAGGTAGATATTTGAACGCATTCAAACAAAAAATAGTCGTTAGAATACCGCTTGGCACATATCCGAAATATTGTAGATACCTCCCATACTCGGTATTAGAAGCGAATGATTCACTTATATATTGGCCGACAACACTATAATCTTCTATTAATAATGGGCCGATAATAGCCGCTAACCCGAATAAACTTACACCAAGTATTCCAATATAGGCTACTATTTTGTTGTTCATAATTTGTCTTGTTCTATTGATATAATCAATAGACGATTAAACAAAGTAAATGTTACGATGAAAGTATAATTAGAAGATACATACCTTTAAAATTCCACAATTGCCATTAACCATTCGTTTTATTTTTTTCTTCCCATTGTTTTCGTAAATCGGAAGATAAAACACTGCTGCCATCGTGTTTCCAACCTGGTGGCTTAAATAAATAGTTAAACCTATTTATCAATGAGGTTTTAAAGGTTAGAAAATCTTTCAACATCGCATACCACTCCATAAAGGCCACCTTTATGGGATTGTAGGTATCAATATCCTTAACCAAACCATATACCGGTTTTTCCACTTCTGGTTCAAAAGTGCCAAACATTCTGTCCCAAATAATAAAAATACCTGCATGGTTTCTATCTAAATATTGTGGGTTCGTTGCATGGTGTACCCTATGATGGCTGGGCGTATTAAATATGGCTTCGAACCATTTTGGCATTTTATGGATCAACTCTGTATGAATCCAATATTGATAAATTAAGCTAACGGACATTTGTACCAAAACCATAATAGGATGAAAACCTATAAAAATCAACGGAAACCAAAAAATGAAGGTATAAAAGCCACCGGACCATGTTTGTCTTAAGGCAGTACTCAAATTATATTCCTTTGAAGAATGATGTACAACATGACTTGCCCAAAAGAACCTACTTTCATGACTAATTCTATGAAACCAATAATAACAGAGGTCCTCGGCAAACAATAGTATCAACCAAGACCACCAAACAAAGGGGATGGTAAATGCATGATAAAAATTGTACAGCACATAGAAAAGACTTAGGGTAATCGCTTTTGTAAAAAGTCCAATTATGACATTTCCCAAGCCCATTAAAATGGAGGTCCCTGCATCTTTATAGTCGTACCCCTCCATTTTAACCTTTACGGTCAGTATTACCTCTATAACAATCGTTACCACAAAAAAAGGTATCGCGAAATGAATTAAGTTTGGTATTTCTGGAATTTGCATATAGCTAGTATAACCATGTTCTTTTTCAATTTACAAATCTATTGGTTAAAATTTCTGACAACCCTTAATATTTTTAATGATTAGGCAAGTATATTATACATAAACCAGAGAGCCAATTATTAAATATTATACCTTCAAACATCATTTTATCACAATTATCATTAAAAATTACAAAAAGACCTTAAAAATATTTCAGTATTTATATCTTAAACCTTTGTACCAACCAATAACCAAACAAAATGAAAATTAAATCTGCCCTTACCTCTTGTTTTATTTTACTGTTTTTTGTCTCTTTCTCACAAACCGACCCTACCGTATTCGACGATTTAAAATTTCGTTTTATAGGTCCGGAAGGTAATAGGGCCATAGCCATTGCAGGTGTGCCCGGAGACCCAATGACCAATTATATCGGAGCTGCTTCCGGCGGATTGTGGAAAACAACGGACGGAGGTATTTCGTGGAAGCCGATTTTTGATGACCAAGATGTTTCCTCTATCGGGGCATTGGCCATTGCCCCTACCGACCCCAATATAATCTGGGTAGGAACCGGTGAAACTTTTGTAATAAGACCTGCCCATGCCATGGGCGACGGAATCTATAAGTCTGAAGATGCCGGGAAAACATGGAAAAACATGGGCCTTGAAAAAACAGGTAGAATAGGCCGCGTTATCGTACACCCTACCAATCCTGACATTGTCTACGCTGCTGCTTTGGGGCATACCTACGGTCCACAGCAAGAAAGAGGTATCTATAAAACCACGGATGGAGGAAAAACATGGAAACAAATTCTCTTTATCGACGAAAATACGGGAGCGGCCGAAATGGCTATCGACCCCCAAAACCCTGACAGGCTTCTGGTAGGTATGTGGTCTATACACATAAACACATGGGAACTAAACAGCGGAGGACCCGGTGGTGGTGTTTATAGAACTACCGACGGTGGTGAATCTTGGGAAGCCCTATCCAAGTATGGACTTCCTGGCGGAAAAGACAATCCGGTGGGTAAAACGGCAGTGGCCATATCCCACTCCAACCCCAACATTGTGTATGCTCTTTTTGAGATCGATAGCCCTGCTTTGTACCGGTCAGAAGATTTTGGAAATACTTGGACCCTACAATCCCGTAACCATGATATTGCCGAAAGAGCACCATACTATACAAGAATGGCTATTTCTCCCACAGACCCCAACGAGCTCTATTTTGCAAGTGTAAGGTTCAGTACATCCACAGATGGAGGAAAAACATTTGGTAGGCTTCCTGCAGGAGGAGACAACCATGATATATGGCTAGACCCCACCAATGCAGACCGTATGATGGTCGCCCATGATGGCTGTGCAAGTATTACCCTGAACCACGGCAAAAGTTTTCAACGGATAGTACTTCCTATCGCCCAAATGTACCATGCCGCCGTAGATGATCAAATACCATACAATGTTTATGGTAATCGCCAAGACGGTTACTCGTATAAAGGCCCCAGTAACAGTCGCCAAGGATATATACCCCTTGGCCTATGGCAAGGAGTTGGTGGATGCGAAAGTGGATTTGCCCAACCCGACCCTTTTGATAACGACATTGTATGGTCTGGCTGTTACGACGGGGGCCTTCAGCGATATAACGCAAGAACAGGTCATGCGCGCGAAGTACGGGTATGGCCAGAAGCAGGTTACGGATGGGAACCCGGTAAATTAAAATATAGATGGCATTGGAATTTTCCCTTGGCCTTCTCGCCCCACACGAAGCACCGCGTATATGTTGGAAGTCAATTTGTTCATAAAAGTGATGATGACGGCCAAAGTTGGCAAGTTATTAGCCCGGATCTGACCCTAAACGACAAAACACACCAAAAGAGTTCTGGTGGTATCGCAATCGATAACCTTATGACTTTTGACGGGGCCACACTTTTTAGCATTGTAGAATCTAAATTAGAACCAGGCCTTATCTGGACAGGAAGTAACGATGGCCAAGTAAACCTTACCAAAGACGGAGGCACTACTTGGACCAATGTTACCAAAAACATCCCCGACCTACCAAAATGGGGCACTATCAGCAATATAGAACCTTCTAGATTTAAAAAAGGAACAGTCTATATCTCTGTAGACCTTCATCAAATGGGTGATTTTGCCCCATATATCTATAAAACATCCGATTATGGTGCCAGTTGGAAATTAGTGAGCGGAACAGTACCAAAATCCGTTCACAGTTTTGCCCATGTCATAAAAGAAGACCCAAAAAGAGAAGGTATGCTATATCTAGGGGTAGATAATGGAATTTATATCAGTACTAATGATGGGGAAAGTTGGATGCGTTTAAGAAACAATCTTCCGCCTGCACCTGTGTATTGGCTAGAGATTCAAGAACGTTTTGACGATTTGGTCGTAGGCACCTATGGCCGGGGATATTATATACTTGACAATGTTTCCCCTCTTCGCGAATATGACATGGATGCTAAAGATCAAGAAGCTCATCTTTTCAGTATAAGGCCTTCTTTCCGTTTTAATGACCAACAGGCCATAAAAACAGATGGGCGCAGTCTAAATTCAGGAAGAAACCCGGCATATGGGGCAGATATCAATTATTATTTAAAGGACAATACCGAAGAAAAAGTAGAAATTCAGATTTTAACCTCTAACAATGAAATCATACGAAAACTAGAAGGCAAAAACACGGCAGGAGTAAACAGGGTTATGTGGGATCTAAGGTACGAACCCACTTTTAAACCCCAATTACGATCAACACCACCAGGAAGACCTTGGGTACAGCTAAACGGGGAAGGTTGGAGACCTTTAGTGACATGGGATCTAGATTTAATGCGAGGACAATATGGTCCAAGAGTGGTTCCTGATACATACAAAGTAAAATTGATTATAGGTGAAAAAGAATACATAAGAGAAATGAACGTATTAAAAGAACCTACTTCAGAAGGCAGTTTGGAAGACATTAAAAAGCAAGTGGCCTTTTCTTTGGAATTAAGGGACGCTATGAACCTAGCCGTTACCATGATCAATAATGTAGAGGAAATAAGGGCAGAACTTAACGAAGTCATACCACGATTAAAAAACAAGGGAGACATTAAAAAGGCCGAGCAACTACGTATAATGGCCGAATCTATTGCAGGATCTTTATATGACATACAATTAACGGGAGCACGTGAGGATGCTTTCAGGTCACCTATGAAACTATATGGTCGTTTAAGTGCCCTTGCGAGTGATATTACCGGCAAAGGTGTGGATTTTAGACCAACGGACCAACAGAGTGAAGTCTATGATATTTTTAACGCAAGGCTCAAAAATGTAGATGAAAAACTTAAACAGTTCATTAATGTTGAAGTCCAAAAATTTAACGGACAATTAAAAAAGAGCGAACTTCAGATAATGCTGGACAAGAAGATTAAATCATAAATAATGCACACAGGTTTTGCCATTCAGCAAAACCTGTGTGTCTTATATACTATAATGATTTATAATATTTACCCAATTTTAATGGCCAATTATAATATTTATAAGTGGATTTTGATTCTGAAAACAATTTCATTAAAAAATATTGCAGTTTAAAAAACAATTTATAAATTCGGTCCTGCTTTTACATATGCGCAAAAACACATATGTTCAATACTACGGAAAAATGGATAATTACATAAAAATTTTTAAGGCCCTATCGGATACGACCAGGTTAAAAATAATGTGGTTACTCATAAATATTGATGAAAAAATCTGTGTTTCTGAAATTGTTGATGTATTGGAAGAATATCAATATAATGTATCACGTCATTTAAGGATATTAAAAGGTGCCCAACTAATAAACGAAGTAAAAGAAGGAAAATGGGTATTTTACTACCTATCCCCTATGAAGGATGAGTTTGGAGAATTGGTACAACAGGCCATTCACTCCATACCAGATTCAGAAATGACCAATGAAATGATGAAATGTAAAAAGCGGCTAACAATGCGTGAAAACGGTATAGATACATTAGATGACAATGTCTAATGAACAGTATGTTTAGTGTCCTTTTTTTTATTAAAACATATGCTAATATGTGCATATATACATATAATATATTTTAACTTTAAATGACATACGTATTATGAACGAAAAATTGACTTTGGCCTTAAACGAGTTTATTCATGTTGGAGTAGTATTAGTTTTGATCATCGCTTTGGTATCTGTTCTTACAGGAATGGTAAGGGCTTTTATTCCGCAAGAAAAATTACAGAAAAGACTCGCTAAAACTGGTAAATACAGTGGTCTTACCGGTGCTTTATTAGGTGTGCCAACTCCTTTCTGTAGTGCATCAATGGTACCTGTTTCTATGGGCATGATAGAAATGGGGGCTCCATTTTCGATGGTTTTTTCTTTCTTACTTTCCGCTCCTCTGGCCAATTTTGTGGTTGTAGGTTTTATTTTTGGTGTTTTTGGATGGAAGGTGGCTTTAATTTATTTTCTAGTTGTTTTTTTAGGCGCCGTAACCATAGGTAGCGTCGTGGGAAAAACATCTTTAAAAAATGAAGTAAAGCGAATCGATTTAACTAAAAAAGCAACGTCCACTACCTGCCCTACCGAACCCCGAACCAATTGTGAAAACACTGCTTCAACTTGTTCTGTACCATCGAACAAAGCTACCGTTGAGCAGTGCACCCCCAACGTAGCGCCTTCTACTTGTATACAAGCGAAGCATTCCAACACAAAATTAAAAGAGGCATTTACATTTGCCCTAGCGTTGTTCAAACGTATTTTTCCATATGTCATACTAGGTGCTCTAATCAGTGCTATTTCTGCAATCTTTGTACCCGATGCATGGGTTCAAGAATATTTGGGAAACAATAGTCCTTTTGCTATTCCTATTGCCGCTGTCATTGGTGTACCCTTGTATTTACGAATAGAAATGGCCATTCCTATCTTAAGTGCCCTTATTGGTAAGGGAATGAGTATGGGTGCTGCAATGGCACTGATCATAGGTGGCACTGGCGCAAGCTTACCAGAAATAGCGATCATCTCATCCATGTTAAAACCAAAAGCGATCATAGCTTTTATTGTTGCTGTAATGGCCATGGCAATTGTAGGCGGATTTATATTCTATTTTCTATTTTAAGATACCATGAGAAGGATTACCGACTTTATTAAATCCATGATCAAAGCATGTCCGTATACTTTGGCCGGAAAAAAATGCATTGCTGTTATTAAGGGGAAAAAACCAACAGTACAAGAGAATGACAACAAAATATTGAGATTAAAGAGGGGTATGAAAACTGGACGGAATATATCGTTGGTAGGTATATTCTGTCCTTTTTTTTGGTATTCCCTTTTAACGGGGATGAACACCAGTTTTATTGTATTGAATGCCATACATTCTGCACTAGTTATACTCTTTGGGCTTTTGATAATATTAGTAAACTATCTTTTATTGATAAATTATAAACGAAAAGCCGTTCAACAATAAAACACTTCATTTTACCCTATCATATTGGTTTCGTTTTCATACCATTAATATAAAATCGGTTTATTACCTACAATGGCAATAAACCGATTAGTTTATATTACATATTTATTAGGAGGTAGCTACTCTACCTCTTTCATCAATACTTCAATAGACTTTTCCAATTGCTGATCTACACCTTTGGCTATGATCTCTGGTTGATTTTTCACTATAATATCCGGATTGGTCTCGTTGTTTTCCATCCACTCCCCTGCCTTGTTCTTGGCACTAACGGGTACTACTCCCCAACGACCTCCGTTCGGTAATCCTTCCCAACCTGCAAAACTACAGGTGCCGGGTACGGGCATACCCACAGTTTTTCCAATTTTCAGATCTACATATCCACTGGCAAAACACGAACCATCACTGTACATTGATTCGTTGAACATGGCCAAAGTTGGTTTTGTCCAACGAGAAGTAGGTTCTCCGCCCACTACCCTAGCTTCGGTCTCATAAGACAAAAATGGTACGCCGGTAAAGAACATGGCCAAGTCGGCCACCAAATCTCCTCCACCATTAAAACGGGTATCTACAATGACTCCTTTTTTATCATGGAACTTACCTAGCATTTCTTCGTAAATAGTGCGGTAGGGACCATCGCTCATTCCAGGTATATGCACATAGCCCAACGTACCGTTGCTCTTGGCCAAGACCTCTTTCTCATTATTTTTCACCCATCTATCGTACAACAACCTACCTTCTTCCCTCAGTGAAATAGGCTTTACGGTTATTTGCTTTCTTTTTCCATTTTTATCCAATATGTCCAATAGGGTAAAATCACCTTCGATACGGTTTAGGTAATAGGCCACATCTATGGAGTTTCCTATGACGTTACCATTTATTTTTTCAATGATCATACCAGGTTCAATATCAAAACCGGATTTATCTAAAGGTCCGCCTTTTATAATCTCTGTAATCTTTAATCCGTTACCTTGGTATCCGTAGTCATAAAATACACCTAATGAAGCAGTTTTATCCCCATTTTTAACATTTTTTGAAAAACGGGCTCCAGCATGGCTCACATTCAATTCTCCCAACATTTCAGATATCATTTCGGCAAACTCATAATCATTGCCGATATGGGGCAAGTACTTTTCATACTCCGTACGCATTGCTTTCCAATCTACCCCATGAAAAGAAGAGGTATAAAATATTGCGTTGGTCCGCAACCAAATATGATCGAACATATATTGGCGTTCCGCTTCCGCATCCAATACCATTTCTGAATTTATCTTTACCGGTTTCGTTTTTGAGGCCTTCAAATCTACCTTGGCTATTTTTCCGTCGGACAACAAGAACAGGTTTTCTTTTTTGGCATCCCATTGTAAACTTCCAGATCTTGCCCCTAAAGAGATAAGCATTTTCGTATTCTTGGTCCGTATTTCGGTTTCCCACAAGTTTAGATCTTTTTCGAAACGGGTGAGGTAGTAAAGTTTTTCACCATCTTTAGAAAGAACCGCATCGGAAAGCAACGAAGAATGTATGGTCAACCGTGCTTTTCTTCGGTCTACATCTTCCAAGTCAAATTTTAGTTCTTTAGCAGGTTTCTTCTCTTTTTTATCTTTCTTCTTCTTTTTACCCTCAGATTCGGTATCTTCCTTTTTATCCTTAGAGGCCTCTTCTATCATTTTTATCAAATCGAACTCTTCCTTCGATTTATTAAACTTGTCCCAAGCTTCTTGATTTAAGAACATGGTATAGACATCCATCTCCGATCTTCCACTAGTTGCATAGCTCCTTAATCCATCTCGGTTGGTAAAGTAGAGAATTTGATTACCTTCATTTACCCATTTCGGAGAACTATCGTAATAACCACTTTCGGTCAAGTTTTTTCGCTTCTTTCCGTCTTTGGAGATCAACAACACTTCCGAATTACTTAACGAAACGCTCCAATCTACCAATAACCAATTACTATCGGGACTCCATTTAAAATACTTATCCCCATCCCGCATATGAAAAAGCTCTTTCTGAGTCAACAAGGTATAAGTCTCATTGGTCTTAAGGTTCTTTACTTTCAAGTTTCTTCTATCCTCGATATAGGCAACATAGGTGCTATCGGGAGAAAATTCAGGTAGGTACACATCGGTTTTTGCCGTAATCAACGTATCTTCCTTAAACAAGGTAGCCGCAAAGAAATAAGGTTCTTCAGAACGTACTTTCGACGATTTGAAAATGGTCCATTTTCCATCGCGTTCACTGGCATAGGCAACCGATTTGCCATCGGGCATGAATTTGACAAAGCGTTCTTGTTCTGGCGTATTGGTGATACGCTTGGTCAATGATCCATCTACAGAGGTAACAAAAACCTCTCCCCTACTGATAAAAGCAATTTCCTTGCCGTTTGGTGCTACATCCATTTCCCGTACACCGCCATTTACGGTCACATACTCTATGGGGTTGGTATCTTCTTGTGTTCTAATAATAATATTTACTTTTTGGGCAGATTTACCAGGCTCTAGAGTATATATCTCTCCATCATAACCAAAAGCCAATGTACCATTACCAATACTTAATGAACGAACGGGATGTGTTTTAAAATTCGTAAGAGTCTGAATTTGTGACCCACCGTTCAAAGCTCTTGAAAACACATTGAAAGTACCTTCTCGTTCACTTAAATAGTAAAGGGTGTTGCCATCTTTAGAAAATACAGGGTTACGGTCCTCCCCTTTAAAATTAGTCACCTTTTCATGTTTTCCCGTGGCAAAATCATAAATCCATATATCTCTGGTAATGGCAGAAGTATGGTGTTTTCTAAAGGTGTCTTCATACCCCTTTTTATCTTGATACACCAATTTAGTACCATCGCCGTTTACTTGAACACTTTCTGCTGGCACCGTAAGCACCTGGTCTACCCTACCACCTGTTACCGGTACACTATATAATTCTGGCTGAGAACCGGTAGGGTATTGCCGATGTGTTACGGCATCTAACCGTGCCGCCCCAAAAAGTATACTACTCCCATCTGCCGAAAAACTATAAGGTGTTTCATCGTTACTGTGATAAGTTAATCTTTTGGCTTCACCACCTTCGGCATCCATCACATATACATCAAAATTACCATACCTATTTGAGGCAAATGCCAATTGCTGGCCATTCTTGCTCCATACAGGAGCATAATCATGCGCCGAATGAAAGGTTAACTGCTTTGCCACACCCCCATTTGAAGGAACAGAAAATAGGTTGCCCTTATAGGTAAAGACGATAACTTCACCATTTGGTGATATTGCAGGATACCGTGCCCATTTTGGGCTTGTCTGAGCCATGGACATAATGGAAAAACAGATGGTAAATGCGGTCAAGAAATAAGCTTTCATTTAGTTGTTTTTTGTTGATAATTGTAGATTTTGAAAGATAGGAAATTGATCTAACGTCCACAATTTTGTTTCACATTAGATGTCAATATTATTAAACTACAAATAAGTAATTTTACTGAGTACATTAAAAAAGACATAACAATTGAAAAAAGAGGAAGACTACTGGACCCAACGTTACAAAGAACACAAAACAGGTTGGGACATTGGTTATGTAGCAACCCCCATCAAAACATATATAGACCAAATTATAGATACATCCCTAAAAATATTGGTTCCTGGGGCCGGAAATGGATATGAAGTGGAATATCTATGGCAACAAGGTTTTAAGAACGTTCACATTTTGGATATTTCAGAAATTCCATTAGGCCACTTCAAGAAAAGAAACCCCGACTTTCCTGAAAAACAAATACATTGTTTCGATTTTTTTGAATTTCAGGAGCAGTTCGACCTTATAATCGAACAGACCTTTTTCTGTTCAATGGTTCCCACGAACAACAATAGGACTGCATATGCAAAACACATGTCAGAACTTTTAAAGCCAAACGGAAAATTGGTAGGCCTTTGGTTCGATTTTCCATTGACAGAAGATATGGAAAAAAGACCTTTTGGTGGAGACAAAGAGCTGTATATAAGCTACCTATCCCCTTTTTTTAAAATAATTACTTTTGATTGCTGCTACAATTCGATTCCCCCAAGACAAGGAAACGAACTGTTCGGGATATTTGAAAAACGCAATTAAATTATATCTCCTATACCCACAAAACCATCTCTTAACATGGTTTTAAGAAACCCAATCTTTCTTTTCAATTATATTTAGGCAACTAACTAACAAACCAAGAAATGACTCGAAAATCACTTTCCTTTTTGATGCTCATGGCATCTTTTTTTATTAATGCACAAGACTTTAACATGGATCTGGCACAAGACCTAAAACCCCGTAACATAGGTCCTGGGGGCATGAGTGGTCGTGTAACCGCTATTGATGTTGTTACCGAAAACCCAGATATCATGTATGTAGGTACCGCTTCTGGAGGCCTATGGAAATCAACCTCTGGAGGCGTAAAATGGACTCCAATTTTTGATAATGAGGTGACGGGCTCTATCGGTGCCCTCGCCATTCAGCAAAACAACCCTTCTGTAATTTGGGTAGGTACGGGAGAAGGAAACCCAAGAAATAGTGTAAATGGAGGTTACGGTATATATAAATCTATGGATGGTGGCAAAACATGGAAATCTATGGGACTGGAAAAAACCAGGCACATTCATAGAATTAAGATAGACCCTATGAATCCTAATACGGTTTATGTGGGTGCCATAGGTTCCCCATGGGGAGAACACCCCGAGAGAGGCGTTTACAAAACAACAGATGGTGGTGACACTTGGGAAAAAGTTCTTTTTGTAAACAATAAGACCGGTGCTGCAGACCTGATAATGGACCCTACCAATCCGAATAAATTGATCGCCGCCATGTGGGAACACAAGAGAGAGCCTTGGTTCTTTAACTCTGGTGGGCCGGGAAGTGGTTTATACATGACGCACGATGGCGGAAAAAATTGGAAAAAGCTAACGGAAGAAGATGGTCTTCCTAAAGGAGACCTAGGTAGGATCGGTGTAGCAATTGCTCCAGGTAAACCCAATATTGTCTACGCTTTGATCGAGGCAAAAAAGAATGCCCTATACAAATCTGAGGATGGTGGGTTTAAATGGAAAAAAATAAATGATAAAAGCGATATAGGCAACCGTCCTTTTTACTACTCTGAAATCTATGTGGACCCTGAAAACGAAAATAGGGTATTCTCTGTGTTTACCTATGTGAACGTTTCACAGGATGGTGGTAAAAACTTTAAACAATTAATGCCGGCCTATAGAGCAAATAATGGGGTCCACCCCGACCATCACGCCTTTTGGATCCACCCCGATAACGGCCAGTTTATGTTGGACGGTAACGACGGTGGTCTTAATATTTCTAAAGATGGTGGAAAAACATGGCGATTTATAGGTAATTTACCGGTAGCTCAATTTTATCATATTGCTACTGACAATGAGTTCCCATATAACGTGTATGGAGGAATGCAAGACAATGGCTCTTGGAGGGGGCCTGCCTATGTCTGGAAAGCACAAGGCATACGCAATAGTTATTGGCAAGAGATAAGTTTTGGTGACGGTTTTGATGTTGTGCCGGACCCTGAAGACTCTAGATACGGGTATACCATGAGTCAACAAGGTAATGTACAAAGGTTCGATTACTTAACGGGTAACAACTATTTAGTACGCCCTACCCCACCAGATGCCGATACAAAACTGCGTTTTAATTGGAATTCGGCCATAAGCCAAGATCCATTTGATGCCAGTACTGTATATTTTGGAAGTCAGTTTGTTCACAAGAGCACAGATAAAGGTTTAACCTGGAAGGTAATTTCCCCCGACCTGACCACTAACGACCCAGAAAAGCAAAAACAAAGCGAGAGCGGCGGTCTTTCTATGGATGCCACGGGTGCCGAAAACCATACGACTATCTTGGTCATTGAGCCTTCCCCTGTTGAAAAAGATATGCTTTGGACAGGTTCTGACGACGGTAAGGTCCACTATACCCAAAACGGAGGCCAGACCTGGACAGATGTAACGGATAATATAAAGGGATTACCAAAGGGAAGCTGGATTCCCCAAATAAAAGCCTCTACCAGAAATAAAGGAGAAGCGCTTTTAATTGCCAATGACTATAGAAGATTCAATTACACCCCTTATGCATACAGAACTAAGGATTATGGCAAAACATGGACAAGAATCGTGGACAGTGATGATGTAGAGAGCTATGCTTTATCCATTATAGAGGATCCCGAAAACCCCAATTTAATGTTTTTAGGTACAGATGATGGGCTTTATGTTTCTTTTGATGCGGGAGAAAAATGGCAAAAATGGACACAAGGTTTCCCCACTGTCTCCACAAAAGATTTAGCAATTCACCCAAGAGAACATGATTTGGTAATCGGTACTTTTGGAAGGGCCGCCTGGGTTTTGGACGATATTAGACCCTTACGTGCACTGGCAAAGGACAAAAACATATTGAACAAAGATATAGCATTGTTTACCCCACCTACCGCCTACCAAGCCGCCTACCAACAACCAACCGGAAGTAGATTTGGTGCAGATGGCCTTTACCAGGGAGAAAACAGAAAACCCGGAGCTATGATTACCTACTATATAAAAGAAGGCAAAAAAGATAGCGCCAAAGAAAAACCATCAGGTGACAAGAAGAATTCCAAACCAAAAACGGAAAACAAGACCGATAATAAAAAGAAACTGACCGGGGTTCAAAAGAAAGACTCCATTCAGTTTGATATCTACGATGGAGACCGATTGATCCGTACCTTAAAATATAAAACACCTGAAAAGGCCGGTTTCCATAGAATTTATTGGCGTATGGATGAAAAAGGACCGGACAGGCCTTCTAGAAGAATCCAAAACAGCAAAAATGAACGTGGTGGTGTAGATGTAAAACCTGGTACTTACACTATAAAGGCACATTATGGCGATGCAACGGAAGAAACTCAGATTACGGTAAAATCAGACCCACGGTTAAATGTTTCTACCGCTGCCATAAACGAGATTTACGCAAATCAAAAAACGTTGGAGAAGTATACCCAAACAGCAGCAGATGCGGTAAAACAATTGGTTGAAAGCAAACAGGTAGCCGAAAGCTATCAAAAAGACCTAAAAAAGCTAGATGAAGAAAAATACAAACAACAAATAAACGACTCTAAAGCCATTGTAAAACAGATAGACTCGGTAATTGCCTTATATATTGGAAAAATTGACAAAAGACAAGGAATTACCAGAAACCCGGAAATTACGGTGATGAATCGTATACAGGATGCCCAAAGGTATGTGAGCTCTAGACAAACAGGTATCACCGCTACCGAAAAACAATTGATGAATTTCGCAAAAGAAGAGCTACAATCCGCTCTGGAAAAAACCAATACGTTTTTCTCCAAAGAATGGAATCCTTACAAAACAAAGATGGAAAGCTTACAATTGTCTCCATTCAAAAAGATAGAGGTCTTTGATTTAAAGTAAAAAGTATAAATAAATGGTCTGAATTATTTTACTTTATAGTTGCTAAAACATATTTAAAATAAAATAAAGTCTAATATTCATACCGGTAAAATTAGATGCAAAAAAATATTTATGAGGAAATTAGTTATAGTACTATTCACCATTATATCAACCGTAACCATGGCCCAAGAAAATGGAGAAAACGAATTGGGAAGTTGGTTCATGTATTTCGGAACTAACAAAATAGCGGATAAATGGAGCGTTCATACCGAAGCTCAATTTAGATATTACGAAACCGCTTCAAATTATAACCAATTATTATTAAGAACTGGTATCAACTATCATATCAATTCGGACGCCATTGCCACTCTTGGGTATGGTTATATAGATACAGATCCAACTTTTGAAAGTAGTTTGAACGCGGCCAATTTGTCTGAACATAGAATTTTTGAACAGTTTATCCTAAAGAACAAAGTATGGGAATTTTTGTTTGAACACCGTTACCGCTTAGAACAAAGATTTATATCACAAACCGATATTTTAAGTGATCCCGAACAGGACTTGGACAGAACGGAACACCGTGCCAGGTATCGGTTACAGGTTACACTACCGTTAACAGATATTTTCTTTCTGAACTTTTATGATGAAATCTTCATTAACCTACAAAATGAAGCTTTCGGCCAAAATAGACTTTATGCGGCCCTAGGCATCAACGTAACCGAAGACCTAAGTGTGCAATTTGGATACCTAAAAAATCATTTTAGCAGTACCAATTACGATCGTTTGCAACTGGGCCTTGTGTTCAATACCGATCTAAGAAGTGCCTTTAAAAAGAAGAAGTAACGAAAAGATTTTAATTTTTGATGCCGTAATTCTTTTGACGTCTTATATAATCAGTAACTTTATACTTTTAATAAAATTCACAATTATGAAAAAAATAATTTATGCGTTCATTTGCTCATTAGCACTTTTGTCTTTTAGCTGCAAAAACGCCAAAAAAAATCAAGAAGTAAAAGATACCCAAGAGGTAACCGAGTCTGCTGAAATGTTCAGTATAATCAAAGATTCTTCCAAGGTCGCTTTTACGGCCTATAAAACAACAGAAAAAGTACCTGTAGGCGGAGAGTTCAAGGAAATAAACATTACCAAAAGCCAAGCAGGAACTACGCCATTGGAAGCCTTGAACGGTCTTGAGTTCAGTATTCCGGTAAGTAGTTTATTCACCAACGACCCTACCGGTGTAAGAGACCCTAAGCTATTAGAATTTTTCTTTGGTGTTATGAAAGACCCTGAATTAATTTCGGGCAGTTTTAAAGTGGAGAACGACAAATGTTCGGTTGACCTTACTCTTAACGGTGAAACCCATAATTTACCATTGGAAAACGCTATGGCGGGCGATTCTAAAATTACCCTTACAGGGGTTTTGAATTTAGAAGATTGGAATGCAATGGATGCCGTAAACTCTATTAACAAAGCGTGTGAAATTTTGCACACCGGTAAAGATGGGGTAAGTAAAACTTGGAGCGAAGTAGCTATAAACGCAGAAGTAATGGTCCAAAAAAAATAGTAATTTTCTAGGATTTGAAAATACCAAGTAAAAGGGCCACCCAATGGGTGGCCCTTTTTGCTTGTAACATTGTTCAGTATAAGCTTCAAAAGCTTTATATAGCCCCGATACAAGGCTTTACTTCTAAAGAGTATTGTTTTATAATGCTATCAAAATATTTTTTTTGATAGAACCCCAACCAAAATTTTCTTATTTTTCGTCCATGGATGTAAAGAAACTTTTCGGAACACTACTTACCCTTCTTGGAATAGGAGGCCTTATTTATGCTGCTATCTTATTTGGCAACGGTACAGGAAACACAAAACAACTTATTGTTTATGCCGTACTCGGTGCCATATTTTTCTTTTCGGGAGTTGGACTCATACGAACCATGAAAAGTAAGGAATAACGGTTCTCAAAGTCTTGATACATAGACGAAGGCACAACACGGCATTAAAGTAATATCTTCAAAAGTGCTTTACCTATATGGTTTAAGTACTGTACGGGGTTTTTAATAATGAGTCGTGAAGACGTTTCAGTTTTTTGCCCGAAACGCCCATTTTAAAAAGTACCATTAAAAGCAAATTGGATAAATTCACCTTTAAATAAGAGTTACTCTCATATTTACGTGCAGATACCACAAGGTTGTTACCAATTATCGTATAGGGTACTCTTTGTTGTTTCATTCTTTTAAAAAACTCAAAATCTTCCATAATAATTTGAGTTTCATTAAACCCTCCCAAGGTATTGAAAACTGTTTTTTTAATAAATAGACATTGGTCTCCCCCACCTGTAAAAAACCCATCTTTTCTCGTGAAGAAAGCATTGATGTTCAACAAAAAACTATCCTTATCAAATTTATAGGAAAAGAAACCAGCATCGTTACCGTTGGCAATAGCACTTTCTATATCCATTAAAAATGATGCAGGTGGTCTAACATCTGCATGTAAAAAAGCCACTATTTCTCCCTTTGCCACCCTAGAAGCTTCGTTCATTTGTACCGCCCTGCCTTTTTGAGAACACATTATTAATTGCGCCTTGTTACAAACATCTACACTAAAATCATTTTTACTTTCTGGAGACAAGGCCACAATTATCTCAAAACCATGATCACTTTTTAACCCGGACAGTTCACCTATTAAATCTGTTAAGTTCTCTTTTTCTTGATGTGCGGGAATAATAATGCTTATCATTTGAACAATAGTACGTAAAAACAAATAACCTGATTACGATCCATAATTATTAAAGCTACATAAATAGTATACCAACCATTGAAAGTTTCTCCAATATTTACGACCTATTTGCTGTAGGCCGACTATTATTATTGCACAAATACCATTAGTAAAAACAATGAACACACCCCCAGTAAGACTACTAATATATATTCTTCTAATTACGATGACATCTTGCAAAAGCGTTCAAGATTCAGATGAAGTTACCACAAAAGATATCGATTACAACGAACTTTCCGAGGATTTTCTTAAAAAGACAAAGCTGAATGAAAGTACCGAAAACATAGAAGCTACCTTGGCTAAGGCCAGTTTAGAAAGTCTAGAGAGGTCTCTATCCAGTGATGCCAAAAAGTTGGCCTTTTGGACCAACATATATAATGCGTACATTCAGGTAATTCTTAAAAAAAATCCAGATCTATATAAAGACCGGGGCAGCTTCTTTAAAAAGAAACAGATTATCATTGCCGGCGAAAAAATTTCATTTGCAAAAATAGAACATGGTATTCTTAGAAAATCGCAATGGGAATATGGCCTGGGGTACATTAGAAAATGGTTTCCCGGTAAGTTAGAAAGAAGATTGCGGGTGAAGAAGCGAGATTATCGCATACATTTTGCCCTAAATTGCGGGGCAAAAGACTGTCCGCCGGTAGCTATTTATGAATGGGACCGGTTAAATGAGCAATTTGACAAAGGAACCAAGGCATATTTAAGTAGTACCACGGATTATAACGAACTTAAAAAAGAAGTATCCGTCACCTCGCTGTTTAATTGGTTTAGAGGTGATTTTGGAGGAAAAAGTGGAATTAGGAAAATATTGAAACAAAATAGTTTGATTCCCACCACAAAAGATATCGACCTTGTATATAAAAACTACGACTGGACTTTAGATCTGGATAATTTTGTGGATCTCTAATTATTTGACACCCTCAACAATTCATTTACACGGCCGTTTGTGTAATGCATAATGGGCATAAAAAATTTATTGTACCAACAATACGTTGTACATATTTCCAAAAAAACATGTTAGGCGTAATGGATGTTACTTTCTATTAAGTGTTCTTTGAAGCGCACGGTGCGCCATTATACTTTTACCTACCATAAAAGCCATGACCGTAATCCATATAGTAAAAAGAAAGTATGTCATAAGAAAAGTAATTTAGAAGATTGGTTTAGTTATTATCCTTTATCCGTTGATAAGCGTTTGGTGTCTTTTCAATCTATAAAATGCATTTCACCGATAAACATATGCATTTCATCTAATAAATTCTTAATAAAATTATAATTTTCGATGAAATACACTCATATTCACCTGTAAATCTTAAAATTCGGATATATCAACCTTAAAAAAATACAAAAAGGTCCCAATCCTTTAAAAAGAGTGATGACCACAAAAGAACAAATACTCCCATGGTATATTTGCTTGATTATAATGACAAGGTCTTCAAATTCATAACACAATTTCTATAACAACAAAAGAATCAATTAACTAACTTTGTGGTTCCCAAAATAATAACATATGAACCCATCCGCTAACGGTTGGATCGATAAATTTGGCTCACTGATCAAGAAACACGAAGACACCTATGTAAGCTTTGGTGAGCTATATGATGCTTTAAAAGAAATTGGATTTGTATACGGAATAAGTAGCGACCTACCCCCTTTTATAATTCCCGAGCATAAACCTTCTGAAGATGAAATGGCCAAAATAAACCTATTAACGGCACTTTATTTCACCTTTAAGATAGAAACTTCTCAAACAGATTTTGATCTGTACCTAAAAACAATGTTCGAGTTTTATGAAGCTTTGGAAGTAAACAAGGTATCATTTCTAGGAAAACTGTTCTCGGGAAACAAAACCTCATCAAAACTGGAGAAAATATTGGAATCCAGGGTTTATATCGAAGATAATATCATAAGCAAAACCTTTAATGGCCTTATTACCAATTCGCTTCTTTTTATGGATGTTCTATTGTTTCGAAAGTATTTAACAAACTCCGAAGAAATTTTGAAACAGGCCAAAAAACTGGAATATCTGGCCCTAAATATTAGTTATAACGCCCTAAAATCGAAAAAAAGGAATAAAACCGATAAAAAATTGGCCCAGTTGTTAGATTCCTCTTTGACCTATATAAACAGTGATGACCAAAAATATGACGATTCGTATAGAGCCCAGTTACTGTCCAACAAAGATGTTTGGGAGAATATGTACCTACTGGACTTCGCCTGCCTGACAGTCTGGGAAGATCATTCTTTGGAACACACGGAATCTGAATTCATTTACACCCTTGGAAAGGACCTAAACTTTGACTATAATGTCATAGACAAGTCTCTTTTTGATGTAACCCGCTTCATAAACGTGAACAAGGAGACCATTCCCTTTCTACAAGAGCACAATATGGCTTTTCAGTTTTATGACAATATGTCCAAACTGGTGAATCGGCTTATCTTAAGAAACAGTAAGAGGCTTCAAAAAGAACTTTCTGAAAGTGCAGAACTGGTGTCTCTATTATCCAAATCTACCGTTAGGGAGCTTAGTAAAGAAGAAAAGAAAAAAGTGCAATCACAACTTTTGGACATCTTTAAGAGCATACCCTCCTTGGCTATTTTCTTATTGCCGGGCGGAGCGATATTACTGCCTATTTTTATAAAATTAATTCCGACACTATTGCCTTCCTCGTTTGATGAAAATAGAGTGGAAAAGGATAAATAGCGGTTACCAATATGGCATGCCCGTTAAATTAGATTACTCTAACCATAGTTTAAAATCCTTTACCCGCTCTCTACTTACAATTATTTCAAGCTCGGGGCAACCGCTCAACTTGATCTGCAACCTAGAGTTCGTGTAAGAAACGATATCTTTTATATAATCTATGTTCACATAGAACTTGCGGCTTACCCTAAAGAATGTTTTGGGTTCCAATTCGGTTTCCAGGTTTTCCAAGGTCGTATCCAAAAGGTAATTTCTACCATCGCTCGTTGCGGCATAAGTACCTTTGTTTTCGCTGTAAAAACACGCCACTTCATCCGCATTGATAATTTTTAGATGCTGCCCTACTTTTGCTGTAAACCTCTTTTTATACTCCCTTTCAATGGGGTTTACCAACAACTTTTTTATATCCTCAAAATCTAGGGTCAGTTTATTAGTAGAAGGTTTTAGCTCCCGATACTTTTTAACGGCACTTTCCAACTCTTCGTCATCTATAGGTTTAAGCAAATAATCTATACTATTAAGCTTAAAGGCTTGCAGGGCATATTCATCATAAGCAGTGGTAAATATAATGGCACTCTTAATTTCTATTACATCGAATATTTCAAAAGACAGGCCATCGGATAATTGGATGTCCAAAAAAATTAGGTCGGGGTGCTCGTTGGTATGAAACCATTGTATGGCCTCTTCTACCGAATGCAACATAGTGGATACCACTACATCCAATTCTGCCAATAACCGCCCCAATCTTCTAGCAGCAGGTTTTTCGTCCTCAATAATTATTACGTTCATTGCTCTTTACTATTATAAACCTGTCAAATACTAGTCTTTATGGTTTTGATTTATCGTCCTCTTCCTGTAAGAACTTTTTAATTTGTTTTTCTTCCCATTTTTTGATGAAACCTGGTTTCATTTCGGCCCAAGGGATGGCTTTGAACCTAAAGACATAAATGCCATGAACCAAAAGGCCTATTCCCCATAAAATAGGAGTACCTATAATATTCCATTCAAACCAATCAACAAAATTCTCATTTTGAAACCCTTGACCGTTAAAATAATCAAGTACCTTAAATTTAATCAATAGTAGAACAATATTTACAACTATAAAAATTCTAACATGTTTGTAGAACTTTTTTATTTGTGCTACCTGTCGTTGCGCCCTTATATATTTTTCCGATTGTTGTACGTTCTCCATGTTATCTAAATTTCTCGGCCTCTTGCCTATCCTTTTCTATATATTTCTGTATTTGGCGCTCTTCCCACTCTTTTGAAAAAATAGGATTATAAGAGAACACCTTCATGCCATGGAAGAACAAACCTATTCCCCAGAACACCCATATTGCGAAACTACCAAAATCCAATACATCCATTATCTCTGCACCGTCGTTCACCCTTCCAACAATAGTACTTGTAGTTATAAAAACATTTACTACAATGTAAATTGTCAAATGAAAATAAAAGCCTTTTAGTTCTTTGAGTCTTTTTTTTGCCCTTTCCAATTTTACGTTCTTTCTTTCCATTATTTCCATTTCTTTTGTTCTTCCTCTTCTTTCATTAATTCTTGAATCTTTCTGTTTTCCCAATCTTTACCGAGTATAGGGTTAAAACCAAATGCTTTTACTGCTTGAAAAACCAAGCCTATACCCCACCCAAAAGCAGCCCACAAAAACCACGGATAGTTCCATTTGTCCACCCAATAGTTCAATCCTGCTAAAAAGGCTATAAAAATTACGTAAGACAGCACGCCCGTATAGAATTTTTTGATGTTCTCCACCCGTTCCTTTGCCCTAAAATACTTTGCTTCTTGATCTCTTTGTGTCATAATAGTTGGTTGTTATTGGTGTAAAGCCTTCTTAAATATAATTAATCCTTAAAATTCCTCTTCTTTCATAAACTCCCTAAGTTTACGCTCCTCCCATCCTTTACCTAATATTGGGTTGTAACCGTATGCCTGGAACCAGTGCCCCAATAAACCTATTCCCCATCCTACGGCCGGAAAAATGACCCATGGAAAACTTGTGGTATTGTAATTTATCCATGCCAAAAAAGGTATTACTATGCAATACGCCAATACGTTACTGTAAAATGATTTAATGGCCTCTACTTTTTCTTTTGCCCTGATGTACTTAATTTCTTCCGTAGTTTTCATAATGTAATTTTTAGTTGGATTAAAACCCATGGTTATTATAATTATAGTATAAAGGTCACGAAAGAAGAGTGGTTTTTAAAAATTGAATTACCCAACTGTAAATTTTTAAGGATAGAATGTAAAACGGTACGGTACGAGAATTAAAGACAAGTAAAATACATCATGGAAGTTCAACGCCCCGATGATCAAGAACACCGATGTTTTGCCTAAAAATGAATTAAAAATCCTCCTTTTCCATTAATTCCCGAAGCTTCTTTTCTTCCCATCTTTTTCCCCAAATGGGATGATAACCAAAAGCTTCCATACCATGGGTAAGAAGGCCAAATCCCCACCCTACGACAGGAAAAATAATCCACGGAAAACTTGTGGTCTTATAGTTTAAGAATGCAAGGCATGGTATAACAATGCAATACGCGATCAAGTTTCCGTAAAAACCTTTTATGGCCTCTACCTTTTCCTTTGCCTTCTGGTAGCGCTTGTCATCAATATAGTCGTCTTGGGTCTCAACAACCGACACCTGCTGGGTCAGTATGGGCAGATCTACCGTAAAATCGGTAGCGGTCTTTGTTATTTCCATTTTACGGTCGCTTAACAACTGGTATCGTTGTTGTATATTCTGAAGTCCTACTCCACTACTTTTCTTTACCACTTGTTTCTCTTGCAGGTTATTGGTTACCCGCAACCGCCCATTATCTTCGTAGATTTTTATATGTAGTGGCTTTACTGAATTAACGATATTATGTTTTACGGCATTTTCCAATAAAAGTTGTAGGGACAATGGTACAATTTTGGCCTCGGGGTTGCTAGCCTTTTCGGGTATATCCAAAACAATACTATCCTCAAAACGCATTTTTAAAAGCTTTACATAGGTTTTTGCGAATAGGAGCTCTTCATCTACCGAAACCAAATCTTTGTTCTTTTGCTCTAGCACATACCTATAAACCTTTGATAGTGAGGTTGTAAATTTTTGAGCCTGATTGGGGTCTTCCTCTATTAAGCTAGTCAGTACATTAAGACTATTAAATAGAAAATGAGGGTCTAATTGGTTTTTTAGGGCGTCAAACTTGGCGGAAGCGGTACCGGCAATTATTTTTTGCTCTTTTACCTTGTTTTCTTGCAGTGCCTTATAAAAATGAAAAGCATGCAAGAACAAAGAGATCAATACCGTAATAACAATCGCAAAAATGTAGGCAAAAGACTCTTCGTTAGCTATAAAATAGCTGTAGGTTTGGCCATAAACCACAACCGACAAGAACATTCTCAATAACCCAAAAACTATTATAGAGAGAATAATGGACCCCAAGGCCCCTACCCACAAACGGGTCTTGGGTTGTGTAGCCCAATCGTATTTTATGGATACGCCATCATAATAATAAGCGTTTACCAAGGTGAGTACAAAACTAAATAGAAAACAGGTTCCAAAATACTCTATAAAAACGGACCAAGTTAGAGGTTCGTTCAAAAAAACAAGAAGATTTAGCAGGGTAATACCTGCGGTAATATAAATGGATATTCTTAAGAGTTTGAGAAACTTTTGCATCGATCTAGCCTTTACATTGTGCCAAGGCTTCCTTTGCCCTATCTTCTCCCCAATTGGGGTAAAATGCACCTTCGGGTTTAAAGTTAGCAAAAAGTTCTAACGAACGTTCTATATCTTTACAGTAAGGGGACGTATCTTGCCCAAAATATCTGGCCGAGCCCATATCCCATTCTGCCTTTGAAAAAACCACCCTTGGATTTTTAGGAGCCAATTGCATGGCTTGGTTGTACAAAGCTACCACTTTGCCGGAAAGCGTCATCCCATAGGTAGCACCATCAAAAGCGATCCATGCGGTATATGTCATGGCCTGCTGTACCAAAATCTCTGGATTTTGCGGAGAAATTGCTTTGGCCAAATCCAAGAATTCCTGGGCCTTGTCCAATTGCTGTTTTAGTTTTTTTTCATCCTTCTCACCAAAAGATATAATCGTATTTATCTGGGCTACATAGTAATACGGCAACCAATTATCCGGTTCGGCAGTGCCTATCCTTTCAAACAGGTTAGAGGCCTCTAGGGGTTTCCCCTCTTTCCAAAGAGAAAAGGCTTTTTCCATTCCCTTTGTATATTTATCTTGGGCAAAAACATTGCCAGCTACTACCAATATTATAAGTGTGATTATTTTTTTCATCTGAAGAGTTTAACTTTTTTATAATTGAATATGTTGTTTTACGACTTTGTCGGTAATATAAAATTTGGCATCCTGCCATTTTGGTGGCCCAAACCTCGCCGGTGCATTATTTGAGCACCCTACGGTCTCTCTCGGAATTCCCATAAAAGTCTTTAGCTTACCGTTATTGTCCTCATCATGAAAGACAGAAATGGCGTATTCCCCTTCGGGAATATCCTTGAAGGTGGCATTTGCCTTTCCGTCATTTATGGCACTATAGGTGCCCTTGTAGATTTTTTTTAACCATTGGTCATCGGAACTATAGAGCCCTATGACCATTTGGCCCTCGTTGCTTTCCACTCCTGCTATTTCCACCTCTATGACCCCAGATCTTTTACTTTGGCCCATGCCCATTGTTACGTACATAAAACAAATAACGGCGAGAAAGTTTTTCATAAGATTTTATTTAAATATGTTATCTGTCCAAAAGTGAGGTAAAAAGCTGTAATCGTAAAAAAAGAAATACCCAACTGTCGATATTGATGGATGTACTGTAATCCTATTTTGCGAACAGATCGTTCATCACAATTTTGGTTTTAGTTATATTCACCTATTCCGTAAAAAAAAAATTCGCATTTTTGAAAAACATAAAAGATCGTTCAGTGGTCTTGGCAAGACCTCTGATTTGTTAAAAAAGTAAACAACGCCCCATTAAACAAAAGCAACCGAAAAAAGGCCTATAAGTACGAGCAAACAACATATTACTTCAAAAAAAATATCGCAGCGAGTATCGCTGGCCTTTTTCTCTAACCATCTATGGACATGGACAAAAAGAAAGAAAATTTTATCTTAAAAATCTATTCGTTGACCTTAACCTCTATATTGGTTTTCTTGGCACTTTCATCTTTTAACCAACAATCTTTAGAGAAAAAATTCGACGAAATAACTGTAGAAAGAATCAATATCGTTGAACCCAACGGAGATTTAAAAATGGTTATAAGCAACAAATCAAAACAACACCCCGGTATGTTCGATGGAAAAGTACTGTTCGGAGAACGGGCAAGACCGGCCGGAATGATCTTTTTTAATGAAGAACAAGACGAAGTAGGAGGAATACTCTACCAAGGTAACAAAAAGGACGGGGCATCATGGATACTATCTGTAGACCAATATAAAACAGATCAGGTAATGCAGATGAGATACCTAAAAAACAACAACGGAAATGCTAGGTACGGTATTCAATTTTGGGATAAGGACGAAGATGTAACCATGCCCGTAATCGCAAAAAAAATGGATTCGTTAAAAAGTAACGGGCATACCATGCAAGAAGCCATAGAAATAATTAAAAATTCTAAAAAAGGCGCCCCTATCACCGCCGAAAGAATGTTCATAGGAAAAACGATGGATAAGGACGCGGGAGTATTTATACAGGATAAGATGGGAACGGACAGACTTAAAATCTATGTAGACGACCAAAACACCCCTAGAATAGAAATATTGGACGAAAAAGGAAATGTTATTAAAAACCTCACCGCCGAATAAATAGTCCACATTATAGAACAACGAAACGAAGTAGGCTCATATTAATATAATATGAATTCCCATGATTACGAAAACGAGTCCGCTTATTTTGTTTATCCATAGGCCCATTTTTGTATTGTTTTTAATTTTTACCGAAAAAACACTAGCAAAAAATGTCAAGGTCAAATACCAAACTATTCCAATTGATGCATATGTAACACCAAGCAGAATATAAGGTATTGGATTTTCTAGTTGGGTCGGTGAAATAAACTGGGGAAAAAACGACAAAAAGAATAATGCGACTTTCGGATTTAAAGAGTTGGTCATAAAACCAGACCAAAAATCATTTTTAGAGCTATGTTTTACATTTTCCGATACTTCTGCCAATAGACCGTTCTTGTTTATAAGCTTTGACAAACCAAGGTAAACTACATATAAAGCCCCAACATATTTGACCATTGTAAAAGCAAGGTCGGATTGCGATAATAAAACCGACACTCCGAGAGCCCCTAAAAGAGTATGGCTCATAACCCCTACATTTATTCCGAACGTAGCAAATACACCCGATTTTCTCCCTTGACTTATAGATTTGTTCAGAACAAAAACAGTGTCCATCCCAGGTGTCATTACAAATAGTAAGGCGGTTACCAAAAAAGTGATAAAATTCTCTACCCCCATAATTCCCTGTTTTATTAGGTATCTATATTTTATAGGACAAAAGAATGATTTTGACTTCAAGAATTAAATACTTAGTTTCGATCAACTAATGCATAAAACGCATTAATTATGACGATTCAACAAATAAAATACTTTTTAACCCTGGCCAACGAGCTTCATTTTTGGAAAACGGCCGAGAAGGTATACATATCACAATCTACCTTAAGTAGACAGATTCAATCCCTTGAAGACGAGATTGGGGTACAACTTTTTAAAAGGGACAAAAGAAACGTAAACCTCACGGATGCCGGCAAATTTCTACAAGAACAATGGACTGCTATTATTCATAATCTGGACCATATACACAAACAGGCGAAAAGAATTGATCAAGGAACCTATGGTTTTGTCTCCATATCTTACCCTGGATCCATCGCTTTTAGCTTTCTTCCAAAATTTTTGGAAACCTTAAACACAAATCTCCCCGACTTAAAATTGGAACTGACAGAACCTACAGATGAAAATCACGAAAAACTACTGCTCGATTATGAAACGGACATAGCCTTTAACAGGGACGAAATAAAAAATGCGCACATCAACTCATTAAAACTATACTCTGAACCCATTTGTTTGGTAGTTCATAAGAACCATTGGTTGTACAACAATCCATTAAAAGATTTAAGTGACCTAAAGAATGAAAAATTCATTATGTCGGGCCTGCACCGTACTACCTTATTCGCCTCTCTACTAAGAAGTCTTTTCGACAAACATGCCTTTGAGCCAAAAACGATCATTGAATCCGATTTTGGGGGAATGATCCTTAACCTGGTATCCAAGGGACTAGGCATTTCTATACTTCCATACTCGTTTAAATATGCCAATACACAAGATGTAAAATTTATTCAACTGGAAGAAACTATCGATCTATACGTAAACTGGCGAAAGAACGAACCGAACAAAACAATAGAAAAGGTGCTTGAATACACGAAACTTATCGCCAACAACAATTCATAAATTCCAAAATTACACTTTAAAGTATAGGATACCTTTTGTACTCCCTTTCTAAAAGAAAAAAACACTTTAAACCGTTTTGTACAAAGTGGTGACTATACGCCCTTTGCCATTATTTAATACAACGGACAACATTTCTTTTTCGTCCTTTACCTTAAAATTAAAAGGAGGCGCCAAAAGATCAATACCGCTTTGTTTTTTTAATCTCGTTCCTTGTCCCGAAATAATATCTTTATTGGGTTCAAAACCTCCTTCTGGTACATGTTCTGTAAGTACCACATATTTATAATCGGCCAACTTGGACACCACTCTTTTTACCTCTGCATTGGATAAATGCTGCAATACCTGCCGTACAATGGCGCAATCCGCCACCGGCAAATCGTCCGTTGCTATATCTATACAATAAAATTCGAGGTTTTTCCTTTTGAATTCTTTCTTGTTGTGCGCTATTAGGTTCGGTACTATATCTACGCCGATATATTCCGATGTATATTCCGTTAACTGTTTTCCAACGTTAAAATCCCCACACCCTAAATCGCAAACTACAGGGGGAGTCTTGAAGCTCGATAAAAATGATTTCAATACCCTTACGTAAGGACTTACAATTTCGGCACAATGTGACCCTTCTCCCGAATAAAAGTCAGATTCGCCCCTACCCCAAAGATTCATCTCATAAACCTGAGCCATAGCGTCTTTGGTGGGCCAAGGTTTTTTATTTTTTTTACCTATGTTATCCTTTTTATCCATAAGTTTTCGAAGACCTTGAATCAACTATAGACCCAACCATTTACAATTACTATTGACATATGGCAAGGCCAAATACACCATTGTAAAGTAAAAACCTAGAAATGCCTATTAATGAACTAATTGAACGCCTTAAAAATAATAAGGCCATAAATAAGAAACCGTGCATATCTAAAAAGTGCCCACAACAAGTATTGCCTAAAACTATATTTGATAAGACCAGAGGCCAAACTTATTATTGAATGTGGTAATGGCGATACTGCTCCGAGAACAACAAAAACACCGCCCCATTTTCGCAAATTAACAATATGCTTATGAATTTTATTCTCTATATGGTTCTTAATAGAAGGTACTAACGACAAACGGCGGCCAATAAAATAAGAAATAATACCCCCTATATAAGATATGGTCGCCAATATGAACAAAAACAACCACGGGTTGACCGATTTTGATGCCCATGCAATGAATATTTCTGGAGGCACTATGCCCAAAAACGTTTCCGATGCCAAAAAGAACGCAAATATCACCATTGGCGAATAGGACGCGACCAAATTGTTCAGTATTGAATTAAAATCTAAAAAGAAGACTTCTAGACCTATCAATAATAGTACAAATGCCCCGATTACAATACCTCCTTTATAGGCTGTACTTTTAAGAAAGGGATAAAACCGCGTTATTTTGTAATAGCGATTTAATAAAGATAACCTTTTAAGGGCGTTATTATATAATGTATTTTCTGTCATTACTGATTATAACGTTATGTTCTTTCATCAATGATATCATTGAAAACGTTTCTTTGTCCCAAAAAATATTCTTCATAACCAATTTTTGGGACTACAAATCTATAACAAATTAATGTCCATAAATATTAACAAGGTGTAAATTAACTTTTTCTATAGACGAAAGAATATGATTTTTTGGATAAGGCTATCCTATAATTTACTTTAATTTTGTCGCATGGTCAAAACCCTACAATTAAGATTAACACTCGAAGAAGAAGCAATAGAGGGCTATCTAAAAGCCAAGGCCGCCAAATACCTATCACTTTCAGAATCCAGTTTTAAATTAAAGGTGCTCCGCAAATCCATAGACGCGCGCAAGCCTACCATATATTTTAATTATAAGCTTCAAGCTTTTATTGGGGAAGATGTTCCAAAATCTTCTGAATATACCTTTGACTATAAGGACGTTTCCAAGGCGAAACCTATTCATATTATAGGGTTTGGCCCTGCAGGTATGTGGGCTGCACTGCGCTGCCTAGAGCTAGGTTTTAAACCCGTTGTTTTGGAAAGGGGTAAAAATGTCAAAGATAGAAGAAGGGACCTAAGAGCTATAAACCAAGACCATCTGGTAAACGAAGATTCCAACTATTGTTTTGGAGAAGGGGGAGCAGGCACCTATTCCGACGGTAAACTATATACCCGAAGTTTAAAACGTGGAGATGTAAGAAGGGTTTTCGAAAGCCTGGTACACCACGGTGCTACGGAGCGTATCTTAATAGATGCCCACCCCCACATTGGCACCAACAAACTGCCCAAAATAGTTCAAAACATTCGAGAGACCATTATAGACCATGGTGGAGAAGTTCATTTTAACACCAAAGTGACCGATTTTAACATTGTTGACAAGCGATTAAAATCGATCATTCTAGAAAATGGAAACGAGCTGCCGGTACAAAAGGTTATTTTGGCTACGGGCCATTCGGCGAGGGATATTTTCTACCTACTCCATTCAAAAAAAATAACCTTGGAAGCCAAGTCCTTTGCTATGGGGGTTAGAGTAGAACATCCGCAGCATATTATAGACGCTATACAATACCATTGCAGCGGAGACAGAAACGAACTTTTGCCCGCAGCGGCCTACAGCTTGGTGCAACAGGTAAAAAATAGGGGCGTATATTCGTTTTGCATGTGTCCAGGGGGCTTTATAGTACCTGCAGCAACCGCGCCCGGCGAAATCGTGGTAAACGGTATGTCCCCTTCTAAAAGAAACAATATGTTCGCCAATTCTGGTATTGTAGTCGAGATCAACAGCAACGAAGACCTTTTTAAATATGAAAAATTTGGAGCCTTAAAGGGGTTGGAGTTTCAAAAAAACCTGGAACGCTTGGCGTTTACTGCCGGAGGGCGCACACAGACCGCACCCGCACAACGCTTAACGGATTTTGTAGAAGGAAAATTATCGGCCGACCTAAACCCTACTTCGTACCAACCGGGGTTAAAATCGGCTCCCCTACATTCGCTCTTACCCAAATTGATAGGTAGCCGATTAAGGGTGGGCTTCAAAGAATTCGGAAAAAAGATGTTGGGTTACTATACCAACGAAGCCAATATTGTAGGGGTGGAATCCAGAACCTCATCGCCTGTTACCATTCCTCGAAGCTCTACTTTAGAACATCCAGAAATTTTAGGGCTCTACCCCTGTGGTGAGGGAGGTGGCTATGCCGGTGGCATTGTTTCCGCGGCCATGGACGGTGAGCGCTGTGCAGAGGCTGCAGCGGCAGCACTTTAAGCGTTTTTCAACTAAAAAACCATAATCAAAACTATTAGACTACCTTTGCAGCTTATTATAATACATGACATTTAAAGATTTATCCCTAGCGGAACCCATTTTAAAAGCACTTGAAAAAGAAGGATACACCAACCCCACTCCCATTCAAGAACAAGCGATACCCATTTTATTAAAACGAAAAGACCTTTTGGGAGTAGCCCAGACAGGTACCGGAAAAACGGCTGCCTTTGGCATCCCCATCATCCACCATTTGTACGAAGGTATAAGCCTTAGGGACAGCAAAAGAAAAGTAAAGGCCTTGGTGGTCACCCCTACCCGCGAACTCGCTATACAGATCGGCGAGAGTTTTACCGCCTACTCTAAATTCACCGGGCTTAAGAACACCGTTATTTTTGGCGGGGTAAAACAAGGTAAGCAAGTAGATACCCTTAAAAAGGGCGTAGACATTCTTATTGCCACTCCAGGGCGACTATTAGACCTTATGAACCAAGGTTATATATCTTTTAGGGACCTAGAGTTCGTGGTACTCGATGAAGCCGACCAAATGCTGGACATGGGCTTTATACACGATATAAAAAAGATTATTGCCAAATTACCCCCTAAAAGACAATCACTGTTCTTTTCTGCCACTATGCCCAACACCATAGTAGAATTATCGAAAACCATGTTGGGCGATTTTGAACGTGTTACCATTAAACCACAACAGGCAACAGCAGAAAAAGTGGAACAAGGGGTTTATTTTGTTAGTAAACAGAATAAACCCAAACTGCTTATACACCTGATCAAAGAGAAAGGCTCTGCCTCTGTACTGGTGTTTTCACGTACAAAGCACGGTGCCAATAAAATTGTAAAAAAATTGGCACAGGCAGGTATAAAATCTGCGGCAATACACGGCAACAAATCTCAAACCGCGCGGCAAAAGGCATTGGGAGATTTTAAAGACGGTAAGCTAAAAGTATTGGTTGCCACCGATATAGCGGCAAGAGGTATAGATGTAGAGGAACTTTCACTGGTTATAAACTATGACCTCCCCAACGTTTCTGAAACCTATGTACACAGAATAGGAAGAACTGGTCGCGCAAGCGCAAGCGGTATCGCCCTATCTTTTTGTGACAAAGATGAAAGGCCTTATTTACGCGATATTGAAAAATTGATCAAACAACAGGTGCCTCGTATGCCAGAGCACCAATTTGTGGATAACGATACAAACCAGCAAGTCGAAGAAGATACCAGACCGGCCCCAAGACCCAAGGGACAAGGAAACCCACGGAATAAGAATAGAAACCGAAACAGGCCTGGTGGCAATAACTTCCGAGGAAAGTACAATAGAAATACAAACAAAAAAAATTCTAACCGAAATACTTCAAGAAATAGCGATTAATCTAGAGTTTTCGCTTTCAAAATAAATAATGAGGCTTTCATGTTATTATATAACTTGGAAGCTTTTTTATTAGGGTAGATTTAAATAGTACGTATTCGGTTTAACAAAAACACCTTGTGCGATTTACCAATGGGTATCACCTTTCTACCAATCTCTAAATGTCGGTCTGCCAATACATCCAATTTTGATATGTTAATGATATAAGACCGGTGCACCCGAACAAAATTGGCACTTGGTAGCTTTTCTTCCATCACCTTGAGCGTACAGGTAAGTAAATGATTTACTTTAGAGGTAATTAACGAACAGTAATTACGGTCGGCTTCAATATATAATATATCATCTAAAAGCAGTTTTTCCATTCTTCCGTTATGACGGACAAAAATACGATCGTCAAGTACCTCAATTTGTTGTCCACTTTGGTCGGTCTGCGTAGTTTCTTTTAACTGCCCTGCGACCAAGGCTATTGTTCTTTGTAAACTTAATTTATTAAAAGGCTTGGTTATAAAGGCTTTCGGATGGGTCTCTTTTGCTTTTTCAAAAGTTGCATCATCACTATTTGCGGTAAGATATATAACAGGAATATCCCTTTCTTTTTGAATTGCCTTGACCGTACCTATACCATTTAGGTCTCCTTTTAGATTAATGTCCATCAACAAAATATGGGGCGACTGCTCCCTAACGTGCAAGACGGCCTCTTCTCCCCTAGGTATAATACCCGTTACCTCGTAACCCAAACTTGTTAGTTGAATAGATAGGTTGGCGGCAATTATCATATCGTCCTCAACTATCAATATTTTAATAGTGTTGTTCATTAGGCTGCTTTTACATTTTGAAATTGAATTTGAACAGATGTGCCATGATCTGTCAACAATACCATTTTTCCATCTAATTGCTTTACCAAAAGGTTTACCAAGTGCGTCCCAAACCCTGTTCCTTTCTTTAGGTTTTTATTGAATAAGCCTACACCGTCATCCCTTACCAATAAAACGAGCTGACCGTTATTTTTTGCCAAGCTCAAAACAATGTTGCCCTTGTTGTTATTTGGAAAAGCATATTTTAAAGAGTTTGTTATCAACTCATTGACTATTAATCCTATAGGTATTGCTACATCTATCTCCAATTCAACCTCATCCATTACAATATTCACGTCTATTTGTTCTCCTTTACCAAAAGAGTGTATGATATAATCACTTAGATTATTAAAGTAGTCTTTCATTTCTATGGTAGCCAACTTTTCTCCCAGATATAGTTTTTGATGAATCATGCCCATACTATGAACTCTCTGTTGGCTTTGTTCCATGGCCTCTAAAATTTCGGGGTCTTCTATTAACGATGCTTGTAGAGACAGTAGGCTAGAAACGGTCTCTAGATTGTTCTTTACCCTATGATGTATTTCTTTGAGCAAAAACTCCTTTTCAGCATTCTTACTCTCTAAAAGTTTATTCTTTTTAATATTGTTGGAAATTGCCTTATAGGCCAACAACAGCAACAATAGCAACAAGAACGTAATAACGGTGATCAATTGTTGCCGTGATTGTTGCTTTTTAATTTGGATCTCTTGTAAGGCTATGGTATTTTCCTTTTTTGCCACATCGAACTCCGTTCTTAATTCTGATATACGGTGATCCGCCTCTGCGGTGAAAACTTCCCTTTTTAAGGAATCATATTCAGAAAATGCGTTGTACGCATTTTTATAATCCCGTTCATTTGCATAGGCATTTGCCAATTCTTTATACGCATCACTTAAATAATAAGCATCGCCAAAATCTTTTGTTGCCACTTTTAGAGAGGTGCTTATACTTTTAATGGCTTCCGAATAATTTTCTTGTATATTCTGTAATTTACCAACCGCAAGCCAAGAACGCATTATCATAAAATTATTCTCCAAGAGTTCTGCATACTTAACTGCATTTTTACCGGCTTCACTAGCATTATCATACTCACCTAAATAGGTGTAAAGCTCTACCAACGATATATAAACATCACTTAGGTTATTATAAAAACCATAACGTTCACCAATTATGATCGCTTGTTCATAATATCTACGGGCTTCATGGTAATTCTCCAATGCCAGATAATTATTTCCGGTGACATAAAGTGTAAAGTCATAATCTAAATCTGTAATGCCCCATGTCTCAAAAAGTTCTAAGGAACGTAAGCCATATTCTAGACCCGATTCATATTTGCCCTGTTTCCAAAAAAGGTTGCTTAAATCGCTGTAAGCCATGGCCATTGCTTTGGTATTGTTATGCTCTACACCTAATTCCATTGACCTTATGGCGTAGTCCGCAGCCTTGTCCAATTGGCCCCTTCTTTCGTAAACATAGCCCAACTGGGTATTCAAAAAAGCTAAATCTGATGAATGTACTTTTGTTTTTGCGGACTCGAGAACTATTTCGGCGCTATCCAATTTTTCCAATCGCAGAAGAATGGCGCCTTGTGTAACCTGAAATCTACCATACCATAAAGTATCGGTCTGGGCCGTATATTCCAGTCCTACTTCGGTAAAAGCCAACGCCTTGTTTAAGTTTCTAGTATGCCAATAATACCCGAGGTCGTTAAGCATAGAAAACCTAATGGAATCTTTCTTTACCTTGCTATAGTTTTGCTCCAAGGTATCTAGGTAAGAAGCTCCAAAATTGTCTGTTTCAACAAAAACCTTTGTATAAGGATGCTTGCTTTTTAAATCTACGATCTGACCATAGGAAAAGTCCAGTCCGAAAAAAGACAACAGAATTAAGGGATGTATGATATACTGACCGACTCTCATTTCACTGGTTGATTCTCACCGGGGAAAATGAGATTGCTTTAAATGTACAACATTCTCCCCAGTTTTTTGTTGGATCAAAAATTATCGTTATTCGGACAGTTTACATATAATCCCATCCTAATATATATTGATTTTCAAATGGTTATACCTTATTTCATAATTATAAAAAACCTACCTAAATCTCATTTATGAAATATCTTGGCTTTACAATAACCGTATTTGTGTTGTATACGGCATGTAGAGATACGTCTTCACTTGAAAAAAATGACCTATCCGATAATACAGCACTTCACGTTTCTACCTTAAAAAAGAACACAAAGAAGTACTTAAACGCATGGAGCGAGTATGATACATTGTTGCTAAAGTCGGTTGCCATACAAAAATTTGTGCGCAACGTAAACGGCGAAAATATTTCTTATGACCGCCGCCAACTTTTTAGATCTATGCATTTTTGGAACAGGGCCATGCCCGACCTTTCTGTGGTGGATAAAGAAATTACCGTAGTTGAGAACAGAACTTATGTTAATTGGGAATGTCATGGCACCAATACCGGAATGTTAGGAGATACCCCACCAACCGGTAAAGTGGGCCAAACAACGGGCATTAGCATTCTTACATTTGACGATGCGGGTAAAATAGTACATGAAGTTACCTATTTTGATATGCTAAGTTTTATGAAGGACTTAGGCTACACCCTGTCCTTACCTGTAATGGAATAAACCTAAAAGCTATGCTCTTGATAAAAACATGGCCACATACTTTTAATTCAGTTATAGAATCAATTAATTTGCCTGTATGAAAAAACAGCTCTTAGTGTACGGTAGTGGCAGGCATACCGTTCCATTTTTGAAATATATGGCCGCAGCGACCGGTAAAGAAAAACCGAACCTTTGCTTTATACCTACCGCAAGTGGAGAAGATCAAAACTATATAGATTCTTTTTACGAGGTTTGTTCACATATTAATGTAACCCCCCATGTCTTAACCGTTTGGATAAACTCTTATGACCAAAAGGAGTCATTTGATGAGATAATTTCAAAAATGGACGCTATTGTAGTAGGCGGGGGAAACACTTTGAACATGTTGGCCATTTGGAAGGCCCAAGGCATTGATGTTGCTCTTAAGAAAGCTTATGATAACGGAGTTGTTATGGGCGGTGGAAGTGCTGGCTCTTTATGTTGGTTCAACGCCGGTACTACAGACTCTAGACCCAAAGAGTTGAGTATTGTTGAAGGTATGCGGTTTATAGATAAAAGTCATTGCCCTCATTACAATTCAGAAAAATCAAGAAGACCTTTGTACCATAACAATATTATTACGGGCAAGCTGACAGATGGGTATGCATGCGACGATCGATCCGCTATACATTTTATTAATGGCGAGGTTAATTGCTCTATTTCTTTAGACAGTGAAAATCACTCATACTTTGTTTACTTGGACAATAAAAACAACATCGTAGAAGAGCTTATACCCGGTACCATTGTTTCATAAATACTACTATTAAGTAATAGCCCCCTTTTCTTTTATGTTTCCACGCCATGTTACCGCTATCGAACATGTGCGTTTACTTCCGTATGTTTTATAATCAATCGGTTACCGAAAAAAACAAGCCGTCCGCTCAATAGTGGGCATAGATACTTAGATAAGTTAAAATGGCCATTCGGACAGTAAGAGCTCTCATCCGTCCTTGTTCAATTGTATTTAAGACCTTATTTGAGGTTCTTTAAAACAATGTTCCACACATAACAGACTAATAAAAAAACACAAATGGCCTACCAGAACAATATGCTTACGAATAATAAACAAAATTGTAACGAACCCCATAAAATAGTTCGTTCTGCGAAGAATCGAAGCTATTTAGCAAGGTAAATAACCATTCTAATTAAAACCATTAAAGTTGGCAGACGTGTTTCGGGGGAAATTATTGTACATCTGACAGGGTTAAAACAATTATGTTTTTACAACCAACAACCTGTTTGATTACAAATTAAGTCTGCCACTTTTTTTAAAACCTATACCAAAGGACCAAAAGAGAATATAAATGAAAAACCAAACTACCAGCATTAATCTAAAAGTTATAGATGCCCTGTACAAAGCCTTTACAGAGGGCGACATCCCTACCGTTTTAGGGTTAATGGACGAAAAAATAATATGGAACGAAGCCGAGGGCAATGCCTTGGCCATTGGCAATCCATACATTGGGCCGGAAGCAATTTTAAACGGTGTTTTTATAAAACTGGCGGAAGAGCATGAGTATTTCAACACAAAGAATGTAGAACTTCATGAAATGTACGATGACAAAGTACTCGCTACACTCAGGTACGATGCCAAACGAAAAGGCAATGGTGCACTCATTAATGCACAGGCAGCCCACTTTTGGACCATAAAATCAGGGAAGATAGTGGCCTTTCAGCAATATGTAAATACAAAGCAACTGGCAGATGCCGCAAACAAATAATGTAACATAAAAAACCTTCAATTGTATGAAAAACAAAGCATTTCTTAAGCCCGTATTGTGCCTCGTTTCCATTGCTCTCCTGTGCACTGCATGCAACCAACCCAAAAAAGAAATAGAAAAGAAGGCTACCATCACGAAAGTTACTGCTGAAACTCCCGAGTATTTTTATTTACGTCCAGAGGTCGAAAAAACATTTGGGTATACGCATGCCGTAAAAATTGGAAATGATATAAAAATATCGGGGGCGGTTAGTATGGATGCCGATGGCACCCCTACCGCAGTAGGAGATTTTGAACAACAAATGATCAATTGCTACTCGGACCTAAATAAGATTCTAGAACATTTTGGATGCACTTTCGACGATGTTATTGTCGAAAATGTGTTTACTACCAACATGCCCAAGTTTTTAGAGGTCGCTGCGTACAGAAACGAAATTTACAAAAAACAATTTCCCGCGGGATCTTGGCTAGGAGTCAAAGAACTGGCAATGCCTGAGTTTTTAATAGAAATAGAACTAGAAGTTTATAAAAGTGAATAAAACTATCTTGTTTCATCATTAATATCGAATTAATAAACAAATACACTAAAATTCCCATACCAACTGGTAAACGGTAATGGTTATTTGTGTATTTTAAGGGCGTAAAATCCCCTTTTATTTTTCTGATTCACAACAAGTTGCCAATTACCCCTGATTTACAGCTGTATTTGTTTTGCTTTGGTTGAAAAATTAAATAGATAAATGAATTTGTAATCAGTACGATTTTTTGAAACCAACCACCAATTAAGTGCATGAAACCAGCTGTAAAAGTGGAAAAACAAGTTTTAGAAGTTTATAATAAATGGCTCTATAGTTATTTAAACGGCGATGTAAAAACCAATACCTCCATTTTCAATGTTGATACTTGTTTTACCGGTACTTCCGTCAATGAGGCGTTTTTGATTTGCTCTACTACCTCCAATTTCTTTACTACCATTATTGAACTAGGTTCAACCATTAACTTAAGAATCAATGATTAAACAATCCCTCCTATTCATTACCCTATTTTTCTATATGCTATTTACGGCAAGAGGACAAGAAAACCCGGTAGAGAAAAATGGATTGGCACTCGATACAATTATACATTTTACCAAAGCAGATGTTGATCCTCTTTTTGGTTTAACGTTAAGAAATAGAGAAGGTTGGATTTTTAAATCGGGCAATGAAAAAGATTCATCTCCTATCAACATTGATTTAGCTGGCTGGGAACGATTTAGTCCTTCTCAGATAACTAATGATATGGCAGATAGTGCTGGAAAATTTGAAGGATGGTTCAGATTGCAGTTTACTATTGATAGTGCTATAGCAAAGCTTCCTCTTTATTTAGATAAAGAAGATCATGCTGCAGAGGATATTTATTTAAATGGAAAGTTATTCCGCCAATTTGGCGAAAAAGGAAAAGACCGAGCATCCTTTAAAGAACATATTCAAGATTTTGAAATTAGAACCCCAATATTTTTAGAACCTGACACCGTACATACATTAGCCATACATTATGTTGACTATGGTACTTATGGAAACATTTCCAAAGTAGTTCCAGTGGGTTCAACCAGAATTGTATCCAACGAGTATTTTGACTATATGAGTTTGTTAAGCTTTAAAGCTTTATTTGACATTTATAGTTCTTTAATTTTCGCTATTCTTTTCTGGCTTCTCTATATTCTAATTAGAGATGAAAAGGAGTTATTCATAATTGCTCTTTTTACTACTGTGATGTTCCTAGAGTTTTTTAGTTCAGCATTCTATGGTGGAGATAATTTATTCTTTACCCTACCTTCTAACATCATGATTCCATTATATTATGTCCGTGATATTTTATTTTTCTTCTTCCCTATATTATGTCTTTTATTCGGCTATAGGATGCTATATGGAAAACTTCAAAAATGGCTGATTCTATTTTGTTTAGTTGCACCTTTAGGCATGTATTACAGTTTTCAATTTTACCTAATTACTGTAATTGGGATTGCCATTTTCTTACTCATTTTCGCATTAAAATCCAGAAAAAAAGTAGTGTCTGTCCGGGTAGTCATGTTTAGTTTATTTTTATCGTATACTATATCTTTTCTTGGTCTTATGATACGATGGTTCTCTTTTGGCGATCATCTTAGTTTAAGATTGATTTTCGTAAACGGTGACTTAATTGGTAAAGGTATTCTTTATCTTGGAATGTTAGCATTTGTCGCTTATCGCATGAGAGAGAAAAATGAGAATATGCGTCAAAATGCAATAGACCTTGTAAAGGTTGAAGCTGAAAAGAGTGCGCTAATTACTTCACAAAATGAAAAGTTAGAATTAAAAGTAAAAGAAAGAACATCAGAATTAAATCAATCTTTAGAAGAATTAAAAGCCACCCAATCTCAACTTATTCAATCCGAGAAAATGGCTTCACTTGGAGAGTTAACTGCAGGCATTGCCCACGAAATTCAAAACCCTTTAAACTTTGTCAATAATTTCTCTGAAGTAAGTAACGAGCTTATTGATGAAATGAACGAGGAATTGGATAAAGGGGATCTTGAAGAAGTGAAAGCTATTTCATTGGATATCAAGCAAAACCTTGAGAAAATAAACCATCACGGCAAACGTGCGGACAATATTGTAAAAGGTATGCTTCAACATTCTAGAAGTAGCAGTGGCACAAAAGAACCTACGGATATCAATGCACTTGCAGATGAATATTTACGCTTGGCCTATCATGGTCTGCGGGCAAAAGATAAATCATTTAATGCAGAACTCATTACCGATTTTGACGAGAGCATTGGAAAAGTAAATATTGTACCACAAGACATGGGGCGGGTAATTCTCAATTTGATTACCAATGCGTTTTATGCGGTAAACGAGAAAAAACAAAGAGATGTTAGTTTTAAGCCCATAGTAACTGTCAGTACCAAAAAGTCTGATGAACATATCACCATTAGTGTTTCTGATAATGGTGATGGCATTCCTGAAAAAGTCAAAGAGAAAATATTCCAACCCTTTTTCACTACAAAACCTACCGGGCAAGGTACCGGCTTGGGTTTAAGCATGAGCTACGATATTATTACTAAGGGGCATAGTGGTGAATTGCTGGTGACAACACAACAAGGTGAAGGAACCACTTTTAAAATCATTTTTCCTTTAATTTAAATAGCAATGAAACGCATATTATACATTATTGGTTTTCTTCTACCGTTGACAATTTTTAGTCAAGAGGACAAAGTGTTAGTCATTACAGATAGTACTGTTGCTGATAATTGGATGATTCTTGGAATGGATTGGCGTTTTCAAAAAGGAGATAATATATTATGGGCTAATCCAGAATTTGATGACTCTACCTGGAATGAATTCTCTAGTAATAACTTAAATCTGCTTGATGGAAAAAACGTAATTGCAGATAGGGGCGAAATTATATGGTTGCGTAAACGTATTATGGCAGACCAGTCGTTAAATGATGCACTGGTTTTAAATATCTTTCAAGAAGGAGCATCAGAAATTTATTTAGATGGCAAACTAATTCACCAATTGGGTAATGTAAGCTCTAACAAGGATGAAGTTATCTACCATAATCCATTTAGCCAAGTGCTTCATTTACCTTTAGAGATAGGCAAGGAACAAATTTTAGCTGTACGTTTTGTCAATGCGCAATACAAATACCCTATCTACTACCATCATAACGGACTAATTAGAATTTATATATCCTCTTTGCGTAATGCCAATTCAACTGATGAGGTAAAGAATAAACGTGTAGCTTTTTTTCAACAATATATCAATAATTATAATATCTCACTTGGTCTTGCCATTCTAATGTTTATTATTTTCCTATCGTTTTTTATTTTCTTTCCTAAAGAGAAAATTAACGGTTATTTTTCTGCCTCTTTATTATTCTTAATTCTATTTACATTAGGAGTATTGTCGTTCTATGATAATACTGGTACTTATTTTTGGCTCACGTTTTATTTTGACACTTGCATTCTTATTTCAAGCCTTATCCTTTTATTTTGTTTTTACAAAATATTAGAACAGCCTATAGACCTTGTTTTTAAAGCTATTAGTTTTTTATGTTTTATAACTATAGGTTGTTACTTTTTATATAATCCAGACGCGTTGGGGCCTATCTGGTCAATTTTCTATTATGCTGGTATTATACGTTTAAGTTTAAAATCTTGGAACAAAAATAAAGTTGCCAGCTTTTTATTTTTAAGTGCTAGTTGTATTGAACTTGTCTTTTGGATTTTAATGATATGTTTTTATACGGGTTTAGTAAATCAGCGCATAGATAAATTTATTCCTTTTGCTTTTATGCTTATCCCTGTTGTTTTAGCTATCTATTTAGGTTACGCATTTGGAAAGCGCAGTCAAGATTTAAGATTAAATTTAAATCGTGTCCAAGAATTATCCAAAGAAAAAGAATCCATTTTATCTCAACAAAAAAATACTTTAGAGCAACAAGTCAAGGAGCGCACAGCAGCACTTAATCAATCTTTAGATGATTTAAAAGCTGCCCAATCCCAACTCGTGCAATCTGAAAAAATGGCAAGTTTGGGTGAACTCACCGCTGGGATTGCCCACGAAATTCAAAACCCTTTAAACTTTGTCAATAATTTCTCTGAAGTAAGCAGCGAACTTGTTGATGAAATGAACGAGGAATTGGATAAAGGAGATCTTGAAGAAGTGAAGGCTATTTCGTTGGATATCAAACAAAACCTTAAAAAAATAAACCATCACGGCAAACGCGCGGACAATATTGTGAAAGGTATGCTTCAACATTCTAGAAGTAGCAGTGGCACAAAAGAACCTACGGATATCAATGCACTTGCAGATGAATATTTACGCTTGGCCTATCATGGTCTGCGAGCAAAGGATAAATCATTTAATGCAGAACTCATTACCGATTTTGACGAGAACATTGGAAAAGTAAATATTGTACCACAGGACATGGGGCGGGTAATTCTCAATTTGATTACCAATGCGTTTTATGCGGTAAACGAAAAAAAACAAAGAGATGTTAGTTTTAAGCCCATAGTTACTCTCAGTACCAAAAAGTCTGATGAACATATCACAATTAGTGTTTCTGATAATGGTGATGGTATTCCAGAAAAAGTTAAAGAGAAAATATTCCAGCCCTTTTTCACCACCAAACCTACCGGTCAAGGTACCGGCTTGGGTTTAAGTATGAGTTATGATATTGTAACGAAAGGGCATGGAGGTAAATTAATAGTAGAAACGTCTGAAAACAAGGGAACCACCTTCATTATAGAATTGCCAAACTCAACCGATAACTAGACCAGTATGAAGAACATAACATTAATAAGACCAATATTCTTAATCAGTATCTTTTACGGTCTATTTCTGATTTCTTGCCACAAACAAAGCAAGTCTGAAGATGAAACTACGGTGGGTGATTATAAAGTTCCAAAAACCATTCCTTTACAATTTACGGAACCAGAACCTTTTGAATGGGAAATTATAACCAACGACACGCTGACAACTCCTATATCGTATGATTTAAATGTGGATGCCTTGCCCAGCAAACCTTTTGAACTAAACACGTTTAAACCATTGAAGTCTCCCATGAAGGAGTATGATCTGGATTGGAATAATTTTCAGACAGAAAAAACAATACTCGATTCTGTTTCATTTACTATTACTAAATCTACTATAAAAAAACCGACCATTACCAAAATGAAACCCCCAGCGAATGTGGCCGGTACTCACGTAAATCTTTTACAACTTTCAACAAATGAAGGATTGCCCTCTAATGACATTACTTCCTTTTTAGAAACTGAGGATGGTGGTATTTGGATAAGTTCATCTTCTTCTGCATCACCATTAACACTTTATGACGGTGAAAATGCATTTATCTATGACTACAATACAGTCTATAAAATGGAATTGGACAAACAAGGCAAACTTTGGTTGGTTAGACCTGCAGATCGCATAATCAACGTATTAGATTTTGATAATAATATAGAATATACAATTACCAGAACTGAAAATTTTACCCCATTCGATATTCTTTGCGACCATACCGGAACTATGTATATAGCATCTCTAAACGAAGGCTTCTATACTATTGATCCGGAATTAAAAAATTTGCAAAAAGTAAGCAACGTAAATAGTAATAAACCCTGGAGACTTTTTGAAGACAGTAATAAGAACCTATGGTTAGGTTTTACAAATCATCTTGCGGTCATAGGCAAAGATAGAAAGGAACTTAAAACACTTTCAAAGATAGCAGATATTGAAATAAACTCCATAGTTTGGGATATTACAGAAGATCAAACAGGTAACATTTGGCTTAATTATCCGTATCCATTTGCTACCAATAACACCGCTTATCCCAGGGTTTTACGGCTTTCATTAAAAGAAAATACCGTAAAAATATTAGACCCGGAAAATGGCTACAGCATAATAGGCACCGAATTGGAACAAGATAACGAAGGTAACTTCTGGATCTTGGGAGCCAAAGAGGCGTTTATATTAAGTAATAATCTGGAAAAACACAAAACAATAGCTTTAAACAGCGCACTACAAGGCTCTCTAAAGATTCCTAGACCCTTAAAAAGAAATGATGGCTCGTTATGGATTGCCACTACGGATAATGGAGTGCTAATAACCACGAATTACACTTTACAAACAGAATATTTTGATGATACAAGAGGTCTAATAAATGAGGAAATCTGGGAAATAGAAGAAGACTCAAATGGTGACATATGGTTAGGAACAGCTGCGGGAATCAATATTATCAACTTAAATAAAAATACTATAAAAGCCCTAGGTTTTGATCTGTTACGGGGCAATACGAACACAATTAGTTTTATTAAAGAGATTACACCAAATATGTACTTTATAAATACCAGAAATGGCTTTTCTATTCTTGATAGGAAAAAAAGTAAACTAACTTCATACGTCAATTCTGCCGATATTTTTGGGGCAGGTATTGCAATTATTAATGAGATTACTTTTGCCATATATACCAATACAGGCCTGTATATCTATAATATTGAAAACAACAGCTTTAAAAAGGTAGTTTCCAAAAATGACCCTGATATTTTAATAGCGGGAAGCGGATCCATAATGGTTTATGATAAAGAAATTCTTTGGACCCCTACTACGACGAACGGGTTAGCCAAAATAAATTTAAAAACGAACACCATAAGCTACCTAAGAGAAGAACAAGGTCTTAGCAATAACAATGTATCCACAGCCAAAATTTCTAATGAAGGAGAGCTATGGTTAGCTACCTCAAATGGTATTAACATACTTAACTTAGAACAAAATACCCTTACCTCAATAAAGAAAGAAAACGGACTATACCCTACAGATTTTTATGATCTGACAGAAAAAGGAGGTATGATGTACGCTGCTAGTGGTAATGGCTTAATTGCCATGGAAAAAGCCACTGCAAAAACAACAGATAAAGGCTTCTACAATTTTAATGCGGGACTTGGTTTTAAATCGAACGATTATTTACAAAATTCACCTCTATTTTTAAAAAATGGCCAGTTTTGGTCTGGCCTCACTAACACCTCTAATGAATGGAAGCTACTTGTACTCAATGCAGAACCTCAACCTGATAGTACCATAAGTACCGTTCTAATTAACAATATGTTTGTTATGGATGAAAACCCGGGGTTCGGGTTTAACCTTAAGAAAGATTCTACCAAGGTGCAACCTTCAACATATGCACACACTAATAGCATTACTTGGGATTCGGTAAAACGCCCTTATAATATTCCTAAAGGCCTTACCCTACCCTATGACCAGAACAGCGTTAGTTTTAGCTATGGCAGTGATGCTATATTCAACAGGGATAAATTAACCTATCGTTTTATTCTAGATGGTGAAGATAAAGATTGGAGCTATGCCGCAAACGCCACAAAAACCAAGAACTATTATAATTTAAAACCCGGTAATTACACCTTTAAAGTAGCTGTTAGAAATGGTATTAGCGGCTGGTCTACACCAGATACACTTTCATTTAAAATAAATCCACCATGGTGGCAAACTTGGTGGGCATACTTAATATTCGGTTTAATTGCAGCTAGTATTTTAAGGGCTTATATTGTTTTTAGGGCCAGAAAATTAACTAAAGAGAATAGAATCTTAGAAGAGCGTGTTAGTCATAGAACGGTTCAGCTTAAAACAAAAATCGATGAGTTAAAGTCCACCCAATCCAAATTGATTCAATCTGAGAAAATGGCAAGTTTGGGTGAACTTACCGCAGGTATTGCCCACGAAATTCAAAATCCGTTAAACTTCGTCAACAACTTCTCTGAAGTGAATAAAGAACTTCTAGAAGAAATGGAAGAAGAAATTGAGAAAGGCAACTATGACGAAGTAAAAGCGTTGGCCAAAGATGTTTCTGATAACGAGGATAAAATCATTTTTCATGGCAAGCGCGCCGATGGTATCGTAAAAGGAATGCTGCAACATAGCCGTAGTAGCACCGGTCAAAAAGAAATGACCGATATTAATACTTTATCAGATGAGTACTTACGCCTAGCCTACCATGGTTTACGGGCAAAGGACAAAAGCTTTAATGCCACGTTGAATACCGATTTTGATGATACTATCGGTAAAATAAATATTGTTGGGCAAGATATAGGGAGGGTTATTCTCAACCTTATTACCAATGCCTTTTATGTGGTAAAAAAGAAAAAAGAAGAAAACCCCAAAGGGTACGAACCTACCGTTTCGGTAAGTACAGAAAAGAAAGATACTATGGTATTCATAAAAGTATCGGACAATGGTAACGGAGTGCCTAAAGAGGTATTGGATAAAATATTTCAGCCCTTTTTCACTACTAAACCTTCTGGTGAAGGTACCGGACTTGGACTATCATTAAGTTATGATATCGTAAAAGTGCATGGTGGTGAATTAACAGTTGATACCAAACAGGGAGAAGGCACCACTTTTACCATAGCATTACCAATAAAATAACCACAAAAAACCACCTTATGAAAATATTAGTTGTAGATGACGAACAAGATGTAAAAGTGCTTTTTCAACAGCGTTTTAGAAAAGAAATACGAAAAGAAGAATTAGAGTTTGTATTTGCCTTTTCTGGCGAAGAAGCCTTAAACTTAATGAAAGCAATGGAACATGAAGCGGTATTGATTTTATCCGATATAAATATGCCCGGCATGAGCGGACTGGAATTGTTAGATACCATCAAAAAAAATTACGTAAAACCGCCTCCAATGGTTATGATGATTACCGCCTATGGAGATGATGAAAATAGAACTATGGCAAAAAATCTAGGTGCCGATGACTTTCTTACAAAACCTTTAGACTTTTCACTTCTAAAAGACAAGCTGATAACCTTAACATAAGACTATGGCAAAAATAATGGTAGTAGATGATGAGACGGACTTGGAGATACTCATCAAACAAAAATTTAGAAAGCAAATACGGCAAAACGAATATGAGTTTGTCTTTGCCGTAAATGGAAAGGATGCCTTGGATAAGCTTGCTGAACACCCAGGGGTGGATATTGTTTTGAGTGATATCAACATGCCAGAAATGGACGGTCTTACCCTACTCTCAGAACTACATGAATCCAGTCCGCTTATCAAAGCTGTCATTGTATCTGCCTATGGTGATATGGAAAATATTCGTGTGGCCATGAACCGCGGTGCTTTTGACTTCATCACCAAACCTATCAATTTTGAGGACCTTACAGTGACTATGGAGAAAACCTTAAAACATGCCAAAGAAATTCAAAAAACCTTGCAGGCAATTAAGGAAAATAATATCCTTAAAATGTATGTGGATGAGAACGTGCTTAATTTCATGGGAGGGCAAGAGTACGAGTCCAAGATCATGGCCAACGAAAGCATTGAAGGCACGGTCATGTTCGTAGATGTATGCGGATTCACAAAAATTAGTGAAACTACAAGTCCGGATGTAGTCGTCACCATGCTCAATACCTATTTTGATGCCATGGTGAAAGAAATTATGGAACAGAATGGCATTATAGACAAATTTATAGGAGATGCCGTGATGGCCGTTTTTAGGGGCGAATATCATTTAGACCGTGCCATTGATGCCGCATTGGCCATAAGAAACCAAGTAAACAGTCTTCCTGTTGAGGAAGGCCAAGAAACATACCAACCAAAGGTTTCCATAGGTATAAAAAGTGGGGAAATGATTTCCGGAAATATTGGTTCAGCTACCCTTAAGCGTCTAGACTACACTGTTATAGGAGACTCGGTAAATACTGCTGCCAGGTTACAAGATGCCGCTAAAGAAAATCAAATTATTATCTGCGAAAGTTGCTATGAACAGGTAAAAGAAGCTTTTAAATGTGAAAACTTAGGCAGTATTAACATGAAGAACAAATCGCAACCACTCACGGTGTACAATGTGATAGAATAGCCAGTTACAATAAATTAAAATCCATGACCAAACCATCGAACAATAAAAACCAAAAAACGGCTGCTAAAGAGCAAGTTCACAATCCCTTATCCGCTTTTGAGAAAGGTCTTTTAGATGAATTAAAATCCAAAGGTCATTCAGAAGAATTGGTCGATCATTATTGGGGCACCATCAATTATGTATCCGGACTCATAAAGGCCTCAGAACTAAAAGCGGGGCTTATACTTTCCTTTTACGGTATTATTTTAAATTTTATCTATCAAAGTGCAGCCCCAGTAATGCATTCGCTCTCCAACGCTGTTTTTTTCTATATACTCATGGGACTTTGGTTTGTAGCTACGGTAGTTTCTATCTTTTATAGCGTACGGTGCTTTATTCCAAAGCTTGAAGGAAACTACAGCGACAATGTATTTTATTTTGGAGATGTTATTACCAAGTTTGGCACCATTAAAGAGTTTTCAAAGAAGTTTTACAATGTAAGCATTAACGAGAAAGAGGTTTTTGAACAATTGGGAGAGCAGGTCTATATCAATTCTAAGATCTCTGCGTGGAAATTTAGAAACGTACAACGGTCAATTAGGTTTTTAGCCATTAGCCTTGTGCTACTATTAATAACAGCAGTTTATTATGGCGTGCTTAGAATCATGTAACTATAAGCATACACCTCTAAAAACACAGAAATAAATATTAAAATTAACGTCAAATAACCATTAAAATGAGAACTATGAAACCTTTACTACTGCTTGTAACTTTATGCTGTACCACCTTAGTTATTGCTCAGACAGATTTAGAAAAAGCGGCAATGACCGTTGACAAGAACGAAATAGAAGGGCATATTTACTTTTTAGCGGATGACGCCTTAAAGGGTAGGGCCACTGGTACTAACGAGTTGAAGATCACAGCTTCTTATCTTGCAAATAGCTTACGTAGTTATGGGGTAAAACCACATCCGGCAACCAATTCATATTATCAGACATTCAACCTTTTACAAACGGCAGCTCCGAATCTTCTTAAAACAACTATAAACGGCGAAGACCACCCACATAGTATTGCTGTAGAAGCAAAAGCGGTCGCCCTTTCTGGAGAAGCCGAATATCTTGGTTTTGGTACCGAGAACGATTATAAAGGAAAAAATGTAAAAGGGAAGCTTATCATCGTAAACGGGGGAACCCCAGAATCTTCCGATGCCAGAGCTGTATATGGTGCCCATAAGGCAAAACAGCAATTGGCAATTAAAAATGGTGCTATAGGTATGATAGAAATGACTTTGCTAGAAGAGGACTGGTGGTCTAGAATTTCTCATTTTATGGGAGAAAATGTAAAGATTCCGGATGCAACCGATACAGAAGGTTCAAAAAATGATTTCATTCATCTTTGGGTAAATACAACAGCAGAAAAATTAAGTGCATTCAATGCTTCCAAGTTATCCTATTCTATTGAAAACGACGGAAAGAAAGAAAAAACACTGGTCACCCAAAATGTTGTCGGGGTATTAGAAGGGACAGACCCAAAACTTAAAGATGAATACGTTATGTATTCTGCCCACTACGACCATGTAGGTATTGGAAAACCAGACACCGCGGGAGATAGTATTTATAACGGTGCCAGAGATAATGCCATAGGTACCACCGCCGTTTTAAGTATGGCCAAGAATATTGGCAAGTACCCTACTAAACGGTCTGCCGTATTCATTTTTTTTACGGGTGAGGAAAAGGGATTGTTAGGCAGTCGATACTACGTAGAGCACCCCTTGTTTCCTCTAAAACAAATTGTTTATGGTTTCAATACCGACGGTGGTGGCTATAACAATACCAAATTGGCCACCGTAATCGGTTTAAACAGAACAACGGCCAAAAAACACATTGTTGCGGGAGCGGCCGCTTTTGGTCTTGAAGCTATTGATGACCCTGCTCCCGAGCAAGGACTTTTTGACCGCAGCGATAATGTCAGCTTTGCCAAGGTAGGAATACCTGCTCCCACCTACTCCACCGGTTTTGATGCTTTTGATGATGAAATAAACAAATACTACCACCAAGCCGGTGATGAGGCCGATAGTTTAGATTATGACTACCTATTAAAATTTTATCAGGGGTATGTACTCTCTGGTAGATTGATAGCCAACGATCCTGAAACGCCTTTTTGGGTGAAAGATGATAAATATGAAGCGGCAGCCAATGTTTTGTACGGTAAAGTTCTTGAAGCTTCTATTAAAAATTAAAACCCTCTAAAACAAAATTATTTGAAGCCGAGAAATCGTAACGATTGACCAATGATTAATTTCTTTAGAAAAATCCGTAGAAACCTACTCGCCGAAGGCAAAGTCTCCAAGTACCTAAAATACGCCATAGGTGAAATTATTCTCGTTGTTCTTGGTATTCTTATTGCACTACAAATCAATAATTCGAACGAATACAGCAAAAGCAAAAAACTAGAATTGAATTATCTAAAGAACATTCAAGAGGATATACTATCCGATTCTTTATATTTTGAAAGGAGTTGGTTTAAAAGAAGTGGTAAAAAAATACAAGGTTTAAATAAAGCTAAAAATTACTATCTGAACGGTATAATACCAACCGATACCACCACATTTATAAACGATGTAGCTTATGGCGGCATTTTTGGCATCGGCAGGCTTACCCCTAATGACAGAACTTATAATGAATTATCAAGTACAGGTAATATTAGCCTAATCTCAGACCAAGACATTCGTGATGAGATTGTTGCGTACTATTTAAATTTAGAATTCTTATATGAATATGGGGCAGATGCACGGAGTGATTATCCGCATTTTATGAACTCATATAAAGTATTTAACCCTAAATTTCCAGATTCAGTAAGTCCCGCCGAAATCCCCATTCTTTTAAAAATGATGCGTAAGGATAAATTTTACCAACTCACAAATTTAGAATTAACCTATGCCTATTCCATTCTAAATAGGCTTGAGTATGCTAAAAAAGATGCTTCACTCTTATATCAAAAAATAGAAAATTATTTAAATAATCATGAAATAGAAGAATAAACCTAGATATACAAGCCACTCTCGTAGTTCTATTTTACGGTAATTGCCTAAAAACAACCAACAAAAAAAAACAGCTTAAAAATGTTCAATCCATAGATGCCACTTTTAAAGCCAATGATAGCGGTACCTCCTAAATGAAATCGGATTCAAAAACGAGACCTTAAAAAAATTTACAATTATAATTCCTTATAGGCTTTCAACACATTCTCGATCTTCGCTTCTGTTTCCAAATCTATATTTTGTCGCTCCGGTTTTTCCTGTAACCATGTAATGGTTCTTTTGATTCCTTCTGAAAAAGGGATCGTTGCCTTGAATCCGGGCACAAAAGTCTTGATCTTGGTATTATCAAAAAGTACACTTTCTGCCTTGTCCGCCAATAAAGTTCCTGTAAACGATGGTTCTACCTTACAGATAAAGTCAGAGGCTATATGCACCACCTTCGCCTCTTTCCCCAAGGCATCCGCTAAAATCTTATAGATCATATTCCAGCTCAATACCTCATCCGATGTAATATGAAAAGCATGGCCAATAGCTGGCTGCAAGCCTAAGAGGCCTACAAATCCCTTGGCAAAATCATCGGAATGGGTTACCGTCCATAACGATGTTCCATCGCCATGTATTATAATTTCTTTACCTTCTAAAATTCGTTTTGCGGTATTGTATTTATTAAATCCACCTATTGCAATCGGTATTACGGTATCGTATGTTAACGAGGGGCGAACAATGGTAATGGGAAACCCTTCTTCGCGATACGCTTTTTGCAAACGGTCCTCGCACTGAATTTTACCTTGCGAGTAGTCCCATAAATTGTTGTGCAAAGGTGTAGACTCGGTTATTACCGGATAACTCAACGGTGTCTGGTAACAAGACGCAGAACTGATAAAAATGTATTGTTTGGTCCTCCCTTTAAACAAAGCTATATCCCGCTCAATATCTTCGGGTGTAAAGGCTATCCAGTTAACCACCACATCCCACTCGTGTTTTTTAAGTTCGGTCAACTCGTTTGGCTTATTAATATCTCCGATAATGGTTTGGGCTCCCTCAATTTGTACCTTGGCCTGTCCTCTATTCAGTAAATATAGATCCATACCCTTAGCCACGGCCAATTTGCTACTTGGTGTGCTAATATTTCCTGTTCCCCCAATAAATAATACTTTCATTCCTATTTTATTTAATTACTGAATTTCAATTACTTACAAAACACTATTTTAAATATCCCTGTAAAAAGTCAATCCGTTTTTAAAAGGGTCATAAAAGGCGAACTCTTTAGTACCCCAAGCTGTTTCCCTTAGTAAAGTGTGAGGATTAAAAACCTCTCTTTCTCCATACTCCCGATACAGGGATTCTATGTTCTGGGTGACGATCCTCAACATAGGTCGGTCAATTTCAGCATCCCACTCTTTGGCATCATGCCATTGCAAATGTATCTCCACGGCATCTTTTATAACACCGGCATACTTGGGTTTTTTAGGGTCATCGGCAAAGGCGATCCTGAACCCCAACCGGTTTACATAAAAATTTAATGCCTCTATTACGTCCCAAACTGGAAGTACCGGATGAACTTGGTGTAAATAGCCCCTTTTATCCATTTGGTGAAAATACAAAAAGCAACAAAAACACTTTGGTTATAAACTATTAAATACCTACCCCTTTACCATCTTATATACTTACATATTTTATACATAATCGTTATCTTCATAACTTCTATTTCTAACCTAATTGAGCATTATGAAAATTTTTATCAAAACGCTGTTTTTTCTACTGTTTTCGGTATCTACCATGGCACAAGTTTCATCACATCTTGAGCTTACCGATATTTTTAACATGGAGTATGTATCAGACCCACAAATTTCGCCAGATGGCAGTAAGATTATTTATGTGAGAAACTTTAAGGACATTATGACCGACAAGAACCTCTCCAACCTATGGATCGTTAATTACGATGGTTCGGAAAACAGACCATTGACCACTGGCAACCATAACGACTTTTACCCAAGATGGTCACACGATGGTAAGAAAATCATTTTTAAGTCGAACATGGCGGACAATAAAATGAAACTTTACATTATGTGGATGGATACGAAGGAAGTAGCTCCATTAACGAACACCCCTAAGGCACCGGGTGCCGTAAGTTGGTCGCACGATGACCGTTATTTGGCCTTTACCATGTTCGTTCCCGAAAAAGAGCAGTCGCTCATAAAAATGCCCCAAAAACCCGAAGGTGCCAAATGGAACACCCCACCTACCTATATAGACAAATTAAAATATAGGGGCGATGGCCAAGGCTACCTGAAATCGGGCCACAATCAATTGTTCACATTATCCATAGATGGTGGTACACCCAGGCAACTTACCTCCGAGCCTTTTAACCATGGTGCTCCCATATGGTCAAAAGACAATAAGAGCCTGTATTTTTCGGCTAATTTTAACCCCGAAGAAGCTTTTGAGCCGGCTAATAGCGAAATTTATCGTTTAGACCTTGACACAAATACCGTCACCCCCTTAACCACCCGTTTTGGCCCGGATAACAACCCCGTACTTTCACCCAATGGCAAACAGATTGCATATACCGGAAATGACGATAAATTCTTGGGTTATCAAATGGCGGAGCTTTATGTAATGAATACCGATGGTACAAACTCTAAATTGCTTTCGGGGGACTTTGATAGAGGTATTGCCAATGTACATTGGGCCTCCGATGGCAAAGGGCTCTATTTTCAGTACGATGATAAAGGGGACACCAAAATAGGACACATTACCTTAGATGGCAAGGTAACGACCATCGCCGAAGGCTTGGGCGGACTATCTTTAGGAAGACCCTATAACGCCGCCGATTTCTCAGTCTCAAAAAACAACAGGTTTGCCCTGACACTTGGCAGTACACAGCATCCATCGGATCTGGCCGTAGCGGATAAAAAGGGAACCAAAAGATTAACCTTCGTTAACGACGATCTCTTTTCCCATAAAAACTTGGGCAAAGTGGAGGAAATTTGGTGGGAGTCTTCTTTTGACCAGCGAAAAATACAAGGGTGGATCGTAACGCCTCCCAATTTTGAACCCAACAAAAAATATCCGTTTATCCTAGAAATACACGGCGGCCCCTTTACCAGTTACGGTTCTGTTTACAGTGCAGAAATACAAGCTTACGCAGCAGCCGGTTATGTAGTATTATATGCCAACCCAAGGGGAAGCACCAGCTATGGTTCCGAATTTGGAAACTTGATACATCACGACTATCCGAACCACGATTATGACGATTTGATGAGTGGAGTGGATGCGGTTATAAAAAAAGGATATGTGGATACCAATAATCTATTCGTTACCGGTGGTAGCGGCGGCGGCGTACTAACTGCTTGGATAGTGGGCAAAACAGATAGGTTTAAAGCGGCCGTTGTGGCCAAACCGGTGATTAACTGGACCAGCTTTGTGCTGTATGCCGACAACCCTGCTTTCTTCTACAAATACTGGTTCGGCAAAAAACCTTGGGAAGATCCAGAAAGTTATTTTAAACGCTCTCCCTTATCCTATGTCGGTAACGTTACCACGCCTACTATGTTGTTAACAGGTGAGGAGGATTACCGAACACCCATTTCAGAATCCGAACAATTCTACACCGCCTTGAAATTAGAAGGCGTAGAGGCCGCTATGGTCCGTATTCCAGGATCTGGTCATGGCATTGCCAACAGGCCAAGCAATTTGGTCGCGAAAATCGCCAGTGTTTTAGCTTGGTTCGATAAACATAAAGATGAGAAATAAGCTTATGTCAAGATTTAAAATTATTTTATCGTTAACGATACTCCTCGTTGTATCCAACAGTTACTGCCAAACGGTAAAAGTGTTGACCTATAACATTAAATATGACAATGTTAACGACACCGTTAACAATTGGAACGACAGAAAAGGGGATATGGTTAGGTTACTAAAATTCTATAGCCCCGATATCATAGGCATGCAAGAAGTACTGGAAAGGCAATTAGTTTATTTGGATGAAAGTTTGTCCCAATACAAAGCCATAGGTGTGGGGAGAGAAGACGGAAAGAAAAAAGGCGAATACTCCCCTATTCTATTTAATGCGGACAACCTTAAGCTTTTAAAAGACAATACTTTTTGGCTCTCCGAAACGCCCGATAAAGTTTCTATTGGTTGGGATGCCGCTCTAGAACGTATCTGTACCTATGGCCTATTCGAAGAAGTGGGCTCCAAAAAACGTTTTTGGGTATTTAACACACATTTTGACCATAAAGGTGTTTTGGCACGTGAAAAATCGGCCGAATTGATTGCTTTAAAAATTAAGGAGATCAATAAAGATAACTTGCCCGTAGTGCTCATGGGCGATTTGAACCGCACTCCAGAAACAAAACCGATCCAATTTCTTAAAAAAGAGTTGACGGATGGGCAGACGGCAACAAAAAAAGCCTTTTATGGTCCTACAGGTACCTTTAGCGGTTTTGACCATAATAAAATTCTGGACGAAAGAATCGATTATATTTTTGTTCAGAATTTTGAAGTAAACAGTTACCAACATATCGATGATCGCATGGAGAACAACAAACATATCTCTGATCATTTACCGGTAATGGCACATTTGACCATAGATTGATCTTTTAACGCTCTTTCAAATAAAAAGCCCAAAAGCCCCATGCAATAAAATGTATGGGGCTTTTCTTTTAAAAGAAGGCTTTAACACGTTTATTGCCTTAAAACCCATCACTTAAAGAAAGATCGTTTTACGAATCGATGTTTTGGTTACTTTTATACTATGTATATACCCAACCATTACAAAAACGAGGATTTATCAGAGGTAAAAGACTTTATAAAACATAACAGTTTTGGTATTCTAATAAATCAGGTAGACAATAAACCATGGGCTACCCATATACCGCTAGAATTGGATGTGGACGAGAATGGCAACGATGTACTCATAAGCCATATCTCAAGAGCAAACCCACAATGGCGGTCATTTGAAAATGAGAGTCAGGTGCTCTGTATTTTTAATGGTCCGCATAGTTATATATCCTCTTCGTGGTACCATGAAGAAGAAGTACCAACTTGGAACTATATAGCGGTACATGTATACGGCACGATACAAATTTTAGAGGAAGAGGCTGTTTTGGCGTCTATGCACAAGCTGGTGGACAAATACGAAAAAGATTCCGAAAACCCCGTATCCATACACAACCTCTCCGAAAAGACCATGAAACAAATTAAGGGGGTCGTAGGGTTTCAAATTAATATTACCGATATACAGGCCACCTACAAATTGTCTCAAGGACGAGAAGAGGACCATTCACAAATAATTACCGAGTTAAAACAGCGAGATTTTAATGCCAAAGCCATTGCCGATAAGATGGGGAACAAACATAATTAAATACGTAGATTGAAAAAGAGGGTCAAGAATTTAGCACTGATATACATATCACTTTGGGTAGTGGTTTTTATGGTGCTTACCATTCTTTTTTCCAGAAGGGAACGCAGTATCGTCGACAGTGCTTTGTTCTTTTTTGAAATGGCTTCCAACCCCAATTTTCTTCTAGGTTTCCATGTATTGTTCATGTTGGTCTATTCCCTTTTTTTAACCATCAAACATTTCATTAAAGTTTCAAAAAACAAAGGACGCAGCACAGCCATAAAACAATTTTTATACCGATGTTGCCTTCCGTTACTAATGCTGTTCGTAGGTTTTAAGACCATCGTTTTTATAAATGCAAGAGAATGGCACCATTATGATTGGGATACCAGTGTCATAAACAAAACCGGTTATGCGAAAGACCTTTATGAAAAAGATAACAAACAGCGAGGTATAAGTGTTTTTGGATGGTCCGATGATAATTCGGAAGCCATAAACGACCTCATCAAAAACAATGTTGAGTGGGTTGCGGTAATACCTTTTATTGACCAAAAAGATGAAAACAGTGATCACGTAAGGGCTCCTAACAACCTTGAAACTTATTCTCGGCGAGACTCTAATATGATACGGGCGATCAACGACTTACATTCTAAAAACCTTCGGGTTCACCTAAAGCCCCATTTATGGTTACGAAATGGATGGCGTTCCAACATCTCCTTATCCAACAAAAAGGAGTGGGATACTTGGTTTAACTCGTACCGTGTTCATATGTTACGTTACGCGAAGATGGCACAGGATACTAAAGCAGAATTGTTTTGTATTGGAACAGAGCTAAAGACCTCCATTAAAAACCAACCCGAAAAATGGGAGCTATTGATCAAGGAAATTAGGGAAATCTATGACGGTAAACTAACCTATGCCGCCAATTGGCACGATGAATACGAGCATATTACTTTTTGGGACCAACTAGATTATATTGGCATTCAGGCCTATTTTCCACTCACCAAAGAAGAAAACCCCTCTTTGGAAGCTATTGAAAAAGGATGGGACAAGCATTTGGAAGCCTTAGAAAACGTACATAAAAAATATGAAAAACCTATTCTCTTTACCGAGGTTGGTTATAAAAGTACTCCAGACGCCACTATAAAACCATGGGAATGGACTTCGTACTTCAGCAAATTGTCAGAAAAAAAATCTGACATGACACAACAGTTGGCCTATGAAGCTATGTTTAAAAAAAACTGGAACAAACCATGGTTTGCTGGTGTTTATATCTGGCAATGGCATACGAGAACTACTAGGGAAAGTGCAGAGACAGACCTCGATTTTTCTCCACGTTTTAAACCTGCTGAAAATGTAATTGCCAAATGGTTCGCCAGACACACCAATACCCATGATCAAGACAAAATGTATACTTCAGATAATTAGTATGCACCTGCTAATGACCGTGAAAATTTGATTTACAGATTGTCCAATTGATTGCTTTTTTTATCTTGACTAATGGTCCAAAAGAAACCAACAAAGAAAAAAGTGTCTGCCGTAGGCCGTATGGCCCTACGATCGTAACGCCCAAGGTCGTTTGGAGTGTCCGCGTATTGATACCCGTTTATATTGTTAAAACCTGCCGCATTACTAACCGATAAATACAAGATTTTTTGTGGGGAGACCAAATAGGCCCAGTTAATGCTCAAATTATTGTATGCCTTTGTTTTCTCGTTCATAAAAGCCGTCGTATTGGGGTTATCATACGGTCTACCGGACCCATAATTATATGAAAACCCAATTTGAGACCGCCAATCTTCCAACCAATATTTGGTTACCAAAGAAAAACTGTGTTTGGGCGCAAAAGTAGGTGTTGCTTTTTGGGTAAAATTTCTATAGTCCCTTTCTGTATCCAAAAAAGAATACGAAATCCAATAATCAAGATTCTTTATGCTCTTGTTATCTCTCCAGAAAATATCAAGTCCCGAAGCATATCCACTACCGGCATTCGAATATTCAGAATCAAATTGAGGCAATTGGGTATTAAACTTTACCAAGTTATTGTATGTTTTATAATAGGCCTCCGCCCTAAAGGTCTTGCCATTGCCCAAGTATTGATAGTTTAAAATATAGTGCGATGTTTTTTCTGCCTTTAGGTCTTGATTAAATTTTAAATACTCTGTCCAAGGATTTTGGTAATAATCGCCGTATGCCAAAGAAAATTGCCCTTTTTCTCCACTCTTGTAGGCCAGTGACATCCTTGGTGCCAAGGTAACCTGATCCAAAAGATTACTGTTTTCCAACCTGCCCCCTATTTTCATTGCAAATTTATTACTGAAGAAAATATCCGATTCTACAAAAGCCGCCAGTAAATTATCTTGATACCCATAAATGTATTCAGAACCTATTTCTTCCTTAAAGGATTCATCATAGTTATTGAAAAAATATTCCGCCCCAAAATTTAATTGAAACCTACTGGTAAAATTCTTGCCCACCTTCGTCTTTATATGAGTTGCCGTTTCTTTCGAATCGACCGTATCATCCAATATCCCGATATCATTCTTATCCATAGAGATACTGGCTCCAGAGGTAATGGTCCATTCATTTTCCAAAAAATGCCTATACGATGTATTCACGTAAAGGTTGTTGTTTTTTAATTGAAAAGGCACATATTCCTCATAGTTGATATCTTCTTGTTCAATATCCATATTGGCATGGTTAAAACCCGAGTAAAGTTTAAACATACTCTTGTCTCCCATACTTCTAAAAACGGCCTCCCCAGAAATTGATTCATAGGGCTTGTTCCACCGTACATCTTGGTTGGCTGGCACCAATGATTGATATGGAGAAAGGTTTATATACGAAGTATTGATACTTAAAGACTCTTTGCCCCATATCTTGGTATGGCCTATGCCACCCCCGACGGACATAATGGAAATATCGGTTTTTTCTTGATCTGGAATGTCGGTGGTATTCAATAACAGAACACTGGAAAGGGCCTGACCGTATTCTGCAGAATAACCTCCTGTACTAAATGTGATGCCCTTAAAAAGAAAAGGTGAGAATCTTCCCCTTGTAGGTATGTTGTTCGCCGTAGCGCTAAAGGGTTGAAACACCCTTAAACCATCTATAAACACCTGTGTCTCCCCTGCGGCACCTCCCCTTACGAACAATCTTCCATCTTCGTTTACCGTAGACGTTCCGGGCAATGTTTGTAAGGCGGCCACAAAATCACCTGCAGCACCCGCTGTGGTCACTATATCCAATGGTTTTAAAACCGAAGCCTTCGAATTATCGCCTGCCTTAAAGCTACCGGCCGTTAAAGTAACCCCGTTCAACTGGTTTATAGCCTCATGTAAGGTTATATCCAAATCCTTAAGATAAGAGAGGTCACCTACTTGAGAATAGGTTTCAAAAGAGACCATAGAAACAATTAGGTTTTGGGTACCCGTTTCTGTTGTTTCAAAAGAAAAATTCCCCTTAACATCTGTAGACGCTCCGTCATAAGTGCCCTCTAAATATACATTGGCACCTTCTATGGGGTTGCCTTTTACATCTCTCACCTTGCCAGATATTATGGTCTGCCCCATGGTAATAGAGCTTATACATAAAAGAAATAAGGTCGCTACAGTTTTCATACGTTCGTTGTTGTCGATTTTACACCACAAAACTGTTCTTAATTAACAACCTAAACCAATTGTTTTTACCGAACCGTAGATTATGAACACTGAATTGAAAGACAATTTTCAGCTTACAGTTCACTCACAAAAAACAACAGTTGAGAGATTCTGTTTTTATGAAGCAGTACTAATGGTAGACATTTGAAATATCAAATAACTTTTAAAACCACGCACATGAAAAGATTAGTACTTATTTTAGTTTTTACATTGGCCACTTTCGCTTTAAGGGCCCAAGACAATAAAGGAGTTACCGTGAAAGTGACCATAGAGAACATACTTTCTGACCAAGGAAAGGTAATTGGCTCTTTACACACTTCGGAAACCTTTATGAAAGGTCCCGGTATTATGAATACAAGTGTTGATGCCACTACAGGAGAGGTTACCCTTGTTTTTTCTGATGTTAAACCAGGGACTTTTGCATTAATGTTGATGCACGACGAAAACGAAAACAACAGAATGGACTTTGAATCCAATGGTATGCCCAAGGAGAGCTATGCTACATCTGGCGAAATGTCATATGGGCCACCAACTTTTGAGAGCGCAAAATTCAAGGTCGCCGATAAAGACCTTGCTTTACGCTTCAGATTTTAAAATCATCAAAATTTTATAAAAAAAAAGACCTTCGATCGAAGGTCTTTTTTTATGGAGTGGACACTACTATATTTCTTCCGCCAACCAAGCTTTCATCATCCAAACCGTTTTTTCCTGCTCAGAAATAAAATCGCTCATCATAGAATTGGTGCCTTCATCATTTGCCTCGTCCGAAGCATTTAGAATACCCCTTTCTATCAATAACAATTCTGTTAAAGAATCTACGATCAATCGTATCGCATCATCATCTTTGGTTATGTTTTTGCCCACGGGCACAGAAGAATTTTCAATATAATCTTCAAACGTGTGTAACGGTACTCCACCTAGAGTTAAAATACGCTCTGCAATTTCATCTACCTTAAGGTTTGCGTCGTTATACAACTCTTCAAACTTTACATGAAGGTCAAAAAAGCGTTTTCCCTTAATATTCCAATGAATACCTCTTAAATTTTGATAGTACCTCTGAAAATTGGCCAAAAGTATGTTTAAATCCTTGGCCAACATCTTAGACTTTTCTGCATCTAACCCTATACTGTTGAGTTTCATATTCTGTTTTTATTATTTATGGTTAAACTTATTATTACAACTTAATTTGGGTATAAAAGTATTGAATAAATATGATGTTTATCATAAACTTAATTGATAGGTTTAATACCTTTATAGCCCAAAATTATTAACATGACCATTACACAATTAAGATATGTATTAGCGGTGGCCGAACACCAAAATTTTACCTTGGCCGCAGAAAAGAGTTTTGTAACACAGCCTACTTTAAGTATGCAGGTTCAAAAACTTGAGGATGAGCTAGATATACAGATATTTGATCGTGGAAAAAAACCGATTACCGTTACAGAAGTAGGGAAAAAAATTGTAGACCAGGCCAAAAACATCGTTAATGAGGCCAATAGGATCAAAGACATTGTAGATCAAGAAAAAGGATACATTGGCGGAGACTTTACCTTGGGCATCATCCCTACGATTATGCCAACGCTTTTACCAATGTTCTTAAAGACCTTTATTAACAAATACCCCAAGGTAAACCTTATCATAAAAGAACAAAATACGGAGCGACTCATTGAAAATCTGGAAGATGGACATTTAGATGCCGCCATAGCTGCAACCCCTTTAGAAGTCGATTTTTTAAAAGAACGGCCTCTTTACTACGAACCTTTTGTGGGCTACGTGCCACAAAATCATCGTTTGAGTTCCGCTTCAAAACTAAAAACCGATGATTTGGACACCTCTGACATTCTTTTGCTTCAAGATGGGCATTGCTTTAGGGATGGCGTGTTGAACCTTTGCAAATCTTCCAGAAAATCTGGGGAAGACAATTTTCAATTGCAAAGTGGCAGTTTCGAAACCTTGATAAATTTATCAGACGAAGGGCTGGGAATGACCTTGCTTCCCTTTCTGAACACATTGGAACTCGAAGACAAGAGAAAACAAAACTTAAAATATTTTGTAGACCCATCACCAGCAAGGGAAGTTAGTCTCATTTACCATAAAAAAGAGCTGAAAATACAAATTACAGAAGCTCTTAGAGAAGTTATTTCGGCTGTAGTAAGGGGCGCCATTGCTTTTCAGGATGTAAAAATAATCAGCCCTTTGAGCAAATAAAAACATACTGCTCCGTTAATTACGGGATTCTATATACGGACAAAACCGTTCTTTAAATAATAAAAGCCACTTAGTAAGTGGCTTTTATATTATTCTTTTATGTAGATTAAACTTTTTTGTAGCTCTGGTTTATCTATTACAAAAGTCTCTAACCAGATTTTTAATTCCTCCACCTCTTCGGGCAGTAATCTTACAAGTGCTTTTTTCAATTCCTTATAAAATAATTTAGCATCAAAACTAACCTTCTTAAGTACAGTTTTACTATACTCTAACATTGTTCTAGCCATGTAGCGCGTTTTTAATTAGTTGTTCTGTAAATTTAAACCGAAATGATCTAATAATATTGTAGGTAAAAAGTTAAAATCAATGTAAATATGTTAAACTCGTTTACATCATAAAGTACTGACTATTACCTTTTTAAAAATACAAAAAAATTATAATTACCTGATTTATCATAACATACACAAATTGTTAAATGAAAAATAAAATAATAATCCTAATTATTATATCCGTCACAATTAGCTGCGCCGGGCTACGAAAGAAAAGCGTTAAGGCAATTGACCGCTCATTTCAATCTTCTTTTTTTAAAAATCAGTTTACGGGGTTATTGGTAATAGACCCTATTTCTAGTGATACTTTGTACAGCCATAACAGTGACCATTATTTCATTCCCGCCAGTAATACCAAAATCTTTACCCTATATACCGCCCTTAAAACACTACCACAAAATATACCCGCCCTTAACTATCTTGAACACAACGATACCCTTTTTTTTGAAGGTACGGGCGACCCATCTTTTTTGCATCCCTATTTAAAGGACAGCACAGCTTTTAAATTTCTAAAACACGAAAACAATCTTGCTTTTTACCCAGATAATTTTCTAGATACCCCAATGGGCCCAGGGTGGTCATGGGACGACTATGAGTGGTACTATGCGGCCGAGCGTAACGGTTTTCCCGTTTATGGAAATGTCGTATTGCTATACGAGAATCCCCAACATACCATATCTCCGAATTATTTTGCGGATAGCGTCATAAATATGACCAACCTTCACAACAGGGAAATACATCGGAATCTCTTTTATTTTAATAGCAATAGAAAAGATACGTTGGAAATACCTTTTATAACTAAAACTACTACCACTACGGCCATTTTAGAGCATATCCTTAAAAAACCTATTGTTACTGTAACGAACATGCCCGAAGGCAATAAAAAAACACTCTACGGCATACATGCCGATTCTCTTTATGTTAGATTGATGCACGAAAGCGATAATTTTATCGCAGAGCAATTGTTAATGCTTTCCTCTGGTATCTTAACGGATACCCTTAATAGTAAAAACGCCAGAAACTATATATTGGAAAATGACCTTAAAATGTTGCCCCAAGAACCACGATGGGTAGACGGCTCGGGACTTTCTAGATATAATTTGTTTACACCACAATCAATGGTCTATGTATTGAACAAACTCTATAAAGAAGTTTCTACAGATAGACTTTTTAATATTTTTCCGGCCATCGATACATCTAATCCTTTTAAAAACTGGCATAGTGAAACGGGCCACCCATATATGTTCGCAAAGACCGGCAGCATGAGCAATATCTATTGTCTAAGCGGTTATTTAAAAACCGAATCGGGAAAGATTCTGATTTTTAGCTTTATGAACAATAATTTTAGAAATTCTTCCTCTGACCTTAAAAATAGAATGCTCAACATTATGGAACAGTTAAGAACAGGATATTAAGCATATAATGATCTATTCCTAATTACAATAGGCCATTAATTTGGGCATATTGCAAAAGTATTATGGTCTTAGCGTCACGGATTTCGCCTGTTTTTACTTTCTCCAATGCTTCTTTGAACGTAATTTCCATTACCTCTATGTTCTCTGTTTCATGATCTGCACCACCGCCTTCTCCTACTTTCATTTGATCCTCATAAGCCCCAACGAACAAATATAGTATTTCGGTAACAGATCCTGGAGACATGTATGTTTCAAAAACACGTTGAACGTTTTCAATTTTATATCCGGTCTCCTCCTCAATTTCCTTTTTAATACAATCTTCGGGTGCATCACCGTCCAAAAGGCCGGCACAGACCTCTATCATCATTCCATCATCATTGCCGTTTACATAAGTGGGCATTCGAAATTGCCTGGTCAACACCACAGTTCCCTTTTTCGAATTATAAAGTAATATCGCAGCACCATTACCTCGGTCGTAGGCCTCTCTACTTTGCTTTTCCCATGTACCGTCATCCTTTTGATATTCAAAGGTAAACTTGTTTAAGGTGTACCAATTATCGGACAACAGTTCCTTTTTTATATTTCTTACTTTACTATTGGGCATATGTAATTTTTAAATAGAAAACCTATTTCCGTTCTACTCTACAGTATTTCTTCGATATTAGAATTCAATGATCAAATATATCATTAATGAAAAAAATGGCAACCAACCACCTTTATAACAATAAGAAAATAATAGTATTTTTAAAGAACCAATACAACCAAAAATGAAAAAATACATTCCTTTACTTCTTCTTGTTTTATCGATTTTCAGCTGCAAAGACGAGAGAAAAAACAGTGATACCCAAAACAAACTTCCTAGAATTGCTATCGCCGGACTGGGTATAGAATCCAGTACCTTTTCACCTGCACAAACCGGCGAAGAGGCTTTTCATGCCAGAATTGGGGATTCTATTTTTGGCAAGTATCACTTTTTTGATGAAGGCAGTGATATAAGAAAGCGAGCCGATTGGATACCTACCCTATTGGGCAAGTCTTTGCCAGGGGGTATCGTAACCCGCGAAGCCTACGAATCAATGGTTCAGAAAACTTTAAAAATGCTTGAGGAAAACGGGCCTTATGACGGACTCTTTTTTGATATACACGGTGCTATGAGCGTAGTTGGGTTGGAAGATGCCGAAGGGGATCTTATTACACGGATCCGAGAAGTGATCGGCCCCGATGTTGTTGTCTCCACCTCTATGGACCTACATGGTAATGTTTCCGAAACTTTGGCCAAACATAGCGATTTGATCACTTGTTATCGTATGGCACCACATGAGGATGCACTGGAATCAAAAGAGCGTTCCATAATTAACCTATTGGAACGATTGGAAAGTGGTAAGGGCAAACCTGCCTACAAAGCTTGGATACCCGTACCTATTTTATTACCTGGCGAAAAAACCAGTACACGTATAGAACCAGGAAAAAGTCTATATGCCAAAGTACCCGAAGTTGCCGATCAAGACGGGATCATAGATGCTGCCATATGGATCGGCTATGCATGGGCCGACGAACCTAGAAACCATGCTGTGGTAATGGTTACAGGAGATGATAAGGAAAAGGTGACTTCTGGAGCCGAGAAACTAGCCAAGGCTTTTTGGGATGTTCGCAACGAGTTTGAGTTTGTTGCCCCCGTGGCCACATTGGACGAAAGCCTAAAAATGGCGCTTAGTAGTGATAAAAAGCCGTTTATGATCAGTGATATGGGTGATAACCCTACGGCTGGTGGTGCCGGTGATGTTACATGGACGCTGCGTGAGATTTTGGCTCGCCCTGAATTTAAAACTGATAACGGACCATCATTGATCTATGCTTCCATACCAGGCCCAGAACTTGTTGAAAAAGCCTTGGAAATAGGTGTTGGTGGTGATATAAGTGCCTTGGCAGGTGCCGCGGTGGACGATAGATTTGCCCCGCCATTACTTTTAACGGGAACCATTGAAGCCATTAAGGAAGGGGATCGTGATGCGGAGGTAGAGGTCGTTGTAAAAATAGGCAGTGTACATGTTATAGTTACCAAAAAACGAAAGCCATACCATTATAAGAGCGACTTCACCGATTTGGGGCTTAAACCTACAGAAACCGCTATCGTCGTAGTCAAAATAGGGTATTTGGTTCCTGAATTATATGATATGCGAGGAGATTGGATAATGGCCTTGACTCCAGGTGGGGTTGATCAAGACCTCGAACGTCTTGGCTATAAAAATATCAAAAGACCTATGTTTCCTTTGGACAAGGATATGGAAACCCCAGACTTAAGTGCTAAGTTGATTCCCGCTTCGGACTCCGACAACTAGCTATACGCTGATAGCTTTGTTTAAATAGCGCCTAAAGGGCAACATTTCTAGATAGGCCTCCACTAGCATATCTTCAAAATTGTTTTTAAAGGTTTCCTCTGTCGAAAACTCTTGGGCTACCGCAAAAGTTTTATTTTTTAGCAGCTCTATATGCCTGTGGTCTTTTGCAAACCCTTTTGGTGCGTTCGTTAGTTTAACATCTTTATAAAGTCCTCCAAAACGATTTTTGAAGGACTTTTTATTTAATATTTTCTCAAGATTTTCTCCATCATAATCGATAGCATCTCGTACACTCCTTAATACTTTTGGTTCTGATCGCCAAAGTCCGCCTGCAAAAATGCATCGCTCTATTCCCAGTTCAAAATAGAAATCCGCCGTTTTTGGCCTTTTATCAAAACCTGCTCCAAAATGATCTTTATAAACAGGTTTATTAGGATGGAACATAAGGTTGTTATTGATCCTGTTGATTCCCTTTTTGCCCGGCGTATCATAATAGTCATCATCGATAGATGAAAGTCTAATATTCATACTATTTAACCAATCTATGTACTCATCACGTACTTGTAGGTACCATTTTCGATTGGCGTCCATCCAATCTTTCGAATTGTTTTTCTGTAGTTGCTTTAGAAATTCGATTTGGTTCTTAAAGTTCATAGGCATCAAATACTATACTTGCTATTATCATTTTGATGCAAAAAAAGATAATCTATACACTAAAACCTATTATCACCACCAACAATATCACCCAAAGTTCCTAGTATACTACCTTCTCCCTTATCTTTACCGCCTCTTGGTATCGAAGCCAAAACCCTACCCGCCAATCTACTAAATGGCAATGATTGGATATATACCGTACCTGGACCCCTTAAGGTTGCAAAGAACAGTCCTTCACCTCCGAAAATTGTATTTTTAATACCCCCAACAAACTCAATATCATAATCTACATCTTTGGTAAAGCCTACGATACAGCCTGTATCTACCTTTAAAACCTCACCCGGAGCCAAGGTCTTTTTCGCCAGTGTACCTCCGGCATGTACGAAGGACATACCGTCACCTTCCAATTTTTGCATGATAAAGCCTTCGCCACCAAAGAGCCCTCTCCCCAATCTTTTAGAAAATTCGATACCTACGGAAACTCCTTTTGCCGCACATAGAAAGGCATCTTTTTGACAAATGAACCTACCTCCTATTTCCGAGAGGTCTATGGGAAGTATTTTACCGGGATAAGGGGAAGCAAAACTTACTTTCTTTTTACCCTGACCTATATTTAAAAAAGCGGTCATAAAAAGGCTTTCCCCCGTCAACATTCTTTTTCCTGCAGAGAATATTTTTCCTAGAACGCTATTGTCCTGGTTGCTTCCATCACCGAAAATAGTATTCATTTTTATATCGGTGTCCATCATCATAAAGCTACCCGCCTCGGCCACAACCGCCTCTTGTGGGTCTAGCTCTATTTCTACATATTGCATTTCTTCTCCGTAAATCTCGTAGTCTATTTCGTGTGCATTCATTTTTGATCGATGTTTTTAAGGTTTACAACATCAGTAGCAAAATGATAATTTTTGTTACAAAAATTACTTTGCTTTATTAAAATGCAAAAAAAGATACGAACAGAAAGGCTATTGCCCTATACATCTATGCTCGTGTATATACCATAGCAATTAGTGAACACTCTTTATCTTGGTTTTGTTATCAAAAGTATATTTAATGCCTGCACTTATATAAAGGCTGTTGGAGATATCAAAATCATATATTTCTTCATGGTCATAATCTTGAACCTGCATATGGTTGTATACCGAATATCCACCATTAACGGTTGCTTTAAAATTGTCCCAAAATGTATAGTTATAACCTAATCCCAATAAAACGGTGGTTTGCCTCAACGTTCCCTCATAATCTTCTTTATAAATTTCTATTTCGTCGTTTATATTACCCGTAAACCCGGTTAAGGTGGCAAAACCCTCAAAATTATGATGATCGGACAAGGTCCATTTTACCCGGCTATCGGGTACACCTAATTTATAGGCCCATGCATCGCTTATTCTTTTGGTATAAGTTACTATAGGTATTGGATAATATAGACCATAATTTATATCATACGTTGCACCAAAGGTCCATTGGGTATTATTTTCCTCATTAAATTTATCTACCGTGACCAATGCATTAAAAAATATATCATCGGACCCAATTTCACTTTCATCAAAATTGGAAGAAATCTGTGACCCTCCCATGAAATTAATGGCCCAATTATTGGATAAACTTCTTTGATAATTGAATTTTAACCCAAAGGCATTGAATGTTTCAATGTCATCCGTTTCGAAAGGAACATTTTTATCCTCATAGTTTAAACTATTATTTTGAAAGTACCCCCCTACAGAAAGCCTGTCTTTACTGGTATTTAAAAGTGGAATAGAAATTCCGGCTTCCAATTTTACAAAACTGCCAACATCTGCCGTGGGAAGAAATTCCGTGTTCATGTAGACATCATCCGTTTCTTGGGCATAAATCACACCACCTATCATCAACGTTAAAACAATCAAAGCTCTTTTCATATTATAATCCTACTTTATTAGTTGTTTTTAGAACAAACCAATTTGTTCTAAACACCGTAAAAGTGTTTAAAATCTATAGTAGAATCAATCATAATAGATATCTCGTAGAACTGTGTAGAGCAAAACAGCTGTTTTATCTACCAACCACTTTTTTTGTATCAACCTTAACATAACCTTAATTTGTAAGGCAGGCTGTAATCAACACATGAAGTATTGTAAAATATACGAAGACCTTATGTTTAACTTTTTAACCGAACGGTCCACTCAAAATCAAAAGTACTTACCACTACCCCATCTTCGTTTACCCCAATAGATTTCATCCATATGGTCTGTCCTTCACCGGTAGCAATGGTCTTATCCAAAGCTTCTTTTATTAAATGACCGTCCTCACAGGTAAAGGTAATCTTACCTGTAGCCTTCTTTGAAAAATTGGCTTTGTTATTGGCCACCAACATCGAGATTCTTTTACCCGTTTCCTTTATTTGGTCCATCATCATTGCCCCTGTCGTAAGTTCGGCAGCCATACCTTGAACGGCCCAAAACATAGAATTAAACGGATTTTGATTAAACCATTTATACTTAACGGACACTATTGCCTTCTCTTTATCCATATATCGCAAACGTACCCCGCACCACCATGCAGAAGGCAACTTAAAAAACATAAACGTATTGAATTTACCAATGTTTATAGGCATAGCTACTCTTATTTTAGCTAAAAGTATTGATAAAAAACCACATCTTAAAATGTTAATAATATGTTAATTTTTAGTACTATGTGTTGCATAGTACCTTCTTTTAGATATATATTTGCATTGTAAGTTATTATGTTATCAACATATTTGGTCTAAACATAGTAACACATCAATCAATCATCAGCAAAGAACGAACCATGACAGAAACAGTAACCAAACACGAAAGAAATCTCTCCGCACTTATACATGCGAGTACGTTTTCTAAATTTTTTATTCCGTTCGGAAACTTCATCGTTCCGTTGGTATTATGGACGGCAAACAAGAAAGAGTATGAGTTTGTGGACCATAATGGAAAACAAGCTTTAAATTTTCAGATAAGCCTGTTGCTCTACTCTATTATATTGGGACTTATAAGTATTCCGTTCTTTTTCGGTTTTTTTCCCAATATTTTTGACTTTGAACATTTTGGGTTTTTAAGACTAAACAATTTCAACAATCTAAACATTCATTTTGACAGTGATGATTTTAGGTTCGGTACCTGGCTTTTGCCGATAGGCATTACAGGTTTGTTGCAAGGGGCCTTATTTGTGGTCAATATAGTTTATACCATTTTGGCCACTATTAGAACAAACGACGGACAAACGTTCGAATACCCCATAACCATCAAATTCATAAAATAATGACACTATTAAAAATTATAATATTCACGATCGTGGCATTTTTTTCGAGTCTGGTACAAGCACAAGCCCCTACAGATTCAGAACTGTACAAAACTATTATGGAGCTGGACAAAACCTATTTTACGGCCTATAACAACTGTGATATGGAAACCCAAAAACAGTTCTATGACGAAGACCTTGAGTTTTATCATGACATGGGCGGGTTAGCAACCGATAAAACCGAGCTTTTAAAAAGTATAGAAAATAATATATGCGGAAAAGTAACAAGAACTTTGTTAGAGGAAAGTGTAGAGGTACACCCTATCAAGAATTTTGGGGCAGTACAGATAGGCATGCATCAATTTCACAACAACCAAGAACCCAATGCCATATCTGAACCTAGCAAGTTTATTGTTATCTGGAAAAAAAACGATACCAACTGGGTAATGAGCAGGGTAGTCAGTTTACACTAAAAAATAATCAGGGTCTTCATCACACCCTTCGGAGTCTATTTATCAATCAAATCAAAAAAGGATGTTTATTCATCAATCAAAAAACGAACGGTTAACACATGCAGACCAGTACAGAAAAGAAGGCGCAATACCCACAGGAGCTGGGACTGCATAAAAAGAAAAAAGACATTATGAACGTAGAAAATACAAAAGCGCAAATGCGTAAAGGAGTTTTGGAATACTGCATATTGTCCATCCTTAACGGACAGGACAAGTATGCCTCCGAAATTTTAGATACGCTAAAAGACGCTAAAATGCTGGTGGTAGAAGGTACCATTTATCCGCTATTAACAAGATTAAAAAATGCGGGCCTGCTAAACTATCGTTGGGAAGAGTCCACATCCGGACCACCACGAAAATACTATACCCTGACCGAGACCGGCAAACTTTTTCTAAAAGAGCTGGACACCACTTGGGACGAATTAAGAAAAGCCACCGATCTGGTTACCAACACAAAAAACAACTAAGAAAATGAACAAGACCGTAAATATAAATTTAGCCAATATGCTCTTCCACATAGATGAAGATGCATACAATAAAATGCGCAGGTATCTAGAATCTATTAGGCGCTCCTTTGCCGATACCCCGGGAAGCGATGAAATATTAGCCGATATAGAAGCTAGAATTGCCGAGCTTTTCTACGAGAAATTAGAAAACGAAAGACAGGTAATTACCCAAAAAGAAGTAGACGAGGTTATTGCCATCATGGGACAGCCAGAAGATTATATGGTGGACGAAGATATTTTTGAGGACGAACCCAAATCTAAAAAAGCCAAGTCTTCCCCAAATAGGGTGAAAAAACTATACCGAGATATAGACCATAAATACGTGGCCGGTGTTTCTGCCGGACTGGCCCATTATTTGGGCATAGACCCTATTTGGATTCGTTTGCTTTGGATCTTTTTGACCATTGGGTCCGCAGGATCGTTCATTCTCTTATACGGCCTTCTTTGGATCTTGATCCCCGAAGCCGTTACCACGGCTCAGAAATTGGATATGAGAGGAGAAGCAGTCAACATAAGCAATATTGAACGTAAAGTTAAAGAGGGTTTTGATGACGTTGCGGATCGTGTAAAAAGTGTTGACTATGAAAAAGTGGGCAATACCGTCAAAAAAGGAGGGAAAACGTTTTTTGATACCATTGGAGACATTATAATGTTCTTCTTCAGGATCTTTGGAAAGCTAATAGGCATATTATTGATCATTATAGGCGCCTCTACCCTAATAGGGCTTTTTATAGGATTGATTTCTGTAGGTATATTAGATATGGTGCATGTTCCCGGTATTGATTTTTACCATGTAGTCAACTCTAGCAACCTACCCATTTGGTTGGTTTCTTTATTGGCATTCTTTGTGGTAGGTATTCCTTTCTTCTTTCTACTCTATCTAGGTTTAAAAATCTTGGTCACCAATTTAAAATCAATAGGCAACATAGCCAAGTTCAGCTTATTGGGACTGTGGTTGATTTCATTGATACTATTGATAGTATTCGGCATAAGGGAAGCGGCATCACATGCGTATTCGGGCAGTGCTACCATAGAGAAAGAAATTATGATTCAAAATCCATCGGATACCTTACGTATTAGTTTGGCCACCCATAATCACGGAAGGGACAACAAAATTCATATGGGCAATATGATGATTACCCATGATGACAATGGTGATAAATTGCTGGTTTCGGAAGATGTTAGGTTTCGTATAAGAAAATCCAAAGACTCCATTTTTCGTATCGAGATCAGAAAAGAAGCCAACGGACCATCTTTTATCAGAGCAAAAGAAACCGCTGAGCAAATTGCGTACCATTACAAAGTAGAGGGCAATAGCATAGAGTTGAACAATTTTCTGGAAACTCCCGGACATACCAAATTTAACGACCAAGAAGTACGTGTAAACCTTTTTGTTCCCGTAGGCACCATTCTTACATACGACAAAGGAGATGGACGTAGTTGGGTCATGAGGGCCGATACCGATAACGACATGGACTATTTGGATCCGTATACCTGGAAAATGACGGATGACAATGAGCTTACCTGTCTCGATTGCCCAGAAGAAATGGACGACGAAGAAGACGAGGGCAATAATCGCATCCGCATCAACGGGCAAGGCGTGGACATAAAATTCAATGATGAGAATGGAGAATCCTTTAAAATGAAAATAGACGAGGACGGGGTTCGTATCAAGGCCAAGGACAATGATGAAGAACAGGTAGACATCAATATAGATTCAAACAAAGGGTCGGTGAACATTGATTCATCGGATATCGATAACCAAAAAATAAACTAATAGAACAGATGGTTGTATTTATTGCAACTCGGTAATAAAATTCAACAGTTCGTCCGTAAGGATTTTGAAAAATCTCTTACGACCAACATCTTTACATCATTCAAAAAAACAATCAATCTAAAAACAAACGATCATGACAACACTAATTAGAATTACCATTGCACTTTTTCTTGCGCTCTTTTTATCATCGTGCGGTTTTGACATTAACTTCGGCGATTTTGGATCGGGTAAAACCGGTAATGGAACCGTCGTAGAGGAAACCAGAGAAGTCACCGATGACTTTACCACCATACATGCTTCTGAAGGCCTGGACGTTTATGTGACCCAAGACGATAATTTTAGTATTACCGTAGAGGCCGACGAAAATATAATCGATTTAATAGGTACCGATATAGAAAACGGAAAGCTTAAGATACATGCCGTAGAAAATATCGGAAGGGCCACAAAAAAGGTGTTTGTTTCTTTACCCGACGTAAAATCGTTAAAAAGTAGTAGTGGAGCACATTTAACCACCCAAAACATGGTAAAAGGAGACGATATCAATATTGACTCCAGTAGTGGCTCTATATTAAATTTAGAGGTAACAGCGGACCAAATCGACATTGATGCCAGTAGTGGAGCCAACATAGAAATAGCCGGCAAGGCCAGAGAAGTTTATGTAGATGGAAGCAGCGGTGCCAATATCAATGCCAAAAACCTACTTTCAAAAGAATGTAGGGCAGAGGGTAGTAGCGGTGCCAACATTAATGTAAACGTATCGGATCTTCTTACCGCCGACGCCAGTAGTGGTGCCAATATTTCCTATTCCGGAGGGGCTACGGTAAAAAAGAATAAATCAGTTTCGGGCAGTGTCCATAAATATTAGAGTTAGCTATTAGAACAACTGATCTATAAAACCCATTGAAATTTCAATGGGTTTTCATTTTTAGGTACATGGCTTATCCCTATCTTAGTATTATGAAAATACACCTTAAAAAATACATACTCCCCCTAAAGCATACCTTTAGTATTTCAAGGGAATCCCATGATTTTCAAGACTCTTTGATCGTAAGTCTTTCGTTAAATGGGCATACCGGTTATGGCGAGGCCACCTCTAACCCGTATTACAAGATTACGGTACAGAGCATGATGACCGAAATAGAATCTATCAGAAAAGAAATCGAGAATTTCCATTTTACCATACCCGAAGAATTCCATGCCTTTTTGTGTTCTAAGGGGCTAACAAACTTTGCCATTTGTGCACTGGATCTGGCGGCCCATGATCTTTATGGAAAAATAAAAGGTAAACCCTTATATGAACTGTGGGATACCAATACCGATCATTACCCTACTACAAACTACACTATTGGTATAGCACCGATAGATGAAATGGTATCGAAAATGACGGAAATGCCCTGGCCCATATATAAAATAAAATTAGGAACTGACGACGATGTTGCCATTGTAAAAAAACTGAGAGAACATACGGATGCCATTTTTAGAATCGATGCCAATTGTGCATGGACCGCAAAAGAAACCATACAAAATGCACCACTTTTAAAAGATTTGGGAGTAGAGTTTTTAGAGCAGCCCTTAAAAGCGGACGATTGGGAAGGCATGGAGCTGGTAACACATCATAGTGTGCTTCCGGTAATTGCCGATGAAAGTTGTATAATAGAAGGCGATGTAGAAAAATGTGCGTTGCACTTTAATGGTATCAACATAAAACTGACTAAATGTGGGGGCCTCACCCCTGCCCTACGCATGATAAAAAAAGGCAAAGAATTAGGTTTAAAAGTAATGGTAGGTTGCATGACAGAATCTACCGTAGGTATTTCTGCCATTGCACAACTATTACCACAACTGGATTATGTAGATATGGACGGTGCACTACTCTTAAAAGAGGATATAGCCCAAGGGGTAGAGATCAAAGCCGACGGACAAGTCGTGTTTCCGACATTGGCAGGTAGCGGCATAACAATGATTTAATGGCTATTTATATAGATAATTTTCCCGGAAGGGTACTAAACACCAACGGAAACCAATATTTATATTTTGGTGGAACCTCGTATTTGGGGCTGCAGTACGACTCCGAATTTCAAGAGCTTTTTATCAAGAATATAAAGCAATACGGAACCAACTACAGTGCCTCCAGAAAATCCAACGTTCGCTTTACCATTTTTGATGAGGCAGAAAGTTATCTGGCAAATCTGGTAGGAAGTGAAGATTGTCTAACATTATCATCAGGTTATTTGGCCGGACAGTTTGTTTCTGAGTTTATCCATAAAAAAACTTGCAAGCCCTTTTATGCCCCCAACACCCATTCGGCGTTGTTTCGCAACACAGTCAAGAATTACGTCACCTATGCTAGTTTAAACATTGCGGTACGCAATTATCTTAACGAGCCCAATGCCAAAACTCCGGTGCTATTTTTAGATACAATAGACTTTTCTGGCGGAAGCTATCCCGATTTTGAAAGCCTAAAAATTTTACCTCTTAAAGAAATGATCATAGTTGCCGATGATTCTCATGGCATCGGAATCGTCGGAGCAAACGGTCGTGGAGTCTATAAAGCCTTAAAAGCACTAAACCCCAAACAGCTTTTGGTCTGTTGTTCTTTAGGCAAAGGATTTGCCATACAGGCAGGAGCGGTTTTTGGAGACAAAATAACTATAGAGGCCATGGAAAACACTTCTTTTTATGGTGGTGCCAGTCCCGCAAGCCCAAGCGCTATGGCAACTTTTATGGAAGCCGAAAAGATATACAATAAAAAAAGAGCCCTTTTAAGAAATAATATTGAGTTATTCTTGTCTCAGATGACCTTGTTAAAAAAGTTTAGGCATATGAGCGGTCATCCAACCTTTACATTTCAAGACATAGCACTAGTAAAATACCTAGAACACCATAAAATAATTGTAACCAACTTTAACTACCCCAAGTCAACTTCCGAAACAATGAGCCGCATTGTAATATCGGCCGGCCATTCCACCAAAGACATTAAAAAACTGACAAATGTTTTGAATAGTTTTCTTAATGATTTATAAAATCATTTGTAATGTATTTTCTTCAATAAAATAGTTAATTTCTTATTAAATTATCAATTTTATTTGTATCTTTTATGGTATTAATAATCATTAAACAACTAGGCCATGAAAAAAATACTTGGATTGGTTTTTTTGATGCTGTTATTGGTATCATTAACCAGTATCACTTCTTCAAAACTACAGAACAATTACTCTTTAGAGGGAACTTGGGAACTTATCAACCGATATAATTATGATGAATCTGGTGTATCGGATACGCTTTTTAATGTCAATGGTTACAGACAGATAAAAATATACAGTAAAGGTAAAGTTATGTGGACCAGATACTCACCCGATGATCCGGCCGAATGGTTTGGTTTTGGCTCTTATCAAAATACTGAAAACGAACTTGAGGAACGTTTGGAATACGGTTCTGCCGAAATGATGAAAATTCAAGATACAGTTCAAGTCTTCAAATTTGAACTAATACTGGACAAAGACAATTACAGTCAAATAACATTGGATGACGAAGGCAATAGAACCTTCTCTGAAAACTATAGAAGAATAGATTAGGACAACAATTATCCAACAAAAAAAGCGCCTTAAAAGGCGCTTTTTATATATAAAACTAAATTATAGTTATACTGGATCTGCTACAGTCTCTTCCATAGAGTCTATTGTAGCTAAATAACGCTCGGCATCCAAAGCTGCCATACAACCGGTACCTGCAGCTGTAATTGCCTGCCTGTACTCTTTGTCTTGAGCGTCTCCCGCGGCAAATACCCCAGGAATATTTGTTTTCGTAGATTTTCCCTTAGTGATTATATACCCGGTTTCATCCATGTCTAACTGTCCCTTAAAAATATCGGTATTCGGCTTATGCCCAATAGCTATAAAAAGACCGGTAATGGCTATCTCTTCCTTTTCCCCTGTTTGGTTGTTCACCATTCTAAGGCCTTCCACCACTTGGTCTCCTAAAACCTCATCGACCTCGGTATTGAATTTTATCTCAATGTTCTTAAGGCTTTTGACCCTATGCTGCATTGCCTTTGATGCCCTCATGTGGTCTTTTCTTACCAACATGGTCACTTTGTTACATATATTGGCCAAATAAGAAGCTTCCTCAGCAGCCGTATCACCTGCTCCAACTATGGCAACATCTTGCCCTTTATAGAAAAAGCCATCACATACCGCACATGCCGAAACACCACCTCCCCGTAATTTTTGTTCACTGGGGATATTTAGATATTTAGCAGAGGCCCCTGTAGAAATAATTACCGTTTCTGCCTCTATCTGTTTATCGTTGTCTACCGTAACCTTGTGAATACCGCCAGGTTTTTCACTAAAATCAACCGCTGTCACCATTCCGATACGCACCTCTGTACCAAAACGCTCGGCTTGTTGTTGTAATTGAGCCATCATAGAAGGCCCGTCTATACCTTCTGGGTACCCCGGAAAGTTATCTACCTCTGTAGTAGTGGTCAACTGACCTCCAGGCTCCATACCTGTATACATAACAGGTTTTAAATCGGCTCTGGCTGCATAAATAGCTGCTGTATAGCCAGCAGGACCAGACCCTATAATCAATGTTTTAATTCTCTCTATTGCTTCCGACATAATATTTATATTCAATCTATTCTTACCAATACAAAAGTAGTTTTTTGAATAAAAACCTTACAGCTAAGTTATTAAAAGTTTTCACAGTAAAATAAAGCGGTATAAGATGTAAATACTGACCCGGAAAATAATTCTGAAAGACCCCTAATTTTTATTGACAGCCCTCTTTTTCCACACTAAAACAAATACAATGCATTAATTACCAACAACTTAACAATATACTTCTATTTTAAATCGAACAGGTTTTTTTACCTTTTATAGTCAGCACTGGTGGAACAGAAGTATTATGTGCGTAACAAAAAAATATTATTTATTTAACAATTCAACAGTGGCAACGGTTCTAAAACCCGTATGTTCCAATGACGAATCTATACTGGACCCCATTTTTGCCGACACACGGTAACTAGCACAATAGCTGGCACTACACAAAAAAGAACCTCCTTTAATTATTTTTTCTTGGGCATAGGGATTATTAGGTGTAAATGGCTCAACGGCACCTGTTGGGTTCTTTAAAACGGCACCTGTGGCCTTCACGTCTTTATAATAATTGGCATTGTACCAATCACTGGTCCATTCCCAAACATTGCCCGCCATATCGTAAAGTCCGTACTCATTTGGCGGATAGGACTTTACTGGGGCCCTACGTTCATATCCGTCCTCCTTGGTATTGGTAACGGGAAACTCTCCTTCCCAAGTATTTGCCATTTTAGGCAACTTGGCACTATCGTCTCCCCAAAAGAACGTTGTTCCTTCATTTCCTCCCCTCGCTGCCAGCTCCCACTCTGCTTCTGTTGGAAGACGCCTACCTGCCCATTCACAATAGGCCAAGGCATCTTCATAAGAAACTTGAACTACAGGATAATTATCCATGCCATCTATGTTACTGTTAGGACCGTTGGGGTGTCTCCAGTCCGCTCCAATTGTCCAGTCCCACCATTGCGAAAAATCATATAGGTTGGGCACTGATGATTTTGCCTTTTTAAAGGTAAGTGCTCCAGGCTGTAATACAGAATCATGCGGTTTTTCTGTTCCTTCGGGCACTTGCTTTTTTAATTCTTCCCAATCAATAGCCCTCTCTGCGGTCGTAACATATCCTGTTTCTTTTATAAATTCCTCGAATTGGGCATTGGTTACTTCCGTAATGTCCATAAAAAATCCGTCTACTACCACATCTATTGCCGGTTTTTCATGTTCCATCGCCATCTTATCTTGGTCTACGGCCCCTTGTTTGAGTTTACCTCCAGGTATCCATACCATACCACGAGGGGTTTCTATGCTATCGGGTTTATTGACCAATACATCCTTTTCGGTAAACTTGGGAATTACGGCATCCGTGTTCTTTTGTGTCACTTCTTTGTCAGGTGTTCTTTTTTTATCCGATTTACAATTTTGAATAAAAAAGGTAATTATGAACAATGTCAAAATCTTGAAATAGTACCGCACGAATCATAAATTTTTGGTTGCTTCGTAAATTTAAACATTATGTAATAACGATAAACCATCAAGTGCCTACATATTACTCACAAATTATTGTTTTTTAGTGTACACTCAATAACAGGATATAGCGTTATATCGTTTGAAAAAAGCATAAAAAAACACCCAACTACAAGAGCTAGGTGTTTATATATCTATAGAAAACCTTTAGTTCCCTTTTTTGTAATCTTCCAAAAACTTGGCCAACCCTATATCGGTTAGAGGATGTTTTAAAAGCCCTTTAATAGCAGACAATGGACCGGTCATTACATCCGCTCCTATTTTAGCACAATCCAACACATGCATTACGTGTCTTACGGAAGCAGCCAATATTTCGGTCTCAAAACCGTAGTTGTCATAAATTAACCTGATATCGGAGATAAGTCCAAGACCATCTGTTGAAATATCATCCAAACGACCTATAAATGGCGAAACATAAGTAGCACCAGCTTTAGCGGCCAATAATGCTTGGCCTGCAGAAAACACCAAGGTTACATTTGTTTTGATACCCTTGTCAGAAAAATACTTACATGCTTTTACACCATCGGCGATCATAGGCAGTTTCACAACAATCTGTGGGTTAAGGGCTGCCAATTTTTCTCCCTCTTCCACCATGCCTTCAAAATCGGTAGAAATTACTTCCGCACTTACATGACCATCTACCAAGCTGCATATTTTTTTATAATGCTCAAGAATATTTTCGGCCCCGGTAATACCCTCTTTTGCCATTAGGGACGGATTTGTAGTAACACCATCCAAAACTCCCATATCCTGGGCTTCTTTAATATCTTCTAAATTTGCTGTATCTATAAAAAATTTCATTTTCTTCTTTTTTTAATTGTTTATTACTTTTTCAAAAACTCCATTACCTGACCATATACTTGATCTCCTGTAAATCCAAACTTCTCGTCCAACACGGTTGCAGGCGCAGAGTAACCAAAATGTTCAAGTCCGAAAACTTTTCCGTTGGGGCCGGCCAAACCTTCTAAGTTTACGGGTAAGCCGGCAGTTAAACCAAACACTGGTTTATTACTTGGTATTACATTTTCTTGATATTCTTTCGGTTGTTGCCTAAAAATACCTTCTGAAGGTATAGATGCGATATTAACCTTTAAATTCTCTTTTTCCTCCAATAACTTTGCGGCAGCCACCAAAGTAGCTACTTCAGACCCATTTGCTATTAAAACAATATCGGGATCATTCGTTTCTTGCACCAAATAACCTCCTTTTTCAGCTCCCAATGCAGCTTCATATCTACTACCCGATTGTGCCGGTATATCTTTTATACCTTGTCTGGACAATATTAGACCAGTAGGTGTCTTTTGGTTTTCCATTGCCATTTTCCAAGCAACATTGGTTTCTTGTGAATCGGCCGGACGCAAGGCTACAAAACTTTGTTCATGGCTATGGTTCTTTAATTTCTCCAATAGCCTAATTTGTGCCTCTTGTTCTATTGGCTGGTGTGTTGGTCCGTCTTCCCCTACCCTAAACGCATCGTGTGTCCATACAAATTTTACTGGCAATTCTTGTATTGCACTTAAGCGAATGGCCGGCTTCATGTAATCGGAGAAAACGAAGAAAGTAGCCACTACCGGTATAATACCACCGTGCAATGCAATACCATTTGCAATGGAGGCCATAGTCAACTCAGCGACACCTGCCTGTAAAAAAGCTCCGGAAAAATCTCCTTTTTTAAGTACGGTCGTTTTCTTTAAGAAACCATCTGTTTTATCACTATTGGACAAATCTGCGGAAGAAACGATCATATTTTCTACATTTTCCGCTAGATATGCTAACACATTCGAAGAGGCCGCTCTTGTCGCCTGCCCTTCTTTTTGTGCGATCGAACCAAAATCCAGTTCCGGTAATTTTCCATCAAAGAAACTGTCCAATTTAGCAGAAAGCTCTGCATTTTCTGCCCTCCATGCATCTATTTCCAATTTCTTTGCATGGGCCGCCGTCTTTTTTCTACCTATTACATCTTCATAATATTCTGCAACCTTGGTATATATATCAAAAGGATTGTCTACATCAGCACCTAAATTCTCTAAAGTTTTTTTATAGTCCGCACCGGTTCCACCGATAGGTTTTCCGTGCAATTCGGTATAACCTTCGTACATAGACCCATCTGCGGTAACACATCCTTTACCCATGATGGTATGGCCAATGATCAATGTTGGTTTTTCCGTTTCGGCATTGGCTTCTGTAAGTGCTTTTCTGATCTGATCGTGATCATGACCATCAATAGTTATTACTTTCCAGCCCCAAGCTTCATATTTCTTAGCCGTATCTTCTGAGGTTACCTCATCGGTCTTTGAAGACAACTGCACATCATTGGCATCATAGAACATGATAAAGTTGTTCAGTCCTAAATGCCCGGCAATACGCCCTGCTCCTTGTGAAATCTCCTCTTGTACACCCCCATCAGATATAAAGCCATATATTTTGTGGTTCATCCAATCTCCAAAACGAGCTTGAAGGAATTTTGCTGCGATAGCCGCGCCCACTCCCATAGTGTGGCCTTGACCAAGGGGCCCAGAGGTATTCTCTATTCCCCTTGCCACATCAACTTCCGGGTGACCGGGTGTTACAGACCCCCATTGTCTAAAGTTGGCAATATCATCCTTTTTAAAATTCCCTAACAAATAGTATTGGGCATACATCAAAGTAGAAAGGTGACCGGCATCCATAAAAAAACGATCACGGAAAGGCCAATGCATATCGGCAGGATCGTAATTAAAGAATTCCGAATATAAAATATGCATATAGTCAGCTCCGCCCATTGGTCCACCAGGGTGGCCAGAGTTTGCTTTTTCTACCATAGCTACGGCCAACGCCCTAATATTATCTGCGGCTAATTGATCTATTTCTTGATTCATTTAGTAAATAGTTGTTTAAATAATAATATTGCTTTTAGACTATAAAAATCATGTATCAAAGATACCGCATTTAGAGCGCTATTTAAAATATAATGGTACAACATCACAAAAAGTAAACTTTGTATGATACTTATTTTATCTACTGTAAACAATAAACCGCGGAAGCAGAAAAGGATTTCGTAAAAATCACCAATACATTATTGAACAACACAAAATATATTATCCATAATATCAATTAGATACACCTTTTTCCGTAAAAACAGTGCTATAGACTTAAGAATTGACATATAGCACATGTGATCTTTAGATTAGTGGATGCCGAACAAAACTGTGCTAAGCAGCCTTTGCCATACTTATTACCTTTGTCTTTCTTTTGCGCTTCTTTTGAAGTTTGTTCCACCATATTAAGGTTCCTGTAATGGGAAGACTAGTGGCTATCAAACAAGCCAGAAAATATATTATTTTAGAAAATGTTCCGAATATATTTCCGGTATGAAGAGGCTTTATCAGAGATGCTATTTGAACATTTAGTGGTTTTTCGCTAAAGATCTCTTTATTCAAGACAGTTCCGTCCCTATCCAATATTAATTTATCGGAGGTAACAGGAGAAAAAGAAGAAGCTCCTGTTTTAGATATTGAATAAACCCCGCTTTTTGGGGTAGCAAAAGAAAGTCTGATCTCCCCGTTATAATCCAATTCCTTATTCGTTATTTCTATGATCTCCGAGACCGATAGTTGCTTTTGCCCCTTTGTTACGGCCGATTCAAATTTTGGACCGCCACCCCTAGCTCCAAAAACTTTGGCTCCGAGCACTGCACTACTGGCATCTTTATACCATTCAAAAGACCAACAAAGGCCTGTCAAGGTCATTATAACCAAAAAAATACAGGCATAGAACCCCAGTGTGTTATGCAAGTCATGGTTAATACGTTTCCAATTTGCAGAAAACTTGATCTTAAAACCAGATTTAAAATTCTTCCATTTAAGTTTTTTAGGAAACCACAGATATAACCCACTGATAGATAGAAATAGAAAAATCAAGGTCGCTACTCCTACGATAGGCCTACCGATATTAGTGTCTAACAGCAACCAACGGTGCAACCTGAACATGGACATGAAAAATCCGTCCAAAGAGGATTTTTGTTGCTTTTGATAATCTCCCGTGTACGGGTCTACATAAAAGGTAGTGCCCCTTCTTTGTTTTGGATCAGATTTTACAGAAAAGGCATATGATCCGTTTTTTTCTTCGGGTATGGTTACACTGCTCACCACACCTTCTTTTTCTAACTTTTTCTTTAATGTTTCTACGCTCATTAAATCCTTGCCATTGGAGTCGATCGTCAATTCTTCTGAAAATGCCGCTTTTATTTCCTCTTCGAATGTAAGTATGGTACCACTCAGACAAACCAAAAACAAAATGATTCCACTACCCAATCCGGCCCATAAATGAAGGTCGTTTATAAATTTCTTAAATGTGTAATTCTTCATAAAAGTATCGGTTCGTTTAAATTGGTTTATACTAGTAAAAAGATTCCTATATGATCAGACTTGTTTATAGCAATATGCGCAAAACTAAACGCCTACATCCAATTGTGCAAATTATTTTTATTAAATCTAAATAAGAGGGTGTGGAATTAATTTCACCAACATCCCCATCTTACATGTCAATAATTCTTTCACTAAAAAAATAGGCCCTGAAACCTATGAAATGTACACGGTGGTGTTCGACCGTTTAAATATGTCGCTAACGGTTTTTATTCAGTGATTGATAGAAATAAGTCTATTTTTATAAAATGGCGAAGGCTCTAAAATCACTATCCCTCAATACCAAAGAGATTATATTTCAAATAGTGCTCTATACACTGGTATTTCTTTTTTATAGCTTTGATAAAAACGACCCGGGTGTTACCCTTGCTCAGATATTGACCTTTGGATCTTATTGCGCGGGAGCTATTTTTATATCTTACTACCTGATGCCATCATTTCTTTACAAGAAAAAACATTGGAAGTTTTTTGGGGGCGTACTCTTGACGATTATTGCGCTAATGTTAATAGAAGAGGTTGCTCTAGAAAAGATATTCTACTCTGGCACAAAACGAGCCGATATCTTTCCGGGCATTTATTTTGTATTTTTTGACATAATACCTGTACTTACCATTTTATCTGGTTTTAAGTTTGGTTGGGACGCCCTAAAAAAACAAGAACAGATAGAGGAACTTAAAAATGCCGTTCAAGAGAGCGAGTTGCAATATCTTAAATCACAGATCAATCCTCATTTCCTCTTCAACAATCTTAATAATTTGTACTCTTATGCCATTGAGCGATCCAGTAAGACCCCTTCAATTATATTGGAGTTGTCCTCTGTTCTCAGATACATGTTGTACGACTGTAAAGAAAATTTTGTCGCCCTCCCAAAAGAAATTGACCACCTAAAGAGTTTTACACAATTAAACGAACTGCAGATCGAAGAACGTGGAGAAGTCATTTTTAATACCCAGAACATTAAACCCGAATATAAAATTGCCCCTCTTATCTTAAATGTCTTTATAGAAAATGCATTTAAACATAGTACGGCGAGCCAATCTGAAAATATATTTATTAATATTGACATTAAGGTTTGCGAGGGTAATATTTTGGAATTTGAATGCAAAAATTCTTTCTCGCCTATGGGAAACACCCAAAGCCTCTCCAAAGGCATTGGTTTAAAAAATGTAAAAAAGCGATTGGAAATATTATATCCGAATGCCCATAAGCTAGATATTACATCAAAAGAAAACCTATACCATGTAAAGCTAAGAATCAACCTAAAAACATAACCTTTTGATACGTTGCATAATCATAGAAGATCAACCGCCAGCACAACGTGTTCTAAAAAAATTTATTGGGGACATGGACACCTTGGTCTTAAAAGGCATTTTTACCGATGCCATACAGGCTATGGATTTTTTACAATCGGAACCTATCGATTTGATTTTTCTGGATATTCACTTACCTAAAATATCGGGTATAGATTTTCTAAAAACTTTAACCAATAGGCCTCATGTAATATTAACCACGGCATTTTCAGAGTATGCTCTTGAAAGCTATGATTATAACGTTGTAGATTATTTATTAAAACCTTTTTCTTTTGAACGTTTTGTACAGGCCGTATCCAAGGTTCAGCTAAACCGACCTACCGATAAAAATAACTCTCCACCCCCTACGACTCGCGATTTTGTATTTGTGAAATCCGGTTATGAACTTATTAAAGTAACTATAAACGACATTCTGTATATTAAATCAGATGCCGATTACACGGAGCTTTATACCACTAACAAAAAAATTCTATCGCAAGAACCACTTAGATATTGGGAGAAACATCTAAATTCAAATACGTTTATACGAATTCACAGGTCGTATATAATAAACACCTCAAAAATTGAAAAGATTACCGGCAATCATGTTCGTTTGAACGAACATACAAATCTCCCCATTGGCCGGGCCTACAAAGAAAGGTTTATTAAAAATGTTTTACCTTAAAGAAAAAAACACTATGAGAAAAAATATACTCTTCACCTTGCTATGTATTAGCACTGCCTTATCTGCTCAAAGAGATTTTAACAAGGTCCAGATTACATCCGAAAAAATTACCGAAGACATCTATGTACTGTTTGGTTCCGGTGGTAATATAGGCCTTGCAATCGGTGAAGAAGCCGCTTATCTTATCGATGATCAATTTGGACCATTGACAGAGAAAATTGTGGCCCACGTTAATACGTTGACCAATAAACCTATCCACTTTGTGCTTAATACCCACGTACACGGAGACCATACTGGAGGCAACGAAAATTTGGCAAATGCCGGCGCCATGATCATCGCACATGAGAACGTGCGAAAAAGAATGACAGAAGGGAATACTCCTCGACCTAAAGAAGCCTACCCCGTTGTTACGTTCAACGACAAAATGACCTTATACCTCGGAAATGACAAAAGCATTCATGCGATGCACGTAGATCCCGCCCACACCGATGGGGACACCTATTATTACTTTCCTGAGAACAATGTAATTCATATGGGCGACAACTTTTTTAGTGGCCGCTATCCGTATATAGACATTGCCAATGGAGGTGATATAGACGGATTGATATCAAACGTTTCCATGACCCTCAATATAGTAAACGATGATACTAAAATTATACCCGGCCATGGTAATATCTCTTCAAAAGAAGATCTGAAAAGTTATTTGGACATTCTTATCACCTTAAGGGAAAGGGTCAAAAAGGCTAGATCTGAAGGTAAATCTTTAGAAGAAACACAAAAAATGAGTTTATCAACGGAATGGGACCAAACTCACGGACAAGGCTTTATTAACCCGGACAGGATTATTGAATTTATTTACTTATCCGCCGACTAAAAATAACATCATGAAAAAACTGAAAAAAGAAGACATTAAACAAGAAGTTTTTGACCTATATGACGACTACGCCCACGACAGGGTAAGTAGAAGGTTGTTTTTAGACAAATTATCCACCTATGCCGTAGGTGGAATAACCGTGACTTCCCTACTTGGTTTTATTTCTCCGGATTATGTCAAAAAAATACAGATCAAACCGGACGACCCCGACCTTAGCTCTGAATTTATCACCTACGATTCCCCACAAGGAGGCGGTAGTATAAAAGCTTTGTTGTCTAAACCTAAGGACGCCAAAGACAAATTACCGGGTATAGTGGTAGTCCATGAAAACAGAGGACTAAACCCACATATAGAGGACGTAGGTAGACGAGCAGGACTGGCCGGGTTTTTATCCATTGCGCCCGACGCGTTGACTCCATTGGGTGGTTACCCCGGTAACGACGATGATGGTCGCGAACTACAACGAAAAAGAGATCGCAATGAAATGTTGGAAGATTTTATAGCTGCTTTTGAATATCTGAAAAATCATCCGGATTGTAATGGTAAAGTAGGAGTCGTCGGCTTTTGTTTTGGCGGATGGATATCTAATATGATGGCCGTTAAGGTCCCTGATCTTAGTGCGGCCGTTCCCTTTTACGGAGGACAACCAACTGAGGACATTGATCAAATAAACGCTCCTTTATTGCTTCATTTCGGGGAGCTCGATAAAAGGGTAAATGCAGGTTGGCCCGCCTATGAAGCAGAATTAAAAAAATATAATAAGGAGTACAAGGCTTTCATCTACAAAAATGCGAATCATGGATTTCATAACGATACTACCCCAAGATATGATCGGGAAGCTGCAGAATTAGCATGGAAACGTACTATTGACTTTTTTAAGGAAAAACTTGCTTAACCATATTATTGCGATATTAAAAGAAACTTGCATTTTTAGTTTTCTACCGGTTCCTATATAGCTAAGTACGCCTTTGCAAAATACGGTATGCTATAAAAATTCAATCTGGAGCACTATAACTTTTGGTTATATCAGATAACAAATTACTGTGCTAAAGGCTTGTTTTAGGCATGTACTTTTGTATCAAATCATACGAATTGATATGAAAGGTATTTTTTTAAAAACAGCATACCTCCTAATTATCGGCACGGCACTTTTAGGCAAAATAAACAGTCCTACGGCATTAGTATTGGGTTTTATATTTACCCTTATTTTTTCAAATCCCTTTAAACAATACTGCCATAGGGCCATTCATTATTTCCTTAAAATTTCGGTCATTGGTCTCGGTTTCGGCATGTACCTCGAAGAAACCTTTCAAACCGGCAAAGAAGGCTTGGGTCTGACCGCTTCTTCCATTGTTTTAACAGTATCACTAGGTTGGGTACTGACCAGGGCTTTGAAACTTGACCTGAAACTTGGCCACCTTATCACTTCTGGTACAGCTATTTGTGGCGGAAGTGCCATAGCAGCGATTTCACCAGTAATCAAAAGTAAGGGCAAGATCATAAGCATTGCCCTAGGGGTTGTATTTCTGTTAAACTCCATTGCTCTTTTTGTTTTTCCGACAATAGGTCACTTTTTTAAATTGACACAAGAACAGTTCGGACTATGGTGCGCCATAGCCATACACGATACCAGTTCGGTCGTAGGGGCGGCCATTGAATACGGCGATGAAGCCCTTAGGATCGCTACGACGGTAAAACTTTCAAGAACTTTGTGGATTATACCCCTATCGGTGCTCTCTATGTTCTTGTTCGGTACCCAGGGTAAAAAAATTAGAATTCCATATTTTATTCTGTTATTTATTGGTGCCATAGCCATTAACAGTTACCACATTTTACCCGAAACAACCACCGGACCAATCGTATTTATAGCCAAAAGGCTTTTGGTTGCAACCCTTTTTATGGTAGGTTCTACCATTTCTATCGAAGATTTACGGGCCACGGGAGTTAAACCCATATTGTTAGCTTTGGCCTTATGGATCTTTATTTCTATTTTCTCACTGGTATTCATCCTTTATTAGTCCCTTTTTGCAATCAAAGGCAATCATAAGTACAAAAGGCGCCAAAGAAGTCTCAAGAGCCCCAATCCGGTAAGAAAAATCACATATATCTCAATTGTAGATTTTCTGTTAGATATGGTTTTACTAAATTAGCCCGCTTGTTACAACTTGATTAACTTAAAAACTTAGTTATGGCGCTAATCCCTATCACTTAATACTCGCACGCAACCCTACCTTAACATCAACTATTTTAGGGCGCCATACGACACATCAACTTAACTCATGGATACTACTACAGATTATCAACAGTTTGAAGATTTAAACGAAGAGCAACTACCCGTCGCCAAACATAAACTGCACGATTGGACCCATTTTGCCGGATTGTATGCCGCAGAGCACGTAGCAGCTACCGAATTTGTCATAGGGGCTACATTTGTTGCACTCGGAGCCAAAACCATGGATATTCTCTTGGGCCTGTTGATCGGTAATATCTTGGCCGTTCTAAGCTGGACATTTATTACCTCGCCCATTGCCGTAGACACTAGGCTTAGTCTCTATACTTACCTGAACAAAATTGCCGGCGACTCTATGACCAAGCTTTATAATTGGGCCAATGTAATTATATTTTCGGTCATTTCCGCCGCCATGATCACCGTATCGGCCACGGCGGTGCGTTTTGCTTTTGACGTCCCGGCCCAATTAAACTGGTACCCTACCAACCTCTGGTTTGTATTGATTGTCTTTTGTGTGGGTGCCGTCGTAGTCTCCATCGCCATCTACGGCTTTAATGCCGTTTCGGAGTTTTCGGGTATATGCGCCCCTTGGCTCTTTGTTATGTTCACTAGCGGCGCCATGGTACTCTTGCCCGCCCTCTCATTGGACGTTCTGGGGAAAACGCTACCTGCCGGATGGAACGATTTTATTGCCCTGGGCGACCAGTCCATTTGGACGGGACTTGACAGCAACGGTGAGCCCGGTATAGGCCTCATAGAGGTCATCGGCTTTGCCTGGGCCGCCAATACGATTACCCATTTTGGGCTTATAGACATGGCGCTTTTACGTTTTGCCAAAAAGAAAATTTATGGCCTATCGACCAGTACGGGAATGATGTTCGGGCACTACGTTGCCTGGATCGCAGCAGGTATCATGGGGGCCGGTGCAGCAGTAATCATAGGGAAATCTATCGTGGAACTAGATCCGGGAGATGTCGCCTATTACGCCTTGGGCTGGTCGGGCTTCGTCATCGTCATAGTGGCCGGGTGGACGACCGCTATCACCAACCTGTACCGCGCAGGCTTGGCGGCACAAGCTATTTTCCATAGCCACTCGAGAAAGAAAACCACCATAGTGGTAGGACTGATAACCGTTGTCATCGCATGTTTCCCCTTTGTTTTTTCACAAATACTACCGCTACTTACCTATGCCGGCCTATTGGTCGTTCCCGTAGGGGCCATCGTATTTGCCGAACACCAGATATTCCCTAGAATAGGTTATACCCGCTATTGGTCTTCGTACAGCCAACTGACTTTTAGCACCCCGGCAGTAGCCTCATGGGCATTAGGACTCTTGTTTGGTTTTGGCCTCAACGCCTTTAATGTGATGTCTTTCTTTTACCTGTTTATTCCCACATGGATATTTACGATCCTTGTCTATACCCTTATGGCGGGAAGATATGGAGCCAAGAAAGCCTATCCAGAAGCCCAGAAAAAAGAGGAAATACGTCTCCAGAACATTGAAAAATTTCATGAACACAAGGCTAAATCGCAACCCTTGACCGTAAAGGACAATTCCTTTCTTACACGGACACTACAGGTCATCTCGCTCATTACCTTGGTAATTACCCTAATTTTGGCCGCCATTACGCTATTTGGCAGTTCTGACGAGACATTTTATGTGGAAAATCGCGAGGTATTTTACAAATACGCATTTATCTGCACCCTACTCTATTTTATAACAGCCTATTGGGCCCTTAAACGCGGAAAACAAAAAAAAGCAGCATTGTAATGAAAAACACCCTAACTCTGGAACAAAAGAACGTAGCGGAATTGGCAGGACGCATTCCTTGTCCTTCCTATGATAGAAACAACCTGATATCGGGCATGGTGCATATTGGCGTGGGCGGTTTCCATCGTTCGCACCAAGCCTTTTACACCAATGCCCTTCAAGAAAAATACGGCGCACCCGAATGGGGCATCTGTGGTATCGGCCTAAGGGAAGGCGACCGCAAAATATACGACGTGCTGACCAAGCAAAACGGACTTTACACCTTGATCGTAAAGCACCCCGATGGCAAGGTAGCACCCAAGGTCATAGGTTCTATATGCGATTTTTTACTAGGTGTCGACGATGCCAAAAAAGTAATCGACCGTATGGCGGACCCCGCCACAAAAATTGTTTCCCTCACCATTACCGAGGGCGGCTATAATTTTAATCCATCTACGGGAGAATTCGACTTTGAAAACCGAGATATCCAGCACGACCTAGAACATCCGGACACCCCTAAGACGGTTTACGGATTTTTAACCGCCTCCCTAAAAAAACGACGTGATAAAAACCTGCCGGCATTCACCCTAATGTCTTGCGACAATATTCAGCACAATGGCGATATGGCCCGTAAAATGTTGCTTGCCTTTGCCAAAAGACAAGACACCGCCTTGGCCGACTGGATCGAACGCGAAGTTTGTTTTCCCAATAGTATGGTGGATCGTATAACACCGGTGACCACGGCCGCGGATATCGCCTATCTCGAAGAGAATTACGGTATTAAGGACGAATGGCCCGTAACCTGTGAACCCTTTATACAATGGGTGGTAGAGGACAATTTTTCGAACGGTCGACCTGAATTTGAAAAGGTTGGTGTACAATTTGTACCCGATGTAAAGCCCTACGAAAAAATGAAACTTCGTTTATTGAACGCAGGCCATTCGGTCTTGGGCATATTGGGAGCCTTACACGGCCACCCTACCATTAATGCCTGTATGGAAGACCCGACCTTCGTTACCTATTTAAGAACCTTTATGGACCGTGAGGCCACCCCTACTCTCGACGAGGTAAAGGGAATCGACCTTAACGCCTACAAGGATAGCCTACAGGAGCGTTTTGCCAACCCCAATATAAAGGATAGTCTAAGCCGTATCTGTTCTGAAAGTTCTGCCAAATTGCCCAAGTTCTTGTTTGAGACCCTTCAAGAGAATCTATCGGCGGAAAGAAGCATCGAGTTTATAAGCCTGATCATTGCCGCTTGGTGCTATTACAGCGACAAACAGACCGATAAGAACGGGCAGCCACTGGAGATTATCGATGCCATGCAAGAGGAGCTTCACCAAGCCGCAAAGCAAACCGCAACGGATCCCTTGGCCTTTATTAAGCAAGAGTCCCTTTTTGGAAACCTTGCAAAAAACGAGCGTTTTGCACAATCATATGTAAATATGGTAGGGAAAATTTACAAGGATGCCGATGTTAAAAAATATATGGAAACCATGATATAAGTTCATCTTTTCAAGATACGGACGAACATCCCTGAAAATAAAAAGAGCGGCCATAAGCCGCTCTTTTTGTATCTATTTCATCTGAGTTTAAACCAGCTCTACCTTAACGGCGTTCAGACCTTTTTGGCCTTGTTGCGTTTCGTAGCGTACTTGGTCGTTCTCCTCGATTTCATCGATAAGGCCCGATACGTGTACGAAAATATCTTCATTTGAATCGGTCGGTGTTATAAAACCAAAACCTTTGTCATTGTTAAAAAACTTTACTGTTCCTTCTTGCATAATTGTAATATATTAATTTTTAAAATTTATCTGCTATTCATTGGCGAATGTGCGGGCCTACATTAAGGCTAACACCTATGTTACCTACCCATTCCGTTGGATGTAGCTATCCATGTTTTATATTGTTTTAAGTGCTTTGGACGGGAATAATATCCGTGCGTCCCAAGTCTTTGAGCATTTGAAAATGCTTGATTACCGCTGTTAAAAAAGAGCCATTGGTGTGATAGGGCAATCCGAATTCCTCCGCCGTCCGTTTTACGATCGGGGCTATTTTTCTATAATGAACATGTGATATGTTCGGAAAAAGGTGATGCTCTATCTGATGCGTGAGCCCCCCTATCAACCAAGACAGGACCACGCTTTTTTGAGCAAAATTACAGGTCGTCTCCAACTGATGTGCCAAGCGACCAGAATCTAAGTTTCCGTTTTCATCCGGTAGCGGAAAAGCGGCGTCAGGAGATACATGGGCCGTTTGAAAGACCAAGGATATACTTAACCCGGTTACAAAGTGCATTGCCAAAAAGGCCAATACTACCGTCCATGGGGCAAAAGCCGTTAAAACGATCGGCAATACCAGGGCATAGGAATAATACACCACTTTCCAAGCCGCGATCTTGAACAAACCTTTTATATAGGTCTTGCGGTCCTTGATCAGTCCTAATTTATAATACCTCTTGTACCTGATAAAATCTTTGGAAGTGACCCACGAAATCGTCGACAAGCCGTAAAAGAACCACGCATACCAATGTTGGTACCTGTGCAGTTTGTTTCTTTTTGCATGGGGCGAAAACCGAAGAAAGAATGGGGCGTTTATATCATCGTCGTGTTCTTCGATGTTGGTAAAACTGTGGTGCAGCACATTGTGCTGTAACCGCCATACCTTATCATTGGCCCCAATTAAATTTATGGTATAGCCCATAAGTTTATTAACAATCTTATTTTTTGAATAAGATCCGTGTATGGCATCGTGCATGATGCCCATGCCGATACCCGCCATACCCAATCCACTTAGGATGTACAATCCGAACAATAAGGGAACGCTTGTAATGGATGAGAAAATGATAAATGCCAATGGTGTAAAAAACAACAAGAGCATAAAAATGGTCTTTATAACCATGCGTTTGTTACCGTACCTACTTTTTTGGGCGGTCTTGGAATATTCGGATACGCGAAGCTTCAATGTCTTTGAAAAATCAGAACTAACTGATTTGGAGAATCTTAATGTTTTAATGTGAAAAGAAATTAGTTAAACAAAAATTACTTCGAAAAAAGGGTAAAAATGATATTTGATCTTGTGATCAAATTGAAACGTTGAAGTAAAGTCTTAAAGAAAATTGCTTAACGAAGAACTACTAAAAAGTAGGGTATTTTTACTATTTTAATCTTGTTCACAAAACAATTTTTTGTTTCATGAATTGGTTACAAATGTACTCAAATAATTGAGCCACACCTAAAAACCCAGCCATAATTCTAATTGTATTTTTTCATCTACCACATTGAAATAGGCCTGTACCTCCTTGTACCGTTGCCTTCAGCCACAGAATTCACTATCCCGTAAATTAACTGTTTTTAACTTTTAAAACCCTCCATGATTCATAGAAAAAGTCATAATAGCTCATTTAGAAAACGATTACGAGTTAAAATAATTGGCACAACCATACTGCCTTTTCAACATTACGGCAGAGATTTATTTCACCAATTAAATAATACGGAAGATAACTACTTTAATATTACCTCTTTTTATAAAACTAATAACAATCGGTTTAATTGTTAAAAGTGATAAAACACCTAAATTTGTCTCTTTTAAATTAAAAGACAGAGAGAGAATTTGGATTTAACCATTGAAAATATTCTATTAGTAGGCTCCCTATTACTTTTTATAAGTATCGTCGTGGGCAAGACCTCCTATAAATTTGGGGTTCCGACCTTAATTCTGTTTTTGGCCATTGGAATGCTGGCAGGCTCCGACGGCATTGGTGGAATTGTCTTTGACGACCCTAAACTTGCACAGTTCATTGGTATTGTTTCTCTTAATTTTATATTGTTTTCCGGTGGATTGGATACCAATTGGAACGCGGTAAAACCTATTCTTAGAGAAGGGTTGGTATTGTCTACCCTTGGTGTTTTGCTTACCGCTCTTTCCCTTGGCACCTTCGTTTGGTTTGTTACCGACTTTACCATTTATGAAAGCATGTTATTGGGTTCTATTGTTTCGTCTACCGATGCTGCTGCTGTATTTTCTATATTAAGATCAAAAAATTTAGCCTTAAAAAGCAATCTTAGACCAACACTGGAATTGGAGAGTGGAAGTAACGACCCTATGGCCTATGTTTTAACGCTGGCTTTTTTAACCCTGGTCATTCATCAAGACCAAAGTATTGTATCTATCATCCCTATGTTTTTAAAGCAAATGATTTTAGGGGGCCTGGCCGGTTTTGCTTTTGGAAAACTGAGCAAAATAACCATAAACAATATTAAACTTGGGTTTGAGGGACTTTACCCTGTTTTAGTTATCTCCCTTATGTTTATTACGTTCTCTGCCACAGACTTCGTTGGAGGAAACGGATTTTTGGCTATTTACATCTGTGCTGTTTATCTGGGAAATCAAGATTTAATACATAAATCTACCATCCTTAAAATGTTTGACGGAATGGCCTGGTTAATGCAGATCGTACTGTTTTTAACATTGGGCCTACTGGTTTTTCCTTCTCAGATTATACCTTACATGGGCATTGGTCTGTTAATTTCATTATTTCTGATTATCGTTGCCCGTCCTGTTGGTGTTTTTCTAAGTCTTATGTTTTTTAAAATGAAACTCAGGCGAAGGGTTTATATATCATGGGTAGGTTTACGTGGGGCGGTCCCAATTGTTTTTGCAACCTATCCCCTATTGGCAGGAATAGATAAAGCACATATTATTTTCAATATCGTATTCTTTATTTCCGTCACTTCTGTTTTGATACAGGGTACAACTTTATCCATTTTTTCTAAATGGCTTAATGTGGCCTTACCTGAAGAAGTAAAACCTATTACCGGAAGTGATAGGTACATACTGAATTTACCAAAGTCGGAAATGGAAGAAATATCAGTTGCTCCCGATAGTTTTGCCGTTGGCAAACGAATCATAGATTTACATTTTCCGCAATCCGCATTTATTGTTATGATCAAGCGAGATACAAAATTTGTTAGGCCAGGGGGATCCACGGTCATCGAAGCCAACGATATATTGGTAGTTTTATTGGATAATGAGGACAGTTTAAATGAAGTAAACGAAGTGCTCGCTAAAAGTAGCGTAGTATAATATGAAAAGTCCATATCAAATATTAAAGGCCCTTTTACTTTTTACAGTCTATTGTTTTGGTATTTACACTACCATAAACATACTACCGGACTATAATAAACGTATTGTTCCCCATAAAAACGGACAAAAAGAATACCTAACCACATTTAAGGTTCTTAACCCCCATACAGAACAATCAGAAGTCTTGTTTTCTGGTCTTACGGAATATCCTTCGCCCGATTTTAATTTATCATATAAAGGCTTTTGGATAATTTCCTCTTATGGTGAAGTACTTTTTAGTGCCTTATTCAAGCAATACAAAAGCCACTTTAAAACCCTCTTGATCCGACATAGAAAGTCCGATCTTATTTTTCCTTTCCATAATTTTTGGTAATCCTCTTCTCTTAAGAACTACCGATTTTCGTAGTCTCTTCAACTTATAAATAAATGCAAGGACAAAATCGCCTTGTACAAAATTCAGTATACCAAAAAATTAAAATATTATAAAAATGGATTTAGGAACGACCATAATAGGTCTAATATGCATTGTAATATGCGCAATACCTTTTGTTTTAACAATTAGAGGAAAAAAGAAAAAAGAAAAACAATTGTTGGTTTCTCTCAAAGATTTAGCTAAACAACAAAATTGTGAAATAACCGAGTTTGATATTTGCGGTTTCTATGCCATTGGTATAGACAAAGCCAAGAATTTTGTTTTCTTTGTTTTTAAGAAAAAAGACCTCAGTAAGCAGCAATTTGTAGATCTATCCACAATCAAAAGTTGTAAAATAGCCAATATAGGCAAGTCTACTTCAAAAAACGGGAAAATAATAGAGCAACTACACTTGAATTTTAGCCCTATTGACGATAATAAAACCAACACTGTTTTTGAGTTTTACAACGTAGATGTAAATTACCAAATAAGTGGAGAACTAGAATCTATTAAAAAATGGAATACATTGATTAACAATGTGTTAAAAACAAGTAAATAAAGTTCTTATTAATAGCACATACATGTAAGCATAATCGGATTCGGCCTAACTTTTTATTTAAAACAGGTGCCGTATCCGCGAGTGCTTACATCTATCTTATTTTTAGAACAGATCATGGGCTTGGCACCTATAAAATTTATGGTACAACACTTGTCTAAAATTGAATCTATTCTTTATAAAAAAAGGGGAAAGCTAAGCTTTCCCCTTTTTTTCGCCCAAAATAAAGACAAATATCCTTATTATATGACCTAGACTTTTACCATTATTTTGTCTTTTTAATGTTGTATTTGTTCTTATAGTAGGCAATTATAGGAGGAAAAGGCCCAAATTTATGTTGCTCTGCCGAGAAATTATCGTCCCAAGGACCATAAGGAGTAGAAACGGGCTTTAACTTTCGGTCAGGAAAATCCTTTGTTTTATTCCTTTTTTCTGGACGCATAAAATTATTGATATATCCCGCAACGTGGTAAGCCTCCTCATCCGTCAATTTAGGCCTGTCTTTGGTAGCTTGGCCAAAAGGCATATTGGCCTTAATAAATTGTGCGGCCGTAAGTACCCTGTGCATCCCTGCCCCATCGTTATAACTATCTTGCCCCCATAAAGGAGGATATTGATACCCCATAGTGCCGTCGGGGAACTTTACCCCTTGTCCGTTTGCACCATGACAAAGGGCACATTCCATAGTATAGATGCTCTTTCCTTGTTCCAGGTCCACGGCCTCGGCGGGTATTTTCAAGGATACAAACCCCTTGTATTCCTTTATCCGTTCTTCGGGCATATCTTCGCCCAGCCATTCCATATAGGCCTTCATGGCCTGCATTTCCTTGGAATCCACCGGTAACTTTTTACCGTTCATGCTACGCTCAAAACACCCATTGATTCGATCCTCAATAGTACCAATGCTATTGGATCGTCCGCGAAAGGAAGGAAAGCGCTGGGTAACACCGATCCAGGAAGCAGCCCCTACCTGTGTTCCCGTTTTTAAATGGCAATTTTTACAGGCCAAATTGTTACCGGTAGACCGCATTTCGGAATCGGCCACTTCAGGCCCGAGAAACTTGGGCGTCTCGGTCAACAGATCGTAGCCATACTTTACATCATCGGGCATGTTTGCTATTGCCATTTCCTTGATTGGATCCTTTGGTCGCCATTCCGATGCTGTTTCGACGGCCAGCTCTTTAGTGTTAAAAACCTCTGGATGGGTCACATATACAATTAACCCCACGATCACCACAAGTATGGCCGAAGAAAGTGCAAGCACACCATAAATCAACCTTCTTATTTGATTTCTAAAATTTTCCACTTGATTAAAATTTCACGTTTATAATCTATTACACCTCACTGCATCTGAAACAACAGTGCTACCGATAGTTAGGGCATCAAAGCATAGCCCTTAAGCTGAAAAGTGGGGATATCTATGAGTGCAGAAAGACTAAAGGTGATGTATTTATTTATCTCGGTATCCGGATCGATATTGGCCTTGGCCACCGCTTGTCCGCAAACATGAAGCTGCACTCCGTGCTCTTTGAGTACCTTAAGAATATCGAGATTGGGGTTGGGTCTTCCTTTGATTTTTTGATAGGCTTCATTGGTAAGAACCGTAGGCGTGGCCCCACCATGTATAACCCCTACCAAATGAATATTCTTCTCCTTTACCCCTCCGGCCCTTAGAAGGTTGATAGTGCGGGCCATCTTCCATAAGCCGGCATTTACCCCGTCTATTTCCTTGTCCGTGGTAATATTGAACACAATTTTATAGTCCATATGTCTGTCTGGCTGCATGGCGACATCCTTATAATATTTGATCTTCCCGTAATTCTTGATTACTGGGTTTGTCCATTCTTGGGCTATTGCTTTATTGCCAACGATTGACAGCAAGCATATATAGATAATCGCTTTGATCTTTTGCATTGTTTTTTCTTTTATATCGTTCTCTATTATTTTACGGTGATGAATCCGTATTTTTTATAAATCGCCTGCCCCTTATCGGAGGTGAGAAATTCTATAAAGTCCTTTGCCGCTTCCGGATGCTGGGCATTTTTCATTTGTCCCACTACATAGGTGGCCCCGACATTGACATCGTTCGGTATGGTGACCATTTCCAAGGGATGGTCGGTTAATTGAGAATGATAAAACGCCTCACTGTACCACACCGGTCCGGCATCCGATCTGTTGTACATTATTGATAAGGGGGTCTCACGGTGGTGAATTGTAGTAAGATAGGTAGTGCCTTCGCCTACTTTCTCCTTCATAATCTTAGTTTTCAAGGCCTCTCCCCCCACATTTTCATAAGCTTTGGTGATGCGCCTTCCTATTCCTTCCCATTCGGGATTAGGCATGCTTACATTCACATCGGACCTTCCTAAATCCTGTAAACTATTAATATTCTTTGGGTTGCCCTTGCTCACCATAATGGCCAATCGATTTTTGGCATAGGCTTCGGTTCGCGAAAACCATCCGAGTGCCTCGTTTTTTTCAATACTTCCCTTACCGGCTGTTATCACATCCGGTTTTAATTGAATACGCATATTACCTAGCACTAGAACACCTGACTTCACCTGGCGTTCTTCTATGCCCGGTGGAATGGTCTCTGCAAATATCCTTTTGTACTTGGGATATTCGGTTTTAAAAGCATCCAGTAGTTCGGGCACTACCATGTATTGGTTGCCCGCAAAAAATACCACCAAATCCGGATTATTTATATCCCCATGAAAATCGGGGGCATTATCAATACCGTAGATCGTAAATGGTGTTCCTTCCTGTACCACATTATCCCATGGCGGGTCATATCTGTGATTATAGGGTTTTGAAACCTGGGCATGCACAACCTCCCCCAACAACACTAACCCACACAGACCCAGAACAAAACGGAGAGTCCTGATCATTTTTCCTTTTCCTTTTTTTCTACAATTCATTGTTTTCATTTTTAGATGGTTTTAATTTTTCAACATTAAATCGGTAATTGATTTCCCTTAGGACCAAGAACAATCATGCCTCCCCCATACACACCCAAACCATTCGGGCGTCTACAAAGACCTGGTCAAAAAAGAATCTTAAATCAGTTATGACGCTGCCCGACCCATAGGCAGCATAATGAGAATAGGTATTTAAAGGATGGCGCCAAAGCCCCTAGATACTAGAAATGGACCCACTGCACGAGAAAAGTGCAAATAAGTATAATTTAATCGCTATTTGTTCTGTGAGTCGTATCATTGCATCCATCAAATACATTGTTATTATTCGATGTAAAAGTAGCAGTGCTTGTCTGGGCAAACAAATGATAAAAAAGCATATATTATAACAATATGTTATAATGATATCGTATAAAATCGAGAAATAAATTGGAAAGTGCCGAATGGTGCCCTTGTTTAAAGATATAATAAAAGTCGCGTTCCAAAGAGAGTCCGGTAACATCTACAATGCCCAATTCCCCCGACTTCAGTTCCTTTAATATCGTATTAACACTAAGAAAAGCCATACTGCGGTCATCACCTAGGTACGATTTGATGCTTTCAGAGCTACCCAAGCGCATTTCAACAGTAAGGTCATTGTAAACAATACCTACCTTTCTCAATTCTTGAAGAATTATTTCTAAGGTTCCCGAACCCTCTTCCCTGAGCACCAAGGGCTGGGTTTTCAAGTCTTGGGGAACAATCGTATTTGCATTGAACAAAGGGTGCCCTGCCCCCACCACAGGAACAATTTCATCCTTTAAAAAAGGTTGGTAGGCCAATTCACGATTCTTTGAACGCCCCTCGATAAAGCCCAGCTCCGCATTAGATTCAAGCACTGCTTTTTCAACATCTTCCGTGTTGGCACTGATCAAGCTTACTTTAACCTTGGGGTACTGTCTATGAAATTTGGCCAAGACCACTGGCAACACATATTGTGCAACAGTGGTACTGGCGGCAATACGTAGAATACCCTCTGTTCTATCGACCAAGGCGTTCATGTCAAACTCCAATTCCTTATACTCTTGCAAGATCCTCTTTGAATGGTTATACAACAAGTTGCCTGCTTCCGTAAGTGCTATGCTGTTACCCTTTCTTTCAAACAATTTTTGACCAAAATGATCTTCGATCTGCCTAATATGTCTTGTTATTGCCGGTTGGGTAATATGGAGCTCCTCAGCCGCCCTGGAAAAGGACAACCTATTGGCCACGGTAAAAAAGACACGTATTCTATAGTCAAACATTATAAGCAAAATTAATACTAAAACTCGATATAGAGATCTAAATACAAAGCATTAGCATATAAACACTATAAATTCTAACATACCGACCTATGGCTCCTATGGCTATTTACATTCCTGCAGCAAAATTATAACTTCATATAAACAACTTATTGTTCTAGAAGCCAAAATCTTTTTGCTTATACGTACCTTTGTTTCCGATTTTAAAAAATCGCATTAAATGCTATCGCATGTTTAGACATCAAGGTAAGAGCAGAACTTTAGAACACAATCTTCGTATTGCTACCGTATTATCTTTTGTTGCCGGAATCGTTAACGTAACAGGATTTTTGGCCTTTAATCAATTAACGACCAATGTAACGGGCCACTTTGCCCTATTTATATATGACGTTGCCAATTTTGAGTTTTGGAAAGGCACTGTTTATTTTCTCTATATTTTCTCTTTCTTGATCGGTTCTTTTACATCAAGTCTACTAATAGAGAAATATAAAGAAAACAAAAGGCTCAACGTTTTTGTAATACCTACCATATTGGAATCCTTAATTTTAATATCTATCGGGGTTCTAAGCAATCTACTTATCATAGAATCGGCCAACCTGATTATTTGCTTACTACTTTTCGCTATGGGCCTACAAAACTCTTTTGTTACCAAAATTTCTAATGCCGTAGTCAGAACAACACACTTAACTGGTCTTTTTACCGATTTGGGTATCGATATTTCCCAACTCTTTTTTAAAAAGCTACGTTTGCAAAGAGAAAAACTTAAATCGAATATTAAACTGCGTATTTTTATTATTGCGTTCTTTTTTGCCGGTGGATTGGTAGGCGGTTTTTTCTATTCTGAAGCGAATATTAAATTGAACACCCTAATCATAGGGGCGCTCATATTGCTTGCAAGTTTGTTTTATGATGATTTTAGATACAAAGTCATCAAAACCAAAAGAAAATACACCCAACGTAAAACCGTGCATCAGTTTGAGAATTAAGATGAATAGCGGAAAACACCTATAGGACCTTTACATTCTGTAAAAAAACAGAAATTCATGTATCTTTTTTAATGTTTTCGAGTCTACTTAACAAACGTTAAAATTATATCCATATGAATAATTGTAAATGCACAAACTGTGACTGCACAAAATGCAATTGTAAAAATTGCCTGGAAAACAACTGTAATTGTGCCAAATGTGAATGTGATAAATGTAGTTGCTGTTAAATCTATTGAAGGCCAGTTTTGATACTGGCCTTTTTTTTAATTTTAAGTTATGAAAACGCAAAGCATATGGGACCATCATAAAGACGAACTATACTTCTTTATTCTAAAAAAGATAAAGAACAAAACCGTTACCAATGATATTTTTCAAAACACCTTCTTAAAAATCCATAAAAATCTTCCCAATCTTAAAGATGAAGATAAAATAAAGGCCTGGGTCTTTCAGATTGCCAGAAACGAGATAATTAATTACATAAACAAAGAATCGGTATACACCGATGAAACCTCTGTTGTACAAAAGGTCGACAAACATGACTACCAAGACATCTGTTGTTTTGATAAATTCATCAACGATCTTCCTCCTATATATGAAGAGGTTATAGAACTGGTTTACATAAAAGGGTACAAACAAAAAGAGGCTGCAAAAATTTTAGATATAAGCTTGGCCAATGTAAAAGCAAGAATACGAAGGGCCAAAGATATCTTGAAACAGAACTTTAATGAATGTTGCAAATATGAATTTGATAAAAATGGCTTGTTAACGGGAGAGCCCAATTGCTCTATATGCAAAACGGTTTAAACCCTTTTAAACACCTAAAAACAAGATTCGCATGACTACCACACAAAAACCGCTATTATTTCACACATACCGTTTTGGTCTTTTGTAACATTTGTTACTAATACTAGACCTGCCTTCCCTTACTTTTGAAATAAAATTTTAAATATGTTCGGCAAAGGCTCTAAATTATACAGTATTATATTCATCAAATGTCCCAGATGTCATGAAGGCGCATTTTTAGAAGCAAATCCCTATAAATTAAGTAACTTTAACAAGGTAAAGGAGCGTTGCCCCAAATGTGGATTAAAATATAGCATTGAACCAAGTTTTTATACCGGTAGTATGTATGTTTCATATGCAGTAGGTGTGGCAGTAGCGGTGGCTGTATATGTGCTAACCCTTATTTTTAGGTTAGATCTGTCCATTGCCGGTCTTTTTGGCTTGATCGTTATAACATTGATATTGACCATGCCTTGGATCGCTGCCGTATCAAAAATTATTTGGGCAAACTTCTTTTTTAAGTATGATAAAAAAATAGCGGAAAAAGTTAAGTCACAACAAATAAAATGATACAAGAGCTAAAAGCAAGTTATGGTCATATTTTCGAGGAGGCACTTATCAATGAAATAATTCAGGTAGGCACATACAAAGAAATTCCGGAAGGCTACAAATTAATGGACATTGGCGAATATATTAAAGGCATGCCCTTATTAATTTCGGGAGCCATTAAGGTGCTTCGCGAAGACAATGATGGTGATGAACTGTTGCTTTACTACCTAGAGCAGGGAGACACCTGTTCTATGACGCTCACCTGCTGTATGGGCGATGCCAAAAGTGAGATCAGGGCCATCGCCGAAACGGATACCAAACTCATCATGGTGCCTGTTCAAAAAATGGAAGAATGGACAGCTAAATACAAATCTTGGCGTAATTTTATTTTCAACAGTTACCATAACCGCTTAAACGAACTGTTGACCACCTTAGATAGTATCGCCTTTGACAAAATGGATATGCGCCTGATCGGATACCTTAAAGAAAAAGCGCGCATCAACAAAGAGGACACCATTCAAAATACCCATCAAGAAATTGCCTATGACCTACATACCTCTAGAGTGGTCATCTCTAGATTACTGAAAAAATTGGAGCAAATGGGCAAAATAGAACTACACCGAAACCATATTAAAATATTAGATTTATAAATACTATGTAACCATTGTTACTGCCTAGCTTCTGTAGGCCAAATAGCTTTGTACTGTATCAAAGTAAAACGGCATGGAAGTTATAGAGATATTTGGTTACATAAGCGCACTGATCATTGGAATATCATTAGGCCTCATAGGTGGTGGGGGATCCATACTGGCGGTACCTGTACTTGCTTACCTATTCTCCATAAACGAAAAGGCCGCCACGGCATATTCCCTTTTTATTGTAGGAACCAGTGCCTTGGTCGGTGGTTGGAAACAACACCTAAAAGGTTATGTAGACTGGCGTACTGCCGTTGTTTTCGGCATCCCTGCAATTATAGGGGTTACCATTGTACGGCACTATGTTATTCCCATACTTCCCGATACTCTTTTTAACCTAGGCGACTTTGAATTTACCCGACGTATGGCCATGTTCGGACTTTTTGCCGTGTTAATGATACCTGCGGCGTTTTCTATGCTAAAAACAAAAAAAGAGATTAAAAACAAAACCAGTGGCAAGGTCAAATATAACTACCCTTTGATCTTGGCCGAAGGTTTAATGGTCGGTGGCATTACCGGTATGATCGGTGCCGGAGGGGGATTTTTGATCATTCCCGCATTGGTAATTCTTGCCAATGTAGAAATGAAAGTGGCCGTAGGTACTTCGTTGATAATAATCGCCATTAAATCATTAATGGGATTCTTTTTGGGAGATGCCCTTACCATGGATATCGACTGGCAATTTTTAGGCCTTTTTACCAGTCTTTCCCTAATAGGAATCTTTATTGGCAGCTATATAGGTAACTTCATAGACGGTAATAAACTAAAAAAAGGCTTTGGTTATTTTATACTGGTAATGGCGGCCTTTATATTTTATATGGAATTTTTTGTAGAACGATAAATACATTTCCAAATCCATACTTTCTACATAAACAACATTCTGTTTCTCTTGTTTTTTATACAATTTTAACAACCTTATGTGACATAAGTCACAGAATTACAGTTCTTCTATAAGTAATTTTAGCCCATAAACCTTAAACGAACAATTATGAAAGTAGAACAGATTTATACAGGATGTTTGGCACATGCGGCCTATTATATTGAAAGTAAAGGTGAAGCAGCAGTATTTGACCCATTAAGGGAAGTACAGCCATATATTGATAGAGCCCAAATAGATAATGCCGAGATAAAATATGTTTTTGAAACACATTTTCATGCCGATTTTGTAAGCGGCCATTTAGATTTAAGAAAAAAGGCCGGTGCCGAAATTGTTTTTGGTCCGGGTGCAAAACCTGCATACGAAGCCACTATCGCCCAAGACGGTCAAATATTTGAAGTCGGCGATTATAAGGTCAAGGCCATTCATACACCGGGGCACACTATGGAAAGTACCACCTATTTGCTCATAGATGAAAATGGCAAAGAGCATGGTATCATTACAGGCGATACCTTATTTATCGGGGATGTTGGAAGACCAGATCTTGCACAGCACGTAGTATCCGAACTGACCCAAGAAAAGCTTGCGGCACACTTATATGATTCACTACGAAATAAAATTATGCCCTTGAGCGATGATTTAATAGTCTATCCAAACCATGGAGCAGGTTCTGCCTGTGGTAAAATGATGAGCAAGGAAACGACCGATACGCTTGGCCATCAGAAAAAAGTAAATTATGCCCTAAGGGCCGATATGACTAAAGAAGAGTTCATTAAAGAACTTTTGACAGGCCTTACGACTCCACCAGGGTACTTTCCCCAAAATGTTCTCATGAATATTAAAGGATATGAAAGTTTAGACAAAATAATGGATAGGGCAACCAAAGCCCTTAGGCCGGACGAATTTGAAGTAGTCGCAAACGAAACAGGAGCTTTAATGTTGGACACCCGTGATGCTTCCGATTTTGCCAAAGGTTTTGTCCCCAACAGTATTAATATTGGACTCGATGGCAATTTTGCGCAATGGGTAGGTGAAATGATTCCCGATGTAAAACAAGAAATATTATTGATTACCTATCCAGGTAAAGAGCAAGAGGCGATTACGCGTTTATCTAGAGTAGGCTATGACGGTACCGTAGGATATTTAAAAGGAGGTTTCCAATCTTGGAAATCATCTGGAAAAGACTTTGAAACTACCGACCGTATTACCGCAGAAGACCTAGAAAAAGCCATAAAAAGCGAACAACCATTGATTATCGATGTACGTAAGAAAAGTGAATTTGATTCTGAACATATTATAGGGGCCATTAATGTGCCTCTTAACGAAATCAACAAGCATTTGGCCCAGTTTCCAAAAGACAGGACCTTTATCTTGCATTGTGCCGGTGGGTACCGTAGTATGATCGCCGCCTCTATTTTAAAACAGAGGGGTTGGTCCGACTTTGCGGATGTTATAGGTGGTTTTGACGACATCTCTAAAACAGACACTCCCAAATCGGAATACGTTTGTCCGACTACATTGTTATAATCTTTAAAACAACAATTTTAGCGCCCTGTAAAACCTACAGGGCGTTCTTGTTTATAAGCAATGTAACCATTGTTACCGTTTTAGTTAATTGCAATTCGTAATTTTGTGTTGTAATTAAAAATGTGTCCTAATGAAAGTTGAACAAATTTATACAGGTTGTCTTGCACAAGGTGCCTATTATATAGAGAGCAAAGGTGAAGTTGCCATAATCGATCCTTTACGCGAAGTACACCCCTATATTAAAAGAGCCAAGTTAGACGATGCCAAGATCAAATATATTTTTGAGACACATTTTCATGCAGATTTTGTAAGTGGTCATGTTACGTTGGCAAAAGAAACGGGAGCTCCCATTATATATGGCCCAAACGCCAATCCTTCTTTCGATGCTATTATTGCCGAAGACAACCAGGAGTTTAAATTAGGGGACCTTACCATTAAGGTTTTACATACCCCTGGCCATACCATGGAAAGCACCACCTATTTGTTGAAAGATGAAAATGGAAAAGACTACGCTATATTTAGTGGAGATACACTTTTCTTAGGTGATGTAGGTAGACCCGACCTTGCACAAAAAATGGGGGAATTAACAGAGAGAGACCTTGCCGGTTATTTATATGACAGCCTTAGGGAAAAAATAATGCCCTTGGCAGATGATGTAATCGTATATCCGGCCCATGGAGCCGGTTCCGCCTGCGGAAAAAATATGATGAAAGAAACGGTGGATACCTTGGGCAACCAGAAAAAAATGAACTATGCCTTAAGGGCAGATATGACCAAAGACGAATTTATCGAGGAAGTAATAGAAGGATTACTGCCTCCACCACAGTATTTTCCGTTGAACGTAAAAATGAACAAAGAGGGGTACGAGGATATAAAAACGGTATTAGAACGTGGTACCAGAGCCCTTTCTCCCAAAGAATTTGAAGCTGCGGCCAATGAGACCGGCGCCATTGTGTTAGATGTTAGACATCAAGACGATTATGCAAAAGGCCATATACCCCGCTCTATCTTTATAGGATTGGATGGTAGCTTTGCCCCTTGGGTAGGTGCTTTGATCGCCGATGTACAACAACCTATTTTATTGGTAACCCCAAATGGTCTGGAAGAAGAAGCCGTTACAAGACTATCAAGAGTTGGTTTCGATAATACCTTAGGATACTTAAAAGGTGGATTCGATGCCTGGAAAAAAGCATCAATGGAATACGATACAGTAAGCCAGGTAAATTCAGAAGAGCTTAAAGATGCCATAGAACAAGAAAATGCGATAGTATTCGATGTTAGAAAACCAAGCGAATACTTATCGGAACATGTATTAACTGCACATAATACCCCTCTAGATTTCTTGAACGACCATTTATCGGAGTTTCCCGAAAACAAACCCTTTTATGTGCATTGCGCCGGCGGATATAGAAGTATGATCGCAAGCTCTATCTTAAAAAGTAGAGGAATACATAATCTAATAGACGTTACAGGTGGATTCAAGGAAATAAAAGAATCCGGTATTCCGGTTTCTAATTACGTTTGTCCGTCTACTCTATAAAAAACAATTGTTATAAATGAAAAATGTAGATCAGAACGAGTGGCAATCACTCATAGAAAAGGATGAAAATGCCGTTGTAATCGACGTTAGAACACCAAATGAATGGATGGAAGGTGTTCAAGAAAATGCCTTATTGATAAATGTCATGGATCCTGCAAAATTTGAAGAGGCTGCCAAGAACTTGGATAAAACCAAGAACTATTACGTGTATTGCCGAAGTGGGCAAAGAAGCCTTAGAGCTTGCCACCTGTTGGAAGCAACTGGTATTGCCAATACATACAACCTATTGGGAGGTATGTTGGAATGGCAAGGGAAAACCGTTATTCCTGATATTGATTAATTTTAACAAGTGAATTGTATAAAGAGTACATATCTTTTATCCAGTTTCACAAAAAACCGGTTTTTCTCTTTAAACAACACTATTCATAAAAACACTTTTGAAATGAGAAACATTGCAATACTACTTTTCTTAATAACAGTAATTTCCTCTTGCCATTCGCAAAGCGATAAACAAGTACAAATTATCGATATAGAAACATTGAAATCGGAAGCTATAGGTAAAGATGTTCAATTGGTGGATGTAAGAACTCCCGAAGAATATAATGCGGGGCATATAGATGACGCCATAAACATAAATGTTTTGGACGCCGAAACCTTTAACAAAAAGGTGCAGTCATTAGACAAGGAAAAACCTGTTTATGTTTATTGCAAAGTGGGAGGTAGAAGTAACAAGGCAAGCCAAATATTAAAAGAATTAGGTTTTAAGGCCATTTACGATTACGCTGGTGGCTACACCGAATGGAATGCCAAAAACAAATAGCTCCCATTAAAATTCGTTAGCACAAACTAAACTCTAGTATTATAAAAAAAGGCCCTATATAGGGCCTTTTTTTATGGGTTTTCTTTAACACGTTATGTAACCTAAGTTACTGTGCTTAAGTGTAAAGACAGGTATCTTTATGGTATAAAACATAAACAATATGGAAACACTAGATAACAATGAAGTAACAGTAATGCCAAGAATTGGAGACAAGGCTCCCGATTTTGTGGCCAATACTACCAAGGGTAAAATAAAATTATCGGATTATGCCAAGGATAAATGGATTGTAATGTTTTCACATCCGGCAGATTTTACGCCGGTATGTACAACAGAGATGAGTGGTTTTGCCACCAGAAAACCAGAGTTTGATGCTTTGAACACCGAGCTCCTAGGGCTCAGCATAGACAGTGTACATGCACATTTGGGATGGGTACAAAACGTTCGCGAGAATACCGGGGTATATTTTGATTTTCCTATTATCGCTGATTTGGACATGAAAATATCCAAGTTATACGGTATGTTGCAACCAAACGAAAGCGAAACCTCTGCAGTTAGGGCGGTCTTCTTTATAGACCCCGATAAAAAAATAAGACTCATTATGTACTACCCACTTAACGTAGGTCGTAATATGGATGAAATTCTAAGGGCGCTAGAAGCTCTTCAAACGTCTGACAAGTATAAGGTTGCGATGCCTTTAGATTGGAAAAAGGGCGATAAAGTAATTGTTTCGCCACCTAAAACCTTAGATGAGCTAAATGCAAGATTGGCCGATGATACTGTAGAGAAGGTAGACTGGTATCTGGCAAAGAAAAACTTAAATTAGAATTGTTTTTATTTGGTTGGTTATGGAAGAAAACGGTCTTTTTAAACTGGGCCGTTTTCTTTTTTTAAGTTATTTTTTCACTTAACATAATATACATATGTCATTTTTTTCATCCCTTTTTAAATCAAAATCGTCAGAAAATATCAATATTCTGAACGCAGAAGAGTTTCAAAATGAAATTAAAAACAAGAAAGTACGATTGGTAGATGTACGAACCTCTGGGGAGTATAATTCCGGTCACATAAAAAATGCGGTCAACGTTGATTTCTTTAACAGAACGGCATTTCAAAAATTCTTTAGTAAATTAAATAAAGAGGAACCTATATATCTTTATTGTCGATCAGGCAACCGAAGCCGAAAAGCTGCGTATATGTTAGAAAAAATGGGTTTTACCTCTCTAACAGATTTAAAAGGAGGGTATATGGCTTGGCAAAGAAACCAATAAGCCACTATTTTGTAGCATTCAATTAAACGTATAAGATTATTAACAGCATTTAAACATACACTATGAAAACATCCATTATTGTTCAAAATTTAAAATGTGGCGGATGCGCTAGTACTATCATTACCAAATTGGCAACAGTACCCAATATTTCGGATGTGACCGTTGATGTTAACTCTTCTGTGGTTTCGTTCGACTGTAACGAACCAGAAGATGCCCTATTGGTAAAAGAAAGATTAAAAGATATTGGATACCCATCGGTAGATGCCGAAAACACGGTTTTTACCAAGGCCAAATCTTTTGTAAGTTGTGCAACCGGAAAAATTTCGAAATAATGAAAAATATTCTAAAAATAGCCGTAATCGTTTTGATACTTGCCAGTTGTAAAAACGTTGAAAAAAAACAGCTCGATGAGTCGCCCGTTGAAGACCAACAAACACTGCACGATAGCAATGTGGATAACAGCGATAGTGTAAACTACCAAGAAATAGGTATGAAATATGCCACTAGCACACAGAAACAATTGGGGAAAAACCTAATTGCGGCCATTCAAGAGAAAGGTACCTTGGGAGCCGTAAAGTTCTGTAATATACAAGCCTATCCCATTACCGATAGTATGGCTACGGTTCACCATGCCGTTATAAAAAGGGTTTCAGACAAGCCTAGGAACCCAAATAATAAGGCCAATGCAAAAGAACTGGAACATATAGCGTATTTTAAAAGTAGTATTGCCGAAGGTAAAGAATACAGTCCTATTGTGGAAGAAGAAGGCGATGTTGTCAAGTTTTACGCTCCGTTGATCACCAATGCCATGTGCCTGCAATGCCATGGAAAACCAAACAGCGATATACAACCAGAGGTAATGACTTCGTTGCAACAACTGTATCCGAACGATTTGGCCACTGGGTATTCTGCGAACGAAGTGCGCGGAATTTGGTCCATTACTTTTGAAAAGTAAAACCCTTATAAAGACAATCACAAAAGGGTAGGATATATTAAAAATGCCCCCTACCCTAGTCGTTATCAACTTTCAAAGAAATGACCGGAACCTATTTAGTCTCGGTCATTTCTTTTTGTTCTTTCTGAACCCGTAAACCAGTTGTCCGAAAAAATCTTTGGGCAATTCCTCGTCACCAGGATATCCTAATTGTATAGTTCCACTATCTTCCGGTACATAGTTCGTTTTAAATATATAATCCCATAAACTAAGGCTTATTCCGAAATTGACACCATGGGTATTGCCTTCTGGCAAATCATAGGCATGGTGGTACAGGTGCATTACAGGATTATTTAATATATATTTTAATGGCCCCCATGTTATCTTGATATTCGAATGGTTGAAATGACCTATGGCAATGGCCATAAAATGAACAATATACGCTTGCTCGGGTTCAAACCCACCTAAAATCATGACACCAAAGGTCTTTAAGGGTTTATAAAGAATGTTTTCCATCCAGTGATATCTTAAATGGGCAGCAAAACCCATTTCCTTTACACTGTGGTGTACCTGGTGAAACCTCCAAAGAACAGGATATCGGTGTAGAAGTACATGGGTAAACCATTGTACAAAATCCAATACTATAAAAAACACCAATAACTGAAGTCCCATTGGCCACCCCGAAATATCCACTATGGACAAACTTTTGGCCGTAATGCCCATATCGTTAAAAAGAACTTGCAATACCTTATAAAACCCGCTAATTACGATGGCAAACAAGAAAAAATTGAAGAACATATAAAACGCATCCAACCAAAAATCTTTTCTGAATACCCCCTGTTCTTTACGCCATGGAAACAAAATTTCTAAAAACCATACGAACAACGAAATTGCGATTAGGCCCCAAAAGTAATTTGTGTACCAGGGCACCTCAAACAAAATAGATTTCCAAGTCCATTGAACCGTTCCTAAAAAAGCATTTATAAATGCGTCTATATACTCTTTCATTCAAATTAAATTAAAAATCAAAGTTACCCTTTCACTTTAAATTATAGAGTAACAATTGTTACAATCCAAAACTCTTAAAAACAATAGATTGGTTTCCTAACATTTATCATATTCTACTATATATCAGTTACCTACCTTTAAAAAATCTTTTCTATACAAGAACGTTGTTTTTAATTACTTGTTCTGACTATACGGGGCGGTAACTGTAATGAACATAATGATTGAATTTATAAATAACCATTTACTATGAAAAAAAACATGAGCGGTACCGACCGCACCATTAGAATTATCGTTGCCTTGGTCGTAATAAGTCTATATTACTTAAAAATAATCGACGGAACATTAGGCAATATACTCATAGCGCTATCCGCTATATTTTTGTTTACCAGTTTTATCGGCTTTTGTCCTCTCTATTCGGTATTCGGTATAAAATCCGATAAAAGCAAAGAGTAATATTCTCTTTAAAGATAAAACGCACTACGGTCTGCTTATTTACACATAGGCAGACCGTTTTCACAATAAAAGCTTATGTAACAAAAGTTACAGTATTAATAAATTTTTACATCTAAATTTATAAGATTGATAAAAAATTAATACAATGAGCACACATCATCAAATTTTAATTATTGGCGGTGGTACGGCCGGCATCATGGTCGCATCTCAACTAATAAAACAAAAAAAGGCAAAAGATGTTGCCATAATCGAACCGGCAGATACGCATTACTATCAACCCGCTTGGACCTTGGTCGGTGCAGGGGCTTATAATTTTGAAAAAACAGCTAGACCCATGTCTTCTGTAATGCCCAAGGGAGCTACCTGGATCAAGGATAGGGCCACGGGTTTTGACCCCGACAAAAACTTGGTACATACTGCTAACAAAGGCGACATCACTTATGACTATTTGGTAGTAGTACCCGGTTTGGCCTATGATTTTAGTTTGGTGCCAGGTTTAGGTGAAGCAATGGATAAAGGCGTTGTCTGTAGCAACTACACAAACCCTAAGCATACTTGGAACGTTATAAAAAACTTTAAAGGCGGCACCGCCCTTTTTACACAGCCCACAACCCCCATAAAATGTGGTGGAGCACCCCAAAAAATAATGTATTTGGCCGAAAGCTACTTTAGAAAAAGTGGTGTCCGCAAAAAAACGGAAGTCGTGTTCGCCACGAGTGGCACTGTCATTTTCGGTGTTAAGAAAATCGCCAAAACTTTAATGCAGGTGGTTGATAGAAAAGATATTAATCTAAGGTTTTACCATAAATTGGTGGCCGTAGATGCCGACAAACAAATTGCATGGTATAAACTTGGAAAAGACATCACGGCAGGTGGTTGTGTAGTAATGGCTGGAGAAGACGATGAAGACCGACTAGACGATTCTTTCCAATATAATTATAAAGATGTTAAAGTAACGGTAGATGGAGACCGGTATGGCATACATTACGATATGTTACACACCGCCCCCCCTTCGGTAGCCCCTAAATTTGTCAGAGACTCCGTTTTAGTGAACGAGGCCGGATGGTTAGACGTTAACCACCAGACAATGCAACACAATAAATTTCCAAATGTTTTTGGTCTCGGGGATGTAGCTGCCCTCCCCACCGCGAAGACCGGGGCGGCCATAAGAAAACAGGTACCTATTGTTGTGGACAATATTGACCTGTTGATAAAGCACCATAAATTGGGCAACAAGTCATATAATGGCTATTCTTCTTGTCCGTTGGTAACCGACTATGGTAAAATGGTACTCGCGGAGTTCGATTACAACAATAACTTTACTCCCGACCCTAAATTGAAACGAATGCTCATTTCAGATTCATCAAAAGAACATTGGCGATTATGGATGCTCAAGAAATATGGACTGCCCTATCTTTATTGGAACAAAATGATGAAAGGCAAAGACGTTTAATGTATCTAGAAATTACAGGAATCTGTTAAAAGTTGTAATTTAAGATAAGATCTATATGAAACATATCGGTCTTATTAATATAAAAATTAGGGTTGTCGGGGATATCGCCGTTTGCAAGCTTTGAAGTCAACAATAGCTCTGGCTTTAAATGCTTTATGCTTTTAAAATTAAAGAAAAGGTCCAGATTGATATGGGTGTAATCGGGCACGGCATATTTGTTTAAATCCGCATTGGTCACCTCTGGTTTCCAATGCCTTCCTACACTTAAAATGGATGTAAGGCCCATTTGGTCTTTGCACACTAGAAAGTTGGTCTTGAAATTAAGAACCAGGGCGTCATTATTGGCAGAGCCCTCGCTTCTTTCCCTTTTTTGAAAACTAAAAAGATCTTCTCTTCCCCATTCGCGTGGCGAAATAAACTGCCCATGCGGCATTATTTTATCATAGGAGATAGAAATCATAGATTTTTTCCATTTATAATTTAATCGCACCCCGAATATATCCGAGGAATTTTGGTCAAAATAACGACGCGATTCTATGGTATTACCCCCATTGCCCACCCTGTTCTGGTGTAACCATTCAAGATCAACAACTATTTTCGGAGTTATCGAATAACTAGGTCTAATATATAGACTATTGTATATATTATCAACGTAATAGTTCCAAACATCCATCTGAACCGCTTTCAAAACCTTCATATTGGCATTGAGCAATACTATAAAATCAGAATCTGTATTATTGGCATATTCGTTATCGTTACCATCTCTATTTCTACCTACGGGGTAAGTTCCGATGCTTTCCCCAATAGTAAAGAACTTACCTGTGGATCGTGGGGCAATCCGGTTTACTACCCCGGCCTGAAAAAAGAACTCTTTCTTTACATTCTGTTTGTACCATACCCCTTGAACCAAAGTAGGGATCATTCTTCCATCTTGGGGATTGATCAAAGGGGTATTTATTTTCATGCGCCCCACCGTAAATTCATGATTCGGCAATTTGTATTTAACATACAGCTCCCCTAGTAGAAAAACAGCATCGTTAGAAAGATCCAACCTATCATACAAACCTTCTTCGTACCTACTTATCTTGCCCGTCGAGGCATCTGCAACGGTTAGGTCTTGAACTCCCAAATTTGTAGAATTATATAAGGCAGCACCAAATTGAAATTTCTTATTTAGTAGAAATCGATATTTAATATTTCCGCCTGTGGCAAGCGCATTAAAATCTTTTAAACTGCTTTTATTAAAGGTTGTCATATAATAGGTTCTCCATTGTCCCGATAATTTGCTCTTACTAACAGGCTCTTCCGAAGCCTGTGAAAAAACGATAAAGGGCAGTAACCACCATAGAAAAAACAAGTTTCGTATCAAGTTTATTTTGTTTTAATGATATTATACTGCTTTTTATAGAATTCCATTATTGGTTGAAACGGACCATATTTATGTTGTGCTGCCGAAAAATCATCTGCCCAAGGACCATAGGGGGTAGAAACGGGCTTTAATTTCTTGTCTGGATAATCATCTTCGGTATTGGATTTATGGGGTCTACTGAAACTATTGATATAGCCCGCCACATTATAGGCTTCCTCGTCGGTCAATTTTGGATTTTTCCAAGTAGCTTGTCCAAAGGGCATATTACTTTTTATAAACTGTGCTGCCGCTATTACCCTATACATTCCCGCCCCGTCATTATAACTGTCATTTCCCCATAAAGGTGGGTATTGGTAGCCTTTGGAAGCATCTGTATATCTAATACCTTGGCCATCGGCCCCATGACATAATGTGCACTCTTTTTCAAATACCTCTTCGCCCTTTTTAAGATCTACCACCTTATTAGGGATATTTAGGGCCCCATACCCTTTAAACTCCTTTTCCTTATCCTTTGGCAAATCTTCGCCCAACCATGTCATATAGGCAACGATCGCCTTTATCTCTTCAGAATCTTCTGGAAGCATTTTTCCGTTCATACTGCGTTCCATACAGCCATTTATACGCTCCTCGATCGTTCCTGTTTTATTGGCGCGTCCGCCAAATTGGGGAAAACGATCTATAACCCCTACCCATGAAGCAGATCCTGCCTGTGTACCGTTTTGCAAATGACAATTGGTACACGCCAAATTGTTTCCTGCAAACCTCATCGTAGAATCCTTTGCAGAAGGCCCCATATAATTAGAGGTCTCAGCAACCAAAAAATATCCCATCTTAACATCCGAAGGCATATTATTTAATTCGGCTAGTACATTTTTGGGTCGCCATTCCGCAACCTTTGTATCTTCAGGTATTATTGGAGAATGTATATTCTTAGAGGGCTTATAGGTCAATAATAGAATAAAGAGAACAACGATCAAAGCCAACATTGATATGAAGAGAACTAATAACCTACGTGCAAGGAGCCTTATCTCTTCCATAACCAAATTGTTGTCTTCTTTTAAGCGAATTAAATTAGGTTCAATTTAAAAATTTGACCTAATAATAACGACAATAATGGCCACAGATTTACAATTCTCCCTTACTTTTATGAAAACACAGCATGGAATAGCAATATTCCTTTAACTTTACCTCTATCTGATAAAAACCAATTAATCAAAACTAGATATGCGCAACGTAATTACAATAGCCTTATTATGCATGATAAACGGCATGATATACGCCCAAGAATGGACCACACCGATAATTGAAGGATATGGCAGAATAAAACAGTTCAAAGATGTTGCCGCCCAACCGGATACCTCTTTAGAGTACAATATAGTTTTTGATGTAAAGGATGATAGGGAACTTGACGGCGTGAACATTGGGTTGTTTAAAATAGCCCGACTCATAAATATGCTTGGCACCGGTGGTGTTCCCCAAGATAAAATTCATATTGTAGCGGCCGTACATGGCGGTGCTACCTTTGCCGCATTGAACGACCAGAAATACAAAGAAAAATATAACAAGGCCAATCCGAATACCGAGTTGTTACAATTGTTGCACGATTACGGGGTTGAAATATACGTATGTGCCCAAGCAACTGCATCTAGGGGCATAACCGCAGACGATTTAGACGCCAATACAGAATTAGGGTTATCGGCAATGATGGTCTTGGCAAATTACGAGCTTAAAGGCTACGCCTTAATGCCCTGATGCACAACTGCCAAATGGCCTTTCTACCGTCTTTATCGGTTATCTTGCCGTAAGCGCATATCTTTGTAATCAAAAAAGAACTAAATGAACTGGATCTATGAACCATGGCCTTGGTATGTATCGGGCCCTATGATAGCATTGATAATGTTTCTACTTCTTATGGTAGGAAAAAACTTTGGCATGTCTTCCAACCTTAGAACCTTATGCACAATTTGCGGGGCAGGAAATAAAGTGAATTTCTTTAGGTTTGATTGGAAGTCACAAAAATGGAATCTTATTGTTGTTTTGGGTGCCATTATAGGTGGTTTTATCGCGTCTACTCTTTTAACCAACGATGCCTCGGTCGATATAAACCCTAACACTATAGCGGACCTGCAAGAGCTCGGTTTCGAAAGTGCCGGAAAAGCATATTTGCCCACCGAACTTTTTGCCCTGGATGCCATGACAAACATCAAAAGCCTATCTGTCTTAATCATTGGAGGTCTGTTGGTAGGTTTTGGAACACGCTATGCCGGTGGATGCACTTCTGGCCATGCCATCTCTGGACTTAGTAATTTGCAGTTACCATCATTAATAGCGGTCATCGGTTTTTTTATTGGTGGCCTGGTAATGATACATATTATTTTCCCATTAATCTTTTAAGGCTATGAGAACAATATCTTATCTACTAATAGGCATTGTGTTCGGTATTACCATGTACAAGTCAGAAGCGGCCTCTTGGTTCCGAATCTATGAAATGTTCAAGTTCGAGTCTTTTCATATGTACGGCATTATCGGTTCTGCCTTGGTAATCGGAATAGTTATGGTACAATTGATAAAAAGAATTCCCATAAAATCGTTCTATGGGGAGACCATCAAATTTTATCCAAAAGAAAAAAGCTTTAGCCGATATATGATCGGAGGAATTATTTTCGGATTGGGATGGGCCTTGGCAGGTGCCTGTCCCGGACCTATGTTTACCTTGGTCGGAGCAGGTTATGTGCCCATTCTTGTTTTAATATTGGCCTCTATTGTCGGAACCTTTTTATACGGACTCATAAAAGATAAGTTGCCCCATTAAACAAACTTGTGAAGCAACTTAACACGTAAAGTACTGCTTACCCGGGTATTTCAAAATCTAGGTTCATTGGTAATATGAAAAAATTATAAGTATCTTAAACCTATTATCTAACATGTTACCAACTAATGATGAAAAGGTTCTTAGTTCTTTTTTTATTGGTTCACCTGTCGTTAACCGCTCAAATACCTGATGGTAAAAAGGTGGTTAGCAGCTTGTATGTTTATACATTAGAAACAGCTTCTTCCAAATTGATATTGAAAGAGAACCGGCATTTTGAAGCACCAAATTGGTCGCCCGATGGTTCTTTTCTATTAATTAACAGCAACGGACAACTAGAAAAAATTGACCTGGACGGCAAAAACCTAGGTATCTTGAACACTGGCAACATTAAACAGGCCAACAACGACCACGGATATTCTTTTGATGGGCGAACATTGTTCTTATCGAGCGGAAAACCCAACGGCAAAGGTGGCTCCTATATTTACAGAGTGCCCGCAAACGGAGGTGACCCTATACAGATAACTCCCTTGTCCCCATCTTATTGGCACGGCGTGTCCCCAAATGGTAAATGGATCGTATACTGTGCCGAAAGAAATGATAATTATGATGTCTATAAAATGCATGTAGACGGTGGTGAAGAGATTCGGCTCACTTTAGCCGAAGGGCTAGATGATGGCCCGGAATATTCACCGGACGGAAAATATATTTACTTTAACTCATACAGAACAGGAACCATGCAAATATGGCGTATGTACCCTGATGGGTCTAACCTAGAACAGATGACCTTTGACGACCGTTCTAACTGGTTTGCCCATATATCACCCAACAATAAATTCGCCACGATTATTTCCTATATCGAGGACCAAGGGCAAAGTCATCCATTTGGAAAACAGGTAAAATTAAGGTTGTTAAATATAGAAACAAAAGAGATAATCGATTTAACGGATGAATTCTATGGTGGGCAAGGCACCATCAATGTTCCTTCGTGGAGTCCGGACGGCAAACGGTTCGCCTATGTACAATACGGACTGAAAGACTCTAATTAGAAACTCCACTTCCTGTAGTCAACCGCTATTTCAAATAATTGTCCGACAATTTTAACAGAGTCTTTCATCGACAACTTAGATCCATCTGCATGTATCCATCTTTTTAGGGGTTGTTCACAGATAAGCTTTATAGCTTCGTTCTTACCATAATACCGCTTCATTCTCATAAAGATCTCTACATCAAAGAGCCACTTGGTGATAAACTTTTGTTCGAACATTTTAACGGCAATATCCCTATCCATAACTTTTGCACCACATTGCGTGTCCTTAAAGGGCATGCCCAATATCGTCTGTATGATAAGGTTAATGGTAGTACTAATAATTTTCCGGGCCGACTCTTTTGTGATATTGGCACCCATTCGTGCAATTCTTGAGCCACTAACTATTTTGAAATCAGAATTTTCAATGGTCTTTACCAGATCATCAAAATCCCTAAAATCTGTGGATAGATCTGCATCTAAAAAACCAATATAATCGAACTGTTCATCCTTTATAAGGTGCTGTACCCCTTGCCTTACGGCTTCTGCCTTTCCTCCATTTTGTTCACAATTGTAAATACTGATATTATCGGGGTTCGTTTGTTGTAGTTTTTGTAGAACTTCCAAGGTATTGTCGGTACTACCATCGTTTACGAAACAAAGGTGATATCCAAGATTTTTATGGGCAAAGTCTTTGAACTCATCACTTAACAACCTTTCCTCTTCATTATAACAGGGTATAACCACCCCTACACAATTCTTTTGTAGCATTTGGGCGTCTGGCTGTTCCAATAGGTTTTTCTTATTATTCTCCGGTGTACCAATGATTCGTTTAATTCTTGCCACCATCTCGTCCAAACTAACGGGCTTTTTCATATAATCGTCGATACCCAAGGTAAAACCGTCCATTATTACCTGTTCGGTAGTATTGCCCGACATGATCAATATGGGAGTTTTTGATTCTTTAAAAAAACGAATATGCTTTACTACCTGTAGGCCGGACATATCTGGCATATTGATATCTACCAATACCAGGTCTGGTTTATAGGCCTCAAAAAGGTCTATTCCAGACTGTCCGTCAGAAGCTGTTCTTACCTCATATCCTAGTTCGGTCAAACGCTTTTCAACAGAAAGTAATATTAGTTTTTGGTCTTCTATAGCTAAAATTTTCATTGGGCAATTTTTTAAATGGATATAAAAAGTTTTACATATTCTACTACAAATCTACCGGCATTAGACGTCGATTTTTACCTCGAACGGACGGGATGCATTTTTGTGTAGACGAATGGTTTTTTAAGTTCGATGGCTGATTGTTAAGCACATGTACAATAAAGCTATCTTTGTTTTGTTATATTTTCTTACAACTAACAATCAATGCAAAAGACGAACGTCTTACTTATTTTGGCTCTCTTTATAGGAGTTGCCTTTCATGGATCCAGCATCTTTTTTACGTTAGAGACCACGTACGACGCATTGATCCACCTATTTTTTGCAGACCATTATGCCAACAGTTGGTTCGAACCATGGGACTATAGATGGTATACCGGCTTTACGGTACAGGCCTATCCCCCTTTGGTTCACCAAGGTATTGCCGCACTATCGTATATAGGCGGACTCAAATTTGGAATGTTTACCGTTGCCATGATCGGCATTATTCTATTTATAACAGGCACCTACCGTTATGGGTTGCTTATGACCGGTAGCCGTAAAATAGCCGGATACACCTCTATCTTGGCCGTATTCTCGTCTACCTTCATAGAAACCCTCCATATTTTTGGACAATTGCCGAGTATTTTGGCCCTATCGATCTTACTGCATTCCTTACCCGAAATATACTCGTGGATAAAAACGGGAAAACTTAGGTACCTCGCCACCAGCTTGTCTTTGATAGCCGTAACCGTTACATCGCACCATGTAACACCAATATTCGGAATGGTTTTCTTTATATTCCCATTAATTGGTATGGTGTTGATGGACGCCAGTAGAGATCAGATACCGAGCACCAAATCTATCACCTTTAAAGTATTCATAGTACAGTTCAAAAAATTGTTTTGGCGTATAGTGGGCTTCGGTTTTGGTTCGCTAATGCTTTTTATTTTCTGTATTCTACCGTACTGGATAAACTCAAAGAAAAACCCTATTACCCAAGTTCCCATTCCCCATGGGTCAAGGGATAATTTTTTGGAGGTTACCTCATCAGGACTCGTATTCTTTTTAATTCCCTGGGGTATATTGCTATTTATTCTTCCTTATATTTTTTACCGATATTTTAGCAAGCGTTACCTGTTCTTCGGATTATCTTTTACCGTATTGACGATCTTGGGAACCGGTGGTACCACCCCGATACCTTTAGCTGTTCTGGGCGAAACCGCCTTTAATATTTTAACCCTGGACCGTTTTACCCTATGGGCTACCATTATGGCGCTGCCCATATTTGGTGAATTTGTATACAGACTGGTAGAAGGCGACTTAAAAGAACATATTCAGCAGCGTTTTGGGGCTGTATACCATAGAATTATTGGTGGTCTATTGGCCGGTGGAATATTGGCCATGGTCATATTCACCATGAGCCTTAACTATTTTAGGCCATCACAGCCACAAAAAATAAATATGCTGCCCATTGTTAATTTTCTGAGTCAGGATATGCACGATCATTGGCGCTATCTGCCCTTGGGGTTCGGTGACCAAATGGCATGGCTTTCGGCACAGACGAAAGCTATGACGGTAGATGGCAACTATCACTCCGCAAGAAGATTACCAGAGCTTACCACACGACCTATAGAAAGATTAGAGAATTCAAAGTTTAGGGGTGTTCAAGGTATAGGCTCACTACAACAATTCTTGACCGTGCCAGAAAAATATAATCTTAAGTACATATTCTCCAATGACAAATTCTACGACCCCCTACTCTACTTCTGTGGTTGGCAACGACTGCAGCAATTGGAAAACGGTATTATGGTCTGGGAAAAACTAAACGTACCCCCTATTCCCGCCATCATAGAAAAGGAAGATGTATCCACGACATTAAAAATAATGTGGAGTGTTATCCCCCTGTTAACGGTAATATTGGCTTTTATAATCAACATTCAATTGGTATGGTACCGAATTCTAAAATCGCGCCCCTTGCCCCAAGGTGTGTTTATGAATTATGAAATAAAGTACACCAAATTCTCTAAAGGTCTAGTGAACATAAACCACATTTGGGCCCTATTATTACTTATGGTACTGGGTTTTGGAGTATATCAATTTTACCTGACCAATGCTACACAGATAGCACCAAAAAATGTAATCGTATCTTACTATGATGCACTGGATTTTAAAGAATTTAAAAGAGCCCATTCTTATTTGGACCCCGATAGCGGCGTAGATATTTCACAATATATGCTAGAGGTGTCGGTCACCGACGGTATACTTAGCTCGTATGCAAAACTGGATTCCATCGGTGTAGAAATCGTAGATGAGACCCAGACCAGTGCCAGGGCCAAAGTATTTACCCAATGGGTAACCCCTTTGGAGAAAATAGATAAATTATACGAACATGATTTATTGAAACATAACGGCAAATGGTATATAGCCCCTTCTACTTTTGACAACGATCTACCGCCAGACCAATTGATTTCTTCTAATACGACCGCTTTTTTTAATCATGGTAGACGCCGTATTACGACCCAACAGACCAATCATGAAGATGTTTTAAAACAGCCCGTACTAGAGATTTTAACCGCAAAGCTGGTAAAACATAACGGTAGTTACAGTATAATCGGAGAATTACAAAATGTAGACAATGTACCATCGGATGTGGTCATAAAGGCCAGTTTATACAACGACAATAATGTGGAACTGGCCACTTACAATGGTAAGTACCAATTAAAGCACAAACTGATGCCCAAAGAAACGACCACTTTTAGAATAGATTTTGAGGGTATCGCATGGTCATCTACCAAAGATACTTTGCCCCCTACCTTTGATCCCGACCAATTTACCCCGATGAATTTTAAGGAACAGCCTACGAGGTTCAACATTCAATGTGCAGGTAACGTGGCCAATACCGACCTTTATAAAGAAATTACCTTGCAAGATTTGGAATTAAACACCGAACAAATTACGGGGTCTTTGTATAATGCAGGTATACAAGAGGTTACAATACCTCAACTATTGATATCGTACTACAATACCAATAAAGAGTTAATATGGCTAGACCACCACTTTTTAACAGAAGGGGTACGTATACAACGTAAACAATATTTCGATTTTAAACCTAAAGAATTGAATGACCTAGAATTGATAAACAGCAGTTTAGAAAACTGTTTCGTGAACGGTCTCCCTAACAAATCCATATCTGAAAAGGCATTTCCCGATCGCGAACATGAACATGCCAAAGAACAGTTGCAACCATATTCTGGAGTGGGATATGAGTTTATTAAAATTGAAACGAACGGTTATATCGGAAATCCAAGATAATTTGAAAAACTACGGTTACATACTTGTTTTGTTCGTCCTTATTGTAGGATGCAAGAAAGAAATGGACAGTTCACAAATTATTACTTCCAACCCCACAGTTCTACCCTTTAAAAAATTAAATGTTGCCGGTGACCCTATTCAATTAAAGTTCAAGGACGCTACCAACGAGCTTGCAGCCTTGATCATAGAAAACAGTTTGGGCACTACCGTACTCAAGGCTACCAAAGAAGAGAATATGTTCATCTTTGATATACCGAAACATATCACCCAAAAAGCGGGATTGTGTCATTGGACATTGACCGAAAACGCACAAATTAAGGCAAAGGGAAGCTTCAATATACTCCCCAACCCCAATAATGGCACCTACATAGAATCTTATTTGGGCCCAAGAAGCATTACCGCCGTACCTTCTGATTTTTCTATGCACGTTATAGCTCCTACGGATGCTTATGACAATCCTTTGTCCGATGGCACAAAAATTACCAGTACCTATCAATTTAAAAATAATATATCTTCCAATAGCGTTACAATGAAAAACCTAATGGGATGGAAAAATATATACGCCCCACAACAAGCTGGTCGCATATTGGTCACCGCCAACTGTAACGGCAGTAATTCAAAAGAACTGACAAGCATTGTATACCCAGGCAATGCGGTCGATTTTAATATAACATATGCGCGCAACCATGATTATGCGGACGGAAACCAAACAATAACCTTCTCCTCCGATATCATTAAAGACGTATATAGCAATATAGTTAGCGACGGCACCTTGGTCAACTTTGTAGCAACCAATACTAAGAATATTCGGTTAACCGCAAGTGGCACCACTTTAAACGGTATAGCAAAGGCCCGTTTTATACACCCATACGAGGCAACCGAATGGAAGGTAAAAGCATATGTTACAGGAGCAGCCCAAAGCAAACCTATATCTGTTCCTTTTAAAGCTGCCATTAAAGGCTACCAAATAACCCTTGCTAATGACCATCGACTTATAGCGATAGAAAACATTCAAAGTTTTATGGACCAAATCGTACCCGATGGCGTTCCTATTTCTTTAACAATATATGACCAACAGGGTGAATTTGTTGCCTTATTAAAAGAAACTTCTAGATTAGGAGAGGCAACGTTCGAACTACCCATAGAATTTTATGATGCTGGTAAATACACTATTGAGACGGTTGTAGCAGGTATCTCCAAAAAACAAGACATTGTCCTAAAATGAAAATGAACCGGAATCTATATCGCGCATTCTTGCTTTTGACATTTCTGGTGTTGAACGGCCTTATCTTGTATGGCCTAAGTGCTCTATGGTCCTATTTAAATACAGGTGCAGACCGTGCAACCATGTTACATTTACCCGCTCAGCTTACCGCCAATTACATACCAAAAGTAATTTGGTCTCCCTTAAAAAATGAAGGCAGATCTATGGAACAACAAACCTTGCAAGAGTTAGAACGCGATTATATAAAAGCCTGGTATGTACGAAACAATGCCCTGGAAACCAACAACCACTATGGGGTACAAGATTATTATACCGATAGCGCCCGTGTAAAGATTTTTGATATTCTAGATTTTAATAAAGAAAACAATACATACATAAAAACAACAACGGTAGAACATCATCCTACGTTAGAATTTTATAGTGCAGATGGTAAGTTGGCCGTTTTGACGGATAAGAATATCCAAATACATAAAGAAGTATTTGTAGACGATATAGCTGTCTTAAAAAAAGCATCGGAAAGTACCTTTAAAGTGATGCTGCTTTTAGAGGATGGTTTTTGGCGTATTCGCCATATGGTAGAAATCGAAAATGAAGATCATGAAAACAAGGTTGAATCATTGCCCCTTCAAGCATTTAAGACAGATATCGCAAATAGTAAAGGTCTAAACTATTACCCGAAAGACAATCCTTGGAATATGTTCGGAAAACGGTTCAATGATACCATTATAGATAATGACTTTAAAAAAATCAATTCCATAGGCTTAAACACCATACGCATTTTTGTGCCTTACGAGACTTTTGAAAAAGCGGTGATAGACGAAGAAAAATTGGGACAATTGAAACAAACGATGGATTTGGCCGCTAAGAACGGTTTAAAGGTTACCGTTACATTGTTCGATTTCTACGGAGATTATTCCTTGAGCGATTGGACGCTGACCCACAGGCATGCCGAAAAAATCGTAAACGCTTTAAAAGACCACGAGGCCCTATTGGCTTGGGACATTAAAAACGAACCCGATCTGGACTTTGAATCTCGTGGTAAAGAAAATGTTTTGTCATGGTTGCATCAAATGATATTTGAAATTAGAAAATGGGATACCAAAAATCCAATAACCATCGGGTGGTCTTCTCCCGAAGCCGCCATTGAACTTTTAAAAGAAGTTGACATCGTTTCTTTTCATTATTACCGTAAACCTGATGATTTTAAGGAAGCCTATACCACCTTAAAAAATACAGTTGGCACTAAACCAATGGTACTGCAAGAATATGGTTATTCTTCGTATAGTGGCCTCTGGAACGGTTATTTAGGGTCTGCCCAAGACCAAGCCGATTACTATAAAGAAATGCAGACTGTCATAGAAGAAGAGAATCTGCCTTTCCTGTTATGGACATTGTATGATTTTGAAGAAGTGCCAAATGCTGTTGTAGGCAGATTGCCATGGCGAAAAAGCCAACAAAAACATTTTGGGATTATAGATAGCCATGGTGAATTAAAACCTGCATATCATCACATTATAAAATAAAAAAGGCCGGTAAACCAACCAGCCCTTTTAACAACCAAACCTATTTTTTTAATGAACCAATTTCTTTTCAATAGCTGAAATATCCATATCAAAACCAAGTTTTTTAGATTTCCGAATGGCCTTAAAATAATCGATATACATTTGGGTAATCGCAGACATGGGCAGTGAACATGCCGCTCTATAATTCTCTTTACCAAGCTGTATTCTATATTCCTCGTTTATTAAGATATTCTCAATGGCCTGTGCCAAAGAAGAAGTATCATAGGCATCAAAAAACTCGCCCCTATACCCCTCTTCCTGTACCAAGGTGCTTAAATCTCCCAGGTCTGGCAACACTATTGCGTTACCGTAACTCCCGGCTTGATGTAAAACCCCCGAACTACCTGTTGTTGAGGTATATGGAAAAACGGTAACCGCACTTTCGCCAAAAAGCATTGGCACATCTTCTTCGGCAACATACCCCGTAAATCTAATTTGTGGCACATGGCTATATTTTTCTTTCATCTCATCTAAATAACCTGGCGTATTGGGGCTATCGGTACCGGCGATTACAATTTCTATATCCTCGTTGGTACGTTGTCGTATCAATTCTACGGCCTCGATCATTATCTCCACTTTTTTATAGGTACCAAACTTACCAAAGGCCATTACCTGTTTAGGCCCTGCCGGAAGATGATAACTGGGTTCCGGTGGGGTTTCAAAAGCACCATGAGGAACCAATGCCACGTTTCTGACCTTGTACTTATTTTCTAAAATAGTAACGTATTTACTAATGGTCACCGCAAGTACATCCGATGCAAGAACAAAACGGGTGAGCGTGGTCCCAATCAGATTATATGCACTTTGTAACAGTCTGTTTTTTGTGAAACCCGCATTTTCCAAATCTACTTTTTCCAAAATATTATGCAAGAGAGAAATGGTCGGAATTCCTTTTAACTTACAGATATACGGAAGCATTAAACCCAAAGCGGCCGGTACTTTTTTATCACCAAATTTTAAAAACTGAAGGTTGAACAAAACAGCATCTGGCTTGGTTTCCGATATTGTTTTACTAATACCTATAATATTACGATAGCTATTAAAGCTCCAACATTCCTTTACCGTAATCTTACATCCACCCCCTGAAAAGTTCAAATCTTTGGGGCCGTCTGTACGATCGGTGATCAAAATTAACTCGGTTACCTCTTTTTGTAGCCTAAAATGCTTTACCAAATAATAACCATATTCGGTCAGGGTTACTTTACTTGGAGGGTATGCCGTTACGATTGCTAGTCTCATGTCGATTATTTTTTAATTCTATTATTAAAAAGCTAGAGAATATTCTCTCCAAGCAATTCTGATTTCTTTGTATTGTTTTTATTTGATTCGTTTTTGATTATAAAAAATAGTAGTTGGGCTACCAGTAGAACAACCATGGCAATAATCTGTACATGCACTACATGCACCAGGCTATCATGAAAAACCATTATCAATACCACTTGTAAAAGCCCAAGGATACCTGATAGTATTACTGGGGCATACCGGTTTAAGGAAAGAAAATAGTATGCAAAAATATTGGAGACCGCGAACAGCGAGGTTGCCAAGGCATATTTCCACAATAAATGTGCTATTGATAAATAGGCATCGCCAAACATTAAGGTTATGATCAAATTGGGCATTAAATAGCATGCAAAAACAATTAATGTGGACAAAGTCCCAATAAAGAGTACATATTTAAATAGAACCGGTGCCGTGGCCTCTCCGTCCTTTTGTTTTTGAATTACGGTTGGCATCAACAACATCACAAACATCCAGGCTACAAAATAAACCACCCTACCAATCAAGGCCAACGATGCATATAGTCCCGCATCCTTATCATCAAAATAGTGCTTTACCAAAAGAATATCACTATTATTAATGATTATCTGTGTAAGTTCATAACCTGCGGTAAGCCCAATAAAAATCCAAACTTGTCTTAAATCTACAGAAGATAATTTGTGCTTTGAAAAAACCTGAACACCTTTAAAATTAGAAGGAAAAAGGCCAAAAACAAACGATACGGCGATACCGATAGCAATTAAAATTCCTGTTTCTACAGGTAGTAACAGCAACAGCCCAAAAGTTACAAGTAACCTGCCCCACATTTCTGTTTGATAGGTAGCCGCCAATTTGCCAAATTCATGTCTACCCTGAAACCTGCCCCTATTTACGCTCATTACAAAATACAAGGGCATGGCAATGGCAAAAACCATAAACATATAGTGATTTTGTGTATTGAACAGTATCTGAAGTTTTTTTGAGAAAATGAAAACGGTAAAACCTGTAACTACTCCAAAAACCAATGCATAACGATATAGGGTATTTTTAAACGCAGTCCATTTTTCATTAGAAAACAAAACCGCAAATTTGGTAGTCGCCAATTGAAAAGTCATTCCTACGAAGGACAACACCAAAAGTAAGGTGACCAATAACGCGGCATCCGCAAAGGCTTCAGGCCCTAAAAGTCTACCTAAGAGAAGATTATAAAGGTAATTGCCTCCATTTACCAATAAAGCACTGCCCATAAACACTTGTTTAGGAGAGACTCTACTTAAGGCTATCTTGATTACGGACATAAAATGGGCTGGGTTATGGCTATATTGAAGTATTATCTGTACACAAAGGCAATCTTAGCCAACTGCCCCACAATTTTTACAGAATCTTTCATGGATAGTTTAGACCCATCCGCATGTATCCATCTTTTCAATGGTTGCTCACATATAAGTTTCTTTGCTTCGGTTTTACCATAATGTTTTCGCATTCTTATGAACATTTCCACATCGAACAACCATTTGGTGATAAATGGTTTACCAAAGAGTATGGGAACCACGGAACGGTCCATTACTTTGGCTCCGCACTGTGTATCGTTAAAAGGCATTCTTAAAATGGTTCTAATAATAAGATTAATGGTCATGCTTATAATCTTACGTGCCGATTCTTTTGTAATATTAGCTCCCATCCTACTCATTCTAGAACCACTGACAATTTTAAAACTTGATTGGTCCAATGTTTCTACCAAATCATCAAAATCCCTAAAATCGGTAGATAGATCGGCATCCAAGAAACCTATATAATCTAATTGTTCGTCTTTTTCCAAGAATAGCATTCCTTGGCGAACGGCCTCTGCCTTTCCGCCATTTTTGGCACAGTCGTAAATACTGATATTACTTTCGCTTCCGTCTTGCAATTTCTTTAATACCTCGAGGGTATTATCGGTACTACCATCATTTACAAAACATAGGTGATATCCGAGGTTTTTATGGGCAAAATCCTTAAACTCAATACTTAACAACCGCTCTTCTTCATTGTAACAAGGGATAACAACACCTACACAATTCTTTTGAAGCATTCTGGCCCCTGCCGTAACTTTTACATTATTATTTACCTTTGGTACCCCAATAAGTCTTTTTATACGGGCCGCCATTTCATCTAAACTAACGGGCTTCTTCATATAATCATCGATACCCAAGGTAAAGCCATCGATAATTATATTTTCTTCTGTGTTGCCGGACATGACCATTACCTGGGCCTTATTTTCACCCTTGGACTTTATATATTTTACGACCTCTAAGCCGGACATATCGGTCATATTTATATCTACAAGAACAAGATCGGGATCAAAAGAATCAAATAATTCCATACCCTTCTGACCTGAGTTGGCGGTCATCACGGTATACCCTAATTCTTTGAGTCGTTTCTCAACAGACAAGAGTATCAACTGTTGGTCATCAATGGCTAGAATTTTCATGCTTTAAATTTAAGTAAGAATTAACCTACATATAACGCAGTAATCTAAATATATTGTAAGAATAAGGGCTTATTCGATAGAATCATACATAAATTATCATATTCGCAACTATTTGATTTACAATTAGAAAAGGGAATAATAAAACATACTACCCCCTTTTTCTAATAAAACCACCAATTAATACTTTTTAGACCATTTCTTTTTCTTTCTCTGTAATATCTAAGTTAAATTCTGTTGATTTTGTCATTTGTAGCGCCCTAAAATAATCCACATACATTTGGGTAATATCTGACATGGGCAATGAACATGCGGCCTTATAATTGGTTCTGCCCAGCTGCACCCTATAAGCATCGTTCATTAATATATTTTCAATGGCGTCTGCCAAAGATGCTGTATTTTCCGGCTCAAAAAATTCTCCCCTGTAGCCTTCTTCCTTGACCAAAATACCCAGGTCGCCCATATCTGGCAATGCAACGGCCTTACCGTAACTACCGGCCTGATGCAATACTCCAGAACTACCAGTTGTAGAGGTATAAGGGAACACTACTACCGTACTTTCCCCGAAAATTACGGGAACATCCTCCTCGGCAACATATCCGGTAAAACGTAATTGATCCACATGGGCATACTTGTTTTTTATGGCCTCTAAATAACCTGGAGTGTTTGGGCTATCCGTACCAGCGATAACAATTTCGATATCCTCATGGGTGCGCTGTCTTATCAGCTCAACCGCCTCGATCATAATTTCCACCTTTTTATAAGTGCCGAACTTACCAAATGCCATCACCTGTTTCGGACCTTTTTTTAGTTCATAATTGGGCTCTGGCGGAGTTTCAAAAGCTCCATGAGGTACCAAGGCAACGTTTTTTGATTTGTATTTTTCTTCAAGAATACCCTTATACTTACTGATCGTAACTGCCACTACATCGGATGCCAGAACAAATTTGGTCAATGTACTTCCTATAAAATTATATGTCTTTTGCAATATTTTATTAGAGGTAAATCCTGCATTTTCCAAGTCTACCTGCTCTAGAATATTATGTAACAAAGAAATCGTAGGTATTCCTTTGAGCTTGCAAATAAACGGCAACAATAGGCCCAGTGCCGCAGGTATTTTCTTATCCCCGAATTTTAAGAATTGAAGATTAAAGAATACGGCATCGGGTTTGGTGTCCGAAATTACCTTATTGATTTTTATAAGGTTGGTATAATTGTTAAAATCCCAACATTCTTTCACCGTAATTCTACATCCATCCCCCTCAAAATCAACATCTTTACCCCCTTCTGTTCTATCGGTAATCAAAATAATCTCGGTTACTTCCTTTTGTAGCCTAAAATGTTTTACCAAATGATAACCATACTCGGTTAAAGTTACTTTACTTGGTGGGTATGCTGTTACAATTGCTAGTCTCATTTGTTTTATTTTATAGTTTGATTTTTATTAACTCTCCAAGACAAATATCTCTTAATACCCACAAATTCAATAGATTTGAAAGACAGGTGGCAATTTACCGTAGATGAGCGGAAGGTTTGGTTAGACAAAGGCTGCACACTTTTGTTCTATATAAATACACGATATGGAAACACCCAAGCCTATATGTGAATGGTTGCTACCAAACATATCCACTATGAAAATCGTTACTGTCTAATGCATAATTTGATGGTGCATAAAGTACAGTAACTGAACCACCAATAAGGCCACCATGGCAATAATCTGAACTTGTACTACGATAAAGAGACTGTTATGAAAAAACATGATCAATATTACCTGTGTACATCCTAATAAACCTGATATTATAACGGGAATGTATTTATCCAAGGACAAAAAGTAATAGGCGAATATATTAGAGACCGCAAATAAAGAGGTTGCCAAGGCATACTGCCATAATAGCGGAGCCATTGAAAGATATGCTTCGCCGAACATTAGTTCTACTATAAATTTTGGAAAAATTGCACAGCACAATACTATTGATAACGACAGCACTCCTATATAACTAACATATTTAATAAGTATCGGTGCAGTGGCTTCACCGTCTTTTTGTTTTTGTACTACGGTAGGCAATAGTAACATTACAAACATCCAGGCTACAAAATAGACTACTCTACCGATCAATGCCAAGGATGAATATAGACCGGCCTCGGAAGCGTCGAAATAATGTTTTACCAAAAGAATATCACTGTTATTTATTACGATCTGCGTAAGTTCATAACAAGCGGTAAGAATCAAGAAATTCCATACCTTTTTTTTATGGGCCTTGGGAAGGGTTATCTTTTTTGTTAGGGTTGACAACTTAAAATTAGTAGGTACCAAACCGAACACAAAAGAGATCGCAATACCTATAGATACCAAAAAAGCAGGTTGTAGGGGCACTGACAAGAGCAACAAAAGGGTAATGACCAATCTGCTCCACATTTCTGCTTGGTAGGTTACCGAAAGATTCTTAAAATCTTGTACTCCTTGGTACTTACCCCTATTCACCGACATAAAAAAATAGAGCGGCACCCCCATTGCAAAAGTTTTGAACAGGCCATCGGATTCTGTATTAAATACCTCTTGCAGGTTTCCTGAAAATATAAAAAGTAACGCCCCTATCACTATACCAAAGGTAAGCGCGTACCTATATATTAATTGTTGAAAGGCCAACCAGTCAGTATTTGAAAACAACACCGAGAACTTTGCCGTAGCCAGCTGAAATGTCATTCCTAAAAACGATAATACCAATAACAGGGTTATTAACAATGCCGCTTCGGAGAACGCTTCCGGACCAAGTATTCTGCCCAAAAATAAATTATATAAATAGTTTCCCCCATTCACTAAAAGTACACTGGCCATGAACAAACGTTCAGGGGAAATTTTATCAAAAGCTAATCTAATTGCAGTCATATCAAGAAAAATATAGTGTTGATCCTTTACATTTTACATGACAAATATCTCGTTGAAAGATGTTTTTATTCTACCACCATGGGTAGAATACAAGTTGCTGTAGACGAATGGCATTTATCGTACTTCCGAGAATATATAGGCTACTTTACCTTTATAAAGTCCAATAGTTCTAATAAAACAACATTATGAACGTTAGACGTATGTAGTATTAATCTTACTTTTAAATAATGCGGAAATTTCTTTTTCTTTTTTTAGCTTTCACTACCTTATTGAGGGCACAGTCCGATATGTCACAAGGTTTTGAAATGTTGGAAAAGGGTAACTTTCAAGAAGCGGAAGCATTTTTTGAAACTTATTTAAAAAGTGATCCCAAGAACAAGACGGCCCGTTTATGTTACGCCAGAGCGGTCGGTTTAAGTGGAGAACCCGAGCAAGCGACCACCTTGTTCAGAGCGCTTTTAGAAGAATATCCAAAAGATTTTGAAATACAGATCAATTACAATGAATCGTTTTTATGGGCAAAAGAGTATGAAAGGGCGAAGCCTTTATATGAAAAATTGGTGAAGGAAAATCCTGATAAATTTGGAGCCTTGTTAGGGTATGCAAATACCTTGAGTAACCTAAAGGAATACGAATCAGCACTAAACTGGATAGAAAAAGCGCTTGCCCTAAAACCGGAGAACGAAAGTGCAAAAATTTCTCGTAAGTATATGAGATTGGGCTACGCCAATGAATTTGTTAACAACCAAAAATATGAGAAGGGAGAGACCATATTAAACACGATTTTTATTGATTTTCCAGAAGACAAGGATGCCCTTTTGAATTTGGCCAACCTATATCTTATTACCAAAAAAACCGAGCGTGCCAGTAAAATGTACCAGAGGTACGCCACTAGCCCAAAAGATTCCGTTACCGCATTAAACGGTATCTCTTTGGCGGCACATATAAACGAAAAAGACAAAGAAGCCCTTACAACCTCTCTACGGGCCAAATCTATGGTACAGTTTTTTAACGATACTATACTTACCCAACGTACCTATGACCGTTATGTACAGGCATTGATATGGAACCGTAAATTTATAACGGCCAAAAAGCAAATAGACAGCCTTGAAAAGGTATACCCGAACACCAATTGGGTGTTGGCACTAAAAGCCACATTGGGCCTGTACACCGGAGCGCCAAAAAATAGTATCTATAGTTACAATAAAATATTGGCCAACGATAGCACCTCTTTTGATGGAAACTTGGGTAAGGCAAATGCCCTATTTGCTGCCGACCATATAATGCCTGCTTATGAGATGGCCAATAAGACCCTTTCTTTTTATAAAAACCAAAAAGATGCTATAGGTTTTATCGAAAAACTGAACTTGATGCATACGCCAAGTATAGAAGAACATGCGGCCTATACGTTTGACAATGGCAATAACGTTGCTTTTTATACGAATACCACCGCCGAATTGCCTTTTTCGTCAAAATTTAGGACTACCATTTCTTATTTGTACCGTACCACAAAAAATACCGTTACGGAGCACAAGGCAAATTCGCATGTTGTTTTAGCAGGGTTGATCTATAAAATACTTCCAAAAACAACCTTAAAAACGGTAATAGGTTTTAATAATTCTAGATTTATGGATGACGCCTATACGCAACCGGTAATAGATACCCGGTTAATGCTTCAGCCCTTCAAATTGCAAAACCTCACCTTAGGATACCAACGAGAAGTTCAGAATTTTAACGCAGATCTTATTGAACGTGAAATTGTTCAGAACCACTACGGCATTAACTACAACCTAGGAACCAATATAAACCTTGGCTGGTATACACAACTAATTCATACACAGCAGAGTGACAATAATAACCGTAACTTATTATTTACCTCGCTATACTATACATTATTTAGAAAACCGGCCTTAAAAATAGGAGTTAACTACCAATACATCACATTTAAAGAACAATTACCTACCATCTATTTTAGTCCAGAAAAATACCAAGCCTTTGAGTTATTTGCAGATGTTAGAGGCCAAATTTCTCAAAAGACTACCTACATCGCAAGTGCCGCCACCGGATTTCAACAAGTAGAACAAGACGCCAACACTAGTATTTTTAGGGCCGAAGCAGCTATACAACACCAAATAACAAAACGCCTCAACGCTCGTATTTATGGTAAGTATAGCAATATTGCCTCTGCTACAGCTGCTGGATTCGAATTTACTGAAATTGGTTTTAAGATTAAATGGCTTTTTTTAAACAAGCCTATCTTTTCTGACCAGCTTTTTAAGTAAACAACAGAAAATCTTAAGAAAATCTTAAAAAAAATTGAGTGAGAATTTATTATGTAAGAATATTCATTAACTTTATTATGAGTATTCACTTATAACTTCTTTCCCCCGAGACTAAAACAATATAGTGATAAAACTCTCTAACCGATCTTTTTATGAGGAAAAGAGTTTTTAAGATTTTTGCATTTCTTTATATTCCAGTATTTATACTATCCCTATACCTTTTGCTATCGCAAAAAGAAGAAAAAACCAGGTTACTCTCCGAGTATCAAAAGAAAGATACCTCCATCAAAAGAAAATATTTAGAAGACCAGTTTTACTCTTTCGTCAACAACACCCAATATTGGTCAACGCTAAATTATCCTATAAATTTTGCCCCCTTAAACGAACATAGTTCTTTTATGAGCCCCTATTTAGAGATTATTAGGGGTATTACGGACTATGACCAATTTCGTTTTCTGGATCTTGAGGGAAATGAATTTTTTCGTGCGGAGCGAACGAGAGTAAACTCTGTAGAACTAAGACCCCTTCAAAATAAAATTGAACATAATTATGTTAAGAACGGGCTCGCCTTGAAACCTGGTCAAATATATCTTTCGCAAATAAGTCTGAACCGCGAAAATGGAAAAATAGAAAAACCTCATAAACCTGTAATCAGGGCCGTAAGTCCCATATATGATCGGACCGGAAAAAAAATGGGCATCGTGGTCATTAATTTTAAGATGAAAAGAATTCTTGACTACCTTAAATTAAGGGCTTCCGACAACAATATTTTTCTAATTGACAATAACCAGAACATTATTACCTCTTCTAAATACCAAGAAGACCTACCATACGAGTTTGCCACAAAAAACACCTCGTTAAAAGACATATATACCTCCACCGATAATGGAATACAACTCGATACCACCTATTTTAAAAATAACCATATCTGGACCATACAACATATAAATCTTCGAAAAACAGATTCAAGTTCCAGTACCCTTTCCGATGATTCCCTAGAAGTAGTCACGCCTACGAACTGGATATTGGCACAAGAGGTTTCACCTTCAATGTTAAGAGCCAGTTTACTACCTATATACGAAGGGTTGGGACTGTTTAATTTTTTTGCAATAGTGCTATTGGCCTCCCTGGCCTATGCACTACAGAAAAATAGACTACAAAAAGAATTGTTTTACAAAGAACTGGAAGAAAAGAATAAACTATTGACAAAAAACAGAGACCAATTACTGGAAAACAACCTATTTATAACCAATATGAACCACCGTTTGGAAATTAGGAACGAACAACTAAGCGAGTTCAATTATTTAGTTTCGCATAATCTTAGGGCTCCTGTAACTAGCATGGCTGCTGTAATGGAGATGATCAATAAAGAAAAAGAACCCAAAAACTTGACCATGCTTTTACCTAAATTGGGGCAGGTTACCAAAAGTATTATGAACCTTACAGAGGATATAAGCGAGTATGTCACCATTTTGGACAATAGAGAAATTAAGATTAGCGATGTAAACATTATCGACCTAATAGAAGAGGTTAAGAAAGACTTTACCGAGACGCTATTGGACAACGACAGTTTTGAGGTAATTATAAAATCGGATGCTTGGCAACAGGTTCTATTCTCTAAGTTTTACCTTAGAAGTGTTCTTCATAACCTAATGTCAAATGCCATTAAATACAGGCAAAAAAATGTTTACTCTTACATTCTGTTCGAAACAGGTTATGAAGACAATAAAAAAGTTTTATCAGTTTCGGACAATGGTATTGGCCTTGACCTCAAAAAACACGGAGACAATCTTTTTAAGTTATACAAACGGTTTCATAGAAACATTTCGGGCAAGGGAATGGGATTGTTTCTTGTTAAATCACAATTAGAGGCACTAGATGCGAAAATTACCATAAATAGCAAAGAGAACGTAGGCACAACTTTTAAGATAATTTTTTAACCATGGACAAAAAAACTAACATATTATTGGTTGACGATGACGAGCTATACCTTTATCTAATGGAAAGAACCATAAAGGAAATGACACATAATATTGAAATCAATTCTTTTACCGATGGGGAACAAGCCGTAGAATTCGTAAGTATATGCACCAAAGAAAAAAAAGACCTGCCCAAAGTTATATTTTTAGACATTAATATGCCTTTTTTGGATGGTTGGGGTTTTTTGGCAGAGTTCAGAAAACTAAAATCAAAGATACGGCAGCAGATAAATATTTATATTGTCAGCTCTTCAGTAAGGGAAAGTGATATAAAAAAAGCGGCAGAGTATGAGGAATTAACGGACTACTTGATAAAACCCATAGATAGAAAAAAACTAGCTGGCATATTTACCAGGGCATATAATGGGGAGTAAAGGCATGCCTTCTGTTTTATTGACTTTTCGAACCAACGTTACCCTTCTATTCTAAACATCCTTTCGAACGATCTCTTTTATTATTGGTCTTATTATCACAAAAGGTTTAACCTTCTCATAAGCTCTGGCCTATTGGATCTACTAATAGGAATCACGTTTTTTTCTATCAATACACTGTTATCTTCTATATCTATTATTTTGGTGAAGTTAATAATATATGATCTGTGTATTTGTAGAAACAACTTCTCGGGCAATTTTTCCTTTATCTTTTTTAGGGTGGTATGTACACGATATTCCTCTTTCTCTGTTTTTACACCTATATAATCTCCCTTGGCCTCTATAACCAAAATTTCATTGAACTTTAATTTTATCAACCGCCGGTCTATATTTATATAAAGGTCTCCTTTCAAATCGGCTTCTTGACTCTCATTACCGTTATCTTTTGGTTTTTGCAAGATGGCATTTTTAATCTTTAGAAAGCTTTTTTCGAAACGTTCTGGTGTTACCGGTTTTACCAAATAATCTACAATACACTCATACTCATATGCTTCGATGGCAAAATCGGTATCTGAGGTGGTCAAAACTATTTTAGGGGGGTTCTTTAAGGTCTGTACAAAATCCACGCCTGTAAAACCTGGCATATGAATGTCCAAATAGACGATATCAACACTTTGTTGGTTTAAAAACTTAATGGCATCGATAGCATTGTCAAATTCCTCTATTACAACCAAATCTTGCACTGTACCGCATAATTTGGTGATTATGGCCCTTGCCGTTGCTTCATCGTCTATAACAATACAGTTCATTTATATTTTTTTAATATACTCCTCAATGGTATCCAATATCTTTTTAAACTTGGTATCTGCAGTGGTTTGCCCTTCCAGAAGCTCTTTTTCGTACGTAACGGCAAGCCTATAGGATTCTTCCATTCCCAAGATATTGAATTTATGCTTTAGTTTGTGAACGATTTCCGCCGCTTCTTTTGTCCTTTTGTTCTCTATATGGTTTATATATGTTTCCTTTTCTTTAGGAAACTCCTCTTTTAAAATAACGATAAACTGTTCTCTAAAGGCCATATCGTCACCTGCCAGATCATCCACGTATTTTAGGTTGGGTTGTTCTATCATAGTTCTTTTTTTAATTTGATATAAAAAGTTGTACCCTTGCCTTCTTCCGATTTTAACCGTATATCTCCATCATATAGGACTACTATTTTTTTTACCAGGGCAAGTCCTATTCCCGTTCCATTACCTTCGTTTTCTAACTTTTTGAACATTTCAAAAATACTTTCTTGATAATGTTCTGGAATACCCTTACCGTTATCGGAAACTATAAATTTCCAGTATAATTCATCTGGTTCATAATCTATCTTTATTAATCCCCTTTCTTTTTTTTCTGTGGCAGATATGGCATTGGTAAGCAAATTCATGAACATTTGCTCTAAACGGGCTCTTTCAAAAACCATTTTGGGAAGATTCTCCGCTAGTATAATTTTAATATTGTCGGGAACATAGATCGTTCGTACGGTCTCTTTTAAAACATCTTTTAGTTCAAAGCTAACTCTTTGCTCTTTGGTTTTGCCCAAAGTTGCATGGTTAAGTATGCCCGAAATTAATTTATCCATTTTTTCCAGGTTCTGGGCAACTAGCGAGCAGTTTTCTTTACTGGCATTTGAAAATTTTTCTTTTTCATCTTCCATGATCCAGCTCATAAGGGCGTTTATATTTCTTATCGGAGATTTTAGATCATGTGAAACTACTTGTGCATAATTGTTCAAGGCTTGGTTCTGTTCTTCCAAACTCTTCAAAAACCTATCCTTTTCCTCGTTCATTTGTGCTACTTGCGAAGCCAAATTACTTATGTATTCCGCCAAATGTTCGGCATTGAACTCATCAATCTTATTTTGTCCAAAAGCTTGTTCTTGCTTTAGGTTGTCGGTTAAACTGCCAATTGCTTTTTCTAAAGAAGTTAAAATGTTTTTTTGTCTGGCAGATTCACTTTCTAGTTGTTTATTGGCTTCATAAAGCTCTTCAGAACTTATAGAGGTCGCCCTATGCAACATAGCCAATTTCTCATCATAATTTTCGTATGATTTTTCTACCGCTTGTAAAAACGCTTCAATTTCTGGCAATGACTGCGTATCTGCCGAAATATATTTTCTTAACTGTCTTCTTAACAATGAATGCATTACTCGCTAAATAGGGTTAAGGTCATTGTCTGGTTGTGTAATTTACATGCACTTGTGGTTACAAAAGGTGCCATTTCACCGTAAGAATAAAAACCACTTATAAGCGTATTTTCGCCTACAACCGACCTTACCTCTTCGATTTCTTCTTCGGTCCTTTGATCCATTACCAATTTTCTTCCAATACAGCTTACCAAAAGAGCAAACTCAGGTGCGTTAGTTCTGCCCTCCATGGCTAACTGGGCCGCTTGGTACGCCCCATTGGCAATATCATCTACAGAGGACATCATTAATTGTACCTTTGCCCCTTCTGGAACATCACCGGCCAAGATCATGGTATTTTCCTCATCGTTTATATTTAATATAGTGCGAACTATAGGCTCCGCACTATCTAAAGTTTTTACGCTCAACGGGTACAGTAAAGCGGATTTTGGTAATTCGCAGGCCTTTTCTCCTAGATAATTTTTATATAGGTCCAAGGCAGGCTTGCCGTCCAGTTCATATAATATATTGTCATGTGACTTGGTAATGGTTCTTTCTGGACCAAAAGGGGTCCACCCTCCATAATTAGCGCTAGTTATCTCTAAACTTTCTCCATAAAACCCAATGGCCACAATCTCTCCCTCCCTGGGGTTTTCATTATAAGAAACCAATGTTCGCTCAAAACGGTCATCATCTCCACATAACCCACCCGAAAGGCCTATGCGCTTCTTTTTAATTTTTTCCAATCCGTTGATCAACGCACTGCCGTTCACGGTACTACCTTCTGAAATTACAAAAAGATGTCTTAGGTTTTCTTCCGGAAACTCTTTCATTAAACTTTCTCCGAGCAAACAGTCATCGTGACCATAATCCTCTACATTTTTTCTTTTGATAAGAAATGTACTCTTTTGAAACTCAATAGCAGTAATAATGGTTGTTTCTTCCAGAACCATTTCGTCTATTATCTCTCCTGAAGTAGTTCCAAAAACAATATGTCCGGTAGGGAATAATTCTTGTACCTCTTTGTAGATGGTCGGACTTTCTAAAGCATATCTATTTCCAAATACCAAAACCAACGGATTATTAAGTTCCGTTGTACTACCAATAAAAACAAAAGGTTTATCGGCCTTTTTTATTGCTTGGACTACTTTCATTTGTTACTTTTTAATTGCTCAAATTCTTTTTAATCGTAAAATGAAACTCAGTTCCATTACCCTCCTCGCTATCGACCCATACACGGCCTTTGTAACGGTCTATGATCTTTTTGACTATAGATAGCCCAATACCGGTAGATCTTTCATTCTCTCCAATAGATTGAAATATGTCGAATATCTTTTTATGATATTTTTTGGGAATGCCTACTCCATTGTCCTTGATGGTAAAATGCCAAAAGTCTACCTCCTCATTACACAATACTTCCACCAACCCCTTTTCTTTTTCTATATGTACGACCGCATTACCTATGATATTTTGAAAAAGTTGGTGCATTTTGGTCCTGTCAGCAACAATTGTGGGCAACTCCGTCGGTACCGATAGCTCAACATGATCGGGTATATAAATAACTTCCTCTATCTCGGTCACCACACTGTTAAGATCCACATCGCAATTGTCCAGTTCAGCGCTATTAGCCGTAGAATATTCCAAAATACCATGTATCAGCTTATCCATAGAAGCTACCTTTTCTTGCATAAGATCTAGGTTTTGTCTGCCCCCTTCATCCAGCACATCCTTATAATCCTCGTTCAGCCATGTGGCAAGGGCACTTATACTACGTAAGGGAGATTTAAGATCGTGTGAAACTATATGCGCATATTCTTGCAAGCCTTGGTTACTCAGCTCTAACTCTCCAAGTAGTTTCTCTTTTTGCAGTTCTAGATGTTTTTGATCTGTAACATCCAAATGTATCCCTATAGATCCTATTACCGATCCAGAATCGTTATATCTGGGCGCCCCACTGATAAGCCAATGTCTTTTCTCTCCCTTTTTGGTGCGTACCTCTATTTCATAAGAATCGGATTTGCCGTCCAATCTATTTTTATTTTTTTCCCCGATTATCTCGTCGTTCGTAATGTTAATTATATCAATGGCCTTTTTTCCCAATAGCTCATCTTCCCCAAAACCGCTCATATCACAAAAACTCTGGTTTACCATTTGTATAATGTCATCATTATCGACCTCTACCAACCCTAAGTTCATATTGGCTATAATACTGCTATACTTTTCTTTTTGCGTCTCAAGGTGTCTTTTATGGTTTTTGCTGATGGTCACATCGTTGTAGGCCCATAAGTGACCTTTGTATACACCATCTGTATAAATGGGTATATAATCCCTTTCCAAGACCCTACCATCTGCCATTTCCAATTCTTCGGACAATACTGTTTTTTTATCCGTCAATATCCGGCCTATTCTTTCTACAAACGCTATCGGGTTCTTAAAATGAAATTTATTCTGTTCGGCAAAACCACTGTAGTCAGAACCTCTTAATTTCTCGGGTGTGGCAGGTATTAAAAATAAATTACAGAATCTTTGATTGGTCAATGCAATCTTGCCATCTTCATCTTCCAATAAAACGCCGGTATGTAAGTTAGAGATCAAGGTAGACAACCTGTTTTCAGAAGCTTTCAACTTTTGTTCCGCTTCATGTTCTTTTGATATATCCTCTATAATCGCCAATTGATAATCTAAAGCTCCCTTACTATCGGCTACGGTATTCACCATTATTTTGGCCAAAATGTGGTCGCCGCTCTTTCTTGTAATTTTATTGATAGATGTAAATTTGTCCAATTTACCCGCTTCCATCTGTTCCATTTTGTGAAGTACCTCTTCTGAGCTATCGGGTTGTGATATTTGGTTCAAGGAAAGTTCTTTAAGTTCACTTTCAGAATAACCAAGCATTTTCACAAAAGAATTATTGGTCTTAACAATTTTTCCGTTGGTAGAAAGTACTATACCCAAAGGGGAATTTTCTACAATAAGGTCTAGTTGCTTTTTTTGATCGGAAAGCAGTTTTTTTACTTCCATCTCTTGGGTAATATCCCTTATAATACCTTGAGCCCCTATTGGTGTTCTATTTTTACCATATACAATGCTGGCATTTATCTGCACCCATTTTACGTTATCTTCATTTATATTGATCTTGGCTCGGTAATTTTTTAAAATACCCACTTTCATCAGTGATTTTACCGATTCTCTGGTGTACTCCGCAAAATCTGTATGTATAAAGCGCGAAAGGTTTACACGCTGTTTGGTATGATCCACCTGCAAAAACTCTTTGGCAGACGAATTCATGTTTATTACATCGAAATTAAGATCCATAACAACATAGGGATCTATAATATTTATAAAGACGCCGTCTAGCTCAGAAGTTTTTTCGTTCAAAAGGTTCTCTAACCTGCTATTGGCCTCTCTAAGGTGTAGGTTTACTTCATACAGTTCGTTTGATTTGTCCTCCAGTATCTTCTCCGCTTGAAGACGTGCTTTTTTTTGTCTTTCAAGTGCCTTTTTTAACAGGACAACTTCCTTACTATCCATGCTGAACTATATCAAATTTAACCTCGGTACCATCATCCTTTAATAGTTCATATGTAATTTCCGCCTTACCATTAAAGTGTTCAAAAGTTTTCTCGATTAGACCGTGTGCCAATCTGTACAACCCCCTAGAAGAAGTATAGACCATTGAAAGTGAAGTGTCTGTCTTTTCCAATATTTTAAACGTGGGCAATTCGGCATCGGGATACAACTTTTTTACATGTACATGAATATGGTCTTCAATGGAATATAAAAGCCCTATGGGTGTTTTATAATTCTGTATTACCTCTGGATGCGATTTGCTCAGACCCGAAAAAAGATACAGTCCAAAAGCATATATCAAGTCTCCCGGTTCAAGCCCTACCTCATCACTCAATTGGGTGATAAGACTTACCATTTCATTAAAATCATACGAAGCAATGGATGTATAGATTCCCTGAGAAGGCAAATCTGATTTTTCAATGATATTGTCAACGGTCTCAAGTCCAAATTTGGCCTCTACCATTTCTAAAAATTCCGTAAAAACGATTCCTTTCATACTTTTTTGAATAACACATTAAAAGTAAGAAAAGTAATACAGAAATTTAGTTTTTTGTTGTGAATCACTATTTTATGTTAGGCTTTGACCAGTTCGTTTACCTCCCAATAAGACAAAACCTTTTTAATTTTTGACTCGTAATCCTCATATTTTAAAGGCTTTATAATGTATCCAGCTATGCCTGCCTTGTAACATTCCAGTAAATCTGCCCTGTTTTCAGAAGTTGTAAGAATTATAGTGGGCAAATATTTAAATGCTTCGTCTGTCTTAAGAATTGAAAGAAATTCTATCCCGCTCATTCGGGGCATATTCAGGTCCAGCAAAATAATATCGGGCAACCTGCTATCCGATTTTAGGTACTCTAATGCTTCTTCCCCATTCTTTGCCTTGGTAATCTTATGCTTTACCTCTAATTTAGAAACGGTTCTTTCCAGTTTCATAATTTCTATACTATCATCTTCAATAAGCAATATGTTCATAAGAAGCGTTTTTAATTAAAGGTCAAAAGTCTCATAAAGTTAAGACAATAAAAGTTAGCTGTAGACGAATAACGTAAAAGTGTCGTTAGATGGTAAACCACTTTCGGTAAACGAAACCCCTTTCTAAGATAATTCTTAGCTTATTTTTCAACAAATGCCACCTTAGTTATTTGGGCCTTAACGTGTGATTTTTAATAGCTCGGTTTCGGTAAATTCCTTCCCGGTCGAAGATTTTTTGTCCCTAAGCTCTTTTATACGCTTGGTAGCCAATGTTTTAGGATTATCGGAAAAAGCATTGGTTACATACGATATAATATCGGCAATGTCCTTATCTGAAATAGTTTCGTTTCGTATAAGGCCAGGCATGGCCAAATTAATGTTATATTCCTCTCCATTGACGTGTACGGGTCCTTCCAGACCATGCAATATGATAAGCGCCAGACGTTCTGTATTTTTTACATGTTCAGAATTCATTAGCGGGGGGGCCAGCCCATCGATACCTTGCCCGTTGGGTCCGTGACAAGAAGCACATATCTGAAAAAACATTTTTGCTCCACTTGTTCTTCTATCTTCCCCCAAGAACTTTCTGGTGTAAATAGCATTCATTTTTCCTTTTTTTCTATCAAAAGTGCTTCTGACCAATCCATTCACGAACTGTGTATGCTTTAATGAATCCATAATGGCCCTATTTTCAGAAATTTTCTTTGTAACACCTCCCAGACCACTGATAACAGCTTCTACGACCGTACTGTTGTTTTTCCTTCTTTTTAAGACCTGCATCATAAAAGGTATAAACCCCTGCTCGTCCAATTTTATCCAACTACCTAGAACACTACCTAAATAAAGGTCTATTTCAAGGTCATTTCTATTTACCAAAGAATCAAAAGACAACAATGCTTTTTGTTTGTTCTTTTCGGATACAAAAGATTTAGAAAGAACTATGGCATGGGCTACAACTTCAGAATTGGTATCTTTCATCAAATCCGTTAAAAAGTCAAACGTAAGTGCGTCCCAACCTTCCAAAACGTACAAAGCATGTATCTGTGCCAAGGGGTTCTTAGAATTTAGGGCCATTTCTTTAACGGCATCTATCTGCTCCCTTAATTCCTTAAAAACCAAATAGTGTTGCGCACGGTCACGGTTCCATCCATTTTTATCCGACAAGAGAGAAACCAGTTCCAGCCCGTTCAAGGTATCAAAATCAGGAACGGCATTCCCTTTCATACCTTCTTGTTTCACCTTAAGAATTCTTCCAAAATCTATTATGGTATCTAAACCTTCTTGCGCTGTCTTTATCTTTAAATAAGGACTCATATAGGCATGGTGACCGATCATTCCCCTATGCATATCTACAATGAACATACTACCATCGGGACCATTTTTTAAGTATACCGGACGAAAACCTTCATCTGTAGAAGCCAAAAACTCTTTTCCCTGCCATGCATGCTTTGCAATGGTAGAATCTCCTGTAAAGGTCAAAAGTGTACGTTTGATCAAATTGGCTTCGGGCAAGCAGATAAAGACGTTTTGATCATAGGAAGGGGGAAAGCTTCCTCCCCGATACACCATAGGGCCACAGGCCGCTGTTGCCGCGACCAAAATACTATCGGCATTTAATACCCCCTCGGCATATCCCCTATTCACAGAAGTTGCATGTAACGGATATACACGTTGATCCGATGTTAACAACTTATCCACACTTCTCTTCGGGGTAAAGTACTTGTTATCTATCAAGGTATTTGGCAATACATAATCTCCAAGTAAGATTCTAGAATTATCATTATAATACAATCTTCCGAAGTTATCATGCGATATGCCCCATTGCCCCCTAAAAGTTGTAGGTTCTTTTTGCCAAACACCATTTTTTCTTCTATATCTAAAATTAGATTTGGCATTATAGATCCAATTATCAATATTTAGTTCCAAGCCATTAGGTTGATGTTCAGGGTTACCGTCTACCGCGTACAAAGAATCTACCAAAATACGATTTACAGGTTTGTCGTCCTCTATCTCTACAAACCATAAATTTGGCGGTTCGGCATAGAGCAAACCTCCATAAACATGCGCCAAGGCCCTTGGCATAACAAGGCTATCCAAAAATATCTTTGTATGATCGGCGACGCCATCATTATCCAAGTCTTCTAGAATACGAATACTTCCTAGTGGCAAATCTTCCTCCGAACCTTGAATATCGCTCATATAACCAGGCATTTGCGTCACCCAAACCCTACCTTTGCCATCAAAGTCGATAGCTACGGGAGCTTTTAAAAGTGGTTCGGAGGCTATGACCTCCATTTCAAAACCATCTTCAATTTTATAAGACTTTAGAGACACCTCTGTTTCTTTATAAGAAGTTTGGCAAGAAAACAACAGAGAACTTACTATGAAGGTTAAAATGAACTTAAAGCGCATAGAGCAATAACAATTTTATTTAATATGGATATTCTTGAATAAGATGAAAAATTTGTTTCCGTAAAAAACAACAGAGAATTAATATAAAAGCCTCACTTACGTAGTTAGCAGGTTTTGTTCAAAGGTTCTGGTACCATAAAATTTAGATGGATAAGACATTATCAATAATTTAAATATTTAAACCTTGCCTAACTCCCATTTCCAAACCGGAAATTTGCGCCAGCCCCATGGCCCTGCCAATTAATGAATACCCCGAATAAAACTCGTTTTGACGCTTTTTATCATCCAACAAAACATGGCCATGATCGGGCCTCATGGGTATGCTGACAATTCCGTTTCCACTTTCGTGTCTTTTGTATTGTTGTTCAACAATGGCTTTCATTACTTTATCCATTGGCACGGACCCCGAAAGATGTGCTGCTTCATAAAAACTTCCGTCTTCTGAGCGGGCCACATTTCTAAGATGTATAAAATGTATCTTATCTCCAAAATCCTCGATAATCCTTACCATGTCGTTATTGGCAGAGGCGCCTAAAGACCCTGAGCAGAACGTTAGTCCGTTACTGGGAGACGGACAGCATTCCAACAAAAACTTAATTTCCTTATAGTTTGAAACTATTCTAGGAACCCCAAAGACCGAAAAAGGGGGGTCGTCCGGATGAACCGCCATACGTACCCCGAATTTTTCCGCTTCTGGAATTATGGCGTTAAGGAAATATGATAAATTTTCTTGAAGCTTTTCTTTGCTGATCTTTAAAACAGTGGCATGGTTGGCCTTAAAATCTTCCAATGCTATCAATTTTTTAGAACCGGGCATTCCAGCCAAAATAGCTTGCTCCAACTTCTTTTTCTGTTCTTCTGTTAGCCCTTCAAAATAAGACTTAGCTTCTGTATATTCTTGTTCTGTATACGACTCTTTAGCATTTTGTCGCTTTAGTATAAACAAATCAAAAGCTGCGGCCGAGATAGGGCTATATCGCAATGCAGATGCCCCTGTTGGCAATATATAGTCTAGATCTGTACGGGTCCAATCTATTAATTGCATAAAATTGTAGCATACATTATAAATACCGTTCTCCGCAAGGTTCTTTAAAGTCTGAATATAATTGGCAATATAATGGTCTCTCTCTGGAAGCCCATATTTGATAGCCGTATGAACATTAACACTCTCTACTACGGACCATTCCATATCGTACGCCTCGATCTCTGATTTAAGTGCTGCAATCGTCTCCGAGGGCCAAACTTCTCCAAGAGGCACTTCTTGGCATGCGGCCACTATTCCCTCTACCCCCAATTGTCTTATATCGGAAAGGGCAACCCCAAATTCTGGACCGAACCACCGAAAGGTTTTCTTTAAATAATCCATGTATTATGCTATCGAATAATTAATTTAAAAAATAGATTTTCAAAATGTTCTCAATAAATAAAAGTTTTCCTTATTAAAAAAGAAATCTTGATACATTCTTCTCGCACCCTATTAGGATAAAATGCAAGTGTTATAGAATGTGTTGGGTTATACTCCTGAGAACGAACTGAATCCACCGTCAACATCAAAAACACTGCCCGTAACAAAACTAGCAGCATCGCTTAACAGGTAATGAACCATACCGTTAAGTTCAGAAGCGTCACCAAAACGCCCCATAGGAGTATTTTTAATAATACTATTGCCTCTTTCGGTATAAGATCCATCTTCGTTTGTCAACAATCTCCTATTCTGATTTCCTATAAAAAAACCGGGAGCAATGGCATTTACCCTAATCTTATCACCATGTTTCGATGCCAGTTCATTGGCCATCCATTTGGTAAATATATCTATGGCACCTTTTGCCATTGAATACCCCAGAACCCTGGAAATACTTTGCTTAGCGGCCATTGAAGAAATGTTTATAATAGAACCATAGCCTTGTTCCACCATAATTTCACTTAATATAATTGTTGGTATTACCGTACCGAACAAATTTATATCCACCACCTTTCGGGTATCCGCCATGGCTATATCCCTAATGGTTTGATCAGGTTTTAAAGTTGCCCCAGGTATATTACCTCCGGCAAGATTTACAAGTCCGTCCAAATGGGCAAACTCTTTTTTTATTTCTTCTTTTAAAGCCAGTAAGGCCTGTTCGTCCATGACATCCACCTTAAAAATGTAAGTGCTGTCGGCAACGATAGAATTTAGTACTGTTTGTTTCTTCTCCAGTTTATCCACCGATCTACCCAATAACAACACTTTAGCCCCATTCTTAACTAAGTATTCGGCAATTGACCCTCCTAGGGTTCCCGTACCTCCGGACAAGGCATAAGTTTTATTTTTTAAAGACAGTAATTCGTTCATGTATTTCTTTTTCCCTTATTTCCTGATTATTTTTCACTTTCTTTATTCCATTCATGACCGTCTTTGCCCAAACCTCAAAAGTGCTAAACCACTATATGGCCCATGCCAAGTTAAGGGTTTTATTAAAAACCCGTTGACACCATTAACCCCCATATAACAATTTGAATACTATATACGCCACTTGATGCACTATAACGATACATGCAAAAAAAACGATTAAACACTTAAAGTATGGTTATCACCCTACTGAACACAAAAGTAATGGAACAACGTATTATGGGTAATCCCTATCGTGTAATATGAACCAACTATAGTATTTATTACATTCATAGAACTGGTGTCGCCCGCCTCTTTTTTTAAGAGGACACTCAAGATCCTAATTCACTTATAAATCGCATAATGTATTGATGTTGAATATTTTGAATACATAAATATTGTTATACAACCTTGGTCAAAACAAGAGTAACGTTCATATATCAACAACCCTTTATATTTTCTTCCGGCCTATTTCTCAACCATAAAACCACATTATATTTTATCTAGAATAATTCCAAATTAATAAGAATATAATAATTTTTTTGTCAAATAAGTGTCATATTTATACTTTAATACTTCCAAACCAAATATTTCATAAGAATATGGCAAATGTATTATGGTTGCAAGGAGGTGCATGCAGTGGCAACACGATGTCCTTTTTGAATGCCGAAGAACCCACGGTGGTGGAACTCATCACCGATTTCGGACTCAACATTTTATGGCACCCCACAACGGGTTTACAGATTGGGGACCAAGTTCAAGACCTATTAAAGGATATTCTCGCCGGTAAGGTGCAGATGGACATCCTTGTTTACGAAGGTTCATTGATCCAAGGCCCGAACAACACGGGTACAATGAACTATTTCGCCGACCGTCCGATGATGGACTGGATCAAAGAACTCTCTGAAGTTGCAGGTTATGTCGTCGCTATCGGCGATTGCGCAACATGGGGAGGTATACCTGCGGTTCCTCCGAACCCCAGTGAGTCTACCGGATTGCAATTCCATAAGAAAAACAAAGGTGGTTTCCTAGGGGCCGACTATGTATCAAAAGGAGGCTTACCGGTAATTAATATTCCCGGTTGTCCGGCCCACCCCGATTGGATCACACAAATTCTTGTGGCCATCTCCGTAGGAAGGATCGGTGATGTTCAAATCGACGATTACCACAGGCCAAAGACCTTCTTTACCGATTTTGTACAAACGGGTTGTACCAATGTGGTCAACTTTGCACAAAAAGTAGATGGTGGCTTTGGTAGGCGTGGCGGATGCCTATTCTATGAGGTTGGTTGTAGAGGCCCAATGACAAGGGCTAGCTGTAACAACATTTTGTGGAACAGACAGTCAAGTAAAACGAGGGCCAATCATCCTTGCCTTGGTTGTACCGAACCCGGTTTCCCGCACCACGACCTCAAAAAGGGAAGCGTTATGAAAACCATGAAATATATGGGCACGTTTCCAAAAGAGGTTCCTGAAGGAAGAACTAAACTAGCCTATTATATGGAGGCAGGTTTCCAAAAGATCATGCCTTCGAATAAGACAGTACAGGAAACTTCAAAATAACCGAACCTTAAAGAATCAAAAATGTCAGTTAAAGAATTAAATATATCTCCTGTTGGCCGCGTTGAAGGCGATTTGGACGTAAAGGTCTATATCGACAACGGCAAGGTTACCCGTGCCCATACACAAGCGGCAATGTTCAGGGGCTTTGAAAAAATAATGGCGGGCAAGGACCCTCAATCGGGTCTCGTGGTTACGCCTAGAATTTGTGGAATCTGCGGAGGGTCTCACCTCTATTGTGCCTCTTCGGCTCTCGATACCGCATGGGGTACCAAGTTAACGCCCAATGCCCTTTTGTTAAGGGCCATCGGCCAGGCTTCAGAAACCCTTCAAAGTATCCCAAGATGGTTCTACGCCATCTTCGCGACCGATTTGGCGAATAAAAAATATGCAGATAAACCTTTATATAAGGAAGTAGTGAAACGCTGGTCCGCCTACGTTGGCGAGACCTTTCAAATTGGGTTGACCGCCAGTGGACTGCCTGTTCAGATATACGCTTTGTTCGGTGGCCAATGGCCGCACTCGAGCTATATGGTACCAGGTGGTGTCATGTGTGCCCCTACCTTAAAGGATATCACTAGGGCACATGCCATTCTTGCCCAGTTCAAGAATGATTGGTTGGAACCCGTTTGGTTGGGTTGCTCCATTGAACGTTACATGGAAATAAAGACTTGGGACGATATGTTGGCGTGGGTAGAAGAGAACGAGTCGCAGAGAAATAGCGACCTTGGGTTATTGATCCGTGCAGGAATTGAATTCGGATTGGACAAATTCGGTCAAGGTGTGGGCAAATTCTTGGCAACGGGAACCTACTTGCACAAAGACATGTACAACAACCCGACCATTGAAGGTAGAAACGACGCCCTGATTTCTTCGAGCGGATTCTTCGACGGCGAGAACTATCACGTATTCGACCACATGAAGATCAGCGAGCACGTGAAGCACTCATGGTATGACAATCAAAAAGACGGACTCCATCCTTGGGATGAGCCCCTACCAACCCCCATGAAGTCGCAGACCCTGCATGAAACCGATTTCGACAATCAGTACAGCTGGGCCAAATCGCCACGTTACGACGGCCATGCCGCCGAAGCCGGACCATTGGCCCGTGCCATCATGAACGCCAACCCGGCCAACAAAGACCATCAAATTCAAGACCCTTTGTTCGGCGACATAATTAAAAAGCTAGGCCCCAGTGTATTTACCAGGGTCTTGGCTAGGGTACATGAGGCACCAAGAATCTACACCTTTATTGAAAAATGGTTGTCAGAGATCGATTTGGATGGTGAATTCTATGTAAAACCCGTAGAAAAAGACGGCAAAGGATTCGGTGCTACCGAGGCGGCACGTGGTGCCCTCGCCCACTGGATCGAAATCGAAAACGGTGTAATCAAAAACTACCAGGTCATGGCGCCGACCACGTGGAACGTAGGTCCGCAAGACGGTAACGACAACCCTGGCCCCATAGAGACCGCCCTGTTGGGTACCGAGATAGAAGATCCGTCAGATCCCGTTGAAGTGGGTATCGTGGCGCGTTCCTTCGACTCGTGCTTGGTATGTACCGTACATGCCCACGATGCACACAGTGGCGTTGAACTATCCAGATTTAAACTGTAATTACAGATTTCGATAATAATTATCTTAGGCCTCACAGATCTCATAGACCTGTGAGGTCTTTGTATCTAAAACAAGAGAGCTTATGAAGACGGCAATAATGGGCTTCGGAAACCCCGTACGTAGTGATGATGCGGTAGGTATTTACGTCATCGAGGAACTGCGAAAAAAACTCCCCGAAACCGAAGACATCAGTATATTTGACATGGGCACCGCGGCCTTTGAGGTACTCTTTGGCCTAAAAGGGCACGACAAGATTATTTTGGTAGATGCGGTACTTAACAGCAATGAACCTGTAGGCACCTTGTTCAAGGTACCTGCCGAAGAAGTGATGAAAGCCCCACAAGACGACCCCATGGTCTTCTTGCATGGCATGAAATGGGACCAAGCCCTATCCTATACAAAAAAAATACTACGCGATGAATATCCCGAGGATATTCAAGTATATCTCGTAGCTATAGAAAACACAAAACTAGAGGTAGACTTAAGCGATGAGGTAAAGGGCGCCGGAAATAAAATTGTACAACATATTTTGGAAGACCTAAAGCTATCGATACCCTCGTGAACCCTAAAATTAGCCTAAAAACTTCCCATATTTACTTAGACCATGAGCTGATAACCCCCATTTTTGGGGAAAGTCTTTATGCTTATGTAACCTATGTAAAGGAACAGGGCCATATTTTGATCACGCCCGTTACAAGCCAGTGGTTCGTAAAAATGTACAAACCCACGCAGTTTCTATTAAAAACGCGTACCTTAAAGGGTGACAAGACCCTTGCTGTTCGCGAGTTGTTGATAGATAACGATTTGGATATGAGCGATAGGGAACTGGACTATGAAATTATTGAAAAGACCCATTTGATCAAGGTGGCTATCTCATGACGAAACAACGAAATAATTGGCTTTTGGATGCCGAGGTACAGTACAAGGTTACCCCGGTAAAAGGCCGTTGGGAAGTTTCGCTGATATTCATCAACACCAAAGACCCGAAACAGGTCTTGGTTCAGACCATAGGGGATTACAGAACGGAACGCCTGGCCGAGATATATGGCAGAAACATGATGTTGACGGCGGCGAAAGACCCCCGCGGCACACAAAAAGTAGACAAAGATGCTTACGATATTAACAACAACTGAGGCCTTGCAGAAAGCACAGGATGCGATTGCGACAGTTAACCGATTGAACGAATTGGTCACGGTAACCGACAACCCCGAAGGCATAACGGACATAAAGACGCTGACATTGGAAGCCGATACTATATCGATTCCCTTGGATTGGTACGATTTGGAACCACCCTATGTGTTTCCCAAGTTTCCATTTACCCAAAAAAATTTGCTTGCCTTGGTATTCTACAAGTTGGGAAACCATCAGAAGGCCTTTGAATTTGTTTCGGAAGAATCGTCCCTGTACCACCATCTTTTAATTGCGACCCATTTACAGTTCGGCTACGAGATTTCGCCTAACATGATCGATTTCTGCTACAACACCTCGGCCCACAACAGTGCCATTATCCACTATTACGGTGCCGTGGCGCCCTCCCAAGGGCATACCGAGCTTAAAAAGGGATTTACCGAAGCCCTAGAAAAAGCCGAAAACGATGAGATCAAAGTTTTTACGGGTAAACATTACCTGAATTTGTTACTGGATTCGGGAGAATTGGAGGAAGCCGAACAATGGACGAAAAAACTCCTTAACATTGCCGTTTCAGACGATGCCAAAAATGCGATGAACAGTCATTTGGCCGGTATTCTAATGGCCCGGTTACAAGTGCCTTACGACCCGGAAAAATTAAATGAGGTGCACGAGCTGCAGATGGGCTGCATTGCCTATTACGAAGAAAAAGGATTGGGCGTACAGGCCGGCATGTTATTGGTGGACGCCTCTGAAATTGCCAATTTCAAGAAAGACTTCATCGCGGCAAAGGAATTGATCAATAGGGCCATCCAATATTTTCGGAAGGAAAACATTCCCGAATTCTTGGGAGAGGCCATGTACAAAAAAGCCATTCTTTTGTACACCTGGTCAAAGAATGGGAGTCCACAGTATTACAAGGCGGCCATCAATGCTTTCCAAGATGTTCTCAAAGTCTTTAAGCGCGATACCCATCCACAGAAATTTGCTGATGTGCATCACAATTTGGCACTTATCTACTCGGAAATTCCGGTATCGCCCGAAGAAAAACCCATGTGGACGGCCTTTTGCGCTTCTTCCTTTAAAGAAGTGCTAGCCTTCTATACCAAAGAAAAATATCCTTACGAAAACGCCATGGCCAGCCATAATTACGCAACGGCCCTGATGCATTTCCCCCCTGCGAAAATCCATAACAATCTGGAGAAGGCGGCGGGACTTTTCAATGAGGCCCTTGAAATACGAACGGCAAGCGAATATCCGTTCGAACGTGCCCTTACCCTATTGAACCAATTGGAACTGGGGTGGCTCACGCACAACGAAAACAGTTCTGAAGAACTCAAAAAATACGAAGCAATGAAAGCCAAGGCCGAGGAGATAAAAACCTTGGTCGACGACAAAAACCTGATTGCCCAAGCCGATCAGCATTTAGAAGAATTGGAAAAAGTAAAAAGTTTGATCTAATGCACGAAACATCGATCGTAAATAGCATTATGCGCACCTTGGAACAGGAGTTCGAAAGGGAGAAACTGAACAAAATGAAGGCCATTCATCTCAAGGTGGGTATCTTATCGAACATCGAACCCCGCCTTTTGCACAATGCCTATAGCGCCTATCACCTGACCCATCCGGGGTACCACCATGTGGAATTACACATCGAATCTACCCCGCTAAAAATCCAATGCGAGGTCTGTAACCATATTACCGATGTACAGAACTATCGGTTTATCTGTGAAAATTGCGACCGGCCCAGCAAAAATGTGATCCAAGGCGAGGAAATGCTGATCCATAAAGTAGAATTTGAAGACTGACCCCAGAGGCCAGCCCATTATAACAACGAATTACGACCCTTTAGGGTCACTAAAAAAAGGAAAAAATGGTAGAAAAATCAACGAAGACGGCACGGGGTACCGTGCAATGTGAAAACACGAACATCCATTTGCTGAAGGCCAATGATTTTGTGGCCGACATCATTAAAAAGGAAATGGCCAAGACCGGCACCCTTTTGATCAATATTACCTCTTCGGCAGGAAGCGGTAAAACGACCCTTATGCAGAAAACGGCCGAAAAGCTGAAAGACAAGATAAATATTGCCGTTATGGTCGGCGACCTCGAAACCGAACGCGATGCCGAACGCATCCGCGAAACGGGCATTCAGGCCCTACAGATCGTAACCGGGGGCATCTGCCATTTGGAAGCCCAAATGGTACACCAGGTACTGGACCAATTCGACTTGGAAAACATCGATTTGCTCTTCATTGAAAATGTGGGCAATTTGGTCTGCCCCTCTTCCTTTGATTTGGGCGAGGACTACCGCGTAACCCTAATGGCCACCACCGAGGGTGACGACAAACCCAAAAAGTACCCCAAAATGTTCTTGACGAGCGACATGATGCTGGTTTCCAAGGCCGATCTGTTACCCTACGTTCCATTTTCGGTAGAGGCCGTTACTAAGGATGCCCGAGAGGTGAACCACGAAATAGAGGTATTGCAGATATCTTCCATCACCGATGAAGGTATCGATCAATGGTGCGATTGGCTGTTGAAAAAGGTAAAACAAAAGAAAGGATAGGTCTTCATAAAAGGAATCTTACAATAGACCTCGCGGGCCTTAAAGACCCGCGAGGTCTATACTTGAAACCATGGCAAAAACTTTTCAAATCATTATTTCTGGGCAAGTACAAGGAGTCGGGTTTCGCCCCTTTGTCTATGGTTTGGCACAGCAATATCGATTAAAAGGCATGGTTTGCAATAATGAGGATGGTGTCTTGATCCACCTAAATTCCAAGGAAGAAAAGGCGGAGGAATTTTTAAGGGCCCTTATTGAAAACGCCCCTGAAATTTCAGTTATTCAATCACATTCCCTTTCAGAAATAGCCTTTCGTGAATATGATACCTTCAGCATAGCTCCTTCAGAAACCCAACACCAGATCAACATTCCGTTAACGCCAGATTTCGTTATTTGTGAATCCTGCAAATCGGAAATCAGGAATACGGCCGACCGCCGATACGCTTATGCCTTTACCACCTGCACCCAGTGTGGGCCCCGGTATGCGGTAACCACAAAATTTCCTTTTGAACGGGCCAACACCACCTTATCGGACTTTAGTATGTGTACTGAATGCGAAACGGAATACACCAATGCCGATGACCGGCGCTTTCATTCACAGACCAATAGCTGTAAGGAATGTGGTATTCAATTGAACCTAACGACTTCGGATGGAACGCCCCTAGCCACCGACACTACCGAGATTATAAAAAAAGTTTCGGGATTTATTCTTTCGGGAAACATTGTGGCCCTTAAAAACACGAACGGCTATTTGCTTTGTTGCGATGCCAACAACAAAACGGCCATAGCCCGACTACGGAAAAAAAAGCAACGCCCCAGCAAACCCTTTGCCCTCCTCTATCCATCACTCGAAAAAATAAAAAACGACTTTGAACTCGGTACCGATGAAGAGAAGGCCCTTACCGCTTCGGCCGGCCCCATCGTAATTCTCCGACCCAAGAAAAAGATTACCGATTTGGCAAAACGGACCATAGCTCCCGGGTTGAACCAACTGGGTGTCATGTTGCCTTCTTCGGCCCTGCTCACCCTTTTGATGGACGCCTTGAAAATCCCCATTATCGCCACGAGCGGAAACATTCACGGTTCACCGATGATTTCCGAAGCCGCCGATGCCGTAGCGAAGTTATCGGACGTTGCCGATTACTTTGTACACCATAATTTAAAAATAGCGTTTCCGCAGGATGATTCGGTCGTCCGTTTTGCCGGAGAACAACAGATTACCCTCCGACGTTCCCGCGGGCTCGCCCCCAATTATTTGAACGCCCCCCTATCGGGAGAGAAAAAGGTATTGGCCATGGGCGCCCACCTAAAAAGTACCTTCACTTTTGTTCCCAATGCCCACACCTATGTGAGTCCCTATTTCGGAAACCTCGACAGCTACGACGTCTTAGAACGTTTCCAAGAAAACATAACAAAATTCACCTCCCTCTTCGAAACACGGCCCGAGGTCGTTTTGATCGATGCCCACCCCCAATACCAGAGCAGTATTTTGGGAAGGGAATGGGCCAACAAATGGAAGGCCGAACTACGGACCGTTCAACACCACAAGGCCCATTTTGCCAGTGTTCTGGGAGAACATCGGCTCTTCGGTTCCACAGAAAAAATAATGGGCGTGATTTGGGACGGTACCGGCTTGGGTGATGATGGTGCCATTTGGGGCGGCGAGTTCTTCGTTTTTGACGACCAAAAGATGGAACGCTTGGCCCATTTTGAGTATGTAGATTGGATCGCTGCGGACAATATGGCCAAGGAACCCCGTTTGTCCTTGCTCTGTATGCTTCCCAAAACCCAAAGGGAAGGTGTTCGGCAAAAATTCTCTAAAACGGAATGGAAGGTCTACAACACAATGTTGGAAAAAAATACCTTGAAAACCTCTTCCGTCGGCCGCTTGTTCGATGCCGTGGCCTCTCTTCTTGATTTGGGGGATACAACTTCTTACGAAGGAGAGGCCGCCATGTATTTGGAAAACGAGTCCCTAAATTATACAGGCAATGATCCTATTGATTTTTTAGAAGGAATAGTGGAGAAAAACATCCCCGTAAAAACCCTAATGTCCAACATCTTAAAAACAAAAACGGAAGGGCTTTCCAAATCACAAATCGCACATGGTTTTATCCATACCCTGGCCTTATCTATTTTAAAGATGGCAAGGCAAAACCATTGCAAAACCATAGCCTGTAGCGGCGGTGTTTTTCAGAATTCGCTATTGGTCGAAAAACTGTCTCAACTAGGAAAAAAACAAGGCTTCAAGTTAAAATTTAATCGTATATTGTCTAGTAACGACGAGAACATTTCGTTCGGACAACTATGCTACTATCAATATATTAAAAATTGAATTATGTGCTTAGCAATTCCAGGTAAAATTAAGAGTATAGAAAGTCAATATGATGGTATGGTACGAATGGCCAAAGTCTCCTTTGGCGGTATCACCAAAGAAGCCAGTCTAGAGATGCTGCCCGATGCCGACGTAGGTGATTATGTATTGGTGCACGTGGGTGTCGCCATTAGCAAAGTAGACGAGGAAGAAGCACAAAAAACGTTCAAATACCTTGAGGAAATCGGGGAGTTGGGCGATTTGGAAGATGTAGACGAATATTTACCAAAAACCGATAATTAGTGAACTATGAAGTACATGTCGGAATACCGTGACCCCGAGTTGGCAAAAAAATATTTGGAAGAAATAGAAAGAACCGTTTCCCGACCTTGGTCTATCATGGAAGTTTGCGGTGGACAGACGCACAGTCTGGTAAAAAATGGCATCATCGATATGTTGCCCGATAAGGTCACTATGATCCATGGGCCTGGTTGTCCGGTCTGTGTAACACCCTTGAACCTGATAGACAAAGCTATTTATCTTGCTTCGGAAAAGGGAGTGATCCTCTGTTCCTTTGGTGATATGCTACGTGTACCTGGTTCACAAAAAAGTCTCTTGGAAGCCAAGGCCGAAGGGGCCGATGTACGTATTTTATACTCTCCCTTGGAGGCCGTAAAAATTGCCGAGGACAACCCCGATAAAGAGGTGGTCTTCTTTGCCGTGGGCTTCGAGACGACAGCCCCTGCCAACGCCTTGTCTGTAGTACATGCCCACCGTAGAGGGGTAAAAAACTATTCCATCTTGGCATCGCATGTATTGGTTCCCCCGGCGATAAAGGCGGTTATCGACGACGAAGAAAGTAAGATTGATGGATTTTTGGCGGCAGGCCACGTATGTACCATCATGGGCAATTCGGAATACCATCCCTTATCGGCCGAATATAAGGTTCCTATCGTCGTAACCGGTTTTGAGCCCTTGGATGTGCTTCAAGGTATCTTGATGGTTATCCGCCAGTTGGAACAGAGCAAGTCGGAAGTTGAAAACCAATATGCCCGTATCGTTCGGGAAGAAGGAAATCCCGAGGCACAAAAAATCATCAACGAGGTATTCGAGGTACACAACCAAACGTGGCGAGGTATCGGTGAGATTCCCGATAGCGGCTATGCGATCCGTGACAAATATGCCCAGTTCGATGCCGCCAAAAAATACAATGTCAATATAACGGAAGCCCCCGAAAACCCTTTGTGCATTTCTGGACAGATTATGAAGGGTATCAAAAAACCTTTTGAGTGCTCACAGTTCGGAAAAACATGTAAACCGACCAACCCCTTGGGCGCTCCTATGGTAAGTAGCGAAGGGGCATGCGCTGCATACTATCACTTTTCGGGAATGGTGGAAGCTTAATCAAATTTTATGTCAGAGAAGAATAAAATACGCATGCAACTGCAATGCCCTATGCCCAAACTTGACTTTGATGTCATTACCTTGGGGCACGGCAGCGGAGGAGTACTTACCAACAAACTATTGGACAGCGGGGTCTTTGACCTGTTCAGTAACGATATATTAAACGAAAGACACGACGGTGCCTTTTTGGAATTAGATGGAAAAACGGCTTTTTCCACCGACAGTTTTTTGGTCTCACCCATTTTTTTTCCGGGCGGGAACATCGGTGAGCTTGCGGTGAACGGCACGGTAAACGACCTGGCCATGTGCGGGGCCACCCCCAAATACCTATCCTTGAGCTTTATTATCGAGGAAGGACTGCCCGTAAAGGAGTTTTGGGACATTCTGGTCTCCATCAAATATGCCTGTGAAAAAGCGGGCGTGCAAATCGTAACCGGTGATACCAAAGTAGTGGAAAAGGGAAAAGGCGATAAAATTTTTGTGAACACCTCCGGACTCGGCCCCATACATCCGAAAGCGAACATTAGCGCCAAAAACATAGCGGTAGGCGATAAAATCATCATTAGCGGCAATATCGCTTCCCACGGAATGGCCATTATGTCAGTACGTGAGGGACTGGAATTCGATTCCGAAATACAAAGCGACACCACCAACCTCAACCATACGGTAATCAAACTGATCGATGAGTTTGGCGGGGATATCCACCTATTGACCGACCCTACACGGGGCGGCGTGGCCACGGTGCTAAAGGAAATAGCCCAATCGTCGGAAATAGGAATCGACGTGTTTCAAAAAGACCTGCCTATAGACGACCAAGTAGCCAGTGCCTGCGAACTCTTGGGCCTCGACCCCTTGTACGTGGCCAATGAGGGACTCTTCATAGCCTTTGTCTCCGATGCATCGGCCGATGCAGTTTTGGAACGTTTACGGCAAGATGAAAAGGGCAAAAACGCACGGATCATCGGAAGCGTAGTCGGCGAACACCCGAAACAGGTAATCATGGAAAGCGGTATAGGCGGTAAACGCGTAATCAGCATGTTGCCCGGCGAGCAGTTACCAAGAATCTGCTAATCATAGAATTAAAAAAGTTCCAAGACCAAGAAACCACATGTATGAATTTTGACACTTTAGGTACGAACGTTACCAACCACTATATTTTTAAAGGTTCGGAACAAACGCCCTTTTTGGCACCAAGAGGCGTTTTTGTGGCCGATAACCATCTCTTTGTTTCCGATACGGGACGGAATCGGGTGTTTATCTGGAAAGAGTTGCCCACATCGGAATATCGGGAGCCAGATGTGGTCTTGGGCCAACCGAGCATTTCGGAAACAGGAAGAAATTCGGGGGGGCTGGTATCGGAACGTACCCTACACTACCCCTCCGGTATTTGGAGCGATGGCACTATATTGATCGTCGGCGACGCATGGAACCATCGGGTGCTGATCTGGCATACCCTGCCTACAGAAAATGGGCAAGCGGCCGATGTGGTCCTTGGGCAGCCCGATTTTGCTTCCAACCAACCCAATGTTGACGGAATAGGAAACGACCCTTCGGCACAAACCTTGAATTGGCCCTATGGTGTTTTTTCGAATGGAAGCAGTCTATGGATAGCCGATACCGGAAACCGCAGGATCCTTTTTTACCAAGACATCCCCAAAACCAATTTTGAAGCGGCCGACAAGGTCATCGGGAAACCCGATTTTACGACCCGCGATTACGAAAATCACGAGCCCATTTGGCCCTATTCGGTGAAAGTGAACGCCAATAACCAAATGGTCGTCGCCGATACGCAGTTCTATAGAAGCCTCATCTGGCACAATGCCGAAGAAGCTTTTACCAAACCTGCGGATGTAATCATAGGCCAGCCCGATTTTGATGCTTGTGGACAAAATCAATTTGGTCTCTTCCCCAGTTCGAAATCACTGAACTGGACCTATGATGCCTGTTTTTATAAGGACGGACTTTTGGTAAACGATACGGGGAACAGTAGAATATTGTGGTTCGACACCCTTCCACAGAACAACAATGCCGAGGCTACGGCCGTCATCGGAAAGCGCGATTTTAAAACAGGAAGTGAAAACAAGGAAACCTTGCACGGTACCGCAAGTTCGCTCTACTGGCCCTTTTCCATATCTACCCAAGGGAACAAGCTGGTCATTGCCGATACGGGCAACCACCGTTTGGTCATTACCGACCTAAAATTTTAGAGTCCCAAATACAACCAATACACCCCTACGAAAATAGCGAAGAGTCCACCCGAAAGGCGCACCATTTTGAAAAGCGATTTGCTTTGGCCTTTGGCATAGCCCGATACTTTTCCCAATAGAAAGGTATATATGGTCATGGCCAGCACCGTACCTATGCCAAAGCCTACGATATATTGAAGGCTTTCGCCCTGACTTTCGAATCCCAGTACCGGGAGCAAAAGTATAAAATGCGCAACCCCGGCAAGCCCGTGCAGCACGCCTATACCAAAGGAAGACCAAACGTTCTGTTTTACCTTTTTATCATGGGCATGTGCGTGTTCGAGTTTATTGGTGTCATGATCGTGTTCGTGTACATGGATATAGGGCTCCTCCCCATCATGTACATGGGGGTGTTTGTGGTTTTTGGTTTTGTAGAAAAGGCTGAACAGGGCCCATAGTCCGATGGCAATCAATACCACCCCCACCAATTGCTCGCTGTGTTCCGAGATTTTTTCTATGGGAATGTACTCTCTAAAGGCAAGAAAAAGGAGTCCTATCAAAAGCATTCCTACCAAATGGCCAAAACCCCAAAAAAGGCCTATTCTCCATACTTTTCGACGGGTTTCAATGGCCAGGGGCGTAACTGCCGCTAAATGATCGGGCCCCGAAACCACATGTAGTACGGCAGCCGCAATACCAGCAAATAAAGGAAAGTTGAACATAGTGTGAATTAATAGTAACAATTTAATAAAATACCGTACAAAAAAGCAAAAAAGTACTATTTATATTACTGTTGGATATTATAAATTTTGGTAGATTTTAATGTTTTAAAGATTGGTACATAATTCATAACGATCAAAACCAAAACACGCTCATATCTCCATTTAAAAAAACTGCTTTCGGCATTCTTTTAAAAAAGACATTATTTACATTTATTTCTTCCCTTGCTGGCCTTAAAACAGATAACCTCAAAAAAAACCTTTTGCCCTAAACAGCTTAACGTAACTATTTAAATTTCAGCTAGTAATTAATTCTACAATTAAGAAAAAACCTATATTTAAAAGCTATTTACCAACCATTAAAAGTATTGCAAATATATCACAAGTATAGTGATCGTGTTTCTTACACACCTTGGCCCTTAATATTCCTTATCTTTTATTTTGGATATTATGCAACCTCTTATGCCCAAGATTCTTCAAGTAGTTTTAACGAATTTTCATTTAATAACATTACCGTAAATGAAGGTCTTTCTCAAAATAGTGTTGTAAGCATTGATCAAGACACTACAGGCTTTCTCTGGTTTGCTACGCAAGATGGATTGAATAGATATGATGGAAGGGAATTTAATATTATAAAAGAACAGTTTGAAGATGTTACCAGACCAACTTATAGCAGGTTAGGCAAAGTCTTTACCGATAAAACAAACAATTTATGGGCCATTACCTACCCTGGGATATTGAAATATTACGATAGAACCAAAAACGAATTTAAAAAAGTTAATTCAGTAAATAATGCCAGTGTTATATATGAAGATTCATACAATAACCTATATATAGCCACTTTTGAAAATGGTATTTACAAAATAGCGCATGACACAAAAGATACCGTTCAGGTGTTGGATAAGGCTTACCGAAATTTAAACGTATATGACTTAATAGAACATGAAAATGATATTTGGATTGCCGCCTCGGGAGGAATTTATAAGTTAAACCCAAAAAAGCACTCCTTAGATGTGGTTCAAGAGTTGCCGGACACCAACTTTAGCTCCTTTACCCAAATAGCGGACAAACTATATATTGGCAGTTACGGCAAAGGGTTGTTCGTATATTCTACCAGTACTAATTCTGTTGAACAGTTTAGGGGGTTCAACAATAAAAGATTCCACACAAATTTTGTGATACAAGATCTATTGACAGATAATTACGATAGACTATGGGTCGCAACTTACGGTCAAGGCCTATATATAATCGATTTCAACAATAAAATAATTAGCCATTTCATGGCTGATAAGAATAACCCCTATGCCATTCATTATAACGATATACTATCCCTTTTTCAAGATAACACCGGAACCATTTGGCTGGGGACCGATGGTGGCGGACTTAGTTATTACGATGAATATTTATCAAAATTCAACACTCTTACAAACAAACAATTACCTGAATATACACATGTTGACGTTGCCCGATCTATCGTAGCCGAAAACGGAAATATATGGATCGGAACATCGGGAAAAGGATTGACAAAAATTAATTTGGCCAGCAAGGAATCGTCTACAATAAATGCGGATAATTCCAACCTGTTGGGCGATCGAATCATGTCTTTGTACCATGGCAACAATTTCTTATGGATCGGTCACCAAGACCATGGTCTTCAAAAGATGAGTATAAATGGTAATATATTCTCTATTGCAGAAACCAAAGACTTTACCATTTGGAAAATTTTAAAAGCAAAAAACAACAGAATTTGGTTGTGTACCAGAAATCATGGACTAGTACTCTATGACGTAAAAAAAGGAATAGAGGCCCAATTTAATAGGGCCAATTCATTACTTACCACAGACAATGTACGGACCATAACATATGGCCGAGACAGTATTATTTGGATCGGTACCGAACATAACGGTCTTTTTTATCTAGATACAACCTCAAACAAAATAACACAGATTAAAACCATTCCCGACAAAATAAAATCGCTTTATTACCAAAACGATACACTTTGGATAGGTACCAACGGAAACGGACTTGCACTATACAATACCATTAATGATTCTATTCAGAGGTTCACTACTAAAAATGGTCTCGCCAACAATGTTATATACGGCATTCTACCCGACAACCAGTACAATTTATGGCTAAGCTCTAATAAAGGGATCTCAAAATTTTCCTTGAAAAACGGGCAACCTTTGGTAGAGAATTATGAAAATTATGACGGATTACAATCCTATGAATTCAATACAGGCGCCTATTTCAAAGGAGCGGACGGCACTCTTTATTTTGGAGGCCTAGAGGGTATCAATTGGTTTAACCCCGATCAATTAAAAACAAATCCGTATAAACCTAAAACGGTAATAACCAATGTTAAGGTTTTTAATGCTACACGTAGTCTTTCTGAAAAGATTCCCTTAAAACATACCCAGAACACCATCACCTTTACATTTTCTTCTTTACAATTCTCACAACCGAAACTAAATCAATATAAATACAGATTAGTAGGCAACGATAACGATTGGACCTCTGCCGGCAACAATAACCAAATTCGTTATACCAATTTACCTCCGGGCAAATATACTTTTGAGGTAATATCCAGTAACTATGACGGTGTTTGGGGCAATTATCCGGCTACATACCATTTTGAAATAGAACAACCCTGGCATTTTACCAACATGGCTCCGGCCGTATTTACATCCTTTACCTTACAAGGATGCTTTATAGCTATCGGGATATTCATGTTCTTACTGTACTTTAAATTAAGAAAACCCGACTACATTCTATATGGCTCTTATATATTGCTTTTTGCCGCTTATTTTTTTCTTCGCATAGATTTAGAGCTGCAAACGGGTTTGTTCGTAAAGGACAGCAATACCATCTATAATTTCTTGACCCCACTTATCTTTTTAGTCTCGGGAATATTTATCATGTTCGTTAATTCCTTTGCCGAAATAAAAAACTACCATCCCAGATTTTCAAAAGAACTTAACTGGTTTGCCTTTACCACATATATATTGGCAGCGGTGTCATTTTTATACCTAATGGCCACCAAAAACATATCATTGGTAAGGGACCATTTAAATCTTATACTATTGCCCATGCATTTATATGGCATATACGCGGTTATAAGGGCTTATATTATCGTAAAATCCCCCTTAAGATATTATATTTTGTTAGGTAATATATTTCTCATCGGCTTAACTATGATAGGGGTTTACTACGGTTCTAGAAATGCCTTTACAGGTGGTGCCGAAGCCAATAACCTCTTAGGTTTTTACAGTTTCAATATCAGTCAAGTGGCGGTATTTTTAGAAATGATCGTATTTTCATTAGGGTTGGGGCATAAATTCTACTTTGTAGAAATAGAAAAAGATAAAATTCAAAAGACCGACGAATTAAAAACAAAACTTTATACCGATATATCTCACGAAATCAGAACCCCACTTACCCTTATCTCAGGGCCCATAGAACATCAATTGGAGAGAGAAAACCTTTCTTCTGACGATAAAAAAGAATTGACACTCATAAAAGACAATGCACAAAGACTTTTAGGACTGGTAAACCAAATGTTAGACCTATCGATGATAGACTCTGGCCATCTAAAACTAAAAGTTACCAAAGGAGACCTTAGGGGAATATTAGTACAACTGGTAGAAGCTTACTCCTATCTTGCCCGTGAAAAAAATATCGATATCAACTACGAACTAAAAAAAATGGACCGTGTTTGGTTTGATAAAGATGTGATAGAAAAGGTTGTATCCAACCTGTTATCCAATGCCATAAAATATGCACCGAAAAATAGTGAGGTTTGGGTAAATGCCAAAAAAGCACAGGGTGACCTTATATTCTCTATCATAAACCATACGGATGGAATGACTATAGAAGATCTAGGTAAACTTTTTAAACGTTTTTACCGAAATAACAAAGACACCGAAGGCGTGGGGGTAGGTCTGGCCCTGGTACGAGAATTGGTATCCTTATCAAATGGAAGTATTATAGCAAACAGTATCGGTGAAGATAAAATTCAGTTTACGCTTACCCTACCGGTAACCCAACCGGAAATAGAAACAAATACAGTGGAGGTAGACAAGCTACAAAAAAGTGACCCTATAGAAAATGCCCCAATAACACAAAACAGTGGTAAAAAGGCAACACTACTATTAATAGAAGACGATAAGGATGTGCTAAAATATATCTCTTCAATTTTTAAGAGCAATTACAAGGTAATTAAAGCACAGAACGGAAAGGTTGGACTTGAAATGGCTTTACAACATTGTCCCGACCTGATCATAAGCGATTTAATGATGCCCCTTAAAAATGGCATCGAACTTTGCCATGATATAAAGAACAATGAGTTCACCAGCCATATCGCTATTATATTGCTTACAGCGAAAGCTAACGAAGAAAGCGAATTAAAAGGATTTAGAACTGGGGCCGATGCCTATATCACCAAACCTTTTAACCCTAATATATTAAAGGTAAGGGTAGCGAAACTTTTAGAAAATAGAACGCGGCTTCAAAAACACTATTCAAGAACCTTTAAGATAGATCCTGGCCTTGTTCCTACCAAAACAGAAGCTGCATTTTTAAAACGACTTCAAAATGTTTTGGACAACCATATTACCTCTACAGAGTTTACGAGTGAAAAGTTCTCAAAACTCATGCTAATGAGCCGTTCCCAGCTGCACAAAAAACTGAATGCCATTAGCGGCATGTCTACCTCTGAGTTTGTAAGGGTGCAACGTATTAATTTAGCCAAGAAGCTCTTAAAGGAATCGGATGCCACCATTTCTGAAATTGGCTACCAAGTAGGCTTCAATACCCCTTCTTATTTTACCAAGTGTTTTAAAGAGATTGTGGGATGTACACCCAATGAGTATATATCAAAACAGTCATAGCATATGCCCCCCTCTAGCTAAGGAAACATCTATTATACAATTAAAAACATACTTACCATCCCTCTTCTTCGTTTCAAGGTACCTTTATCCACCTACCTTACCACCCCAAAACCATGAAACACAAAACAGGAGAAAATAAAATTTATTTGAGCATTGACCACCTCAAAGAAGGAAAATACGAGCTTTTTATACTGCAGGACGATAAAGTCATTAAAACTTTCGAAATAATTAAGTGGGATGGTACCGAAATAAAATAATAGTCTCTCTCTCCTATTTTCCCCTTAAGCGTTTAAATTGTTTATAGGCTTTGTCGATGTCTTCGGGCGAAGCTTTTTCAAACTCCTTGTCGGTTATTTTGTAAACCTTTTGTACAGAATCCAGTTTACGGTGCATATTCGCTACAATTCCGCTATAGCCCCTATCCGAATATACATTGTGAAGTTCGTGCGGATCTCTTTTTAGGTCGTAGAGCTCCCAAGTGTCTATATCGTCATAAAAATGCATCAGCTTAAAGCGTTTCGTACGGATACCATAGTGTTTTTTCACCATGTGAAAGGCGGGGTAGTCGTAATAGTGATAATACACAACATCCCTAAAATCGGCTTCGTCCATACTACCGTCCAACACCCCCTTAAAGGATTGGCCCTGCATGTCTTTCCCTAAATCGTTCAACCCGGCAAAATCAAGAAAGGTCTGGGCAAAATCGAGGTTTTGTACCATGGCATCTACCTTTGTTCCGGGTGCTATGGTTCCCGGTAATTGCATCAGCAAGGGCGAACCAAAGGATTCTTCGTACATAAAACGTTTGTCGAACCATCCTTTCTCCCCTAGGTAGAAACCCTGATCGGAGGTATAGACCACCAAGGTATTTTCATCGAGGCCGCTTTCTTCCAAATAATCCAAAATACTCCCCACACCTTCGTCCACTGCGGCAATGGTGGCCATGTAATCCTGTAAATAGCGTTGCCCTTTCCATTCGGCCAGTTGCCTGCCCGACAAGTTGGCCTTGTGAAAGGCATTGTTCTTTGGTAAATAGGCCGCATCCCATTGCTTGCGCTGCTCCGGTGTCATTCTCTCAAAATCGGTGGTCCATGGGTTATGTGCCAATTCGGTACTGCCATATGCCTTGGTCATCTTAAGATCGTGCCCTTCGTACATGTCATCGTAAATGGTCTGCAATTGTTCCTGTGCCGCCCGTTGGTTTTTAAAGGTCGGAAAATAGGACTCGGGCAAGGGAAATTGTACGGAGTCATATTTGTTGACATGGCGCAAAGCGGGCATCCAGTTGCGATGTGGGGCTTTGTGGTGCACCATTAAAAAGAAGGGCACGGTGTCGTTTCGTTTGTGTTGCAGCCAGTCGAGGGCATCATGGGTAATGATATCCGTGGCGTATCCTTCGATACGGGTGGTATCGCCATTTTCTATAAAATCGGGATTGTAATAATTGCCCTGGTCGACAATGATTTTCCAATGATCAAATCCTTGGGGATATCCGTGTAAATGCCATTTACCTACAATAGCGGTTTGATAGCCCGCTTTTTTCAACAGTTTGGGCAAGGTGGGCTGATTGCCATCAAAATGGTCGCCGTTCTGCCTAAACCCGTTGATATGGCTATGTTTTCCGGTTAGAATTACGGCCCTACTGGGCCCACAGATGGCATTGGTAACAAAATTATGGCGAAACAAGGCCCCATTGGAAGCCAAACGGTCTATGTTGGGCGTAGGTGCCACCTTACCAATGGGGTGACCATAGGCACTTATGGCCTGTGAAGCATGGTCGTCCGACATGATAAAGATAATATTGGGTCTTTTCTTTTCCGGAGTTTCCGATGCTTTTTCCGTTTTACAGGAAAGGACCATGCTTCCTACACAAGCCCATATCAGTATGACTTTGTATCTCATAATTATTTATGGATAGGTTTTTTCGTTGATCGTTATCAAGCTTTATTTAAGGGTAAAGCCCAGCTTTTGTTCCGTGCTGGAATCACCGCCTACAAAGACCTCGAAATCTCCGGGCTCGGCGACAAAGTCTAGATCATAATTGTAAAACTTGAGGTCGTCAATGGTCAGGTTAAAACTTACCGTCTTGGTTTCCCCTTTTTTCAAGGCCACTTTTTGAAAGCCCTTCAACTCCTTGACCGGTCTGGTAACCGAGCCCACAAGGTCTCGAATGTACAACTGTACCACTTCCTTACCATCGTAATCGCCCGTATTGGCCACATCTACGCTTACCGTCAACGTATCGCCTTCACGCATGGTATCGGAGCTTAGTTTTAGGTTTTCGTATGTGAACGTCGTATAGCTGAGACCGTAACCAAAGGGATAGACAGGTTCATTTCGTTCATCGATATAATTGGAAGTAAACTTTTCAAATTTACCTTCTTTGTTCTTTAGCGGACGGCCCGTATTCTTATGGTTATAAAAAATAGGTACCTGTCCCACGTTTTGTGGAAAGGTCGCCGTGAGTTTACCTGAAGGGTTCACATCCCCGAAAAGCACATCGGAAATGGCCAGGCCGGCCTCGCTTCCCGGAAACCACACATTGAGTATAGCCGGAACCGTTTTGCTTTCTTCCTTCAACACCAAAGGTCTTCCCGTAAACAGAACCAACACCACAGGTTTGCCTGTTTTTAAAAGGGCGTTCAACAAGTCTTTTTGTACTTGTGGAATTTCAATATTCGTACGGCTGCTGCTCTCCCCGCTAAATTCTGCCGCTTCGCCCAGTGCAGCCACGATTACATCGGCCTTATGCGCTACCTCAAGGGCTTCTTTCAGCAACTCGGCATCGGACCTATTGTCCCTGTTCAAACTCTTTCCGAACATGGTCGCCCTTGCTTCCAGTTCAGGGTCGTAGGTTAGGTTACTACCCTTTGCATAAAGTATGTCAACCTTTTTACCGGCCACTTCCTTTATTCCCTCCAACAAAGCGATCGATTTACTTTGTTCGGTAGATACGCTCCATGTACCTGCCATGTTCTCGCTGGTATTGGCCAAAGGCCCTACCAAGGCAATAGTACCGGTTCTTTTTAAGGGCAGTAATTGGTTTTTGTTCTTTAGCAATACCATGGATTGCGTAGCGACCTCCCTGGCAAAATCCCTGTTTTCTTTCGTATATACTTCTTTTTTGGCCCTTTTCACTTCGCAATATTTGTAGGGGTCATCAAAAAGACCCAGGTCATATTTGGCCTTTAAGATTCTTCGAACGGCATTATCGATCTGTTCCATCGTTACCTTACCTTCTTCCAGTGATTTGGGAAGGGTGTTCAAAAGGCCTTCCCCAACCATATCCATATCTACCCCGGCATTTAGGGCCAAGGCGGAGCTGGTCTGCAAATCGCCCATACCGTGTGCCACCATTTCATTGATGCCCGTATAGTCGGTGACCACAAAGCCTTCGAAACCCCATTGCTTTCTCAGCAAATCGGTCAGCAACCATTTATTTCCCGTAGCGGGAATTCCGTCAATTTCATTGAACGATGCCATTACCGTACCCACACCGGCATCGATAGCGGCCTTATAGGGTGGCAGATATTCATTATACATCCGGATCCGGCTCATATCCACAGTATTGTAGTCGCGTCCCGCTTCTGAAGCCCCATAAAGGGCAAAATGCTTCACGCAGGCCATGATGGTATTGTTCTTGGTAAGGTCATCGCCTTGGTATCCACGTACCATGGCTTTTGCTATTGCACTTCCCAAATAAGGGTCTTCCCCATTTCCTTCGGATACCCTTCCCCAACGTGGGTCCCTAGATATATCCACCATGGGCGAAAATGTCCAGTTGATCCCATCGGCACTGGCCTCTTGTGCCGCTACACGGGCCGTTTTTTCTATGAGGGGCATATCCCATGAAGTAGAGAGCCCTAAAGGAATGGGAAAGGTTGTTTTGTAGCCATGGATGACATCCAGACCAAATAACAAGGGAATTTTTAAACGGCTTTTTTCGACCGCTATCTTTTGTACTTCCCTAATTTTCTCTACCGAGGTAAGGTTGAGCAAGCCCCCTACCTTTCCTTCTTCGATTTTTTTTGCAATATCGGAGTTTTGGGCCTGTCCGGTGACCACATCCCCGGCACCAGGCAAATTCAACTGACCTATTTTTTCTTCCAAAGTCATTTTCTGCAAGAGGTCCTCTACAAAGGGAACTGTCTCTTGCGCCATAGATTTTGTTGTAACCAAACATAAAAGCACCACGGTCAAACAAAGTGTCGATATTCTATTTTTCATATAATTGATTCTATTATAACTAACTGAAATTAAAGCAAATAAAACCATCACTAAAGATTTCTCTTTAAGTAAATACGTTCTTTCTAAATTCTTGTATTTTTTAATTTTTGAGTTGATGTGAAAAGAGCCACGATAGCAAATCGGGTTCCGAAAATGCGGGATCCCAACTGTTGTGGTTCGCATAATCATAGAGCGTAAATCTAGGAAAGGCCCCTGCCTTGATCAATGCACTTACCATTTCAATAGAATGCAATGGAGCCACCACATTGTCCTTGGCCCCGTGGAAAGCCCATATCGGTGTATTTAAGGCATAATTTTTTATCTGTTCGGGGTCGCCGGCCCCACAAATGGGAATGGCCGCCGCAAACGTATTGGGCTTTCTTGCCAACAGTTCATAGGTGCCCATACCTCCCATGGACAGCCCCATCACATAAACCTGATGTTGGTTGACATACTTTTTTTGTTGAAACTCTTCCAATAAGGACATGACCAGTCCCATGGCCTTGGTCGGTCCTTTTTCGAACTGAAAATCGAGTTGGATAGGATAATTGCTTCGATCTACGTTTACCTGGGCCCAATAATCATCTTGCGGACATTGGGGCATCACTACAATGGCTGGGTAATTAGACCGGTTTTGCCCATCGGTAAACAAGGTGCTACCGTGGGTCAGTTGCTTTTCGTTGTCATTGCCCCTTTCGCCTGCCCCGTGTAAAAAGAGCACCAAAGGATAGGATGCATTTTTGTCAAAATCCTTGGGATACAATACACGATATAAAAGCGTGTCCCCGTTTTTGATCCACTTTTCCTTTTCAAAAAGGGAAGTGTCCTGGGCATGCCCTAAATAGACTATGCCCCACAAAAGAAGCGAACAAATAATATAGTTACGAACCCTCATCAATACGTAAAATTAAGTTTTTCAAGTCCCGATTGCACGTCCTCGTTTTGCATAAACAAATTCCAAAGCAAACCGGTCCTATAATTCTCGATCATTATAATCTGCGGACCTTGGTCTATGGCCAAATAAGCCTCGGCCACCCAAAAACCGTACTCCGGACTAAAGGCATCATAAAAGCCTGCCTCGCCCAGCAATTTATCCTTGTTTTTATAAAAATACCGTAAAGCCGCCAAAGATTCTTGCGGCGTATAGGGGATGGAACTTATGGCCGCCGTTGGTGAAATAACCCCAAGGTCGTTTTCCGGGTGATGGGCCGCATACCCTATGCTACCGTCCGAATTTCTGGAATAGCTGGCCGTTAGCCCCCAACAATCCTCACCATAGTCTTCAAAGTTCTTCGGATTCTCCACACAATACTTATAATTGATCATGGAGTGGTTTACATTCACATCCCAATAATTTACATATGCATCGGCAAGTCCGTTCGGATCAAGTCCCAAATACGAATAATGAGCCCAGAACAGGGGTCCCCCGTAGTTTTCAGCCCCATTGTGTTTTACCAAAAGTGGGTAACCGTAAGCCGTATTGGAAGACAAAATACCCCCGTTGCTTGCCCAACCAGTGGTATAAACCTCTTTTTCTATACTATAATCTGGGGAGGCGGCCGCCATTATGTAAGCGATCAATACCTCGTTATACCCCGAGAGTTTCAGGTTTATGTTAAAACCGTAATTAGGACTCCAATGCCAATAGAGTGCATTATCACCTTGCGTATACCAGTCCCACTCCACCCCTTTCCAAAGGGTATCGGCCTTTTCGGCCAAAGTTTTTTCGGTATCGGAACCTTCCTTAAAATATTCCTTAACACAGATAAGCCCTTGGGCCAAAAAAGCCGTTTCTACCAAATCGCCGCCATCATCCTCGGTACTAAAGGGAATTACGTCACCGGAGGTACCATCTATCCAATGCGGCCAAGCCCCGTGAAAACGATTGGCCAATTCTAAAAAAGTCAGTATTTTTTCCAATCGTTCTACGCCTTCATCCCTAGAAATAAATCCTCTTTCGATACCTACAAGAAGAGCCATTAGCCCAAAACCGGTTCCTCCGGTAGTCACCACATTGGCACTGTTTGAGGTATCGTCGGGGTGATAACGTTCGCGGGCACCCCCTGAGTTGGCCTCGGCAAAATCCCAAAAATACTTAAAGGTCACTTCTTGTGTCAGATCCAACAATTCATTGTCGGTAATTTCCGGTTCGTCGTCAACGGTCTCCTCCGATTCGCCGGGAATTTCAGAAGGAACATAGGTATAATCATCGCCCCCCGAACACGACCACAATAGCGCGCCCATTAAAAATATATACATCTTGGTCTTTACCATTCTAGTTTAAATAAGGAGAATTGAACCCTAACTTTTGTAATCCGGTTTTGACATCCTTGTTTTTCATAAAGAGCTTCCAAAACATACCCGTTCTGTAATTCTCTATCATTACAGGAATGGGACCTTGATCTATGGCCAAATATCGCGGCAGGTACCATTTCTTTTCGAGACTAAAGGCATCGAAAGGCCCGTACTTACCGATCAAGGAATCCTGTTCCTTATACATATACTTTAAGAACTGCATACTCTCCTTGGGCGTATACGGCATGGATGAAAGCGCCGCAGTAGGGGAAATTACACTTAAATCGTTATCGGGCCTATGACCGGCATAACCATCAATGGAATAGCTGGAAGTAAGTCCCCAACAATTTTCACCATAACCCTCATATCCCTTGGGATTGTCAACAGCATATTTGTACTGTATCAAGGCGTGGTTGACATTCAGCTTTTCGTAATCGCCATATTGATCAACAAGTCCGTTGGGATCTAGTCCAAGATACGAATAATGAGCCCAGAACATGGGGCCGACCGGCGAGGCATCGTGCTCGTAATGATCAAGGATGGTGGGCAGTCCATAAAAAACGGTGTCCTTTTTGATCGCCCCGTTTCTAGCCCAACCTTGTTCGTACACTTCCTTCTTGATGGGGTGGGTAGGTGAGGCAGCGGCCAATATGTACATTACCAAGGCCTCGTTATAGCCACCGACGGGAAAGTTCATGTCCCAGCCATGATTGGGCGACCAATGCCAATACAGGACATTTTGCCCTCCTTGGGTATACCAGTCCCATTCCACTTCTTCCCATAATTTTTGAATTTTATTGGCCAGTGCTTTTTCCCTCTCGTTCCCTTCCTTAAAATATTCCTGAACGGTAAGCATTCCCTGAACCAAAAAGGCTGTTTCAACCAGGTCTCCCCCGTCGTCCTTGGCACTAAAGGGCGTCACTTTTCCCGAGGGTAGCAACCAATGGGGCCATGCCCCGTGAAAACGGTCCGCCTTTTCCAAAAAGTCGATCGCCTTTTCATAGCGCTCCAAGGCTTGTTCTCGGGTTATAAAACCTCGCTCTACCCCTACAAGAATAGCCATAAGTCCGAAACCCGAACCTCCAATAGTGATAATATCCTTGTCATGGGCCGGATAAATATTGTCTAAATGAATACGTTCGCGAGCAAGGCCCGAAACAGGTTCGGCCCCTTCCCAAAAGTAATCGAAGGTTTGTTTTTGTACCGTATCCATCAACTGTTCGTTATTGGACAGGTATGAGGTATCGGCCTTCGTTTCCGACTCTACCATTTTCTTTTTAGAAGAATGGCCGTTACAACCGACTAACAAACTTGTAACGGCCATTGCAATGAAGATAAATCTCATAAAATTTATTAAACTAACTAACTCAAACAATTTAACTTAAACCTCTGAAGGAACTACTATTCCATCAGATCCTGAATTTCATCGGCAGTCAAAACCCTATCGAACAAATAAAGTTCATCGATATAACTGGTATCCGACAAGTGATTCCATCCAATATAATTAGGAGCTCCGGAACCAATAGACAGAATGGAGCAATTTTCCCAGTTCATGGTTTTATCGGTCATATCGCCAACATTGGCCACGGCCGTACCGTTGAAATAGATCTTGGTCTCGGTTTCGGAAACGGTGAATGCAATATGTACCCAATCCCCGGCGGTAACATCGAGTACCTCACCATCGTTCCAAACATTATCCTCTACGGCACCCACATGAAGTTTTATCCGCTGCTCGGCGGTGTCACCTTCCCTGAACAACCTAAAACCTGCCGAAAGATCGTTATCGGCACCGATCATGGGTGGTGAAACGGTCAAAATACCTGCCCGATCGGCATCCGCACTGACCTTGTACCAAAATGCGCCACTGAACTCATTACCGAACAATCCGGTAATGGGCAGGGTAAGATACGAATCGGTTGCACCTGCATAGGCATTAGTGCCTACCACACTCTCACCGGCAAAACCAGGAGTACCCACAACAGTTGGATCCGTACCATTGACCATATCGGTATTGGCACCATCAAAAGGAATATACAAGGTTGAACCAAAGTATTTCTCCTCCAATTCCCCGCCATAGATAGCAACCACTTCTTCGGTAGAAAGTGCCTTGGTGTAGAACCTAAGTTCATCTATGGCACTATTGTCTGAACCATGACCCCAATAATCATAGGTAGGGCCACCGGAACCGATGGTAAACTCTTCACAACCTGTCCAATCTATAGGAGCCGACATATCGGAAGAATTTACCTCAACACCATTGAAATATATGGTGTTTTTGGTACTGGAAATAGTCATGGTGATATGGACCCATTCTTCTGAAGACGGATCGATTACATCTCCATCGTTCCAGCTTTCACCGACTCCGGTACCAACATTCAATTTGATCCGTTGATTATCGCCGCTAGCCTCCCTGAACAAACGGAAGCCCTGTAAACGGTCGTCGGCATCGTCGCCTACTACCAAAATACCTGCACGATCGGGATCGGCGTTCACCTTATACCAAAACGAAGCACTAAACTCGTCGGACAACAAACCTTCCGCAGGAAAGGTCAAGTAAGAATCCGTTGCCCCCAAATAAGCCCCTACACCATCATGGCCGGGGTTCTCAAAGCCCGGTGTACCTACTTCCGTTGCCAATTGGAAGCCTATTTGATCCCTATAATCACCATCAAAGGCCATATAGAACGACTCTCCATCGAACAATGGTGTATAAGGAGGTGACTTGGTAAAATCCACTGAAGAGGTCGACGTTTTTCCGTCAAGGTCGGTCGCGGTTACGGTAAGGGTATGGCTACCATCCCCAAGACTGTCATAGGTAAATTCCTTAATGGCCTTTCTGTAGTCCAAAAAGCTATTGAACAAGGCTATTTCATTGCCATCCAAAAGCACGACAATATCCTTTATCTCAATATCGTCGGTAACCTCCAAGCTTACATCCAAGGTGGTCACATCCTCAAAAACCTTGATTTCCATCCCATCGGTAGGAGAATTTATGGTAATCTGCGGAGCCTCGGCATCTTCCCCTGGTGCTACGTACGTCAATGGGTCTATACCATCATCACAGGAGACCACCAAGAGCCCTAAAACAAAGAATAAGGATTTTATAGTATTTCTCATGATATCGTCTAGTTGTTTTGGTTATTATATTCGTCTAGGATCGGACTTACATCCAATTGTTCCAATGGGTAAGGCAGGTAAGCTTTTTCCATGGTAAAGGTTCTTCCGTCATAACTCAGTTCAGAAGTTTCTTCCAATCGGATCATGTCGTAGTACCTTATACCCCACTCCATCGCCAACTCGGCAAATTTCTCGTCCATGACATCATCACTGGTAACTCCGCTCAAGGCAGGCATTCCTGCACGGGCCCTGACCAAGTTTACGGCATCATCGGCAGAACCTGCCGTACCCGAAGCCCCTCTTGTCAAGGCTTCCGCATACATTAAAAGCACTTCGGCATAACGGATGACCGTGTAATTTTTATTGGTGCCGTAGTCGGTTCTACCTTCTGTTAACTGAATGGACGGCAAGTAGTGTTTTCCACTGGCGAACATGGCCCTGGAGTAGTCGTTGATCACATCGCCATCGCGTGTGGTGTTCGATACAAAATCGGGCAAAGTGGCATAATCGGGATCGGTTTGAAGATCCGCTATACCGCGATCGGTAAACAAGACACTGGTTTCCAATCGCGTGGTTTCGCCACGATCCAACATAAACTTGATGTATTTGGTACTGGGCTCAAAGAATCCCCAACCCTCACCGGCTTCGGGTACTGCGGGGGTCCACCCCTGTGGTCCGTAAAATGCGAACAAGTGGGCTTCATTGGCACCTGAAGACTGACCAAAATCGGAATATTGGATCTCTAGAATGTTCTCGTTGCACAACTTTCCGGGAATTTTAAACAATTGGTAAAAATCATCATAAAGTTCAAATTTTCCGGAATTGATGATTTCCCCCGTAGCATCGGCTACCGCCTGATAATTCTTTAATTCGAGATTGGCCATGGCCTTTACGGCCAATGCCGTATACTTGGTCATACCCCCGGGAATATCAGTTCTTTGATTGGGATGAAGATCCACAAGGTTGGGAATGGCCTCGTCCATTTGATCGGAGATCCATTGCATCAAATATTCCTTTGATTCTACCGTAATACTGGTCTGATCGGTACTTTCTATCAAATAAACATCACCGAATACCCTTGACAGCTCCAAGGTTATAAACCCTCTCAAGGTCATGGCCTCGGCTATGTACTGGTCGACCAAACTACTACTTACCCCACCTTCCCTATAAAGCTCTAACTGCTCTATTTGGGAGGTTATCTGCATCACGTCCTGGAACCAGTTTTCCCAAAGCGAATTATACATCCAATAATTGTTGTCGTAAGTGTAGTTATCGGTATCCGCAAAACTCTGTTGGTCTCCCAGACCCCCCGCGTTGACATCGTCTCCCCTTACGGCTATTAGTGGAATCTGCTCCCAGCCAACACTTTGGAAGGCCGCATAGGCCCCTACAACTGCCCCATAGGCCCCTTCGGTACTAGAATAGTCGATATCATTTTGATACGACCTAAGCTCCGCGTCCTCGTCCAACTTATTGTCACAGCTTGCCAAGTACAAACCGCAAACCAGAAGTAAACTTTTTATATATATCGTTGATTTCATTTCCCTGATATTTTTTTGATGATTATAATTTTATATTCATTCCAAAAGAGTACGTAGAAGGTATCGGATAGGTTTGACTATCTATACCGTCGAAGCCAACTTCAGGATTAAAGCCATTGTACTCCTTGGTCCAAAGGAAGGGTCTATCCGCAGTAAGCGACAATCGTATTTCCGGTAACTTGTCGTTCTTGATGGTATAGGCCAGTTGTATGTTCTGGATCCTAAAGAAATCGCCATCCTGTAAAAAGAACTCCGATAGTTTTTGATTCCAAGATTGTCTATACCCTGCAGAGGAAGGAAAGGCATTGGTAGACCCCTCACCCGTCCAACGGTTTTTGGCCAGCTCGGCATCGATATTTCTTCCGGTGGTCCAAATGACTTCGGCTCTGTTCCTGTTCAAGATTACATTGCCCCCTTGACCGTAGAAAGAAGTGGTGAAATCCCAGTTTTTATAGTTTAGGTTGATGCTACCTCCATAAAAATAATCCGGTACCGGAGACCCAAGAAAGACCCTATCATCGGCATCCAATGTACCATTGCCATCAACATCGCTATACTTAAAATACCCTGGAGCAATATCGGTACCGCCAGCAATGGCCGATTGTGCCGCTGGGTCGGCATCGACCTCCGCTTGGGTCTGGTACACGCCCTCTATATCATAACCGTAGAAAACATTTATGGGCTGCCCTTCGATAATCATCTGCCTAAATTCCGCCGATCCAGTTTCTATATAAGGCTGGGTGTACAGGTCGGTAACCTCGTTTTTGATCTTACTGAAATTGGCATTTACCGAATACCCGAAGTCTTTACCGATCTTACCACTGTACCCAACGGCCAATTCCAACCCTTGGTTTCTAACACTACCCACATTTTGGTAACTCACTTCGGTACCTACCAAAGGAGACAAGGGGATAACCATGTCTTTGGTATCCTTAATGAAATAATCGGCTTCCAAAGACAGGCGATTGCCCAAGAACTTGGCCGAAAGACCAATATTGGTCTCTTCGGTAAACTCCCAGCTAATGTCGTCGGAGATGGTCTCAAACTGCGTTCCGGTATAGTATTGATCATTAAAAACGGTCTGTACGGTACTAGAGCCCACGCCACCGTCGGATGAAGGTACTGAACCATTGGCCAAGCGTCCCCAACCACCTCTCAACTTAAGGTAGTCGATAAAGCCTACATTTTCCATAAAGGATTCCTCCGAAACTACCCAGCCCAAACCGAAGGCGGGCAAGTGCACATAGGTTTCATCGTATTTGTTAGCTCCCTCAGCCCTATATGTGGCATAGGCCATATACCTATTTTTGTATTTATAGGCAGCCCTACCAAAATAGGAGAATCCGTAAGACCGGCTACCGCCGTCATATGATGTTTGACTATCGGTAGAGGTATTCTCTAAGTACCAAGTCTGTTCTTTGTCTTTAACGAACGACCCACTTGGATCAAAATAACCAGTAGTACCAAAATAACTGTAATAATTATCTCGGTAAGACATACCGCCCATTAAGGTAAGGTCGTGTTCACCAAACGTGTTCTGATAAGTTAACACATTGTCAAAAATGTAATACTCATCGGTAACCTGACTTCTTGTAATGGAAGACTGTTCTACACTTCTCTGATAATCATCGGTAACATAATAAGGTAAGTAAACATTACGACCTGTAGTACCGGCATGATTGTATGACAAACTGGTCTTAAAATTCAATTTTTCGGGAACCAATTGAAAATCGGCATAAAAATTGGCCACGGTTCTACGTATATTACTCTTAAGATCAGAGTTGTCCATCGTAGGAAAGGGGTTTTGACTGCTTCTGTACCCCAGTTCCCTGGCATCGGAATATGGAAGCGGGTCGGCCTCGGTAAACAAGTTATCGTATACCGGCATAATGGGCACGGCAAAATAGGCCAATGACCATGCCGAACCCTCATCATCGTATTTTGTAGCATTGCTATACACCATACTACCACCTACCTTAAGCCAATCGTTCGCCTTGATATCCAATTTGGTCCTTAAATTAAAACGCTCATAGCTGTTCTTCATATCAAGGATACCGTCTTGGGAAAAGAAATTACCCCCAAGGGAATAGGCAATGTTCTCTGATCCACCATCAATGGAAATATCATGATTTTGGGTCATTGCCGTTCTCAATATCTCATCGTACCAGTCTGTATTTACATCGGGTACGTTCGGATTGACCCTACTACGACCGTAACGTTGCATTGCCTGCTCTATACTTGCTATTTCCGATTCGGAACCTGACTCCAAGGCAAAATTTACGAACTGCTCCGAATTGGCCATTTGAAGCACATTCTGCGCCTTTTGAACTCCTGTATAACCTGAATAGGTAATAGTGGCGTTTTTGTTGAACTGACCTCCCTTGGTCTTGATAACGATAACCCCATTTGAGGCCTCTACCCCATAAATGGCAGATGCAGAAGCATCCTTTAAAATGGACATGCTCTCTATTTCACTGGCATTTAAGAAATCGATATTGTCAAAGAACACCCCATCGACAACAAACAATGGAGTAGAATTACCATATACAGAGTTTACACCCCTGATCATGATCTCAGGTGATTCACCAGGAGAACCAAGGCTACTTACCTGAACACCGGCCGCCTTACCCTGTACCGCTTGCATTAATTGCCCGGTAGGAACCTTCTCTAGACTTTCTGTATCAACAGAAACTATGGCACTGGTCAAATCTGATTTTTTCTGGGTACCATAACCCACTACCACTACTTCGTCCAACGTTTGGGTATCCTCTTCCATGGTCACCGATACGGACGTTCTTCCATTAACATTTACTTCTTGTGCCATAAAGCCTATATAACTGACCAACAATACTCCGTCGGATGGAATGCCTGACAGGACAAAATTACCGTCAAAATCGGTCTGTGTACCTGTAGTGGTTCCTTTAAGAACCACACTAGCACCCGGTAATGGTTGCCCACTGGTGTCGTATACCGCACCCTGTACGGTAACACCATCCTGTGCATAACTTGCTATATGAAACAAAAAAAGCAGTATTGCTAATAATGTATTCCTCATTTTGAATAATGTTTAATTATTAGTTTTAATTTTTACCAAATTACCAATTACCCCATAGGAAGCGGACTTCACTGGCTACATAAAAAATACATCATAGCAACACCCTCCCGAATGCCCTATATTAAGGATGTTTGCAGTAATTGCTATGTTAAGTGAATATTAAATTTTAACACATTGATGTAGTAATGATGTAGGTGTACATATTGAAGGGTATTAGAAATATCGCAAAAAAACCTAGTTAAATTTGATTAAAAAGTTAGAAAGGTTCTGAGAACTGTCGATTCCTAATTTTTTTCGAAGTCGATATCTATGAATTTCCACCCCTCTATTTGAAATTGCCATAAGGGGGGCTATCTCTTTTGATGTAAGGTTCATTTTTAAATAAGCACATAATTTTAAATCCTTTGGGGTTAACTTTGGGTACATTTTTAACAAGTTTTCAAAAAAGTCTTCATGAAGTTCCTTAAAGTTCACTTCAAAGTGTTTCCAATCTTCATCGTCATTAATAGAATTATCAAGTTTTTTAACAATGGCCCCAAAACGTTTTTGATTGGAAAACTGGCTCTTGTTTACCAGTAGCATTTCCTTTAATTCCAAAATCACTTTGTTCTTCTCCGCCATACTCATTGTAATGCGGGCCAGTTCTTTTTGTTTTTTCTTTATCTCCTTTTCCAGTTTTTCCTTTTCCTTTTTGGCCAATCGCTCTTCTTGGTCTTTAAGAAACTTGGCTTTTAACTCCTTATGCCTTTTCTCCATTTTAGACCTATTGTACTTTCTTCTTAAAAAGAGAGCTGCAATAAAAGCCAGGATATAGAGTCCGATACTGAATTTGGAAAAATACCATGGTGGTGCAATATCGAAAAGTAAGCTCTTGCCCTCTGAACGTTCGTTATCTATGCCCACACTAAAAATATTGAGTTCATAAGACCCAAAGGGTAAGTTCTGAAAATTGATTTCCCCATTGTCCAAATAACCCACTTCGTCCAAAGGTCCTTTAAGACCATAATAATATTTGGCGTCCAGCAAGGCAGGTGATGCAAAGTTTACTGTGATATCACTTGCAAGTTTGTATGGTATTTCAAAAGTATCGTTATCCAAAGAGTATGAATTTTCCTTGGCCTCAAATGATACCAATTTGGGTTGCTGTAGTCCAAAATTCTCAAAATGATTTCGAAATTCTGATATATTCATTTTTCCAAAACCATCGTTTAGGGTAAAACAATAGGTAGAATCGTTGAGCTTGACGATTTTTTCGGCTTCGGGGGTCAATCTTTTTTGCAATTGCAAATCATCCAAGATATAATTGACCTCTTTTAAATCGGAGAAGAGGACTTTTTTAACACCTTCGTTGTCTATAAACCAAAAAGAGGCATCATCGTGGTACACCAAATTTTTGTGGTTATAGGCCTGAAACTCTTCGAACAGTTCTATTTTTTTTAAAATGGGATCATACCTGTGCCACACTCCTTCAATGTCCAATGCAATCTGATTTCTAATATTGAAGACCTTAACATTATAATTGGTAGGTATGTTCTCTTTCGTAAATTCCATTTTATCGACCACCTCGTCGTAGGTGTCGTTCAATACGAGCCGGTACAGTCCTTTATAAGGGTGTGCCACCCAGAGCGTATGTGCATCTTCGAAACAAATGTATTTGGCAGGTTTGTTGATTCCGGCAATCGGGGTAACGATCCAATTCCCCGAATCGTCTTTTTCATATTTGGACAAGCCGATATAGGTGCCCTGAATAAAAGAGGTGTCGGACTCAGGAACCTTCACGATCTGGTATCCTCCTGAAATTTCCGATATTTTTTCAAAACTATCCTCCTCTACCCTATAAGTGCCCGTGTTATGACCGCAAAAAAGATCGCCATCGGTAATATTCAAATCCCAGACATGACCTTGAGATCCTTCCACAAAGTGCAACATATCATCCTTAAAATAATAGACCCCCGTATTACTGGCCATATATAGAATATTTTCATGAACAGCCAGGTCATACACCGTACCCACAGCACCCGTGTAATCGGTATAATAGGTCAAAGGATAGTTGAGCTGGATTCTATCGATCCCGTTGTCCAACCCTACCCATAATTGGTCTTTATACTGTGTCATGGCCAAAACGGTATTGTTTTGGAGTCCTACTTGACGGTTTAACTTTTGACTGCTCTTTTTATCCTTATCATAAAGATATATACCGTTCTTTATGGTACCGAAGGCAATCATGTTTTCAGAAAGCGGCAAGATCTGATTGAGTTGATATTGGCTCAACTGGTCATCGATGTGGGTCTTAAAAGGCTTTAACCCTTGATCGTTCAAAACAAAGCAGGCGTTGCGCCTGGTACCTATCAAAAGACCTTCTTCGATCTCGGCCATACCTACGATCACCTTATCAGAAAACAGTTCAAGTTCTCCTAAAGGAACCAGCTCATCGCCTAAAAGTTCGTATAGCCCATTGTGTCCGGCAGCTACCATGATCTTACCCTGATATTCGGAAATATAATTGACCACAAAGTCTGGGGATATCACCTTGACCTCGTTATTTCGTAGAATATATATACCATTGAAGGACCGGAAAATTACAGCGTCGCCATGCGGCATAATTTGCCAAAATTCCTCGTTGGTAAAGGTGTGGTCCCTTATGAGGTGTGTAAGGGAAGTATATTCAAGAACACCATAGGTATTCTTCTCCCAATACCCCAACTCCTCATAAGAACCTGTATATATTTTTCCGTTAATTTGGCCCACGGAACGTATGGTTGTATTATCTGGAAGCTTATAAAGCCGCCATTTTTCCCCATTATAATGTAGTAAACCACTATTGTTTGCCACAAACAATTCTCCCGCTATATTGGTAGATAGCCCCCAATTTTTACTATCCGCCTTATACTCAAAAGTTTTATAATTATGTATTGGTGGTAAAAGATTTTGACCACTTAACCGCAAAGTTGCATTGAATACCGTTATAAGTAGAATGAAAAATAATCTCATGTAAACACCTATTTTTCTTTAAAGGGATAAAGATAAGTAGAAGTAACGTCATAGTAAGGTGTGTAAACATGAAGTATAGCAATATATAAATCTATCGAGGTCTTGATAAAAAACCCGAAATGCAAAAATTCCAAAACATGTACAACCCTTTATTACCTAAGACTAGATAGACTATTTGTATTGTACATGATATCAGAACAATTAAAAACTGAATACATTCTCTATTTGTAAATGAATCTTTACTACAGCTATGGGGTGTATATAAACTCTATTCGGCATTATAACACAAAAAAAGGGGGGAAACATCGGCCTCTCCCCCTTCTTTCACATCCAACTTTATCAATAAACTATTCTACTACTATAAACTCCGATCTCCTGTTCATCTGGTGCTGCTCTTTGCTACATGGTACACCGTTGCCACAATTGTTCGTGAGCTGCGACTCGCCAAAACCTTTGTAAGATATTCTACTTTCGTCTATACCCTGTTCCACCAAGTACGCTGCCGTAGCCTTGGCCCTTTTGGCGGACAATTGCATGTTGTATGCATCGTTGGCTCGAGCATCGGTATGGGAACGCACCTGTACTTTCACCTCAGGAAATTCGTTCAAATATGCCAAGACCTTTTCAATACTTATTTTAGCATCGTCTCTTATAAGGTACTTGTCAAAATCGAAATAGATTGGTTCAATGCCCAAGTACTTGGCGAGATCGGTACCTACAGGGGCAGATTTTACCGCTTTTACCAACATCACCTCCATATCAGTAGCCTCTTTGTCCTTGATGACTGCAAAGGCCTTATTGCCATCGTCATAATCACTTTTTGATGCCACTATCTTATAATTTCCCTCTTTACAATCGGCTTCCATGTTAAAAGCCCCATTGGCATCGGTCTTCGATGTAGAAACCACATTGTTTTCGTTATCATATACCTTAACAACTGCATGGGCCAACAGCTCACCTGTCTCTTCATCAATGACCGTTCCCGCTATCAGGGTATGACATTTAAGATCCAATGCCCTTGTCTCTACAAAACTGTAGATATCGTCACCGCCCTGGCCTCCGGCCCTGTTGGAGGCAAAAAAACCTTTTTTGGTCTCCTCGTTAAGGATATACGAAAAATCGTCCTCCTCTCCGTTCAAAGGCCTGCCCACATTTATTACCGTGCCAGATTCCATATCCTTTAAATCGACGGCGAACACATCGAGACCGCCCAAACCTGGGTGTCCGTCACTGGAAAAGTAAAGCACGTCGGAATCCGTCACAAAAGGGAAGGTTTCCCGAGCTTCGGTATTGATATTGGATCCTAAGTTTTGTGGCGCGCCAAAACTGCCATCGGCATTGATGTCCACTACATAAATATCCGATTCACCAGTTGTGCCGGGCATATCGGAGGCAAAATACAACTTGCTCCCATCTTTGTTCAACGCAGGATGTGCCACCGAATAGCTATCATCGTTAAAGGGAAGTTCTTCAATATTTTTCCATTCGTCATCTACCAGCGTAGCCCTGTATAGCTTTAACCTACTGACCCCTTCTTCGTCTCTTGAGAATTTACCGTTGTTGGAGTTGTTCCTTGTAAAGTACATGGTTTGGCCATCTTTGGTAAATGCCGTGGAGGATTCATGGGTCTTCTTGTTCAGCTTTCGGGAAAGTTTATCTACCGTAATAAAATTCCCCTGCTCATCCTGTGTGGCCTTGTAGAGATTCAAAAAGGAACCATTGTTCCATTTATGGATGTTCTTTGATATAGAACCACTATCCCTAGCCGTTGAAAATATTACGTCATTTCCATAGAAGGATGGGGCAAAATCTGACACCGCCGAATTGATTCCTAGATTCTGGATCTCGTACCGGCCCGAATTGGCTTCTATCCGTTCTAAATAATCCAAATTTTTACTGAACTGTACGGCACGTTGATCATTTGCCCTAGCTTCTTTGAATTTGTTCATCCAACTATCGGAAGCTTCATACTTACCCAACGATTTAAGGGTCTGGGCATATCGGTACATGTATTCCGGGTCAATATCCGCTTTGTCAAGTTCGAACAGTTTACCGTACCACTCCGATGCCTCTGCGTACTGGGCGTTATAATAATTCGCATTCCCCAAATTTTTGAATATCTGTTCTTCGGTATACCCTTTTGCTACCAGATCTTCATAGGACTGTATGGCAGGCGCAAAGGCAAAATTGGAGAAGTTGGCAGCCGCTTTTTCCAGTTTTCTTTCTTGAGCGTTGGCAATACAGGTTATAACGGCCAAACCACAGAAAATATATTTTACTTTTTTCATGTCTTGCGTATTTAAAAGAATCTTGGGGTTAGCACTCGTTTATACCTGTTCAAGAACTCGTATCTCAACATAATCTCGAAAGACCCGTCGTTGAAACTTGTCCCTCCTAAATCGGTAACCTCTCTATCATAGGCCAAACCTATCATTAACTGGTCGCTCAACTGAAAGCCGAACAGTCCACTCAGGGCGGCATCCCAGCGGTAGGCAGCCCCCAACGAAAACTTATCGTTGAACAAAAAGCTCGCGCTCAGGTCAACTTGCAATGGTGCTCCTTTTACAGCTTTCATTAATGCCGCCGGTTTAAATTTTGTTCTTGAATTAAGGTCGAACACATATCCTGTGATGAAATAATAATTCATGCGTTCCTTGGCCACAAAGGAGGAACTGTCAGCGTCGGAACCGTCGAAATGTTCCGTTTCCAAAAAATTCGGTACAGATAGTCCCGCATAGAAACGGTCGGTGTGGTAATAGATTCCCGCACCGAAATTTGGGGAAAACTTATTGTCGATATTGGGCAGATTGCTCTCTGCACCATAATTTCTAAGTTTCGAGAAATCGATATTCAAAAGGTGTCCCCCTGCCTTGAGACCGAAGGACAGCTTGCCCTCCTCTGAGGTATGTACCGTATAGGAAAAAGCAGCATCTATATACGTGTCCTGATTGGTACCGTTACCTATCTCATCGTTTACCACTGACAATCCGAGACCTACTGAATTTGATACTGGGGTATGAAAGTTCAGGGTTTGGGTGGTAGGAGCTCCATCAAGGCCTACCCACTGTGAACGGTGCAGGGCTGCAATACTAAATACACCACGGGAACCTGCATAGGCAGGGTTTACCGATATCGTGTTGTACATATACTGTGTATACTGGGCGTCTTGCTGCGCTTGGACCATAACAAGGCCGATAAAAATAAATAAGACTGTTATAAATCGTTTTTTCATGTTAATGGTTTGTATTGGAGAAATTTATCTGTTGATGTATAGGTATCCCGCTTTGCTCAGGCTCTCTCCATTGTTTTCATATTTGACCAAATAAAAGTATACGCCCACCGGAAGCTTAGAATCCGCTTGGATGGTCGCCCTTCCGTCGGAGACCCCCCTAAATGAATTAGGACCATTGTCGTAACCGGACGCCTCATACACCAGAACGCCCCATCGGTTATATATCTGTACCTTGTTATTAGGATAGGATTCGATATTCTCAATCTCGAAATAATCGTTTACCCCGTCGTTGTCCGGTGTAATGATCTCGTTGGTTATAGAAATATCCATATCATCAACATCTTCATTACAATCGGATTCCGGAGTAGGAACTCCATTTATGGAGTCGCAAGAATCAAGTGGATCTGTACCTTCCTCTATTTCCTGACCATCAGGAATCGTATCGCCATCCGTATCGGCTTCGTCAGGATCCGTACCTATGGCTTCTTCTTCCTCGTTGGTCAATCCATCATTATCACAATCACTTGTAGCAAGAGGAGTACCGTCTACGGAATCACAATCGTCAAGCGGGTCGGTGCCATCCAAGACTTCTTGCCCATCAGATATACCATCACCATCCGTATCGGGATCGCTAGGATCCGTACCCAAAATAACTTCCTCCTCGTTGGTCAACCCATCATTATCGCAGTCGCCGGTGCTCAAAGGTGTTCCGCCTACCGAATCACAAGAATTTAAAGGATCGGTTCCGTCGGATACTTCCTGTCCGTCGGAGATGCCATCACCATCCGTATCGGGATCGTTGGGGACGGTGCCCAAGGCTGCTTCATCGCCAGTGCTGATTCCATCGCCATCACAGGCGCTGGTGCTCAAAGGTGTTCCGTCTACCGAATCACAGTCATCCAAAGGACCGGTACCATCGGATACTTCCTGCCCGTCGGAGATACCATCACCCTCCGTATCGGGATCGTTGGGGACGGTGCCCAAGGCTGCTTCATCGCCAGTGCTGATTCCATCGCCATCACAGGCGCTGGTGCTCAAAGGTGTTCCGTCTACCGAATCACAGTCATCCAAAGGACCGGTACCATCGGATACTTCCTGCCCGTCGGAGATACCATCACCCTCCGTATCGGGATCGTTGGGGACGGTGCCCAAGGCTGCTTCATCGCCAGTGCTGATTCCATCGCCATCACAGGCGCTGGTGCTCAAAGGTGTTCCGTCTACCGAATCACAGTCATCCAAAGGACCGGTACCATCGGATACTTCCTGCCCGTCGGAGATACCATCACCCTCCGTATCGGGATCGTTGGGGACGGTGCCCAAGGCTGCTTCATCGCCGTTGCTGATTCCATCGCCATCACAGTCGCTGGTGCTCAAAGGTGTTCCGCCTACCGAATCACAGTCATCCAAAGGATCGGTACCATCGGATACTTCCTGTCCGTCGGAAATACCGTCACCATCCGTATCGGGATCGTTGGGGTCGGTGCCCAAGGCAGCTTCATCGTCATTGGAGATGCCATCGCCATCACAGTCGCTGGTGCTCAAAGGTGTTCCGCCTACCGAATCACAAGAATTTAAAGGATCGGTTCCGTCGGATACTTCCTGTCCGTCGGAGATGCCATCACCATCCGTATCGGGATCGTTGGGGTCGGTGCCCAAGGCTGCTTCATCGCCATTGCTGATTCCATCGCCATCACAGTCGCTGGTGCTCAAAGGTGTTCCTCCTACGGAATCACAGTCATCCAAAGGATCGGTACCATCGGATACCTCCTGTCCGTCAGGGATGCCATCACCATCCGTATCGGGATCGTTGGGGTCGGTGCCCAAGGCTGCTTCATCGCCATTGCTGATTCCATCGCCATCACAGTCGCTGGTGCTCAAAGGTGTTCCGCCTACCGAATCACAGTCATCAAGCGGATCGGTACCATCGGATACCTCCTGTCCGTCGGAGATGCCGTCACCATCCGTATCGGGATCGTTGGGGTCGGTGCCCAAGGCTGCTTCATCGCCATTGCTGATTCCATCGCCATCACAGTCGCTGGTGCTCAAAGGTGTTCCGCCTACCGAATCACAGTCATCCAAAGGATCGGTACCATCGGATACCTCCTGTCCGTCGGAGATGCCGTCACCGTCCGTATCGGGATCGTTGGGATCCGTACCCAAAGTTGCCTCATCTCCATTGCTGATTCCATCACCATCACAGTCGCTTGTAGCTAGAGGAGTACCACCTAACGAATCACAATCGTCCAAAGGATCGGTACCGTCGGATACTTCCTGTCCGTCAGGGATACCGTCACCATCCGTATCGGGATTGTTGGGGTCGGTGCCCAAAGTCACCTCATCGCCATTGGAGATGCCATCATTATCACAGTCGCTGGTGCTCAAAGGTGTTCCGCCTACCGAATCACAGTCATCCAAAGGATCGGTACCGTCCAAGGTCTCTTGGTCATCAGAAATACCATCGCCATCCGTGTCCGCAAGGACATCAATAGAAACAGTGGCCGTATCACAGTATACCGGGGTATCGGTAGTACATACCGAATAGGTAAATTCATCCGTACCTGTATAACCGGCATTTGGAGTATATTCGATCTCTCCAGTTACAGAATCAATGGTTAGGGTTCCATTTAATGGGGCACTGGTTATGGTTACGCTTGATACATCCAAATCTCCCATATTGCCATCGTTGTCCAATACATCGATCAATACAGGGGCACCCACTAGTGTAGTAGCGGAATCGTCCCCGGCCTTGCAAGTGGTGCACGGAGTTAAACAAAATTCTGTAGGGTCGCCTAAATCCAAAGTATTTGGGTCATCACTCGTTACCGTTGTAGAACCATTGGATATACTAGCTTGATTGGTAAAGCACTCGATAGGAGACGCATTCTCCGAAATTTTAAAGGAAACAGTAAACGAAAAAGGTACGCCACTGGTCGATGCGATGGGGGGAATTGAAATTCCATTGATGTTCAGGGTTTGTCCTGTAATGTTAACCGTACCTCCCCCGGGCGATGTGGGAGTCACGGAATTGGCCACCCAACTGAGGTTTGAGGAAATAAGTGTATCCTCAAAATCAAAAATTTGTGTCGAAGGAAAATTATTGTAGATGGTAAATTCAACATCTACAATATCTCCTGCGTGTACCCCTTCCGTTGGTACGTCCACCTCCTTTTCGAAGGAAGTTGGATAACATGCCGTTGCATCGAAAGTGGAATATGCTGTAGCCCCGACCAAATCTACAAGTTCATTGATGCTTGGGTCGTACCTAAATAACCTATTTTCTGTTTCCGCCGTACTGTTGTAATAGAAGTAGACCCTTCCTTGGGAATCGTTCCAGGCACCACCGGCGGAATACAATAATGTGGGGGAACCTGCCGGAAGGCTTACATAGGACTGATACCCGGTGCCCGGGTTTATTTTTACAATCTTTTCCTGTCCCCTCACGGTTCCATAGAGCATACCGTCATACGAAGAAAATGCCAGGTCGGCCACCAAGGAGGCTACACCAAGTGACAGTTCTTTTGTGGTATAGGTCATGGCAATCAAATCAACGGCTACCAGGTAGGCTTTGGAATCATCGGTACTTGCAAGACAATAGAACAAATTATCACTTCCCACAACCCCAGAAGCCATGTTCACATAACCCCCATTGGTATTTACACTAGAATCGGACGTCCACGAAGGCAGGCCATCACTTTGTCCCGCAACCGGGGTGGGTACGCCCATGTTCACAACATTTCCCAAGGCGTCTATCTGTACAATGTCGCCGGGATCGTTGACAGCTGCATCTCCACTAGCGATACCGTAGATAAAGTTGTCCAGAAAATTGTATCCTATGGCATTGTACCTATCCGATGTGGAAGGAGAAATCGTAGCCAAGACCACACTAGGATTCGTGGCTTCCACTACACTTAAAATGGAAGGATCTGTTCCTGAAGGAGACGAAACAAGATAGGCCGAACCATCACATTGAAAAGGTTCTTGTGCATAACCTATTCGTATAACAAAAATCAAGAACAGTATACTTTTTAAATACTTTCTAATCATAGTTAATGGTTAATGTTTAGTATAGAATAAAAGTGGTGGTGGGATATTCAATAGTTTTAAAAATCGTATCTACAGAATTTTTACAAAAATCTTAAAATCATTAACATATATCCTAAAAAACACCTATCACAAATGTTTCACATTCGTTGAAAGTCAAATGTTTTTGGGGTAAAGGACCATAAAAGGATATGTTCAGCTACCAGATATGTACTTAAAATTACCAACCAGCCATTAAGAGAGATGTAAATGGTCTGCATGAAGAAATTACACACAAGGAAATACATGACGTATATTACTATTTTTGAGGAATAACCCAATAATTAATAAATATGGAAGAAGGTACACAACCGCTTCTGCTATATTTTCTTAAAGTATATACCTTCTATACCCATCAAGAATCAGTATCACAGTTTAGGTGAAATAGTACATTGAATGCAAACCACCAAAGTTCTCCGTAGTATATTATTGTTTATTATTTTCTTTGGGTATTTCGAGACTATACCAAAGGTTAAAGTCTATATCTGAAGAAATGTTGTATTTTTTACGAAGTCTATTTTTGCGCACCTGAATAGCTCGCACGGTTACGTTTAGTATGTTGGCCAAGTCTTTGGTCGAAAAATTCAAGTGAGCCATCCCCAGAAAAGCAATGTCAGAACTAAGTACATTCGAATTACGTTTTTTAATCTCTGCCACAACTTCTGGATAAAGTTCCTCGAACAGTAATGGAAAATCTGGACTATTGGTATTGGCCGCAGTCATTAATTCTTTATGTCTGGAATCTTCTATTTCTGATTGCATTGTTCTACTATGATCATCTATCTCCGTTTCCAACACCTTAATTTTACGCTTATATTTTATTTTTCGGTAATAGATAAACCCTATAGGCACCAGACCAATAAGGAGCACCCCCAAAACAATATATTCGTAACTTCCCCCTACTTGTCTTGCAACCTCATATTTCTCTTTTAAAATTTCATTATATACATCGTCCTGTATATTTGAATTTATCGTCCTTAGAGAATCATTGTATTTATGGTACAACAACAAGTATTTTTTCCCTGTCTTAACGTCTTTCATATCGTTTATGAAGAAATCGGACATGTTTTTGTATTGACCGACAATGGCATCCAAATCTTTAAGTTCCAACGCATTTTGTAACGCCAAATCATAATACCGCTCCGCTTCTTTCAGATTACCCGTCAATTTTTCATATGTGGCATAACAATCATAATACTGAAAGAGATATCTTGAGTTGTATTTATGAAGAATATTATTTGATTTGTCCAAGTAATTCTTTGCTTCTTGAAACTTTTTGTTTTTCATAAGATTTCTGGCAATCTGACAGTAAGTAGCACTTATACTGTAAAAATTGATAGCCTCTTCTAAACGACGTACACTATTTTCCTGTAAAACCAGGTATTTATCCAAAGAGTCTTTCTTTTTGGTTTTGTCATATATATGGACCAGATTCTGATAAGACCAAAAAATGGACATTTCCCTTTGATTCCGATTTGCTATCCTTTCTGAATGCAACAATTGTTTCTTGAACTCTTTCTCTGCCAAAAGATTCATGTCCAGACTACCGTATAGTCGTCCTTTTAACCTATACGATTCTACTTGCATGTTTATGTAAGAATTGAAAAATTCCTCTCTTTCTGCCTTTACAATAAAAGACAAAGCCTTTTTGTATTCACCAATCTCAATCAATCCTTTCGCCAAGTATATGGAAGCAATCGTTTTACCTTTTGAATAGGCTATTTTTTCTGAGTCATCCAATGCCTCTTTGGCATATGATATAGATTGATAAAAATTTAATTTGGCAAACTCTTGTTTGGATTTTTCGATTTGGCCATCTATCGTTTCTTCTGTGAGCGTATAGGCATGGGCATTGGATAGATTGACAAAAAACAAAAAAAATACAATGCAAGCAGAAAAATTCATAAAAAAATCGAAACCTTGATTAGAAATACTCCTGTTCAAAAATACACTTATTTTAAGAATATTTTTCTTACAGTAATACTTCTCAAGGCTAAAAAAGAGACCTGTTAACAGGCAATGTTTTGAGTCACAAAAAGATACATTATAATTAGCATTGTGACTTTTTTTTGATTCTGTTTATTTACGTACAAAACCTTACATATCCATGTGATAAATCAGTTTCACAAAACGTAAAAATCCACTTGTCCTATTTAGGCCTATCAATAGGTTCCTTTGACCATATCGGAGGTTATTAAAGCTAGCAACCAAGTCGGTGCCAATTTCAAAACCCTTACCATTAATTCACTTTTCCATATAACCCCCTTGCAGATTGCCCCGTTTGATATACAAGTTGGTTTACAACCACTCTTTCCGCTTCTATTTAAGCCCCTCTATGGCAGGGGTGTCCAACTGGTCCGTTCTGTACAAGAAAGTGATTTCCTTGTTTTGATAATTGGTATAGGCATTGATGAGATTGGACTGCGCTTTCTGTGCCATCGCCTGCGCATCCAAGAGATCGGTGAGGTTACTTAGGCCACTGTCGTAATTGTCTCTATATACCTTTAGGTTTTCCTCGGCCAAGGCTTTATTTTCCAAGGCATACTGAATCTGTTCGTGCGCATCCAACAAATCATACCAACTTTGGGTGATGGCCACCTTTAATTGGTCTATACCGTCTTCACGATTGTTTTGGCTAATCTCTTCCTGTATCTTTTCTTGCCTTACCCTTTGCTTGCCACTACCCCACCAATCGGAAATCGGTATACTCAAGGTACCGAAGGCCAGGCCTGAAAACTGACTTTCCAGCGTATTGTCAAAAGAGCCGAACTCAAATGCCGAAAAACCAACGGCTAAAGAAGGTAAAAGATCGGCCTTGGCCATTTTTGTTCGTAATTGACTCGCGGAAATCGATTTCTCCAATAATTGGTAGTTGCTGTTTTCCGTCAGGTTTAAATCGGGCTCGGTGTACTTTAGTTCAGGAGGGGCAATATTTTCAAAGTCGGCCATAGCCCTCATTTCCGGGGAATAGGCCACCCCTACGTAAAGCGAAAAATCGAGTAAGGCCAATTTGCGCAGATTCTCCAATTTACTTTTATTCAACAATAACTCGCTGCGGTTCACTTTTACCTGTAACAATTGGTTTTTGGCTATTAAGCCCGCTTCAAGTAAATCTTCCTGTTGTTTAAGCAGTTCGTTCAAATAGGCTTCGTTGGTTTCCAATACCTTTTGCTGTTCTTGCAATTGTACCAATTGCCAAAACTTTTGTTCCGTCACCAATAAGACCGAATCTACCGCCTGTTCGGCCCTAATTTTGGAGGTTTCCGTTTGAAGGTCTGCCAAGGCATTGGAATTTCTGATTTTTCCACCGGCATAAATAACTTCTGTCGCCATGGCACTGGCACTATATAGATTATCTATGCCATTTGGCAAAATACCTGGAATTGGACTTATGATATCGTCGGGTCCGTAAAGTCCCAAAGCGGTCGCTTCTATGGTTGGAAAATAATTGGCAAGCATTTCTTGCTTAAAGGCCTTGGCCTTTTCTATGGTCAACAGTCCGTTCTTAATGGCATTACTATGTTTAAGCGCCGCTTTTTTGCTTTCCTCCAAACTTATTCCTTCTTGGGCACTTACTGTTTGAAGACCCAGAATTAGCATTCCCAAGAATGCCAGTAAGTGCATCTTTCTTGCAACTATATCCTGTAATTTGAATTTTATCATCACTACTTTTTCTTTAGTACATTTTAGTTACTACGCAAAGACCTTTACTTGTTTATCCCTTCCTTTACGATAAACGTTTCGTCGTCCCTAATCTCTCCTTCGTCTTCCTTTCTAAAAAACAGCCAATACAGTACCGGTAACACAAAAAGTGTCAGTACCATAGAAAACATTAGGCCAAAGGCGATAACGGTTCCCAGTGGCCCCCAAAGGCTAGACCGGCTTACAATCATAGGGATAACCCCCACGGCAGCCGCCGAAGATGTCAAGAAAATAGGCCGCATACGTCTTTCCGCCGCAAGAATGGCCGCCTTTTTAACACTGTAATTAAACTCGTGACGAAGCTCATCTGCGTAGTCAATTAGTATAATACCGTTCCTCACCACAATGCCACATAAGGCCAAAAGACCCAAAAAGGAGGTAAAACCAAACGGGTACTGCATTAGAATTAAGCCCAATGCAGCGCCGAAAATACTTAAGGGCATGGTAATGAAACTCAATACGGCATGCATAAGGCTCTTAAAATGCCATAGTAAAATCAAGAATATTAAAATAACACTGAGCATAAGGGAAAGTCCCATGGGTTTGTTGTTCTCTATCTGCAATTCGTACTCTCCCCCATATTCGATCTTAATATCCTCTGGAAAATCAATACTCTCTATTTTTGGAATCATTTCCGCCAATACCTCGTTCGCTACGGCTTCTTTTGTAATATCTACCCTAACGGTAAGGCAACGGGTTCCGTTTCTGTTCACAATTTGTTCCTGCTTCCATTCCGATTTGATATCCGCCACCTGGCGTAAGGGTACGGTCGTTGCTTTGCTGGGCGAAATTATGGACAGTTTCCTTAGGTCGGAAACATTTTGGTCGTGTTGGTTTTCACTCTTGATCTTTACATCGACCGTATACTTTTTATCCCATACTTCCGTGGCTTTTAAACCCGTGGTATTTACGGCCACCGCATTGGCGATATCCCTATTGTTCAATCCCAACCTGGCCGCTTCATCATGCTTGATGTCTATTTTTACCACTTCCTTCATATCACCGTAATCGGTCCTGCTCCATATGGTTTTCGGTGTGGCACGGGCCATATTGATGATGGTATCGCCATATTTCTTCAATTGTTGGATGTCATCGCCATATAGCCTGACTTCAATAGGGGCTTTGGTCGAGGCCATATCCAACTGTTTCATTCGTAGATAGGCATGCGGATACATATCGGCATACTTCTCATCATACTCCTTTAAAACCTCTTCCGTTGCCTCGTCGGAAACAGTGGTCACCAAAATCTGGGCATAGGTGGTAGAAGGCATATTGGGGGCGTAAAGCGTATGAAAACGCGGAGAGCTCTGACCAATAAAACTGGTGTAATCATCAACACGTCCATCGGCTGCCAATATTTTTTCAATACCCTTCACTACCTTCGCCGTTTCCTCCAAACTGTGGCCTTGGGCCAGGCTGATCTCAATGGAAAATTGGTTTCTTTCCACTTTGGGGAACAATTGCTGGCTGATACCACCAAAGAGCATGACCCCAATTACGATGGCCGCAATTCCTAAACCTATGGTCAATCTATAATGCTCCATGGCTGTATTGACCATTCTGTCAAAAAAGGCCTGCAGGCGATCTAGCATGGATGGTTTACCCTTTTTATCGGTATCATCGGAATGCGAATGCAGTCCTTTTTTAATGAACAACGAATTAATAAAGGGCACTAGCAATATGGATATGATCAACGATAACGACAGTGCAATGATAATCACATACGGAAAGGCACTTATAAAATCGGATGCTACACCATCCATAAAGAACAACAATGGATAAAACGTGGCAGAGATGGCCAAAGTGGCCGTAAATACGGAAGGAAACAATTCTTTGGCACTGTTCACCGCCGCTTCGGGTATGGACATCCCCTCATCCAATTTCTCAATATAATTATCGATGATCACAATAGGGTCGTCCACTACAATACCCAAGACAACGATCAATGCCGCCAAGGTTACCGTATTTAACTCTATCCCCAAAAAAAACATGATTGCCAAGGTTGCCGCTATGGTAATGGGAATGGTCGCCGCTGCCACTGAGGCCACCCTGAACGGCAGTAAAATGAGCGTTACGATCACAACGCCGATCAAAGCGTAACCAAACTCTTTCATAAAATGGCTGATCGAATGGTCCACTACCTCTGGCTGGTTGGCAATTTTGGTGATTTTGATATCATCCGGCATTTCGCTTACGATGCGCTCCAGCCGCTCGTCTATCTCTTCGCCAAATTGAACGATGTTTCCTTTTTTTGCCATTTCCAAGGTAATGATCATACCCTTGGCTCCATTGATGGTCAAATACGAGTCAGCATCGTCATACTCCCTGACGACCCTTGCCACGTCCCTTACACGCACAATGTTTCCGTTTGCTTCTGTTTTAATGACCTGACGGGCAATATCCGCTTCGTTTTTCAAGGTAGTTTCCAAGTAAATGGGTCTTTCCTTGGTATCGTTCTCCAAGGTACCGGCACCCACAACGGCCCCTTGATTTTGTAAACTCATGGTAATGGCCTGGGGCGTAATACCATAACTTGCCAATTTATCCTGGTCTACGTAAACCGTTATTTGTTCGGTCAATCCACCGGAATGCGAAATCTTTGCCAGATTCTCTATCTGCCTAAATTCATCCTCTATATCCTCTACATGGCGTTGTAAATCCTTATACGGCCTGGTTTCCGACTGCACCCCCAGAATCATGGCCGCCGTGCTACCAAAGTCGCTATTGACCATTACTCCCTGTACTTCCCTTGGCAATTGCAATTGCTGAAAAATCAGGATTTCAGATTTTAATTTGTTCCAAAATTGCTGGGTGGCATCGTGGTTTATCTTGTCCGAAACCTCCACATAAATGAACATGACCCCATCTTTGGAATAAGAATAAGTCTTGGTCTTGTCCACTTCGTTATAGGCAAATAAAAATGCTTCTACCTTCGAGGTCAACTCTTCCTCTACCTTGTCGGAAGATGCTCCGGGATAAGACCCAATGATCAAGCCCTGACGTATGGTAAAATCAGGAAATTCGTTTCTGGGCATATTTAAAAGCCCATAAATACCAACTATAAAAAGACAGGCCGCCAATGCTACGGGAAATGTAGCATGCTTAAAGGCCCAATCTATGGCTCCGCTTTTTTTCTTCATCTTCTTCAACCCTTTTAGTTAGCCTTCTTTACGATTTCTACGGGTGTGCTTTGTGTAAGCTTATGGTACCCCGAGACAATTAACTTATCTCCTTGGCCCAACCCATCTTCTATGGCAATACCATTGTCATACAACTTTCCTATTTGTACATAGCGCCTTTCGGCATGATCCTGGTCGACCACGTACACAAAATGCTTCCCGTCTTCCGTTACGGCAATACATTCCGACGGAATTATCAAGCTTTGCCCTCCCCCTTTTTTATGCTCCAGATTGTTGACGGTAACCGTGCAGGCCATACCTGGTTTTATGGTTTTATCGCTATTGTCCAATTGTACATAGGCCGCATAAACTGGGGAGCCTTGGTTGGCCTGGATGGAAATTTCATCAACAACCCCACTGATCTCATAATTGGCCAGAGCAGGAATCTTTACTGTGGCGGTATCGCCTTTACTCAGTGTATTTATCTCACCATCGGGAATAGGAATTACGGCCTTTACCGCTTTTATATTCATGATTTCCACCACGGGTTGACCCGGTTGTGCCAAATCACCAGCCTCCATAAATTGCTCACTTATATACCCATCCATGGGCGCATAGATTTTGGTGTGCCGAACATTCTGGTAGGTCATATTGGCGGCCGCCTTGGCCTGTTCGTATTGTGACTTGGCCTCCAACATTCTAATCTCTGCGATACTGCCTTTGGAATATACCTCGTTAATACGCTCAAAATTCTCCTTGGCCAACTGTTCTTGGGCCCGTTGTTGCTCGTAACGGCTGGTGTAAACCGAAGGGTCTATTTGGGCCAAAAGTTGATTCTTCTTGACAAAGTCCCCAATTTGAACGGGAATTTGAAGAACCGTTCCCGAAACTTGAAAACTGGCATTGACCGTGGCATCGGAGCTTATGGTGCCACTGTATTCCAAGACGCTATGGTTGCTATTTGACAAATCGGTACCAACCGCCATCACCTGTACCTTGATTGTTTTTTTGGTTTCCTGTCTCTCCTCCTCCCTGCAACTTACCGCCAAAAGAAGTGACAAAGCCATAAGGGGGTATTTTAGCTGAAAAAGTAGGTGTCTGTTTTTTGTTTTGAACATTGTTACAAGCATCATTTTTGGCAATTAGAATTTAAGGGGGCAAAATTAGAAGTAGTTCAAACGAATTTTGTGGTAGTATGTCATCCATTTATGGTATTTTTAGAACATTTTAGTAGTCTATACTCGTTTAAGTGGCTATTTGTAAACATTTTTATAAGTACTGAACCCATTGATATGGAAGACATACCCGCATTCGGATTACCTGAACTTTACAAGGAAACCGGTTTTAAACAGGATGATGGCAACCCCGGATTTTCCATTATTAAATCAGGGGAAGTAGGTGATGCCTTAAATAGTGGAAACCCTTTTAGGAACGTTAACTATGGCCTAGGTTTATTTAGTTCGGGGGAAGCCGAATTGTCGATCGATTTTAAATTACATGCGGTGAGGCCCAAAATGGCATTCGTCACCAGTCCTGGACAGGTATTTCGTTCCGTAAGCGAAATTACCGATGCGTACGGTATATTGTTCACTAGGGATTTTCTTGCCGGGCAGAAATCAGAACAATGGCTAAAATCCCTGGCCATGTTCCACAGGTTTTACGATCGCCCCTTGATTCAGCTTTCCGATGAAGAGCATGCCGAACTCTTGGACGATTTTCAGAAAATATGGCTCGAGTACCATTCCGATAAAGCCATGAAGTACGACGCCCTGGAATCTCTTTTGATTTTAATTTTGATCAAGCTGGCCCGTTTGTACGAAGCCGACCAAGAGATAGATAGGGGTAGCAACAAACACCATATTTTAAAACTTGAATCGCTCATCAACCAACAATTCAAGGAAAATAGAAAAGTAAGCAACTATGCGGATCAAATGTGCATGACCCCCCAACATCTTAACCGAATTACCCAAAAGGCAACCGGTAAGAGCGTAAGCGACCTAATCCATGAAAAACTAATCATTGAACTTAAACGCTACTTGGTTTATACCGATATGAGCAGTGAAGAAATTGCCCATCACTTTAATTTTCACGACAACTCCTATTTTACCAAAGCATTTAAAAAAGCCGTAGGCGAAACACCCAAAGCTTTTAGGGATAGGCAGAGGATGTTGTAATGATTCAATAACATGTCCGTCCTCCAACATTTTTTAAACCTGGCTATTTTTTGCCCAGGTCTACAGACCAATCCTGCTCCACAAAATTATACTTGGTGTTTTAGGTTATTTCTTAACTTGAACAGGTAAGGCACATACTTCAGAGCGTGGTATTTGAAGATAAATTTCCAAACTTTACAAAATTGACACCTCGCGAAACCCATGGTTGCGAAGCATATTGCACAAATAAGCCTACCAACCCCTTATATTGATTCCGGGGTACACAATCGATCCTCCAAAAGGTCGCCTTATCAAAGGCTCCACGTTTTACGGGAAATCTATTTTATTACGGACTACACAATATTACCCCTATATATTATTAAAAAGCCAATATATTGTTAATTTTATTATATTTATGAAATCCATCTCATTTAAAATGGATTGTATCCGGTTTTGACCTGAACACAACTTTTCTACCTGTATTATGAGACTAACGTACAAATCATCTGAAAAACGGCCCGAAAGTTCCTTTCTTGCAAGGCAGGACAGATTGCCATGTATTGAACAAAATTGGCACTTTCACAAAGAGATCGAGCTTATCTATTTTATTAAGAGCACCGGTACTAGGTACGTCGGCAATTCCATAGGAAATTTCGGCCCTGGCGAGCTTTATATGATAGGCAGCAACATTCCGCATTTATTTAAGAACGATAAGGAATATTATGACGAAAACCCTGAAAGGGAGGCCGTAAACCTGGTCGTAATAAAATTTGAGCCCGAATTTTTAGGAAGTCAGTTTTTGGAACTGTCGGAAGTGAAAAACTTACGAACCTTGATGAAAAGGGCCGACAGGGGCATCAAGTTTTCCCCAGCGACCACCTATTTGGTCCATAACCATATACTGGGGCTTGTCAACAATAGAGGATTGTCCAATATTGTCGGCTTGCTAACTATTTTAGACATTCTATCGGTTAACGAAAATTACAAAACCTTGTGCTCCGAGGTTATACCAAATGTATACAACAAGGACGAAAAAGACCGAATGGCAAGGGTCATTACATTTTTAACGGATAATTTCGACAAAAAAATCGAATTGGAAGAGGTGGCAAAAATAGCCTATATGACCCCCAATGCCTTTTGCAGGTATTTCAAAAAGAAGACCCGGAAGTCGTTCACCCAGTATCTCAATGAAATTCGGCTCAGACATGCCTGCCGTCTGCTGATCGAGGGAAATATGCAAATAGCCACCATTTGCTACCAATCGGGGTTCAATACCCTTACCAATTTTAACCGACAGTTCAAGGCCTTGTTGAACTGCACCCCTTCTGAATACATGGAAAAATACAACAGGACCACTGAGGCCGTCTAATTGAACAATGGTTAAGATTCAGCCACTATAGATCAATGGAGTATATATCCCCCTATATTTTTTAGCTTAGGTTTGCTAGACAAAATCCCGTTTTTAGGTGACACCGATTATCGTTCTCATTACCAGTATTGTTTTATTGATCGTCTCGGTCACCCGGCTAAAGGTACACCCAATTCCCGCCTTACTGATTTCTGGACTTGTTCTTGGCTTGGCTTCGGGTGGTTCTGTACATTCCGTTACCCAAAGTCTATTAAACGGTTTCGGGGACACCCTAAAATGGATTGGCCTGATTATTTTCTTTGGCACCTTGTTGGGAGAAATCTTGTCGGCAACGGGAGGATCGGACCTTATAGCGGACAGCATTATAAAATTATTCGGTATAAAGTATTTGCCCTATAGTATGGCCGCCATTGGCTTTATTATCGGTATTCCGGTTTTTATGGATGTTGCTTACCTCACCTTGTTGCCCACCCTTGTCGTCTTGTCCAAAAAATCCAATCATTCCATACTTACCCTTGGCCTATCACTATCTATGAGCCTTACGGTGGCACATGCACTTATCCCCCCTACCCCAGGACCTTTGGCCGTTGCCGCCATTCTCGGTATCGAGGTCGGTCAAATTATACCTTTAAATATCACCATTGCCCTAATTGCCATTGGCTGCGGACTGTTGGGTATAAGGTTGATAAGTGCCAAAGGGGCTTCGTTCGTTACATCGGATACCAAACCAAAAGCCATGAACGACCTCAGGGGAATACGTAAGGTACTACCTTTCGCAGCAATTTTAATACCGCTCTTGTTGATGTCTATCGGTACCATTTTTAACGCCGATAATGGAATTGTTGAGTTTATCAAGAACCCGGTTTGGGCCTTGATGATCGGACTAGTATTTGTGCTACCCCTATTAAGAAAGGACAACTTCACCCAAAAGTTGAACAACCACTTTCAAAATGCGGGCGCCAAATCGGCCATAGTGATATTGATTACAGGTACCGGAGGGGCTTTCGGCCAAGTGATAAAAGACACCCAAATCGTAGAATCCCTTATATCGGATGCTCCCAACTTGGCCGCCCTTGGCATTCTGGTGCCGTTTTTTCTTGGTCTATTGTTTACCACCGTAACCGGTTCGATCACCGTATCGTTGATAACCACGGCTTCCATTGTGGCGCCCATGGTCACCAATGGAACGATGGACCCCAGTTATACAACTGCGGCCATTTGCGCCGGTTCGTTGGGAGTGATCCACGTAAACAGCAGTTTCTTTTGGTTATTTAAGGAAGTACATCATCTGTCCACAACCAAGGTCTTGAAATCTTTTAGCCTTCTTTCGTTACTGGTTTCACTATCGGCCGGACTCGCCGTATTTATCCTTTCCCTGATTTTAGGATAATTTCAATAGGGGTAAAATAATGCAATCAGTGGTTAAAATGCTTTAATAGTCCGTCTAATTATTAAGGTTTCTTTGTAGAAATGTTAACCTGATTGACACATCGGTCAAAATGTTTGTAAAACCTATTCTATAATGGACAATTCCCTACTGGCTATTAGCCTAGTTATCTTAGCAAGTTTCTTTCAAGGCACTTTTGGATTGGGAATGAAGTATATGTCTCCTTTAAAATGGGAGGCCTGGTGGCTGGTACATGCCCTTATTGCCATGATTGTCGTTCCTATCTTCTGGGCCTTGATCCTTATGCCCAATTTGTTCGAAATTATTGCCCAAACCCGAGGAGCTATTGTCTGGGAGGCTGCGCTATATGGGTTTCTTTGGGGAATAGGAGGAATACTTTTTGGTGTAAGCGTCGAAAAAACCGGCATTTCCATTACCTATGGCATTGTCATGGGCCTTGCCGCTTCCATGGGTTCGATTATTCCCCTTTTTCAAATCGATGGTGCACTGTCGAATCCATCCTTTCCAATAGTTCTTCTGGGTGTATTGCTGCTATTGGTCGGCGTAGCCGTTACCGCAATTGCCGGCGTAAAAAGGGACAATTTAAAAACCGACGGCCTCGAACGTAACAACAATATCAAGCTCGGGGTTTTAATAGCCGTGCTTTCCGGTATACTTTCGGCCTTTCTTAATGTGGGCTTTGCCAATGCCTCGCCCGTAGCCCAAGTGGCGGTCATTGAGTTTGGCGTCGCCCCCCAAGAAGCAAGTTTGGCCGCATGGGTAGTGGTTTTATTGGGCGCATTTGCCATGAACGGCGGTTACGCGATCATAAGGTTGCTCCACAACAAAACCTTTGCTTCGTTCGGGGAAAAAGAAAGCGGAAAGGCTTATATGTGGGCCGTTCTTTCAGGAGTTTTTTGGTTTGCGGCCTTGGGCGTATACGGCCAGGGAGCCGCCTTGATGGGTGATATGGGGCCGGTCATAGGTTGGCCCATCCTATTGGGCCTGGCCTTGATCATAAGCAATATTTGGGCCTATAGGTCCGGAGAATGGAAAAATGCCAAAGCCCCATTTAAGCTCCTCCTGTTTGGATTGGCAATCCTTATTATAGCTGTCTGTATTCTCGGATATTCCAACTATTGAGAGCGTACGGCAGAACAAAGCCTACTTTTAATATATAGCCATAAAACAATTGACATGAAAATTGTAAAAATAGAACCCTTTGTGGTCAGCCAAAAGCTCGGTACTCCTTTTTACTTCTCACAATGGGAATATGATGCCCGTAAAATCTGCCTAGTGAGAATAACCTTGGAGAATGGAACCTATGGCTGGGGAGAAGGGTACGGTCCTGCCGACGTCATTAAAGCCGGCATTGAATTCTTTCGACAATTCCTCATAGACAAGGAAGCCCTGGAACACGAAACACTTTGGCAGGAAATGTACAGAAGGTCTATGGATTATGCCAGGAGCGGCACCCTACAGGCCGCCATAAGCGCTATTGACGTAGCCCTTTGGGATGTAAAGGGCAAATTGCTCGACCAACCTGTTTCTGTATTACTGGGCGGAATCAAAAACCCCATTATCCAGCCCTACGCTACCGGACTGTATTTTACAAAGGGTGAAGATCTAAAAACCAAATTGACGAAAGAAGCACAGCTCTATAAATCACAAGGCTTTAAAGCCGTAAAAATGAAAATAGGCCTTAGCATCAAAGAAGACCTCGACTATATAGCTGCCGTAAGAAAGGCCATAGGCCCGGAAATGAAACTTATGGTAGATGCCAACCATGCCTATTCTTGCAAAGAAGCCTTGGAACTATGCCATAAAATGGAAAAATACGACATATCGTGGTTCGAAGAACCCGTATCGCCCGAGGACTACGAAGGTTATCGTCGATTAAGGAAAAAGACCAAGATACCCATTGCCGGAGGGGAATGCGAGTATCTAAAATTCGGATTTAAAAGACTCTTGGAAAATGAATGTGTAGATATCGCCCAACCCGATATATGCGCTGCCGGAGGATTGACCGAGGCCAAGCGAATAGCTACCTTGGCCCAAAGCTACTGTAAAGATGTGGTTCCACATTCTTGGGGAACTTGGATCGCCATAAGCGCCGCCGTCCATTTTGTCGCAAACCTTGACAAAAACCCCGGAAGATTGTTCGACGATTTGTCTACCATGGAACTGGACAGGACAGAAAACCCCTTAAGGGACCATCTCACTACCAAAAGCTTTTCAATAGCGGACGGCCTCATTGAGGCACCAAGAACACCCGGCTTGGGGGTAGACGTAAACTTAGATATACTACATAAATACAGCACTAATGAAGGAGATAAAAGTCAACGACAACCTAAAGTTCGGTCATAAAAACCTATACTTCGATGGTGAACTTAAAGCAGCGCTCAACGACAAAAAATTCGAGGTAATATCCCCTGCAACGGAAAAAGCAGTGGCCACGATTTCCTGGGCCGATATAAGCGACACGCAAAAAACCTTGGAGTCGGCCAGACAAGGGTTTGAATTCTGGTCAAAACTTCCACTGGAAAAGCGCTTGGAATGGATCGACAAGTTGAGAAACAAGATTCTCGAAAATGCCGAATTGCTTCGAGAGAGCATTATGTATGAAATGGGAAAAACATGGGCAGGAACCCTCGAAGACCTTACCAGCATTACCGACTCGCTCCAATTCTATTCACAGGAAATCAAAAAAAGAACAGACCTCGTTATAGATGACAGGGAAGGAAGCCACGAACACAAGGTCATCTCCCAGCCTCTAGGCGTAGTCGTCGCATTTTTGGCCTACAATTTCCCCCTGCTCAACCTAGGGTTTAAGCTAGGCCCTGCCCTTGCTGCGGGCTGTAGCATTGTAATAAAGCCCTCCGAATACTCCCCTCTCTCGGCCTACATCCTAGGCGAACTATGCCACGAAATCAATTTTCCCAAAGGAGTCATAAATATTATTTGCGGAGATACCGAAAACGTAGGGATACCCCTTTGCGAAAGCAAAATACCCCAACTTATTACCATGATCGGATCTACGGATACGGCCAAAAAACTAATTGTTCAAAGCAGCCGAACCTCCATCAAGAGATTTAGTATGGAATGTGGCGGAAATGCCCCTTTTATTGTTTTTCCCGACGCCTCCCTCGACGATGCCGTATCAATTGCCAAGGCACTAAAAACAGGAAACTCAGGCCAAATTTGTGTGGCACCGAACCGCCTTTTTGTGCATAGGGACATTATTGAACCCTTTGCCGAAAAACTAGTGGCTCTTTTCGAAAAAACGAAGGTAGGTTTCGGTACCGACCAGCACTGGGACATGGGGCCCTTGGCCAATCGGATGTCCGTAGAAAAAATTGAAGACATTGTCGGTGAGGCCAGAGATCAAGGAGGCAAGTTTCTATGTGGAGGCCACCCTATTTCGGGAACAGGCTATTATTTTGAACCTACCGTAATCCTCCTAAACGATTCAAAGGCTAAAGTACTGCAAAAAGAAATTTTCGGTCCGGTGGCCATTCTTGTACCCTTTAGCAGTAAGGAAGAGGCCCTTCGGCTATCGAATGAAACCGATGCTGGCCTAGCTTCCTACCTCTTTACCGAAGATGCCCAGGTACAACAGTACTTTATAGAACGCTTGGAGTTTGGCGAAGTACAGATAAACGGGGTTAAATACGACATTTATCTTCCACATGGGGGTATCAAAAACAGCGGTATCGGAGTAGATTGCTCGTCATTTGCGCTAGACGACTATTTGATCAGAAAAAGGGTTTCAAAAGCAATACCAGAGCTATGAATACAAAATTCGTAAGCTGCGACTGGGGAACCTCGAATTTTCGAATAAGACTGGTAGATTTAGACAACCTGGCCATTCTTAAAGAGTTAAAATCGGAAGACGGGGTTAAGTTTCTTTACCAAAAATACGCCGTTCAGGACCAAAAGGACCGATTGTCGTTTTACCTAAGTTTTTTAAAGGACAAGTTAAAACTTCTCAGGTTGGAAAATGAAAAATACAACATCGTATGCTCCGGAATGGCCTCTTCCAATCTTGGCCTAAAAGAATTGCCCTATTCAAGTTTTCCCATCGATCTTTCGGGCAGTACCCTTAACACCACAAAGATCAAGCTTGCACCCCATTATAACCTATACTTGGTTTCGGGGGTTAAGAACGATTACGGAATGATGCGCGGCGAAGAAGTTCAGGCGATTGGGCTTGAAAACTATGTCAAAAAATTCGAAAAAGGCGTTCTTATCCTCCCCGGAACCCATAGCAAGCACATTTTTTTTGAGGATGGTTTCTTTACGGACCTGTCCAATTATATGACAGGAGAACTTTTTGATGTTCTAAGCAAACAAAGTATCCTATCCAATTCGATCAGACATGGCCAATTTGACGAAGCCCACTATCATCCATTTCAACATGGGGTTTCTCTCGGCCTTGCCGGAAAATTGACCTCCTCCTTGTTTGGTATTAGAGCCCGGCATATACTACATAACCACGACCTTGAGGAAAACGGTGCGATGTTAAGTGGATTATTGATCGGCGATGAACTCTCTTATTTAAAACACCATACCGACCAAGTAATTCTGGCCGCCCCCGAATCAATTTCAAAGCAATACCAAATGGCCTTGACGTCGGTGTTGGATAAAAGTAAGTTGACCGTCATAGATGCCAATCAACTTGATAAAGCCCTTCTCGAAGGACAAAAAAAAATTTTGAACCTCCATGAAAAACAATACTGATTTCTCTTCGGAAAAATTTGAACAAACCCCCGTTGTGGGTATTTTAAGGGGATATGACCTAAAAACGGCCCTATTTATAGCCGAAACCTATCTTAAGGCGGATTTTTTTACCTTGGAAATAACCATGAACAGCCCTAATGCGGCCAAGATAATTTCAAGTCTACGTAAAAATTTCCCTAAACTCAATGTGGGTGCAGGTACCGTTTGCGACCTTACCGACTTAAAATCCTCACTGGATGCAGGCAGTCAATTTACGGTTACCCCGATTATAAATGAAGAAGTAATTTTGGAATGTACAAGTAAAAAAATCCCGATCTTCCCCGGAGCTTACACCCCAACCGAAATATACAGGGCATGGAACTTGGGAGCAACGGCCGTTAAGGTATTTCCAGCTACGCAGTTAGGCCCCCAATTTATCAAGGATGTTCTCGCCCCCTTGAATAAAATAAAGCTATTACCAACCGGGGGAGTCGACGGGCATAACCTAAGGCACTTTTTTGATGCCGGTGCCATAGGTGTCGGCATGGGCAGTTCGCTCTTTAAAAAAGAGCTGATTACCAAAAAGAGCCCAACCGGATTATTGGACCATTTTAGGGCAATCAAAAATCAAATACCGCCCTTGGCACAGCAAGGCTGACCTTTTGAAACCCACCATACCTACAATGGTTAAAAAAGTGCCATTACAGGATAAAATCATCCAATCGAACGATGGCATAATTGATTTTATTTGTAGATAAGTGAAACTGGCTATGAATGCAATTGACATGAAAAACACACTTTTATTCTTACTATTATTGATTGGCTGTATCCACTGCAAGGCACAGGAAAAGCCTAATATTGTATTGCTTTTTGCCGATGATGCCGGATATGCGGATTTTGGTTTTCAAGGAAGCAAAGAGATGAAAACGCCCAACTTGGACAAGTTGGCGAAACAAAGTTTAAGATTCACTCAGGCCTACGTAACCGACCCTACCTGCGGTCCCTCGCGAGCAGGTCTGATGACCGGCAGGTACCAACAGCGCTTTGGTTTTGAAGAAAACAATGTGCCTGGATTCATGAGTCCGGTATCGGCCAAGGACGGCCCCGCAATGGGGCTTCCGGTCAATGAAACCACCATTGCCGATTACCTTAAGAAAAGAGGCTATTCAACCGCGTTCTATGGTAAATGGCACCTCGGCGGTGAAGACAAATTTCACCCCATGAAACGCGGGTTTGACGAATTTTACGGGTTTCGTGGTGGCGCGCGCGATTATTTCCCCTATGAAAAAGAACCCAAAGAAAAGTTGAACAAACTGGAAAAAGGCTTTGGGAATTTTGAGGAACACAATGGCTACCTGACCGATGAACTGGCCAAGGAAGCCTTGGCCTTCATCGATCGCAGCCATAAGAAAGGTACGCCCTTCTTTGCCTTTTTATCCTTTAATGCAGTACATACACCAATGGATGCCACCAAGGAAGACCTCGAACAATTCCCCAACCTCGAAGGAAACCGCAAAATTGTAGCCGCAATGACTCTGGCCCTGGATAGGGCTGCGGGCAAAATCATCGACAGGTTGGAAGAATTGGGCATTGCCGAAAACACACTTGTCGTTTTTACGAATGACAACGGAGGGCCAACGGACAAAAATGCATCCATCAACCTACCCTTGAGCGGTACAAAATCGAATTATTTGGAAGGCGGCATCAGGGTTCCCTTCTTAATGAAATGGCCCGGAAAAATCAAACCCAACTCCACTTACGACAAACCTATAAGTACAATGGATTTATTACCCACTTTTTATGCGGCCGCAGGTGGTAATGCAAATGAATTAAAAAACATTGACGGGGTAGACTTATTACCGTTTTTAACCGGAAAATCCCAAAAAGTACCCCACGAGACCCTATTTTGGAAAAAAGATGCACGGGGTACCATTCGAAAAGGAAACTGGAAACTATTAAGGTTTCCCGATAGGCCTGCCAAGCTCTTCAATATAGAGGAAGATCCGAAAGAATTGAACGATCTGGCGGCCCAAAGGCCAGAAATCGTAAAAGCCTTGTACAAAGAGTTGTTCCAATGGGAGAGTTCCCTTATGAGACCTCGATGGCTGCTGAGAAAAAGCTTTGAAAAGGATGATATAGATAGAATGGACGCCTATTGGCCCCTTCAATCAAACTAACTACTAAAAAACTCAACTAAAATGAAAAAATTACTTTTCGCCTTATTGGCATTTCAGGTTATCTCGTGCACCGGGGAGAAAAAAGAGCCTTCTGTCGCTTCCTCGCACAGTTCTACAGAAACACTGGCCTTAAACCTCGATGAGGGAAAGGGAATCGTAAATTATTCCGACAGCCCCCATGTCGCCCTAAAATCAATAGACATTGGCGATTGCCGTTGGACCGAAGGTTTTTGGGCCGATAAGTGGAAAATTGCCGAAGAAACCATGGTTCCGCATATGGGCGAAATCCTCAAAGGGGATATCGGCCATGCCTATAACAATTTTAAAATAGCCGCAGGACTTAAGGAAGGCGAACACAAAGGTTTTTGGTGGCACGATGGAGATTTTTACAAATGGATGGAGGCCTCTACCTACATCTATGCCGTAAACAAGGATGAAAAAATTGCGGAAGAACTGGACGAAATTATCTCGGTCATCGCACAGGCCCAGTTAGAAAACGGCTACCTGTCTACGCCCATTATCATTAGGGATGATATTGAACCCTTTAGCAACCGAAGATACCACGAATTGTACAACAGCGGACATTTGATGACCGCAGCCTGTATACACAATAGGGTAACCGGCAAAACCAATTTTCTCGATATTGCCATTAAGAATGCAGACTACCTTTACAACCTTTTCTCCCCCAAGCCAGAACATTTAAAACGCTTTGGTTTCAACCAAACCCAAATTATGGGACTGGTGGAATTGTACCGAACCACTAAAGACAAGCGCTACCTAGAACTGGCCGAGCAATTTATTAACATGCGGGGTACGTACAAAATTGAGGATGACGAAACCACAAAAGGATATCCTATTGGCGATATGGTACAAGAACGGGTTCCGTTGAGGGAAGAGACCGAGGCCGTAGGCCATGCCGTACTCGCACTTTATTACTATGCGGGTGCTGCCGATGTGTATGCCGAAACCGGCGAAAAGGCCCTAATCGATGCATTGGACAGGCTTTGGGAGAATGTAACGCATAAAAAAATGTACGTTACGGGGGCCGTGGGGCAAACGCATTATGGCCGTTCGTCGAGGTTGGATAAGATAGAAGAAGGGTTTATAGACGAATATATGATGCCCAATTTAACCGCCTACAACGAAACCTGTGCCAACATTTGCAATTCTATGTTCAATTACAGGATGTTATCGTTGAGCGGCGATCCGAAACATGGCGACATCATGGAACTGGTACTGCACAACAGTGGTCTGTCAGGCATTAGTCTGGAAGGAACCCATTATTACTATTCCAACCCGTTGAGAAAAATTGACGGCGCCCTGGATTACGAAAAGATGAATGTCGAATTTCCTGAAAGGCAACCCTATCTAGAATGTTTTTGTTGTCCTCCAAACCTCGTCAGAACAATTGCCAAATCCCCTTCATGGGCCTATAGCAAGTCGCAAAACGGTATTGCGGTAAACCTCTATGGCGGCAATGAGCTAAATACCGAACTACTGGATGGCTCACCCTTAAAACTAAGGCAACAATCCAATTATCCATGGGACGGGGCAGTTAAAATCACCATTAATGAATGCAAGGGGGATGCCTTTGACCTCTTATTGCGCATTCCGCAGTGGGCCAAGGGCACTACCATCAAGGTCAATGGGGAAGCGGTCGAAAACGTAACGCCGGGCCAATTTGCAAAGATCAACAGAAAATGGTCCGCCGGGGATGTAATAGAAATGGATATGCCCATGGAAACAAAATTTATCGAAGGACACCCAAGAATAGAAGAAGTACGCAATCAGGTAGCCCTTAAAAGAGGTCCGGTAGTGTATTGCATTGAATCGGCAGACTTGCCCAAAGGCACCGATATCACAGATGTATACCTCTCCTCCGACCTGAAGTTCTCCCCAAGCTACAAGCCCGATTTTCTAGGCGGGGTAACCACACTCGACGGTGATATTCTGATTAGAAACGATAAAACCAATGGTATGTACAGCGTTGTGGAACAGCCCAAATTCACGACCTATTCCACACATTTGATCCCTTACTACGCTTGGAGCAATCGCGGGCAGGGTGAAATGAGCGTGTTTCTTCCCATTATTTGGAACAGACAATAAAAAAGACGGTAATGATGACAAAATTCATCCTCAAAAGCGTGTCCCTGGCCGTGGTATGTCTTTTGACCCACCTGGCCTGTAATGCCCAAAACGGTCTTGGGACCAAAAAAAACATGGGTAGACCCAACATTTTGTTTATTGCCATCGATGATTTAAGACCCGAAATAGGAGCCTACGGTTCAGAGATCGCGATTACCCCCAATTTAGATACATTGGCAAGCGAGGGCATATTATTTGAACGGGCCTACTGCCAAGAAGCCATCTGCAGTCCATCGAGGGCAAGCTTAATGACGGGGGCCAGGCCAGAAACCATTGGGGTCATTGAGAATTACACATACTTTCGTGATATAAATCCAGATATTGTTACGCTGCCGCAACACTTTTGGAACAACGGTTATGAAACGGTGTACTGCGGCAAAATCTACCATGGAAAATTTACGGACGACGAAAAATCGTGGAGCAGAAAGCCGGCAACGGAAAAGGTTCCTTTTGAAAAGCCCAATCTACCGGGAGGTTATGCCCTTGCAGAAAACCAAAGGATATTCAAGGACAACCAAAAGGAAGTAAAGAAAAAGTATCCCAATATCGACCATTATGCCTTGGGAAGAGGGCCCGCCTTTGAATGTGCCGATGTAAGCGACCAGACCTATATAGATGGCTACAACACCGATCTTGCGATAGCCACCATGAAAGATATGGCCGCAAATGGGAACAAACCTTTTTTTCTCGGCCTAGGTTTTAAGTTGCCCCATTTGGATTGGAAAGCACCCAAAAAGTATTGGGACCTATACCATAGAGACAGCATTCCCTTAACAACCTACCCCGCCCCTCCAGTAGACGGAGCTTCAACGGGGCTCCATGCCTCCTTTGAACTTCGGGTAAGGCACGGGATTCCCAAAAGTGGGCCGATCGGCGACGAGCTTGCCAAAACCTTAAAACATGCCTATCTGGCATCGGTCAGTTATGTCGATGCACAAATAGGACGGATGCTAACGGCCCTGGAAGAAGCAGGACTAAGGGAAAATACCATAATCGTCGTATGGAGCGACCACGGGTGGCATTTGGGAGATATGGGAATTTGGGGCAAAGCCACAAACTACGAAGTGGCCACGCGTGTACCGCTTATAGTAAATTCACCTAACATTCCCCAAAAAAACAAAGGAACAAAATCAAATGCCTTGGTAGAGCTGGTAGACCTTTATCCCACCCTTTGCGACCTTGCCGGATTGCCCAAACCCGAACACCTCGAAGGGTTCAGCTTCTCACCACTCTTACATACCCCTGACCGGGAATGGAAAAAAGCGGTCTTTAGCCAATATCCGAACCCCGCACTTAGGGAGTGGGCCGCCAACCCCTTGACCAAGGAAATGCGTGAAACCTATTTTGGCCCCCTCATCGATAAGGTAGAAAAACGGATTAAAAATCAAATGCATCAACAATGGGATCGGCAAATGTTTGAAAACGACTTAATGGGGTATTCGATGCGAACCCAAAAATACCGCCTTGTTGCGTGGAAAAACAAGAATCAATTGTCCGACCCGCCCCTATTCATCGAATTGTACGACCTTAAAAAGGATCCTACCGAAGTCCTGAATATTGCGAAAAAACATCCGCAATTGGTAAAAAAGTTGCTAAATCAATTAAATGCCGGTTGGCAACAAAGTCTACCCTAAGAAAATTCTATCAGCTGTTTTTACCCCCTTCACAAGTTGATATACCCATTATTATCAAATAGGTTAAAATAATGTAATCAAAAGATAAAATCGACAAAAAAGACACCTCTTTTTTATCATTCTTTTGCATAAGACCTCTAAAAATTAGAAATAATAAGGAAAGCACACAACGCTCCAACTATCTAATGTTCAATGGTTTTTCAATGGAAAGGCCACATTGTAACTATTCTAACTTAACAATTCTAAACTATGAAAAAAACCAGATTCAATAAAAATGAAGGATGCCTTCCCCTTTGTGGAAACAAATGGGTTTTAAGGTCTGTTCTTATTATGTTGGTCCACTTAACGGGAACGGCATATGCTGTTGAAAGGGACGAAACAGATAAAAGAACGGTCCTGTGGCCTTCCCATGAAACAACCCGACCACAATCTGTAATTCGCGGGACGGTTAGTGACGAACTAGGTCCACTCGCTGGGGTCACCATAATTGTAAAAGGGACCACAAAAGGGACTACGACCGACTTTGACGGCAATTACAGTTTAGAGGTGGATGATGCGGATGCAGTGCTCGTATTCTCGTATATCGGATATGCAACCCAGGAGATTCCCGTCAAAAATGGCGACACGATTAATGTGGTCATGGTCGAGGACGCTTCCAAACTAGAGGAAGTGGTTGTACTCGGATATACCACAAAAAAGAAAGGGGAACTAACCGGTTCCGTTAGCACGATCGATAGCAAATCGATAGAACAATCATCGAATAAAGACCTTGCCAAATCGTTGGCAGGAAGGGCGTCGGGGCTCATTATTAACGACCGTGGCGGCCTTCCGGGAGCCGGTAACGGTGCGGGCAATAATACCGATGATGACGCTACTACCATTCTCATAAGGGGAAAATCTACCCTAAACAATAACTCTCCCCTAATTCTTATCGATGGAATTCAAGCAGGTTCGTTTTCCAATTTATCGCCCCAAGACATTGCATCGCTTACCGTTTTAAAAGATGGTGCCGCCGCTATTTATGGGTCTAGGGCAGCAAATGGGGTTATTTTGATAACCACCAAAAGGGGAGCATCAGGAAAACCAAAAATAAATTTTACGACATCCTACAACATATCCTCGTTCACAAGAGCCCCTAGTCTAATGAGTTCGGAACAATATGCCATTTACGAAAATGAAATCGCCTCTAGGTACGGACTCGAACTCCCTTATTCACAAGGAGACATTCAGAATTATGCCGCCGGTACCGACCCCATCCAATTCCCGAATACCGACTGGGCCGCACTTACCTTTGCGAAATCCTCGCCCGAATCCAGAAACACAATTTCGATTTCCGGCGGCGGTGAAAGTGTAAAGTACTTTGTCAGCGGCGATGTTTTGAGTCAAGAAGGAATCTATAAATCAGGGTCTTTGGATTATAAGCAAAAACAAGTGCGCTCCAACCTTGACATCGACATTAGCGATGATATCAAATTAGGGGTCGATTTACTGGGAAGCTTTGGAAATAGGGAACAGCCGGGGGTAGACGACAGTTTTATCTATAAGCACATTTATACCAATTTACCTACCCAGGTTGGCCTTTATCCGAATGGCCTACCCGGTTTTGGAGGCGAGAACGGGGCCAACCCATTCATAATGTCCAGCAACCAATCGGGGTTTATCGATACCAAAAGTACGGACCTAAGAGGAAAGTTCTCACTAGACATCAATTTAAACAAAATAGTAAATGGCCTAAGGTTTAAAGGGTTTGCCGGGGTTCGTAAAATGAACAACGATGAAAAATCGTGGTACACCCCTTGGACGTACTATACCTTTCAAGCAGGCACAAATGAATACATTCCCCAGACCGGATTCTCTCAACGGGGCAACGAACGCATACTAAGGGAAAGTTTTTGGAAATACGATGAAGTACTTTTAAATGCCACATTACATTATTCTACCTCTCTTGGAGAGAACCACTCCCTCAGTTCCTTTGTCGGATTGGAAAACTTAAACTCCGATACCCGGAACTTTTGGGCCGAAAAAAGAGGTTTCCCTACGCCCGACCACGCCGAACTTTTTGCCGGCAGCGACGAAGGACAGCAATCGTACGGAATCTCCAGCGAAAGTGCAAGAATGGACTTCTTCGGTTCCTTATCCTATGACTTTAAAAAGAAATATTTTATCGACCTGACCCTTAGACACGACGGATCGAGCAATTTCGGACCGGGAAAACGATATGGAACTTTTCCAAGTGCTGCAGCCTCATGGGCCTTGGACCAAGAAAATTTCTTGGCCGGATCAAACTGGATTTCTTCCCTGAAATTAAGGGCTTCGTGGTCTAAAATGGGAAATGACAGGATAGCCCCTTTTCAATACCTGACAAGGTATCAATACGGAGGAATCCCCAACACGCCCCAACCCAATTACTACATATTTGGAAGTCCGGGTGTGGCACTCAATGGGTATACCGCATCTACCGTTCCCAACCCCGATGTTACGTGGGAAACCGCCAAAATGCAAAACATCGGCTTAAGCTTTGGTTTCTTTGACGGAAAGTTATCGGGCGATTTCAACTACTTTCATCAAAAAAGGGAAAACATCCTTGCTACAAGGGTAGCTGCCATTCCCGACTATGTTGGCTTGGAGCTGCCCGCCGAGAACTTTGGGGAGGTAAAAAATTACGGAGTGGAATTTGAACTGGCCTGGAACCACAATCTAGGTGATTTCAATTACAATTTGGGCGCCAATTTTTCACAGGCCAAAAGTGAGGTTCTCTACCTAGCGGAGGCTGCCGATGTACCCGAGGCATTAAAAAGGGAAGGCAAGCCTATCGATTCTTATATCGTTTACCCCACCGACGGTATTTTCAGGGACCAGGCCGAAGTTGAATCGACACCGGTAAAATTGGATGGTACCGTTGAGGGCGAGCCCAAATATCTAGATACCAATGGAGATGGTACCATCAATGCAGATGACCGTATTAGGGTGGGATCATCAAACATCCCCGAAATACAATACGGTATTTTCGGAGGGTTTTCCTATAAAAACTTGGATTTTAACTTTTTACTTCAAGGCCAGGCAAAAGCGGAGACCTTGGTGTTCTTTGACCAAAACGGGGCAAAGCCCGACTACGTTTTTAATCAGCGATGGACTCCCAGCAACAGGGATTCGCGGTATCCTAGAGCCTTTGGCCTAGGAGACCCCTACAGCGGCAACCAAAGTGGTAACGCCGATAATTTTCAGGGAGCGGATTTTTGGTTGCACGATGCCTCCTTTGTTCGACTAAAAGAGGTCGAATTGGCATATACTATTCCTGAGAAGGTAGTTGGCTTCGGCAATCTTAGGTTATTTCTTAGAGGATACAACCTACTTACCATGTTTTCCGACATCTATGACCTAGGGCTAGACCCCGAAGCTACCGGTTATAACAATTTTAGGGATGCCACTTATACCCCTTTAAAAACGTACACAGTTGGTTTAAATCTTAGTTTTTAATCAAAAAAAGAAAGCATAATGAAAAGTTTCAAATATTATTACCTGTTAGCCCTTGGCATATTTTTTATGTCCGCTGGCTGCGAAGATGCCCTTGAAATAGAAGCGTCAGATGCGTTTACCGAAGATTTTATCTATTCGAATCCCGACCAACTGGAACGTTTGGTGTTTACCGCCTACAATAGTACGGAAAGCTGGGGAATCAATAAATTCCAGTGGTGGTCGCGCAGATTCAATATAGAGGGAGCCTCTTTTGAGGCCAAATTCAATTTTAACGACCTAGACCTATTTAGGGTACGCGCCGGATGGAACCCCAGCAATGTAGGGGTACTGGGCGACATATGGCGGAACTACTGGGATTACATCAGAGACATTACACTCTTCTTGGATGAAGTAGATGAAAGTGAGGCCATGCAAATGGACACCGAAAAGGTAACCGTTCTTAAGGCCGAAATGAAATTCCTAAGGGCCAACCTCTACAGTAAACTGATAAAATTTTATGGCGGGGTACCCATTATAGAGACCGCGGTCGGCCTAAATGATAATTTTGATATTCCCAGAAACAGCTATGAAGAATGTGTACAATTTATTGTCGCGGAATTGGACGAGGCAGCAAGTGTGCTCCCTGAGACCAGGCCCGACAATGAATATGGCCGCGCGACCAAATTAGCAGCCCTAGCTGTCAAATCAAGAACCTTATTGTATGCGGCCAGCAAGCTCCACGACCCCGGTACTGAGCCAAGCGGACCATTGTATGACTATTCCAACCCCAATAAATGGCAAGAGGCCGCGGACGCGGCCAAGGAATTGATCGATTTGGTAGGGGCGAGGGACCTCATCGAAGTGCAAGACGCAACCGAATATCAAAACCTTTTTCTGTCGCCCAACGAGGACATACTCTTCGCCCGGCCTTACGGAGCTACCTTCTATGATTTTGGAACGGATGTAAACTCTCTTTGGAACCAAACCCAAGCCCCCAGTGGATATGGAGGATGGGCCCTGTCGTCTCCCACCCATAACTTTGCATTGTTGTTCAACATGTCGGATGGAAGCTCTACGGACGGCCCCCTTTATGACGCAAACAACCCGAACGACAATAGGGAAATGCGCTACTATGCCAACCTAAATTACAACGGGGCCCAGTTTAGGGGCCGTGATGTGCAATACTACTTGTCGGAAGATGTGGATGCTTTTCCACACGGACTCGATTCTCCCGAAGGTTTGGGCAACACCCTGCACTCATCCAAAACCGGGTACAATATTCGAAAATTTCAGGACGAATCAGTGGGACTTACGGATACCTCTCCAAATAGGCCCTTTATTCTATATCGATTGGCGGAAATCTACCTTAACTATGCCGAAGCGCAATACCATTTGGGCAACGAAGCGGTCGCCCAGGAATATGTAAACAAAATTACACGAAGAGCCCTATTACCCGAAATTACCTCTAGCGGGGAAGCATTATACGAAGCCATAAAAAGGGAAAGACGGATCGAATTGGCTTTTGAAGGTCACAATTTCTTTGACGAAAGACGTTGGATGAACGAAGAACATCTGGGCTTTGACGTCAAAGGACTTAAATGGACCAAAGAAATCGACGGTACTTTGAGCAATGAAGAGTATACCGTAGTAAACCGCCCTTGGTTTGACAGGCAGTACTATTTGCCCATTCCACAGTCTGAAATCGAAAAGGCTCCTGACTTGGAACAAAATTATGGATATTAAGTTGTTGGTTTAGTTAGTTTGCAGGGTCCCTAAAATTTTAGGGACTCTGTTATTTTACTATCTGGACCAAACGGAAACCTTCATGAGTTTGATCAAAACAAATGGCAAAATTGGTTGGCCAACCTTTGTTACTCCATCAATAGCCGCCAATAACCCCCACAAAAAACACAAAAACCTGTTAATCGTACGATTAACAGGTTTTTTGATAGTAATTGATATTACAATTCGTCGGGATGACAGGATTTGAACCTGCGACCACTCGACCCCCAGCCGAGTGCGCTACCGGACTGCGCTACATCCCGAAATCGGATTGCAAAAATAGAAAAGTTGACCAGAACTAAGAACAATTTTTGAAAAATTATTCTTATTGGGGTTCGTTGGTCCAGTTAATCAACTTTTGTGTCCAGTCTTTTAAATAGGGTTGGTCTTTTGCCAAGCTAAATCCATGCCCCCCTTTTTCGTATAAATGCAATACACACTTCTCTTTTGCCTTTACGTTGTGTAAACCATGAAAGTATTCGCTATTTTCTTTAACTACCACCTCATCGTCCATGGCATGAACCATAAAGGTCCTTGGTGTATTTTCATCAATATTTAGTTCATTTGAATATTGCACCACCAATTCAGAAGATGGTTGTTCTCCCAACAAATTATCCCTAGATCCTTGATGCGTCTTTTCTCCCATGGTGATTACCGGATAGATCAAGGCCATAAAATCGGGTCTTGCACTTAAATCATCGGCCTTATCAATAGACTTATACACTTTTCTGTCGTATTGTGTTCCTAATGTGGAAGCCACATGCCCTCCCGCCGAAAAACCGATTACACCTATCTGGTTTGGGTCAATGTTCCAATTTTTGGCCTTACTTCTTACCAGCCTTATGGCACGCTGTGCATCTATCAAGGGAACATTGTGCTTATCTACCTGTGTCTCATTAGATGGCAATCTATATTTAACTACAATACCGGCAATACCGTGCGAGTTTAAAAACTTTGCAATATCCGTTCCTTCCCAGTCGTAGGCCAGTATACTATAACCTCCCCCTGGAAAAATTAAAAACGCTTTTCCTGTAGCTATCGATTTTTCGGGTAAATACACTTCTATGGTAGGCTCTTGAACTTTGGATATTCGAAGAATACCGTCTATTTCATGAACTTCTTCTAAATTGTTCGTAATTTGATTGGGTACGGCCCCTTTTGGCCATAAGGAAATAACCGTCTCTTTTGAAGTACAGCCCATTAGATAAAATGTTAAAATAAAGATTATATAAAAACTGTAGTTATTAATTCTCATCGCATTCCCATTTAAAATTAGCTATCGGATCTTTGGAAGCTCCTTGTAAGTTATAGTGCCACCATTCGGTTCTCGTAGACCAAAAACCATGTTTTTCCATAGTTTCCTTTAATAATTTTCTATTGTCAAGAACTTCTTGTGGAAGGTCATAATTGTCATGGTAGGCCCGTTTTCCAAAGAAATCAAAATCGGTACCCATATCCAGTTCCTCACCTTCCATGTTCACCAAAGTAATGTCTACGGCCCCACCTTTATTGTGAATAGAACCTTTTACCGGGTTGGCAACATATTGCGGATTGGGTACTATATCCCACATTTTATACTGCACAGAATTTGGACGGTAACAATCATAGAATTTTATCTTTGCCCCCTTTTTCATAAAATCTTCGTTGGCCGCAATCAACGCTTTTACCGTTTTTACCCTCGTATAACATTCTGCACAGTCATAAACCTTTGCCTTTAAAAAATTATTTTCGGTGGCATATCGCATATCGTACATAAAATTGTCGCTGTAATCCGCCAATCTCACAAAGGTGGTATCCGCCAAACTATTAAGGTCTGGCTTATCTATTTTTTTAATATCAACCTGTTCTATTGTATCTATTATTTGAGAAGGTGGTTCTATTGCTTTCTCATTCATTTTTTCTTTTTCTTTTTCCCCACAGGATATCAAGAGCAGTAGCACTAGGCTATAATAGAAATATTTCATACTAAGGTTAAACAATGAAAAATACGTTTATTTTATTAAAACACCCATAAAGATTAGGTCATATTCCGAGAACGGAATTAAATTATTACCTTACCATTATGCTAATAAATCATTAAAATTCAACAAAATGGATGTAAGGTTATTATCTCTTTGTCTATTGGTTTCTTTCTTTTCATGTAAAGATACTACAACTCAAAAAAAAGCCGTTAAAAACCGCGGCGCGGATATGTGGCTCTTAGGATTTGAAAAGACAAAAAAGAATCCGATAATGACAGCAGATTCCAGTTATGTTTTTATGGATCCCGTTACCAATCAGGAGGTACAATGGCAAAAGGCGGATGTTTTTAACCCAGGTGCCATTGTACGTAACGATACCGTGTTTCTACTGTTTCGTGCGGAAGATAACCCCGACGCCATTTTAGGGGAGCGCACTTCAAGAATTGGACTGGCCTACAGTACCAATGGTATCGATTTTACCAAATACCCTACTCCCGTTCTTTTCCCCGATACCGATGAATTTGCCCAATGGGACCAGCCCGGAGGCATAGAGGACCCGCGTATTGTGGAAACCCCTGACGGCACATATATTATGCTTTATACCAGCTGGAACAAAGATGTGGCCCGACTATCAAGTGCTACATCTAAAGATCTAAGAAACTGGACAAAGCAAGGCCCCGTTTTTGAAGATGCCCATGGTGGAAAATTTTTGGATACATGGAGTAAATCGGGCGCTATCATCACCGAATTAAAAGATGGTAAATTGGTCGCTAAAAAGATTGATGGCAAATATCTAATGTATTGGGGAGAACTGTTTGTGAACCTTGCCACCTCTAAAAACGGAGTGGACTGGGAACCTACACTAAATGAGGATGGTAGCTTGTTACATAGCTTTAAACCCACTTTGAACGATTTTGACAGTCATTTGACCGAACCCGGCCCCCCGGCCCTTTATACCGATAACGGAATTCTTTTATTATACAATGGCAAAAACCTAAACGGCGAGGGTGCAACCGACAAATATCCAGAAGGTACTTATTGTGGCGGACAAGTATTGTTCGATAAAAACGACCCTACAAAAGTACTGGCCAGATTAGATACCCCTTTTATATGCCCTAGCCTTCCGCACGAGGTAAGCGGACAATATAAAGCTGGAACCACCTTTATAGAGGGCTTGGTCTATTATAAGAGCAAATGGTTCCTATATTATGGTACGGCAGATTCTATGATAGGGTTGGCCATTAAGGAATAATATTTTTTCTAATCCAAGCTTTTTAAATATTCTAAACTTTGGGGTACTTGCGAAACCACTCTAGAGGATTCGTCTTCTATGAACATATATTCTATACCCAATTTTTTGGCCTCTGCCACTACCCCGGCAATATTAATTTGTCCGGACCCCAATACCACGTTGGTATCATCATCCTCGTGCCCTGTATTGTTACCCACGATTCCATGTTCCATATCCTTAAGATGCAATAACTTCATTTTGTCGGGATATTGTCTCATTAGGGCCAATGGGTCCGCACCACCATGTTGTGCCCAGAACACATCCAGTTCAAAAGCAAAATCAGTGGCATTTTCGGCCATATAATCGAAAAGGGTACCGTTCTTATAAGGTCTAAATTCGTAACCATGTGCATGGTATACCAATGTAAGTCCATTTTCTTTTAACCTTCTACCCGCTTCATTAAAAACATTGGTAGCATGTTGGGTTTCTTTAAGGTCCCACTTGTTATCGTCGTGAGGTACCCAAGCACACATGACATAAGTAGCACCAAAATCTTTTGCGTTTTTAATTACCTTATCTATATCATTCTCCAAGTCCCCAAAATCGGCGCCAACGCTCACCATCTTTAAATTGTATTGGGCAAGAAGCTCCTTAAAGTCCTCTAGGGGCATCCCATAGGTTCCCCCACCTTCAATTTTAGAAATACCCCATTCATTGATAAGTCCCAATGTATTGGATACATCTATTTTAAACTGATTGCGTAAACTATACAACTGTATACCTACTTCCTGCGCCTGTGACATAAAACCGCTACCCAATAGGATAGCGGTTATAACTAGTTTCTTCATATCATCTTTAATTGGCTCTATGTGAGCAGGTTGCCGTTTTCGTCCCATTCAGCGATAACATTTCGCTTACTTTGGTCTACACACTTGGCAATCCATTCTGGATCATACGCCACTCCGTGTTGGTCCAATACATCTTGTGGCACCCCATCCCATACATTAGGGGTATTTCCCTTATAGCCCAAATCGGCTATACCTACTTTAGAGGTATAATAACCAGTTACCACGAGATTTCGCATCAAAGCAAAAAATTGTATTTCGAGTGGCTGCTCATCCAACGGCTTCTCTATATCGTGCCAGCAAATTTCGTCACATATCTGTTTCTGTTGCTCTAAGGTCGCTGCTTTGAACTCAACGCCAAATTCTTTGTTGCACTTATGGTCCAGCCACATTAAACCGCCCTTTAAAGTAGGTTGCATTTCTGGAATATCCTTGCCCATAAACTCTATCATTTCCGGCACCTCGGCCTCAATAGGACCTCCGAAGGGTTCTTTTGGCGGTAATATAACCAAACTTAAGGCCGTAATGGTTTCCATATCATGATCGGTGAACAATCGTTCTGCATTGAGCTTCTCTATACGTTCCAATTCTGCCGGCGTACGGCCAAAATACTTAGTATCTGTATTTACGGCTACTTCTTCTGCCGGTTTACTATTCTCTGTGTTACAACCATGAAACGCCAATGCCGAAGCACCTACACCTAGAATCATGGTCTCTATACTCTTTCTTCTATCCATGGTTTAGATATTTTGTTGTTTTAATTGCTCAATAATATAATCGGAAGCACGCCATGAGAGTGCCAAAATGGTCCAAGTACAGTTCTTGTCGGCCTGTGAAACAAAAGGTCCGGCATCTACGATGAAAACATTGTCCACATCGTGCAATTGATTAAACTTATTGGTTACAGATGTTTTGGGGTCGTCGCCCATACGGGTAGTACCCACCTCGTGAATAATTTCTCCGGGAGCATGTAGGCCATAATCCTTATCTTTTCCTGGTTTTTCACCTAAATAATGCCCTCCCATATTGTGGATCAACTCTTCAAAGGTATCTTGCATATGCTTGGCCTGATTTCTTTCAAAATCTGACCATTTATAATGAAACTTCAATACAGGAATACCAAATTGATCTACGGTTGTTGGGTCTATTTCACAGTAGTTCTCTTTACGCGCAATACTTTCACCACGACCACCGAACCCTATCACAGAGCCATAGTATTTTTTTACATCGTCACGCAGGCTATCGCCGTACCCCCCTACTTTTAGACCAAAGAACTTATTAAAATCGTTGGGGTTCATTCCAAAACCATAATTAGGTTGCCCCATACCTCCCCATACTTCGATGTGGTAACCCCTTGGAAAGTCTAGTTTGGAGTTATCTCCCCACCATGGCGAGTACACGTGCATACCACCTACGCCATCTTCGTTGTATGATGTTTTACGGTTCATTAGTCCAGGTATAAAACCTGCTGCACTGGCCCCTGTAGAATCGTGAAGATATTTACCTACAAGGTTACTACTATTACCCAGTCCGTTCGGGTGTTGCCTACTTTTTGAGTTTAACAAAATACGGGCCGAGCTACAGGCCGATGCTGCCAACACCACTACTTTTCCCCTTAATTTATATTCCTTTCTATCTTCTTTGTTGATATAGGAAACACCGGTTGCCTTACCTTCTTCGTTCGTGGTTACCTCTCGTACCATACAGTTTACGTATAGCTTCACTTTGCCCCCACTTTTTTGGGCCGGGAATATTAAACAGCTACCTGATGAGAAATCGGCATATACCTGACAAGACCTACTACATTGACCACAATAGAAACATACACCACGTTCGTTGTTAATTCTTTTGGTCAACATGGACAGCCTACCCGGAATTACCGGAATTCCTGATTTTTTTGCTCCATTGATATAAAAAAGTTCGTGTAAACGTGGTTTTGGCGGGGGAAGAAAAAAACCATCGGGATCGTTTTCCAAGCCTTCATTTGTTCCAAATACACCGATGAGCTTATCTACCTTATCGTAGTATGGTTTTACATCTTCGTAACCGATCGGCCAATCGTCTCCGTGACCGTCCCTGGTCTTTCCCTTAAAATCTTTAGGCCCAAAACGCAAAGATATTCTACCCCAGTGGTTTGTTCTTCCCCCCAACATTCGTGAACGCCACCATTTAAAGGTGGTTCCCTCCGCATGAGTATACGGTTCGCCTTCCACTTCCCAATCTCCGTAAGACATGTCCCATTCGCCAAATGCTCGATCGGTATTTGCTCCTCTACGAGGAGATTCATAAGGCCATTTTAATTGGGTCATGGTAACAGGGTCAGCTGGGTCAAAAAACGGACCTGCTTCTACTACGGCAACATTAAGACCCGCATCCGCTAATTGCTTGGTGGCCATACCGCCACCTGCTCCCGAACCTACAATAATAACATCGTAGATTTCTGAAGATTCCTTTATTTGCATAATTTGTAGTTTGATTTTGTGTACAATTTAAAGAATTAATCAAAAAAAAAGAGGGTTTTGAATATATTAACAAATACAAATTCATGAATTATTTGGTAATATTCGAACCCCATGCCATTCCTAATTATATTTATAAAAGAGAATTTTGGATAAAGGCTATTTTTAAGTATTTGAAAACCTATCTTTTAAACCGATCATTATGACCAACAAACCATCACAGTTTAACAGAAGACATTTTATAAAAGGCACATCGGCCGCATTGCTTTTTTCTACGGTGCCATCTTATGGTTTTAGCTTTTTTAAAGACGAAACACCAAAAAAGGTGGCACTTATTGGTTGTGGCTGGTACGGCACTAGCGACTTGCTACGGCTTATTCAAATAGCCAATGTAGAAGTTACCTCTTTATGTGATGTGGATTCCAACTTTTTGAACAAAGTAGCAATTTTGGTATCCGAAAGGCAAAAGAACGGTATAAAGCCCAAACTGTATTCCGATTATCGAAAAATGCTTGCCAAAGAAAAGTTGGACATTGTACTTATAGGTACCCCAGACCATTGGCATGCCCTTATGTGCATAGAAGCCATTAAGTCGGGGGCACATGTCTATGTACAAAAGCCCATAAGTGTTGATGTTATAGAAGGAGAGGCTATGGTTGCCGCAGCAAGAAAATACAATAAGGTGGTACAAGTTGGCACCCAACGGAAAAGCACTCCACATTTGATAGAGGCAAAAAAACAGATTATGGACAAAGGCCTATTGGGAAAAGTTGGCCATGTAGACATTTGTTGCTACTATCATATGCGTGCCAATGGTAACCCTGCCGTACGGCCCGTTCCAGAATTTTTGGATTATGAAATGTGGACAGGCCCTGCCCCCATGAGGCCTTACAATGGTATTCCACATAGGGGATGGTGGCGCACTTTTAGGGAATATGGCAATGGCATCGTAGGTGATATGTGTGTGCATATGTTAGATACCGTACGTTGGATGTTAGATTTAGGCTGGCCAAAACGTATAAGCTCTGAAGGTGGTATTTATGTTCAAAAGGAAGGCAAATCGAACATCTCGGATACCCAAACCGCCGTTTTTGAATACGATGACCTAAACTGTGTTTGGCAACATAGAACTTGGGGCAACGCCCCAGACCCGGAATACCCATGGGCCTTTTTTATTTATGGAGAAAAGGGAGTTTTTAAAGGTGATGTCATGAAGGCGGAGTTTGTACCTAGTGATGGCAGTGAAACCATTCGTTTTGATGTATTGTGGGAGAAAGAAAAATATCCAGAGGATGTAACCGAAAAAGACATTGAACTACACACGGCACCTGCTACCAGAAGACACATGATCAACTTTCTGGAAGCCATTGAAAACAACACAAGACCTATTGCCGATATTGAAGAAGGGCACATTTCTACGGCCAGTTGTATTTTGGCCAACCTATCTATGGACCTAAAGAGACCTCTAGTATATGACCCCGAAAGCAGGACAGTTTTAAACGATCCCGAAGCTACCCGGCTCTTACAGCGCGATTACAGAAATGATTGGGAGCACCCCCACCCAAACAACATATAGGCTATTGTAATTTTTTGGTAGATTCCCTTACCAGAAGACTGGTTTTCACCACTTTTGTTTCATAAGGTTCCTCTGGATTTTTTATTCTCTTGATCAAAAGCTCGGCCGCCTGCTCCCCTATAAATTTACCATGTTGACTGACCATGGTCAGCGGAGGTGTGACATATTGTGAGAGTTGACCATTTGTGAAACCTATAACGGATACATCGTTAGGCACGTTATACCCCCTAGATTTTACGATATGCAATATTTTTACGGCCGTAATCTCATCTAAACCCAAAATACCGTCTATGGGCTTATAATTTAAAAGAAAGGACATTAATAGATCTAGGTCGTCCTTTATGGTAAAGTTTAGGACCAATTTTTTGTCGAACTCCCTACCTGCCTCCTCCAAGGCCTTTTTATACCCTGCCAATCTTAATTTACCCACACTGGAATTGCCTATTGGAGAAACAAATGCGATATTTTTACATCCGATATTAATAAAGTGCTTGGTAGTTTTATAACCTGCTTCAAAATCATCTACCACAACCTTGTCGCAAGCTATCAGATCAGACACACGATCAAACAATACCAAGGGAATCTGACTATTTGAAATCGCCTGTAAGCCTTCTACCCGCTCCATTACCTGGGTTTCCTCTGCCAAGGAAATTATTAGACCATCTACCGTTCCGGAATCTAAAAACTCCAAGGTCTTGGATTCCTTTTCAAAAGACTCGTTACTTATACAGCTAACTATGTTATACCCTTGTTCATTGGCCACCTTCTCTATTCCGTACAATACCTGCACAAAAAAATAATTCAATATATTGGGCACTATTACACCTATTGTTTTACTACTTCTATTTAACAGGTTTAATGCCAACTTGTTAGGCTTGTAATTATTTTCCTTTGCATATTGCTGTATGCGCTTTTTAAGATCATTACTGATCTCATGGCTATCATTGACCGCCTTTGATACGGTCGAAATGGACACATCAAAATACTGGGCAATATCCTTAAGGGTTATTTTTCTCATTCCTATAAACTAAAAAGGCCTTGACAATATACATCAAGACCTTTTAAACTATATATATGTGTACTAAATATATTGATTAATAATATTCTCGAACAACTCTTGTTTTCCACTCACTAAAGGAAGTTCCCCATTTTCATGTGCTATTTTGTACAAGTCGTTCAAGTCCAGTTTTCCTTCTTCGAAATCTTTTCCTTTTCCGGAGTCAAAAGAACTATATCTCTTTTCCCTAAGACTATTGTAGGCAGACGATGTAATTATTTTATCTGCTGTGATCAATGCCCTGGCAAAAGTATCGGCACCGCCAATATGGGCCAAGAATATATCTTCCAAATCGGTAGAGTTACGCCTAATTTTCGCATCAAAATTAATACCGCCGCCCTGTAGGCCCCCGGCTGCCAAGAACACTAACATTGCTTCGGTCGTTTCTTGAATGTTGTTGGGAAACTGGTCGGTATCCCATCCATTTTGATAATCTCCCCTATTGGCGTCTAAACTACCTAACATACCTGCCTTACCGGCCACCGCAATTTCATGCTGAAAAGTATGTTGTGCCAAAGTAGCATGGTTTACCTCTATATTGATCTTAAAGTCTTTCTCTAGACCGTACTCCCTTAAAAATCCGATTGCGGTAGCGGTATCAAAATCGTACTGGTGCTTCATAGGCTCCATTGGTTTTGGCTCTATAAAGAAATTACCTTTAAAGCCCTGGCTACGAGCATAGTCTCTACACATGGCCAAAAACCGTCCCATATGTTCCTGTTCTCTGCCCATATCGGTATTCAACAAAGACATATAACCTTCTCTACCTCCCCAGAACACATAATTTTCTCCATTAAGTTCCATGGTGGCGTCCATAGCCAGCTTTATTTGTGCTCCAGCCCTGGCCAAAACATTAAACTCTGGGTTTGTGGCCGCCCCGTTCATATAGCGCGGGTTGGAAAAACAGTTTGCCGTACCCCATAACAACTTTGTACCCGTAGTTTTCTGTTTGTCTTTTATATAATCTACAATAGTGGACAAACGCTTTTCGGATGCCACCAAAGTGTCTGCCTCCTGAATTAGGTCAAAGTCGTGAAAACAGAAGTAATCGAATCCTATTTTTTCAAAAAACTCAAAAGCCGCATCTGCTTTATCTTTTGCTGCCTGAACAGGATCTGAAGCTTGGTCCCATTCAAAATTCTGTGTTCCAGGACCAAAAGGATCTGCCCCTTGGCCACAGAAGGTATGCCAATACGCTATGGCAAACTTAAAATGTTCGCGCATGGTTTTACCTGCAACAACCTGATCCGGGTTATAATATTTGAATGCTAACGGATTGTCAGATTCCTTTCCTTCGAATTTAATTTTATCTATTCCTTTAAAATATTCCTTATCTGCCATTATTGTAGTTTTATAAGTTGTTCAATGTTAATTCCAATTCTTTTTTCCAAAGTTGATAAGCGGTATTGTACGCTTCTTTATTTTGTATAGGTTCAAAACTCATTATATAATCGTTTTCCATAATTGTTTTGCCATAAGTTTCAAAATCGCCGTTTTGCAAAACACCGGCCCTAGCGGCACCGATGGCTCCTGTAGTATTATAAATTTCTATATCGTACCCTATTAATGTAGCCACCGTTTCCGAAAAAATTATGGATCTAAAAAGATTGTCGTTTCCGGCTCGCAAAACATTTACTTCTATACCGTCTGATTTCATAATCTCCATACCATATACAAAGGAGAAGGCGATGCCTTCCAATGCCGCACGGCACAAATGCCCCTTACCGTGATTGTTAAGATTAAGGTTAACGATTCTTGTACCCACTTCACGGTTATTGAGCATACGCTCCGCTCCGTTTCCAAAAGGTATAATTACCACACCATCGGAACCTACGGGCACTTCTTTGGCAAGGTTGTTCATTTCTTCGTAAGAGGAAACATCCAGGTTATTAAGCAACCATCGGTACTGAATACCAGATCCATTGATGCATAAGAGCTTACCTATTCTGGCATCCTCTTTTGGTTTATAGTTCACATGGGCAAAATTATTTACCCTGGCACTTTCTTTAACCGAAAGGTTATTGGTCACCGCATAGACCACTCCAGAAGTACCGCCTGTTGCCGCTACTTCACCAGGATTAAATACATTTAACGACAATGCATTATTGGGTTGATCGCCTGCTCTATATAAAATAGGAGTCCCCACTTTTAATTCACTTTCGATAGCTCCTTTTTGATCTACATGGCATTGCTCGCCAAAGGTGTCCACGATATCCGGAACCATATGGGCGTCCAATCCGTAATAATCCATTAAAAAATTGGCTATCCCTTCTTTTTTAAAGTCCCAAAAAACTCCTTCCGACAATCCCGAAACGGTGGTGTTCATTTCTCCCGAAAACCTCATCGCTATATAATCGCCTGGTAACATAAACTTATATACCTTGGCATAGACCTCGGGTTCGTTTTCCTTTACCCATTTAAGTTTTGACGCGGTAAAATTTGACGGAGAATTTAAGAGATGCTCAGAACATTTGTCCTCTCCTATTTCCTCAAAAGCACGCTGCCCTATGGCTACTGCCCTACTATCGCACCAAATAATCGAATTTCTTAGGGCTTGCCCCTCTTTATCGACCAATACAAGACCGTGCATTTGATAAGAGATCCCAATACCTATGATGTCATCTGCAGAAATATCGTTTTCCTTAATTATACGGTCTATTCCATTACATACATGAATCCACCACTCATTGGGATCCTGCTCGGCCCAGCCATTTTTAATAGCCAACATGGACATCTCGGTTTCCGGTTCTTGTACGACCGCGACACTTTTACCCGTAGCCGATACCACTAATGCAATTTTGATAGAAGAACTACCGATATCCAAACCTAAATAATACATCCTTTTTTGGGTTTAACAGCAAAGGGATTTTTGCTACTTAAAATTAAAATAAAGAATCTGTTTTACAGTTAGCCACCCAAATTATATTTATGAATTATCCAATTACGGACATCATTATATATTATTTTATAATTTTTATACACCTGATTATTAGATATTTATATTTTTTTCGTGATTTACGAAAATTTACCGAAACCGTTTTCGTAAAAAAACCCCTGTAAACGAAATTGTTCACAAGGGTTCAGCCAAATGTATAAGTAGGTATTTACAATTGTTCAAGTTTGCTCAATGCCTCCGATTTAGAGTTTACATTAAGTTTTAAGTATATGTTCTGAATATGAAAGTTGACTGTACTAGTGGTAACAAATAGTTTGTCGGCGATCATTTTATAGGTGGCCCCATGGCACAGATAATCTATAATCTGATTTTCGCGTTCAGAAAAGAAGTTGAACGACTTTCTATGAAAGGTAGATATCACTTGTTTTACGATATCATTGCTCAAGGTAGCGCCTTCTTCTTTTATACTGTATAATGCATGAGACAATTTATCTGCGGTCAATGGTTTGGTCAAATATCCATTGGCTCCTCTTTTAAAACTTTTCTTAATAATCTCAAAATCGTTGTTCTCACTGATCATTATAATTTTTACGTTCCAGTCCTTTCTTCGAAAAGATTTAATGGCGTCTATACCGCCAATTCCATTTAGGTCTACTTCTGAAATAATAATATCGGGCGCACTCCTACGAAAATCTTTAAGTGCCTTTTCGGCAGAGGTATAAATTCCCATTAGCGAAAAATCCTCTAAGCTTTCAAGGTGGGTTTGGTAAGCTGCGTGTAGGCTTTCATCTTTGTCCAGTATGATAATTTTTAAATCTTGAGCTTTCATAAATAAGTTGTATTGTCCCATGCCGTGCTATAAAAGAGCACCGCAATCGGGGTTAGTATTGAGTAAATTGTTAATAGTTAGAACAAGTAGCCGCCGGCAAATCAAAATAAGATGCCATAAGAATTATATGCCAAGACCTTGGGTGGGGCCTAGTTTAATAAAACTTGCGTGTTAAATGTTCGAAAAAAATGAACTAAGCTCAGGAATATCTTGTTCCCGTGTTCATAGGGTTCATGACCTGTTTAAGAATAAAGTCTAAATAGTTTAAGACTTTGGACAGGTCTCTACTGTTTGTCGGTAAGAAGGAGTGCTTATTGGTAGTAAGCTGTAGGTAAAAATGTTCCATGTTTTTGGGGGGATTTGGGGTTAAACAATGGTTTTATTTATGTTTGAGATTTAAATATAGTTAATTACAAAACACATCGGATAAAATACCATTAATTTTCGTTAAAATGCAATTTTTGATGTATTTCACCGAGTAGTATTATCTAATTTACTAATAATAAAAAAGGAGGGGAATTAGTTATCCCCCCGGATACCACCCCTCCTTCTGTCGACAATTTACTCAAACATAGAAATACTCTAACCTGTATCGTACTACTAATATTTTAAAATCTATTTTCCTTCTTAAATGTTTTCCTTAATAAGAATCATCGTCCTCAAAAGTATTGGAGGCGGTAGCTGTATTTTCGTCTACCTGCATGATCCATTTTTCGTCGTTGTACTTACCGTTTAGGTTAGATACAAATGCTGTTTGTGCTTCTTGCTTATAATCGTAATCAGCTAAATAAACGTAATACAAACCATTTTCTTTATTGTAAAATTGTCGTGGTTCCAGTCCTTTTTTCTTTAGATCGTTCATAAAGGCATTTAAATATTTCTTATTGCTATATACATTGGCAATTACATAATATCCCGATTTTACACCAATTACATCTGAATCTCCCAAAACCCTGATAGGCAGTTTCTTGTATTTTTGAGCGTCTTCGGCGGCCACGGTGGCTGCGTGCTCTTCTTCCATCTTCTTGGCGGCCATCATAGTCTTTTCTTCCAACTTAAAGTTGTGCAGGTTTGAATTGATATTGTTCTTGATATCGTTTCTTAACAGCCTTACAATGGTCTCAAATTTTTGCTCAAAGGCCCGGTTACGTGCTTTCTCTATAGAGTCTTGTCTTAATATAAGCTCGTCTAAGATCAAGCGGTTTTGGTAAGCTATATCGTTCGGGTCTCCTGTAACGATAGATGCCGTTTCTATGACCTCTTTGTTCTTTTCTTCTTTATTCTTTTCCTCTTTTCTCTCTTTTCTTTTGGCCTTGTCCCTTTCCGATATCAAATCGGCGATCTGCTCTTCATAGTTTCTTACAATACGGTCTATCTTGGCATCGGTTGAACTATCTACATAGCCGTTTCCAAAATCGTCCTGGTCGTCCTTAAAGGTGTAGGCCAATGAAAGTTCGTGGTTCCAGCCCAAGTTGGCCTCGTCTTGCGAAAGGTTCTTTTCCATTAAATAACCCAAAGACATTTTCTTGCTTAAATTAAAGCCTATACCGGCAGAAATACCGTACTCTTGGTCTATGGTACCTTGTAACCAGCCATAGTTGGGCAAGTCTAGCAATATAGAACCTAAATAATAGATGCTACCATCCTCATTTTGTCCAATTTGTGCCAAGGGCATTAGGCGTGCGTTCTCGAACAAGCCTCTACTTGTATTAAAGGTATGGGTATATTGTACAGATGCCTTTACGCTTTTAGTGGATAAATTGGTTAAAAATTCGTTCGTGGTCTGGTTGTACCTTAACAGGTCTTCTGCATACAATCCGAAATCAAATTTTCCGATAGACAGGTTGATTCCCGGTTGTACGGCAATTTTACTTTCTTTTCTTGCATCTGCCACTTCTGGGTCGGTTTCCGTTATAATTACACGGTTTTTATCCAATCCCTGATTAAAATAGGTAACGTTGGTACCAAAGGTAAGTTTACTCTTGTCCCCTAATTTTACGGCCGTGGCATAATTGGCATTGAAACCAAACTCTTGGATCACTCCAGACCATTGGCTATACACCCCAATACCTACTGCCGTTCTTTCGCTTAATTTGTTACTGAAACCCAAAAAATAATTTTGACTGTTATCGTCAAATGTAGCATACTGGTTTCTGTGAAGAATGTTCAAGTACGATTTGTTTTCGCGTACCAGTGAAAAGGTCGGGTTTATCAAAAATCTGTTGAAGAACAATTGATTGTGATAGGTGCTGCTAGAACTCAAATCGGAACTAGTTTCCTGGCCGAGAACGGAAAAACTTCCGAACAGCATCACTAGGAAGGCGGTGCAACCTATCTTGGCGGGTATTTTATGTAGTAAATTCATTTGAGTAGGGTTTTAAATATTCGAGTAAAAATTGCGGGCAAAGGATCGGGTGCATCAACTTGATCTGTTTGGGTAGGACGGATCAGGGCTGATATCCTTTGTAAGGGTCTGTCTTCAAATTTTCATTTCACTTGGGTATTGCCTATTATTATTTCTCGTCTTCAAATACCGAAGAAGAATATTGTAATTGGCTTTCTGTGTTCAGGGCTTCCATTAACTGGTAGTCTTTTGTATGATTAAAGTCTTTTTTTCCAATGTAGGAGAACGCTACCTTATGTGCTGTCTTTTCTCCATTTCCTCGGTTAGACATTACATAGCCCATTCCTTGATCATTGGTCAATTCAATTGAAAAATCATCGCTGGGGCTATTGATGGGGCTTCCCAAGTTCATGGCCAGGCCAACTTTTTTCTTTTCTACCTGTACCATATATATATCCATACCTCCATAACCTTTATGTCCTTCCGACGAAAAAACCAAGGTATTGCCTTCTACTACTTTGGGGAACATATCGTTTTTCTCGGTGTTTACTTTCTGGCCCAAGTTTTTTGCAATACCTACCATACCTCCTTTTTTAATGTTGGCTACATAGATATCGTACTTTCCAAAAGAACCTGGCATATTGGAAGCAAAGAACAACCTAGAACCATCTTCTGAAATGGCCGGATGCATCGCAGAATATCCTTTAGGGCATAAGGGAAGTTCTTTTATACTTTTCCACTCCCCGTTTACCTTATCGGCCCTATAAATACGGTGCTGCTTTTCCTTTTTTGAAAAAATACCGGTCGTAGGCTTCTCCATTACCACCTTACTAAAATAAGCGGTATTGCCATCTGGGGTCACCACAACGGGGCTTTCGTACTTATATTCATCATCTTTAAGAAAATTATCGCTATTGGCCCTGTAGGGCATTACGTTTCCCAAAGATGCCGTTCTTGTTTCGGTGTTAAAGTGCAACGGTTTAAAATTGTCTCGAAAAGATGTTCTTCTGGCCATTTTTTTTGAAGAGGCATCTGTCATATGGTAATCTGCCTTTACCAACTCGGTCCAATTCTCATCTTGTTCTTTTTGGTCGGTGGCTGTTTTACCTAATTTAGAAAGTGCATGGTCATATCTTTTTTGGTATGATGGCTCTAGGGTTCCATCTTCACTGATATTGGTCAGTTTATCATACCAATACAGGGCACTCTCATAATTACGCGACAAAAAATGTGCGTTTCCTAGATCTTCATAGATTTCCTTTTCAGTATAACCTAATGATTTTAACTCTTCATAGTTTTGAAATCTTTTTTCTGTGTCGTTCAAATGATATGCTTCATTTGAAGAAACAAATGCTGTCTGGGCGGTCATAGCAGTGCAAGTCAGCGACATGACGCACCCTAAAGCCATTTTGTAGATTAAGATATTTCTCATGATTACATGATTTTGGGGTTAACATGTCAAAGATCTTAAAAGATGACCGACAAATACTTAACAAAAATTCATAGGTTTTTAATTATTTTTCGAATTTTCTGTTAAAATTTTAAAATTATTTTCTGATTTAGAGCGACTTAGACCCTATAGATACACCTGCTAACACCGGTTGAAAGCTTGCTATGGACAATTTTCTTAATTATTTGTTAAATTTTAAAAATTGTATTATCTTTCTATTGTAAACCAATCAGTTATGAAAATGGATACCTCAAGGCCAAAGTTAGACACACAATTATTATCCGATTTATTAATGATAGCTATGGTAATGGTGCTCACCATATTATTTTTTGAGTATTACGACACCCTAGAAGAAGAAATAACAACGGCGGTTCTCAACTCTATCCATGATATTAACAATAGTATTGCAGAAACAAGGGTCGGTAGCTGATAACTTGCTATTTTTTACCTATTAAAACGTTGGCGCTCAGCGCCAAAATAATCATGGAAATGCCCAATAGGCTCCAAATAGTATATACATCACCAAACCAGAAGACCCCTAAAGAAATCGTAAAAATAACTTCTATATACTTTAATGGTGCCACCACCGTGGTCTTTGCCGTTTGAAAAGCCTTTGTCATAAATATTTGACCAAAAAAACCAAAAACACCCAAACTCAATAGAAAAAACCAGTCGTTGCCCTTGGGCATCTCAAAACTGTCTATACTTAACAGCCCGGCAATTACCGTACCCGTAAACATAAAATAATTGACGACCACCATCGGGTGGTCCCCCTTCCCTATCCTTCTGAGGATAACATAGACCATTCCGCTAAATACAGAGGCCATAAGGGCCAATAACAACCCTGTAGTATTTATAGTACTGTCAAAACCCTTGATTACCAAGACGCCGCAAAAAGCAATAATGAACAATAACCACTGTACCGCCCTTAACCTTTCCTTTAATATCAATACGGCAAATAAAGTGGCAAATATGGGCGCTATGTATCGCAGGGAAACCGCTGTACCTACCGACAAATACTTTAATGACATAAAAAACAGGCTCATAGCCGTTAACCCCACCACAGACCTGAGCAACATAAGTTTTCTGTTGTGCCCCAATATGGGTATACCTTTCACAAAAATATAGCTAGACGCCAATACCAAAGACCCAATAGATCTAAAAAAGACTATCTCAAAGGTGGGAAAATGGTTTAGATATTTTACGAACGCGTTCATTAATGTGAACGAGAACGTACTGATCGTCATAAAAAGAATGGCTTTTTTCAAAAGAAAGTTTAAGACGGACCGTAGTCACTAAAATTTCGACAAATTTAGGGCTAATGTAAAAGTATGCCCTCTCATTTTTTGGTTAATTCGGTTTGTTATGAAAAATTTAAACATAGCAGTACCTGTTCCCATTTTAGGCCAGGCCTACCTTCGGAATAGAGAAATAGAAGCAACTACCTTCATTTAAGGTACTTTCTACCCATACGGTACCATCATTTTTCTCCACCATTTCCTTACATAGCACCAAGCCAATGCCGGTACCCTTTTCTTGGTTGGTTCCAAATGTGGAGAAAGTCTCTTGGGCATCAAAAATCTTTGATAAGGCCTCTTGGCTCATACCTATTCCTGTGTCCTTGACGTATATTTCCCAAAAATCTTCCTTTTCATTGGCCCCTATCGTAACCGAACCGTGCTTTGGAGTAAATTTTATGGCATTGCTCATTAAATTCCTGATTACGATATCTATTTGGTTCGTGTCACACCAGGCCCTTATAGATTGGTCCACTTCATTATATAATGTAATCGATTTTTGCTCTGAAATATCAGAAAGTAAATGTACATTTTCGTTTACCAATGCCCGTAAATTGGTCATTTGGTGCCTTGTAACCATTCCGTTCATTTGTGTTTGCCCCCAAGAAAGAAGATTGTTCAAAGTAAAGGCTATACTATTTATATCGTCCCTGATCTTGGGCATAAACCCCATAAATTCATCTTTACCTATTTCTCCGGTTCCTATAAGATCAAACAAGGTTTTAAAAGAGTTGATAGGGCCTCTTAAGTCATGGGCTATGATAGAGAATAGTCTACTTTTGGTATTGTTGGATGCCCTTAGATCTTTCTCTTTTCGTTGTAATTCTCTCTTTTGTGTCTTTAAACGTTGGTTTAATTGATCTTGGATCTTGTTGTTTCTTCTAAGAATAAAAATGATGATACCAAACGTTAAAATGATAAAAAGAGCACTGTAGAAATATGCTTTTTGCTGGGTAACCTTTTTTTCACTTTCTACCAGATACCTTTCTTTCTCTTGATCGAACTCCAGTTTGGACTTTAATATCCGTAGCTCTTTTTCATTCTTTCTTTTGTTTATGGTATCCTCTACACGTTTATAGGCCTCCAAGTAAGCTAGTGCCTGTATGGGGTCTTCGGTCTCCTTTTTTATATCATAAAGAATTTTTATGCTTTTTGCCTTACCTTCAATATTGTTCAGCTCTTTAGCAAACTCCAATGCCCTTAAGGCGTAGGTCTCTGACTTTTCATAATCCCTAAGCCCCAGATAGGTTTTGGCCATATCGTTGAACAAAGGTATCTTATACCGTATTTGAGCAATACTGTCATGGATTTTCTCGCTCTTTTTAAACCATGAAAGTGCCGAACCGTACTGCTCCTTTTTTAAATAGATATTTGCTTTTAGTTCATAGGCATAGGTCAACCACTCACGCAGGCCCAATTCTTCTAACAGCCGAATGCTTTCCCCTATATTTTCAGAAGCTTTTTTTAAATCGCCCAGTTCTATATAGGCCGAAACCAAATTGGCCATCGTTACCGCGGTCACCTTATCGTTACCCGCCTTTACGTTCAATTCTTTGGCCTTGGTCAAAAAATGAATGGCCTGCTCGTACTCTTTTTGATCGTGGTAGTGATTGGAAGTGTTTACATAAAAAGTGGACAGCCACGTATCCAATTGGTGCTGTTTGGCTATTTCAATACCGTCTAAATACTGTTTGATCGCCTTTGCATACTGATCGTCATATTCATATTCTATGGCCAAAAAGTTTTTGGCACGTAACAATATATCGTAATCCCCGATACTTTCAGATATGGAAAGTGCTTCTTTAAAATGTGTTATGGCCTCCTCTTGTTTACCGGTATCGGAAAAATAACTGCCCAAATTAATAAGGCCTTTTGCCTCCCCTTTCTTATAATCTATGGCCTGACTAAGCTTAATGGTCTCTTTGGACAATTTTAACAAGCTATCTTGATCGTAGTAACAAATTTCTCGGCCTATATCAAAAAGCAGGTCAATGTAAAGGGTATCCTTTTCAAAATTCGGATGCTGTTTTAATTCTTTGAGTTTTGCGGATAGATCTTTTTGCGCTCCATTTTGCGCCAGTAAAGGAGTGTAATTAAACAAAAATAACCCTATGGCCATTATTAATGGTTGTAGGCATTTTGTCTTGTTTCTACTTAAAAATCGACTCACTGTTAATTTAAGGATATCCGTAATCTTTTCCACAAATTAAATGTTCTTACCTGTTTAAAACATATTTAGTTGTTAAACACCTATTTAAGTAGGCAAAACCCTACAAAAATGTAGTTTGAAATATTGTTATTACTTGGTTATGATTCATTTTTCAGGCATCTTATATACTACTATCAAGGCCATTGCCCAAGCCCGTTTAAGGATTTCCTCAAAATATTAAGAGGCAATCCACCCTTGAAACAAGCAAAAAATATTACTTATGAATTGTATTGGTTTCGGGGGAGGACTCGAAAGATATGACATTATAAGTAAAAAATTCTCTTTTATTATGGTCTTTCATGCTTTAACTATATTGTTTTTTCCTATACCTATAGTTAAACAGCACCAGCCAAACATCATTACATAAGGTCTAATTTGGCCCTACTTCCTAATGTAAACCAAATAGTACATTATTTGTAACAAAATATGAGCAATCAAGAAAAAAACTAAAAAAAACCCTTCTATTTTATAAATATTGGAATAGATAAAATCAATGGACTATGTAACACATGTTACCATCCGTAAGACACCTCCGAGGTAATTTTACAGAACAAATTAAAACACATTTATTATGGAAACTACAGCAATACAAACCGGGTTAGATCAAACATATAAAATAGATATTACCAACAAGCTTAATCTTCTTTTGGCCGATTATCAAGCCTATTACATGAATCTTAGGGGATTACACTGGAACGTTAAGGGCAACCATTTTTTTATGTTGCACGAAAAGTACGAAGAGCTTTATACAGATGCCAGTGAGGTGGTGGATGAAATTGCGGAGCGTATTCTCTCTTTAGGGTTAACTCCGTTGCACACTTTTGAGGATTATCTTGAAAACAAGACCATTATGACCGTTAAGGATGTAGCTGACGGTAAAACTGGTGTTCAATTGATCGTAGAAAACTTAAATGTATTATTAGATCACGAACGTACCGTACTGGAAATTTCAGGCGAAAACAACGATGAGGGTACGGCTTCTTTAATGAGCGACCTGATCGGCAAACAAGAAAAACTCATCTGGATGCTTACTTCCGTTTTGCAATAAGGGGTAACAATACATTAAAAATCAAAAAAAGTAGCGATACCAAACAGGTCGCTGCTTTTTTTGTATTAACAACCTTTGCCAACAATACGTCTATATAACGTAAAAGCCTAAAAATACTTTAATGCAAAAAAAATCACCTGAATATGCTTCTTCAGGTGATTCTCCATAACTAACAACTAACTAACTAAATCAATCTAACCCCTCTAAAAATCCTGTATGAGCCTTTTTCAATTCAAATTTATTATTATACAATAGCGGCCAGTCATTTCCTGGATGATTTAAATCCGTACTATAAGGTATCCAAGATTCATTATCTTTAAAACCCCACACTGTTAAAGCATATTTATTTGTCTCAGGAAGTGCGTTGTATATTTTAACTATTTCTTTATACTTTTCCTTTTGAGCCAATGCCCTTTCCGCTGTTAGGTAAGTGATATCATTATTTTGGTTCACTTGAATATCCAACTCAGAAACATGAACTTTCAGGCCTAAAGCAACAGCTCTATTAATATCGGTTTCTATTTGTTCTTTAGTAGGACTCAAATACGTATTATGCATCTGAAAACCAACACCATCAATAAGATTACTTGCTTTTAAATCATCTACGATACTGAATACTTGATCCTGTTTGGGTATATTGGTTGATGTGGCATAATCATTATAGAACAATAACAAGTTAGTATCGCCGGCTGCATTTGCGGCGTCTCTCGCCCATTGGTAGCAATCTTTAATGTAATCAGGACCCATTTTTTGGAGAAAAATGGTATTCCTCATATTACCATTATCATCAACTGCCTCATTTACCACATCCCATGACCTTACTTTTCCCGCATAACGGGTAACCACGTCGGTGATGTATTTTTTTACTTCCAAAGCAAACTCAGCGTCTGTACCCGAAAAATCAGATAACCAATCGGGGACGGCATTATGCCACACTAAAGCATGGCCATGAACATTTATCCCGTTATCATTTCCGTAATTAACTATTTTATCGGCGGCATCCCAATTATAAGATCCGCTCCCTGTAGAAATTGGATCCATTTTCATTTCGTACTCAGCCGTAATGCTGCTAAATTCATTTTTTAGCACCACATCATAAGCACTCCCCTCCGTTAATTGATTCGATTTAACCGCTACACCGACAAAAAAAGGATTTTCCAAGGCATTTGCTTTAACCTTAAGAAAAGTCGGGTCTTCAGATTCTTCAGAGGCAACTCCTGTTGTTGTAACCGTTATAACATTTGAATTATTGGTGATTTCGGTGCCTTTTTTAGCTCTTACCCTGTAATAATAGTTATTTGCTGGAGAAAGTCCCGTAACGTTAACGTTGTTATCTTGAACGATTAGAGCATCGTAACCATTAAGCATAACAGAAAAATCACTATCTGTTGAAACATCCACCAAATAACTCTCTGCTTCGGGAATTAAACCCCAATTGGCCTGAAAGGAATTATCTGTAATATTACTAGCTGTTGAGGCAAACGGTATTTCTAACTTAGTAGAAGGTTCTTCGGAATTTCCTTTATCATTATCTTTACTACAACTTAGTAATGTAAGTACCAAAAAAAAGGCTATTCCCATTATTATTTTGATTATTCTCATTTTTATATATTTAAAAAAGGTTACTATTTTTTTTATTTAGTAACCTTTTATTCTACTCTATAAATTGGGTTACTCTTCTACCCTGAATGTAATATCATCAAATTTTACACTTGAAACATTACCATTGTTAGGTAAAGAGACTTTAACCTGTAATACACCGGAAGGATCTATTTTTTCTGTATCCGTAGCAGCATTACCAGGGTTATAACCAGATCCAAATTCATCTAACCTAGCTGAAACTTCTTGCCATCCACTTGTTTCTAGGGTAAAATTATAAGCCCACGTGTCTAGAATAACATCAAAAGAGGAACCTGCATCGGCATTTACCTTCATTTTGAAGGTAACTTTAGATGCATCAGTAGCGGAACTGGGTAAAAATGCGCCAGCCTCATTGTTTTGGCACCCATTATAACCGTTTGCTGTTGCTCCGTTATAATCATATTGAGCACAATTACCAGTTTCACCAGCTGCGGTTACAGATAAAGCACCTGCATCACCATAAAATCCCCAAGTACTGGTATACAAACCATTTCCATCAAAATCTTCAAACAAATAATCTACAAATCCTAAATTGATATCAACGAATGTAGTGTTTTCGATACCAGGTCCTGGCTCCACGATTGCAGTGCTTCCCGCATCGGTCGTAATAACTACATGTTTCCCTTCGGTTGCATCAGTAGGTACTGTAAAATACATTTCTTGATCCGAAACCAGATTATACTCTATGGGTTCCCCTCCGAAGGTCACCGATTGAACACCTATAAACCAACTACCTTCTATGGTTACTTTTTCACCAACTTTAGGATTAAGAACATTAAATTTATCGAAAACAGGAGCAGGTTGTATAATGTTAATTTCAGAATCAATTTCACCATTTTCCATGATGAACCGTATAGGTTGAACCCCAAAATTATATGGGTTTTCAAAATCATAATTAGGTATATTGAAAAAAATCGCATTATCCGAATTTAAATTCGGATTAAAAGAGACCTCCAATGTATTGTTCAGAATAATTTTTTCCAAACCCGTTAAATTTGTTCCTTCAATCTTAAGCAACTCACCAGGTGTACCTGATGCATTTGGGCTTGACTGTGAAGAAAAAGTAGCGATTGTCGGCATTTCAACCTCATCTTCTGAACATGAAAATAATGTAAGGGCAAAAACTGCCGAAACTAAATATATTTTTATCAAATTTTTCATAATTGAAGTTTAAAAATTAAATGGAACAGGTTCATCTGTCAAATTCTCATTGATACTTATGGCGCCAGATGGTAGCGGCATAGAGAAAAAATCATCTGTTGGTGTTATTTTAATGGAATTTAACTCAGTTCTGGCATCGTCACCGTAGAAACCTCTTTCTTGGGCGGCAATTTCTGCCAATGCATCGGCTCTATTTCTACGTTGTAGATCAAAATAATATTGCCCTTCCAACAAAAACTCTATTCTTCTTTCTTTAAATAAACTGGCTTGGGTTATGGTACTCACCGGACTTAGACCTGCGCGAGAACGCACTCTATTAAAAGCAGATAGCGCTTCACTGTCAGAGGTAGAGGCATTGGTTCCTAATTTGGCTTCGGCCATCATTAATAGTACGTCTGCATATCTTAACATATTAGTGTTTTGGTCTGTTCTCATAAAACAAACATTATAGCCATCATCTGCAGAACCCACAATATACTTTCTAAAGTTTAATGCGGTTTGCGATGGTAGTTTATCAAATGTATATCCACCTTTTTTACTTAACAATTCTGGGTAAAAATCACCGTCCATCATAATAGAGGGTTTTCTTCTTTTATCACCATCTTCGTACAATCCTGGTAAATCAGTGGTAGGCATGTAAGTACCCCATCCATCTCCGCCTCCGGTTATACCGGAACCCGATGGTACGATAAAGGCTTGTTCGGTATTTTGAGTACCCCATTCATTACAATTTACCGTCCATTGTAAAGAGAATAAACTCTCTATGCTATTGTTATAGTTTGGGTTGTTGAATAAATTTCCGTAATCTTCAAGCAAATCGAACTTGCCACTTTCTATGACCCCTCTACATAAATCGGCAGCCTCATCATATTTTTTTAAATTTAATTTCACTTTTGCCAACATACCCATGGCAGAGTATTTCCCAACTCTTCCCGTTTTTGGCTCTGTGGTTAATTTTTCTACGGCATCCTCTAAATCCATCTCGATGAATTTATAAACATCGGCTTCTAAATTCCTTTTGGCATTTATACCATCAGAGTTTTCGTCAAAAATCGGAACGGGGCCCCATATTCTAACTAAATAAAAATAAGCAGTAGCTCGCATGAATTTTGAAACTCCAATTCCTTGAATATAGGCGTCTTCAGGAATATTATCTTTGTCCCTGATCAAATCTTGTATTAAAGAATTAGCTTGGTTCACTACAGAAAACAACGCTGTCCAATTACTATTGAGGACGGCATTATCATTCAACACGGATGCTTCCGCGAATTGTCTGAATTCATTATCGTTGGCCCACACATTACCGGCATAGGTATCTCCTTGGGTTATCATACCCTTAAAATTATAATCAAACCAGCCTTTAGTATACATCCCGTTTTGAATGCCTTCATAAGGCGATGCTCCTGGAGGTAAACAGTCTACGCACAATGAATTCTCCGATCTAAGCTCGGTAAAGTCATCTGAACATGATACCATAGAAAGAATCACGGTCAATAGCATCAATGCCTTTTTTATTTGTTTTTTCATAATAATCAATTTTAATTTTATTAAAATGTTAGATTAACACCTAAGGTTATTGTTTTTGCCAATGGGTATCTACCCACATCTAAACCTGCAAACCTTATATCTGAATTTCTACTTCCAATTTCTGGATCTAGACCGGAATACTTGGTGAAAGTGAATAAATTCTGTCCTGAAAGATATACTCTTGCTTTAGTGAAGAAATTTGTTTTACTTAAAACATCAGGATCAATATTATACCCCATGGTAATATTTTGTATTCTGAGGTAGGACCCGTCTTCTACAAAGCGATCGGAAACACGCGTGTTGGAATTACCGTTCGCCAAATCAATTCGTGGAATGTCGGTGTCTTGGGCAATATTTGCCGCATCATCTAAAGTAACACCATCCGGCAAATAATTTACAACAAAGTGATTTAAGGCATCGGTGGATTGATTTTCTCCCAAGAAACGTAATGCCTCGGTATAAAATCTATTTTGATTGTAAATTTTGTTGCCATAAGATCCGTTAATCACAACACTTAAATCAAAATCTTTATAAGTTATATTGTTGTTTACACTATAAGTAAATTTTGGAAGAGCTGATCCTATATACGTTCTGTCGTCAAGTGTAATTTCACCATCATTATTCAAATCTTTAAACTTAATATCCCCTACACTGGTTTTACCTGGAACTTGTATAGCGCTTTCATCAACTTCTTGTTGGGTCCTGAAAATACCATCTGTAACAAAACCGTAAATTTGACCTAAAGATTCTCCTTCTTCAACATAGCTATACAATAATTCTCCATCTGACTGTGGAATATTAGCTGTCAATGGTTTTGTACCACCATAGAATTTGGTCAATTCGTTCTTGTATGTTGAAAATATGAAAGTGGAATTCCATGAAAAATCATCTGTTTCGTAATTTCTTGTGTTCAATTTTATATCAATACCCCTATTTAGCATTTCACCTACATTCTCATATGGCAGCACCCTTCCTGCCGTTCTATCATCAGCTGGTCTTTGAATTAATAAATCTGAGGATTTCTTTTGATATAGGTCAAGATCCAATCTAATGGCATTATCCCACAAACCGATTTCCAGACCAATATTCGTTGATTTCAAAGTTTCCCATTTAATATCAGGGTTCCCATCTACCGTATATACATAGGACAGTCCGCTAGATGAAGGAACGGCAGCAAATTGTGTTTGATACAAAAAGCTAGGAATATTCTGGTTACCCACTTCACCATAACCTGCTCGTAATTTCAAATAATTTATCGGCCCAGATGAAGATTTCATGAAATTTTCATTTGAAATGGTCCAGGCACCAGAAACTGATGGAAAGTAACCCCATTTATTATTTGGCCCGAAGTTTGAAGACGCATCAGCCCTCATAGAAGCAGTTAAATAATATTTACTGTCATAGTTATAATTGGCTCTTGCAATGTACGATTGCATAGCCCACGCGTAGCTTTGGTTATCTACCTCTGAGGTCGATTTTAACCCCAACACTAAATTATCAAATTCATTATTCCCTTCTAGATCTCTTCTGGATCCCCTTAAGTATTCAAAATTACTTTTCTGACTTTCTTGACCTAGAATTACATTAACATTGTGCTTATCAAAAGAGTTGTTATATGTTAAAAAGTTCTTTACCGTCCAATAATAACTTTGATCTTGCTGTTTTAGTGAGGAGTTCACTTCATTTGCAGCTGTACCAATGTTCTCATATGTAGGAATAAATACCCTACTGTCTCCTGCATTTAAATCATATCCTAATTCACTTCTAAAAGTCACATTTTTTAAAAATGAAATTTCCGCGAATAAATTTCCATTTATTTTGAATTTTTTATCTAGGTTGTTAACATATTCTGAATAGGCTACAGGGTTTACTGCTTCATAATTGTTCGAGGCACCATTTACGCCTCCTCCAGGAGCTCCATAGCTGCCATCTGGGTATCTTACAGGGATTAACGGACTCAAACGTAAGGCTGAAGAAACAATACCACCTCTATCATCATTCTTAACGATACGTTGTTTAACATTACTTAAAGATATATTGTTACCTATTTTAAACCAGTCATTAACTTTTGTTTCTATATTTAAACGCATTGAAATTCTTTCGAAATCTGTATTTACAATAACACCTTCTTGTTTAAAATAACCAAGGGATGTATAGTAGCGTGTTCCATCTTTTTCCCCTGAAACAGAAAGTTGGTTATTTGTGACTAGCGCACTTCTAAAAATTTCTTTTTGCCAATCTGTTCCTTTCCCCAGTAAACTAGGGTTTTGAAATATAAACGGAACATCTCTATTATCTGATTTCAATAAATCACTGGTATATTGCGCGTATTCTTGTAAATTCATCATGTCATAGTATTTAGCGACACTTTGTATACCCGTATAATTATCGAAAGAAATGGTAGTTTTACCTCTTTTACCTTTTTTTGTTGTTATCAAAACAACACCATTGGAACCATTGGCCCCATAAATAGCAGTGGCCGATGCATCCTTTAATATATCAATAGATTCAATATCGGACATATTTAGACCGGACAAAGCGGAATTTACATTTTGCCCAGAACCACCTCCTGAAGCCGCTCCCAAATCTAAAGAGGTATTATTTCTATCTGCAAATATTGGGGTACCATCTATAACATAAAGAGGTTCATTGCCATAAAGCGATGTTATACCTCTAATCTTAATTGAAACACCGCCACCTGGAGCTCCTGAGTTTTGAGAAACCGTAACACCGGCAGCTTTACCGGTTAAGGCTTGGTCAACAGAAGAAAAAGGCTGGTCTTTTAGCTCTTCTGCAGAAACAGAGGATATAGCTCCTGTTAAGTCCTTTCTTTTGGAAGTCCCGTAACCAATTACTACAACTTCTTCTAATTGCGAGGTATCTTCTAATAATGTAACGTTTAAATCATCTTTGCCTTTATATGCGACTTCTTGTGTTGCAAATCCTAAATAACTAAATACCAATATACTGTTCGGTTCTACATTTCTGATCATATAATTACCATCAAAATCTGTCGAAGTTCCGTTCGTAGTACCTTTTACAAGAACATTTACCCCTGGCAACGGAACCCCTTCCTTATCGGAAACCACGCCAGAAAGCGTTTTAACCTGTGATAATGCATTTTGCACACATAGTATGGTCAGTGCAATACCTAAAAGTTTTAATTTTGTCATATTACTTAGTTTAAGTTATTATTCAGTTCAAGAGTTAATTGTTTTAATACTATACCGTTCTTCGATACATTTGTTCTATAGGCATTCGCTAGACCTTTAAAACCATGTTGTTTTTATATGTAATCGAAAATGAGAGAGAGTAAAAACAACATGAATATTACAATCAGCACTTCTACCCAGATTTTATGTTTTTTTTTTTTAGGTTCTATCATTATTGTTTATTGAAGAGATAGTACAAACGAATATAATTAGTGGTCAACGCCAAGACTATGACTAATAAAGCAAGTGTTAGAAGAATTGTTGCAATAGTAGCATTTCAGCTTTTTATGCAACATAAGAGATATTACGTGCTACATTTGTTGTAGAGAAGATATGAAGCGTACCCTCTAATCGGTTTAAAAAATAAATGGAGTATTTAAAGAACAACGGTCCATGACCGAATACAAATATGTAACCGGTATTTATCTGAATAAAATATCTAAAAATTATTGGAAGATCTGTTTAAGCTTAGACAGACTGCTTGATAAGGCCGGCCATTAGGTATTTGATTCAATTTCTGTTGGTAATATCCCGAAATGCGCCTTGAAACATTTAGTAAAATAAGAAGGTGATGAAAACCCTACATTATAACAAACCTCACTTACTGAAGCACTGCCACTTTCCAGTAACTGCTTGGCTTTTTGCAATCGTATTTTTCTCATAAACTCGTTGACCGTTTGCCCCGTCAACGTTTTTATTTTTCTATAGAGCTGACTTCTGCTTAGGTTGAGTTCTTCTGCCAACAATTCTACACTTAAATTTGAATCGCTCATGTTTTCATGAATATAGTTCAATACTTTTTGAATAAACTCTTTATCGATAGATGTTGTGTTCTTGTTTTCTTTGGCTCCACTTATTTTGCCAAAGTACTTATCAAAAATTAATTTTCTACTGGTAATCAATTGTGATATCCGAAGCTTTAACAACCTTAAATCAAAAGGTTTTACCATATATGCGTCCGCTCCATATCCGATACCCTCTATCCGATCATCTATTCTTGTCTTGGCTGTGAGCATTAATAATGGGATATGACTTGTACGAATGTCAGATTTGATTATCCTACAAAAATCAAAACCATTCATTTCAGGCATCAAGACATCTGTCATAATCACATCCGGAAGCACTTCTCGGGCTATTTCTATACCCTCTTTACCATTGTTCGCTACAAAAATCTTATAATCTTTCTTGAATTCGTTCTTTAGATAATTCCTGAGTTCGGTATTATCCTCAACAATCAATACAGTATGGGATTTAATCGTTTTTTCAGCTTTGGGGCCGCTATCCTCCGGTGGCTTTGAAGCAACGATAGAAACGATGTTTTCATACAACGGAATTGAAGAAGTTATTTCGGATAGAAGTTCATCTTCCTTAAAATGATTTTTTCCTGCCGGAAATAAAATTTTAAAAGTAGTTCCTTCTCCTAATTTACTCTCAACTTCAATTTTCCCCTTATGTAATCGAACAAAATTCTGAACTACCTCTAGGCCTATTCCCGTTCCTCCATAATAGTTTTTGTTAAGGCTTTCTACCTGATAAAAGCGTTCGAATATTCTGCTTACTTGATCTTTTTCTAGTCCGGGTCCCGTATCGGATATAATAATTTCTACGACCTCAACAGGCTTTGTTTCGTTGACTAACGGCAAGATAAATTTGTCGTTTCTGGCTAATATATCAATCTTTATAGCGCCGCCATCCGGCGTTACCTTAATCGCATTGGAAAGTATGTTAAATATAATCTTTTCCAACATACTTTGATCTGCCCAAAGGGGAATACTAGGTAAATCCGAATCTAAAACCAAATGAATGTTTCTATTGAAAGCCTCTTCTTTATAGTAACCGATAATTTCCGTTGTGAAATTTACAAGGTTTAATTCTTGCGCTCTTATCGACATTTTATTGAGCTCTAATTTTCTAAAATCCATTAACTCATTGATGAGCCTATAAAGTCGAACCGTATTCTTGTAAACTACATTGTGCTTTTCTTTAATACGTACTGGAAAATTTAAAGTATCATCATTAATAATATCCCGTAATGGGTTTATCATTAAAGTTAACGGTGTTCTAAATTCATGAGAAATATTAGTGAAGAACTGGATTTTATTTTTGTGTAGTTCATCTTCTTGAACTCTTTGAATTCTTTCATTCCGTAACAATTCCTTTTCTTTGATACGACGTTGAGCCACTATATTTAACATATAAATTGCTCCTAAAAATAATATGACATACATTACCAGTGCCCAATTGGTTTTCCACCAAGGAGGTAATACAGTTATTTTTAATTCTAATGGCGTATCATTCCAAACCCCATCATTATTAGATGCTTTTAATTTAAAAATATAAGTTCCCTTGTCTAAATTTGTATAAGTTGCGCTTCTTAAGTTTCCTACATAATTCCAAGATTCCTCTAAACCTTCCAAATAGTAGGCATATTGATTTTTTTCCGGTCTAGTATAACTTATTCCCGAATACTCAATGGTAAAAACAGATTGGTTATGGTTTAGTTCTATTTCTTCGGTTTCGGCCAAGACCTGATTTAAAGGAGAGTCTTCTTTACCTGGTAAGACTTCTTTGTTAAACAACTTAAGATTAGTAAGATATAATGTTGGGGCAATTTTATTTAAACTAATATCTTTTGGATCAAAAAAATCTACTCCTTTATAATTTCCGAAATACAAATACCCATTCTTATCCCTATGAACAGCATTAAAATTGAATTCGTTAGACAACAGCCCATCGTTCAATGTAAAGCTAGTTAATTCATTATTTTTTAAATTCACTTTTAATAATCCTGAATTAACACTAACCCACAAATTACCATCCTTATCCTCAATGATACTGGATACGCTTTCCTCTGGAAATTCATACAATTCACTATACCATTGAAATTCCCCATTGCCAGTGTAACGACACAACCCCGAGCCTCTGGTACCAAACCAAATTGAGCCATCGGAACTTTGATATAAGGACAATATGTGGTTGGCACTTTTTATATTCCTTTTAACGTTCGCTTCTTTATTTAAGATAGATTCTACTTGATAATCGTTATTCCTGTTTTTATTAATTTTAAACAGGCCTTCGGTAGTACCTACCCAAACGTTATCCTCTAAATCGACCAACACTTTTCTAACGGCGTTCCCTATCAATTCCTTTTTTGGAAATGGTGACATATACTGATTTGTAAACTTTTTACTTTCTGGATCGTACATAACAACCCCGCCATGAAAAGTGCCTATCCATATGATCCCATTTGAATCTTCGTCAAAACTTAATATACTATTGGCATCGAGATTAGGTGTGTTCTCCGAATTATAATTGATGAATTTTTTTGACCCGTTTTTCTTAAAAAACAGACCATTGTTCCAGCTTCCTGCCCAAATATTTTTATTGCTATCAATAAAAAGGGTTTGAATATCTAAACTGTTCAATCCAGTATAGCCTGTTGTGCTTGTTTTACTAATATGCTCAAATCTTTTGGCTTTAGGATAATAAATATCTATACCTCCACCATCCATACCAATCCAATAATTCCCCTTTTCATCTTGTTCTATGGCCGTAACAGATGAGAATTGCAATGAATTAGGATTACCGGGCACACTTTCCAAACTATTAAACTTATCATATAATTGGTCATAAACAGCAACCCCACTATTGTAATACCCCATCCAAATCCTTTCGTCACTATCTACGAACAAAGACCAAATTGAGTTGGATTTTATACTATCCTTATCCGTCTTATCTAAAGTATAATTTTTAATTACGACGCCATTTTGGTCTATATGAATCAACCCATCATTTTCTGTACCTATTAACAAAGTACCGTCAGGAATTTGAATCATTGACAGTATTCGTTTCTTGGTTATTTTATAATGGGTTAAATCAAAAGAACCTTGATTACCATTATTTGATATAGCCGCCCTGTATAGACCATTTTCGAGCGTGCCTACCCAAATATTATTTGAGTTGTCCAACAATATAGATTCTATGGAATCATCTATCGAAATGTTTCCTTTTTCAGAAGAAAAGAGACATTTTTTTAGCATATTAGCTGTACTGTCATATTCTAGAAGCCCAATATTGGAACCTACATAAACCTTACCGTTCTCACTAACTTGAATACCATTAATATTGATATAGCTCGTTTCTAGATTTATTCCATCTACAAGTATTTGTTCTATTTTATCATTATCGACATCATACCTATATAGTCCATTTTCAAAAGTGCCCACATAAATATTACCAGATTTATCCGATCCCAAACTACTGACGGTAACGGACATATTTTTGTTTTTCTCTACCCGTTGGATGGGAATTTTTTTAAATCTATCAAACTTTCTTTCATATAAATTAAGTCCTTCTTCAGTACCTATCCATAATCTATTTTTATAATCTAGATGAGAACAATATATTATATTACTGATTAAAGAAGTTGAGTCGTTAATTACATGCTTGTATGAAAGATAATCTATACCGTCAAACCTATATAATCCGCCACCGTTAGTCCCGATCCAAATAAATCCGTCATTATCTTGGGTAATACCAGATACCGCTACTTTAGAAATGCCATCTTTTAAGTTAATAAAATTGAATTCCTTAAAACTTTCTTGAGCCTGTGTCTGATATATAAAAAGGAAACAAAAAACTAGAAACTTGTATATATGATGATTGTTAAACATTTAATATTATTATTGCTTAAATGTAATATTTTTTGTCACTATTAATCAATATTATTATAAATGTGTTGGTGTGCGCATTGGAGCACAGAATTTTTGAAAATAGATTTCGCAATAGTATTATTCCGGCAATTGCCTTTTCTCCTCATTGATTGTATTACCAGAAAATTATGTCCTTTAAGTATAGTAGGTAAGCTTGTAGCCGTTATATCATAAGCTCTTATCTGAATACAAATAAACCTGTGTGTTATTTGTTAAACCTTAACGTCATCCTCCAAGCAGAAACTATGGCTTTTATCGTACCAAAGATCCCATACCATTCAAAGTGTTTCCTTCAAAACGGGTAAACGAAAGCCTCTATTTTACATGTACGGCCATTGCCTATGGTACTATCATATTAAAATAGCACAGTTCTCCCCATCAAGAAATGGCTATTGTGATTGTGAGTAAAATGCTGATCAATGTTGCGACAGATAGTCCCTTGATCAAATCCTTTCTTTTTCTAATGCACGAAAGAATTAACAAAGGCACCGGATAAATAAATAATACCCCAAGAATAATGGCATATACATCGTTGGCCATAAAATGAAGTATGCTCAATATTTCACCTTTCACCTCCGTGTCTTTTGCTATAATCATACCTACAACAAATACGTATATGAGTATTAAAAGGATATAACCATAGGTATATTGAATTCTATTCTTTTCATCTATACTCGTTTTAATCAAACATAACTTATTGACATACAAATTATTAAAATACATTTTTTTCTATTCCAATATCAAAATCTGTATTCCATTTTTACAAGTACAAACCTTGGCAACAATCTATATTCTGTCGTTGATGTTCCAATATCGCTGACCGAAAAGTTTCTGAACCTTTCGGTATTGAAGAGGTTTTTACCTGTAAGCCCTAAAGTCAGTTTGTTCTCAATGAGTTTATATTTAGCATCAAAGTCCAAAAAATAATAAGTATTATCGGCTTGTAGATTGCCAAAATAGTAACGTTCTGACTGTACTTGAACATCAAACTTTTTATTAAAAACGAAAGACAAGTCCAAAAAGCTAATGTTGTCGGTAAAAGAATTATTTATGGTCGTTTCTATTTCTGTGGTTGTCCATTTTGTGCCTATATGGTAGTTAAAGATACCTTTAAACCCAGAGCGCATTTCCAATCCATAATTGTAATTTTTGGATGTGACTATACGAAAGTCAGAGCTATTTACGATATTCTTAAATTCGCTTTGCGCATAGCCTACATCCAATTTTAGATTTGAGGATATAAACTTAAAATAGTAATCGAGTTTTGAATTGATGTTAACGAATTCACGGTCTTCGATCAGAATTTTTTCTGCTTGGGCGTAGTTTTGCGCAATCAAGGTGTTGGTAGAGAAGAAATCGTGGTTTTTGCTGTAAACTATAAATGTGTTGGCAAAAAACCTATCGCTCCAATTTCCCAGTTGATAATTAAAGAATAAACTTGAAGCATCAAGTTGATTAAAACCACCTGTACCTTTTGAAAACGAGCGAAATCCCGTTAACACATAATCGCTGTAAACATCCTGAATTTTTGCATTGGTAGTGTTATAGGAATAGGAAGTGATAATTTTGTTCTTTTCGTTTATTTCCCAGTCAAGCCCTATACTAGGGTTGATAAAGAATGGATTTTGATTGGACGAGATTTGATTGTCCTTTAATTGGTTAAAGAGTTGATGAAAACCCAATTTTCCCGTAAGCCCTAAGTCTTTGATTTTTAAACGGTATTTGCTTTTGAAATATAAGTCGTTTACTTGATAATTAGTTTCATTTTGGTAACCGTTGGGCCGTTCTAAAAGAGTTTCATCTTCCAATAATGAAAACGTAGTGGATAATTCATCCTTTCTATATTCATTTCCTAATTGAAGTTCCAACAAGTCCCCATTTTTCTTACGGTCCAGTAAGTGGGCATTGATGCCCGCAAACTGCATTTGGTTCTCGCTCAATTGCGTAACGTTGTTTGCATTTTCACTATCGGGAAACAAATCTTGGTAAAAGAATTGATTTAAACGATAGTTTTGAGGTGTTTGTTCATCAATGAATCTCCCAGTCAATAAAAAAACCTTTTTATCTTTAAATTTATTGGTGTAGCTTATCTTCTGGTCAAAAAGCGTGTTTTGGTGCTGTAAATTTTTAATGGTAGAATTGCCATTGAACACTAAGTTAGAGCCATCGTTAAAATCGCCATTGTTATATTTTGTTGTGGCTTCTAGCATTTTGGTTTTAGAGATGTTGTAGATAACATCTAGCTTACCAAAAGCCATTCTTTTTTTGTTACGTAATTCATAATTTTCTGTATTCGTGAAATTTGTTCCATTGACGTCTACAACATCCATGCTGTTTCTATAAAAATCGGTCTCGTCCCAATTAAAAAAGCCAAGCGTTTTTATTTTCAGTTTTTCCGTTGGATTAAAAATGGCGTTGAGCGAAACCAGTTCAGCATTGTTAAAATTGGTTCTACTCCGTTTAAAATTAAGTTGGTTTGGCGATAGGCTTAAAATAGAATTGACGCTTTGATTGTCGCCTATGCTTGCTGGTTCATCTCTATTTCTAAATGGACGAACTAAGTTTTCAATATCACCTGTGGCATCGTAGCCTATATTGTTGAGATTGGTCAAAAAGTAGTATTTGTTCTTTTTTCCAAAATTTGCCAAGTTCAATTTTGCCACGTAATTGTTTTCTAAAACTGTACTGTAGCCAACATTAATACTACCAAACCATATACGTTTAAACTTTTTTTTTAATTTTAAATTTAGTGCGACTTTATCACTTTGCTCTATATCTTTCAAAAGCCTGTTATTAGAGTATTTGTTTAAAACTTCTATTTTATCGACAGGATACGAAGGCATATTTTTGGAAAGTATTTTACAACCTCTATCAAATAGGTCATCGCCGTCCACCATTAATTTCTCGATTTCCTGATTTCCTACTTTGATTGTGCCATTATTGTCAATTGAAATACCTGGAATTTTTTTTAATAAATCTTCAACTGTTTCCTCATTACCTACAGTAAAATATTTTGCATTGAAAACTATCGTGTCCTTTTTAACTTTAATGGGTTTATCAGCTGTGACAATTACTTCATCTAGCGTAAAAGCCTTTTCATTTAAAACCACGTTTTGGATAATTTTTGATTCCGAGTTTTCAACGTTGATTTCTATCGTTTTAGTCTCATAGCCCATCTTAGAAAATGATAAAGTATAAACACCATTTTCCTCTATTTTAATGTCATAATTTCCTACCTCATTAGAATAAGAATAACTAATCACGGATGAATGATTAACTTTTTTATGGTAACATTTACATAAGGCATCACTTTTTGATTATCATCCTTGATGATTCCTTTTATTATTGTTTGAGACCAACAAATTTTAAAACTTGATAAAATTAATGCTATTACTAATAGTAATTTATTGCTCATTCTTAAATAGTTCAATTTCTTCCCTGCAATCATCACAATCTTCATCATAAACAAGAGGGCCATAACCTTTTGGAAGTCTGCTTGAAAGTTTTGCAAAATCTTCTTTTATTAATTCTACCTTCTTTTTCAAATATTGTTTAATAGTTAAGGCTTCTTGAAATTTCAATAAATCAACTTTTATCTCACATTTATCTTGCTTTTCAATTTCTACTTTTTTTGCAACTATATGGAAAACTTTATCCTTATCGCAAACTTCAAGAATAAGTCCTGGTAAGCCTTGAAATTTCCAAGGTCCAAATGGAACAGATATTTCATTTGTAAACCAAGCTGTGTATTCCCTACCTCTAAACTTTATGTTAGCTTTTTGACAATTAAAAGCACCTATTTTCCTTACTTCATCTTTTAAGTCCCATCTCCAAGCTAATGAGTCTTCTTTGACAAATAGTTCTTTATCAAACCAAACTTGCATAAAATGAAAACTTTCTCTATCATTATAAAAAAATTCTGGATTAAGGTTATTTCTCGGGATTTCCCTAATTAATTCTTGACCTTCGTCTTTATTAGTCTGTTCTATTTTCTCTTTTTTCTCGGTAATGTTTGTTTCTTTATATATTGATTCATCATTATTAAATCTTAAAATAAAGTCTCGAGAAAAATCTCGAGAAAAATGTGTGGATTGAACATACTCAACTTCTCCACAAGTTTTTAATTCTTGTGCTTTTATTATAGTACTTAGAAGGCATATGGCTATAAATAAAATAGTTTTTTTCATTATATTTTGTTTTAAATACCTGTATTTACCTTAAAGATAAATACAGGCATAATTTGACTAAATAAATGGCTATTATCGCTTAGGTGTAATAACAACTTCGTCTAAACATTCACCATAAGTCCAAGCTGTACATCCAACTTTAACTCCATTTCTGTAAGTACAGGTTCTCCATCTACAAGGACGATCTTCACCAGATATGTTTTCAAGCTGGATTTTACTTGTAAAAGATAAATCATCAAAAGATTGACCCTCATAAGTTGAGCTCAAACTCTTCTGAATTTGAACATTTTCAACTTGTTTTACATCATTTTTAATTTCAGATGTTACTTCTGTGTTTGCAAAAGCAAACGTTCCCGCTAACACAAAGGCAAAAGCAAAAAATACATTTTTCATAGTATTCTAAATTTTAAGGTTATGCCTACTTTCAGAATTTTAAGTCGCTGTTTCAGCTTTGTCTCACCGGGCAATTTCCAAGTATTCACTTTATTAGAGTCAAATTCAGTGTTTATATCGTATTCTGTAAGTCGGATGGTCATAAATTACTCTCTTCAGTGACCAAATGAACAATAACCCATTCATATACAATGCTTTAAAAATATAAATTCCTACAAAATTTTCTTACAGAATAGCAGAATACCTCCTAAAAGCTATCTATTATGTCCACCGTTTAGAGGCTATTTTTTCAACTATACCATGCTTAATCACTTGAAAGCAACAACACCCGTATTACTGTTCTTAAAAACATAAGTTCAATATTCATACATAGTTCCGAACAAAAGAACGATTCAAAGAAATCCAAAATATTGCCCAATGCTATCCCACAAAAAAAAGCGCAGGTCTTGATCTCTCAAAAACCTACGCATTTCTATTTTACTTAGCAGCCCTTCCCTTACGGTAACAGCCTGTTTGCCATACCCTTTTTTATCATTAATCTTCTAAATAGCCAAATTTGCCATTATTAAAATCTTCAAAAGCTTCTTTCAACTCTTCACGTGTATTCATCACAAAAGGGCCGTGGGCCGCTATGGGTTCATTTAGGGGTGCACCGCTCAACACCAATACCACCGCTGTATCGCTTGCCTCTATTTTAAAAGTTTCTCCATCGTTGGCCATAAGGGCCATATGGTCCGTGGGGACCTCTTCTTCACCATTGATCATAATATCGCCTTCCAATACCAGCAAAGCGGTGTTATAATGGACCGGAAAGCTAAAAGTAGCTTTGCCTCCTTTGTTCAACTTGGCATTGAACATATGGATCGGGGTAAAGGTAGCGGCCACCCCTTTTGTATCTTCAAAAGCACCCGCAATTACCTCTATATGTCCCGCATTGTTCGCCAATTGATGGCGGGCAATATCGCTATTTTTGATCGCTTGGTACTTTGGGGCACTCATCTTATCCTTTTTGGGTAGGTTTACCCATAACTGTACCATCTGAAAGTCTCCTCCGGTCTTGCTCCATTCCTCTTCATGGTATTCTTTGTGCAATACCCCACTTGCCGCAGTCATCCACTGTACGTCCCCTTCTCCGATCACACCGCCTCCTCCACTACTGTCGTGGTGTGCCACCCTACCTTTATAGGCGATGGTAACCGTCTCGAACCCCCTGTGAGGGTGTACCCCTACTCCTTTGGGTGTGGGGGAAGGTGGAAATTTATAGGTGGCATTATAATCCAATAGTATAAACGGATTCATCCGTTGCATATCCATCCGATACCCGCTCGGAATAAAATTATGTACCCTAAAACCATCACCTACAAAATGAGGTTCTCTTGGGGCCGCAACCAATTCTACTGTTCTAGTTTTCATATCCTTATCATTTTATACCCCAAAAATACGGTACAACTTTTGGGTATGCATTGATGTATGATAAGAAGCTACCGCTTACTGTTTTTACGGGCCAATTCTTTGCGTACCCTGCTTAAGCTTTCGGGGGTAATGCCCAAATATGACGCTATCATTGCCTGCGGAACCCTTAAGAGTATATCGGGGTACATGGCCACGAACTGTAAATAACGGTCTTCGGCAACGGCACTCAACAATAGATTTATACGATGCTGCTGTTGCCGTATGTGATTGTGGAGCAATCTATTATTAAATTCGGTGAATTTGGGAATTTTCTGTGATAGCCGCTGTATAAAGTCATCGTCTATCAGCACCACATGACTGTCTTCCAAGGCCTGTATATAATAAGCCGAAGGTTGGTTGAAATAGGCACTTTCACGATCGGTCACAAACCAATTTTCGGGTGCAAAGGATAAAATATGCTCCTTGCCACGCTCATCAATGGAATATTGGCGCAACAACCCCTTTTCAACAAAGAACGTATGCCTGCAATGCTCTCCCTTTTGCAATAGAAAGGTCTCTTTATTTACCTGCATTACCCTGCAATTGGCCACCAACGAGTCTATTTCTTCCTCGTCTACATCTAGGTTAGAGGTCAAAAATGTCTTTAGGTGAAGACCGTTCATGTGAATAGTTATATTTTTTTGTTACCAGGCCTATAAAACGCCGTTCGTTGTCGCTATTAAAAATAGGTATTTTATAGTTGTACTACCCTAGTTGCCTATCGCCCTTGTACCTATGGACGAATAATATATTAATGATCCGGCCGATCAGTGTTGGGCCTCCAACACACCCGGCAACAGCGTTTCACTATATATTTTCTCTACATATACCTTTCTATGGGTTAAAATGGAGGCTTGGTTTATAGAACCTTTGTCCGTCACCTCGCCCTTATCGGTAGATAGTTCAAAATCGGCAAATAACGCGCGTTTTATCTTGGTAGAGCTTCCGGTACTATTTTTGCCCATAGTATCCAGCAATTGTTGTAAAAATATTTCTATCTCTTTGCAACAGATCAGTTTCTCCAACGGCAGCTCCTCACCATTATTGACCAATTTTTTACAGCCATGGAAATCGGGAATCAATATGGCACCCAGGTAATCTTTACCGTGGCCGGTGATCACGGCATCTTTAATAACCCCTTGGCCCATGGTAATGAGATGAGACCTTAAAATGCCCACGTTTACCCATGTGCCCGTGCTCAGTTTAAAATTTTCGGTAATTCTGCCGTTAAAGAGCAATCCTGCATTGGCGTCGGCATCATCTACAAATTTTAGGGCATCCCCGGTTTTATAAAATCCCTCTTCATCAAAGGCAGCATTGGTGGCTTCATGGTTTCTCCAATAACCGGGCGTTAAATTACCGCCCTTGAACCTTGCTTCGTACTTATCGCCGTGGGGAACCAGCTTTAGATCTAAACCGGGAACGGGAACATCCAAGGCCCCTGACATGCTCTGGTACCGTATATTGAACATCACCGACGGACTTGCCTCGGTCATTCCATACCCCGAGGAAATAAGGACCTTTTTTCCAGTGGTCATCACGGCCAATTCATCTAACCTGTCCCATACATGCTGCTCCATACTGGCTCCGCCATAAAAAAGCATTTTCAATCTTGAGAAGAACAGTTCCCTGAGTTCCGTATCTTCCTGTAAATGTGGTAATAGCTCTTCAAAACCTTTAGGTACATTGAAGTAAACCGTTGGCGCAAAATCCTTTAGGTTTTTTATAGTCTCTTTAACCCCTTGCGGTGTTGGATTGCCTTCATCTATGTACAACGTACCCCCATTGTGAAGTACCAATCCAAAATTATGGTTGCCGCCAAAGGTATGGTTCCATGGTAGCCAATCTATTAACTGCAGGCCGCCATCCTTAAAAAAGGGAAATATTTGGGTAATCTGCTGCCAGTTGGTGGTAATATTGCCATGGGTGTTTATTACCCCTTTGGGAAGCCCCGTAGACCCCGAGGTAAACAGAATTTTTGCAATGGTATCCTTTCCGATTTTCTTGTTCGCGGCCTCTACATCTTTAGAGACCGGGGTGTCTAAAATAGTTTCGAAGCTGGTGGCACCCGGTAAGGTATTGCTTACGGTTATTAATGGTATAGTTGGTGTTACGGCTTGTATCGCTTTTTCAAAAACAGCCCCGTCCTGCACAAAAATAAGACCTGGGGTCAGCTTTTTTATACAATGTGACAGCTTCTCGTAACTAGTAGATTTTAATGCATATGCCGGACTGATAGGTGCATACGGTATACCCACATGCATGGCCGCCATAGACAATAGCGCGTGTTCTATACTGTTACCGGAAAGTATGGCAATGGGCCGCTCTACAGAGGCATTGCCCTGTAATATATATTGTGCCAAGTGTTGTACTTTTTCCCAAGCTTCGGCATAGGTCAGTTTTTCCCAGGTACCGTCTTTTCCCCTTTGTGCCAAAAACACCGTTTTTGGTGTTTTCTCTGCCCAATACCTTAAACGGTCGGTCATTTTTATTGGGTATGGCTCCAACGCCTCTTTGCATCTTAGGTACACGGTGCCCTCACCATCGACCTTTTTTTCTATAGCTATAGAAATGGTAGGTACCGGTACATAAGGCGTCTCCAACGCTGTTGGTCTATGCTCTTCCATGGGTTTTATTTATCGGACAAAACAATACTTCCTTTTCTATTTTGGCAATCTTTGCCATTTTCATCTTCCGCCAAAAGGGTACCGCTGCTCCAATTTTCTTAAAATACGACTTCGGCTTTTTTTGATAAATACTTTGCAGGACTAAATTTAATGGAATATTTAGTTTTTTGACCACTAATAGAAAAAAGTCCGGCGAAATGCCGGACTTTCTAATTACTCTTCCTCTTTTAGCGATTAAGCTTCGCAGCTTGCACAATCTTTCTTTTGCTTGAATTTTTGTGCAGCATTCATACTGTGTTGGTAGTAAAGTGATTTTAATCCCAACTTCCATGCGGTTACGTGGATCTTATTGATCTCTTTTACCGGCATGTCCGGATGTATGATAATATTTACGGACTGACCTTGGTCTATGTGGTTTTGCCTGTTGGCCGCCTGATAGACAATATCCATTTGGTCTATTTCAGAGTAGGTCTTAAATACCTCTTTCTCTTCATCCGTTAAGAAATCCAAGTGCTGTACAGAACCGTCAAAATCACGGATACTTCTCCATACCTCGGTGGTATTCTTTCCTTTTTTCTCTAAAAGCTCTTCCAAATAAGGGTTTCTGATCGTTGTTTTCACTTTGGCGATATCCTTTACATAGGTGTTGGACCAAATTGGCTCAATACCCTGTGATACCTGCCCTAAGATAAACGCCGATGATGTGGTCGGTGCAATGGCGTTCAACGTAGCATTGCGTCTGCCATATCCTTTTAAAACTTCTGGCTCCCCGAACCTTTTCGCCAAATCTTCGGAAGCACTGTATGATTTTTCCTTTATTGTCTTAAATATTTCACTGTTCAGGTTATAGGCTTCCTGACTGTCAAATGGCAACATTTTTGACTGTAGTAATGAGTGCCATCCCAAAACACCCAATCCTAATGCACGGTTGTCTTTCGCAAAGTTATAGGCGCGCTCCATGAACAAGAAGGTCTGACGGTCTTCGCGACTGTCCGAATCACGGTAGGCCTCCAATTTCTCACAGAATTCGGTAATTACGGCATCCAAGAAGAAAACCATGGTCTCAACGGCATCGGTATCTTTCCATTTATCGTAGTGCAATAGGTTTACGGAAGATAATACACATACGAACGACCAGTTGTCGTTGGATGGCAACATAATTTCCGTACAAAGGTTACTTGCATATATCGGAAGGTCCTTATCTCTATAAACATCGGCAGCACCGTTGTTGGCATTGTCCTTAAAGAAGATATATGGGTATCCCATTTCTCCCCTACGTTGCAATATCTTGGCCCAGATAGATCTCTTTTTAACATCACCGTCCACCATTTCCTGCATCCATTCATTGGTTACGGTTACACCGTGGGTAAGTTCTTGTATCGGGTTACCTTCGGTACCTATTTCCAAGAATTCCTCAATATCCGGATGTTCTACAGGTAAGTATGGCGAAAAACGTCCACGACGTACAGACCCTTGGCTTACGACATCTACCATAGACTCAAAAAGCTGCATAATGTGCACGGCACCCGATGCCTGACCGTTGTTTTTTACCTCGGCACCACGGTGTCTTATCTTACCAAAATACCCAGAGGTACCGCCACCAAGTTTAGACATCATACCAACTTCTGATTGGGTGTACAGAATGTTCCCCATATCATCGTCTATATGCGACCCAAAACAGCTTATGGGCAATCCTCTTTCTTTTCCAAAATTGGACCAGACAGGTGAAGCCAATGAGTAGAAACCTTCGCTCATATAACCATAAAACTTGTCTGAAAATCCTGGAATTTTTAAAATCTGCTCCGCCCTATTTGCGATTTCACGAATACGCTCCTCTGGGGTAACCCCTTTTGTAAGGTATCCTGAGGCCAAGAAATTACGGCTATGGTCGTTTAACCATTTAAAGCCTTGTTCTTCTTTCTCGCTGGCCAAGTTTTTAAGGGCTTCCTTTCTTGCTTGTACTAGTTGTTCAGAACCATTCAATACGGTTTCTTCCTGTAATTTGTTCTCTAAGTTTAATTTTGAATCGTTCATTTAAAATAAGTCGTCGCTGGTTATACTTTGTGTTCTTTTACTATAATTGATAGAGCGTTTTACGAAGAAATCGCCATGTTTTGTTCCGATGATTTCGTCATCAAACCATTCGGTCTGGGCCAATAGCCCCTCGTCTACTTCGAATATCTTATCGATACCTATACTGTTCAACGAATCGTTGAATCTCTTTTTAATAAATTCTTTCACCAATACTTTTGGCAAGAAGTCGAGTTCGCCTGCCTCAAATATCCAATCTATTATATCGCTCTCGGAAGAAAAGGCCTCTTTGCACATACCTTGGATCATGTTATGGTATTCCGCATCGAACCAATCCGGGTTTTCATCTTTTATAATATTGATGATGTCGATACCAAAATCACCATGGATCTGCTCTTCTTTTGAAGTCGCCTCCACCACATTGGAAATACCCTTCAACATATTCTTGTACTTGTTGAAAGCCATAATGATTAAGAACTGCGAAAACAACGATACGTGCTCTATAAACAAAGAGAACAATAAAATAGATTCCGAATATTCTTGATTGTCTTCACTCTTAGCATTCTTAAGGGCCGTTTCCAAATAATGCACCCTTTTCATTATAACAGGTTTCTTCTTTAAGGTCTTAAACTCTTCGTTCAGCCCCAATATCTCCAACAAGTGCGAGTACGCATCGTGGTGTCTTACCTCGCTTTCCGCAAAGGTGGCGCCTACAGAACCTATTTCTGGTTTTGGCATCTTATGGTAGATGTCTCCCCAAAAGCTTTTTACCGCTACTTCTATTTGCGAAATGGCCAACATCGTATTTTTGATGGCACTACGCTCTACATCGGTAAGGCGGGTCTTAAAGTCCTGTATATCACTGGTAAAATTAAATTCTGTGTGGATCCAGTAAGAATGTCTTATGGCAGGCACATATTCGTACAAGGCCGGATACTCGTAAGGTTTTAAATTTACACGCTTTTCAAAAATGTTCGGCTTTCTTTTTTGCGCCTGTTCGTTACGATATAATATGTACGCCTTTGCAACATCGAAAAAACCGCCTTCCATCAACTTGTTCTCCACAAAATCTTGCACCTCCTCAACCGTAGGTTTATATGCGACATCGGCTTTCTTTCTTTCCAAAAGGGCCGCATATACGTTTTTGGAAATTTGTTCCGCTTCTCCCGGACCACCCTGTTCAACAGCGGTCATAGCCTTGAGAATTGCATTTGTGATCTTGTGTAAGTGAAAGGGTTTTGTGGTAAAGTCCCTTTTAATGACTTCGGTTATTTCCATGTTAAAAAAAAGTTAATGATGTTCTTACTAAGAGAGGTATAAAGGTCAAATTTTATAGCCTTCAATGTAAGTTCATGGCCCGAAGTTTTTCAACACTTTTATCAACAATTCTAACAGACCTCTAAAAAAATGTCAATTTTAAAATCAAAAAATACAATAACAAATATTTGATTTTCAGTAATTTACAATAGACTACATAAAGACAAAAATCAGACAAAAAGAAGAAATTAATTTTCGCTCCATCTCAAGAAAATTATTTTTTCTTACAACGATAAATTGCCTCTAAAAATTTTAACATTTTTTCAACGACACCCTACAAAAGTCTTCCGTTTTTCATGCTATATAAGTCGTACAAGGGGCTATCAAAGCTTTTATTAGAATCCATAATTTAGAGATATGTTCATACCATGTTTTGAATATGATTTAGGTCATAGTATTTAATTTTTTCCCCTTCTATCTTTATTACCAACAAAATTACGATCAAATGAAAGAGTTTAGAAACAGACCCAAAGATGGTTACATTCATGAAGCTGATTGGCAAAACCTTTATTCTCTTACCGAACGTTGGAAATCTGACCTAGAATTTTACAATCAAGACCTAAAATTCTTGCATGGTTTAATTGACAAGTTTTTTATGTGGATTTCTAAAAAAGAGAACATAGATATGGTTCAAGAAATAGAGTTGGGACTACTTGACATGGATAAGCGATCTACGACATTGCTTCAAAAAGTGAACAAGCACCTACATCATTTATCTGAATTGATAGACAACCCCTTTGCCTATGATTCCCATAAATTTAGAACTGAGCACGAGCAATTGGAAGATGAACTGGAAACATTTGTAAAGGATTTTAGAAAGAATAGAAAAGAAGTTTTTAAGGTTACCGAGTATACTATAGATACCGAAGAAATGGCCCGTAAATTTCATCTATCGGAAAAATCAAATACGCCATAGAATACCAAACCATACACTACGCATTAAACACCCTACAATAGAAGAAATGAAAAAAATAATAATACCGACCGATTTTTCTAAAAATGCGGAAAAGGCCATCGACTATGCTCTTTTTCTTTTCAAGAAAGAGGTATGTACTTTTTACATTCTACATGCTTACCACAGCGTACCTTCTGCCGATAAAACCAAGTTGGGAGTCCAGGAAGACTTAAACCAATTTGTAAAAAAACTACAATCGCAACATACGGAAGGCAAACATTATTTTGAGGGTATAATGGAATCTGATTCGCTTCTTAATTTAACAAATCGTACCTTAGAAGAGAAAGGTGGGGATTATATTTTTATGGGAACCAAAGGATTATCTACACTCCGCGAAATTTTTGTTGGCAGTAACACCTTGGATCTTATTAAATACATAAATAATTGCCCTATAGTAATGGTGCCCGGCGCTTATGAGTATGCCGATTTAAGAAAAGTGGTTTTTGCTACCGATTTTAAACACACCTTTTCCGCTACAGAACTTATTCCGTTTATGGATATCGCCAAATTGTGGGACGCTACCGTAAACGTCATCCACATTAAAACCGAAGAACTTTTGACCGATGTACAAAAGACGAACAAAGAGATTTTAAGAAAAATATTAAAAGACACTAGACATTTATTTTTTGAGGTAAGACAATACGATTCTGTAGCAAACACATTAGTAGAGATAGAAAAGACCAACCGTAGTATGGGAATGATGGCCTTATTAAAAACGGAACATGGCTTTTTTAAAAAATTGACACGACAGAATATTATAAAAAGTGTAGCCTTTAACACCGAAAAACCATTAATGGTCTTACCGCAAGCTAATTAAAATGTATTTCATGATAATGTATTGTTCAGAATAAAGCATGAAATAAGTAACCTATAATAAAAAGAGAACAAGATGAAAAACTTACAAAAAATATTAAACGAAATTACACAGCTTACCACCCGTATAGAAACAGATTACCCAGAGCTCTACCGTTCTTTGGACGAAAACCCTATGACCTTACCCGTAAGCAAGTATCCACATATGGATAAAGTAGTAATGCAAGAATACCTACAAAGTCTAAAGCAATTATTAGAGCATTATATAGACGAGCACAAAGCAGAAAAACTGTAACACTTACATATATTTCTACAACATAGTATTGCCCATGCACAGCCTATAGCCCATATATATTAAAATACCATACGGTTTCTACATTTTGTCGTATAAACCGCATTACAACAAACGGCATTCCCTAGACTGTGTGGTGATGCCCTACTCCAGTTTGTAACGGATTATTGTAAATTCTTTTGGTCTACTGATTTTAATCATATGACAACTTTTTGATTTAAGATAGTTTTGAAAGGCTTTTCGAATACATCGAAAGATGTTTGAAAGGTAAACCTATCTTAAAGACGTTGCGCCATGATCAAAGACTATTCTAAACACTATAACGACCTAACAAGATTAATAAAGGAACTGGGAGCCAACATCCCCGAAACCATCGGTAGTTTCAACAAGCTGCATAAGGCCAGTACCGCCGAGGGGGCGCTTTCCTCAAAAACAAAGGAACTTATTGCATTGGGCATTGCCATTACGGTACGCTGTGATGGTTGTATCACCTTTCATGTCCACGATGCCATAAAAGCAGGCGCCAGTTCTGCAGAGATAATAGAGACCATTGGCGTAGCCGTAATGATGGGCGGTGGGCCCGCCCTCATTTACGGCTGTGAAGCCTTGGAGGCGTTGAACCAATTTATCGTATTGGAATAGTATGGAACAGAAAAAGAACAACGATACACCAAAAGACCAAAAACAAAGATTTCCTTCCGGAGGATTCAATTACAGTTGGATCTACTTGTTGTTTTTTGGTTTTTTATTGGCATTTTCATTTTTTTCAAGTCCGATTTCGGGAGTGAAAGAAGTCAGTTGGACCTTTTTACAAGATTCCCTTCTGACCCAAAATAAAATTTCAAAAATAATAGTCGTTAACAGAGAGTTTGCCGAGATCTATACAAAAAAAAGTACGACCGACACCCAGAATTCCGAAGATACCGACTCCGGTCTTTTCAGTACTATTGAAAGCCCCCAATACCGAATGACCATTGGTTCCGTAGAGAATTTTGAAAGCAAGTTGGAAAAAGCGCAAAGCAACTTTTCCTCTACGGAGAAAATAGATATAGAGTACCAAAACCGCACCAGTTGGCTCACGGCCATATCCTGGATCCTGCCGATAGCCATCCTAATTTTATTCTGGTTATACATGTTCAAACGAATGGGAAACGGCGGAGGCGTGGGCGGATCCATGATGAATATCGGCAAATCTACTGCCAAGTTAGTGGACAAGGGCACTACAAGTGCTGTTACCTTTGATGATGTAGCAGGTTTAAAAGAAGCCAAGACCGAGGTTATGGAGGTTGTCGATTTTCTAAAACATCCTGAAACGTACACCAAATTAGGTGCCAAAATTCCGAAAGGCATTATGCTCGTAGGTCCTCCAGGAACAGGAAAGACCCTGATTGCCAAGGCCGTGGCCGGGGAAGCACAGGTGCCTTTCTTTACCATGTCGGGATCCGAATTTGTTGAAATGTTCGTAGGTGTCGGTGCCTCAAGAGTGCGAGACCTGTTTAAACGAGCCAAAGAAAAGACACCCAGTATCGTTTTTATCGATGAAATAGATGCCATAGGCCGCTCCCGTGGCAAGGGCAACTCATTTCAGACCAACGACGAACGCGAAAGCACCTTGAACCAGCTGTTGACGGAATTGGATGGTTTTGGCCCCAATACGGGCGTTATCGTATTGGCCGCCACCAACCGGCCCGATATATTGGACAAAGCCCTTTTAAGGCCTGGTAGGTTCGACCGCCATATTTACCTAGAACTGCCTACCAAAGAAGAGCGCGAAGAAATATTCAAGGTGCACCTTAGCCCCCTTAAACTTGCCAAGGATGTGGATGTTACGGCCTTGGCCAAGTTGAGTCCCGGTTTTTCAGGGGCCGATATCGCCAACATCTGCAACGAAGCCGCCTTGATAGCGGCCCGAAAGAAAAAAGACCTTGTACATTTTCGTGATTTTATGGCGGCCAGGGACCGTATCGTGGGAGGCATGGAGCGGAAGAGCAAAATTATATCCCAAAAGGAAAAAGAAACCGTCGCCCATCATGAAGCCGGACATGCCGTGGTAAGCTGGTACCTGAAAAATGTCGATTCCCTGGTAAAGGTCTCCGTTATTCCACGGGGCAAATCGCTCGGTGCCGCCTGGTATTTGCCCGAAGAAAGGCAAATTGTGACCAAATCACAGTTTATGGACCAAATGTGCGCTTCGCTGGGCGGGCGGGCCGCAGAGGAAATCGTATTTAACGAGATTTCTTCCGGAGCCTTGGACGACCTTGAGAAAACGACCAAGCAGGCCTACGCTATGGTATCGTACTACGGACTAAATAAAAAGGTTGGCCCGCTTAGTTTTTACGACTCTTCTGGACAAAACGACCGGATCATCGGTAAGCCCTACAGTGAATCTATGGCGCAACTGATAGACACCGAAGTACAGGCCACCGTTAACACGGCCTATGAAAGGACCAAGGCCCTGTTGCTATCACATAGGGAAGAACTGGATGAGCTGGCCCAACATCTGCTGCAGCATGAAGTGGCCGAGAAAGAAGATTTGGAAAGGATTTTGGGAAAAAGAGGGACACATACGACCGAGAAAAACAACAAGCATGACGACCCCCAATTATCCATCATCAATAACGAAGTATAATTTCACCCATGTATTGGGCGCTTGACAAAAAAATAATAGTAACCCTAATAAATAGTCATATTATGGAAACAACGGTTATCAACAATTCCGATTTACATTTTGAACATAAGCTATGGGAGTCTGAACTTTCTTTTTGGAACGATGAGCTCAAGTCTTTCAAAAACAGGTTAAGCGAACTTGTGACACGCTGGACAGACAAAGAGGTTCTTGCCCAATTGGAACATTTTCAAAACCAGTTTATAATCCATGGTAATGTCATCGCTGAAATACAGGAAACCATCAACAAGCACGAAATGAACATTTCGCAGCACAGCGAATCTATGGATGTTCCCATGGTAAAAACCCATACGGATATTCGTGAAAAAATGGAGACCCAAAGACAAATTTACGCTGACCTGAAAAAAGATTTCTTTCAGTTTCTGTCCAAATACATGTAACAACACTTTTGGTCATGATCACATTTAAGATTCCGAAACAAAAAGAGATCAAAAGGTATGCAACCGTGTTCAACGTCCTTGCCAAATATGGTTTTGAGGACGTTTTGGTAAATAGCGGCATTGCCAAGGTGATTCCGAAAAGTTACTTGGGCGGGCACCCGGACACCAAAAAGAACCTTTCCCTATCTACCTACGAACGTATTCGTATGGTGCTCGAAGAACTGGGGCCAACCTATGTAAAACTGGGGCAAGTATTTAGCAACAGGGAAGACATGCTTCCTCCCGAACTCGTAAAAGAACTTGAGAAGTTGCAGGACCATGCCCCCAACCTAAAAAACTTTGATGTACAAAAGGCCATTGAGACGGAACTGAACAGAGCCCCATCCGATTGTTTTCAGTCCATCGAGCCCGAACCCTTGGCCGCAGCCTCTTTGGCGCAGGTACACCGGGCAAGATTGTTAAATGGAGAAGACGTAGTGCTCAAGATCCAACGGCCCCATATAGACGAAGTTATAGAAAGTGACCTATTAATCATGAAACAAGTAGCCAAGGCACTAGAGAAACACAGTGTACAGGCACAAGCTTTTCAACCGGTTCGCATTATCGACTCCTTTGAACAAAGCATCGGAGAAGAACTGCAGTTTTTACGGGAAATGGGCAATGCGGAAAAATTTGCCAAGAACTTTGAAGGTAATGACATGATCTATGTTCCAAAAGTCTACCGTAAATTTTCTACGAACCGCCTGATCTGTATGGAATATATCGATGGCATCAAAGTATCGGAAACCGATCAGCTCAGGGCAGTCAACATAGACCCTTCTGCCGTAGCAAAGTTCGGTGTAGACCTATATCTGGCCCAAATTCTGGAACATGGCTTTTTTCATGCCGACCCGCATCCAGGAAATATTTTTGTAATTCCCGATGAGGCGCAGATCTGTTTTTTGGATTTTGGAATGATGGGCACCGTATTACCCAACGACAAAGAAGCCCTTGGCGACCTACTACTCTATTTCTTGCGCAAAGACGTCAATAAAATCATCAATCTACTTGAGAAAATTGCCGTAAAAACGGATATCCCCGACCAAAAAAAACTGGAACAGGATCTATATGAACTTGTAGAGGGCGTAAGTAACACCACCATTCAAAACATAAAAGTAGGTACCATCCTTAACCGGTTTAAAACCGTACTGTACGAGAATAAAATTATTCTGCCCCACTATATGTATATGTTGATCAGGGGCATTATAATCATAGAGGGCGTAGGAAGAAGACTGGACCCGGAATTCAATATAACAGCCAATCTAGAGCCTTATACCTCAAAGATTATCAGTAAAAGATTTAGTTTAAAACGACTGTTCAAAAAGAACTTTAACCGGCTTCAAGACCTTAATAATTTGGTAGATACCCTGCCCGACGACATTAACAGCATCCTTAAAAAAATAAAGGACGGCAAGCTGGTCGTGGTACACGAGCACAAGGGACTCAAAGAATTTCAGAACGCCACGAGCAAGTCGGTCAACCGCTTGGTATTTGCTGTAATCATTGCGGCCTTGTCCATTGGATCATCGATTTTGGTCATGGCGCAGATGCCGCCCTTGATCAACGGTATTCCCTTATTGGGCGCCATCGGTTTTGTATTGTCGGCCATCTTGGGGTTTTACATTGTAATATCCATCTTTAGAAACGATCAATTTTAAGAAACGACCACCAACAACCTAACTAACAAATGATAAATTTCGAAGGCACAAATGAATTTACCGACAGCTATATTCTGGGCATACTTATAAGCATGGGCATAGGTTTGATCATTGGCCTTGAGAGAGAATACGACCGGTTAAAGGGGCAAGGTTTTGCCGGCATTCGCACGTTTCCGATCGTAGCGATTTTAGGATTTACCTTGGAAAATCTAACGGATAAATTTACCGTTTGGTTGTTGATAATCGGTTTGGCCGCCTTTATCCTTTTTTTGGCCCTTAACCCCAGTTACCAAAAACAAGAGGAATATGGCCAGGGCCTCACCACCAACCTGGCCCTGATCGCCACTTTTGTCTTGGGAGCTATGGTTTCGGCAGAATATTACAGGGATGCCGTTGCCACATCGGTGATCATTGTTACCCTACTTTCGTTGAAGACCAGGTTCCGCTCCGTGATCAGTAACATCACCTCTGAGGAGCTTTTTGCCTTTATCAAGTTTTCGATCATTGCACTTTTGATATTGCCCTTTCTTCCAAATAAGAACTACGGTCCCAATGACCTGCTGAACCCGTTCGAGATTGGCTCCATCGTGGTCATTGTTTCCTTTTTGAATTTTATTGGTTATTTCTTGGTCAAGTTCGTGGGTTCAAAGCGAGGCATTTTATTGACGGCTATTCTTGGTGGCCTCATCTCCAGTACCGCCGTGGCCTGGAGCTATGCTTCCAGAAGTGAGGAATCGCCCGAACTATCAAAAAAATATGCCGCCGGTATCGTTATTGCCTCGGGCATTATGTTCCCCAGGCTGTCCCTTTTGGTATATATTTTCAATAGTTCACTTTTAACTTATTTGGCCCTCCCCTTTTCACTACTGACCCTAATTTGTTTGGTGGTATCCTTAATATTGATTCAAAGGGACACCAAAGAAACGGACACCAACATAAAAATCGGAAACCCATTGAACATATTGAGTGCCCTAGGTTTTGGAGCTATTTATATCGTTATTCTGTTTGCCGTTTTCTACAGCAATCAATTTTTTGGCGAAAACGGATTGTACTACTCGGCCCTTATTTCCGGATTGGCCGATACGGATGCTATTACCATAAGCATGGCCAAATTTTCTTTGGATTCCGACAAAGTAAAAACGGCCTCTTCAGTGATCATTGCAGCTGTTTTGAGCAACATGCTCGTGAAGCTGGGCATCAGTGTATTCAAAGGCTCTAAAACTACCGGAAAGTTTGTAGGATACTCTTTCGGAACCATTATTTTGATCGGCATTATATTCATTCTTATCTACAGGTCTTAATATCCTCGTTATTTTACCCACTTTATATATGCCCCTCTACACCCCATAGCCCTTTGCTTTGACTATTTTCCATTAGTCCCTAATTATAAACTTATCTTAAAAAGAAGGTTTACTGATTTTCGTCATACTAATTCCCTGTCTTCCAAAATACCTTTATAGAGCAATTCAAAAAATATAATAAAAATGAAAACACCTAACATTGGAATTTCAGCAGAAAACAGACAGGCCATTGCCGATCAATTGGCCAAAATATTGGCCGATGAATTTGTACTCTATTCAAAAACATTGAATTTTCACTGGAACATTGAAGGTCCCGATTTTCATACCGTACACACCTATTTAGAGACTTTATACAACGAACAACAGGAAATTGTAGACACCGTTGCCGAAAAAATACGTGCCCTAGGCCATTATGTACCCGCAACCCTAAAAATGTATTCCGAGCTGACACATCTTACCGAAAAGACAAAAGGAAAGAACGACAGCCAAAGCATATTTGCCGAACTGTTGGCAGACCATGAGAGCATTATTATTTTCTTAAGAGAAGAAATTAAGCCCATTTCTGATAAGTGGCAGGCCGAAGGCATTAGTGATTATATTACCGGATTGATGGAACAGCACGAGAAAACCGCTTGGATGTTGCGTTCACATCTACAATAGGCCCATTCTCTAATTTCCATAAGGGGATTAAAAATAATAGGGAAGAAAAAATAAAAAGCTTACAACATGAACTATAAAAATATTACCATTGCAGGTAGCGGTGTTCTAGGATATCAGATTGCTTTTCAAACCGCGTTTCACGGATTTAATGTAACGGTGTACGATATTAACGATGAGGTGCTAGAAAAGGCAAAAACCAAATTTGACACCCTTGGCGACGCCTACAAAAACGATTTAAACGCCACACAGGAAGAGATAGACAAAACAGGCCAAAATTTAAGTTACACCTCTAATTTGGCGGAGGCCGTTAAGAATGCCGACCTGCTTATCGAGGCCATACCCGAAAATCCGGCCATAAAAACGGATTTTTATAAAAAGCTGGCGAAAGTGGCTCCAGAAAAAACGGTATTCGCCACAAACTCCTCTACCCTATTACCGAGTCAATTTGCAGAAGCTACGGGCAGACCTTCAAAATTTTTGGCCTTGCATTTTGCCAATACCATTTGGATTCACAATACTGCGGAGATTATGGGGCACGCAACGACCGACCCTAAGGTTTTTGATGATCTCGTAGCTTTTGCAAAAGCTATTGGCATGTTGGCCCTGCCATTACATAAAGAGCAGCCTGGATATATTCTAAACACGTTATTGGTGCCTTTATTAAGTGCCGCTACCCGTTTGTTGGTTACCGAAGTGGCCGACCCGCAAACGATAGACAAAACTTGGATGAAAGCTACGGGAGCACCTGCGGGACCTTTTGGTATTCTTGATGTGGTAGGTATTACCACCGCTTATAACATAGACAAAATAGCGGCGGAAAAAACCCAAGACGAATTAAAAATAAAAACGGTAAAATACCTAAAAGAGAACTATATAGATAAAAATAAATTAGGTGTATCCACAGGCGAGGGATTTTACAAATACCCAAACCCTGCCTATAAGAACCCCGAGTTTTTAAAATAAGCGCAAGCCATTGTAAAATAGGAAAACAAGAACTGGTCCCGTTTTTTAACACGGACACTTGGTATGAAAGAGCTTGGCATATCTTATACACATAATTCAGCTCAAAAACTTTAAAATAATAGAAATTATGGCAACAATTTTAGAATCGGCCCAAAGAGCCATAAAAAACTGGTGGATATCCATCTTAATAGGTCTACTGTACATCTTTGTTGGGGTTTGGGTAATGCGTACCCCTTTGGAAAGTTACATATCACTAAGCATCATTTTTAGTGCATTCATTTTTGTATCCGGTATATTCCAAATCGTGTTTTCCATTTCCAACAAAAACGAAATGAAAGATTGGGGCTGGTACCTAGCCGGAGGTATCCTAGACTTGATTATCGGCATATTGCTCTTGGCCCATCCTTTGATGACCATGGCCATTCTACCTTTATATGTTGGTTTTTGGCTATTGTTTCAAAGCATTTTGTCCATAGGACTGTCCTTTCAATTAAAATCTGCTGGAATACCACAATGGGGCTGGTTGTTGTTTTGGAGCATTATAACCCTGTTTTTTTCCTTTTTGCTCTTGGCAAATCCGTTATTTGCTGGCCTCAGTATTGTATACATGACAGCCTTTGCCCTTATAACCGCAGGTATTTTCAGAATATTCTTGGGAATCAATCTTAAAAAACTGGACAAAATGTTTAAGGATCAATGAAAAGTTTAAAAGGATGGATTTTAGAAACATGGATACATGACAAATAGGAATACCATAACCATAAAGAAAGTGTTGTTGCCTTTTTTTATGGTTGTGTTTATAATGGTATGGTCCAATTCCTTCATCGGAACTACAGATGTTTACAATTGGCTCATTGAAAATACCTTAACGGTTATTTCACTACTTTTTTTAATATTTTCGTTTAAGAGATACAGATTCAGCAACTTTAGTTATTTGCTGATCTGTATTTTTTTATGTCTGCACGTCTATGGTTCAAAATATACTTATGCAGAAAACACTTTCGGATTTTGGCTGCAGGATATTTTCGATTCTCCAAGAAACCAGTACGATAGATTGGTACATTTCTGCTTTGGTTTTTTACTCTATTACCCCATGCAGGAATGCTTCTTAAATTGGCTGAAGTATCCTCGACATATTGCCTTCCTTTTACCTGTTGCCCTAATACTTTCGGTTAGTGGACTTTATGAAATCATCGAATGGCTCGTAGCCGATGTTTTCTTTGTAGAACAAGGTATTTCCTATTTAGGTACACAAGGCGATATTTGGGACGCCCAAAAAGATATGGCCATGGCCTTACTTGGGGCCATTTTAGCTTTTTCCATTTTTTTTACACTTTATCAAAATCATTTCATAAAGCGTAAATGTGAGGAGTAATAAAAGCATTCCATTTAAATAATAGAACATCGCCCTAAACAAAGAAAATAGTAATGGAAACTTGGTTAAAAACACCATTCAAAAAAATAAGTTTATCAATAGCGTAAGTTTTTAAAAAAGTAATGCCTTCTCTTTAGGGGTTTTTCATCTGGGTTATATATTTTTATAATACCATTTGGATGTGTATCCAATTTCTAACTAACGACCAAACCGTCTACCTATGTCACGTAAAAATTACCTGTCCATTTTCTTTCTGTACCTATCTTTCCTATTAATTTCTTTGACCGTTACCGGACAGGAAACAGATAAAGAAGCTATCGCCAATGCCGTAAAAGGATTGAAACTTAGATCTATAGGACCCGCACTCATGGGAGGTCGAATATCCGATATTGCTGTTAGTGCGGCCAACCCAAGTACTTGGTATGTGGCTGTAGGCTCTGGAGGCCTATGGAAAACAGAAAACAGCGGTATTTCTTGGAAACCGGTTTTCGACGATCAACCTTCATACTCTATAGGTACTGTTACGATAGACCCCAATAACCCCCAAGTTGTCTGGGTAGGTACCGGTGAAAACGTAAGTGGCAGACACGTAGGTTGGGGCAGCGGTGTTTTTAAAAGTACCGATGGCGGTACCACTTGGACCCAAATGGGATTAAAATACTCGGAACATATAGGTAAAATTTTGGTGGACCCTAGAAATAGCGATATCGTTTTTGTGGCAGCCGAAGGCCCTTTATGGGCATCTGGTGGTGATCGCGGGTTATACAAAACCGCCGACGGTGGAAAAACCTGGAACCTTGTTCTTAAAATTGATGAACATACAGGCGTTACCGATATTGAATTTGCCCCTACGAACCCAGATATTGTGTATGCCGCGGCCTATCAACGTAGAAGGCATGTATGGGGTTTTCTTTCTGGAGGACCAAAATCGGGCATTTATAAATCTACCGACAATGGGGAAACTTGGACCCAAAAAAGCACAGGTCTTCCCAAGGGAGACATGGGAAAAATAGGTTTAGGGGTTACCCCAGCGGACCCCAACCTTGTATATGCTACTATTGAAGCCGAAAATTCTGAGAAAGGATTTTACAGGTCTATGGATATGGGAGAAAGCTGGGAGCGCCGTAACGGTTATATCTCTGGTGGAACCGGTCCGCATTACTATCAAGAAATAGAAGTGTCCAACACAGACCCCGACCTTGTTTATCAGATGGATGTCTTCTTACACGTAACACGCGATGGCGGCAAGAATTTTAAGGTTCTTGGCACTGGTCGTGAAAAACATAGTGACAATCATGCCCTTTGGATAGACCCTAACAACGGAAAGCACCTATTGGCCGGATCCGATGCCGGACTTTACGAGACATTCGACGAAGGGGCAACGTGGCGCCATTTTCCAAATTTGCCCGTTTCACAGTTTTACAAACTTTCACTGGACAATGCCTTGCCATTTTATAATATCGTAGGTGGAGCCCAAGATCTTGGGACCCTGATAGGTCCTTCTAGAACCATGAATACCGAAGGTGTTAGAAATAGGGATTGGTACGTACCCTTGGGAGCCGATGGTTATGACAATGCATTTGACCCCAAAGACCCCAATATCGTATATATGGAAATACAGGAAGGCAACCTTCAACGCTATGACAGAAGAAGCGAAGAAAGTATGGACATACAACCTCAACCCGGTTCTGGTGATATGGCGGAAAGATGGAACTGGGACAGCCCCATTCTTATTAGTCCACATAACAATCACAGACTCTACTACGGTTCACAAAGACTTTGGAGAAGTGATGACCAAGGCAATTCTTGGAAGCCCATCAGCGAAGACCTTACTACCAATGCCAATAGGTATGAACTGGAAATGATGGGCAAAGTATGGAGTATAGATGCCTTATACGACAATGGTGCCATGTCTAAATACGCGACCTTGACATCGATATCCGAATCTCCAAAAGTAGAAGGCCTTTTATATGTAGGTTCCGATGATGGCTTGGTGCATATAAGTGAGGATGGCGGCGACACTTGGAACAAAAGCGGTGCACTGCCCAAAGTACCACAGCGGTCTTTCATAAACGATGTGGAAGCCTCTAACCACGATGCCAATACCGTTTTTGTAAGTGCCGATGCACATAAATTTGGTGATTTTACCCCATACTTGTTTATGAGTACCGATCGTGGACGCTCTTGGAAGTCCATTGTAGGCGACCTACCTAGCAATACGATCGTATGGGTGATCAAACAAGATCCGATCAATGATAACCTATTGTTCATAGGTACTGAGTACGGTATCTATTTCTCCATAAACAAAGGGGGTAACTGGATTCCTTTAAAATCAGGGGTACCCACCATCCCCTTTCGAGATCTTGAATTACACGCAAGGGACCATGATCTGGTAGGCGCTTCTTTTGGTAGAGGTTTTTATATTTTAGACGATTATACCCCTCTTAGGGAAATAGGAACCACTATTAATGAAAAAACAAACAAGCTCTTTTCGGTCCGTGATGCTTGGTGGTACGTACCTTATGCCCCCATGCAGGCCAAAGGGATGCCTACTTTGGGCACCACCAGCTATGTTGCCGACAACCCTCCCTTCGGCGCTCTGTTCACCTATTATTTAAATGATATTCCAAAGACATCAAAAACTATACGTAAGGAAAAAGAAAAATCATTGGAGGCCAAAAGCATGAACATTCCCTTTCCTGGTTGGGAACCACTGACATCTGAGAGCACCGAGCACGAAGCTAAAGTGTTACTTCTGATAAAGAATGATAAGGATCAACCCATTAGATGGGTAGAAGGAAGTAATAAGAAAGGGTTGCACAGGGTAAATTGGGACCTACGTCTACCTGCCCCAAATCCCATAGACCTTGAAGTTCCCGATTTTAAACCTCCGTGGGCAGGCGACCCCCAAGGGCCAATGGCCGCCCCTGGAACATATAGTGTACAACTATATATTCTATTTAACGGTAAACTACAGCCCCAAGGCAATCCTCAGGTTTTTAAGGTAAAACCGGTAGAGACTACGACCGCTCCCGTAGATTATACGGCAATAGCATCTTTTCAAAAAACAACCGCAGAACTTTCTAGACAAGTAGCTACGGCCAGCAAAAAATTAGGAGAGGTAAGCGAGCGTCTTCGCTATCTTAAAACTGCCTTAGTAAATACTCCAAAAGTAGGAGCCGATCTATTTTCCAAATGGGAAGAACTGGACAACAAGTTAAATGAACTGAGAACAGCTTTGACAGGAAACCGTATTAGGCAATCAAAGAACGAAGCTGTACCCCCATCCATTAGATCAAGGGTGGGACAGGTAGCAGGAGCGCATTGGAACACCACACAACCACCTACGGAAACACAAAAAATGAACATCGATATCGCCACAAGGGACTTTAGCATCTTCCAAAAAGAATTAAAAACATACATGATGGAGATAGAAGCTTTTGAAGCTGCCATAGAATCTGCTGGGGGACCCTATACCCCGAACAGAAAATTCTAAATTTGTAAATTAATTTTAATCCGATGTTAGTATACCTTAATAAAAGGCGTACCATCATCTGTTAGTATCTGACGTGAAAAGAAACCTAAGGTATTTTTACAGGCTTTTATGGCAAACATTGTTGTTTTGGGTATGTGCAATGGCCCTTTTTGCCTTTTTTAGATTCTATGGCCTTAACAGTATTATATCTATTTCTTTAAAGGGAGCCGTGGCAAATTTATCTATGGCGGAGATTTATGGTTATTACGTTCTTACAGGCATTCTATTGGGATTTATTTATGCTATCGTCGAATTTGCATTCGAACAGTATAGCTCTAAAAGATTGGCCATCGGTCCGTCTATCGCCTTCAGAACCATCACCTATTTTATATCTACCATTGCAGTTTTTACCATCATAATGGAGTTTATTTCCGATTCTTACGAATTGGACATAGATAACAGCATTGGATGGTGGCTAGACAACAAAGTCTTACACTCTAACTTGTTATATGTTTTTATCGCTTCGCTGGTCTTCTCTTTCCTAAAAATAGCTACAGAAAAATTTGGCAGGGGTATTTTTCTGAAAATGCTTTTGGGAAAATATAAAAAACCCCAAGAGGAAAAACGTATTTTTATGTTTCTTGACCTAAAGGATTCCACGGGAACGGCAGAGGAATTAGGGCATCTAAAATACAGCCAATTTATCCAGGATTTTTTTTATGACCTAAACGAAATAGTTGCTAAATACGACGCAGAAATATATCAATATGTAGGTGATGAAGCGGTATTGTCCTGGCCCTATGACAAAGGTATAGCCAACGCAAACTGTATTGAGGTCTTTTTTGCTTTTGAAAGTAATTTGATAAAAAGAGAAAGTTATTACCTTAAAGAATATGGCATAGTCCCCAAGTTTAAGGCAGGTGTGCATGGTGGCATTTTAATGGTGGCCGAAGTAGGCGTTGTAAAAAAAGAACTGGCATACCACGGTGACGTTATTAACACCTCTGCCAGGATCCAAGAGGAATGCAACAAGTACAATGCGTCGTTATTAGTGTCCGAAACGCTTTTGAACGACCTCGAAAACAAGACTTCCTACAGCTATACCTCTCTAGGCAGTATCTTGTTAAAAGGAAAGCACGAAAAAATAGAAATTTATGCGATTAACAAACGAGATTGAAAAAAACAGAACGAAATTTGGAAAGCTCCATATTTCAACACCGACGAACTTCCATAAAAAGTTATCGCAGACCATCCCATAAATATTCAGAAACCCATCCCAAAGATTAGAATACTCAATTTTTATCTGGGTATTTTTATGAATTTACCAAATTAAACTATGTTAATTGGCTATTCTCTTTTTAACATTTTTTTTACAATTTAATTGTTATAAAAAGTAAAAAAATTGAATTAAAATTATACTGAATTCATACTGTCAGTACTGTAAAATACACTTGTTCGGCAATTATTCCATTCATTTTAAAAGTGGAGTTTTTTCAAAATCGCCGTACGTTGTTTTTACATAAAAACTTGGCTTTCTTTATGTGATATTGGCTTTGAAAACAAGTTTTCGGATAAAGAGGAATGAAAGTTCAAAAATATGTTCTTTTTTATATAGGTAGCGCTACATTTTTAAAACAAGTATTCCCTTATAAAGAATTAAAAAAGTTTTTACAGATATAGAATAGATCTTATTTAATAAAACAATGGGATTCTATTTCGTAAAGGCATGCTTTCTCAGAGAGCCTTGTTTTTATTTTTCAATATATCTGTTTTAAAATAGGTCTACGGAATGTATATAAAGTAGGCCAGTAGTATTTTATAAAAAAAAACGTGAACGGACATTTATTTGGAAGTATGATGTATGACAATTGATAAAAAAGCCAAACAATATATGACACCCCCGAGTAACAAATTAAGTTCTTATGGGTGGATTAAATAGATTATCTAAAAACAAGCATGCATAGAATATTAGTCGCTTTTAAAGACTTTGCCCAATACCTTATTGATCTTGCCAAGGTATTTACCATCATAACTGCAATCATTTCTACTAATGGGTCCTTGGGACAAGACCTAAAATTGCCAGAAGCCATTGAAACAGGTATTGAGAACTATGGAAGCTTAAGGGCCAAGAACAAATACGCCATGGCCTCAAAAGAACGTGCCGATGAAGTAAAAAGAAGCTATTTGCCAGATGTAGGCTTGGGAGCACAACAAAGTTATGGTACAACCAATGGGCAGTATGGCCCTCTTTTTGGTATCAATGGCATTGCTAGCTCATCGGGACCATACCACGAAACCCAAAACTGGAACACCGCTTTTGGCGCTCTTTATTTTGTGAATGTCAACTGGGAGGTTTTCTCTTTTGGAAGACGAAAAAAGAATATTAAAGCTGCTAAAGCAGAGGCTGTTCAATATGGTGAAGATTATGCCCAAGAGGTGTTTCAGCATAAGATTAAAATTGCCAGTGCCTACCTTAATCTATTGGCCAGTCAGCGATTATTACTATCGCAACGTAAAAACTTGGAGCGTGCAGAAGTCTTTTACCAGAATGTTTCGGTCAGGGTCAAAAATGGTTTAATGCCCGGTGTGGACTCTTCTATGGCCGGTGCAGAAGTTTCAAGGGCAAAAATCACCTTAAACCAGGTAAGGGAACAGGTAAAGACACAGAACAATATATTGGCTGAGTATATGGGAGTGCCTCCCCAAGATTTTATAGCCGACAGTACCTTTTTAAATACGATTCCCGGCAGTATGGTCACTAATGTATCCTCCATAAATTCTACAGATAAGCATCCTTCAAAAAAATACATCCAAAGTAAAGTCTTTACCAGTGAGTTAAAACAAAAGGCCGTAAAAGGCGAGTATTGGCCTTCTATTACCGCTTTGGGCGTGTACCAAGCCAGGGGATCTGGAATTAACCCCGATTATGCAACCGACCTTACTTCCTATTCCAGTAGTTATTTGGATGGCATTGACCCTACCCGTCAAAATTATCTATTGGGAGTTGGCTTTGTTTGGAACCTAACCGATATATCGGAAGCACACAAGAGATTCTCGAGCCAAAAGTTGATAACAGAAGGACTTAAGGAAGAAAACAAAAAACTGAATATAGAACTAGAGAACTTGAACGATGCCGCCAACGCTAGGCTGGAATATGCTTTGAGCAATTACCAAGAAGCACCTAAGCAAGTGGAAGCGGCCCAGGCGGCTTATAGGCAGCGCATTGCCCTCTATGAAAACGGACTTACAACGCTAACGGACGTAACCACCGCCCTATATGCACTTAACCGGGCAGAGACCGACCGTGATATCGCCTATACCAATTTATGGCAAGCTTTGTTGATGAAAGCGTCGGCGATAGGAGACATAAACCTTTTCTTAAACGAATTTAAATAGACCAATACCTTGCAGAACCTAATAAAATTTGCTTTATCAAAACCTATTTCAATCCTCGTTTTTGTTGGAGGACTCTTCTTTTTTGGTATTCAGGCGATAAAAGAAATCAAAGTAGATATTTTACCGCAAATGGATATGCCCGTTATTTATGTGGCCCAACCATTTGGCGGCTATACACCAGATCAAATGGAAGCCTATTTTGCCAAAGGATACGTTAAATTAATGGTCTTTAACAATGGGTTAAAATCTATTGAAACCAAAAACATCCAAGGCCTGACCCTAATAAAACTATCCTACTATCAAGGCACCAATATGGCCCAAGCGGCAGCCGAGCTCACAGCACTCTGTAATAGGGCCCAAGCCATATTTCCCCCAGGCACACAACCTCCGTTCATTATTCGTTTCGATTCTTCAACAATACCCATAGGCCAGCTTGTATTGAGTAGTGAGACTAGGACAAATAATGAACTTGCCGATTTGGCCAATGAATATGTACGATCTTCATTTACCTCTGTTCCCGGATTAATGTCCCCCGCTCCTGCAGGAGGTAGCCCTAGGGCCATCACCATAAATGTGGACCCGGCTAAAATGAGAAGTCATAATTTGACTACCGATCAAATTGTTGCTGCATTGACAGAAAATAATAGAACGGCCCCCTCTGGCAATGTTCGTATAGGAAACAAGGATTATATAACCCCTACGAACAATACAATACGAAACTTAAAGGAGTTTGAAAAAATACCTTTGTTCAAAGGTAGTGTGGAGAACCTTACTATTGGCGATGTGGCGACTGTAGGCAATGAAGCGGATATCATAAGGGGGTACGCACTTGTCAACGGCAGACGGTCCGTATTCTTAAGTATTGCAAAATCAGCCGATGCCTCTACATGGGAAGTGGTAAAAAAGCTAAAAAAAGCGATGCCCAAAATTCAAAACAATTTACCTGAAGATGTCAAACTTACCTATGAGTTTGACCAATCAGTTTACATTTTAAACTCCTTAAAAAGTTTGATTACCGAGGGGGTTATCGGTGCCGTACTTACAGGTTTAATGGTTATTCTATTTTTGGGGGATAGACGGGCCGCCCTTATAGTGGTACTCACGATACCCATTTCTATCATATCCGGGGTTCTTTTTCTAAAACTGTTCGGGTTCACCATTAATTTAATGACCCTAAGCGGACTTGCTTTGGCAATCGGTATTCTTGTGGACGAAAGTACCGTAACCATTGAAAATATTCACCAGCATTTAGACATGGGCAAATCAAAGCCCAAAGCCATATTTGATGCATGTTTGGAAATAGCCTTTCCTAAATTATTGATCCTACTATGTATTCTGGCCATCTTTGCCCCGGCATTTACTATGGCTGGCATTCCCGGATCTCTTTTCTTGCCATTGGCCCTGGCCATTGGCTTCTCTATGATTACTTCTTATCTATTGTCGCAAACCTTTGTGCCTGTAATGGCCAATTGGATCATGAAAGAAAACCATCATGAAGTAGCGGATAAAAACCACGGAGAGGTCAGCCGTTTTGATCGGTTCCGTAAAAAGTTTTTGAATGTTATAGACTATCTACTACCTAAGAGGAAAATGGTCTCCATTTTATATTTAACAGTTATTTCTATCATTGCCATAATTTTAATCGGTACTATTGGTAGAGACGTTTTCCCTAAGGTAAACTCCAGCCAATTTCAAATGAGAATTAGGGCTCCCGAAGGAACGCGCGTAGAACAAACAGAACAGATCGCTCTTAAGGCCCTCAATGAAATTGAAGATATGGTAGGACCGGAACATGTGGGTATCTCGTCTGTATATGCAGGCATGCACCCCTCACAATACTCCATATCATCGTTGTATTTATTTATGGCACAACCCCATGAGATCCTTTATCAAATAGCACTCAAAGATTTTTACGCCGACATGGATACCTTCAAAGATTCAATACGGTCAAGAATCCATAAAAAACTTCCAGAATTGAAGGTCTCTTTTGAACCTATTGAAATGACCGAAAAAATTCTGAGCCAAGGATCCCCTACCCCTATAGAGATTAGGTTGTCGGGTATAGATAAAACAACCAATGTAGAATATGGGAAAAAGATAATTGAACGGTTGGAGGACATTTCTTATTTTAGAGATGCACAATTAGCACAATCGACCAATTACCCTGCCCTTAACATAAATATAGATAGAACAAAAGCCGCACAATTAGGTGTGGGTATAAGTGAAATCACCAACTCACTTATTGCCACTACCTCATCATCACGTTACACCGCAAAAAATGTATGGGTAGATGAAGGACGCGGGCAAACGGTTAGTGTTCAAGTACAGGTTCCTATAAGCGAGGTGAGCAGTATCGCCCAATTAGGGCAAACACCTATACGAACGAATACGGCAAGACCCGTTTTAGGAGACGTAGCCACTATTACCCCTTCTACCGTTAACGGGGAAAATGATAACCTAGGAGCCTTGCCCTATGTATCTGTTACAGCCAATATTGACCACATAGACTTGGGTACGGCCATGGACGAGGCCAACAAAGTAATAACAGATTTAGGTGATTTACCTCGCGGATTAAATATTGAACTAATTGGTTTGAGCAAAGTTTTGGAAGAGACCTTATCCAGTCTTCAATCTGGGTTATTGGTTGCTATTTTGGTTATTTTTTTAATGCTTGCCGCCAACTTTCAATCATTCAACGTATCATTTGTAGTTTTGACGGCCGCCCCTGCTGTGGTAATGGGATCTCTTCTTCTTTTATTGGCAACGGGATCTACCTTAAACCTACAGTCCTATATGGGTATTATCTTGGCGGTTGGTGTATCTATCGCCAATGCCGTACTACTGGTATCAAATGCGGAAGAACTACGATTAAAAAATGGTGGTGATGCCCTATTGGCCGCACGGGATGCCGCTGCAGTAAGATTAAGGCCTATTATCATGACCAGTGTAGCCATGATTGCCGGTATGCTACCCATGGCAATTGGACATGGGGAAAGTGGAGAGCAGGCAGCTCCTTTAGGAAGAGCCGTCATCGGAGGCTTGTTCTTTTCAACTTTTGCCGTACTGGTTGTAATACCTATCATATTCGCTTGGGTCAGAAAAAATGCAACCATAGAATCGGTTTCCTTAAATCCAGAAGACAAGAATAGTAAGTTTTATAAAACAGAATAATACTATGAAGAAAAAGATATACACCGTCATTTTAGCTTTAGGTACACTGGCCTTGACCAGTGCCTGCGACAGTAGTCCCAAAAAAGCAAAGGAAAACAGTGCACAATCAAACAATGTAGAAACTTTTAGCTTAAAAAAACAAAAGATACAATCAGAAATATTGTTGCCCGGCGAGCTATCTGGATATAGGCAGGTGGATATTCATGCGAAAGTGGATAGTTATGTAAAATCACTAAAGGTAGATATTGGAGATGAGGTAAAAAAAGGGCAATTGCTCATGGAGTTGGACGCTCCGGAAATATATGCCCAACTTGCCGCGGCCAAATCACGGTTTCATTCTCAAGAAGCCAAATACATGGCCAGTAGCAATAATTACGACCGTATTCTAAAGACCAGTAAAGTAGAGGGCACTATTTCCCAGAACGATTTAGACCAAGCCTTAGCAAGAAAAAATGGGGACTATGCCGATTTACAAGCGGCAAAAGCTGCTTACCAAGAACTACAGTCCATGAAAGAATATCTTAGGATCATTGCTCCTTTTAAAGGTACCGTGGCAGCTAGAAACGTTAATATCGGAGCATTTGTAGGACAGAGCAATACCCCTTTATTATCGATTATCGAACAGAGAAAATTACGTCTTGCCGTATTGATTCCGGATGCGTACACTGGTTATCTAAATTTGGGAGACGAGCTAAGTTTTAAGGTCAATTCGCTTCCTGGCGAGACATTTACGGCCAGTGTTTCCAGAATGTCCGGGGCCTTGGACCTTAAACTACGTTCAGAGAGAGTAGAACTCGATATTAACAACGAGAACAAACGCTTATTACCAGGTATGATCGCCGAAATCACCTTACCCCTATACAGTAAAAATGATAACTTTATAGTGCCATTATCAACCATCATGAACACTACGGAAGGGATCTATGTAATAAAGATAAAGGACAGTAAAGCCCAATGGGTAAAGGTGAATACGGGACTCTCTAACAAAGATTCCATCGAAATTTTCAGCAATAACCTTAATGAAAATGACAACTTGGTATCCTTTGCCGCGGAAGAAATTAGAAATGGATCTATCGTTCATATGGCAAAATCCAACAGTGTATCCAATGAGGCCGTAGGGTTATAACATATGCACTTTTTGATTAGGACTTCAACCAACAACAATTAGGTAAATATTAGAAGTATTACCTTTTGAAACTTCCACGTACTCTCACATTTTTGGTAAGTGAATGTGTCTCCTTTTATTATAAAAAGACCATGCAAAGCCTTGCAAATTCTTACCGGTATCCCCCCAAAAAAAACATTAATTATCCCTCATAGAGCCATTTCCCGATTAACCTATAAAAACCACCCGTTTTATATCCATTAAAGAGCCCTCGCTATTTCCCCGCCCACAAATAGCAAAAACCTTTTTTCTAGATTACAAAATAACATCACAACAAAAAAACGCCGTTATAACAACACAGGTCGTATTTAATAGCGGTAATTATTTACATATTCCTAAATTTGCCCAATGTAAATTATGGGTAATACTATTGGTGGCATGCACTCTTTCTCAAATACTATTTTTATGTATTTATACAAACTTTCAATTGTATTACTATTGGGAATACAACTCGCATACGCCCAAGAAACACCCCCAATCGTTAAATTCTCTCCTTCGGAATATGGGGCCGAAAACCAAAATTGGGAAGTAACACAAAATTTTCAGGGCCACATATATGTAGCGAATAACCAAGGACTTTTGGAATATGATGGTGCAAGATGGACACTGTACCCTACATTACACAACGCCGCCATCAGGTCTATATCTTCGTTTAAGGACAAAATTTTTACCGGTAGTTATATGGAATTCGGCTACTGGACCATAAACAACAGAGGGTCAATGGACTACCACTCTATCTCTGCATCCATTAAAGAAGAATTGTTCGAAGATGAGATTATCTGGAATATAGAGTGGATAGATAAATACGTAATCTTCCAATCGTACGACCGTATTTACCTTTACGATACGGATTCAAAAGAATTAAACTATACTACAGATAAAGAAAACAATTACAGGTTGTTTAAGGTAGATCAGAAAATATATGTTCAGAAATATGATGGTCGTATATTTAATTTAGAAAACGGCACCGAAAAACTCATTGCCAAAATACCTGAAGACTTACAAGTTAAATTTCTTCTAAGTATGTTCATGGTAAATGATGGGCTTGTAGTACTGACCCGCACCAAAGGGTTGTACAAAATAGAAAACCAAACCCTTAAACGGTGGCATATACCTGCAGACAGTTTACTAAAAAATTCAAGGGTCTTTAGCGGTATACAATTAGAAGACAAGAGCTTTATGTTGGGCACTATCTCCAAAGGCATTATATCAATATCGGTAGATGGTGAAATAACCAACGTAATAAACCAGTCTAACGGACTAAGTAACAATACGGTGTTAAACCTGTTCGAAGATACGGACGCCAATGTTTGGGCAGCCCTTGACAATGGGGTAAACTGCATAAACAGGCAGTCGTATATTAAGGAATATAACGACTGGGACGGTACTTTTGGCACCACCTATACCTCTATTGCACATAATAAAAAGCTTTACATCGGTACCAACCAAGGGCTTTTTTATAAAAATCTGGACTCAAATGCCCCACTAAAATTCATTAAAGGTACCGAGGGCCAAGTTTGGTCGCTCTTTTCTGTGGACGGCCAGTTACTATGTGGACATAACAACGGCATTTTTTCAATTACTGGCGATAAGGCTAAGTTAATTGCCAATATTGATGGCGTGTGGAACTTTAGACGCATTCCCGACCATCCAAATAAATTACTACTAGGGCATTATTCTGGTTTGGCCATAATGGAAAAGAACAACGGTTTTTGGAAACTGAGCCATAAAATAAAAGGTTTTGAGATATCATCCCGCTTTGTTGAGATCATAAACACTAATGAAATCTGGGTAAACCATGAGACCAAAGGCGTATATCGCTTATTTCTGAATCAAAATCTACAGTCTTTTGATACTGTAACACTTCTTAGCAATATTGAAAAAAGTAAAGGCTCCGGACTCATAAAAATGGGCGATGATCTACTCTACTCTAACCAAAAAGGAATATTTAAACTACAGCCAAACACTGATAAATTTGTCAGGGATTCTATATTGGCGAAACTTATTCCTACCGAAGAATATCTGTCGGGAAAATTGATATATGACGAAAAAAACGAACGTCTGTGGAGCTTTACCCTAAATAATATCGGTTATGCGCAAAAAGGCCCCTTGACCAATATGGTGGATATCAACAATATTCCTATTGAAAGCAATAGCCGAAAAATGCCCTTGAGTTTCGAAAATATTACCCATTTGGAAAACAACAAATATCTGATCGGTAAAACCAATGGATATTTATTGATAGACTTGGACAAAATACAGAACAAGCCACACCAACTAATGTTGGATAAGGTAAAATTTATAAACAAAGAAAATAGATTTATTGAAGTATCTAAATTCGATAGCGGCAAATTCTCCAACAAGGAATCTACCGTGCATATTACCTACAGTGTTCCCCAATACAGCAAATACACCAATATAAGTTACCAGTACCAGTTGGAAGGATTGAATGATTCTTGGACAGATTGGAGTCAGAACACCTCTGTAACCTTTGAAAAATTACCTTTTGGAGACTACAAGTTCAAGGCCCGGTCTAAAATTGGAAATCAAGAATCTATTAATACCGTACAGTATAGCTTTACGATAGACCGGCCATTCTACCTCTCTAACCTAGCCTTGTTGGCCTATGCCCTATCTTTCTTTGGCCTGGGCCTATTGGTTCATAAATCGTACAAAAGATACTACCGCAACCAAAACAAAAAGGCCGTACTGGAGAGCCAACGCCAAATGCAATTGAAATTTATTAAGAGTGAACAAGAAATGATTCGGCTAAAAAACGAAAAGTTGAACCAGGAAATTGAAAGCAAGAACAGAGAGTTGGCCATATCTACCATGAGTTTGGTAAAAAGGAACGAACTTTTAAGAAGGGTAAAAAAAGAACTTAAGAAGAATGACAAAACCTTTAGCAAATCGCACCCGGTAATAAAATTGATAGACAAGAACCTAAACAGCTCAAAGGACCGTAAAATGTTCATGGAAGCCTTTAACAATGCCGATAGGGAATTTTTGACAAGGGCTAAGGAATTGCACCCCGATTTATCGTCCAACGATCTAAAGTTCTGTGTTTATCTCCGATTAAACCTCTCTTCAAAAGAAATAGCTCCACTTCTTAACATATCTGTAAAAAGTGTAGAAGTAAGACGTTCCAGGTTGAGAAAAAAGCTGAATTTAAAACGAGAAACAAAACTTACCGATTATATCTTATCCATATAAAACTTTTACCCTACCATAATTTCGCCCCTACAATACCACTACAAATAAGTTAAAACACCTCTTTCATAAGGTTTTACGACCACTCACAATAAAATGTTAAAGAGTAAAAAACCTTATAAATCATAAGGTCTCGAAGAATATCGTTGGTCTGCTGCCAGATGTATGTTTTTGTAGTGTTGTATTTTTTACACCTAAAGATAAATCTCTATAATTTGCAACAGCAGGAACTTTATGTTTCCATTTCATGAAATATAATTAACTAAAATCAACTTTTAATTTGAACAAAATCAACACTCTATGATTAACAAATTATTTAACCCAAGGAAAAAGATATTATGGCTTTTGCTTGTTATCTTTTCTGTCGTGACCATGCATGCGCAGGATCGACAAAAAATCACAGGATCTGTGCTTGACCAAAATGGAGTGCCCTTACCCGGAGCTTCGATAGTTGTAAAAGGTACCACTATAGGTACATCTACCGATTTTGACGGAAATTTTACCCTTAACGCCCCTCAAGACGCTACTACTTTAGTGGCTTCTTATATAGGTTACACTACCAAAGAAGTACCTATTTCAAAAGACCCCATAACCATAACACTACAAGAAGACGCGAGTCAGTTAGAAGAAGTTATTGTAGTGGGGTACGGTACCCAAAAGAAAAGTGATGTTGTAAATGCGGTGGCCGTAACCGATATGGAAAAAGCGGTACTCACCCCTACAGCAGATGTAAATGAAATGCTGAGAGGTAGAATAGCCGGTCTACAAGTTGATGTCGGAGGCGGAACCCTAAGACCTGGTGGTACCTCAGACATAATCTTTAGGGGGCAAGGATCCATTGAGGGTAGCGTAAGCGCTATATATGTTGTTGACGGTATTATCAGGGATGGAGGTATAGAAGACATCGATTCTGACGATATAGAATCGGTAGAATTCTTAAAAGATGCTTCCGCACAGGCCATTTACGGATCGCGTGGTGCCAATGGTGTGGTGCTGATCACTACCAAGAGAGGTAAAAAAGGTAAAGTAAGTGTTAGCTATCATGGATACGTAACCTCAAAATCAATTGAACGCAACTTTGATGTATATAGCGGACAAGAATTTGCTCAATTACGTAGAGAAGCCGTTAGGTCCAATATTGCAGATGACACCTACCCCAACGATGAGGATATCTTTTCAGAACTGGAACTGGCCTCGATCGCCAACAATGAATTTGTTGACTGGGAAGATGAACTGGTCAGAAATGGTTATGTGAACAGTCAAGCAATAAGCGTAAGTGGCGGTTCTGAGTTTACCAAGGTATTTGGTAGTATCAATTACTTTAAAGAAGAAGGTATCATTCCCACTTCTAGCTATACCAGAAAAACATTGCGCCTAAACGTAGATCAAAAGATCAGCGACAAGTTTTCCGTTAATTTTGACCTGAACCTTCTTAACGACGATACAGAAAGGGCGGCCAATGTAAACGTAATAACCACTTCTCCCCTCGGAAGGGCCAATGACGAAGATGGTAATTTGACCCAATTTCCCAGCGGTGAAGAATTGTCAGCGGTAAACCCCCTATGGAACTTACGCGAACAAGACAACGACGAAAAAGGGAACGATTATGTAGTGAACGTTACCCCTATTTGGCAGATTACCAAAAATCTACAATATCAATTAAAAACAAACCTGACCAGAAGAACATCTGAAAGAGGACAGTACCAATCTTCTTTGAGCTCTGCAGGAGATGATGTTGGAGGTATAGCCAGAATAGAGAATACGTTAACAGAGTCTTATCTAATAGAAAACATACTAACGTACGACAAGGCCTTTAACGAGAACAACAAGCTTAATGTTACCTTGGTTCAGTCCGCACAAGAAAACAAATACAGTAGAACCTTTACCGAAGGTCAAGGTTTTAGCAACGAAAGTTTAGGTTACGACGGTATTACCAACGCCGTAGGAAACGTAACCGTAGAACGCGACAAAAACCAACAACGCCTATCATCGTTTATGGCCAGGGCAAGGTATAACCTTAACGACAAGTACCTGTTGACGGCAACTGCCAGGGCGGATGGGGCATCGGTTAACTCAGAAGACAACAAATGGAGTTTTAACCCGGCCGCCTCCTTTGCCTGGAAAATTCATAACGAGAACTTCTTAAAAGATGTAAATGCGGTTCAGGAGTTAAAATTCAGGGCGAGTTACGGTTCATTGGTGAATGATCTCGGACGTGCGTATACTTCCTTATTTACTGCTGATGGGCAAAACTATATTTTTGACGGGGAATCATCCTCAGGGTATTCACCCTCTGTTATTTTGCCCAACACAGATTTAAAGTTCGAAAGAATTACCACCTTGAACCTTGGTCTTGATTTTTCTGTATTTAACAGATTTTTGACCGGTACCGTAGACTATTACGATGCCAGAACCACCGACCTGTTGCTTCGAAGAGGGGTGCCTTCCATTACTGGTTATCAATACACCTTTTTTAATGCCGGGGAACTCCAAAATACAGGGGTAGAATTGAACCTAACGGCCAACATTATCAACACCGACGATTTTAAATGGTCTATTTCCACCAATTGGTCCAAAAACAAAAACAAGTTGTTGGAGCTATACAATGATGGGGACGGAAACCCAATTACCAAAGACGATACCTATGGGTATTACGTCGGCCAACCTGTTGGGGTCATTTACCAATACGAGTTTGACGGTATTTGGCAAGAAGGCGAAGACTTTGCCAATGCACCACAGGCCAATCCTGAATCATCGTTGCCACAAGAAGACCTAAGACCTGGTGACATCAAAATAAAGGATACCAACGGTGTGGATGAAAACGGAAACGAAACCGGCATACCCGATGGAAAAATAACTCCTGAAGACAGGGTATTTAAAAGCCCATACCCAGACTGGTTTGGCTCATTGTCCACTTCGGTGGCATACAAAGGTTTTGATCTGTTTGTAGATTTTTATACGGTCCAGGGAATCAGCAAAGTGAATCCTTTCTTATCCGATTTTAATAACGGCGGCACCCTTTCGGGCAAGTTAAATGGCGTAAAGGTAGATTATTATACCCCCGAAAATCCGTCTACATCGTTTCCTAGACCTAATTACGACACTACCCCATTGTACTTGAATTCCTTGGCGGTAAAAGATGCTTCTTATGTGCGATTAAGAACCGTTAGTTTGGGCTATACATTGCCCAATGCCATAACCTCTGATCTAAACCTTGAGCAGATTAGATTTTATGTTACGGGAACCAACCTGTTTACAAATACAGACTATATAGGCTATAGTCCCGAGGTAAACATAAGAAGTACCTATTCAAATGCCGATACCGGCTATCCGGATGCAAGAAGTTTCACTTTTGGTGTAAGGGTTAAATTTTAAAAAAAGAAATTATGAATACCGAAAAACTATACATAAAACTAAAAAAGGGTTTTGCCCTACTGAGCGTAGTCTTTTTAGCCACGGCCTGCGAAGATTATTTAGAGGAACAGCCCAGTACCCTCATAGATTCCGATTATATATATACTACGGAGGACGGATTAAAATCGGGAGTGGTAAGTTTATACAAATTCAACAGGGATAGGTATGACAACGGCACCGAAGATTTTATGGGAGCGGTTCTAATGTCGTCGCGAAGCGATCTCGCCTTCAGTAGAACGGGTTATACCGGATTAATGGGCAGATACGAAAGAGGCGTCTCTCCTGTAGACCAGGGAGCCAATTTTGTGTCTTCTTTATTTTGGAAGCATTTTTATAACATTGCCAACAAGGCAACAGAAATTATCAATGCCGCCGAAACATTGGACGATATAGATGATGATACAAGAAACCAAATTTTGGCAGAGGCCAAGTTTTTTAGGGCCAACTCTTATTTCTATCTATATAGAATGTTCAATAACATCTACGTTACCACCAATACCGTTACGGTAGACAATGCCTTTGATGTTATAAACGACAAATCATCAGAAGAAGAGATTTTTGCCCTATTGGAAAGCGATTTGGATTTTGCAGTAGAAAACCTGCAGTGGAACGATGCCTTTGGACGTGTTACAAAAGGTACGGCCAAACATCTAAGGGCAAAAGTGGCTATGTGGCAAGGAGATTGGGAAGAGGCCAAAGACCAAGCCATTTCTCTTATAGAAGAAGGACCACATAGTTTAATGCCCTCTACGGCAGATGTCTTTTCCGGTGACAAAAACAATGCAGAAGCCTTGTTCGTAGTACAATCAAAAGACGACCTATTGGGCGGGGGCGACAATACCATGATGAGTGCCAACTATGTTGCCCAATACTTTCAGATCTCGGGTATAGAGGCCAATATTGCCCAAGGTGGCAGGGGATTCGCTAGAATACTACCTAACAATTATTTGTTGGACCTTCTTGCCGAAGATCCTAATGATACCAGGGACGATGACACCTATTTTAGGCTTAAGTACTACTATACCTCCGGGGACAGTATAAACCAAGAGATTAAAATTTATAAGCCCATTACTGATTTGGATAACCCTAGTGAAACCTATACTTTATACTACCAAAGACTACATCCGGCCTGTATAAAGTTTGTGGAGGAAGATGACAATCCTAACTCCTATCTTCAAAGAAGCAATATAATGGTGTATAGATTGGCAGAAACCTATTTAATAGCTGCAGAGGCGATGATGCGCTCCGGTGGAGATGGACTACCCTATATAAATGCCGTAAGGACAAGAGCAGGAGCCGCTCCCCTAACCTCTGTAGACGAACAGGCCATTTTGGACGAACGGGCACGCGAACTTGCCTTTGAGGGAGAACGTTGGTTTACCTTAAAAAGAATGGGACAAGAGGTTATAGACAGACAAATTACAAGCTACGCGGGTGACGGTGAATACTATCCGGCAAACCTAGGTACCAAAGATCCACGTACCAACTGGAAGCCCCACTACATCAACTTCCCCATAGCGCAGATAGATTTGGATCTATTGGGTCCAGGTTACCCACAAAACGACGGGTACAATTAAAAATATCCTAAGTACTATTTAGTTGAGTTAGTTGAATTAGTTGAGAAATTTGGGCATAGGCTAAAACCTATGCCCAAATATTAATGTTTAAAATGTAACGTATGAGATTTATTTACCTATTGATTACCACGTTGGTAATCGGTTCTTGTTCCAATACAAAAAAGACACCGAATTTTGCCCAGAACAAAGTGGTAGCCCACAGAGGCGCCTGGAAAACCAAAGATTTACCCGAAAACTCTATAGCCTCATTAAAAGAAGCTATTCGATTACAATGTGCCGGTGCTGAATTTGATGTTCGCATGACGGCCAATGATTCTTTAATAATAACCCATGATCCTGAGTATGCCAATTTAAATATCGAGGAAACCTCTTATCAAGAACTTAGCAAGTTTCCTTTAAAAAATGGAGAAGTACTACCAACTCTAAGAGAGTATTTGTTGGAAGGTCTAAAAAATAATACGTCCACCCGTCTTGTATGTGAGATCAAACCTTCAAAAAACAAGGAAAGAGGCTTATTGATTGCGGAAAAAGTGTACAAATTGATAAACGAGCTAAACGCACAGCACATGGTCGTCTATATCAGTTTCAGCTACGACATTTTAAAAAGATTGGAAGAACTGAACCCTGAAGTGCACACACAATACTTGGACGGAAGCAAGGCTCCAGAGGTATTGAAAAATGATGGTATAGATGGTGCCGATTATCATTTTTCCGCATTTAAAAAACACCCAGAATGGATTACCAGTGCCAAAAAGTACAATATTACCCTAAATGCCTGGACGGTAAATGAAGAGGAAGATATGGATTGGTTGTTGAAGAACGATTTTGATTTTATTACCACCAACGAACCAGAGCTTTTACTAAAGAAAGCAACACAGCCCCTAAAGAAATAAGGCATTTATATTTTTCATAAAAGTCTTTATCTTTTATACACCATAAAATACAAGATACTCATGTTCTTTAATCAAAAATATTTTGTAGCCGTTATTTGTACAACCCTTAGTATTGGCAGCTGCAAAAACAATATTAAAAATACTAAAGACCAATTAGGGAAAGAGCCAAAAAAAGAATTCGTTTTGGTATGGGCCGATGAATTTGACGGTACCGGAAAACCAGACCCTTTAAATTGGAACTACGAAACCGGATTCATTAGAAACAATGAAGCACAGTACTATACCAACAACCCTAAAAACGTTCGTGTAGAAGACGGTTTTCTCATCATAGAGGCCCATAAGGAACAGGTGAAAAATGACGCATTTGTTTCCAAAGAGGATAAAAACTGGATAAAAAACACGGAGTTCGGTGAATACACCTCTGCCAGCCTCACCACCAAAGACCTTAACGAATGGAAATACGGAAAAGTAAGTGTTAGGGCCAAATTGCCCAAAGGTACCGGAACATGGCCCGCCATATGGATGCTGGGCAAGAACTGGAAAGAAGCAGGTTGGCCCAAGTGTGGAGAAATCGACATTATGGAACATGTTGGTTATGAAAAGGATTCCATTTACGGAACAGTGCATACGGAAGCGTTTAACCACATGAAGGGTACCGAAGTAGGCAAGGCTGTTTTTATTGAAAATCCCTACAGTGATTTTCACGATTATTCGATTCAATGGACTCCCGAAAAAATTGAATTTATTTTAGATGGTACCGTTTACCATCAATTTAAAAACATGAACAAAACCGATGCCGAGTGGCCTTTTGACCAAGCTTTTCATCTAAAACTAAACTTGGCCATTGGTGGCAGTTGGGGTGGACTAAAAGGCATTGACAATAGCATCTTTCCCCAAAAAATGATCATCGATTATGCTAGGGTATACCAGCTAAGATAATTTCTTTATAATCTACAACCTTATACTCGTCTTTTACAGGAGTTTAAAGTTGATAACGAAAAAAGGCACGGAAAAATCCGTGCCTTTTGTCAACTAACTCAACCATAAGAATTAAACTGTTATGAAAACATAACTACATGGAAGATCCTTCTATATTGTTAAAAGTTATAAAGCAATCCCTATAGATACCTCTGCCAAAGCGGCGAACCTATCACCATCGAAAGCATCTATAGCTGTCAATTTAAAATATCTAAACATCGCTGGGTCGGACAGTTTTACAACCTGTTCATTTGCACTATCCAACAAGATGAACTCCCCTAAATCTTCCCACGTAACACCGTCTGTACTTACTTCAATACCTAGGGTCTTTATTTTTCGCGATCCATTACGTTGGTTGATCTGAATTCTATCGGCCGTGTTAGAGGTTTTCATGTCAACGACCAGTGTATGCGGATACGCAAAGGTCTCCGTACAACCGTTCCAACAAGAATGCCAATAGGTATCGGAATCCCCATCAATTATAAGGGTCGCCAAACCATTATCGCCTTCCCCTACTTCCTCTTGTGAAGAAAATTCCAAGACTTCCCACGCACTTTTATCGAAAAACTCTATTTCCTCTTCTTCGGGTACGACCACTTCTGGAAGTGCCCCAAAATCTATATTGGGAACATTTCCGGTTCCTGTTCTAGAGAACACACTGCCATACGTAGTGTTTTCATTAAAGAAACCACAATTCTTGAGATAAAAAGTGTTGTTCTCTATTCCACCCTGATAATCTTGTCGAATACCCGCGTTCGCGGTGGCATCATATGTGAAAGTTGCTTCCGTTACCTCATGCCAATTTCCGGCAGTATCGCGTACCCATTGGTTTGTATAGGTTCCTTTTCTGGTTATGTAACCGGTCTTGGTATCAAAATTTTCTAAAAAAGAGTGAAAATTTGTCAAATAGGTATTTGTTTGCGGTCTTCTAAAAGATGCTATCAAATGCCATTCGCCAAGCTCGGGTGCGTAAAAGTAAGCCGTGTAGTCGGTTGAATTAGACCCACTGGGCTCTCCCTTCAACAAAAATCTATACGTGGTATCCGGTTGCCACTGGTAGGTCATATAACTCTGCCCCCCAGAACCCTCGTCTCCAAATTCACCTACGGTAACACCTGTTCCGTTACCAAGTAATGTGATTCTTTGGTCTTCGGGTATCTCTTCTGGGTTGTCGGTCACATAAGGGCTCCAAACAGAGAACAATACCCTACGCTCGCTCTCTCCGTTCACCTGCATTCCAAAATAACCCTCTCCAAAACCATTTGCCATAAAATAAGACCCGACAACATCTTCACCTTCCGGAACGGTCACCTCATTATAAAACCAAACAATATCAGAATCGGGCGTGGTATATTTTAGATGAACCGAAGGCCCTCTTCTACCAAAATAGAAATCCTCCTCGTTTTCTACAAAAGCCACTCCATTGGAGACCGATGTACCCCCGAGAAGTACATTGTTTATATCGCCAATATAGGTTGCCGCCTTTTCCAATCCTTGAATTTCTATAAAATGATACCCGGCACTCGCCAGATCAAACTGACCTATTTCTACATCTGCATAATCTGTATTGGTAATCTCCTTTTCTACAGTTTCGTCACCAACGGTAACCCTGATCTTAGAAGTACCTTCAGGGGCCCTGATATTGAGACCAACGTTCAAGGTTCCTGATGAAGACACCTTAAAATAAGTACGTATCACATCATCCAATTCTATCCAATTATGGATTCCAGAATCATAAATTACGGTATTGTTCTGAGCAATATTATTAACTACCCAGCTGTTCCCGCCCGGGGGAACGGTTACCGAAAAATCAAGGGACCCTTCCGCAGGTTCTTCGGTACTGGCGGGTTCTGGGTTATAAAGCACCACATCGGAATCGCAACCGAACAGGCCAATTATCATGACAATAAATAAAACTTTCATTTTTTTCACGATTCTATATTTGGCCTAGTTGTTCTGAATCAACGTTGGTTGTGCCGCTATTTGAGATTCTGGAATATATTCTATAACACGTGGATCGTCTGGGGTTACCTCATAATACGGATTGTTTCCGTTTAAGTGGGTACCAGGATAACGCCTGTCCATAGTTCTTCCATTTCTAAAAACATCGAACTTTCTATGGCCTTCATAGGCTAATTCCATACGGCGCTCGTCCAATACCACATCCAACACTGATTGTCCTTCAGGAAAATCCGTAGCATCTTGATACGTAGGTATACCCGCACGCTCACGAATAACATTGATATTGGCAAGGACTTCGCCTGTATTTCCCAGTTTGGCATAGGCCTCTGCCCTGTTCAAATACATTTCTGCCAATCTTGAAACCACGGGCGACCATAAATGGGGTACATCTTCTTGCAATGACGTTTTTAAGATGTAGTACTTAGGATAACCGTTTCTCTGTGCCATTTCATAATCACGGATAACGTATTGTTTCGTACCCGATCCATCCATAAAATAGTAAAGGGTTTTACCATCGCTATCTTCTGACAAAACTTCGTAGGTCTGTCCGTCCATTTCAAAAGAAATAGTACCGCCATCTTCGGTTATATACTGAAAAACGTATTGATAATCGTCGTTTACCCAGAATACCACTGGGATCCTTTCTCCATTTTCATCGTATAGGTATTGGGGCTCTATAAACCCTAATCGGCTATCTTCAGGATTTTGAAGTAAAAGATCTAAATAAGTTCTAGAGGCATACATTTCGCCCCAACCAGAACCTTGTATATTGGCATATAAAGAACCTACGGTATACCAACCATGGTTATAATCTGACTCCTCTAAATATTTGAAACAAAATATAGTTTCACTGTTATCGTCCGGATTCAAGGTTATATATGATGGAAGCTGGTCCGTAGAAAGCATGGTAAACCTTCCCGATTCTATAACCTCATCGGCATAGTCTATCGCCAACTGATTTTCTCCCATGTATAGATACACTCTAGAAAGCAAGGCCTGTGCCGCTTCTTTTGTAGCATAGCTATTGGTTTTGTTTATGGTCATTAAAGATTCGGCCTTTAACAAATCCTCTACAATTTGATCATACACTTCACCAACCGTATTTCTGTCGGGAGCATCGGATATATCTGAACTCAATTTAAGTGGTACTCCCAAATTTGAAGTCCCTTGTGTATAGGGTCTACCATAGATATTTACCAATTGAAAATAGGTCATGGCCCTTAGGTAATAATTTTCACCGATCAGCTGGTCCATTTCAGGGCTATCGCCTTCGGTACCCATCTCTATAATACGGTTACACCCTACGATCGCCTTATAACCGGAGGTCCAAAAATCATTAGATCGGCTACCCGTTGCAAGGTTATTATAATTATAGCTATAAAAAAGTGGGTCTGTTGTGGTACCGCTCAAAGACACGTTATCTCCCGGGTATTCTGCCAATCTGTGCAACTGTGGCATAAAGCCGTTACCATCGGCATCTCCCTTTAGCAAGGCATAATTTCCAAGCGTAGCAGATTCGAGTCCTTCTGCATCTTCGAACAATTCTTCCGAAGCAATGGAATCATACGGAAACTTATCTATTTCACAGCCCGTAACCACTAAAGCCAATAAAGCGCTGTATATAATTTTCTTCATGTTATCTTTTTTTAATGTTAAAATGAAACGTTGATCCCTAGAGTAAAACGTTTTGATACCGGATATAGAGAACTGGAATAGCCATCCGATCCTACTTCTGGATCCATACCGGAGAAATCTGTAAAAGTGAATAGGTTATCTCCCGAGACATAGAATCCTAAATGGGTAATCCCCATAGACTCGATAGCTTTGGAAGGTAATGAATACCCCAACTGTATATTTCTTAACCTAAGGTAACTGGCATCTTCCAAATATCTTGAAGACGTTTTATTCGAAAGGTTATTTCCTCCGTACACAAGTTTTGGGTGTGTAGCAATGTCACCAGGCTCTTCCCATCTAGACCAACCATCATACAAAACTTGTTGGTTATAGGTAGGATAAGCGCCATCGGAATCGTACAATTCTCGACTGTAATTATAGATTTTTCCCCCACTTACAAAATTGAAATTTGTAGACAGGCTAAACCCTTTATAATCAAAATAGCTGGTAAAACCTCCATAAAAATCAGGAGACGAAGTACCTACGATCTGTTTAGTAGCTGCGTTGTAATCGTTGGTAACCGATTTTTCACCTGTTTCACTATCAACTACTTCCCAAAGTGGGTCTCCGTTTTCTGGATCAACCCCCATCCATTTTCTCATAAACCATGAGTTGTAGTCCTCTCCTTCTCGTGATACCTTGGTACCCCTATCTATTTCTGCACCTTCGTACAATTCCGTTATTTCGTTTTTATTAAATCCGATGTTTCCACCTAAAGACCAGGTAAAGCTACCTTCATCACCGGTAATGATATCGGCATAAACAGAAGCTTCGAAACCTTTGTTCTTAACACCTCCAATATTCTCCCAATAACCTGTATAACCACTGGTAGAAGGTAGTGTTACATAATAAAGAAGGTCTGAAGTATCTTTGATATAATATTCTGCCGAGAAATTGATTCGGTTAAAGAACCTGGTATCTATACCAAAGTTGGATAGGTACGACTTTTCCCAAGAAAGGTCATCGTTTCCTAATTGTGAAGGTGTAGTGGCCGTGTAACCATCATACACATTGGTTAAGCTGTAAAGGTCGTACTGTGGGTACAAAGAGCTTGGACGGTTACCTACCGACCCATAACTTACCCTAAGCTTTAATTGATCTACCCAGTCCGCTTTAAAAAAGTCTTCGTTGTGAATGTTCCATCCTAAACTCCCAGAGTAAAACGTACCGTATTGGTTATCGGCACCAAAATTAGATGCCCCATCCCTTCTTACCGAAACCTGGGCCATGTATTTAGAATCATAAGAATAATCACCATTAAAGAAATAGGACTGTAGGGCATAATCGTTGGTCAAACCATCTACGGCAGCAGGGGTAGCTGCATTACCCAATATCTCCGTACCGGTTACAATACCGTAACCCGTTGCCGAATCGCTCTCGTACTTATAATCGTTATACTCATAGGCAACCAAAGCGTTTACATAATGTTTGCCAAAATTATTGGAGTATTTAAGCATTTGGTTGGTAAAATTGGTAACTCGCTTGGCATTCGATTTGTTTATGGATCCATTGGTTGCCAATCCTGAGTTCGACGACGGGTCGGTATATGATAATCCGTTGGTGTAATAGAAAGAAACACCGTTGGTAGATATGAACTTCACATTTTTGAAAAGGTCATACTCAAAATCAAAATTGGTATATAGCTCCAGTGTTCTGTTTTTACTGTAGTTCCATTGTAGGTCGTACAGGTAGTTAGATGCATCTCTACCATACCATGTAGTACCCGCTTCTTGAGGGTTTATCACATTACCTTCCTCATCATACGGTTGATCCCATGGCAAGTACGTATACATAGCATACAATGAATGTTGCTGATTGTTGGTCTTTTCATAACTTACCGCGACTCTTGGTTTTAAGGTCAAGCGATCGTTAACATCGTAACTATGGTTTAACCTAAAGGACACCCGATCATAATCATACCCTTTTACCGTTCCTGTCTCGTTATAATATCCTAAAGAAGCAAATGTTTTAGATTTTTCGGTACCACCGGTAAAGACCATACTATAATCTTGTAGCATGCCAGTTTGGGTTCCATTGTCGAACCAATCGTAATCGGTATCCTTTAAACTTTCATCGAACCAAGCAGGAATATTCTCCTGATTACTGTACGATAGGTAATGGTCGTATAATTGGCCCGAATTCATTACTTCAAAGTTTCCTTGGTTTAAATTAGAATAACCTACCCTAGAGGACAATGAAAATGTGGCCTTGTCAGATGTACCTTGTTTTGTAGTTACCACAATTACCCCATTTGCACCTCTAGAACCATACAATGCCGTTGCAGATGCATCTTTTAATACAGAAATAGAATTGATCTCTACAGGGTTGATATTAGGCGTTGTGTGCATGATCATACCATCCACTACCCAAAGTGGGGCCACATTACCATTTATAGAAGACAAGCCCCTTATACTAATGCTTGGTGTAGAACCTGGTTGACCACTAGACTGCACAACCTGTACACCCGATGCCTTACCTTGTAACATTGTTGAAACATTTGGAGTGACAACATCTGTAAGCTCTTCCGCATCTACCGTGGCAACAGATGACGTTACCTCCGACTTGCGTTTTGAAGTATATCCGGTTACAATCACCTCTTGTAACTCAGACACCTCTTCTTTTAATAAAATCTGCAAACTAGAACGGCCGTTTACAGGAATCGCCTTTGTCTCGTAGCCAATGTAACTGACCAAAATAACATCATCGGCATGTACGTTTAACGTAAAATTACCGTCAAAGTCGGTTACGGTTCCCTTTTGTTTTCCTTGGATAACAATACTTGCCCCTGCAATAGGAATTTCGTTATCGGCATCGGTAACAACACCTGTTAATGTGCTCTCTTGAGCAGTGGCCGTAAAATTCACGGCAACAAAAATGAGTAAGAGGGTAAAGCCCCTTAACCTCCTCGAAAATCTATCCATATTCATTTTTTTGAGTTAGTACTAGTTTACTGTTTATCAAGAATGTGCTCCGTTAAATGTTCTACCTAGAATATCTGAACATTTTGTTAACGATACGCAAACACCTTCTTAACGTAGTTTCAAATCTAATCAGCACTATGGGGTATAGGGGGGTGTTTTTAATCGCTTAGGGTAGAATTTTTAAGCAAATCGAAAATAAAGGAGATTTTCTGCAACCTTTTGAACATAATTTTGAAATTAACTCAAACAAATAGACAAAAAGCATCATTTTAAACAAGAGAGGAATGAGCTTAATTTGTAGTGGATTTAAATTTTGATTCCAAGGTCTTCGAGGTTAATTTCTCCCTCTTTCTGTTGTACTTCCTTTTTTAAGGTCGAAGGAGATTTGCCAAATGCTTTTTTAAAACTTTGGCTAAAATATTTGGCATCTTTATACCCTACGATAAAGGCTGCCTCAGAAACTCCATATCCACTTTCTACAATAAGTTGTGCCGCTCTTTTCAATTTTAAGGTCCTATGTAACTCTACAAGCGATTTACCGAGTATTTTTTGGCATTTTCTATAGATTACCGAATAGCTCATATTAAGTGTATTGGCCAAATCTTCCAAACGAAAATCGGGTTCTTCCAAATGTTCGTTGAGCGCCGCCACCAGTTCTGAGATAAATGCATCTTCTTTCGACTGCATTTGATTGGGCAATGGGGTCGCCACCAGTTTTCCCTTTAGTTGCTCCATGGCCTTTTCCCTACCGTTCATTATATTCTGTATGACCAAGGAGAGCTCCCTGAAATTAAAAGGTTTTTGAACATACGAAATGGCTCCGGACTTATACCCGGCAATTCTTGTCTCTGGCGCATCTACAGCCGTAAGCAATATTATAGGTATGGTAGCGGTTAATTTTTCTTCCTGTAGTCGTTCACAGACTTCGATACCGTTCATCTCGGGCATCATTACATCACAAATAATAAGATCTGGCAGTATTTCTTTGGCCAACTCCACACCCTTTTTACCATTATCCGCCAAACATACCTGGTATTTGCCCCTTAATTCATCTTTTAGAAACATTTGCATTTCTACATGATCCTCGATGACCAGTATGGTGTGTCCTTTAGGTTCTTGCTTGGCACCTACAAGACGTCCTCTAACGGGGACCGGGCTATTATCTTTCTTTTCCTTTAGTTCAATGGGCTCGCTTTCCTCGAACAACTTTTCTTCTGAGGAAAACAAGTTCTCCCGTGTAAAAAGCTTTACTTTAAATGTAGCCCCTTTTCCCTGTTTTGAGGCAACACCTATTTCTCCATGATGAAGCTCTATCAACTCTTTTGCCAACGCCAACCCAATACCCGAAGAATCTGTACTTTGTCTTCCGAGATCAGAACGGTAAAACAATTTGAATATTTTTTCTTGATCTTTTACGGGAATACCCGGTCCAGAATCCGATACCCGAAGCTCTACAGACTTTTGTTTCTTATTATATTCTACGCTCAGAGATACTTCTCCCCCGCTCGGGGTAAATTTTATCGCATTCGACAATAAATTGTATATCACATGCTCTATCTTATCCCTATCATACCAAAAAACAATGTCTTCTTTAGGATAATTTTGGTTAAAGTTGAGCTGTTTAAAAGCCGCTTGTTCCTCAAAGGAAACCACCACCGACCTTATGTTGGATATAAAGTTGTTCTTAGTAGCACGTATCTGCAATTTATTGACTTCCTTATCCCTAAGATTGGTAAGTTCAGAGGCTATACGCGAAAGTCTCTTTGCATTGTTCCTAATTAGGTGCAACCTGTTCTTTAGCAATTCATTACCAGAGGCCACTGCCTTGTTCAGCATATCATCTATAGGGGCCAAGATCAGTGTTAAAGGTGTTTGTACCTCGTGCGACATCTTCACAAAAAAATCTACCTTCATGTCGTACATCTCCTTTTCTTTGGCCCCCTTCCACGACTCTTGTTGTAATCGATATCTTAATATCAGCCATTCGTAGATACCATAGAACATGGCAAGCGCCAATAAACCGTAGACTATGTATGCCCATGTAGATTGCCACCACGGAGGTGCAATGTATAGCTTAATCTGTTTTGTGGTCAAATCCCAAATTCCCTTCTTAGAGCCTGCACGGACTTCAAAAACATAGTTGCCATAGGGTATGTTGGTATAAGAGGCTATCCTGTTAGATTTAGGTTCTATCCAATCTTCATCAAACCCCTTTAGCCTATAGGCATATTGGTAATTAGGCGCTAAAATATTATCTAAGGCCGCAAATTGGAATGAAAACGATGTTTGCCCAGCTTCTAATTTCAACTCATCCAGAAACTCTACTCTTTCATTATCCATCGAAGGATAAAAATGTTGAATGGGCTTGTTCAACACCTCTATCTGGCTTATATACAACTTGGCATTGGAATCTTTTTTTTCCATAGATTCCGGTTTAAAGGCACTAACTCCATCGCCTCCTCCAAAGTACAATTGTCCGTCAGAGGACCTGTAGACACTTTTTGTAAGAAAAGAATCGCCCTGTAACCCATCTATACGGTAGTATGATTCCAGATTTTTTGTTTCAAGATCGTAATGATGTATTCCTTGCGAACTTCCCAACCATAATTCGTTATTGGACTGGGTCAAAATGGAAGCTATTGTAATCTCCCTTAATCCTTTTTCTTCCCTTAATGAGATATACGAGCGTTCTACTGGGTCGAACTTTATTAAGAAACGGGATTTTGTAAGAAACCAGAGTTTTCCTTCACTATCCTTATCCATAGCTATTATGGAATAATCTTCCTTATCCAATTCCGGTTCATGGTAAGCTACGGGTTCAAATACGGGATTTTTAAGCCCTTTACTTTCATTGAATCTAAAAAGCATTCCAGGCTCTTGGCTTATCCAAATGCCCCCTTGGTCATCTTCCATCAACCAATCTATGACCTTCCCCGACAAACCGTATTCATTGTTGTCGTATATGGCCAACACTTCCCCTTTTTCATTGTAAATGTTTAATGACGACCTAGAGGCGGTCCACACCCTTCCCTTAGAATCTACAAAAATGGTTCTAATATCGGTTACCCTATGCCCAGCACCATCTCTCACCTCAACTTCTAAGGGCTTGTTGCGTTCACCATGCCTTAAGACCCAAAGTCCGTTTTGGTAGGTACCCACCCATAAATTTCCGAGCGAATCTACCGCCATAGATTGTACAAACTTCCCTTTAAAAGGTATATCTGCACCCTTATCCATAGAATACAATGTCTTGGTCCCATCGACATTCATACCCGTCAGCCCCTTGCCATCGCTACCAAACCACAGAATACTATCCGGGGTTTGCATAATGGACAAAGTCTTAGTGGGTATTTCTTCCTTGCTACCACTATAATAACTAATCGCAGGGTTTACTTTTGGCAGAATATCTATTTGCCCTTCTTTGGTCACCACCCAAATATTTTGACTGGCATCTTCACCTATTTTGGTGATCGTGGCGTTGCTAATGGAAAATTTATTAAGTGGATTAGGTTTAAAATTATCTACCTGACCCGTATCAGGGTCGATTCTAAAAAAACCATCGCCATCGGTACCTGCCCAAATATTTCCCCCACTATCACAATATAAGGCTATGAACATGGGATATTTATCCTCTTCCGAAAAATCAATGTTCTGCGCAAATTGTACAAATTCATTTTTTTGGGGATCTAGCTTTAACAAACCATGCAATTCAGTAGCGATCCATAAATGGCCTTTCTTATCCACTTCCAACTTGATCAGATCGGTACCAAAAGATGTAACGGGAGCCTCTAGCCTGCTCCATAACTTTTTATCGGCATCATAATGGTAGATCGTACCATCTACAAAGCTGGCCCAGACACCATTTTTAGCATCTACCGCGATATCCACTATTGCTGTTTCTCTCTCAATAGTCTCATTCGGCAACACCAAAATGGGCTCAATAGTTTCCGTACTATTTCTATAATAATATAGTTTACCAGTATCGGTACCAAACCAAACAACCTCTTCATTGGAAGAGACTGCTGCTATTTTTTCGTTAATATCAGTATTCAAACCAATTTTAACGACTTCTCCCCTAGTATTCATATAAGATACCTCTTGCAAGGTAGATGCGATCCATAAACGTCTATTTGGGTCTCGATGAAGGAGCACAGGGGATTTATACGAAAAACCATCACCAAAATAGGATGTATAGGGCCTTAGCTCAAAATCATAACCATCATACTTATAAAGACCTTGTGCACCTGAAATCCATACAAAGCCAAGATCATCATAGGTTATCTCTGAATACGCAAGAAAATTTCTGGACAAATGAACAAAGTTGGAACGCTCGTTCTGGGCAAAAAGGCCCATACTGGTAAAAAGCATGCCCATTAGTACAAGCAAAGTGCTCAAACTACATATAAATACTACGTATATTTTGTTTAAAATGAAGTTAATATCTATATTGTTTAATCGTCATTTCCATAATTGGTTTCTACTCCCATCTCTTATCCGCAACAAATCTATCATCGTTCTATGAGAATTTAGTAACAATTAGATAAATTTTATAAGTAAACTTCACCAGTGCAATAAAATTAAGAGCCAATTAACATATTTATTAAGAATCGATAAAAAAACCCCCTAAGATTAACCATTATGTCAACTAAGAACAACACCTAATTGTCTGAAATTTACACCTCATCGAACAAAACAAACTTGAACAAGAAAATCAACAAAGATCTAAATATAAAAGAACGTGATGCAGAATAATCGAAGAAATTTTATCAAAAAAACATCTGCCGCCGGTTTAGGTATGGCAATTTTACCAACCTCCGCGCTTGAGTTTACCACTGGTAAGGATAGTCAAAAATTAAAAGTCGGAGTTATAGGAGTAGGTCTAAGGGGCACCAACCACTTAAACAACCTTTTGTTAAGAGATGATGTAATCGTTACCGCCATATGCGATATCGACCCAAAGAGAATAGAAATCGCAAAAGGTAAAATAGCCGAGAAAGGCAAAAAGAAACCCTTGGTTTTTGATAAAAACGAACACGATTATAAAAATCTGCTGGAAAATGATGATGTAGAAGCGGTCGTGATATCTACCCCTTGGCTTTGGCATACAAGAATGGCAGTAGATGCAATGGAAGCAGGAAAATACACCGGATTGGAAGTATCTGCTGCCAATACTTTGGAAGAATGTTGGGACTTGGTAAATACGCATGAGCGTACTGGCTCTCATCTTATGATTATGGAGAATGTTTGTTACCGACAAGATGTGCTTGCCGTTCTAAACATGGTAAAACAAAATGTGTTTGGCGAGTTGGCCCATTTCCGTTGTGGGTACCAACACGATCTAAGAGGGGTTAAATTCAACGACGGTATAGATCCTTACGGACCAGGAGTCGAGTTTGGAGAAAAAGGTATTTCAGAATCTAAATGGAGAACCCAACACTCTTTATTACGAAATGGCGATGTGTACCCAACACATGGTTTGGGGCCTGTGGCCGTTATGGCAGATATTAACAGAGGTAACAGATTGGTTTCCCTTACTTCGCATGCAAGTAAACCAAGAGGGCTACACGATTATATCGTAAAACACCCAAAAGGGGGCGAAAACCACCCTAATGCCAAACTTGATTGGAAACAAGGCGATGTCATAACCACAACAGTAGAAACGGCCAAGGGAGAGACGATCATAATTACACACGATTGTAACCTTCCAAGACCTTACTCGCTAGGTTTCCGCGTTCAAGGAGTAAACGGCTTATGGGAAGTTGATGGCAATAGAATGTATATAGAAGGAAAATCGCAACCACACCGTTGGGATGATGCAGGTTCTTGGTTAAAAAAATACGAGCACCCTCTTTGGAAAAAATACGGTGATTACGCCAAGGATGCCGGCCACGGAGGAATGGATTTCTTTGTAATGAACGCTTTTGTAGAGTCCGCTAAACAAAACATTGCTCCACCAATGGATGCTTATGATGCCGCCGCATGGAGCTCTATAACACCGTTATCGGAAGCCTCTATCGAAAACAATGGGGAACCACAGGAAATACCAGATTTCACCAGAGGTATGTGGATTAAAAGAAAACCTTACAATTGGATAAAGGAGACCTATTAACAAATAGGTCTTTACTAATCCTTACATAGCAATATACTGTATAAGCGGTTGTAGCCTCTTATACTGGTTGTAAAACTAAACCCCCGACAATTATAAATTGTCGGGGGTTCATAATTTTAAGCAAAAACCATATGAATTATGGGCTACCGCTTCACTTGTTCTTATAGCGAATTCATACTACAAGAATGCAGCTCATTATCTGTACCTTAATGTTCTTAAACCACTTAGAACCCCTATTCCTATACTTAATTTGATAATAGAAAATTAAACAGTGATGTTCTATATATTATTAGCCAATGTTAAAAATCACAGCTTGGTATTTCTTTAAAACAAAAAAACCCGACAATCATAGATTGTCGGGTTTTAAAGTATTATGTCGGGGTGGCAGGATTCGAACCTGCGACCTCCGCGTCCCAAACGCGGCGCGATAACCGGGCTACGCTACACCCCGAAAAGGTTATCTTAAATTTTGAAGAAAATTGCGGAGAGAATGGGACTCGAACCCATGCGACACTTACGCGTCGACAGATTAGCAATCTGCTCCGTTACCACTCCGGCACCTCTCCAATAATTTCTTCAATGAACTTTCGCTTAAAATGCGGATGCAAATGTAAATTTATAAGCATTATTAAACAACTATTTTCTTTATTTTTTTTAAAGTTATTACTACACTCTTATTACTCAGGATATTCCACCCGTAAATGATAGATGTTTGTTAACTTCTGTTTAAAGATTTTCTTGATTATTTCTATTTCTTTAAAGGTTATATCGGCATTTATAAACTGGTTTGCCTTCATTTGCCCTGAAATAATCTTATCAACAAAAGCATCAATAATAGAAAACGTGGGGTCCTTTAAACTTTTAGATGCCGCCTCTACAGAGTCTGCCATCATTAATATCGCTGTTTCCTTGGAAAAGGGCAATGGACCAGGATACCTAAAATCTTCCTCGTTCACCTCTTCTTCCAACTCTTTCTGCTTTTTATAAAAATAATACACAAACGTAGTACCATGGTGAGACCTTATAAAATCTATGATCCTATCCGGTAAATTATTCTTCCTCGCAATCTCTATACCGTTTATCACATGGTCTATGATAATTTTTGCGCTTTCTTTCGGGGTAATGTCATCATGTGGGTTTACATTGGTAATCTGATTTTCGGTAAAATAAGTAGGATTGTTCATTTTACCTATATCATGGTATAATGCCCCTACCCTTACCAACATGGCATTCGCACCAATTTCATTAGCGGCGGCCTCTGCTAAATTGGCGACTTGTAAAGAATGATGAAAAGTTCCTGGAGCCTTATTGGAAAGCTCTTTTAGTAGTTTAGAATTGGTATCGGATAATTCTAACAGAGACACATCCGAGACCAGACCAAAGACTTTTTCGTATATATAAATTAACGGTTGCACAAACAAGGTTATCATTCCGTTCAACAGAAAAAGACCAAGTGAAAACCATGAAATATTATCCAGGTTACCTTCATGGATTATATGAAAAGCCAGGTAGGCCACAATATAGATCAGCGTAATCTGCCCTACGGATATAAAAAGATTGGCCCTTTTATATAGCTCAGAAACCGTGAGTATCGTAACAATACCGGTTATAATCTGAAGAAAGATATATTCGAAACTATTAGGTACCACAAATCCCAAAATAAGCACTGTAAGCACATGTGAAAAGAGCCCCAACCTAGCGTCGAAAAATGTTTTTAGAATCAAGGGCAATATACAGAGCGGCACCACAAACACCAGCGTATCATCATATTTAACTACCATGGTGGTGACAAACACCATAAGTAGAATATTAAAGACAATGAACGTTACCTTTGTATTGTTCTCATATACAAATGGCCTATACCGCTTTAAAAATAGATATAGCATTATCAATACCAAGGCTACCAATACGGTATATCCTATTAATATAAAATAGTAATTGTTTTCTGTCCATAGCTCAGATTCATACTCTGCTTTTAAAGACTCTAAAATCTTTAAATTCTCTCCTTCTACGACCTCTCCTTTTGCTATAATCAGTTTACCCTCATCTACGGTACCCCGGGTATAGCTAATCTTAGAAAGGGCATCTTCCCTACTTTTTTGGGTTAAATCGGCATCATAACTAACATTGGGCACGATAAGATCAAAAAAGAGGGTTTGAAAATCTTTATTAAACCCCTCCAATCCTTTTTCTACAAGCTTCTCTTTAACCAGATTGTCAATTTCGGTAACCCTATAAAAATCAGAAATCCTTACTCTTTCGGCTTCGTTGTTCTTTAGTAAATAAATGGTGGAGCTGGAGCTACTTATCTGTTCTGCACTGCTCCCGATTATTCCATTTTTGTATATCGCACCCAGTAAATCCTCTGCCGTAGTTTTTAAAAGTCGTTTTTGAAAGTCTGAAAGTTCGTAATCACCAAAAATTTCCTCGAACTCCAAATTTAATTCATCGTAAACCTCATCAACTACTTCCTTATTGTACCTAAAATATTGACCACTAGTGTTCTCTATTTCCTGTTTTTCTTTATTAATCTCTTCTTCTGTTTTTTTTATTGAAAAGTCGAAGGGAGCATATAGGGTTTCAAACTGCCAAGGTTTTCCTTTTTGAAACTCATACTTGAACTTACCGCCCTTAGGAAAGAAAAAAACAATAAACCCGATGGCTATAACATAAAGTACATACTTATAGATAAGAGACTGTTTTTTATAAAGATTATCCAATTGATATATATTTAAAGTATGTAATTTCAAAAATAGAAAATATAACCATACGATCAGGAATTGGAGCAATAAGCATACTGTTGCCCCAGAATTTTAGTAATTTCGCTAAACTTAAGATTTTAATAATATGAAAGAGGTTGTTATCGTTTCCGCCGTACGTACGCCCATAGGAAGTTTTATGGGAGCACTTTCAACGGTTACCGCTCCAAAACTTGGGGCAGCTGCTATTAAAGGAGCCTTAGAAAAAATTAACCTTAAACCCCAATCTGTCGATGAGGTATTAATGGGGAATGTTGTACAGGCCGGCACCGGGCAGGCGCCAGCTAGGCAAGCGGCCATTTATGCCGGTATTCCTAATACGGTACCCTGTACCACCATAAACAAAGTTTGCGCCTCCGGTATGAAAGCCGTTATGCAGGCCGCCCAAGCAATATCTTTAGGAGACGCCTCTATTGTAGTGGCCGGAGGAATGGAAAACATGAGCTTAATTCCACACTACGCCTATTTAAGGTCCGCAACAAAATTTGGCCCTTCCTCTTTATTGGACGGAATGCAAAAAGACGGATTGGTAGATGCCTATGACCAAAATGCCATGGGTGTCTGTGCAGATGAATGTGCCAATGAATATGAATTTTCAAGAGAAGACCAAGACAAGTTTGCCATACAATCTTACGAAAGATCGGCAGACGCTTGGAACAATGGCAAATTTAAAAATGAGGTAGTTCCCGTATCCGTTCCCCAAAGAAGGGGCGAACCTGTCTTGGTTTCGGAAGACGAGGAATACAAAAATGTTAAGCTAGAAAAAATACCAAGCCTAAGACCCGCTTTCTCTAAAGAAGGTACGGTTACGGCCGCAAATGCCTCTACTATAAACGATGGTGCAGCGGCATTAATACTGATGAGTGCCGAAAAGGCCAACGAATTAGGTTTAAAACCATTGGCCAAAATAAAAAGTTATGCCGATGCGGCACAAGAGCCAAAATGGTTTACGACAGCGCCTGCCAAAGCACTACCCAAAGCTTTGGATAAAGCCGGCATTACCATAGATGATGTTGATTATTTTGAATTTAATGAGGCCTTCTCGGTCGTTGGCCTTGCCAATATGAAACTTCTAGGTTTAACGGACAAAAATGTAAATGTTAACGGAGGTGCTGTTTCTTTAGGACATCCATTAGGTTGTTCGGGAGCACGTATTTTGGTAACCTTAATCAATGTTCTGGACCAAAATAATGGAAAAATTGGTGCTGCAGCTATTTGCAATGGTGGCGGCGGAGCTTCTGCCGTAGTTTTGGAAAAACTTTAATTTCCTGCAGAAAGCATATGCAATACGGTATTTGTCCTTTAAGTATAGTTCCTCTTAGATATTCGCCCGAAGAATCGTCAGAGATGATGAGCCAGTTATTGTTCGGTGAACATTTCAAAATTTTGGAATCCCGAAAATACTGGTCTAAAATTAGGGTGGCCTATGATAATTGTGAAGGATGGATACCTAACAATCAATTACTTTTTATATCCAAAGAAGAGTATGAGGCCATACAAAACAAGGTAAAATGCCACACTTCTGACCTAATCGGTTATGTTGAACATAACAACAGCATGTTAACACCTATTCTATTAGGTTCTTCCATGAACAATACAGAAAGTTTATGTGTTAAGTTTGACGGAAACAAACTTCAAGGCATGCAGAAAAAGGAAAACCTTGTAAAAACCGCATTGTTATACCTGAACTCCCCCGGTTTAAACGGTGGCCGAACTCCTTTTGGCATAGACGCTTCGGGACTAACACAAATGGTCTATAAGATCAATGGATATGAACTGCTAAGGAATGCTGAACAACAAGCTACCCAAGGTGAAGCTTTGAGTTTTGTGGAAGAAAGTGAAGCCGGTGACTTAGCCTTTTTTGACAATACCAATGGCATTATAGATCATGTAGGTATTATCATGGACAATAATTATATAATACATGTTAATGGCACGGTCAGAATTGACCGTATAGACCATACGGGTATTTTTAATAATGACTTACGAAACTACTCGCATAAGCTAAGGGTCATCAAAAAAATAATCTAAAAAGTAAAAAGGCCCTGAAATTCAGGGCCTTTTATATTTTATGTGTTTTACAAGTTTTATTACTCGCCCAACATCTTTTTAATACGCATAAAGTTTTCGTTATCCCCCATGGCTCCATAGATATTTTTTAATTGCGTTAAAATACCTTGGTTGTCAGGATTTGTTTTTAAGGCATCTTCCAAAACGTTGGCACCTTGCAAGAACAAATCATCTTTCTGCGTTTTTAATTCATCGTATCTGGCTATATCGGCTCGTGAATTACCCAATGAATTCATTTCGTCGATTAGCTTATTACCTTCGTTTACGTAAGTTGTAGAAAGGTTCAAATAGGCATTGGTATAACTAGGATTGATTTCTATCGCCTTTTTGTAAGACTTTCTAGCTTCTTCATAATTTCCTTGTTCCATATTAATAACACCAACATTATAGTGTAAATCTGGATTATCGGGAGCTAGCGCAATAGCTTCTGCCATCAAGTCCTTAAACTTATCTTTATCGCCTAATTTAAAATACAAATTAGCCTCGTTCAAAATAAGGTTAACATCATTGGGATCATTGGCCCTAGCAGCCTTATAGGCTTCTAACGCCTTATCGTCTTGCCCTAATTGAGTGTAAATCAAAGCTGTGTTTTTAACAATTTCCGCCTTTTTAGAAGGTGTCTTATCGTCGACAGGATCTTTATATGCACCTGATTTGATCATCAAATCTCTTTGTACCTTATCCATTGTTTCAACCTCTCCGGTAGCCACATTGGTCGCTTTATAGACAACCCCACTTCCATCATAACCGACCTCTTGAAGTTCGTTATAATACTTTAGGGCGTCTTCATAATGCCCACCGTTAACTGCACTACTTGCAGCGTAATAAAGGTAAGAAGTGTCTTTTGGGCTTATCTTATAGCTCATATACAACTTCTCAGAAGCTTCTTTAAAGTTCTTCTTTTCATTGTCCGCTACGGCAGAGTTTACCAAATCGGCAGTTAAACTGGCTATATATTCATTGGTCTCGCTAGAATACTTTTTCTTGCCCGTTTTTTCTTCAATATCCAAAACTTTTTTAAAAGAGGATACCGCCTCTTCAAAAGCACTATCATCTCCTTTTTTGGCCAAGTCGTTATATATTTTACCTCTTGTAAAATAGTATTGAGCCTGTAACTTTTCATCGGCACTTGATATTAAACCCGAAGCAGCTTCTAATGAGGTTTTTGCCGATGAGGCATCTCCTCCTTTTAGCGCCTTTTCCGCAGCCTTTATCTCATTTTTCTGCGAAAACCCCATCACAGTGAATGACAGCGCCGCTATTATCGAAATCTTAGTTTTCATTTTTTCTTGTTTATTTATTAGTGTTTATGATTCTGTTTCTTCTTCGTTGCTTCCATTATCAATACCCGTGCCATTATCTTCTGGCGTAACCTCAATATCGTTTATATCGGCCCCGTCCAAATTATCCTCATCTTTCATAACCTTGGCAACTGCGGCTATAGAGTCATTGCCCTTAATATTGATAAGTTTAACGCCTTGTGTAGCCCTTCCCATCACTCTAAGGTCCTCTACACTCATCCTAATAGCAATGCCCGATTTATTTATTATCATCAGGTCATCCGAATCGGTTACATTTTTAATGGCTACCAAATTCCCGGTCTTCTCGGTAATACTAATGGTCTTGACACCTTTACCGCCCCTATTGGTAATTCTGTAGTCATCTATACTAGATCTTTTACCATAACCATTTTCGGATACCACTAATAGTTCATCCTCAAAATTATGTACCGAAACCATTCCTATTACCTCATCTTCTTCATGTGCCAGAGTAATACCTCGCACACCAGAAGCGTTTCTACCCATAGGCCTTGTCTTACTTTCTTCGAACCTAATGGCTTTACCGGATTTTAGACCTAAGAAAATTTGACTTGTACCTGTGGTTAGTTTAGCCTCTAACAGCTCATCCCCTTCTTTGATCGTAATCGCATTTATACCATTCTGACGTGGTCTGGAATATTGTTCCAAAGAAGTCTTTTTAACTGTACCTTTTTTAGTGGCCATAATTACATAATGACTATTTACATAGTCCTCGTCCTTAAGATCCTGGGTACATATAAAGGCCTTGACCATATCATCTTGCTCTATATTGATAAGGTTTTGAATAGCCCTACCCTTAGAAGTTCTACTGCCTTCGGGTATTTCGTATACGCGCATCCAAAAACATTTTCCCTTTTGGGTAAAGAACAACATATATTGGTGGTTGGTACCTACGAACAAGTGCTCTAAGAAGTCCTCGTTACGGGTAGAAGATGCCTTTTGACCAACACCACCCCTATTTTGGGTCTTGTACTCGCTCAAAGGTGTTCTTTTGATATATCCGGCACGAGATATGGTTATGACCACCTGCTCATTAGGTATCATATCTTCCATACTTAAATCACCACCGGCAAAATTGATCTCTGATCGGCGCTCATCACCATACTTTTCTTTTACCTCAAGAAGCTCATCCTTAATAATTTCCATTCTACGCTCCTTTCTAGCAAGAATATCTTTAAGGTCGGCAATGGTCTTTATTACCTCATCGTACTCTGTACGTAATTTGTCTTGCTCCAGTCCGGTAAGCTGACGCAATCGCATTTCTACGATGGCCTTCGCCTGTATTTCGGTCAACTTAAACCGCTCCATTAAATTCTCACGTGCTTCATCTGCGTTTGAAGAAGCCCTTATTATAGCTATTACCTCATCAATATTATCGGAGGCAATTATAAGACCTTCAAGAATATGGGCTCGATCTTCTGCTTTTTTCAGCTCAAATTTCGTTCTTCTTACAACAACATCATGCCTATGCTCCACAAAATGATGAATCATTTCCTTTATGTTCAGCAACTCTGGCCTACCGTTTACCAAGGCGATATTGTTTACACTAAAAGAGGTCTGCAATGCCGTGTACTTGAACAAGGTGTTCAATACAATATTTGGAATAGCATCTCTTTTTAAGATGTATACGATACGCATACCATTACGGTCAGACTCGTCACGTATCGTAGAAATACCCTCTATCTTTTTATCGTTGATCAAGTCGGCCGTTTTCTTGATCATATCGGCCTTGTTCACTTGATAAGGAATTTCGGTAACAATAATACACTCGCGACCTTGAACTTCTTCAAAAGTAGCTTTTGCGCGCATTACTATTCTGCCTCTTCCAGTATGGAAAGCCTCTTTTACACCATCATAGCCGTATATGATTCCCCCGGTAGGAAAATCCGGCGCTTTGATGTGCGTCATCAGCTCATCTATCTCTATATCGTGGTTGTCTATATAAGCGACCGTACCATCGACCACCTCCGAAAGGTTATGTGGAGGCATATTGGTCGCCATACCCACCGCAATACCCGATGCCCCGTTCACCAAAAGATTGGGGATTCTTGTAGGCAATACGGTCGGTTCTTTCAAAGAATCATCAAAATTCAACTGATGATCTACGGTATCCTTTTCTATATCTGCCAACATATCGTCCGCAATCTTGCGCATACGCGCCTCGGTATAACGCATAGCCGCCGGGCTATCGCCATCTACAGAACCAAAGTTACCCTGACCATCTATAAGCATATACCGTAAACTCCACTCTTGAGCCATTCTTACCATGGTATCATAAACAGATGTATCTCCATGAGGGTGGTATTTACCCAAAACCTCACCCACGATACGGGCAGATTTCTTATGGGCACTATTGCTTCTAACCCCAAGTTCGTGCATTCCGTAGAGTACACGCCTATGCACAGGTTTTAATCCGTCGCGCACATCTGGCAGTGCTCGTGACACTATGACCGACATTGAATAATCAATGTAGGCAGATTTCATTTCTTCTTCTATGTTAATAGGAATCAATTTTTCACCTTCCGCCATTGTAAAATCTTAATTGTTTTTTATTAGTAAAAAAGCATGCCAATATACGCAAAATCGATGCCTTCAAAGAAAGATAAAACGTATTTATTCAATATTTTATTAACATACCCACAGGGTAAAATGGTTAACAATTATTCTTTCATTCTCTTTGATTTAGGCTACTTTTTTCGTCATTTAGAATAACTTTAACGAATATAGGTACGGTATTTGCCCATGATTGAAGGAGATTTAGTAATTTTATAGTTGATAATAGAGTATATGGATGATAATTTTTCACCTAGAGTAAAAGATGTAATTGCCTACAGCAAGGAGGAAGCATTAAGGCTTGGCCATGATTTTATTGGCACTGAGCACCTAATGCTTGGTCTTCTCAGGGATGGTAGTGGCAAAGCTATAAGTATTTTAGATGCCTTGGACGTAGATTTAGATCATTTACGAAGAAAGGTAGAAATTCTTAGTCCTTCCAACCCAAATGCAGGAGGCATACAAAAAGATAAGAAGAACCTACATTTGACGAGGCAAGCGGAAAGAGCGTTGAAAACTACATTTCTGGAAGCGAAGCTTTTTCAAAGTTCTTCTATAAACACAGCACATTTATTGTTGTGTATCTTACGAAACGAAAACGACCCTACTACTAAGTTGTTACATAAACTTAAAGTAGATTATGATGGCGTAAAGGAACAGTTTAAGTTTATGATCACTAGTGACGACGATATTGTAGATTCACCAACATCAGAATCTTTTCCTAGTGATTCTGACGATCCCAACGACGGAAAAGAAAGCACCTTCGGTTCTAGCCCAAGCCCAAAAGGAAATAAAAAATCAAAGACACCGGTCTTGGATAATTTTGGCAGGGACCTTACACAAATGGCAGAGGAAAACAAGTTGGACCCTGTTGTAGGCCGTGAAAAGGAAATTGAACGTGTGTCGCAGATATTAAGTAGAAGAAAAAAGAACAACCCCCTACTGATCGGGGAACCAGGTGTCGGCAAAAGTGCCATCGCCGAAGGTCTGGCACTACGTATCATCAACAAAAAAGTTTCCAGAATTCTTTATAACAAAAGAGTGGTTACCCTTGACTTGGCTTCATTGGTGGCAGGTACAAAATACCGAGGCCAGTTCGAAGAACGAATGAAAGCGGTAATGAACGAATTGGAAAAAAATGATGACGTTATCTTGTTCATCGATGAAATCCACACCATTGTCGGTGCAGGTGGAGCTACAGGAAGCCTAGACGCCTCCAACATGTTCAAACCTGCCTTGGCCAGGGGAGAGATCCAATGTATAGGAGCTACTACCTTGGACGAGTACCGACAGTATATCGAAAAAGACGGTGCTTTGGAAAGAAGGTTCCAAAAGGTCATCGTAGAACCCACAAGTGTAGAGGAAACGATAGAAATCTTACATAATATAAAAGGAAAGTACGAAGACCACCATAATGTAAGCTATACGGACGAAGCGATCGAAGCTTGTGTTAAGTTGACCAACCGTTACATGACCGATAGATTTTTGCCCGACAAGGCCATAGATGCCTTGGACGAGGCCGGATCAAGAGTACACATTGTAAATATGGACGTGCCTAAACAAATTCTAGAATTAGAGAAAAAGCTGGAAGATGTAAGGGAGTTAAAAAACAGTGTGGTCAAAAAACAAAAATACGAGGAGGCAGCCAAGCTCAGGGACGATGAAAAAAGTCTTGAAAAAGAATTGGCCATTGCCCAAGAAAGATGGGAAGATGAAAGCAAGCTTAACAAAGAAACGGTTACCGAAGACAATGTTGCCGACGTTGTTTCGATGATGAGCGGTATTCCCGTAAATAGAATCGCACAAACAGAAAGCAATAAGTTGGCCGAATTGCCAAACCTTATAAAAGCAAATGTAATAGGACAAGACGAAGCCGTAGCGAAAGTCTCAAAAGCCATACAAAGAAACAGGGCCGGTCTAAAAGACCCCAACAAACCCATTGGTTCCTTTATATTCTTGGGCCAAACCGGTGTTGGTAAAACACAGCTGGCCAAAGTAATGGCCAAAGAGCTTTTCGATTCTGAAGACGCCCTCATCCGTATAGACATGAGCGAGTATATGGAGAAATTTGCCATTTCTAGATTGGTAGGTGCCCCTCCAGGATATGTGGGATACGAAGAAGGTGGACAGTTAACAGAAAAAGTTCGCAGAAAGCCTTACTCTGTCATCTTGCTAGACGAAGTCGAGAAAGCCCACCCAGACGTCTTTAACATGTTGCTTCAAGTATTGGACGATGGCTATTTGACCGATAGTCTTGGTAGAAAAATTGATTTTAGAAACACTATCATTATCATGACCTCCAATATTGGGGCACGACAACTAAAAGACTTTGGACAAGGAGTTGGTTTTGGCACGGCAGCTAAAAAAGAACAGGCCAGCGCACACCAAAAAGGCGTTATAGAAAATGCCCTGAAAAAAGCGTTCGCCCCAGAATTCTTAAATAGGATCGATGATGTCATCGTGTTTAACGCCCTAGAAAGGGAACACATACACCAAATCATTGATATAGAACTATCTAAGCTATACAAGAGAATTAAGGGAATAGGTTACACCCTTAAACTTTCTGAAGATGCCAAAGACTATATTGCCGAAAAAGGTTTCGATAAGCAGTATGGAGCAAGACCTTTAAAAAGGGCCATTCAGAAATATATAGAAGATGCCTTGGCAGAGGAAATAGTAAATTCAAACCTTGAAGAAGGAGATACCATATCTATGGCTCTTGATAAAGAGAAAAACGAATTGACTATTAAAATCGAAAAATCAGAAGAATCCTCCAAAACAGAATAGATTCAAAGTTTATTAGATCGATAAAAAAGGGAGTCCGTATAAAGGCTCCCTTTTTTAATACAAATCATTTCTACGCGTAAGAATAGAAATACAAAGTTTTATTGCCAAACGCAGTATGAACGATATTTCCGCCTTTAATCTAAAAAGTTATCAAAAGGCAACCAATCCACCTACTTTCGCTACAGACACTATTATACAAATAAAATGAAGGTTGGATCTGTGAAGAAAAAAGTCATAGTACGAGAATATGAACTAGAGGTTGGAAAAATACAAGTTTTTGAAGATTACATGGTAGCTATCTTTGATGAAGGTGCCACGTTAACATTGGAAAGAGCATACCAAATAATAGGTATTTCGGAAATTCATTTCAGGAACAAGAATTTTGGTTATATAAGCCTAAGAAAAAATTCTTACGCCATAGACCCTACCATTTATACCTATCTCAAAGAATTAGACAATCTAAAAGCATATGCTATCGTTTCTATTAAAGAAATAGATATGCACAACTTTAAGATCGAAAAGCTTTTCTACAAAAAACCTATGAAGTTTTTCATAGAGTACGATAACGCCTTAAAATGGGTCAAACGCAGGGTAAAAACAAAATAACTCTTTACAATACCCTATAACACCCCGATACAAACATATATTTACTTATTGCCTGCATTATCTTCGGGTTCTTGTTGCACTTGTTCGGGAACCTTAAAAAGATCTAGATAAGCATTTCCCAGGCCTTCTATTATATCGGAGGCCAACAATGCTTGGTATCCTGTTCTTTCTACTGTCAGGTCGGCAGACCTACCATGAAGATAAACACCAAAAACAGCAGCGTCCAACGGATTATATCCTTGCGCCATCAATCCTGTAATTACCCCGGTAAGCACATCGCCACTGCCGGCCGTACCCATACCCGGGTTACCTGTTGTATTCACATATCCCCTATCGCCATAAACGGTAATGGTATGCGCCCCTTTTATAACTACAATACAATCATACTTTTTTGAAAACTCCTTTGTCTTTTTCAGCTTATCAAAGTCGTCTTCCCATTTCCCTATAAGCCTTTCCAATTCTTTAGGGTGGGGAGTTAGCACAGCTTGTTTGGGTAGCAATTCCATTAACTCCTTATTTTCAGAAATTATGTTCAAGGCATCTGCATCGATTACCAATGGCAACTGATTTTTCTTTAGAAAGTCTCCAAATGCCTGTGTTGTACTATCGGCCAAGCCCATACCCATGCCTATACCAATTACGTTTGGCGAAATATCGTACTCAATTTTTAAAAGAGAAGATTCACCACTTGTTAATACCATTGCCTCTGGCAAAGAAGTCTGCAAAATGTCATAGCCACACTTTGGCAACAAACAGGTAACCAGCCCGCTTCCCGATTTCAGGGCTGCCCTACCGGCCATGTTTACAGCTCCGACCTTTCCATAACTACCCCCGACCAATAAAGCATGTCCATAAGTTCCTTTGTGCGAAAATTTAGTTCTTGGATGATAAAGTGGCAAAACCTCATTCTTTGAAATAAGCTCGTACTCAGTTTCCGTTTGCATTAAAAACTCATTGTCGAGTCCTATATCCAACACTTCCCATTGCTCAATAAATATTCCTGTTTGAGGTAGAAAAAATACCAGTTTTGGAAATTGGAAACTTAAAACGTAATTAGACTGTATTACCGACTTTTCATTTTCCGGAACTTTATGTGTAAAAAGCCCAGAAGGTATATCTACCGAAAGAATGAACGCTCTTGAAGAATTTAAGTGTTCCACTAACTTAACAACCCAATTATCAGGCGTTCTATTCAATCCGATACCAAAAATAGCATCTACGATGATATCATCTTTGTCTATAGTGGGCAAATCACTTGCGGCCTCTAAAAAAGTAGGCCATATTTTTCTATCTTTTAACCGGTCAAGGTTTATTAGAAAGTCTTTTGAGCGCTTTTCGCTATAATTAACCACATAGACCTGTATATTGTAACCATGCTCCATCAAGTGCCTGGCAAGTGCCATGCCGTCACCCCCATTGTTTCCTATACCACAAAGTATATGGATCTTTACCGGAGCCCCCTGCATGCGTATATGCAACCAATTAAAAATTTGAACCGCAGCCCTCTCCATAAGTTCATCACTCGTAATTTGCTGCTTCTCAATTGTGAATTTATCAGCGGCATAAATTTGTTCGGCACTAAAAAGTTTCATTTTCTATGTAATTGTATTAAAAAGTAACGATTCTATAAAAATTTGTATAATCATTTGATTAGCACCTCAAATGTACTACTTTTGACCATCATCATTTTATTATGAACTGTATTAGTACTGACATAAAATTCGTAATCGATACCACAAGTAATTGTTTACCTACTATTACGGTATTGTTCACCCCAATGGGGTAATAGACTATGCACCTCCGTCCCCGTGTTCGTTAACACAACATATTTCTCGATAAGACAACATACAACAACATTAGAATGAAAGTTTTAAAATTCGGTGGCTCCTCAGTGGCCAGTCCAGAAAATATTAGCAAAATAAAAAATATATTATCGTCCTATAATGACAAGATAATACTTGTAGTTTCTGCCTTTGGTGGGGTAACGGACCAATTACTCAAAGCCGGGAGCTTGGCCGCCGGTCAGGACGATTCTTACAAAGATACATTTCAAGAAATTGAGACCCGTCACCTAGATACCATCAAGAAACTCATTCCTATCACCAACCAAAGTAAGGTCTTGAGCAAAGTAAAGAGTGAACTGAACGTGTTGGAAACACTTTTGGAAGGCGCTTTTTTTATAGGTGAAATAACCCCCAAACTATCCGATAAAATCGTAAGTTTCGGAGAGCTGCTTTCTTCATATATAATTAGTGAGTTCTTTATTTCCCAAGGTTTGGACTGTTCTTACAAGGACAGTAGAGAACTTATAAAAACACATAAAATCGGCGGAAAAAATACTGTTGATTTCAAACAGACGAACAGTAATTGTTCTTCATATTTTAAACCTGCCAAGGCCAAAATCATAGTTTGCCCCGGCTTTATTGCTTCGTCGGCAAATGGAGACATTACTACATTGGGCAGAGGAGGATCGGATTATACGGCGGCCATATATGCCGCCGCAGTAGATGCGGATATTTTAGAAATATGGACAGATGTAAGTGGTATGTACACTGCAAACCCCAAAATGGTAAAGCAAGCAAAGGCAATACCCCATATTTCATACGAAGAGGCTATGGAACTGTCCCATTTTGGTGCCAAGGTTCTATATCCCCCCACCATTCAACCTGTATTGGCAAAAGGCATATCCATCAACATCAAAAACACCTTTCAGCCCGAAGAACCAGGTACTTTGATAACAAAATCAAAAAATGAAAAAGGAAAAACGGTCAGAGGTATAAGCCATATCGGAAATATGGCCCTACTTTCTTTAGAAGGTCCGGGCATGGTCGGTATTCCTGGTATTTCCAAAAGGTTTTTTGAAGTACTTTCGCAAGCAGATATTAGTGTGGTACTTATTACCCAAGCTTCTTCGGAACACTCCATTTGTGTAGGTATTTCTGCCGATGATGTTGAAAAATCGGTAGAGGTAGTGAACGAGGCTTTTGCTTACGAAATGGAACGCGGTAGAATAAAACCCGTACACCCTGAAGAAAACCTTGCAATCGTAGCACTGGTAGGTGATAACATGAAGAGCCATCAAGGACTTAGTGGCAAAATGTTCAGCACATTGGGCAAAAACAATGTTAATATCAGAGTAATAGCCCAAGGAGCATCAGAGAGAAATATATCGTGCGTAATCAACGAAAAAGATGTAAAAAAAGCGTTGAACGCCCTGCACGAAGAATTCTTTGAAGAGAACATAAAACAACTGAACCTCTTTGTAATGGGGGTCGGAAACGTTGGAGCTAAATTCCTGAACCAAATTAAGTTACAGGATAAATACTTAAAGAAAAACTTAAAGCTGAAACTACGCGTCATCGGTATATCGAATTCGCGCAACATGTATTTTGATGAAAAGGGAATAGACCTTAATTCATGGAGCGATCAATTGGCTACAGGTGAAAAGGCGGACAAAGCCTCTTTCATCAAAAAGGTGAACGAAATGAATTATCGAAACAGTATATTCGTTGACAATACCGCCAGTCATGAAATAGCAGAAACATACAGCTCTTTTTTAAGTAACAGCATTTCTGTGGTTACCTGCAACAAAATAGCATGTTCTTCGGAATATGGCAATTACGCCCACCTGAAATCTTTGGCACGTACATACAATGCCCCTTTTCTATTTGAAACCAACGTTGGTGCCGGTCTGCCCATAATAGATACTCTTAAAAACCTTATCGCATCAGGCGATAAAATATTAAAGATACAAGCGGTACTGTCAGGAAGCTTAAACTTTGTTTTCAACAATTTTAATGACACCACTACTTTTCACGATATTGTAAAAAAAGCACAAGAAGAAGGATATACCGAGCCCGACCCTAAAATAGATCTTAGCGGTATCGATGTAATGAGAAAGATTTTGATTCTGGCCAGGGAAAGTGGTCATATTCTAGAAATAGAAGACATAAAAAACAAACCTTTTTTACCCAAAGAGAGTTTGGAAACAACGAACAATGAAGATTTTTTCAAGTCATTGACAAAATATGAGGACGACTTTCAAAAAATGTTCGGCGATGCCAAGAAAAAAAATAGCAAGTTAAAATATGTGGCGAAATTTGAGAATGGAGAGGCCAGTGTTGGCCTTGAACAAATTCCAAAGGGCCATGATTTCTACAATCTGGAGGAAAGCGACAATATTGTTTTGTTTTATACAGAAAGATACCCTAACCTACCAATGATTATTAAGGGTGCCGGAGCTGGAGCCGATGTTACCGCATCCGGAATTTTTGCCGACATTATTAGAATTGGTAATTTTTAGTTATGAACGAAGTTAAAGTATTTTGCCCCGCAACTATAGCCAATATCTCATGTGGCTTTGATGTTCTTGGTGTTGCCCTAGATGCGGTCGGAGATGAAATGGTGGTTCGAAAAACAAAAGAAAAAGGAATAAGAATTACCAAAATCGAAGGACAGGACCTGCCAATGCAAGCAGAAAAAAATGTTGCCGGCGTAGCCGGACTTGCATTTTTAGACGCTTCTGAGTATGAGGGTGGTTTTGAAATCGAAATCAATAAGAAAATAAAGCCCGGAAGTGGTATCGGTAGTAGTGCAGCAAGTTCGGCCGGCGCCGTATGGGCCATGAACCATTTATTAGGAAGCCCCTTTACACCGACAAAGCTTGTTACGTTTGCCATGGAAGGTGAAAGACTGGCCAGCGAAGTTGCCCATGCAGATAACGTGGCCCCTGCCCTATTTGGCAACTTTACCTTGATAAGAAGTTATACCCCTCTTGACATTGTGCCCATAACCGCTCCCCAAGAATTGTATGCTACGGTGATACATCCGCAAATAGAGGTAAAAACATCTGACTCTAGAAAAATACTCAGAACTACCATTTCTATGGAAACCGCCATTAAACAATGGGGTAATGTAGGAGGTCTTGTTGCCGGACTCTTAAAGGAAGATTACGAATTGATAGGCCGTTCTCTAGTGGACCATATTGTAGAACCTATCCGCTCCATTCTAATTCCAGGTTTTGACCAAGTAAAACAGGCTTCTATCAATGCAGGTGCATTGGGTTGCGGAATTTCAGGGTCGGGACCTTCTATTTTTGCATTCAGCAAAGGTGAAAAAACAGCTATCAATATTGGAAACGAAATGAAACGGGTCTACGAAACAATTGGAATAGATTACGACATACATGTTTCCAAAATTAACCAACAGGGAATCAAAATACTTTAAATTTAAGTTGGTGAAACAACCATTTAAAAACATAAAAAAATACTACATTGAATTTCTATAGCCTAAACAAACAAGCTCCCTCCGTCTCTTTCAAAAACGCGGTTATCAACGGTATAGCTCCGGACAAAGGGTTATATTTTCCAGAAAGGATAGAACCGCTGCCTAAAAGCTTTTTTGAAAAAATAGAAGATTTATCAAATTACGAAATAGCCTTTAATGCTATTCATCAATTTGTAAGCGATGAAATACCCAATGATACCTTACGAAAAATACTGGCCAATACACTAGACTTTGATTTCCCCGTAGTAGATATCGAGGAAAATGTTGCTACACTAGAGTTATTTCATGGTCCTACAATGGCGTTCAAAGATGTCGGAGCACGCTTTATGGCTCAATGCCTTGGTTATTTTTCTAAGGACGAAAACAGCGAAGTCACCGTTCTAGTTGCCACTTCTGGAGATACCGGTGGTGCTGTCGCCAATGGGTTTTTAGGGGTTAACGGTGTAAAAGTCGTAATACTCTACCCAAGTGGTAAAGTAAGTGATATACAAGAAAGGCAACTGACCACTTTAGGACAAAATATTACCGCCTTGGAGGTAGATGGTACTTTCGACGATTGCCAAGCCATGGTAAAAAATGCTTTTTTGGATGATGATCTGTTGAAAAAAATGAAGCTGACGTCGGCAAATTCCATTAATGTAGCCCGTTGGCTACCGCAAATGTTCTATTTTCTTTTTGCTTACAAACAGGCAAAAACCAAAGGAAAAGAAATCGTATTCTCGGTTCCTTCTGGCAATTTCGGCAATATATGTGCAGGAATGGTAGCCCAAAGATTGGGTATGCCCGTAAAACATTTTATTGCCGCTACCAATGTTAATGATACTGTACCAGAGTACATGACAACACAACAGTACAATCCCAAACCTTCCACTGCGACCATTTCAAACGCTATGGATGTGGGAGACCCTAGTAACTTTATTAGAATCAGACACCTGTTCGATGATGATTTCAACAAACTAAAATCAAATCTTTCTTCTTTCTCGTTTAACGACAAAGAAACCAAAGATGCCATACTACAGATATATAGTTCTAACGGATATTGTGCAGACCCCCATGGTGCCGTAGGTTATTTAGGGTTAAAAAAGTATCAAGCCGATCACCCGAACACCTATGGCATATTTTTAGAAACCGCCCATCCGGTTAAATTTCTTGATATTGTAGAAGAAACAATAGATGAACAATTGCCAATACCACCACAGATAAAAAAAGTTATGGACAAGGACAAAAAATCCGTTAACATAAAGACCTATTCGGACCTAAAGACTTTTTTACTAAACCGTTAATCTAGCTTAGGTAGTACAAAATCATCCAAAGGACTGAGCTGTTTCATCATTGTCTCAATGGCCTCTGTAGTTCTTGGCGCCATTGCCGATAAATTTACAGGACCGTCATCTGTAATAAGGATATCGTCCTCTATACGCACGGCAATACCCCACCATTTTTTATCGCAATTACTACCTTCTGGAATATAGATACCGGGTTCTACGGTTATTACCGTATTGCTCTTAAAGGGTGCATAGGTGCCTTGATCATGAACATCCAATCCCAAATAATGCGAGGTGCCGTGGGGAAAATAAGTTCTGGCCTCTTTTGCTTCCTTAATAATCCCCAGTCTCAACAGACCATTGGCCACTACCTCTGCCGCCGCCTTGCCAGGAGCCTGAAAAGGTGCCCCTACCACACTGGCCTTAATACCGGCTTCCTGCGCTTCATACACAATATCATAGATGGCCTTTTGCTCTGCCGTGAATTTTCCATTTGCGGGAATTGTACGGGTTACGTCCGCAGTATAACCGTGATATTCCGCTCCAAGGTCCATTAAAACAAGATCGTTACCTACTTTGGCCTTATTGTTCTCGATATAGTGTAAAATACAACCATTATTTCCACCACCCACGATAGAGGGGTACCCTTCATATTCTGCCCCATACTTTTTATAAACATACTCATGAACTCCTTGAATCTCAGTTTCCGACATATTCGGATGCATCGCTTTCATAACTTCAATCTGCCCTACCGATGAAATTTCTATCGCCTTTTTCAACAACTTCATCTCTTCGGCGGTCTTAGTTTCTCTCAACGTACTCATAATTTCCGAAATCATACTAGAATCAAGATTATTGGCCTCTAACTCCAACGAAACCTTTTGTTTTATTTCCAATCTTTTCTCGTTGTTGGGCGCATTAACAAATTCATAAAGAAATTCTTCGTTCCTTAAATCTTCATAGTAATCTAAATACCTACCAACTGTTTGGGCAACATTGGCACTATTCTCAATTTCCGTAGCCTGGATCATAGAGTACAACTGTTGCTTTTGGGGATTATAATCCGACGGATAATTAGCTTTTACCTTAAATGTTTGTATTAAATCGAAAAGGTCGGCATCACCTTGTTTATCGCGATAATCATTTTCAAAATCAAAAAAAGACACCTTATCAAAAGAAGTAAAGTCTACAGGTACCTTTTTGAACTCACTGCCATTATAGGCCATTTTAAACCCTAGTTTATCAACAACACCTTCAACTCCTAAGCGTTTACCGGTCCACTGTTCTTCTTTAGCATTCCTTTCTTGCACATAAATCAACTCATCAAACTCGTTTCCTTGAGCATCTTTCTGTGGCTCAGAAAAAATAAGCAATACGGCATTAGGTTCTCTATACCCTGTTAAATAGTAAAAATTAGGGTCTTGGTGGTACACATAATCAACGTCATTGGCTCTATTTCTTTCCGCATTTGCAAAAAATACCAGAACACTGTTACTGGACATTAATTTTCTAACCTCTTGTCTTCTCTCTTTATGAAACTCGGCGGATAAAAAATCTGTTGGCACTTCTTGCGCCCATATCATGGTCGAGACAAACAAAAACACCCTAAGCATACAGAATTTCATATATTAAATTTTAAATGGTCGATAGTCTAAAACAAATTACTAAAAGTAAGCCAAAAATTATGTAAAACATAAGAAGGGCTTCTCATGTTATCCTTATTTAATTCTATAAATTTGCACATTATAAAATAAATCTATGAAAAACACAGCACTTTCCTCTACCCATGAGGCCCTTGGAGCTAAAATGGTTCCTTTTGCAGGTTATAACATGCCCGTATCGTATGAAGGGGTAAATGCCGAACATGAAACCGTTCGTAACGGTGTAGGTGTCTTTGACGTATCGCATATGGGAGAGTTTTTAATAAGTGGCCCCAGTGCCTTGGACCTTATACAGAAAGTTACTTCCAACGATGCTTCAAAATTAACCATAGGCAGGGCCCAATATAGCTGTATGCCCAATGAAACCGGAGGCATCGTAGATGATCTTATTGTATATAAAATCAAGGAAGAGCAATATTTATTGGTAGTAAATGCTTCTAATATTGATAAGGACTGGAACCATATTTCTAAATACAACACCATCTTTAACGCAGAAATGCGCAATCTATCGGATGATTATTCACTACTCGCCATTCAAGGCCCCAAGGCAGTAGAGGCAATGCAATCGCTGACCTCCATCGACTTGTCGGCCATAAAGTTTTATCATTTTGAAGTAGCCGATTTTGCAGGCATAGATTCTGTCATTATTTCGGCAACAGGTTACACTGGATCAGGAGGCTTTGAAATATATTGTAAAAACGACGAGGTTAAACAAGTATGGGACAAAGTTTTTGAAGCCGGGGCGGATTTTGGAATCAAGCCTATAGGACTTGCCGCCAGAGATACACTAAGATTGGAAATGGGCTATTGTCTTTATGGCAACGATATTAACGACGAAACCTCACCCTTGGAAGCTGGCTTAGGATGGATTACCAAGTTTACCAAAGATTTTGTGAACAGTGAAGCGCTAGAAAAAGAAAAGCAACACGGTCCTGAAAAAAAATTGATAGCCTTTGAATTGGACGAGCGCGGAATTCCTAGACATGATTACGATATCGTAGATGGACAAGGAAAAAAAATAGGGGTAGTTACCTCTGGAACCATGTCCCCTTCTTTAGGAAAAGGAATAGGTCTTGGATATGTACCAACTGTTTTTTCTGAAACAGGGAGTAAAATCCACATTCAAATAAGAAAAAAAGCGGTTCCGGCTACCGTTGTAAAGCTTCCATTCTATAAAGGATAAATGCCAAATTTTCAAAAAATTATCGAATCCGTTTATAACGAAACATGCAACCTTCCCGATATCGGGAAGGTTGCTACTTATATTCCAGAACTTGCGGAAATAAGCAGTGAAAAATATGGAATCCATTTACTGGATATCGATAAAAATGAATTCTCTTTTGGCGATACCCAAGAACGTTTTTCTATTCAAAGTATTTCTAAAGTACTGACCCTATCCATGGCCATGAGCCTTATCGGAAAAGAGGTATGGCAACGTATCGATGTTGAACCCTCGGGCGACCCATTTAACCATTTATCTTTATTGGAACAAGAAAATGGCATCCCCAGAAATCCATTGATCAATGCCGGTGCCATCGTAATAGCCGATATTCTTGTTAGCCAATTAAAAAATCCTAAAGAAGAGTTTTTAGAGTTTGTAAGAAACCTTGCCGGCGACCAGACTATAAAGTATGATGAAAAAGTTGCTCTTTCGGAGAAACGGACAGGTTACAAAAATTATGCGGCAGCGAATCTTTTAAAATCTTACGGAAACCTTCAAAATGACGTTATAAAAGTATTGGATTTTTACTTCCATCAATGCTCACTGTCAATGAACTGTGCACAATTGTGCGATACTTTTTATTTGTTCATCAATGAAGGAAGGTGCAAGAACAATCACAAACATCTCGATAAAGGATTAATAAAACGTATAAATGCCCTAATGCTAACTTGTGGTTTTTATGATGAAGCAGGGGAATTTGCCTTTAGGGTAGGTTTACCCGGCAAAAGTGGCGTTGGCGGTGGCATAGTAGCTCTTCTGCCAAATAAATTTTGCGTAACCACTTGGTCTCCGGGCCTAAATAAAAAGGGGAATTCTACACGCGGTATGGCCGCTTTGGAAAAATTAACTTCAGAATCAGAATTGTCAATATTCTAATTTGGAAAACAAGAAAATCTTAATACTAGGGGGAAGCGGGTTTCTCGGAAATGCCATATACAAAGAACTTTGTAACTATTTTGACACCTATGGCACGTACTGCAACGCCGCAAGTAGCTTTGGTGACAACAAACAGTTCTTTCATTTTAATCTGGAAGAAGATGATATTTTTGAAATTCTAGAACAAGTGAAACCACAGATCATTATTTCTGCCCTACGCGGAAATTTTGCCGCTCAAATAATTACCCATCAACACATAGTAGAATACGTCTTACAAAACGACTGCAGGATCTATTTTCTTTCTTCTGCCAACGTCTTCGATGCATATAGTAAATACCCTTCTTACGAATACGACAAAACACTTTCAGAAAGTGTTTATGGCAGACTTAAAATTAAAATAGAAAATATGCTTTTACGTCTGCCAAAAGATAAAATGGGTATTCTAAGGATTCCGATGGTTTTTGGCAATAGCTCACCTAGGATAAAGGATATGAAAAATAAGATCTTGAACAATGAACCTGTTGAAGTTTTTCCAAATCTTATATTAAATGTTACGAACGACGATAAACTAACACAACAAATTCATTATCTTATCAATAGAAATAAAACCGGTATCTATCATCTTGGAAGTACCGACCTTACACATCATGAAGATTTTATAAAAGAAGTATTAGAACGTGTCGGAAGTTTTAATCCGATCATAAAAAGAGTTTACACCACAAATGAAGATCGCTATTTGGCCGTTTTACCAAAAACAAACATGTTACCAAAAAACTTAAGATATACCTATCAAGAAATTATAGACCATCATATTCTAAAATAATTTATTTAAAATAGAAAGACTATGGAAAAATTCACCGATGAACAGATATATGACTATTTAGGACAATTAGACGGTTGGGAGTATGTAGACGGAGCGATAGAAACCACTTTTGAATTCAAAGATTTCAAGGAAGCCTTTTCCGTAATGACCCGGATCGCTTTTGAATGTGAGGCACAAGGTCATCACCCCGACTGGAGCAATGTATACAAAACGGTAAACATTCGTTTGAGTACCCATGATGCCAACGGGGTGACCGAGAAAGATTTTGAACTGGCCAGAAGTATTGAGGAAATTGTAGAAAGTGAATAAAAACACTAGTAAAATATAGCATTCGCCCTTCAACCTTTCCGAATTTTGTTAAATTTGCAAGCATTAAAAAAATAAACCATGGGAAGAGCTTTTGAGTTTAGAAAAGCACGTAAAATGAAAAGATGGGCAGCAATGTCCAAAGCTTTTACACGAATTGGAAAAGATATTGTTATAGCGGTAAAAGAAGGAGGCCCTGATCCTGATTCGAATGCCCGATTAAGGGCGGTCATCCAGAATGCCAAGGCAGTTAATATGCCGAAAGACAATATCGAAAGAGCTATTAAAAGAGCTAGCGACAAAAGCTTAGGAGATTATAAAGAAGTTCTTTTTGAAGGTTACGCCCCACATGGAATCGCTGTATTAATCGAAACAGCCACCGATAACAACACGAGAACCGTAGCCAACATCAGAAGTTACTTCAATAAATGTAACGGGAGCTTAGGCACCTCTGGATCTGTAGAATTTATGTTCGACCATACCTGTAACTTCCGAATTCCGGCAGACGGCGTAGACCCTGAAGAATTAGAGCTTGAAATGATAGATTTTGGTGCGGAAGAGGTTTTTGTGGATGATGACGGTATCCTTATCTATGCACCTTTCGAGAGTTTTGGCGCTATACAGAAAGAATTGGAAAATAGAAATATTGAAATACTATCTTCTGGATTTGAGCGCATTCCACAAGTAACAAAAGCTTTAAGCGAAGAAGAAGCTGCGGATGTTGAAAAGCTATTGGAGAAAATAGAAGAAGACGATGATGTACAGAACGTATATCATACCATGCAAGAATAAAGTTATTATTTATCACAGACAAACAAAAATGAGGCCAATTGGCCTCATTTTTTTGGTATCGTTAAAATACTTATCTCTCAAAATTTCCATAGTTAGAAGATTCAGCTAAACTCTGCCACCTTTCCCTTTACCCCTTTAAAAAACGACCTATAATTTTCAAAATCCATTTCCTTGTCATCTGTGGGCGTATATGGTTTCGAAAATTTTATTTCCTTTTTACCATAATCGAAAGCGCATAGTACTATTGGCACATTTGCTTTTTTTGCAATATAGTAGAACCCGGTTTTCCATTTTTTTACTTTTTTTCTAGTACCTTCAGGAGAAAGAGCCAACCGGAATCTTTTTCGCTCATTAAAAATCTTTGCCGTAGCACTAACCGTATCACTACTTTTAGATCGATCAATAGGTGCCCCGCCTGTCCATCTGAAAAACCAACCTATCGGAGAATCGAAAAGACTTTTCTTTCCTATATAGTTGATTTCTTCATTCAATACCTTTCGTATTAATAATCCCAACAAAAAATCCCACCAACTGGTGTGCGGAACCACGATAATGACAAACTTGTCCAAATCAGAAGGAAACTCCCCCTTAACGGACCATCTTAATATCTTAAAATATATAAAACGGGCAAGGCTCTGCATTAATTATAATTATCCGTAAGATGACTCACCTTACACTTTTCTCTATAAAGTTATAAATCAGATTTTTTTATATATCGATTTTATTTTTTTTGGGGAGATGACAGATTTCCAATTTTCACCAAGGGCATTTTCCCATAAAGGTTCCATTTGCATAGCCACTGAAACCATCACATCAAAATCTTCATCTGACAAGTCTTTACATACCCCCGTAGGTAGCTCTATATTGTGTCTTTCTTTCATTTTATGAAAAAGGGCTACTCCTTCTGGATAAAATTCTTCCAAATATTGGAAAACCAAACAATTTCCTATCCCATGTTTTACTCCTAACCGATATCCCAATCCGTAACTTAAAGCATGGGCTACCCCTACTTGCGAATAGGCAATGCTCATTCCACCATGCCAAGAGGCCATCATTAACTTATCTCTTGAATCGGCATCGGACAGGTCCGTTAAAAAAACTTCTTTACAAAGATCCAATGCTTTTTCCCCATAGCTTTGGCTAAAGGCATTTAAATACGTTCCATTTAAGCTCTCTATACAATGAATATAACAATCCATTCCTGTATAAAACCATTGATCTTTGGCCACACCTTGTGTTAATTCGGGATCTAAGATTACTTGATCGAAAGTGGTATAATCAGAATTAATGCCCAGCTTTTTTTCGGGGCCCAATAAGACCGTGGTTCTAGAGACCTCAGCTCCGGTACCACTAATGGTAGGAACACCAACGTGGTATACCGCTTTTTTTTGTACCAAATCCCACCCCTGATAATTTTCGGCACTACCATTGTTCGTCAGTAATATCGCAACCGCCTTGGCCAAGTCCAACAGCGTTCCTCCGCCTATACCCACAACTCCCGATGGCAATTCTTGGTATTCTTCCTTTATCAGGTCTACCAAGGCATCTACCTGTTGTGTTTTAGGTTCTTCCTCTGCTGATACAAAGATGATCTGATCACAGAATATTTGCGGAATACGCGAAACAAGATCCGTGCCTTCAAAAACATCATCGACTAAAAAAATTACAGGAGCTTCTGAATGTTTTCTTTTTGAAAGAAGTATTTCTCCCAATTGGTCAAAACTTCCATTACCAAAAACTACTCTGGGAACCATCGGAAAATTTCTATATTTCTCCGAAGCTCTAGTAGGTATCTTTTTCAATGTTATTTCTTTTTTTATCTCCATTTATAATTTTAAAGGTACTGCAATACATCCGTCAGCTTTTGAACGGTCATATAACCAGTTTTTTCCCTTGGCTCTTCGACCTCTTCATGCTGCCATGTAGTGTGAAAAGGAACATGAACGGCTTTTGCACCGATATTGACTATGGGCAAAACATCCGATTTTAATGAATTGCCTATCATCAAAAATTCATCAACCCTTATTTCTAAGTGATCTAACAGGTCTTGATAATTTTTTTCCTTCTTATCGCTTAATACTTCTACATGGTGAAAATACCTAGATAGGTTAGATCTAACCAGTTTTCTTTCTTGATCAAGTAAATCGCCCTTGGTCAAAACTATCAATCTATATTTACCTTCCAAGCTTTTCAATACTTCCACTACACCATCCAATACTTCTACGGGATGAGAAATCATTCTTTTTCCTATATCTAAAATTTCGGCAAGTGTTTCCTGTGAAATTTCGTTATTGGACAGCTCCAATGCAGCTTCTATCATAGAGAGCATAAACCCCTTAATACCGTACCCATAAAGCTCTAGGTTTTTTATCTCCATTCGAAAGAGCTCTTGGTCTATCTTGTTCTTGGTTTCGTATTGCTCCAAAAGAGAAGCAAACTGCTCTTCGGCCTCTCTAAAATAGGTCTCGTTTACCCACAATGTATCATCGGCATCAAAACCGATTACCTTTATATTCTCAAAATTTATCTCCATGCAGCTTGCGCTTTCTCTAAATCTTCCGGAGTATCAATTTCAATACCCGTAACGGTCGTTTCTACCATTTTAATTTTTTTACCATATTCCAGATATCGTATGGCCTCTATTTTTTCGGTCGACTCCAATTGCAACATGGGCAAACGCTGAAAATCCATTAAGGCCCGTTTTCTAAAAGCATAAATACCTTTGTGCTTATAATACACGGTTTTATCATTTTTGGCCCTTGGATAAGGAATTGGCGATCTAGAGAAATATAGTGCAAAGCTTCTATTATCTACAATTACCTTGACCGTGTTCGGATTGTTTATTTCTTCCTCATCAGTGATCCGTACCATTAAAGAGGCCAAATCTATTTCTTTTTCGGTATCACTTTTAAATACCTCTATTACCTGTGCCAGACTCTCACGATCCGTAAAAGGTTCGTCTCCCTGAACATTTACTATTATGTCAACATCCATTTCGGTAACAGCTTCCGCAATGCGGTCACTTCCGCAATCATGTTCCTTTTTGCTCATGATCGCTTCACCGCCCTCCGCAATTATTGTATCGTATATGGTAGCACTATCGGTTACTACATACACCTTGTCAAAAAGGCCTGTTTTTACGGCTGCTTCATAGGTTCGGACAATTACAGGTTTCCCTGATAGGTCTTGCATTAATTTTGCAGGAAATCTTGAAGCCGCATAACGGGCCGGTATCATTGCAATTATTTTCACTTAATAGTTTTTATGTTTTTGATTTTGGCCTAAGGCTTCTATATATCCTAAAAATGACAATTAAAATAATAATCACCAATACTGCCGCAAGTATAGGAGCAAATATGGAGGCTACCGTTACAACCGTTGCCGTACCTGTTTCCACTGTTGCCAAAACAGGGTTGCCTATACCTCCCGTAGTAGCCGACGAGGCCAACCTTCCAGTTGCGCCGGCCCCCTTGATAGCAGTAGCGGTACCACCACCGGCAATTATGGCCAAAGACCATGTTACGACAGGATCAAGGTCCGCTATGGTGGAGACCATAACGGCCGTACCGGCAATAGCGGCCAATGGTATGGCAAAACTATCCAATAAATTATCTACCCAAGGAATAAAATAGGCGAAAATTTCAACTAATGTGGCCACACCCAATGTTATCAATGCAGCCAAACTTCCTATCCATTCCCAATCATCATTTAAGTCCCATACATTAAAATATGCGGCCAGACTTAGCGCAAACAAAGGCAAAAACACCCTAAACCCAACAGAGGCCGCTAGGCCTACGCCTAAAAATATACTAATAATGGTTTCCGATGTCATTGAAAATATGTTTACAGTTGATACCCTTATCAGGAGTTGAGCAAATCTATAGCGCCTTAGATTTAAAAGAACTAAATTAGTTTTTTCCTATTCAACAAAAAAATCGCTTTTAAAACCAATAAGGTACAATTTTTCTTTGGCCCTGGTTACTGCGGTATAAAGCCAACGAAGATATTCTTTATCTATTCCGTTTGGAAGATATGGCTGTTCCACAAAAACTGTGTTCCATTGTCCACCTTGTGACTTATGGCACGTTATAGCATAAGAAAACTTTACCTGTAAGCCATTAAAGTATTTATTGTTCTTTACTCCAAGAAACTTTTTGTATTTCGACTTTTCATGTGCATAATCTTTCATGACCTCTTGGTATAGACGATTACCGTCCTCGTATGAAAGAGAGGGAGATTCGGCTTTTATAGTATCCAATAACAATACGGTTTCAAAAGGCTTCATATTCGGATAATCCACCATTTTCACCTTTACCTCGGCAAATTTAAAGCCATAAAGATCTTTGAAAGCATATATTTCAAGAATCTCGATAATGTCACCGTTGGCAATAAAACCTGCTTCCGAATTTGGCTTTAACCAGAAATAATTATTTTTTACGACCATCATAAAGTCACCGGGGGCCAAATCGTTTTCTAAAAAAAGTATACGTTCCCTAATATTTAGATTATATAAATTGGCCCTTTTGTTGGATCTTACGATTATAGCGGTTTCTTCTTTGCCATTTTGCGAGTACGACTCATCGATCGCTTCTTGTATTTCGTGTCCATCTATTAAACGAACAATATCGGTAAAACCATGTAGATCAAACTGGAACCTGTCAAAATAATCTCCCTGTAATTGCTCACGAAGCATAGTCGCATTCACCAAAATGCCAGAATCTTCTGCCTGGCGAACAACTTCGTCCAATTCTATCCTTTCTACTTCTTTATTATAGTTTAATGATAGTTTATCAGCATCTAAAGCAGGACTCAACAACAAATGTACCGGTGGCAACTGTGCCGTATCGCCGATCAACAACAATTTACAGTTATGGCCAGAATATACGAACATCATTAAATCGTCCAACAAAGAACCATTCTCGAAAAGTTTTGAGTCTGCAGGTGTATCGGGTATCATAGAAGCCTCATCTATTATAAACAAGGTATCTCTATGCTTGTTTGGGGCCAATACGAACTGGACTCCTCCTCCACTTTGTTTTTTAGGAAAATAAATTTTTCTATGAATGGTAAAAGCTTGTGTATTGGAATAATTGGACATTACTTTTGCCGCCCTACCGGTTGGTGCCATTAAGACCGATTTCATCCGAGTCTTCCACAAACTGTTTACCAAAGTACCTATAAGTGTCGTTTTTCCCGTGCCCGCAAAGCCTTTTAAAAGAAAAACCTCGTCCTTATTTTTTGAAAGAATAAACCTTGATAATTTTTCTAGGGCTATCTCCTGTTTAAGCGTTGGTTTATGTGGAAACTTGGTTTCCAACTCTTTATAAAATTCTGTTGCTGTAAGTACTTTCATGTAACCCCAAATATAATAGGATTTTTAGGGCAAAAACTTTTGCGATTAAAAAAAAATTGTAGATTTGTGACAACCACTAAATTAAATTAACACTCTACGAAATGAAGACCGTAATACAGATTGTACTTTGGATTGCTTGCATTGGTTTGGGATATTTAATCTATAATTCCGTAACCGGGCCTATTAAATTTAACGAAGCCAAGCAAGAACGATTTGCAAAGGTAGTATCCAGATTAAAGGATATTAGAAATTCCCAAGAAGCATATAAAGCCGTAAACGGAAAATATGCCAACGATTTTCCAAGCTTGATAAAATTTATAGATACCGGAAAATATGTGATTACCCAGCAAAGGGACTCTTCTTTCATGGAGTTTGACAAAACATATCAAATCGATTTATTGAAAGAAGTAAAAATCATTGATACATTAGGCTTTGTTTCCGTACGTGACTCATTGTTCAAAAATGACAACAGGTACAAAGATTTGGCCCTTGTTCCAACAGCTCCAAATGGAGAGAAATTTACCATGAAGGCAGATATTATCGAAAAAAGTGGATATAAAGCTCCCGTATTCGAGGCCAAAGTTGCCAAAAGTGTCGTACTTTACGATCAGCCAAAAGATTTATTGACACGTGAAAATGCGCAGGTAAGTGTAGAAGAAATCAACGGATCGGAAATAAAAGTAGGTTCTTTAACAGAAGTTAGTACCAGTGGTAACTGGCCTCCAATTTATGACAAGAAAAACGACCAATAAGGGTTTAGACATAGCCGATAAAAATTTCAAAAAATTGTCCATTCAAGTTAGCTTGAATGGACTTTCTTTTTGTGTAGCGGATACTGTTTCTAACAAAGTAACCAAAGCGGACAGTAAGTTATTTCACGAAGAACACAACCCAATGACATTGCTAAAGGCATTGGAAAAGTTGTTTCATGAACACACCCTCGACCAAGGTACTTTTGACGAAGTTGTCGTAATACACAGCAATACACTTTTCGGGTTGGTGCCCAAACCGTTGTTCAACAAAGATGAACTTGCAAATTACCTTAAATTTAACACCAAGGTATTGGCCTCCGATGTTCTGGCCTATGATGAGCTGGAAAATCTGGACATCGTTAATGTTTACGTTCCATACATGAACATTAACAACTATATCTACGATATTTTTGGAGAGTTCACCTATATGCATAACGGCACGGTTCTTATTCAATCTTTGCTTAACAATTACGGCAACCATAAAGAAGCGGTCTGTTATGTCCACGTAGGCAAAAAACAAATGGACGTTACGGTTATAAAACAAAAAAAACTACTTCTGTACAATAGCTTTTTATACGAAACAAAAGAAGACTTTGTTTATTACCTACTGTTTGTTTTAGAGCAATTGGAACTTGACACCGATGCTGTTTCCGTTAAACTTTTCGGAACCATTGAAGAAGATGACGAAGTTTATCAACTTTGTTATTCTTACGTACAAAACCTATCTATTTTTGCCCCGTCGTCTCCTCATCATTTAGACCTAGGTGAGCCAGAAACCGAATCAATAGATTTTACCCTAATAAATGCTATTTAATGCGAATTATTTCAGGAAAACATAAAGGTCGAAACCTAATAGCTCCCAAAAAGTTACCCGTGCGCCCCACCAAAGACATGGCAAAGGAAGCCTTGTTCAATATTTTGAACAACTCTTATTATTTCCCGGACCTAAAGGTTCTGGACCTTTTTGCGGGTACCGGTAACATTAGCTACGAGTTTGCTTCTAGAGGGGTCGAAGATATATTGTCTGTTGATTCTGATATGGGTTGCATCGCGTACATAAACAAAACCTCCAATGAATTGGAAATGGGTATAAAAACCCTTAAAAGTGAGGTGTTCTCTTTTTTAGACCGAAACAAAGAACCTTTCGATATTATTTTTGCAGATCCTTTCTATAGTATGGAAATCGAGGATTTTGAAAACATTCCCAAAAAAGTTTTTGAAAACAACATGCTATTGGAAGACGGTGTTCTTATCATAGAACATTCTAAACAGACAGTTTTAGAGCATCTCCCCTATTTTGATAGCGCTAGAAAATACGGTAACAGTGTTTTTAGTTTCTTTAAAAAATAAAAAGCAGGCCATAAGCCGGATTCTGTTCCCGTAAAAACGGGCCCTTATCATTTATCTAGATCTAAGGTTGCCCAAAGATTCCAACCGCCTACCCTTCGGCTCGGGCGTGCAACCCTCAAACACCGATTTACATGACGTTTCACCGTATAGAGTTTACCTGATTTCACTACAGCCGAACTGTACTTGCTTTCTGTTGCACTTGTCCTCGTCTCTCGACGGACGGGCGTTACCCGCTATACTGCACTATGGTGTCCGGACTTTCCTCTGAACACTAAACTTGTTAGCATTAAGCGATAAGGTGGCCTGCTAAGCGCAAATGTACTGCAATTGTTGATAACTAAAGATGATATATGCTTTAAATACCTAGTCAAATTAACGGCTATTTTTATATTTGTATCTGCACTAAAAGCTATATAGATTTTGGAACCTTTTATTGTTTCGGCACGTAAATACAGACCCCAAACGTTTAAAGACGTTGTGGGTCAGCAAGCTATTACCAATACCCTCCAAAATGCAATAGACAACAACCATCTTGCCCAGGCCCTTTTATTCTGTGGTCCGAGAGGGGTAGGAAAAACAACTTGTGCACGTATACTGGCAAAGCAAATCAATACCGATGGTAGCGAAAGCGAAGATGAGGATTTTGCCTTTAATGTTTTTGAGCTGGATGCCGCTTCCAATAACTCTGTTGATGACATAAGAAACCTGATAGACCAGGTTCGTATTCCCCCACAGGTAGGTAAATACAAGGTATATATCATAGATGAGGTTCATATGCTCTCTTCATCGGCCTTTAACGCGTTTTTAAAGACTCTTGAAGAACCGCCCAAACATGCTATATTTATTTTAGCGACTACCGAAAAACACAAAATTATACCCACTATATTGTCTCGATGTCAAATTTTTGACTTTAAGAGAATTACGGTAAAAGATGCTGCCGAATACTTAAAGTATATAGCAGAAAGCCAAGGCGTTAATGCCGAGGAAGACGCACTTCATATAATTGCCCAAAAAGCGGACGGAGCTATGCGTGACGCCTTATCTATTTTTGATAGGGTCGTAAGTTTTTCGGGAAAGGAGCTTACCAGAAAAGCTGTTACCGAAAATCTGAATGTACTGGATTACGATACTTACTTTCAGGCAACAGACCTTATATTAGAGCATAACATACCGCAATTGTTGGTGTTGTTCAATAAAACATTGTCCCTTGGCTTTGACGGCCATCATTTTATAGCAGGCCTTGCTTCTCATTTCAGGGATCTAATGGTATGTCAGCACCAAGACACAATAGCACTTTTAGAAGTAGGGGAAAGTGCCCAAGAAAAATATAAACAGCAATCACAGAAAACCTCAAGAAGTTTTTTGCTGCAAGCTTTGAACCTGGCCAATGATTGTGATCTAAAATATAAGACCAGTAAGAACCAGCGACTCTTGGTAGAACTTACCTTAATGAAGCTTGCCTCTATCGATTTTGATGGAGAAAAAAAAAATCCTGAATCCGTAGCACTCCATAACAGTACTATTAATTTTATAGCTCCGGCGTCGTTTTATAGGAATTTCCCCAAAAAGCCCAAAGAAGCAAACGGACAAGAAGTTTCCGCATCCCCCGATGAAACAACCAAAACCATAGAGACGGCTCCGGCTACAGAAAATGTAGCGGATACTACGGAAAAGGAAAAAGATCCTACACCACCGCCATCTCATAAAGACAATAACAGCGTTAAAACAATTCATCAGGAAGAAAAAAAACCTGACGAAGCACATACTACAGTTAAAGAGAAAGAGCCCGTTGCCAAGAAATTGAACATTGCACCTCCGGCAAAACGCGTTTCAGCATTATCATTATCAAGCTTAAAAGCAAAAAAAGAACACGAGCTAAACAAAATAGAGGTTGTTGTAGACGAAGATGATCTACCAAGAGATCCTTTTACAGAAGAGGACCTTCAACGTCACTGGGCCGACTTTGTTGAACAAATAGACGCTAAGGGCCAAAAGATATTAGCTTCGAACCTTAATACCGATGTTCCGAAACTAAAAGACAATTTCACCATTAGCATAGAGCTTCCCAATAGCACAATGAAAAAAGAAATAGAAAGGGAAAGTTTTGAACTAATGGGCCATTTACGAAGCAAATTAAACAACCATTTTATTCAACTTGATATAAAAGTAAACGAATCCAGTGCCAAAAAATTTGCTTTTACCCCAGAAGAAAAGTACCAAAAATTAAGAGAGAAAAACCCGGCTATAGATTTATTGCGCCAAGAATTTGACTTAGACCTTTAGTTTTTTCCCTAGACGAAAACTATAGAAAAACATCACTATCGCAATTATCAAAAGACCAAAAGCCTCACGGCCCAATTCTACTGTCTTTATATCACCATCATCTAAATCAAAGCCTTGAAAATCGCACGGGTACAGGTACACAAACCCTATAAAACAAATCACCCCTAAAATTAGGGGGATTATATATTTTACCCTATCAAGGGCAAACAATAAAGAAACAATTGCCGCGATAGTATAAACGGTAATCCATAAAAAAGCATCGGGATCATTATATTGAACAATTGCTCCCCATGCAAAAAAGACCATAAATACAAAACCTATAATTTTATATAAAACATTCATTTGCAATCAATTTAAAACATGATCTTTAATTAGGTCGTAAACTTCAACCGCTTCCATTTTTTCCTTTTGCACCAAACTCCCCATATTACTAATAAAAATTGGGTAATCTTCGGTGTCCTCAGGTATTCTACCATGAGAACCTTTGATCAAATTAGCGTTCAACGGAATAATATCCATAACGGTCCTAAACCCAAGTTTCTTTTTTATCAACTTTGTCACAACCTTGGCCGTTACCAATTTATCTTTGGGATCTGTCAGCATTTCAACAGGATCATAGCCCGGTTTTTTATGAATATCAACCATTCTGGCATAGTCGGGTGCCACAGCGTCATCTAACCAAAAATAATAAGTAAACCATGAATCTTTATCGGCAACCACCACAAGGTCGCCACACCTTTCGTGTGTTAAATGTTCTTTTTCCAATTCGTTTTTAGACAATACCCGCTCAACACCCTGAACAGCACTTAAAAGCGCCTTGATTTGGTTTATATTCTCTTGCTTTTTTATATAAATATGCGCTATTTGATGATCTGCAACAGCAAAAGCTTCACTAGCACCTGCATCTAACAATTCTAACCCTCTTTCTACCCGAACATTTATGTACCCCTCATTACGAAGAATCCTATTTAAATGAACAGGTCTGTTTACATCTGTAATGCCATATTCCGACAACAGAACAATGTTGGCATTTGTTTTTTGGTAATGCATAACCAATTGTTTTACGACCGAGTCTATCTCATTTAAATCCTTCGAAATAACGTCAAAATTCAATCCATGACGTTGAAGGTTGTAATCTAAATGTGGAAGGTAGATAAATGTTAACGTAGGATCATGTTTTTCGTCTGTTCGAATAGCGGCATCCGCAATCCACTTTGAAGAGTTTATAGTAGTTCTTGGACCCCAAAATTCAAACAAAGGAAACGTACCCAAACTGGCCTGCATTTGATCCCGTAATTCTGCAGGGTACGAATATACATCCGGAATTTTTCTGCCATCTGCCAAATAATTTGGTCTAGGCGTTAGACTGTAATCAACATTGGAATACATATTATACCACCAAAAATGATTGGCACAGGTAAAATTGGAATCCATTTTTTTTAAGGTATCCCAAATTTTTGGCTGTTGCACCAGTTTATTGGATTGCCTCCAAAACTTAATCTCACACTCGTCCTTAAAATACCAACCGTTACCAACAATACCATGTTCAGAAGGCCATTTACCTGTTAAATAAGTAGATTGCGCCGAGCATGTTACGGCCGGTAAAACAGGTTTTATATATGCCAATTTACCTTGCTCTAAAAAAGAGGCCATAAAAGGTGTATGTTTACCAATAAGCCTTTTAGTTAGCCCCACTACATTTATGACAACTGTTTTTTGCATGTTACATACGATCTTTAAGCCATTTAATCTCTCTAATAATAGAGATAGTCAAATCTTCTTTAAGAGCTTTGGGAAGCACGTCCCATGTATACGTTTCTATCTCTAAATGTTCAGATATGGCATCGGTCTTCAGGTACTTCAAAGTCTTTAGAATATGATCCTGCGTAGAGTGCAGTGCCCCAAATTCCTCTAAAAATATGGGAACATGAAAATGGGCTCTCAATTCTTTAAAATCACCCTTTTTATCCAAAACTATGGGCAAATCATTATACGTCTTCACCGATGCACCAACTTTCTCCGTAACCTGATGCAAATACGTTGGCTCATTGAATTTTTCCAATAAGTGCCAAATGTCATTATTATTGGAACCATTGAACAATATCTTTAAAGCGGCACTCACCTGTATCTTTCCAACAACTATATTCGAGTTTTTAAACTTGGAGAACGTATCTTCCGGTTCCTCATATGCTAGCGAAAAATGACAGATATCGTAACATACGGTGATATACCTCTTTACAAGTTTTTCGATTTCTTTGTTGTTCAGCCCTATTTGATTCTGCAACACCTTCCCTGCCGGAACCAGATATTCTTCATAAAAAGATAATACCTCATCACTATTTTCCAGTAGACCATCTGGCTCGGGTTCAATATCCAAATGTAAATAAGTGCCGGTAGATTTTTCCAATTCAAAAAGCTGCTGGGCAACAAGTACCATATGCTCCGCCCCTTTTTTTAAAGCCTTATGCTTGTCTTGGTCCGTTTTATGCCAATATTTGTAACTAACGGGCGAAGTGGATATTCCCCCATTGATACCCGATGGTATTAGGGAGGCCAATTGCCTAAAAAGCCTTTTTGTATAAACAAGTCTTTCATTGGTCGTCCAATCGGGACTATGTACATCATCCTTAACACGCTCATCATGAAAATTACCATACGGAAAACCGTTCATAGTAAAAATATAGATATCGTTGGCTTTTAACCATGCTTTAAATTCGGTCATGGCAGGGCCTGCATCCAATTCTTCACTTGCTTTATTGGACAACCTAAGCCCAAGTCCAAATGAAAGGTCTGGCGACACTTCTTTCTTTATGCTAGGCACATACTCTTTAAGACTTTGAAAAGTACTGTCCCAATCTTGCCCAGGATGAATGTTCGTACAATAGGAAACGTGAAACTTTTTATCGATCAACATAAACTTACTATTTCAAGGCAAATTGATGATTTAATTGCTCTATTGCCCGCTCCATTACTTTCATATCTATTTCGTGCACATCGTGCTTTTTTCCTATTCCAGAAATAAGCGTAATGGTCAATTGTCCTCCAAGATGCTCACGAAACTCTTCTATACCTTCTAAAAGTTCTTGCACTTTACTTTGCGACTCCAATGGAAGAGTTAAATTAAACCCTATAGAGGTCATAGCTTCTAAAATAGCATTTAACTCGGCACTTGTAATAAGCCCCATTAACTTTGCATAGGTAACATCCAAGGCAATGCCCTTTGCGACAGCCTCCCCATGTCGCAATTCATAATTGGTCATATACTCCAATTTATGAGCGGCCCAGTGGCCAAAATCCAGAGGCCTGGAAGATCCAGATTCAAACGGATCTCCACCCTGCGAAATATGGTACATGTGCATTTCCGCACATTTATAAATTACATATTGCATTGGTTCCAGCTCCCTTTTTCTTAAAGCATTGGCATTGTCCGAAATATACTCAAAGAACGACCTATCTTTTATAAGAGCCACTTTTATGGCTTCGGCGATACCCGAAATCCAATCTCTTTGTTCTAATGTTGCAAGAAAATCACTATCGTTAATAATTGCATATGGTGGGGCAAACGTTCCTAAGAAGTTTTTTTTGTTAAATATGTTTACGCTGTTCTTAACACCGACGGCAGAATCGTTCTGCGACAACACCGTGGTTGGTATACGAATCAACTTTACCCCCCTATGGGCGATCGCTGCGGCATAACCGACCATATCTATAATCGCCCCTCCGCCCAAAGCTATCACGAATGAATGCCTACAAATGGCATTGTCATTAATGCCCTTAAGAACCATATCTATGTATTCCGCCTTATTCTTGGCCTGTTCTCCACCATCTATGACCAAACTATCGGTATACTTTAAATGAGCAGAATTCGAAGCACAATAATTCGATATTTTTTCAAGCAATTGTGGATGGCTACCAACCACGCCTTTATCTACTACAAATAATAGTTTTACAGGTTCGTAATCTTTATAGTTCTTAATTATATCAACAAAAAGAGGATTGCCCAAACCGAACAAATCTCTTGTGAAATGGAGTTGATAATCATACTGAACCGTGAAAGACTGTTTTATAGGTTTTAATATCATATAACTATGTAACGGCAAAAATTCTAGAAAGTATTAAAGATAATGGTAAAAGTAATAAAACGCCCAGTGCAATATACCAGTTGGAAAACCCAGCAACCCAACATGCATCCATCACCACCAAAGACAAGACACCTGCCATTACCGCTTTTTTAATATTGGCAGGTGAGTTCTCTTTATAAGCCTTTGATAAAGGACGAAATACCAAAAATGAAAATAAAATTATAAAAGGTAAGGAGCTGTATAAGTTATCGGAAAACATAATAATGGCACCCGTTATGGAAAGGATTACGATGGCATACATTAAGCCTGATATAAGAATATGTTTCTTATTGTTTCCATGTACTTCTCCCCTACTGATAAGAGTTATCGCAAAAATATACAACACCGGTACCAAGGCGACCCACCAAGGGTTTATCTGTGATAAAATGGACATACCCAGCAACAAATTTAGCCCTCGACATATACCCATGACCAAAGGCCCCCAAAAGGAATACCTCTTGGCCACACCGTCATATATAAGAATTGCAGCCACTAAAACAAGGGCTAGATTACCACTCAGTACATTTGTACCATATGCCATAAAAAGTCCGGAAACCATTAGCAAAACACCCCATAAAATTGCTTGAGGCACGCTAATTAAACCACTAGGGATAGCCCTCTCTGGACGTTCCACCGCGTCCAATTCCGCATCGAACACATCGTTAAAAACAACGCCCCCGGCGTACAGAAAAACAGATGAACACACCAATAAAAAAACCTCAAAGCGGCTTTCTACAAAAAAGGTAGCTGCTTCTGTGTTCAAAAAATATAATGATATAGTGATACCCGCCAAAATATCGGCAGCCGCCGTTGGCAGATTCGCAGGCCTTGCCAGTCTAGCAAAACCCATGATTTTCTTTATCATGTTATTAGGTGATTTGGTCGGAATCAATTCGAGGTGTTTGCCCCCTTAAAACGCTATTATCATTAAATAATTGTGATTGGTCTATACCTCCTGGATTTAACCAATGCTCCTCTTTCATCTTTCCATTTTTACTAAAGGCATCCAATGCATTTTGGTAACACGTTTTTACCACATCTTCTTTGGCTATTCCTCTTTTCAACATCAAAGAAGCTGTTTTTGGCACTGCCAATGGATCACTAACCCCCCAATCCGCAGAACTGTCTACGATAATATTGGTGCTACCGAATTTTCTGACCACCTCTACCATGCGCTCATTTCCCATTTTGGTTTTCGGGTATATGGTAAATGCCGCAATAAATCCACGGTCCAGAACTTCTTTTACCGTTTCTTCATTGTTATGGTCAATAATTACGTTCGATGGATCAAGACCATGCTCTAAACAAACCTCCATACTTTTAATGGTTCCCGCTTTTTTGTCTCTATGCGGTGTATGTACCTGTACGGTCATATTCAGTTCTTTGGCCAAATCTAACTGCATTCTAAAATATTTATCTTCTGCAGGTGTCTGATCATCATAACCAATTTCACCAATTGCGACGACATTTTCTTTATGCAAGTACAGGGGCAACAGCTCTACTACCTGCTCCGCCAAAGCTTCATTATTGGCTTCTTTTGAATTTAAACCAATAGTACAATAATGCTTTATACCAAATTGACTGGCCCTAAAAGGCTCCCAACCCACCAAACTGCTAAAGTAATCTTGGAAAGACCCCACTTGTGTTCTTGGCTGCCCCAGCCAAAAAGAAGGTTCTATTACGGCTACCACACCCGCCTTTTGCATCGCTTCATAATCATCAGTAGTTCTTGATGTCATATGAACGTGTGGATCAATTATCATCATCTTATCTTCCATTGTTTAATTCTTTAAGGTATTCCAAGTTAACTTGTTTATTTCTATTTCTTTCTTTAAATCTTCGTGTCCCTCCAATAAATTTAGTGCTTCTTTATTTTCCGAGTAATAACAGCTCAAGGCTCCCGCCCTGTTCTCATACAGATCTTCGCTACCCAATAAACGTCGCATGTCATTTAACAGGGTTTGGTTCAAAAACCTAGATACCGGTCTCCAGAACATAGGGTCTATTTTTCTTGAAGCCGCCCATCTTTCATGTGCATAATCAGATATAATACGCGCCAGATCGGCATTGGCCCTTTCATCTACTGATTGAATCTGCGAAAGATCCCTTTCCATAAAGGCCGCCTTTAAATACATTTGGTTCCATTGCTGGTCGTTAAAATATTTCGCAGGATATGGATTGTTTAACGTAATGGCATCAAAAATTACGGAAATATTGGTTCTAAGAGCCTCCACTGCCGTAGATTTATATGTTTCCGGTTTTGGCAAAAGCATCAAGAACTTTAAAAAGGTTTCTAGTTCGGTAGTATCGGCAACTTGAATAATATTAGCAACCTTGGGACCATAAAATTCATCATCGATCTCCAATACTTTTGCTAGAAGATAAATTCTGGCAGCCTCTAGTAAATTTGCATTATGGGAATCTAAATAGGACAACGCCCCACTTACCTCCCCCTTAAATTTTAACGGTATGTTTTTATCGAATTTGGATGCCAACAAACTGTAAGACATGTACAGGTCCCTTACGTTCTTATCCGTTTCCAATTTTGAAGTTTTCTCATCTAACCATAATATGGCATCCGCATTTGATTGGGACACCAAGGCCCCTTTGATCTGTTCGCTAACCTGCATTTGGGTATCTATTATATAATCTCCTTTCCAAAAATAATTATTAAAACCCACAAAGCCTTATTTTTACAACTTTAAACGAGAGTTAAAAAACAAAAGTTGTAATAATGATGCTAGGCCTAAAACTGCCAACAGACCCTAGATGGGTAAATATCGTAGAAAAGAACATTGATGAAATACTCACCGACCATGCCTATTGTGAACAAAAGGCGGCAAGTACTGCTATTTCACTGATTGTCTCATTTCCAGAATACACAGAACTTGTTGAAGAAATGATAGCACTTTCTCGAGAAGAAATGGGGCATTTTAAAATGGTGCACGACCTAATTATTGCCCGTGGCAATAAATTGGGCCGTGATCGCAAGGACGAATATGTATTGGAGCTCGTGAAATTTTTTCCAAAAGGAGGTAGCAGAACAACCCAACTGGTTCATAGGCTCTTGTACGCAGCCCTTATAGAAGCCAGAAGTTGCGAACGTTTTAGGTTGCTCTCAGAAGAGCTAACGGATAAAAAATTGGCTGAGTTTTACCATAAACTAATGATCAGCGAGGCTGGCCATTACACTATGTTCTTAAAATTCGCCAGACAATACGGCGACCGTGAAGAAGTGGACAAAAAATGGCAAGACCTACTTACGTATGAAGCAAAAATCATGGAAAACCTGAGCAAATCGGAAAAAGTACACGGTTAGTTTTATTGCCTTACCATACATTTACAAAAAGAAAAACCATGGATTCTTGCCTTAAAAAAGCATATAGATTCCATGGTTTTTTTATAAAATTGATTTCTGTTTTTATAGGGTTAACGGACTATGATTTTAGTTTTTTCAAATAATAATCATATGTCTCAAACTGTGACCTACATTCTGGTACGGTTGTTTTACGGTAGGCGTTGTCTTGTTTTTCTGTGAATACACGTGCTTTTAGGTTATCTCTCCAACAGATTTCAAAAGTGTCCATAAGCTCTTGTTTAATATCCTCATCATAAATTGGGCAACCTACTTCTACCCTATAATCAAGATTCCTGGTCATCCAATCGGCCGATGAGATATATACTTTAGGATCACCCCCGTTGGCAAATACGAATAGTCGGGTATGTTCTAAAAACTTATCTACCACACTAATAGCCTCAATGTTCTCGCTCATACCTTTTACACCCGGCACAAGACAACAGATACCTCGAATGATCAATTGGATCTTAACACCTGCCCTACTGGCCTTGTACAGTTTATCTACCATTTTATAAGAGGTAAAACTGTTCATTTTTATCTTTATATAGGCTTCTTTTCCAGCAATGGCATTTTTAATTTCATTATCTATCAGCTTAGAAAAAATACTCTTGGTATAGTGTGGAGACACGATAAGGTGCTTGTACTTATTAATTTTATACGTAGTCTCAAAAAAATCGAATACTTTGTTCAGCTCTTTTAAAATTGCTTCGTGTGCCGTAAACAAGGTGTAATCGGTATATATTCTGGCCGTGTCCTCATTAAAGTTACCGGTACTAATAAAACCATATCTTTTAAGACCTTGCTCTTCCTCCCTCTCTATCAAACAAATTTTGCTATGAACCTTTAACCCCGGCACCCCAAAAATCAATTTAACTCCTTCTGCCTGTAATTGCTCGGCATATTCAATATTCGCCTGCTCATCAAAACGCGCCTGTAGTTCTATCTGAACGGTCACCTGCTTCCCATTCTTTACGGCGTTTATCAAAGATGCCGCCACCTGAGAATTATTTGCCAACCTATATACCGTAATTTTAATAGTGCGCACCTTTGGATCCAAAGCGGCTTCTCTCAGAAATTTTAAAATGTATGTAAAGGTGTGGTATGGAGTATATTGCAAATAATCTTTTTTAGCGATACTTTCAAGAATACTACCTTCGATACTTAATCCCTTAACAGGTAATGGGGTAATTCTATCATACAATAAATCTTTTCTGTTAAGACTTGGAAAGCCCATATAATCCCTTTTGTTATGATATCTTCCTCCAGGTATTACACTATCGGTCTCCTCAATGTTCATCTTCTCCTTTAAAAATGCGAGGGTATCTTTACCTATACTCTTATCGTACACAAAACGTACGGGATCACTGATCTTTCTGTGCTCTACACTAGAAGAAATTTTTTCGATAAAACTTTTGCTCAAATCATTGTCAATGTCCAATTCCGCATCTCTGGTAATCTTTATCATATGCGCAGAGATGGACTCGTATTCGAACATGGTAAAAATACTATCCAGACAATACCTGATCACATCATCGAGAATTATAATATAATCTTTGTCCCCCTCTTTAGGCAACACCACAAAACGATCGATGCCTTTTGGAATTTCTATCAGCGCAAATCTTTTTTCTTTTTTAGCCTTATCGCTTTTAATGATCATCTTAATGGCCAAATAAGCCGCTGTATCCTTTAGGGTCGGAAAACGGGTAAGGTCGTTAAGGATTATCGTCATTAACTGCGGACTCACATTCTGAAGAAAATATCGCTTAACAAATTCCTTCTGATTATCATTAAGTTCGGTCTCCTTGATAATAAAAATATTCTGGTTTTCCAGCTCTTCCTCTATCCGCTTTAAAATGACCAAACTTTTGGCCTGTTGATTAATAACGATTTCTGTAATTTCCTCTAACAGATCTTTGGCCTTTTCCCCTCCCAAAACACTTTTGCCAGTTTTTCCGGCTTCTACGATTCTTTTTACGGTAGCATAACGTACTTTAAAAAATTCATCCAAGTTATTAGAGAAAATACCCAAAAACCTCAACCTTTCTATTAAGGGCACCTTGGTATCGGCACTCTCTTGCAACACACGCTCATTGAACCACAACCAACTTATTTCTCTATTTACGTACTGATTATTATACTTCACCATATTTTATTTTAACTGCTTTGGAAATATTGTTTTAATTGTAGAGCCTTGTGAAATATCTTTCCATGACCCTTCACTGAACTGTATATGTGCAAAACCGCTCGTGGGAAGATTATCTATGTGTCTGTCTCCCAAAGAATTTACCAAATAGGTAAATGCGTGGTTATGGCCAAACAGTAACACGGTATCAAAATCATCGTTTAGGCTTTTTATAAATCCCAATACTTTATTACCCGAAAAGTCATACAAATCTGGAACGATCTTTAATTTATCCAAAGGATATTTTAAACTCCTAAGACAAATTATTGCCGTATGAAACGCCCTATTCGCCGGGCTCGAAAACACAAAATCGATAGCCAGATCCTCTTCCGCTAATTTAGCGCCCACCAGATGGGCATCCAATACACCCCTTTGTTGCAAGGCCCTATCTTGGTCGCCGACATTGAGTTCCCAAGAAGATTTCCCGTGGCGCATAAACAATAAATTTTTCATACCTATCCAGTTTTACGGTGCCAAACGCTCCACTACCCAATCTAAACCATTTTCCAACCTGTAACGGATTCTATCGTGCAGTCTATTGGGTCTTCCTTGCCAAAACTCCATCGAAATAGGTTTTACTATATACCCTCCCCAATGTTTTGGCCTTTGCACTTCTTTTCCGTCATATTCTTTCTCTAATCTTGTTAATTCATCTTCCAGTTCGTCCCTGGAGGCAATAACACTACTTTGATTAGAAACCAAGGCACCAAGCTTACTGCCATGGGGTCTTGATTCAAAATACCCATCGGAAAGGTTTTCGGCTATTTTTTCCGCTTTTCCCTTGATAATTACCTGCCTTTCCAAATTGGGCCAAAAAAAAGACACGCAAACATTCGGGTTATTGGAAATAGCCCTTCCCTTTTCACTTTTATAGTTCGTGTAAAAAATAAATCCCTCGTGGGTATATTTCTTTAACAACACTACCCTGCTTTTTGGAAAACCGTCTAAACCAATCGTAGAAACCGTCATTGCGTTGGGCTCATCCACTCCATTAGATTGTTCCACCTCATAAAACCAAGTCTGAAAAAGTTGCATTGGGTTGTCGGAAATACTATTTTCCATCAACGCACTTTTTTCATATGATTTTCTGTAATCCCCTAGATCTTTCTGCATCATTAAAACTTAAAAAAACAATATACTCAAAGATCTTGAAAAGATCTCATTTTTTAAAGCAAGACTTGCTCTTTTGTTCGGCGGACCAAAGATTATTTTATCTATCTAAATTGAAACAAAGCTAAAATTCAAAACACTTGCCGTCATCGGCCAAAAGTACGTTGTCGAAAATTTCTTCTGCCTGCTCCTTAAACAAGGATATTGATTTGTAGCGTGTAGAATAGTGACCCAATATCAAAGTACCGGCGTTTGCTTTTTTTGCTATTTCCGCGGCTTCCTTTGCCGTAGCATGCTTTGTCTTTTCGGCCAGATGTTTTTCCGATTCCAAGAAGGTAGATTCGTGGTACAGGACGTCCACTTCTTTTATTTGGGCAATAATATCCGGCTTAAAAGCCGTATCACTGCAAAACGCATAAGACCTTGGTTTAACGGGATCAAAACTAAGCTCAGCATTTGCTATTATCTCTCCCATTTCCGTAACCACATCTTTCCCTTTTTTTATGTTCTGAAAGTAGGCCTTGTCTATTTCATGATATTTTACCGCATCAACATTTAGCTTGCGTTCGCCCAACTTTTCTTTGAACAAAAAACCATTGGTATAGACCCTATGGTTCAATGGTATGGTCTCGACGGTTACTTTTTCATCTTCATAAATCAATTCTTTTTCGGCCGATGTTAATTCATGAAAGTAGAGCTGATAATTGGTCCAAGAATCTCCTAGTTTTAGCAAAAGGGTTACGGCCTCCTTTATTCCTTTGGGGCCGTATATGTGCATTTCCTTATCCCTTCCCAGTAACCTAAAGGTCGAAACAAGACCGGGAAGGCCAAAAAAATGGTCTCCGTGCAGGTGCGAAATAAATATATGGTTTATTCTCGAAAACTTGATCTTATGCTTGCGCAACTGTACTTGTGTACCCTCTCCGCAATCTATCAAAAACATATGGTTTTTGATTTCCAATACTTGTGATGTCGGGTTCGTTAAGGTTCGTGGAGTGGCCGCATAACAACCAAGTATCGTTAATTTCACAAGCCGAGGTCCCTTTCTATTTCTTCCATTTCAACTATGTCTTTGGCCTCTTGTAGCGTAGGTACGACCATAATTTCTTCCGGAACTTCATCATAACTTACCTTATCGGTAACTATTACGAACGATTTTCCCGAATTTTTATGCTTATTGGAAATTTGAAGAAATTCCAGCACATCGCCCGCAGATAATTTTTCAAAGGAAAAAAGATTTAGAATCAAATTGTCATTTTTAACCTCTGAATAACGGTCTTCCAAATTTTTAAGAAAAGTAGTAATGACTTTTTTTTCTTGGTCTACAATGGTAGTGGTTCCTTGTTTATCAAAAATCATCTTCTTACTGTTTAATCTTTGAAGCTAATAAATAAATTACAGCCATACGAATTGCCACTCCGTTCTCTACCTGGTTCAAAATAATGGATTGTTTTGAATCGGCCACATCGCTCGTAATTTCTACGCCTCTGTTTATAGGCCCAGGGTGCATGATCACTATTTCTTTGGCCAGACTATCCAAAAGGGCTTTATTTACTCCAAATTGTTGTGTATACTCTCTTGTGGTCGGAAAATAACTAATATCCAACCGTTCATTCTGTATGCGTAGCATATTTGCCACATCGCACCATTCCAATGCCTTTCTTAAATTCATTTCCACCTGCACCCCTAAAGACTCTATGTATTTAGGAATTAATGTTTTAGGGCCGCAAACCTTTACGTTAGCCCCCTGTAATTTTAAGGCGAAAATATTGGAAAGAGCAACTCTTGAATGTAATATATCACCTACTATGACCACATTTTTACCTGCCACATCCCCTAATTTTTCTCTTATTGAATAAGAATCCAACAATGCCTGTGTAGGGTGTTCATGTGCCCCATCGCCGGCATTTACAATAGAAGCCTTCACATGTTTTGACAGAAATATTCCCGCCCCCGGATTGGGATGTCTCATCACCACCATATCTACTTTCATAGAGAGAATGTTGTTCACCGTGTCTATTAGTGTTTCTCCCTTTTTTACAGAAGATTGACTTGCAGAAAAGTTTAAAACATCTGCAGAAAGTCTTTTTTCCGCTAGTTCAAATGAAAGCTTGGTGCGGGTACTGTTTTCAAAAAATATGTTGGCTATGGTAATGTCTCTTAACGAAGGAACTTTTTTAATGGAGCGATTGATAACTTCTTTAAAATGATCTGCTGTTTCAAAAATGAGTTGAATATCCGACTCTTTTAAATATTTAATTCCTAGCAAGTGATTTACACTCAGTTCGCTCATTTTTTATCTATTAATCAAATAAATTATATCCTCGCCATCGTTTTCCTCCCACATTACTTTTACTTTCTCATTATTAATGGCATCTACTTGGCGCCCTCTATAATTGGGTTGTATTGGTAAATGTCGACTAAACCTTCTATCTATCAACGTTAAAAGTTCTACTTCTGAAGGCCGGCCAAAGGACTGTAAAGCCGTTAAGGCCGCATTGATACTGCGACCGGTATACAGTACATCGTCAATTAAAACAACTTTCTTGTCTTCTACCAAAAAGTTGATTTTTGTCTTTGTCGCTTCCAAAGGTTTATCTCCCCTTCTAAAATCGTCCCTATAAAAGGTAATATCCAGAAAACCTAGATCGATATGCTTTACCTTATATTCCTCCGTAAGAATTTTTGCCAATCTCTGTGCCACATAGATACCCCTAGGCTGTATGCCAATAAGTACGGTATTTTTAAAATCTTCGTGGTTTTCAAGAAGCTGACAAGCCAAACGATGTAGGATGATATTTATTTCCTTTGAAGAGAGTAAGACTTTTTGACCCATAGTATGTCATCCGTGCTTTTAGCTTCACAAAAATATGAAATTCAAAACAAAATACTCCATATTGAGCTTACAAGGCTTAAAAAAATTTGTACCGTAAACCAGAGATACTAAATACCCAAAATGGAGAAAAACGCCTCTTTATGGCTCTCCCCTATCGGTATGCGAAAGTCATTAATGACAATTCTATTGCGTTGTACCTTTTTTATGTGGTTCACGTTCACCACATAAGACTTATGTACCCGTAAAAATTGGTTCGGTGGTAATTTGCCCATTAGCTCCCTAAAACTCATCAATGTCAAAATTGCCTTGTTGGTATCCTGAACATGAATTTTAAGATAATCTTTTAGTCCTTGTATATATTCTATGGAGTCCAAATTAATCTTAACACTTTCGTATTCCGATTTTACAAAAACAAACTTTTGAGACTCATTGGTATCGCCATGACTAGAAAACACATTTCCGGTAGTAGGCGCATTCTTGTTGGATATTAGTTCTTGTGCCCTAGCTATGGCCCTGATAAACCTGTGATAAGGAATAGGCTTCACCAAATAATCTATGGCATTAAGGTTAAAGCCCTCAACTGCATATTGCGAATAGGCGGTGGTGAATATAAACAAAGGTCTATTGTCCAATGAATTTATAAAGTCTATACCATTTATTTGGGGCATCTCAATATCGCAAAAAATAAGATCTACACTTTTTTTGCGGATTTCGGTAATGGCATCCAAAGGGTTGCTATAGGTACCTACAACCTCTATAAAATCTAACTTAGAGCAATAGTCTACCAATATTTCTATTGCCAAAGGTTCATCATCTATAAATATACACTTCATCATGCGCTTTTTAAATTTTTTAATTCCAATTCTACCCTATAATTGATACCGTTGTTAAAGACACGTAGAGTATGCATGTTCGGGTATAAAAGATTTAATCTGTTTCTTACGTTTTCAAGACCAATTCCAGAGCTTTTTGCAGATTTCCTTATCACCCCGATCTTATTATCTATAAAAAAGCGAATAGACTCATTACTAATACATAGTTCTATTCTAATAGAGGTTTTACCATTGTAATCGGTTCCGTACTTGAATGCATTTTCTATAAACGAAATAAATATTAGTGGCGGTATGGCCCTACCCTTATCTTCTCCAGATATCTTAAGGGTTACATTTTCACTATCTGACAACCTTAAAAGCTGCAATTGCACATAGCTTTTTATATAATCCAATTCTTTTGTTAAAGGAACCATGTCCTTATCCGCTTCATAGATCATATACCGCATCAGTTCCGATAGATTAACTACGGCCTGGGAGGTATCCAACGATTTTTTTACCGAAAGGGCATAAATGGTATTTAGGGAGTTAAACAAAAAATGCGGATCCAGTTGATTTTTTAAAAGTTGTAGTTCTGATTTTATATTCTCTTTTTCTATCTCTTCGCGCAGATTATTATTTTTCTTCCATTCTAAATAAATACGTAATATAGAACTAATGGAATACGGGATACCCAAACGCACAAAAGAGGCAAAGAAAGGTCTAAACCTAAAATCTCCCCTTGGCATATCTATAAGCTCAACAGCCCTGGAACCAGAAGAAGAAAAAGGCCTATACCTTACTCCATTCCCGTTCAGCCCCATAGGCCCATTGATTAATGGAGGAGGTTGAGACAATAGAATATTTTCAAACAATACCACTAATGTGATACAGAGCAAAGAGAGAACCAAATAAAAAAGAACTCCTTTGTTAAGTAAAAATCTAGGTACAAAATAAAAATAGTTTATATAAAAAAGCAGAATTATAGAAACCATTCTGGGTAACATGAACAAGGGGAAAGACCCCCCTTCGGAAAGAAAAGGGTAGCTTAAAATACTATAAAATAAAATCCAAACGATTATATGGACGAATAGATTGGTATAGGTAGACCTATTCAACAACATTCGACGATTTGTTGCTACCCATCTCTATGCCCAATGCTTTAAGCTCCTCAAGAGTAACGGCGGGGTTAGCACCTTTTAACAATTTGCCCATTACACATTTTGCCACCTTGTCGGCATCATCATGGGTAAGAAAAGCGATTTCACCAACAAAACCAGGTATTGTTTCTTGTTGTATGATCAATTTCTCACCGTTAAAAATACGATAGCCGTAACCGGCTTCTTGATCTATTACTTCACTGTACAAATAATGAGGTGTTTTTCTCACTTGGTCCTTTTTATCATTGTTCAAGGCAAAGTACACTATACCCACAATACATATTCCTATAACAAAAGTTAAAAAACCCTTCATAATCTTAAACTTTTAAAAAGGATCAAGCAAAACTGCTTGATCCTTCCCCTTTAATCAACAACCAATGCACTAAATAAAGCTTTCTTAATCTTCGTCATCATACTCGTCCATCGGAAAGAACTCTTTTAGGTCGTCCAAATAAAGAGACCCTGTTCTTCCCATACCTATAAATGCCCGAGTTGAATTTGAAAACACAACGCCATCTTGTCTTGCGGCCCCTTCAAAAGGGGTTTTTTGTTCCCACTCATCTGTGGTGGGGTCATATTTCCATACACTGGTAAGTGCACCGCTAGATTCTCCACAGGCTATATAACCGTACCCGTTCATTTCAAAGCCCAAGGCACTGCTCCTGACAATGGTATAGTCATCTTCTTCATCCAAATCCAATTTCTCCGTCCATGTTTCCGTAGAAGGATCAAAGGCCCAGAAATCATCAAGGTATACCCCGTTAGAAATTCCGGTCCCCATGTACACAATTCCATTAACCGTAAACGTTGTGGCCGAACGTCTTTTGTTTCCACCAAAGCCCACTAATTCTGTCCATTGGTCCGTACTGGGATCATACTTCCAAAAGTCTTTCAGATCGTTCTCACCATCATACCCCGTACCAAAATACCCATAACCGTTCGCTGAAAAGGCCACCGCACTTCTTCTAACCACCGGAAGCGACGCTATTTGGCTCCATGTATTGGTACTTGGGTCGTACTTATAAAAATCACCCAATTCATCAACCCCATCATAACCAGATCCTACATAGCCTATACCATCAATCTGAAAACCTACGGCCGCATTACGGGCTACCCCTGGAAAATCTGCCTTCTGGCTCCAATAATCACCATCGATATTATATGACCAAAAAGAATTTAAATAGTCATCACCATCATAACCTAACCCCATGTAACCAGTGGAGCCTATAGTGAAATAGGCAACACTACTTCTGGCGCTACCATCAAAAACGGAACTATCTATCCAGTTTCCCAAATCCTCGTCATCATCACTAGAACAACTATAGGTCATTACCATAACCATACTTAATAATACCGCTGCTCTATACTTTAAAATCGTTTGTATCATTTTTAGAAAAATTCATGAAATTATTAGATAGACAAATCTAGAATCTTGTCTCCCCTACAGAAAATAGAATATATCTACAGTATGATTTAACATACGAACAGGGCATTTTAATCTATCAATATCGATATTGATTTTATCGTGACAATACCCCTCTTCATCCCTTAAGAAAACTGGTTCGTCTATTCCTATTTCTAAGCCTATATGTAGTATGTAGCTTCGCGAAACAATTAATTATCGATTATATGACCTTGACGAAAAAATACGCATGGCGATCCATGCCTTTCTTGTTTTTTTTGGTACTAGCATCTTTTCAATCTTGTACCGACGACAGTTTAAACTCATCGGACTTTGAGGCCGGAGAAGCTTTTACCAACAGCAATATCCGTGTTTATGAAATTGATACCGTCACCGTATCAACATCGACCATGAAGTTTGACAGTTTGGCAACTTCATCTGCTTCCAGAATGTTGATAGGGCAATATAACGACCCTGTTTTTGGTACCGTTAAAGCTTCTAGTTACGCACAGGTGCTCCCAACTTCTTATACTATTGATACCGACTCTGAATTCGACAGTATTGTACTCTACCTAAAACCGGACTCATATTACTATAATGACACACTGCTTACAAACAATATTAAAATTAGGCGAATTACACAAGATCTTAAACCAGATAATGGAGAAGATTATTTTTACAATACAAGTACGGTGGCATACGACGATACCGATTTAGGATCAATTAGCTTTACCCCAAGACCTATTACAGCAGATTCGTTAGAAATTAAACTATCGGATTCTTTTGGTATTGAAATATTCGAAAATCTTCAAGACCAATTAATCGTCAACGACGATGAATTTACAAATGCCCTTAAAGGTCTTGCCTTTATACCTGACGATAGCGATGATGGATCTATACTAGGTTACTCTTATGATACCGCATCTACCTATATACGGTTATACCATAGCATACCCGAATCGGACGAACGTGTACAATCTTATACAGATCTACAGATAAATATGCTGGACAGCCCTACCCCGTTCTTTCTCAGTATTACGGCCCAAAACCCCATAGAACCCCTACAGACCCTTACAGATAAGGAGATAGACCTTAAAAGTGAAGATTCTGGCGACTTAAGCTTTATTCAGTCCGGGGTTGGCATAGCCATGAAAATTTCATTCCCTTATATCAAACGGCTTTATGACATAAACGGATCGGGAACCATACTGGATGCCGTCTTAAAAATTAAGCCCGCAGAGCAATCTTACAACGATAATCTAATGCTAAGCGACAATCTATCGGTTTTCAAAGTTGACCAGAACAATGCCTTGACCGAACAACTGACAATTGACGGTGCAACCGTGGTATCCGCCACATTAAACACAGACAATCAAGAGTTTAACGAGATTTACTATGAAATTCCTTTAAGTACTTATATAGAAGAAATTTTAACTGAGAGCCCGGAAACGAACGAATCCCTAATTCTATTTCCAAGTGACTATATATCTGAGGTCAATCGATTTATCCTTCAAGGAAATAGTAAAGACTCATTTGAAACTGTTTTAGAAATTACTTATGCCATATATGATGAAGATTAACCTTACAAGAATACTTTTTACACTTACCGTCGTGGCAGGTACCACGGCCTATTCACAGTCTGAGGCCCTTACCAGTTCTCCATACTCACTATACGGGCTTGGTATCGTAAACCAAGCAAGTATCGGCAAATCAAACGGGTTGGGCTATAGTGGTATAGGTCTAAAAAATATTGGAAGTATCAATAATTTAAATCCGGCCACATTTTCATTGGTTCCAAGAAATTCATTTTTGTACGACGTGGGACTGAAAGGCCAATTCAACGAATATTCAAACAATTACGATTCTGAAAAAAAGACAAACTTTAACTTCTCGAATCTTGCGTTCGCCTTCCCTATAGGGCAAGGATTCGGAGCAGGTGTAAGTTTGGTCCCCTATAGCGAGGTCGGGTATTCCGTTGTTGGGATAGAGACAAATATAGAAGGCTCTACAGATACTTTTGAAAGCACCATTAGTGGCCTGGGGGGGCTTAGCGACCTTAAAATGAACCTAGGGTACCAAATAAACGATAATATCAGGTTTGGTATTTCTGGATCCTTTCTTTTTGGCAATATCGAAGAAAATGAAAGTTTTTATGTCTCGGGCAGCTACTTTGAATCCAGCGAAAAAACCAATTATTCAGGTTTTAGGGTATCTACAGGTTTGCAGTTTGACCTCTCGGACAAGATTACCATTGGTAGTACCATTCAATTTCCAACCAGCTTAAGCGGCAAGGTAACCAGAAACGTGATAAAAACACTGGATGGCGCCGAAGTAACCGTAGAGGATGAAACCGTTGAGTCTGTTGACGATTTCACCTTGCCCTTGGAAGTTGGTCTGGGAATAGGAGCCACTGTATTTAATTCTTGGACCATAAGTGCCGATTACAAGAAAAACTATTGGTCAGAAACCGACCAAGAAGAGGCAATAGGCCATTATGTGGATCAAAATGTGTACGCCATAGGATTGGAGTACCAAAAAAATGCGACAAGCTACAAGTATAAAGACAGGATCCAATATCGCCTAGGTTACAACTACGACGACGGAAACTTGTCTATCGGCAATAAAAAAATAGACGGATACAACATTACCGGAGGTATAGGCATACCGCTGCACAGCGGCAGAAGTTCTTTCCTAAATCTTTCCTATAGCTTTGGAAACAGAGGTAAGATCCAAAATGTAGTTATAAAAGAACAGTATCATTTACTTACCCTTAACCTGAGCCTTGAAGACGTATGGTTCGTTAAAAGGAAGATCAATTAAAGATATAATTATCTATAGAAGACAATTATTTATTGTTATTAGGTCACAAAAAAAGCCCGAACAAATAATTGTTCGGGCTTTTTGTATTATCAAGATACTAAATAAAAACCTTATTTCTTTTTAGAATCGGCTTCCATTTTATCTTTCAACGCTTGTAAGGCATCGTTGGCATCACCTAAAGTTGGCTTAGCTTCCTCAGATGCAGCGGCCTGTCTTTTAGCGGCAGCTTTTACGTTACGTTGCTCTTCTTCCCTAAAGATAGCCGTATGACTAGCTACAACACGTTTGAAGTCTTTATTGAACTCAATGATCTTGAATTCGGCCTCATCGCCTTTTCCTAGTTTTTTACCATCTTCTTTTTCCAAGTGGCGCTGTGGAATAAATGCAGTAATATCCTCGTTAAATTCAATAGTTGCACCTTTGTCCACTACATCTGATATAGTAGCAGTATGAACGGTTCCTACAGCAAACTCAGTCTCATATTTATCCCAAGGATTTTCTGTTGTTTGTTTGTGACCCAAGCTTAACTTACGTCCTTCAACATCCAACTCCAATACCTCAACCTCTAGTGTATCACCTACATTGGTGAATTCAGAAGGATGCTTGATTTTCTTGGTCCAAGAAAGATCTGAAATATAAATAAGACCATCGATACCTTCTTCCAACTCTACAAAAACACCGAAGTTTGTAAAGTTACGAACGATACCTTTGTGTCTAGATCCAACAGGGTATTTAGTAGTAATATCGGTCCATGGGTCTGGTGTCAATTGTTTGATACCTAAAGACATTTTACGATCTTCCCTATCCAAGGTCAATACTACTGCTTCTACCTCATCGCCAACTTTTACGAAATCTTGTGCAGAACGCAAGTGTGTAGACCATGACATTTCAGAAACGTGAATTAGTCCTTCAACACCTTCAACAACTTCTATAAACGCACCGTAATCAGCAATAACGACTACTTTACCTTTTACCTTGTCACCTACTTTGATATCATCGCTTAGTGCTTCCCAAGGATGTTTCTCCAATTGTTTAAGACCTAATTGAATTCTAGATTTATTTTCGTCAAAATCAAGAATTACAACATTCAGTTTTTGGTCTAGTTCAACAACCTCGTTCGGGTGGTTGATCCTGCTCCAAGAAAGGTCGGTAATATGTACAAGACCATCAACACCACCAAGGTCGATAAAGACACCGTAAGAAGTAATGTTCTTAACAACACCTTCCAATACTTGCCCTTTCTCCAACTGGCTAATGATCTCTTTTTTCTGCTCTTCGATATCCGCTTCGATCAATGCTTTGTGAGATACGACAACGTTTTTAAATTCATGGTTGATTTTCACCACCTTAAATTCCATTGTCTTGTTCACATACTGATCATAGTCACGAATTGGCTTCACGTCGATCTGAGAACCTGGCAAGAAAGCCTCTATTCCGAAAACATCAACGATCATACCTCCTTTGGTTCTACATTTAACAAAACCAGATACGATTTCTTCTTTGTCATGGGCAGCGTTTACACGATCCCAAGCCATAATGGTACGAGCTTTTCTATGAGACAACACTAACTGACCGCTCTTATCTTCGCGAATATCAATTAGAACCTCTACTTTATCGCCAACCTTCAAATTTGGGTTGTAACGAAACTCGTTCAATGAAATAACACCTTCAGACTTAGCATTTATATCAATAATTGCCTCTCTGTCCGTTAAATAAACTACCGTACCTTCGACTACTTCCTCATCGGCAGTATCAACGAAATTTTCGGCAACCAATTCTTCGAATTCCTTAAGCTTGGAATCATCGACTCTTTCGATTCCTTGCTCGTACTTTTCCCAATCAAAATTTTCTAAAAACTCTTGTGGGTCCTGCTTTGGGGTTTCCGTAGCAGCTTTTTGTGTAGTAGCTTCTGTAGTTTCTTCTACTTCAGCAGTTGTTTTTTCTTCAGCCATTTGCTGATTTAAAATTTGTATTTCATAACCTTATCAAGAATTAAGCAATAAGTATGAAAGCTATTATTATTATGATTTTAACTCCCCTAATTTCTCTTGATATGCTTGCGAAAAAAGGTGTGCAAAAATACAATTAAATTAATTAACACACAACTAGTTACCCCTACCATTATACGTGCCTTTGGTAATTTTCGGTTTTTTGCCCCAAAATAGACCAATTATTGTTACCTTACGGACTCAAATATTAACCATTAAATTAAATTTATCATGAGCGTAAAAGCGAAATATCAACCGGTATTGGATCTTGGTGAAAAATTAGGCATCAAAGACGGTAATGTTACCGTAGAGGGCAATACCCTAAAAGTAAAAGGCGAAGCCAATACCCCGTATGAAAAAGATATCTTATGGGACAAAATAAAGGAAATTGGAGGAGAGCATCCTTCTGATATAAAGGCCAATATTACGGTAAGCGATGATTCTGTTTATCACAGACACACCGTAAAAAGCGGCGAGTCTCTAAGTAAAATAGCCAAACATTACTATGGCGACCCTATGAAGTACAAAGAAATATTTTCTGCGAACACCAATATATTGAGCAATCCGGATGTTATTCATCCTGATCAGGTATTGGTAATACCAAAATTATAAGACAGTCTTAAAGCATAAAAAAAACCGTTAGTCTAACTAACGGTTTTTTTTATCTAGTTATTAATGATCCTTAGGGCATGCTCATATATTCTTTCAAATTGTTGCACCAACCCAAGATCACTATTGTCAAATTCTATAGCATCTTTTGCCTTGGTAAGCGGAGAAACCTCTCTATGAGAGTCTATATAGTCCCTTTTTTGTACATTCTCAAGAATGTCTTCATAGTTAACATCCTCTCCCCTATCCAACAGTTCCTTATACCTGCGCACTGCTCTTTTTTCAGGAGAAGCCGTCATAAAAACCTTAAGCTCGGCATCTGGAAAAACTACCGTTCCGATATCCCTACCGTCCATAACAATACCTTTCTCCTTTCCCATTTCTTGCTGAAGGGCAACCAACTTGGACCGCACCTCTCTCACTTCCGAGATAGGAGAAACATTTCTGGACACCTCTAAACTTCTTATCTGTTTTTCCACATTTTTACCGTTCAAATACATTTCGGCAAAACCAACATTCGGATTAAAAACAAATTTTAGTTCTATATCATCGAGTGCCGCAATCAACGCTTCTTTATCTATGCCCTTTTCGGTGACCATACCATTTTCCATAGCATACAACGTAACCGCCCTGTACATAGCGCCTGTATCTACATAAATATATTCAAGCTCTTTGGCCAATTGCTTGGCCAAAGTACTTTTTCCGGTAGACGAAAATCCGTCGATCGCTATAGTAATCTTTTTCATATTATAAAGGTAACAAGAAAACCATTGTTATAGCTTCTTTGCATTCTTAACATCTTGATCGGTCAAGGCAATATCTATCACCTCGTACATTTCTTTTACATAATGAAAGGTAAGGCCTTTTAAATATGATTCTTTAATCTCCTTAATATCCCTTTCATTATCGGCACATAGGATAATTTCTTTAATCCTTGCCCTTTTGGCCGCCAAAATCTTCTCTTTAATACCACCTACGGGCAACACTTTGCCCCTTAAGGTAATTTCCCCAGTCATGGCCAAACTTTTCTTTACCCTCTTTTGGGTAAACAATGACACCAAAGATGTTAACATGGTTATACCTGCACTCGGACCATCTTTCGGCGTTGCCCCCTCGGGCACGTGAATATGCACATTATACTTGTCAAAAACCTCTGGATCGATCCCAAATCTTTCGGCATTCGATTTTATATACTCCATTGCAATCGTGGCAGACTCTTTCATCACCTTGCCCAAGTTTCCGGTAATACTCAAATTACCTTTTCCTTTTGACAGTATAGACTCTATAAATAAAATGTCTCCCCCAACACTGGTCCAGGCCAAACCGGTTACCACGCCGGCAACTTCATTGTTTTCATATTTGGTACGTTCCATTTTTGGTGGCCCCAGTACCTTAATAATATCTTCGTTGCTGACCTTAACGTCATAATCTTCTTCGGTCGCAATGGATTTGGCCGCATAACGCACCATCTTTGCAATTTGTTTCTCCAAAGAACGAACACCGGATTCTCTCGTATAGCCTTCGACAATTTTCTCTAACTGCGGTTTACCAATCTTTAAATGCGAAGCATCCAAACCGTGTTCCGCCAATTGCTTTGGCAACAAATGCTTTTTGGCTATCTCCACTTTTTCTTCGATCGTATAACCATTTACATTTATAATTTCCATACGATCCCTCAATGCTGGCTGAATGTCTCCCAAATTATTGGCGGTAGCCACGAACATTACCTTAGAAAGGTCATAGCCCATTTCTAAAAAGTTATCGTAGAAATCGTTGTTCTGCTCTGGATCCAATACCTCTAACATTGCAGAAGATGGATCGCCTTGGCTACTGTTTGACAACTTGTCTATCTCATCCAAAATAAAAACAGGATTAGAGGTACCGGCTTTCTTGATGCTTTGAATAATTCTACCCGGCATGGCCCCTATATATGTTTTTCTATGACCACGAATTTCGGCTTCGTCCCGCAGACCACCTAAAGACATACGTACATACTCTCTACCCAAGGCCTCTGCAATGGATTTACCCAAAGAAGTCTTACCAACCCCTGGAGGTCCGTACAAACACAAAATAGGCGATTTCATGTCATTTCTTAATTTTAGAACGGCTAAATATTCTATTATTCGCTGCTTAACGTCCTCTAGACCATAATGATCACGGTCTAGAATGCGTTGCGCTCTTTTTAAATCGAACTTATCTTTGGAATATTCGTTCCAAGGCAGGTCTAGCAATAGGTCCAAATAGTTTCTTTGTATAGAATACTCGGCTACTTGAGGGTTCATGCGCTGCATTTTCGCAAGCTCCTTATCAAAATGCTCCTTGACCTTTTTACCCCATTTTTTCTTTTTGGCTCTTTCTCGCATTTCCTCAAACTCCTCATCGTAGGAAACACCGCCCAACTCTTCTTGTATGGTCTTCATTTGCTGATGAAGAAAATACTCTCGCTGTTGCTGGTCCAGGTCACTTCTTACCTTTGACTGTATATCGTTCTTGAGCTCCAGCTTTTGAAGCTCCACGTTCATATACTTTAATGTAGCCAAGGCTCTTTCTTGCAGATCGCCAATTTCTAAAAGTGCCTGTTTTTCTTTTACCCCAAGGTTTAGGTTCGAAGAAACAAAGTTGATCAAGAAAGAATCGCTCTGAATATTCTTGATGGCGAAAGACGCCTCGCTCGGTATATTCGGATTGTCTTTGATTATTTTTAAAGATAAATCCTTGATAGACTCTATTATGGCCAAAAACTCCTTATTGTTCCTGTCGGGCCTAACCTCTTCCGTCTCACGGATCGTTGCCGTCAAATACGGTTTTTTGGTAAGCACCTCGGCGATTTCAAATCGTTTTTTACCTTGAATGATCACCGTAGTATTACCATCGGGCATTTGTAATACCCTTAAAATTCTGGCCACCGTACCCAAGGTATTTATATCGTTTACATCAGGATTCTCGGTTTGCTCATCTTTTTGAGAAACTACTCCGATTACCTTACTGCCATTATTGGCATCCTTTATCAATTGAATAGACTTATCCCTTCCGGCTGTGATAGGTATTACAACCCCCGGAAACAATACAGTATTCCTTAAAGGCAAAATTGGCAGGGTCTCTGGCAACTGCTCACTGTTCATTTGCTCCTCGTCTTCTGCCGTAAGTAACGGTATTAACTCGGACTCCTCATCAATTCCTTGTAAGGACATATTGTCAAAATTTGAAAATTTAGAATCTCCCATACTCATATATCGGTCATTCTGTCATTAAACTAACAGAAACATTTAATTGTTAAATATTAAAAAACCCTAGAAAGACCTTGTCTACAGGGTTAAGCAAGATTTATCACCTTACCTCTACATGATTATTTCAATTCTTGTGCCATTCATTAAAAACGGCCTTAAATAGTTATTTTTCTCTTTCTTTCATACAAACTACTTGGCTTTGCTATAACAACACAACTCTATTACCTTTATATATTACGAACCACTTTACATGGGTTTCCCATGGCGAGCACATTGTCCGGCAGATCTTTGACCACCACACTACCTGACCCTATGGTAACATTATCGCCTATGGTAACACCCGGACAAATAATCGCATTGCCACCGATCCAAACATTATCACCTATAACAACAGGTTTGCTAGAGGTCAAATAAGCCGACCCACCGTCCTTTTCCACTATTCTTTCTGATGCCTTTAATGGATGCGATGCCGTATATATCTGTACATAAGGCGCAATAAGTCCATTTTTGCCAATAGTTATTCTATTATTGTCCAAAAACATACAATTGGTATTCACAAAGGTGTTTTCCCCTATATGGATATTTGTACCATAATCACAGAAAAAAGGAATTTCCACCCATACACCAGAACCTTTCTTACCAAAAAGATCCGACAGTATTCTTTCTCTTTCTTCGCCCTGATCAGAATCTAGATTATTGTACTCCTTTAACAACCTTCTGGCATTATGATACATTGCCAACAACTCCGTATCCCTAGAGTTGTAATACTCACCTCTTAACATTTTTTCTTTTTCCGTCACCTCCCTTTTGTTTTACTGTTCAGATTGATTTCCGTGTAATTATTAGCTGAATTTATAAAATCTTTTCTCCCAAACTGTAACAAAGCGTAAATTGAATCATCTATAAGACAAACCAATCACTTTTTTGAGCCAAAGAAAAGTACATATTGATGCATTATTGCAATCGTGCATGGAAGGTAAGCAAAGTGCGCAACTAGAGGTTTACAATAGGTACTACAAAGCTATGTACAACACGGCTTTGCGTATTGTAAAAGATAGTGCGGAAGCCGAAGACATTATGCAAGAATCGTTTTTAAACGCGTTTACGAAACTGCATACGTTCAAAGGTGAAGTAACTTTTGGCGCCTGGCTTAAGCGAATTGTAATAAACAACAGTATTTATCATTACAAAAAGCAACAGAAAAAAAACGAAGTTGCCCTAAATGATATAATGTACAAGGTCGAAGATAATGATGAAATTACTTCGGATCATGTGTTTACGGAACAAAAGGCTCAAAAAGTGATGGAAACCATGAAACGCTTAAAAGATAATTACAGAATTTCTTTGACCTTACATTTAATAGAAGGATACGACTATGAAGAAATATGTGCTATAATGAATATGAGTTATGCCAATTGCAGAACTACGATCTCTAGGGCAAAAGAAAGTTTAAGAAAACAATTGTTAACAGCTAATTGATGGAAAAGGACAATTTAGAAGAACTATTTAAAAACATGCAAGGTGCCTTTGATACGGAAGAACCTGCCGAAGGTCATCAAATGCGATTTATAGAAAAATTGAACGGCACAGGAGAAATGGCCAATACCGTAACAAAGAAAAAATCTTGGTTTTGGAAACCATTGTCCATTGCAGCTTCGATAACCATACTTCTTGGTTTGGCATATGGCCAACTGAACAAAAATACGAGCCTTGAAAACCAAGTAGCGCAGATTTCGCCCGAAGTTGCCCAAAGTCAATTCTATTTTGCAAGCTTAATAGAAGAACAGGTTAAGGAACTGGAAGCCGAAGAGACCCCGGAAACAAAAAAAATCATTTCCGATACCATGGTACAGTTGAAAACATTGGAGACAGACTATCAAAATTTAGAAAAAGAACTGATAAATGGTGGTAACAGTAAATTGATCTTAAGTGCAATGATCACCAACTTTCAAACAAGAATTGATTTATTAAATGATGTTTTGGGTCAAATCGAAACAATTAAGAATCTAAAGAATTATAATGATGAAAACTTTACTATTTAAATATAGCCTACTGATCCTATTACTAAGTCCGGGATTGATCTTGGCCCACGACGGCAAGCTTCGCGGCAAGTACACCAAAGAAAAAACGATCAAAAAAGAGTTTGATGTAAATTCGGATGCCCTTTTAAAAGTAAACAACAATTATGGGAATCTTACCATTACCTCATGGAACGAAAATAGAGTAATGATAGAGGTACATATAAAGACCAATGGCAACAACGAAGAAAAGGTACAACAAAAACTAGACGATATTTCAGTATCGTTCGAAGCCAGCAAAAGCATGGTTTCCGCCGAAACCATCTTCAACAACAGAAAAAGTGGCTGGGGCTGGAACTGGGGCAACAACAATAATGTAAACATGCAGATCAACTACACCATTAAACTACCCGTTAAGAACAGTATAAATCTAGACAATGACTATGGCAACATTATCTTGGACCGCATAGATGGGCACGCAAAAATAAGTTGCGATTATGGCAGATTAGAAATTGGCGAACTAAGAGGCCGTAACAATCAATTAAATTTCGATTATACCTCCAATTCCAGTATTGCTTACATAAATAGTGGAGAAATCAGGGCAGACTATTCTGGTTTTACCATAGAAAAAGCAGGAAACCTAATCATAAACTCTGATTATACCAATGCCCGAGTGGGAAAAATGGGGAACCTGGAGTACACTAGTGACTATGGCAAAATGGAAGTAGAAGAAGCAAACAATGTAAAAGGGAACGGAGATTACATTACGGTGAAAATGGGCACAATACACGGTAATGTGGACATTGTTTCCGATTATGGATCTATACGGATAAACGAATTGGCAGAAGATGCAGGAAATGTTTCTATCAGAACCGATTATACCGGCGTCAAAATCGGATACAACCCTAATTATCATTTCGATTTTGATATTACCACCAGCTATGCGGGAGTAAGTGGAAAAGATGATTTTGAAATAAATATAAGTATAGAAAAATCCTCCTCTAAACGCTACGAAGGATACTATGGAAGCACAGGAAGTGGAAATAGGGTTACGCTAAACAGCGACTATGGAGGCATAAGTTTCACCAAAAATTAATATCAATCAAAAGCTGAATGCCTTTCAGCATAAAATCAATATAAAATGAAAAAAGTCACAACACTATTATTTGTATTTACAATTACGGTATCATGTGCCGGACAATGGGGAAAATCGATAAAAGGAAACGGGGAAAAAGTTACGATCGATAGATCCACCGAAGATTACGATGCCATAGCGGTTTCGGGTTTTTTTGACGTAGACCTGGTAGATGGCAACGAAGGTAATATAACCCTAGAAGGGGAATCAAATCTTTTGGAATACATTATCACCGAGGTAAAAGACGACAAGTTGGTCATTAAAACCAAAAAGGGTGTCAATCTTAAACCATCCAATTGGAACAATGGCATACGTATTACCGTTCCGATAGAAAGTGTAGATGCTATCGCTCTATCCGGTTCTGGAGATATTGTAGGTAAAACCACCATTAAAGGCAATAGCCTAAAAACAGCCATGTCCGGATCTGGGGACATTACGTTAAAAGTTGACACACAATATTTAAGCGCAAGCATGTCGGGTTCTGGAGATATTACGCTAAGCGGCAACACCGAAGATTTTGAAGCAACTATCTCAGGTAGTGGAGATATAAAGGCATTTGATTTAGAGGCCGACAATGTAAATGCCACCGTATCGGGTTCTGCGGACATAAAGGTAACTGCCAATAAGACACTAAAAGCTAGGGTTTCCGGTTCTGGAGACATTACATACAGGGGCAATCCCTCAAAATTGGACACTAAAACTTCGGGATCTGGAGATATTTCAAAAGGTTAAATCAAAACAACGAACAATCAACAACTGTAAAGCCTCTTATCCGTAAGGGGCTTTTTATTTTTTAACCCTAAAGAGCATAAGCATACCCGCTAAGAAAAATATTCCCAAGAAGATGATGGCATTTCTCATACTACCCGTATACTGTGCTATAAACCCATACAAAAATGTACCTATGACAATGCCTATTTTTTCTGCCACATCATAAAAACTAAAAAAAGAGGCGGTGTCTTTGGTGGGTGGTATAAACTTAGAATACGTGGATCGCGACAATGCCTGTATACCTCCCATAACAAGGCCAACGCACCCGGCCGCGATATAAAAATCAATAGGGGTAATTACAAAATAAGCATAAATACATATAGAGACCCACAGCCCGTTTACAAACACCAAGGTTATAATGTTACCAATTTTTTTTGATGCCCATGCCGTCACGGAGGCTCCCAAAATCGCCACTATCTGAATTACCAAAATACTAACGATAAGGCCTGTTGTACGTTCAGAATCGGCTCCCCAATTAATTTCCTCTTCCCCAAAATAAGTAGCTATCAACATTACGGTCTGTACCGCCATGCTGTATACGAAAAACGCTCCCAAATAACGTTTTAAACGAATTTGATCACCCAATTGATGCCATACCAACCTCAACTCTTTAAAACCGTTTAAAATTATATGGGTGCGGTTTCCCTCCCTTTTGTTTCCTTCCGGCAAATAATAAAAACTGTATTGGGCAAAAACGATCCACCAAATACCTACCGACACAAAGGAGTATTTCATGGCCTTGACCTCGGCAATACCATTGACATCGGTAATTATGCCAAAAAGACTTGGGTTCATAATCATGGCAAGGTTAACGATGAGCAATAAAACACTTCCTACATAGCCCAACGAAAAACCTTTTGCACTGATTGCATCTTGTTGTTCGGGAAAGGCCACATCGGGCAAATACGAATTATTAATGGCAAAACTTACCCAAAAACCCACTAGGCCCATAAAGTAACACAACAAACCAATGTAAATATTTTCTAACGAGAACCAATATAGACCCATACAGGAAAGACCGCCCAGATAGCAAAAAAACTTCATGAAAATCTTTTTGTTCCCCAGGTAATCAGCTACCCCAGAAATCAACGGGGTAATAAGGGCGATAAATATAAAAGCAAGGGAAGTAGTATAACTTATCAGTGGAGCCCGTGCTATCTCACCTCCGAACACGGTTACCTTTTCTATCTCGGCAACACGAAACAAAGCTCCGTAAAATATAGGAAAAACGGCTGAAGAAATAACCAGGCTGTAAACAGAATTGGCCCAATCGTAGAAAGCCCAAGCGTTCAATAATTTTTTACTCCCTTTTAATACTAATGCTTTGGACATTCTAATATATAATAAAGCCGTTCTTTTAGAACGGCCTCAATATACAATAAAGGTTTGTTTATTTAAAACTCGTAACACCAAATTTGGCAGCTTCGGCCGCTGCTTCGGGCGCCCAAACCGTAAGGTTGTTTATTCTTGTATCGTTAGATGGATGCGTACTCATAAACTCTGGTGGAGCCTCGCCCCCACTATTGGCCTTCATTCTTTTCCATAATTCAGCTGCCTCGTAGGGATCGTATCCTGCTATAGCCATAATCTGCAATCCAATACGATCTGCTTCGGTCTCTTGGCTTCTATTAAAAGGAAGCATGCCCAAATACTGAGACCCAACGCCATATGCCTGATTAAATAGATTTAATGCCTTGTCGTCTTTTATTGCCACATTACCCGCAACAGCACCTATTTGTTGTAAGGTACCCGCACTCATCCGCTGTGCTCCATGATCGGCCAGCGCATGGGCAACTTCGTGCCCCATTACAACGGCAACACCAGTCTCGGTCTGCGTTATTGGCAATATACCGGTATAGAATACAATTTTACCGCCTGGCATACACCATGCATTGACAGTTTCATCTTCAACAAGATTGTACTCCCATTTATAATCGTTTAAATACCCTGGATAGCCATTTGCGGACAACCAACGTTCGGCAGCGGCCGATATACGTTGCCCCACCCTAGTAATCATATGGGCTTCACTGGTACCGGTTATTACCTTGTTCTCACCCAAAAATTGATCGTATTGGGCAAACGCTGTTGGAAATATCTGACTATTAGGATAAAAATTCAATGTTTTTTGCCCTGTAAAAGGGTTGACCTTGCAAGCCGAAACGGCCAGCAAAAGACCTAGTACTAAAAGTGATTTTCTCATGGTTATTGTGTTTAAAAAGGGCTGAAAAATACGAAAATATTATTTTGCCATTAGATGCAAAAGCGTAAAATTTTTGTCAATATGCAAAGCATTGCCCCCTTCTGACAAGACCGATTCCATAGGCACCTCTTCATTGTCTATCTGAATTTTTCCGACCTCAAAAGGCAATCCATGAAAGTTAAATTTCAATGTTTCATATTGCGTTACAAAACTCCCGTCCTTAAATTGCTGAATGGTCAACGAACTGTCTTTTCCCGTCAATTTAAAATTACGTAGCGAGTACCGCCCTTTTCTATAATCGTAACCGTCTTGGGCATCTTCATACACCATCGAAGTTTCTGTCCCTATCTTAAAATAGGTTTCCAAAACGAGTTCGTTTATATCAAGTTCGCCCACATACTGTTGAACAGGATATTTAGGTATAATGGCCCCTTCCATTACATAAACCGGAATTGTTTCTATATCTGCCGGTATCCAACGCTCTTTTCCCCCATCCAGTAAATCATCTTTCCAAAAATCGTACCATCTTCCTTTTGGAAAGTACATTCTTCTTCCTTGAGCATTAGGCTCTTGAATCGGACATACCAAAATTTGGTCTCCGAATATAAACTCGTCGGTTCTAAAATGTGTTTGGGTATCTTCTTGATCAAAAAACACCAACGGTTTTAACATGGGCACATGCTCTTTACTGTATTTATAGAACATAGTATATAGATATGGCAACAATTGATATCTGATCTCTATAAACTTTCGTACGATATCTGTAATTTCCGAGCCAAACGACCATGGTTCTTGATCACCATGATCTCCGCTGGAGTGTACCCTACAAAATGGATGAAATATACCCAATTGAACCCATCTTAAGAACAACTCGCCATTAGGCTGTTCGGCAAAGCCCCCTATATCTGACCCAACAAAGGAATAACCGCTCATGCACATGCGTTGCATTTGAACATTTGCGATCCACAGGTGTTCCCATGTGGCCACATTATCACCGGTCCAGGTGGAAGAATATCTTTGTGTTCCTGAAAATGCCGCCCTGGTAATAACAAAGGGTCTTTTAGGATATACATATTTTTTTACCCCTTCATACGTAGCACGCACCATCTGCATTCCATAAACATTGTGTGCCTTTCTATGTGTACAGGGGTGGCCATCGTAATCATGTCTGGTATCCAAAGGAGCTGTCTTGCTGGGCACCTCCATTACCGCGGGCTCGTTCATATCGTTCCAAACGGCATGTACCCCTATATCTGACATAAACTCTTTGTACAACTCGGCCCACCATTCCCGTACTTTAGGATTGGTAAAATCTGGAAAATTACATTCTCCAGGCCATACTTTGCCCTGCATTAACGGACCATCGCCACGTTTACAGAAATAATCGTTTTCCAAGGCCTCCCTATATACCCAATAATCGCGATCTATCTTAATTCCGGGATCGATCATCACTACCGTCTTAAACCCTTCTTCCTCTAGCTCTCGCACCATTCTTTTGGGATCGGGGAAATGATTTTTATCCCATGTAAAGCACCTAAAACCATCCATGTAATCTATGTCCAAATAAATGGCATCGCACGGAATACGTAGTTCTCTAAACTGTCTGGTAATTTCTTTTACGTTGCTCTCAGGGTAATAACTCCATTTGGATTGATGGAATCCCAACGCCCATAATGGAGGTAGTTCTGGCGTGCCCGTTAAATTAGAATAGGCCGACACTACATTTGACATACTTGGCCCGTAACAGAAATAATAGTTCATTTCGCCCCCATCGGCCCAAAAACTGGTCGTATTTCTTTTTTCGTGGGCAAAATCGAAATGTGTTCTAAAACTATTGTCAAAGAAAATTCCATAGGCCTTACCCTTGTTCAACCCAATATAAAAAGGAATTGCTTTATACAACGGATCTTGATCTTTACCATAGGCATATTGGTCCATTACCCAATTCTCAACACGTTTCCCCTTTAAATTACTATGAACGGCTTTATCGCCCATTCCAAAAAAACTTTCGCCTGTTTGGGTAATTTTACTCATTTTAACAGTGTTACCACCATATTCATAGTTTTCCTCCCAGTGAAAACCGAGCTCATCTTCATTTATAATATCACCTTCTAGATCTGAAATTTGTGTTCGTAGGGTACTTTTATCTACCAAGATACTAACCCTGGCCGTTGTTATTACGTAATCGGTATCATTCTCAACAACCTCCAAGGTGCTATAGCCCAAAGTAGCATCGGGGTCTATGGCATAAGAAAAGTCAGGCTCAAAAATATGATTGGTGGCATACCTAAACCGTATGACACTTCCCCTTAAAATAGTAATCTGAAGTATGACCCCATTCTCGGTAGTAAAATATAATTTGTCGTTATCTTGATAAAAATCGACTATATGATTGGGGTAAAGATTACCCTTATATTCTAATTCCGTATTTGTAATCATAACTTTAGAATTTTGATATGCGCAAAAGAAGAACAATAACCTTTAAAAACGAAATATTAACAGTGCAATTGTATGCTACCTAAATATTTCTATTCTGCCCTACTTTAAAATAACCATGCCCAATGGTGGAATTGTTATTTCTATGGACTTTGGGTATCCGTGCCATGCTACCGAAGCTGTTTTAATATCATGGTTCTGCAACCCAGACCCTCCATATTTAGTGGCATCACTATTCAGAATTTCTTTTAACTTCCCTTTTTTAGGCATTCCTATTCGATAATTTTCTCGAACTACGGGAGTAAAATTACAGGCTATTATCAAATCATTCTTAGCATCGTGCCCTTTTCTTACGTAGGTAAGTACAGAGTTCTCATGGTCGCCATAGTCTATCCATTGAAAACCTTCGGGACTAAACTGCTTTTCATATAACGCCGGTGAATTTTTATAGGTTTTATTCAGGTCCTTTATAAATTGTTGTACTCCCGAGTGTACCCCATAGTTCAACAAATGCCAATCTAGGCTCTTTTGAAAATTCCATTCGGCGGTTTGGCCAAACTCTCCGCCCATGAACATAAGATTGGTGCCTGGGTGTGTAAACATATAACCGAACAGCAATCTTAAATTGGCAAACCTTTGCCACTCGTCGCCCGGCATTCTATATACCAACGATTGTTTACCATAGACCACTTCATCATGTGAGAACGGGAGCATAAAATTTTCAGTAAAGGCATAGGTCATACTAAAAGTAAGATCGTTCTGATGGTGTTTTCTATATATCGGTTCTTTTTTAAAGTACTCCAAGGTATCGTGCATCCACCCCATCATCCACTTCATACCAAAACCCAAGCCCCCAAGGTCCACAGGTTTCGATACTCCTGCAAATGCCGTAGACTCTTCGGCAATGGTCTGTACCCCTTCAAAACTTGCATATATCTCCTGATTTAGTTCCCTAATGAACGAAATAGCTTCTAAGTGCTCGTTATTGCCATAAATATTAGGCTCCCATTCACCGTCTTCCCTAGAATAATCCAAATATAGCATAGAAGCTACGGCATCTACCCGCAACCCGTCTACATGAAATTGCTCTAACCAAAATATCGCATTACTGATCAAAAATGCCCGTACCTCGTTACGTCCGTAATTAAATATTAAGCTTTTCCAATCAGGATGATAGCCTTTTCTACGATCTGGATGTTCATATAAATGGGATCCATCAAAAAAACCAAGCCCATGGGCATCTTCCGGAAAATGTGAGGGTACCCAATCTAGAATGACCCCAATATCATTTTGATGAAACGTATCTACCAAAAGTTTAAATTCCTCAGGGGTACCAAAACGTGCTGTAGGTGCAAAATATCCGGTTAACTGATAGCCCCAAGAAGGATCATAAGGGTACTCCATCACCGGCATAAACTCAACATGGGTATATCCCATATCCTTTACATAGGATACCAGTTCTTTGGCAAGTTCGGTGTAACTTAAAAAGCTATTGTCCTGTTTTCTTTTCCACGAACCCAAATGCACTTCATACACAGAATAAGGTCGGTCTAAGCCATTTTTATCCTTTCTGTACCCCATCCATGCCCCGTCTTTCCATTCGTATTCAGCTTGGTGAATTACAGAAGCGGTCTTTGGTGGGTGTTCGCACAACCTAGCAAAAGGATCGGCCTTTTCTGTCCATATATCATTATTATTGGATTGTATTTTATACTTGTATATGTCCCCATGGCCTATATTTGGTACAAAACCTTCCCATATTCCACTAGAATCCCAGCGTACGTGTAATTTATGTTCATTGGCATTCCAACCATTAAAGTCCCCAACAACGGAAACAGATTTGGCAGAAGGTGCCCAAACAGCAAAGTATGTTCCTTTTTTTCCATCCACCTCCATTACATGGGAACCTAACTTTTCGTACAAACGATAATGCTTACCACCCTTAAATAGATTGATATCAAAATCCGTAAAAAGCGAATGTGGAATTACTTTGGACATATTTATTGTAGTTTTATGGTAAATCTAATCAACTTTAAAATAACACCGTTCTTTTGACCATTATACTTGGTCCATACATTTAAAATTTTAGATATAATTTCTAAAATACTAAAATTGGAACGCTTTTTGAAACACCATGAATTAAATTATGATAAACCAAAAAAAACAAGCAACTATGAAAAAAATAACTCTTCTTTTTAGCTGTCTTTTTGCAACCCTGTTCTTTTCTTGTGAAGGCCCACAAGGACCTCCGGGCTATGATGGCCTAGATGGACAAGACGGTGTAAACATTTTAGGCCAAGTAGTAGACATACAAGGAACTTTCTCGGCAGAAAACGATTATTCCCTGTTTTACGAATTTCCACAAACTATCGAAGTATTTGAGACCGATGTGGTTCTTGTATATCTTTTGTGGGACGTGACCGAGGACGGCAACGGAGACCCCGTAGATATATGGAGGCTAATGCCACAGACAAGAATCTTAGACCAAGGTTTGCTTCAATATAATTACGATTACACCTTTTTTGACGTGAATATTTTCATGGAGGCAGATTTTGACATGGGCACCTTACTCCCAGGAGATACCGACAACCAAGTGTTCAGAATCGCTGTTGTACCTGCCGAAACCGCAACGGGCAAATTGGACACTTCGGACATAAACAGTGTAATGAGTACTTTGGGAATTTCTGAAAATGAAATTCAGAAAGTAATCCTAGATTAGGATATCGATTATAAAATTAAGAACTCCGCCAGGTGGCGGAGTTTTTTTTACTTCAATAAGTTTAATGCACTAATTTAGAATATACCATGTGTTAAATTTGAAATAAGCAAGTCAACTTTGAAAGTTAATTGATATTTTATTGACTAACGACCCAAAAAACCCAACATATGAGAACATCGATTTTAATTACCCTTTTACTTTTACTGACCAATTGTAAAGGAGTATCGCAAGAAAAAGAAATTGCCGCTGACGATACCACAAAGAAATTCAAGATTCAGAAAACGGAAGCGGAGTGGAAAGCCGAGTTAACAGAAGCCGAATACTATGTTTTAAGAAAGGCTGCGACCGAAACCCCGTTTTCCAGTAACCTTTTGGACATTAAAAAGAAGGGCACCTATGTATGTGCCGCATGTGACACACCTCTTTTTAAGAGTGAAACCAAATTTGATTCAGGTACAGGTTGGCCCAGTTTTTACAAAGAGATAGAAGGTAATGTTGCCTATGACGTAGATTATAAAATAGGTTATAAAAGAACCGAAGAGCATTGTGCCACTTGTGGAGGGCATCTTGGCCATGTTTTTGACGATGGCCCCGCCCCTACCGGAGAACGGCATTGTATCAACGGTGTGGCATTAAAGTTTGTTGCGGCAGACAACCAATAAATATCAGAAAATTATTACGCATACTTTTACAAATCCAAATCAATAAATAGCGGCCAAAATATTGGCCGCTAAAATTTTACAATCCCCCCAACCTATTTGATTACTACCATGTTATATGGTAAAATATCACAATTGAAGCAAGATCGATATGTTTAATTATATCAGACCCGAAACAAATTCCAATTTGGTTTTGTATTTTTGCACCTCAATTTTCAACTACAAAAAGAATTAAATATGAGCACTTTCGACGTTATTGTTTTGGGTAGTGGACCTGGAGGATATGTTACGGCTATCAGAGCCTCTCAACTAGGCTTTAAAACTGCCATAATTGAAAAAGAAAATTTAGGCGGTGTTTGTCTAAATTGGGGATGTATACCTACCAAGGCGTTATTAAAGTCCGCTCAGGTATTCGAATACCTAAAACATGCCGAAGATTATGGTCTAAAGGCCGAAGGTATCGACAAAGATTTTGATTCTGTAGTTAAAAGAAGTAGAAACGTTGCCGATGGTATGAGCAAAGGTGTTCAATTTCTGATGAAAAAGAATAAAATCGAGGTCATTAAAGGCTACGGAACATTAAAGCCTGGAAAAAAAGTATCTGTTAAGGCGGAAGATGGCTCAGAAACAGAATACAGCGGACAACATATAATAATTGCCACAGGAGCTAGAAGTAGAGAATTACCAAGTTTACCTCAAGACGGCAAAAAAATAATCGGCTATAGAGAGGCTATGACATTGGCCCAACAACCAAAGAAAATGATCGTTGTGGGCAGTGGTGCCATAGGTATTGAATTTGCCTATTTCTATAATGCCATGGGGACCGAGGTTACCGTTGTTGAATACTTACCGAACATTGTACCGGTAGAAGACGAAGATGTTTCTAAACAATTGGAACGTAGCTTTAAGAAAGCCGGGGTAAAAATAATGACTTCTGCCGAAGTCACTTCTGTAGATACTTCAGGTGACGGGGTAAAAGCTACTGTAAAAACAGCCAAAGGCGAAAAAGTCTTGGAAGCCGACATTGTACTTTCTGCCGTTGGTATTAAAACAAATATCGAAAACATAGGTCTTGAGTCTGTCGGCATAGCCACCGATAGAGATAAGATTTTGGTAAATGATTATTACCAAACAAACATACCTGGCTATTATGCCATCGGAGACGTAACACCAGGGCAAGCTCTGGCACACGTAGCCTCTGCAGAAGGAATTCTGTGTGTAGAAAAAATAGCCGGAATGCACGTAGAGCCTTTAGATTATGGCAATATTCCCGGTTGTACGTATTGTACCCCAGAGATTGCATCGGTTGGTTTAACAGAAAAACAAGCCAAAGAAAAAGGGCTTGATATAAAAATTGGGAAGTTTCCTTTTTCTGCCAGTGGCAAAGCAAAAGCTTCAGGTGCTTCCGACGGGTTCGTAAAAGTTATTTTCGATGCTAAATATGGCGAATGGCTTGGATGCCATATGATCGGCTCCGGTGTAACAGATATGATCGCTGAAGCCGTAGTCGCAAGAAAATTGGAGACTACAGGACATGAAATACTGAAAGCAGTGCACCCACACCCTACCATGAGCGAAGCTGTAATGGAAGCGGTTGCCGATGCCTATGATGAAGTAATACACTTATAATAACACTCTCTATGGAAAACAGGATATTTATAAGCCTGTTTTCCATAGATTTTATATACTGCCGCATATGTTACTAAAATCTTTTAGAGCTACCGCAATACTGGAAGGCATCTCTTATCTGGCCCTTTTCGGAATTACAATGCCCTTGAAATATTGGGCCGAAATTCCAGAACCGAATAAATATGTAGGATATGCACACGGACTTTTATTTGTAGCTTTTATTGTGCTTGCCGCTGCAGTTTGTCTAAACAAAAAATGGGGTTTTAAAAGATTTGTTATTTTTGGTATCGCCTCTCTTTTACCTTTTGCCACGTTTTATGTGGAAGAAAAGTACTTAAGGTAACCTGTATTACCCCTTTGTTTTTTCTGAATTCTTGATCAAACAATCAGTTTACAGAAAACTCTGAATGGCCAAATCATAACTTTTTAGACCAAAACCTAGAATCACACCCTTGGCACCAGAAGAAATATAGGAGACATGCCTAAATTCCTCTCTTTTATGTGTGTTTGAAATATGAACCTCTACTACCGGCGTTTCGATCGCCTTAACGGCATCGCCCAAACCTACAGAAGTATGTGTATAGGCCGCTGCATTAAGAACAATACCATCATAATCAAAACCAACTTCATGTAGTTTAGAAATAAGTTCTCCCTCTATGTTAGATTGATAATACTCCAGCTCCACATCCTTGAATCTAAACTGAAGTTCAGAAAAGTAATCTTCAAAGGTCTTGTTGCCGTACACCGTAGGTTCCCTTTTCCCTAAAAGATTTAGATTAGGGCCGTTGATTATAATGATTCTCATGCGGTTAAAAGTACTAAATAATTTTATCGCAAAAAAAATGGTCTTCTAAGAAAACCACTTTTGTTTATACTGTTACAAAACACTAAAGATGTCTTGATATAATTGCTAAAACAAGAACAAAAAACCTAGAAGTACACAAGAAAAAGTTGCTTCATCGTTTACCGCAAAGTAAGATATATTTAATTCCGAAGATCCTTGATTAAGGTCCACACCTATAGAAGGTCTGTATAAAAAGCCACCTCCATTGTCTTTATTTATACCGACGGCATACCCCAAATCAGCCCCAAACTTAAATCCTGAAAAAGGATAGATCCTTAAAGAACCGGCTACGGGTATAAATTGAATGTTATCAAACTCTGTTTCTATCGTAAGTCCACCATTGGTAATAGATTTCTTTTCTCCGAAGGCATTTACAAAACCCGTCGTAAAACCCAAATCCAATTCTTTAGACACTCCCCAATGTTGGTAGATGTCCACTCCAAGAGTAAGGCTATGTGTATCGGAAAAATCACCGGTTACCACCCCTCCGTTCAATCCGGCCCGAAAATTGGTACGGTCCGTTCTCTGGGCCAACCCCATATAACCTATACCCACTGAAAACAATACAACTATAAAGAATCTCATTTTTGCTTATTGTGATTAATTAATACCATAAACTTACTACGTTATTTACCATGATATAATTTTAGTTGTAAGGATGCCCCAAATGGTTGTGAACGACCCAATTTATCTGGTAAGCGGTTTTCCCCCAACAATGATTTTGAGCATTTTTCAGTTGACCAGTGCACATAAAAAAGCCAATGTACGATCTTCTTCCCAATTTTTGACCAATGGCCATAACCCTTGTAATAGTTACCTTTGCGACATGAATTGGAATGACGCGCTTAAAGATTATCGTCACTACCTGAAAATAGAACGGGGACTATCCGATAATTCTATTGCCAACTACACTATGGATGTATCAAAACTCATAGGGTTTTTAAACTCTAGAGCTTTAAATGATGACCCTGTCCATATTAAAAAAGAAACCATTCAGCAATTTATTTATGAAATTGCAAAAATTGTAAATCCCCGCTCACAGGCCAGGATTATATCTGGACTTAAAAGTTTTTTCAACTATTTGGTCTTTGAGGACTATAGACCCGACAACCCCTTAGATTTAGTAGAATCTCCAAAAATTGGCCGTAAACTGCCCGATACACTGTCTGAAAAAGAGATCAACCAACTTATAGAAGCTATAGATTTAAGTACGCCCGAAGGTGAACGCAATAGAGCTATCCTAGAAACTTTGTACGGTTGCGGATTACGCGTTTCAGAATTGACCACACTAAAACTTTCCGATCTTTTCTTCGAGGAAGATTTTATAAAAGTAACGGGAAAAGGAAATAAGCAACGATTTGTACCCATTAGCGACATCAACAAAAAATACATTAATATCTATAGGAACGAAATTCGGGTACATTTAAATATACAGAAAGGATTTGAGGATACTTTGTTCTTAAACCGAAGAGGAAAGCAATTGACAAGGGCCATGATTTTTACTATTGTCAAAAAATTGGCGGAGAAAATCGGGCTTCAAAAAAACATAAGTCCGCACACATTTCGCCATTCTTTTGCGACCCACTTATTGGAAAACGGAGCAGACTTGCGGGCCATACAGCAAATGCTCGGTCATGAAAGTATTACCACTACCGAAGTTTACATGCATGTAGACCGAAGCCACCTAGCAGAAGTGATGAACAAATATCATCCTAGAAAGTAAACGTATTTAATCTTTAAACTGACTGTAATCTCTTTTAAAAGGCCTGATTATTAGTCTTGCCTCCCTATCAAAGCGTACATAATTATATACCCAGTTTACGAAGACCACCACCCTATTTCTAAACCCTATAAGGAAAAACAAATGAACGAACATCCACACAAACCAAGCAAAAACGCCCTGAAACCTTATATTCTTTAGGTCACAAACAGCCTTATTGCGACCTACGGTCGCCATACTGCCCTTGTCTTTATACTCAAAAGGTTTTAATGGCTTACCGTCTAATAGCCGTATTAAATTTTCACCCAAATTTCTACCTTGCTGAATAGCGGGCTGTGCCATCATAGGATGACCATTGGGTGTATCTTCTGTCTGCATACAGGCAATATCGCCTATCGCAAATATATCTTCGTACCCCACAACTTGGTTAAATTCATTAACGGGCAACCTATTGCCGGCGGCCATCAGTTCTTTGGCATCCAACCCTTTAATGGTCGCTCCTTTCACCCCTGCCGCCCAGACCAAGGTAGCGGTTTCAAAAGTCAAATCTGTTTTTGTTCTTACGGTTTTTCCGTCATAGCTAGTGACCCTAACATTTTTCCAAACCTGCACACCCAGCTCCTCTAAAAATTCCTCGGCTTTTTTAGATGCCTTTTCGCTCATGGCATTTAAAAGCCTATCGCCCCCTTGTACCAAATTTATTTGCGCCCTTCTGGTATCCAAATCCGGATAATCTTTTGGAAGAATGCCCTTTTTAATTTCTGCCAATGCCCCTGCCAATTCCACTCCGGTAGGGCCTCCACCAACAATTACGAAGTTCATTAGCGCATCGCGCTCATGATAATCGTCCGTTAGCAATGCCTGTTCAAAGTTTTCTAGAATTAAGCTTCTAAGATTTAAGGATTGCGGAATGGTCTTCATTGCCATTGCATGCTTCTCTAGCTCATCATTGCCAAAAAAATTGGTTTCAGAACCCGTGGCAATTACCAAATAATCATAGGAAATTTCTCCAATGGTGGTTTTTAGCATCTTTTTTTCTGCCAAAATCTCGGTCACCTCGGCCAATCTAAAAAAGAAATTATCGTAACCGATCAAAACTTTTCGCAATGGGTAGGCAATGGAGTCTGGCTCCAGCCCCCCTGTTGAAACCTGATACAGTAAAGGTTGAAAGGTGTGATAATTATTTTTGTCAAGCAGTACAACCTGTACATCCTTCTTACTTAGTTTTTCGACGAGCGAAACTCCACCGAAACCACCACCAATAATAATAATCCTAGGACAATTGGAACGAGGTATGTTCATATTTTGATTATAAGAGAACAAAATTAAACAATCACACTTCCAATAGAAAAGAATATCCTGTTTTTAGTAACTTTAAGGACTAACTCAAAACTTTTATTACATTATGAAAAAATTAATTATGGTTCTTTTGACCATAAGTATGTCCGTAGTTTCCTTAAGAGCTCAAAAATCTAAAAAGGAGGTACTAAAAATACTTGATCAAAAAAGTGAAACATACGGAGACATTTCACAACAAATATTTGATTTGGCAGAAATGGGCTATCAAGAACACAAAAGTGCCGCTCTATTACAAGAAACATTAAAAGATGCCGGGTTTTCCATAAAAAAAGGAGTAGCCGGTATTCCCACTGCATTCGTAGCGGAGTACGGGAGCGGAAACCCAGTCATAGGAATTTTAGGGGAGTATGATGCCCTACCGGGACTTTCACAACAGGCGGTCCCCGAAAAAAAATCGGCAGGTGCCGCAGCCGGTCACGCTTGTGGGCACCATCTTTTTGGCACCGCCTCAACGGCCGCAGCCATTACCACCAAGGAATGGATGGTTGCCAATAACATTAAGGGCACTATTCGTTTTTACGGAACACCTGCCGAAGAAGGCGGTTCTGGCAAAGTATATATGGTAAGGGCAGGTCTTTTTAATGATGTGGATGTTGCCTTGCATTGGCATCCAAGTTCGGTGAATTCTGCTAGCGCCGGTGCCGCATTGGCCAATAAATCCGCAAAATTCAGATTTCACGGTATTTCTGCCCATGCCGCCGCCGCACCTGAAAAAGGACGCTCGGCTTTAGATGGTGTAGAAGCTATGAACATGATGGTAAATATGATGCGAGAGCACATTCCTTCTGACGTACGAATACATTATGTAATCACCAACGGGGGCAAAGCACCGAACGTAGTACCCGATTTTGCCGAGGTGTATTACTATGCACGTCATGGAAATAGAGATGTTGTCATCGATATTTTCGACCGCATAGTAAAAGCTGCAGAAGGTGCCGCATTAGGTACAGGCACTACAGTAGATTACGAAATGATCGGTGGTACCCACGAACTTTTGCCAAACCTTACTTTGCAAAAGTTGATGCACGACAATCTTACGGAGGTTGGTGGCTTTGATTACACCGAAGAAGAAAAAGAATTTGCGGATAAAATCGCAAAAACATTGGGTAAGGAAAAAGCGGACCTAAGCTTGGCCAAAAACGTACTACCTTACAAGACAGAGGCCAAAGCATTTGCCTCTACCGATGTAGGTGACGTTAGTTTTGCGGTGCCTACGGTAGGCATGGGATCGGCCACATGGGTACCTGGTACTCCCGCACATAGTTGGCAAGCTGTTGCGGCCGGCGGAACCTCTATTGGAAAAAAAGGTATGATGGTGGCTGCCAAAACAATGACCCTTACGGCCATAGATTTATTTAAGGACCATAAATTGATAGAAAAGGCTAAACAAGAATTTGAAGAAAGACGCGGACCAAACTTTAAATACATTCCGTTGTTGGGCGATAGAGAACCTGCCTTAGACTACCGCAAGTAAATAGATTACCATAAAACAAAAAAGTGCACCTTGTTACCCGGTGCACTTTTTTTATTTTAAGTAGTACTTTTTTGTAACATTACCCAATAATCTACTACTAATAAGAAACAACCAACTACTAGTGAAAAAAGAACTGGAACATAAATTTGTGACAGAGCTACAAGACAATCAAAACATTGTCCATAAAATATGCTCTCTATATACAAATGACCGGGAGTCGCACAATGATCTGTTTCAGGAAATAACCATTCAGTTATGGAAAGCGTATCCGAAGTTCAGGGGAGAGGCCAAATTTAGCACTTGGATGTATAGGGTTGCCCTAAATACGGCCATCACCCTATACAGAAAATCCAAGAAAAGAATAAGCACCCAAGATTATGAGTCGGTAATCTTTAAGATAAAGGCAGATGAATACGATGAAACGGAAGAGCAACAATTAAAACTAATGTACAAAGCCGTGCGACAGTTGGGAGATATAGACAAAGCACTGGTATTTATGTACCTAGAAGATAAAAATTACACGGAAATAGCAGAAACCCTAGGTATTACAGAAGTAAATGCCAGGGTAAAGATGAACCGTATAAAAACAAAATTAAGAACCATTTTGAATCCTTAGATTATGACGGATGAGTTGGATTTATTAAAAAAAGATTGGCAAAAAAAAGAAGCGCACCTGCCAAAGCTTTCCTATTCGGATATTCATAAAATGATATGGAAAAAATCATCTTCTATCGTTAAATGGATATTGATCATTAGTATCCTTGAATTTACTTTGCCACATTTGCTCTACCTAATTCCTTCTATGGAAGAGGGCTTAAAGATCTATGACAACATCGGGGTATCCAATTATATTTTGGTGACTTCTATCATCACTTATGTTTTCGCTATATATTTCATTTATCAATTTTATAAAAGATTCAAGGAAATTAGCGTGTTGGATGATTCAAAGAGTTTAATGAAGAAAATTCTTAGAACAAGGACAACCGTAAAACACTATGTTATATTTTCTTTATCAATGATTATGGTGACCGTAATCATAATGGCTATAGGTGTCTTTTTAAGTGATAATCTGGCCGATGCTTTTCCTGAACTAAAAGAAGGGCTAAAACATATATCCGAAGAAAAACTTCGATTTACACTAATGTTGAGCATTGGTGGTTTTGGGGTATTACTTACCCTTTTTATGGGCGGAGTATACTTTTTGCTCTATGGTCTACTTTTAAAAAAATTACAGAAAAACTACAAGGAATTGAGGCAACTGGAATTTTAATCGGCCTTCCATTTCCGTTGTTTATTTTCCTCTTCATAGGCCAACAGCTCCTCTTTTGGAATCACTTTTAAAAAGGAAGGGTGTTGTTCTATGCCATACTCCAGTTTTTCAATGATAGATTCTGTAGATTCATTCTCGTAATCAATATCTAAAGGTTCTTTTATGACCATGGACTGTAGAATACCTTTTTTCTTCACCCGTAATCCTTTCTTATCAAAAGAACGCCTAAAACCGTCTATTACCACCGGCACCACTATAGGTTTGTATTTTTTGATAATGTGAGCCGTACCTTTTCTTAATGGTTTCCATGGGGTGGTGGTACCTTGCGGAAAGGTAATGACCCAGCCGTCTTGTAGCGCCTTTCCTATATTGGAAATATCGCTCATTTTCACTTGTCTTTTAACATCTTTGCCTTCTGATCGCCAAGTGCGTTCCACACTTACAGAACCCGCATAGGCCAAAATTTTTGTCAACAAACTTTTTTTCATGGTTTCCGCTGCGGCAACATAATACATGTTTAATTTTGGTTGCCATATGTAACCTAAGTTTTTTATGGAATTTTCCCTGCCGCTTAAACTTGCATTAAAAACGTGGAACATCGCTACCACATCGGCAAAATAGGTTTGGTGATTACTCACGAACAATACATTGGCATCGGGCAAGTTCCGTATTATCTCAGAACCTTCTATCTCTAATTTATTAAAGCGTTTATAACGTTGATGGGATAATACGGCAAGAACACGTATCAACCATTTTTTCAAAAATAAGTTATGCCCAAAAGGATTTTTCTTAAAAAGTTCCATATCTGCTAAAATACTAAATAAGCCTTACAACACTTGTTTTAAAAGGTCTTTAATCTCACTCAACATCATGGCGGTCGCACCCCAAACAATATAATTATTTAGTTTAAAGGCGGGTACGTCTATATCTTTTGCATATGATGTACTCAAGGTTTTTGTGACCATGTTCAAATCTTCTAAAAAATCGGTCAATGAAATCTCCAATAACGATTCCACTTCAGATTCTTGAATCTTAAATGGTTTTGGTCTTTTATATAACCCTACAAACGGTTGTACCTCAAAATTACTGGGCGGAATATAAACTTCTGTAAGCTTCCGCACCACTTCTACATCGGCGGGGGCCACCCCTACTTCCTCATGGGTCTCCCTTAATGCCGTCATCTCTAGATCCAAATCTTCGTTCTCCACTTTCCCTCCGGGTAAGGCAACTTGATTGGAGTGTACCCCTTCATAGGTTTTTCTTAGAATACATAATAGATGTGTCCTGTTTTCCATTCCAGGATAAAAAAGCGCCATGACCCCAGCTTTTCTAGGGTTTTTCTTGACAATTTTACCCTCTAAAAGTTCTTTGACCCTTACTTCAGGTGCCATTTTATAATGTGAAATTTCGCCCGGAAGAGGTAATTCTTTTATTTTTGATATCCGTTGCTCAAAAATGTTAAAATCCATGCGCTCAAAGACTTTCTTATACTCTTTATTTTTTGTGATGGCTATGGTCGTAGGATGCAAAGATAATCCGAAGAAACCAGAAACACCATCTAACACGTCCACAAAAGAAAAAGATTCTACAATTATAGTGGAAGAGGAAAAACCTAAAGAAGAAGAATTTAAACTTACCGAGGACAATGCCATTGATTTCTTCTTCGACTACCAAAAAAATTTAAAAGAGAACAAGGTAAGGATTACTACAAAATTCGGAAGTTTTGTAATACAGCTCTATGACAATGTACCGTACCACAAGGCAAATTTTATATACTTGACCAAAAAGGGATATTTTGACCAGACGCAATTTCATAGGGTAGTAAAAGATTTTATTATACAGGGCGGTAACTCCGATGATGAAAGAACGGCTAAAAAAAGAAGGGAAATCGGACGTTACCTGTTACCCCCCGATACCAGAAAGGGGTATAAACACCATAGAGGCACGGTGTCTATGCCCAGTAGCGAAATAGACAATCCGCATATGTTGGCATCGCCCTACGAGTTTTTTATCGTGGTGACCGACCCCGGATCTTATCATCTAGATGGAGATTTCACCCCATTCGGCAAGGTAATAGAAGGTATGGATGTAGTGGACGAGATCAATAGACAACCGGTAGGAAAAGGCGATTGGCCCTCGCAGAACATATATATTACCAAAGCGGAAATCGTCGACTAACCCAATTTGATAATGTTTATTTTTTATTTTCAGGATAAATATTGGGTAGCGATATTTTGAATTTTACTGCAAGTAATCTCATCACTATTATAGAAACGATCGCTACTGCATATGCTATCTCGGAATTTACGGGAAACTGCATAATAACAAAATAAATGCCCCCTCCTGCAATACAGATAGTGGCATAAACCTCTTTTCTGAAAATTACCGGTATTTCGTTACACAAAATATCCCTGATAACACCTCCAAAACAGGCCGTCATGGTACCTAAGGCTATGCACATTATGGGCATAAGCCCCGCATTAAGGCCTTTTTCCACCCCCACCATGGTATACAGGCCTATACCTATGGTATCGAACAAAAAAAGTGATTTTCTAAAATGTTTTAACTTGTTGGAGAACAGAATAGAGATAATTACGGTAATCAAAATAATCACAATATAACTGGGCTCTTTCATCCACCCCACAGGTGTACTCCCTATCAACACATCTCTCAACGTTCCCCCACCGACTGCCGTAACAAACGCAATAATGAATACACCGAACACATCCAATTTTTTGTTCATGGCGACCAACACACCCGAGATGGCAAAGGCGATGGTTCCTAAAATATCTATTAAAGTATAAAACATAGATTATAGTTCTTGTGTGTAATAACTATAATCCTTTATAACCGTATCCACAAACTCGATAGGTTGAAGGTCAGAGGTTATATCCAGCACTTTTTTTATTCTATGATCCAATGAAAGAATTATTTTATGGTGCGCATTACGTTTGGCATCATCAAAGAGATTTTTGATGGTTTGCATCTCACTATCCTTAAAAACGGTTACTTGGGGAAATTTAGGAACATAATCCTTAGGCAGGTCACGTAACAGGGTATCTTTTAAAAAAATTCGTTTTTTTTCACTGATTACAGTAGTTCCGGCCGCTATATCTCCTAAACGCTGTCCTTTACCCCTTATTAAAATGGTAAATACGGCAACTCCTCCAGAGCTGAGCATTACGTCTATAAAACGCAATATCCAACGTACAAAGAAACTAGAAAAGCCAGGTTTGGTACCATCCAATTTTACGACCCTTATCTTCATAAAATGTTTTCCTATGGTCTTGCCGTCCATAAAGGTTTCCATAAGCAAGTAATAAAGAAATGCCGGAAGCCCCATTAACATATAAATGGCCCATTGGTCCCCGGGGTCCACATCTAGGGCCAATAAAAACCAAATCATTAAAACATAATAAACTACGATGATAAGGCTATCTATAATGTATGCTAGCATACGGTCGCCAAGATGTGCCGTGTTTTGGTCTATACTTATATTTTGGGCGGTTTCTATTTGAAATTGTTCCATTCTTTTGTTTCTTTGGTATAAACCTAATAGTTAATGCGCGAAGCTGCCTTTGTAAAGCAAAATAAGGACAAATGGTCAACTTTTGAAAATGCACTGGCAAACAAAACGAATCTTGACCCTGATGTATTGTCCGATCTATACATAGAGGTTACGGATCACTTAAGCTATGCGAAGACCTTCTACCCATCAAGTAATACGGAATTTTATTTAAACTCCCTTGCTTCACAGGCCCATCAAAAGATTTACAAATCAAAGAGGGAGTCTAAAAATAGAATCATCACTTTTTGGAAAACCGAATTCCCTTACATGTTCAGGCAGCATCATCGCGAACTACTGATCTCTTTTCTTGTGTTTGTCTTTTTCTCTTTTGTAGGGGCGTTTTCCGCAGCCAACGAAGGTGATTTTGTCCGTTCCATTCTTGGGGATGCCTATGTAAACATGACCCTGGAAAATATAGAAAAAGGAGACCCTATGGCCGTATACAAAAAAATGGGGGAGTTTAACATGTTCCTTGGTATTACCATCAATAATATTAGGGTTGCCCTAATGGCATTTGCTTACGGCATAATGTTGGGCGTAGGTACTTTGGTGATCATGCTACAGAATGGTATAATGTTGGGCAGTTTTCAATATTTCTTTTACGAAAAAGGCCTTTTATGGGAATCGGTAAGAACAATTTGGATCCACGGCACCATAGAAATATCGGTAATTATCATTGCCGGATGTGCCGGCTTGGTCTTGGCCAACGGTATGTTGTTTCCGGGTACATATACCAGACTGGAGTCTTTTAAGAGAGGCGTAAAGAACGGACTTAAAATAATGATAAGTACCGTTCCGTTTTTTATAATCGCAGGGTTCTTGGAAGGTTTTGTAACACGACATACTGAAATGCCAGATTGGCTGGCCATTATAATTATTTTAGGCTCATTGGCACTTATTTTATTTTACTACGTTATATATCCAACCCAAATACACAAAAAACCAAAATTAGATGAAACCAAATTATATCGAGTTTAAGAAACAACGTGAATTAGGTGACGTACTTACAGATACTTTTGCTTTTCTAAGATCAGAGTTCAAAACCTTTTTCTCTACCTATTTTAAGATTGTAGGGCCATTTTTGGCCGTTATGGTCATTTCTTTGGTAGCCTATTTATATTACGGCGGAAACTCTTTTAACCTTATGGTAGAAGACCGATGGAACCAAGGTACAAACCTGGCCACAATATTCGTAATAGCCCTGATTTATTTTTGCTCTATTATTACGGTATATACCATGTCGCAATCTACGGTGCTCCACTATATAAAATCTTATGCCAACGGAAAAGGTACCATAGATTTTGACAACATTAAAAAAGAAGTCTACGACAGTTTTTGGAGTTTTATAGGGCTTGGTATCATGGTAGGGCTTTCTTTAGGTGTGGGCTTTATGCTTTGCATTATACCGGGCATATACCTTTACGTACCCTTAATACTTTCTTTCTCTATAATGGTCTTTAATAAAATGGGGGCTACAGATGCGTATAGCTATAGTTTTAAACTTATAAAAGAGGAATGGTGGATCACCTTTGCGACCCTTTTTGTAATCGGAATCATAATAGTGGTCGCCAGCTATGCCTTTGCCATACCATCCATTATATACCAATGGCTAAAAATAGGTATTTTTTCTGGAGAAATTGATGCAGAAAGTGTAATGACAGTTACCAAAGACCCTATTTATATTTTGTTGAACGTCTTAAATACGGTAGGGCAATTTTTATTGAACCTCATCTCTGTGATAGCAACGGTTTTCATTTACTTTAACCTTAATGAAAAAAAGAACTTTACGGGTACTTACGAACGCATAGAAAATCTAGGGAAATCTCTTGAGGAATAAAATACCAAAACATTTTTTGCTCTTTATATTGATCGGTCTTGCCGTCACTTTTGCCCATGCCCAAAAAGATTCGGTATCGGTCATCTATGATGATGCCCCCATAGTGAGAAAAGAAATAGGCAATATTGACCTAGAATCATATAAGAACAACCCCGACTTTGACTATGAAGTGGTGAAGCAAAATGCCCCTACTTGGTGGGTTTCTTTCAAGAACTGGTTATCGAATCTTGTTATGAGATTTTTTGAGTGGCTTTTTGGAGTAGAAAAAGCAAGTGGTGCCTTTAATAGTTTTTTAGAGATATTGCCCTACCTTTTATTGGCCACCCTTCTTTTTATTCTCATTAAATTCTTCATCAACGTAAACACCAACTCCGTAATTTCAAAGAGCAATACACCTTTGGTGAGCTTATCGGAAGAAGAACATATTATAAAGAATACCGATGTAGAACTACTAATAAAACAGGCATTGGCCAACAATGATTACCGTTTGGCCATTAGGTACTATTACTTATATATTCTACAGTTGATGACCGAAAAGGATATTATAAAATGGGAGCTTCAAAAAACCAATGAAGATTATTTAAAAGAAATACAAGAAGATGGGCTAAAAGAAAACTTTAGTACCATTACCAGACATTATAATTATATATGGTACGGCGATTTCCCTATAGACCATAACAAGTACAGCAAGGCAGAATCTTCTTTCTTGGCATTAAAAAAAATAATTGCCGATGCATAAAAAGAATCTTGTATATATCGTCATCGCCGTAATTACCCTGGGAGCACTATTTCTTCTACAATACAACCGCCCCAAGGATGTTAATTGGTTCGAGTCTTACGTCGCCACTCACAAAATACCTTACGGCACATTAATAGCCAATGAGCTATTGACAAACACGCTTTTCGAAAACAAGGTTGTACAAGTTCGTATGCCTCCTTTCGAATTTTTAAACAAAGAAAATACCCCACAAGGCACCTACGTATTTATTAACGACAATGTCGCTTTTGAAAAAGCAGAATTAAACCAACTCCTGGATTGGACATCGCAGGGAAATACCCTATTTATCGCATCGGAAAATTTTGAAACCGACCTAAAGGATACCTTGGGCATAGAAACAAAGGTGTTATACGGGGGGTTCGAGGTGGCCCAAAAACAAGAACACCAACTGGCGAACAAAATATTAAAGGGCAAACATCCCTTTATTTACGAAAAGGTGAATTCGGTGACAGTTTTTAATAAAATAGATACACTAAATACCATCGCCCTGGCAACCGTAGAAGTGCCAAAAAATGAAAACGAGAAAAAAGTGGAGGGATTGACAGTCATAAAAAAACCTTTTGGAAAAGGAGAGATCATTCTGTCTACATTTCCCAAGGCATTTACCAATTACTTTATTTTACAGGAAAACAACAAAGATTATACCGCTGGCCTAGTTTCATACTTTAATAGTTCTAGAAACGTATATATGGACAACCATTATAAAAGTGGCAAGGCTGTGTATACTTCACCCATGTATATTTTTCTTAACAGAAAAGAACTAAAATGGGCCTACTACATTGCTCTCATCGGAAGCCTGTTATATATTGTTTTTGAAGGTAAGCGCAAACAAAGGGCCATACCGATAATTACCCCGTTGCAAAACCAAACATTGGCCTTTACCAAAACCATTTCGGACATGTATTTTGAGAAAGGCGAAAAAAAATTGATCGTAGAACATAAAATAAACTACTTTTTAAATTACCTAAAAAGTCGGTACTATTTGGACAATACGACCAAAGGTGATGATTTGTACCAACGATTGGCCGCCAGAAGCGGTAATACATTGGAAGAAACCACCACATTGTTCTCGTACATAGAAAGACTTAAAAACAGTTCTCAGATTACGGACAATGAACTCATAAAACTCAATAAACTTATACAAAAATTTAAATCGGAGATAGATGCAAAATAACGAGGAACAAAAAGACGACCTTAATTTTGACAACAGAATACCCTTGGCAGATCTACAAAAGGCGGTCAAGGATATAAAGCAAGAATTGGCCAAGGTCATTATAGGACAAGAGAACTTTATTGAACTTTTGATCGTGTCATTATTGGTAGATGGCCATGTTCTGATAGAAGGGGTGCCCGGCGTTGCAAAGACCATTACCGCCAAGCTTTTCGCAAAAACCCTAAAAACGGATTTTAGCCGTATTCAATTTACCCCTGACCTTATGCCTAGCGATATTCTCGGCACCTCTGTTTTTAATGCAAAAACATCGGACTTTGAATTTAAGAAGGGACCAATTTTTTCCAATATTGTTTTAATAGATGAAATTAACAGGGCCCCTGCCAAAACACAGGCCGCCATGTTCGAAACCATGGAAGAGAAACAAGTGACTATGGACGGTACCACCTATAAATTAGGAGCCCCTTTTATGGTATTGGCAACGCAGAACCCCATAGAGCAAGAGGGCACCTACGCCCTACCAGAAGCTCAATTGGACCGGTTTTTGTTCAAAATAAAAGTATCATACCCAGAAACCGAAGAAGAAATACTAATACTAAAAACCCATCATAACAGAAAGGGTTCCTTACCCCAGACCATGGTCAACGATGTGTTGTCACCAACACAGTTACAGGTATTCAAAGAACAGATTCATGAGATTATCGTAGAAGAGAAAATTTTTAAATACATTGCGGAGGTGGTTTCCAAAACCCGTAACCACCCCCATTTATACCTAGGGGGGTCACCAAGGGCCTCATTGGCCATTTTAAACAGTGCCAAAGCTTTCGCGGCCATTAACGGAAGAGATTTTGTTACCCCCGAAGATGTTAAAAAAGCAATGGTTCCCGTTCTTAACCATAGGGTAATATTAACCCCCGAAAGAGAAATGGAAGGTATGACTACTGAGAACGTAGTTAAAATGATAATGGAAAGTGTAGAAATACCACGGTAGATGAAGTTTCTAAAGTCTTTTTATATACATAACACCTTTTTTAAATATCTGGCCTGCCTATCGGCATGCTTTATACTTTCTTATTGGATCAAACCCATCTACCCGATTGCTTGGGTATTGACCCTTTTACTGATCGGTTTCTTTCTTTTTGATATATATCTTCTTTACGGTACCGGAACGGGGCTAAAAGCAGAAAGAAAACTTCCTAAAAAATTATCGAACAGCGATGTAAACCCGATCACAATATTCTTTGAGACCGGTTATTCCTTTAAAACCTATATTTCTCTTATAGATGAACTTCCTGTGCAATTTCAAAAAAGGGATTTTAACTTTCAAACCTCTCTGGTAAAGGGTGAAAAGAAGAATTTTGATTATGAGGTTCGCCCAGTAGATAGAGGAGAATACGTTTTTGGAAACCTTATTTTGTTCGCCTCTTCGCCATTAAAGATCATTAAAAGAAAATTTGTATTTCAAAAAGACCAAATGGTCCCCGTTTACCCGTCCATAATACAAATGCAACAATACGATTTTTTGGCAATTAGTAACAGGCTTACGGCTATTGGCCTAAAGAAAATAAGGAAAATTGGGCATACTCAAGAATTTGAACAGATCAAGGAGTATGTACCCGGAGACGACATTAGAACACTCAACTGGAAAGCGACCGCCAAGCAACGTCAATTAATGGTCAACCAATACCAAGATGAAAAATCACAGCCTATCTATTCTATCATAGATACAGGTAGGGTTATGAAAATGCCCTTTAATGGGTTAAAATTATTGGACTACGCGATAAATAGTTGTTTGGCATTTTCTAATGTAGCCTTAAAACGAAACGATAAAACGGGACTTATAGGTTTTTCCAAAAATATTGAGAGCTATGTGCCGGCAATTCAGAAAGCTACCCACCTTAACACTATCTTAGAGAAACTTTATAATATTGATACCGAGTTCACCGATTCTGACTTTGGCCTACTATATGGCCATATTAAGCGTAAGGTGAATCATCGCAGCCTATTATTGCTTTATACAAATTTCGAACATATCTCGGGGCTAAAGCGCCAATTGCCCTATCTTTTGGCACTGTCTAAAAAACATGTATTGGTAGTCATTTTCTTTGAAAATTCAGAATTGGAAAAACTTATCGAGACAGATGCAGAAGATATACAGGCCATCTACCATAAAGCTATTGCAGAAAAATTCTCTTTGGACAAAAAACTGATGCAAAAAGAATTGGAAAAATATGGCATACAGACCATACTTACAAAACCAGAACAGCTCACCATTAATACGATAAACAAATATTTGGAAATAAAGGCCAGAGGACTACTCTAGACCTACTTAAAAAGATAAGAGGCTTCTATTCCCGATCCTATATCCCTAGAACCTCCTTTGTTGATTATAGGAACATATGTTGGTGATACATTATTTTCAAAGGCTACCAGACAACCACAATTTTTGCCAGACCTACCTCTTCTTCTTTTATTATGATCCAATAGCAGATCCAAGGCCAACCCAGAAATAAAGCCCCCTAGGGCAGTAAAAACGACATCATCGGTTTGCCACAAATCGGCACTGGATTTATCGTACGATTCCTTTATGAGCCCAGCGGCCAAACTGCTTCCAAAGGCCCCTGCCCAGGTCCACTCCTGTCGTCCGTTAAAAATTTCATGAGCGGCATATCCTCCCACTCCACCGATTACAATACCCGCGCCCACGTGCTTTGCGGCATTTGAAATTCCTTGAGAATATACCCAATACGTATTCACCATAAACAACAATAGAAAAACCTTTATTTTCATTTTTAAAAACAATAAGTTCACGACTAATATAACGTGCAACAATTATTTTCATTTCATATTTGGTCTAATTTTCCATCAAGCACCAATATATTCGATTACCGCCATCATATGTCACTACCGCTAAAAATCTTTGTCTTAAAATTTTAATATTTAAAGTGGCCAAAAGTATCCAAATACGATTTTGTACGAACAAAACACCTTTTAATTGATTAAAAGAATGAGTATGGCTCATTTTTTTTACAAGTTTGCTATATTTAAGGATAATAAACCAACCTATGAAACCACTCAAAAAAGTTCTTCTTTTTTTACTTGTTTGCCTACTAATATTTGCGGCAATTTTAACTTACAATTATTTCAATTTTGAATCGAAACAGATATCGGTAGAAAAAGCCGAGAAAGTGGCTATAGACCCCGGAGCAATACACCGTTTTTCAAAAGCGCTACAAATAAAAACCGTTTCACCTGAAAATTTAGCGGATTTTGATTCTTTGGAATTTAAAAAATTCAATGACTTCATGAAATCCAGCTACCCGCTGATGGATTCTCTATTGATAAAAAAACAATTTAACGACTTTAGTCATCTTTTCTTGTGGAAAGGAACGGATACTTCCTTAAAGCCTATAATTCTTATGGCACATTTAGATGTGGTACCTGTGATAGAAAAAAACCTGCCTGAGTGGAAATCGCCCCCTTTTGCAGGGGTCATTAAAAACGACACCATTTGGGGCCGTGGTGCCATTGATGATAAGGTAGGCGTTATTGCCATATCGGAAGCCGTAGAATGGCTATTAAAGAACAATTATCGCCCCAAGAGAGACATTTATCTAGCCTTTGGGCATGATGAGGAAATTGGTGGCCCAAGAGGTGCTACGGCCATCGCCAGCTACTTAAAGGACCAAGGTGTAGAAGCAGAATTTATAATGGATGAAGGGGGGGTTATTGCCAACGGTCTTGTTCCAGGGGTTTCTAAAGATGTAGCACTTATAGGAACGGCCGAGAAAGGTTTTTTAAGCTTAAATTTTTCTGTTAAGATTGAAGGCGGACACTCTTCTATGCCCGGTAAGGAAACCGCCATAGATGTCTTGGCCAGTGCTATCTCAAAAATCAAAAAAAATCCGTTACCCACAAAATTCACGGTTCCACTAGAAGGTTTTATAGATTATCTGGGGCCAGAAATGCCTTTTGCCAATAAACTTATCTTTGCCAATAAAGGTATTCTTAAACCTATCATATTATCGGCCTTTGAAAAAAGCCCTAGTAGTAGTGCCATGATACGGACGACTACCGCCCCGACCATATTCAATAGTGGCGTAAAAGACAATATAATTCCCCAAAGGGCCAACGCTACGGTAAATTTCAGAATACTGCCAGAAACCACCATACAAGATGTACTGGATCATGTTACCAAGGTAATCAACGATGACCGGGTAAAAATAGAGAAAAGCAGTACCATGAATGAAGCCTCCAATCTATCCAGTACAGATTCTTATGGCTTTCAGTTGATCAACAGAACTATTAAAGAATTGTACCCCGAAGTATTTACCTCTCCAAACTTGGTCGTGGGTGCCACCGATTCTAGACATTTTAAATTACTAAGTCCAAATATTTATAGGTTTTCCCCTATTCACCTTAACGAGGACACTAAAAAATCTTTTCACGGTTTAAATGAAAGATTGGCCGTTTCCGATTTTAACAATGGAATACAATTTTATATTAACTTATTAAAAAACAGTAATTAAAAAAGAAGAAGTAAATTAGTGTATCTTAAGATACCTACTTATATATAAAATTCACCATTTCGAATTCTAAGATCATAAAACCACCAATGCAAAAAAAGAAAGATTTCATTTGGAGCAAAAAATTTGGTTACATCACTATTATTTCAGCTGTTTGTTCGCTTTTTGTTTTTCTTTGTACCTTATTTTTTTCTTCTTCCACGCCTCAAATAATAACCTTCGTTTTGACCCTGGGTTTTGGTCTGGGCGCCATAATAGATACATTCAAAAAAAAAATTCTGACAAGCTTTTATATGAGCACCGTACCCCCGCTAATGTTTGGGGTAATTACCATGTTGGTCGGTGGCTTTTTTGCCCAAGGCCTAGCAATCGGCACTTCTGCCTTTATGAGCTTTATAATTTTTCGAAACCGACCTAAATGGCGAAAAATTATTATAATATACATCATACTAACGTTCTTGTTACCGACCATTTATATTGGTATATATGGTCCCATTCTTGGTGACTTTAACCTTCCTTTTGACGAAATTGTAGTTTTCTTGGCATGCCTATGCTGGTTGTCCATTACCTTTTTTATGTATGATGAGAAAAAGACCCGATCCTACACCGATGAACTTGAAATAAAAAATAATTCTTTAAAAGCCAATGCCATTGAGCTTAAAAAATCTCAAGAAAGTTTAAGATCCCAAAACAAAGAATTAGCCCATTTAAACAAAGAACTGGAAATTAAAAATAAACAAATAGAGGAATTTACCTATATGGTAACCCACGACCTAAAAGCCCCTATTAGTAATATTGACGCAATTGCCGATCAGTTAAAATTACATTTTAAAAATACCGACAACAAAGAGGTTGATACCTATTTCGATTATCTTAAAACAAGTGCGACCCGCATGATGCATTTGGTCGGCAACCTATTGGAAAACGCAAAGATCGGTAACTCAAAAGTAAAAGAACCTGTTGACCTGAACAACTTATTAAAGGATATACTAAAAGATCTGTCTCACAGAATTAAAGAGACCCAAGCAGTGGTCAGCGTAGATAATTTACCGGTTGTACAAGGCTACCCCATAGAACTGCGGTTACTATTTCAAAACCTAGTGGACAATGCCCTAAAATTTACACCAAAAAACAAAAAACCAGAAATAAATATTACTTGTCACAAAAAAACAGACAGCTATATGTTCACTGTTTCCGATAACGGCATTGGGATCCCCAAAAAACATTTTGATAATATTTTTAAGGCCTTTCAAAAACTACATGCTTCAAAAGAATTTGAAGGTTCGGGCATAGGTCTGTACGGTTGTAAAAAAGTGGTAGAATATCATGGTGGGCGAATTTGGGTAGAATCCATTGAAAACAAAGGAAGTACATTCTATTTTACATTACCTTTAAAATAATAAACCAAGGTTACAATCGGCTCGGTAGTTGACGGGTAAAAAACATGTAATTATGAAAATCTATACAACCATCGTATTTTTATTTCTTATCGTTATTGCTACTTTTTCGCAAGAAGCCCCCCTTAAATTGGGCGTCGCCGGATTGACCCACGGTCATGTTGGTTGGATTTTGAGCCGGAAGCCACAATCGGACATCAATATGGTGGGCATCGTAGAAAAAAATAAAGAACTAGCACAAAGGTTGTCGCAACAATATGGTTTCTCTATGGATATTGTTTACGATAGCCTAGAAGAAATGATAAAGGCTACCAAACCTGATGCTGTGGCCGCTTTCGGAAACATTAAAGAACATTTAGGTGTAGTAGAAACATGTGCCCCCAAAGGAATTCATGTTATGGTAGAGAAACCCTTGGCCACTAGCCTAGCCGATGCCCTGAAAATTCAAAAATTAGCTGAAAAACATAAAATACACGTACTTACAAATTATGAAACCTCGTGGTACGAAACCAATTTTAAAGCCAAAGCCCTTGTCGAAGATGGTACTATAGGTGGACTAAGAAAGATAATTGTTAGAGATGGACATAAAGGGCCTAAAAAAATAGGGGTCTCGGACGAGTTTTTAGAATGGCTAACAGACCCTGAACTAAACGGAGGTGGTGCCATTATGGATTTTGGCTGTTACGGTGCTAATTTAATGACTTGGTTAATGAAAGGGAAAAAACCAAATTCGGTAACGGCCGTAAAACAGCAGTTACAGCCAGAAAACAACCCGTTGGTAGATGATGACGCCACCATCATTTTAACCTACGACGGTGCCATGGCCATTTTAGAACCTTCATGGAATTGGCCTATTGGTAGAAAGGATATGGAAATCTACGGTGAAAAAGGTGCCTTGTATTCCGACAATGCACATCAACTTCGTATAAGACTATCTAAGGGTTATAGTGATTTTACAGAAGAGACCCTCTTCTTTCAAAATAGGCCGGAACCCTATAACGACCCTTTTTCGGTGCTTGCAGCCGTAATCAACAATTCTTTAAAACTTGAGCCATTTGGCCCTTATACCCTAGAGAACAATATTGTTGCCATGGAAATATTACAAGCCGCCAAAGACAGTTCAGAGTCAGGAAAAACCATTGTTCTAAATAAAAAGTAAGCAACCCATAACCAAACCAAAATAACACTATTATGAAACAACTTTTTATCTCTCTTATCTTTATTCTATTCTTCAGCTCACTAAAAGCACAAAGCCCTATTATAGGTTTTTCTGCGACTGGGGCAGATCAACAGGCCAAAATTGAAAAAGATTTTGAAGACAAACTAAAAGCTTCCAATTTAGATGAATGGATGCAAAAAATGTCGGCAGAACCGCATTGGGTAGGTACAAAGTATGGAGAAAAAAATGCCAAATGGATCAGAGACCAATTTAAGTCTTGGGGTTACGATGCCAAAATAGAAACCTATCATGTTCTATTTCCTTATCCTACAGAAAGAGTACTGGAACTTACCGGACCAACAAAATACAAGGCAAAACTTACCGCCGTTCCGGTAGAAGGAGACCCTTTTACGGCCCAGGGCGATGCTCTTTTACCCAGTTACAATGCCTTTTCGACAGATGGTGATGTAGAGGCCGAACTTGTTTTTGTAAACTATGGCATACCTAAAGATTATGAAGAATTGGAAAAATTGGGCATTAGCGTAAAAGGTAAAATCGTAATTGCCAAATACCAGGGATCATGGCGAGGCATTAAACCAAAATTGGCAGCCGAAAACGGAGCCATAGGTTGCATCATTTATTCAGATCCGCAAGATGACGGGTATGGTAGAGGCGATGTTTATCCGAAAGGGGCGTTTAAGAACAAAACAGGTGTTCAAAGAGGATCTGTCATGGATATGCCTACATATCCCGGAGACGTGCTCACACCTGGTTACGGTGCTACCAAAGACGCAAAAAGATTAAAAAAGGAAAATGCCCCGACGATAACCAAAATACCGGTATTGCCCATTTCTTATGAAGATGCACAACCCTTATTGGCCGCTTTGGACGGACCCGTAGCTCCAGAATCTTGGCGCGGTGGGTTGCCCATCACCTACCACATAGGTCCCGGACCCGCCAAGGTTCACCTTAAACTAAAGTTTGATTGGAAATTGACCCCTGCCCATAATGTTATTGCTACAATGAAAGGTTCAGAATACCCTGACCAATGGGTAATGCGAGGCAATCACCACGATGCATGGGTGCACGGTGCCAATGACCCGGTAAGTGGTATGGTAGCTTTAATGGAAGAAGCACGGGCCGTCGCACAACTGGCCAAACAAGGATACAAGCCAAAAAGAACATTGGTGTATTGCGCATGGGATGCCGAAGAACCAGGATTAATAGGTTCTACGGAATGGGTGGAAGACCACAAAAAAGAATTACAGGAAAAGGTAGTTGCCTATATTAACACAGACGGCAATGGCCGTGGATTTTTAGGTGCGGGCGGGTCTCATTCGTTACAAGCAATGGTATCTGAAGTTGCCGGTTCGGTAACGGATCCACAGACCAAAGTTTCGGTTAAAGAACGTAGAATCGCAAGAGACATGGTACATGGCGGTGATGACTCTTTTAAATTATACGCCCTTGGTTCGGGATCCGATTACACCCCCTTTATTCAACATGCGGGCATTGCCGCTCTTAACCTTGGTTTCGGGGGAGAAAATGCAGGTGGCGAATACCATACCATTTATGATACCTACCCTCATTATAAAAGATTTAAAGATCCTGATTTCGCCTACGGGGTTGCCTTGGCCAATACTGCAGGTCGCATTACCTTGAGGTTGGCAAACGCTGATATTATCCCCCTAGACTTTGAACAGTGGTTTGCCACGGTTTCAGGTTACGCGGATGAAATAATATCCTTAACCGAAAAAATGAGAAAAGAGGTAGAAAAACACAATAAACTTGTAAAGGCAAATGCTTTTGAACTCTCTGCCGACCCTAAGAAATCTGTAAAAAATCCTGAATTAAAACCAATAGTTCCCTATTTGGATTTTTCTCCTTTACAAAACGAATTAAGTTCGCTTAAATCTACTATTGACGACTTCTCAAAACTTGCAACCGATGATCTTTCCAAGGAAAAGAAAAGCCAATTGAACCAAAAACTGATGAAAGCCGAACAGATGCTTACCTCTGAAAAAGGATTGCCAAGAAGACCTTGGTACAAACACCAAATATATGCTCCAGGTTTTTATACCGGTTATGGCGTAAAAACACTACCAGGGGTAAGAGAGGCAGTGGAGCAGAAAAATTGGACGGAAGCTGAAGAACAAATAAAAGTACTCAGTACAACACTGAGCAACTTTAATAGCTACTTAAAAGAAATAAACACTAACATTAAATAAGATAAATATGGGTGCTGACTATGTAAAAGTATTCGGGGGAGATGGTGCCAAAACCAAACGCATTGAAATGATTTTACGGGAGAATGGCATAGAACCTATTATTAAAAATGAAAACGAATCTGCCCGTTTGGCCGGTTTTGGCACTCCCCTGCCCCACATATTGGAAATATATGTAAACAAAGATGAAGAAGAAAAAACCCTTTCCCTCATTTCTGAAATAGAATGGGAAGAATAACAAAAAAGCCTCCATAAACCGGAGGCTTTTTTTATTTGTATGTAATGTTGATTATCCTTTTGTAAGAGGAGTAATATCAATAGTCCTGAATTCTACCGCACCATGATCCCCCTGTATCATAATCGGCCCTGCTTCTGCTTCTTTATTATCTAAGGCACCGCCTGTCATACCCAGAATGTTTTGGCCGTTAATAATCGTTTTTCCGTTTGCAACGACCGTTACCCTTCTACCTATTAGGGTAATATCATAGGTCTGCCACTCCCCTGCCTTTAAGGCTGCATTTTCATTTGGGTCGATCAACCCGTAAATACCTCCAAAGTAGATGGAAGAAGGTTCTAACCCATAATTATCGGCAATCTGAACCTCATACCTTCCTCTTAAATAAAGACCACTATTACTTCCTTCAGGATATCTAAATTCTACATGGATCTTAAAATCTTTGAACTTCTCTTCCGATACAAGGTTAACACCAGATTTATCGCTTTTTAATATTCCGTCTACCACTTTCCATTGGTTACCTTCCACAATTTTCCACCCATTCAAATTTTTACCATTGAAAAGTTCAATTTTCTTTCCTGTTTTTACTTTTTCGTAATACGGCAACTCTGGGGCCTTGACCGCTGTCCATTTATATGTTTTTCCATTGGTAAATACCATAGTACCCTCGAGACCGTCACCTACCAATTTTCCTTCAAATTCCATATTTGAAGCACCAGGTTCCCATTGTGGTGGAATTTCAAAATAAAAGATATCTCCATATTTTTTTACTTCCGCTATAGGTCTTGCGCTACCAAAAGCAAACGTAAACCTACCGATCAAAGTATTATGACCAGAATGCCTAATCTCTAGCCAACTAGGTAACTCTTTACCCTCTTGATCAATTGTTAAGTTCCACCTTCCTTCAAGAGGATGGCCTTCTTGGGCCATCAAAGATGTAGATAAGACAATAAGCAAAAACGAAAAAAACAAAAATCTGTACTTCATGAATCTAACTATTTATAATTATGAGATTATCAAATATAGGACAAGTTATATAAAAACTTAAGTTCATTTTTTTAAAAATACTTGTATAGTGTTACTAGAACATTTAATATTATATCAAACTTTAAAAAATGATAAGTCAAAATTTAAAATAATGTTAGTTTATCAATTCTCTATTTTTAACATCAATAATTTATAGTCCCTTCAAAACCAACCAATGAAATTATTTTCCAATCCCATTTTTTACATTACCGTCCTTTCCTTTTTATTTATTTCCTGTAACCATAAAAAACCTATAGAAACTCCCGTAGTCATTTATGAGGACAGCACCGCTATTTCGGAAAAGATGCAAAAGGCAAAAGAAGGTATTTCAGCTATTGTTGCAGATGGCCTTGAACTGAGTCTTTGGGCCTCTGACTCTTTGGCTCCAGACCCTATTGCCATGGATATGGACAATGAAGGCAGGGTTTACATTACCAGATCTAACAGAAATAAAAATTCGGAATTTGATATTAGGGGACACCGTGATTGGATGACCGCCTCTATCGGATTGCAATCTGTTGAGGAACGACGCGCGTTTTTACATGAAACCTTTGCCCCTGAAAAGAGTAAAGAAAATAGTTGGTTTCCCGATTTGAACAATGATTCTATACATGATTGGCGCGACTTGGCCGTTGAAAAAGATGAAGTATGGATGTTAGAAGATTCTGACGGTGATGGCATAGCCGATATCTCTACACAGATCTTAAACGATTTTAACGATGAAGTAAATGATGTCGCGGGAGCACTTTTGGTAAGGGACGAGGATATGTTTTTAGGAATAGGCCCCGACATGTATCGTCTTAGAGATACCAACGGTGATAAGGTTATAGACGAAAAAACCAGTATAGCCACAGGTTTTGCCGTACACATCGGGTTTTCTGGGCATGGTATGTCTGGGGCCATACAAGGACCCGACGGAAAAATATACTGGGGTATCGGTGATATTGGCGCCAACCTAACTACCGTTGACGGGGTTAACCATAAGTATCCAAACCAAGGGGTTATCGTTAGAAGTAATCCGGACGGAAGTGATTTTGAGGTTTTTGCCCGCGGATTAAGAAATACCCATGAATTTGTTTTTGATGCCTATGGCAACATCATATCTTCCGACAACGATGGGGACCATAAAGGAGAAAGCGAAAGATTGGTTCATATCGTAGAAGGTTCCGATGCCGGCTGGCGATCCAACTGGCAATATGGAAAATATACAGACCCCAACAATAATGGTTATAATGTTTGGATGGACGAAAAATTGTTTGTCCCAAGATGGGAAGGGCAGGCAGCCTATATTATGCCCCCGATTCAAAATTTTCACAACGGCCCTACGGGTATGCTTTACAATCCCGGAACTGCTTTGGGCAAAAAGTGGTTGGACAAGTTTTTCTTGGTAGAATTTGTGGGCGACCCCAGTCGTTCTCATATTTGGTCGTTCGACCTTCAGCCAAAAGGTGCCAGTTTTGAATTAAAATCGGACGAATCCATCCTTACAGGTGTATTACCTACGGGCATCGCTTTTGGCCCCGAAGGTGCCCTATATCTTGCAGACTGGGTCAATGGCTGGGGGGCCAAAGATTTTGGAAGAGTCTGGAAACTGGATGTTAAGGACAATGAAAACGATCTAGAGCAACAGCGTCTTGAAACCAAAAGGCTAATGACCCATGATTATGAAAATGATGATACCGACAACTTGATCAAATTGCTTAGCTATGAAGATATGCGCATTCGCCAAAAAGCACAATTCGAATTGGCAAAGAGAACCTTTTGGGGTTATAGAGCCCTAAAAAAGGCTATTACCGAAGAAGAAAATCAATTTGCACGTATTCATGCTATCTGGGCAATCGGGCAGATAGCGGCCAATAATAAAGACAAAGCCGAACCCTTAATACCCTTACTTTCTGATGAAGATCCAGAAATTATTGCACAGGCTGCCAAGGTCATTGGCGATGTAAAATTTGGTGACGCCGCAGAAAACCTGCTCCCATTGTTATCGCATCAAAATGATAGAGTCAAGTTTTTTGCCGCCCAAGCATTGGGTAGAGTGGCTTATAAAGAAGCTATAGACCCATTAATAAAAATGATTGCAGAAAACAACGACAACGATCTTTACATAAGGCATGCCGGAGTTTTGGCTTTATCAAGAATCGGAGAAGTGGAGCCTATAACCGCCCTGGCCGATAGTGATAATAGAAGTTTAAGAATAGCGGCCGTATTGGTATTAAGAAGGCTTCAAAATTCAAAAATATCCCTGTTTTTGTCAGATAAGGACGAATATATAGTAACAGAGGCCGCAAGGGCCATAAATGATGACTGGTCTATTGAAGAGGCATTGCCAGAACTTGCCGCCATACTTTCAGAAGACCGCTTTACTTCAGAACCTTTGTTAAGAAGGGCCATAAACGCTGCATTGCGCGTAGGAACGGAAACCGCCCTTGAAGACCTTATACGCTTTTCAAAACGTGCTTCGGTTTCAAATGTATTACGTGGAGAGGCCCTTGCCGCATTGGGAACATGGAACAACCCAAGCGTGCTGGACAGGGTAGACGGCCGGTACAGAGGAGAGATAATTAGAGAAGATAAACTCCTAAAAGATAAACTGGAAAAAGACATTCCATTCTTTCTTGAACAAAAAAATCCGGAGATACTGATAGGCATTTCAAAGGCTATCGGGGCTGTAGGAATAGACACCTATAATGACAAACTGTACAACCTATTCAAATCCATCGATTCACCAAAAGTTAGGGCCACTATTTTAACCACTCTTGGCAATCTTAAGTTTTCAAAAATAGAAATGGCCATGGCCCGTGGAATGAAAGATAGCAATGCCGAAGTAAGAACCGCCGCCGTTGGTTTATTGGGTCAACTAGATTTACCCAAAGAAAAACTACCTTCTATTGTCGGCCCCATTTTTCAAAAAGGGTCGGTAGGTGAACAACAGCGTATGCTAGGTGTACTTGGAGATCTGCCGAAAGAAAAGAGCAGTGCCATTTTAACTAATTTGATAGCTAAGGCAAGTAAAAACCAATTGCGTCAAGAAATTATGCTCGATTTAATGGAATCTGTAAAAGCGACCGAAGATTCGACCTTGATAGCGCAGATGGGTAAATTGAAAAATCTTGGATATACTACCGATTCTTATCAAGAAACCTTATACGGAGGTAGTTGGTGGAATGGTAGAACCGTTTTCAACAATAACCCTACGGCACAATGTGTACGGTGCCATGCGGTAAACGGTACTGGTGGAGAGGTAGGCCCTGCACTTGATAATATTGCCAATATACTTTCTAGGGAAGAAATATTGGAAGCTTTAATAGAGCCAAGTGCCAGATTGGCTCCCGGCTATGGATCGGTCACCCTAACATTGACCGACGGACAAAAGGTTACAGGGGTTTTAATGGAAGAACGTAAAACAGACCTATTGTTAAGAACCTCCGAAGCCGAACCCATGGAGGTTCCCTTAGCAAGAATAAAGAAAAGAGAAAACTCAATTTCGGCAATGCCGCCTATGGGCAGAATGATATCAAGAAGAGAACTTAGGGATTTAATGGAGTATTTAGGAAGTCTTAAACAAAAAGGAGCATAGTTTAATTTCCATGCCAGTTTAAGAAAGAAGTACCAATTACTTTAAAAGAACAAACCCTGTATGTGCTTTGGGCTATTTGATCAATTAAAGATTTTTCATATCCTATATTTTAGTAAATTGGAAAGCAACCTAATCTTGAATATTACATCTTGTGAAAAATGATTTAAATGAAAAACAAAACATTTCTTGTCGGAATATTGATAATTATTAATTGTACGCTTTTTGGATGTGGTGTGGATAGCGAACCCGTTTCTTGCCCGGACAACTTTACAGGTGAATTGAAGGACGAAGAGGTTAAATTAGTAGGCCAATGGACCCTTACCGGTTTAATGGCCGATACCGAAATAGATTTGAGCAATGACAATGTAGACAATCCAAGTGCCGACATTTACGAACAGTATTCTGAATGTTATAAAGATGCCTTGTTCAGTTTTGGATCCAATAGAATCTATTCGTACGAAAAAGGGAGTAGAGCAGCCGGATGCAATATAACCTCCACTAACGGTACATGGGCATTATTTGAAGACCAATTGTATTTAATAGTGTCATGTGAACAGCTTGGTTTCTCGTTAACTTTTAACGAATCGGCTACTGAATTTCAATACACATCGACTTTGAGCATTCAAGATGTAAATGCTGTCATAACCGAAACACAGGTTACTTTTACTTACACAAAGGTAGAATCTACCGAATAGCCTTTAAAAACCAAAGTTAGCTAAAACTAAAACTTTTATCGTTAAGGGCCCGTATTCTGGTCGTTTCGTATTCATCTACAATTTCCTTGACTATTTCGGCCGCTGGTCGAATGTTATGGATCAATGAGGATACTTGCCCTATTTCCAGTTCTCCTTCGTCCAGGTCACCTTCGAACATTCCTTTTTTGGCCCTGCCCCTACCCAAAAGGTCTCTAAGTTCTTCTTTTGAGGCCTTGTTTTCATATGCTTTTTGTATATCGAGATAAAATTTGTTCTTCAACAAACGCACGGGAGTGAGCTCTTTTAAGGTTAAACTGGTATCGCCTTCTTTGGCATCCAGTATCTTTTGTTTAAAATTTTGATGTGAAGAGGCTTCGGTAGAGGCAATGAATCTGCTCCCTATCTGAACACCATCGGCGCCGAGAACCATTGCCGCGAGCATAGCTTTGCCCGTAGCTATACCACCCGCCGCAATTAACGGAATATCTATTTGTTCCCTAACCGAAGGTATCAGTACCATAGAGGTCGTCTCATCACGACCATTATGCCCCCCAGCTTCAAAACCTTCCGCCACAATGGCATCTACACCGGCTTCTTTGGCCTTTAAAGCAAATTTAACGCTGCTGACCACATGTACCACGATTATCCCTTTTTCCTTTAAATAAGAGGTCCATGTTTTAGGGTTGCCCGCAGAGGTGAAAACAATTTTTACTTTCTCTTTAACAATAATTCCTATAAGCTCTTCCAAATCAGGGTACAGCATCGGGAGGTTTACCCCAAAGGGTTTATCCGTGGCTTGTTTGCACTTTTTTATATGATCCAGAAAAACATCGGGGTACATACTTCCCGCTCCTATAATACCAAGTCCCCCAGCATTTGAAACCGCCGAAGCAAGCTTCCATCCACTGGCCCATACCATACCTGCCTGAACAATGGGATATTTAATATTAAAAAGTTCAGTTATTCTATTCTGCATATTATAGAGTATATAAAAAGGTTATGTGCGACGGTTACGAAATAACTCCCGACCCGATCAACTCATCATCTTGGTACCAAGCTACAAACTGACCCTCGGTAATAGCCGACTGTTTTTCTTCAAAATCTACATAAAGTCCCCCTTCTACCTTATAAACGGTTGCATTTTGTAATTTTTGTCGATATCTAATCCGAGCCTTTACCTCCATGCTTTCGTCGGGCTGTAACCTTAAGTCTGGCCTTACCCAATGTATTTCCGATTCTTGCACAAACAATGTTCGTCGGTACAAACCTGGGTGCGACTTTCCCTGTCCGGTATAGATAACATTTTCCTCAACATCGGTATCTATTACGAACAAAGGTTCTTTTGTACCCCCAACATTAAGCCCTTTTCGTTGACCCTTTGTAAAATAATGGGCACCTTGGTGTTCTCCCACAACTTTACCGTCAGAGATAGAATAATGTGGCTTTTGTGCAAAAAACTCTAATTCGGAAGCTTTGTTCTTAAATTCAGGAACAGGTCTTTGATATTGCTCTACCCCAGAAGGTACCTCAACAATTTTACCAGTTTTGGGCTTTAACTGCTGCTGTAGAAACTCTGGCAACCTAACTTTTCCAATAAAACATAAACCTTGAGAATCTTTTTTATCTGCCGTAATTAAGTTCATGTCCGCAGCAATTTTTCTTACCTCGGGCTTCGTCAACTCGCCAATAGGAAAAAGTGTTTTCGCCAATTGCTCTTGCGATAATTGACATAAAAAATATGATTGGTCTTTATTCGTATCCTTCCCGGATAATAATTGATAGGTTTCGGTACCATCTTGGCCCGTAATAATTCCTTTTCTACAATAATGGCCCGTAGCTACATAATCGGCACCAAGTTGAAGTGCAATTTTTAGGAACACATCAAACTTTATCTCTCTATTGCACAATACATCAGGGTTAGGGGTACGCCCCATTTCATATTCACGAAACATATAATCTACGATACGCTCTTTGTACTCCGCACTCAAATCTACCGTTTGAAAGGGGATACCCAATTTTTCGGCAACGATCAATGCATCGTTACTATCTTCCAACCACGGACATTCTTCTGATATGGTCACCGAATCATCGTGCCAATTCTTCATAAAAAGGCCAATAACATCGTACCCCTGCTCCTTTAAAAGATAGGCCGCGACACTTGAATCTACTCCCCCCGAAAGTCCTATAACTACTTTTTTCATCTATTCATCTTGGTCGTAACAAAATTACAAAATTTCATTTCAAAGCTTCTTTTTTTCAAATGAGGAATTATAACCTCAAAAAACGCAAATGGTAGTAGAACCAAGGAATACACCTTGTTCTTTTATTTAATCCGAAAATATTATTTTGTTAAACTTTTATCAAAAAAGATTAAACAAAATAATATTATAGTATTTTCACCAAAATAGACACTTTATTACCAATTTGGTAAATATTGCCTCGATTACTAAACATTTAAAAAACAATCTTTAAAAAATGCCGCTATGAAATTTTTACTACAATTAAAAAACCTCTTATTACTAACTAGTATTACCATTGTATTATGGTCTTGCGATAAAGATGCAAATGATAACACGGACCTGCCAGAGACAATGACCATTGTTGAAACCGCACAAGCCGAAGATGCATTGTCTTCCTTGGTTTCCGCACTAATGACCGCAGACAATTCGGAAGGAACAGATTTGGTGGGGACCCTAAGCTCCGAAGGGCCATTTACTGTTTTTGCTCCTACCAATGATGCATTTGCCGCGTTATTAGACCAATTGGATGGTTTTGATTCTTTATCCGACTTTGACACGGATGAAGAACGAGAATTACTAACAACAATTCTGACCTACCATGTGGTTGCCGGTGTAGCCGCAAAATCTACTGATTTATCGGACCAAATGACCGTTTCTACCGTACAAGGTGAAGATTTGACAATAAATTTGGAAGGCGGTGTATTTATAGAAGATGCGACCGAAGTAAATGCCGAAGTAGTAATTGCCGATGTTATGGCAAGTAACGGTGTCGTTCACGTCATAGACAAAGTAATGTTGCCACAGGCTATTATAGATGCGCTGAACCAAGAAGAAATAACCAACAACAATGGTACTTTAGTCGATATTGTAGTGGCCACCGAACCCCTGTCGATTTTAGAAGCTGCCGTTATCAAGGCGGATCTAGTTGCCACCCTAAGTTCCGATGGTCCATTTACCGTTTTTGCCCCTACAGATGATGCCTTTGTGGCACTATTGGAAATTTTAGGCGACGACTATAACAGTCTTGATGATTTTGACACGGCAGAAGAAATGGCCCTATTAAAAAACATTCTGTTGTATCATGTGATACCCGCAGAAGTAAAATCTACAGATCTTTCGGCAGGGCAAGTTTCTACGGCTTTTGAAGGTAACAGTGTTGAAATTATTTCCTCTGGCGAAACATTTGTTATTGGCGATGCATCCGACACCAATGCCAATATTACCGGTGTAGATATTATGGCCTCTAACGGTGTAGCGCACACTATAGATAAGGTTTTACTACCACAATCGGCCATCGATTTTGTTGTTTCTCTGCAACTTAAGACAATTGTCGAAACTGCTGTAGCAACCGAAGACTTGAGCCTTTTGGTAGAATCGCTGATCCAGGCGGATGCCGGTTTGGTAGAAACCCTAAACGGTGATGGTCCATTTACTGTGTTCGCTCCTACCAATGCCGCTTTCACCTCTCTTTTAGACACTTTGGGAGATGACTACAATAGCTTATCCGATTTTGACACGGACGAAGAAAAACAATTACTGGTCTCTATCTTGACCTATCATGTGGTTGCTGGTAACGCCGCTTTTTCTACAGATTTAAGTGATGGACAATCTATAGAAACTTTTCAAGGCGAAAATATCGGTATTAAAATACAGGACGGTACGGTACATGTAGAAGATGCAACCGATATGAATGCCTCGGTAGTACTTGCAGATGTTGAGGCCAGCAATGGGGTGGTGCATATTATTAATAAGGTACTATTACCACAAGAAACGTTAGATGCATTGGCTCCCGGTATGTTAAATATTGTAGAAACGGCACAAGATGTTCCCGACCTTAGTACTTTGGTAGCGGCCTTGATCCAAGCAGACGCCGGCTTGGTGGAGACTTTGAGCGGTGATGGTCCGTTTACGGTCTTTGCCCCTACCAATGATGCATTTACTACATTTTTAAATGATCTGGGCAGTAGTTATAACAGCTTGTCCGACTTTGATACAGATGAAGAAAAAGCCTTGTTAGCAAAGTTACTTACCTATCATGTAGTATCTGGAGCATCGGTAGCATCTACCGACCTATCGGACCATTTAGAAATTACCACGGTACAGGGAGAATCGCTATTTGCCCTTTTGGGTACCGGCGTACAAATCCGCGACAAATCGCATATAGACGCCAACGTAACTACGCCAGACGTAACAACCAGCAACGGTATAGTACATATTGTGGACAAGGTATTACTGCCACAAGAAATTATCGATGCACTACACTAACAACTATTTTAAATAGTAAAGTATGGTAACCTCCTTTAAAAAAAAGGAGGTTTTTTTTATGCCTTAAACACGGCGACATCAAAAAAAACTCCTTTAGCATACAAATAGACCTTCTTGACAACCCTTTTTTTTTACAAGGAATAAATAATCTCATATTTACACCCCCAAAACTTGCCAAACCAAACCTTAACCAATGGCAAAAGCCCTTTCTTTTTAGAAAGGGCTTTTTATTTTTAATCTCTTAAAGTTGTTATTTCTTTTTCTGAGCCTCTGCCTGTTCCATCATTTCACGCATCTTACGCTGAAATTTATTTTCCTTTTTAGGCTTCTTTTTGTTCTCTTGTATCTGCGCGTGAATCTTATCATTATCGAGAATAAAATTCTTGATCACCAACATAATACCAATAGTAATCAAGTTAGAAACAAAATAATACAAACTTAATCCACTAGCATAGTTGTTAAAGAAGAACAACATCATAAAAGGCATCAAATACATGATAAACTTCATATTGGGCATACCTGGCTGGCTAGGCATATTCTGGCCTGTAGTCATCATCATATAAAAGAAGATGGCAATGGAGGCCAGTATCGGAAAAAGACTTACGTGATCCCCATAAAACGGAATAGAAAATCCTTCGGGGAATTGGTATATAGTATCAAAAGACGACAAATCGTCGGCCCATAAGAAAGACTTTTGACGTAAGGCAAAAGATGAAGGGAAGAACATAAACAGGGCATAGAAAATAGGCATTTGCAAAAATGCCGGTACGCACCCACTCATAGGGCTTACCCCTGCTTTGCCATACAGCTTCATGGTCTCTTGCTGTTTTTTCATGGCATTGTCCTTATACTTCTCGTTCAACTCATTGATTTCCGGTTTTAAAACCTTCATTTTTGCCTGGGACAAATAAGACTTATAGGTAACCGGCGACATGGCCAAACGAACCAATATGGTCATAATGATAATCGCTATACCATATGGAAAATAAGAACTTAGCAGAGAATAGAAGGGTGTAAAAACGTATCTGTTTATCCACCCAAAAATACCCCACCCGAAAGGAATGGAGTCTACGAGGTCAAGATCTTCATATTTAGACAGTACATCTACATCTGTAGGGCCATAGTACATGTACATACTTTTTGAAATCTCCCCTCCTTTTACTTCTATCGGCAAAACCGACGAATAGGCTTTTGTAAAACCGAAAGTTCTACTCTCTTCCTCTACCAAGTTTTTAGACGTCAGCTCTCCACTCTTAAAAGGTTCATCTGCAGCCAAAATGGAACTAAAGAAGTGTTGTCTATAAGATATCCACTTTATATCCTCTTCTGTTTCCTCATCATCACTCCCCTCCGACAACTTGCTCAACTTGCCATCCTCATGGTGATAGGTTAGACGGGTATATCTATTTTCGTACTGTATGCTCTTAGAGTGCCTTATCCCCTTCAGTTTCCAATCTAATGTTACAGGATTACTGTCGTTAATGATTCCATCCAAACCTTGGGTGCGTACCGTAAAATCCACTAGGTAATCCCCAGGTTTCATCTCGTAACGGTATTCTAAAAATTGATCGTTAGATGTTTTCGCTTTTAAGGATAAAATCTGTTTGCCATCGGACTTGGTAAGATTGGGCTCAAAAAACAAATCTTTAGTACTTAAGACCCTATTGTCGATAGTAGAGAAATTAATGGCAAACGAAGAATTTCCATCCTTCACAAGGTATACCGGTACAGAATCATACGTGACAAAATTTTTCATTTTTGCCTCGACTACGTGCCCTCCTTTGTTACTGATCTTTAAAAACAGTACATCATTTTCTAAAACGGTTGTACCTTCTTTGGGCGTGGTAAACCCAAAAGCACCTATTTTACTTTTATACCCAGCTATAGCTGAAGAATCGTTCAAGTTTACCTCGGGAGTGCTATCTATCACAAAATCATCGGCCTTTTCCTCTTTTGCAGCCGCAGCATCTATCTGCTCCTGCTTTGCTTTTTGTGCCGCTATCTCCTCGGGTGTCGGCTTGTTTTGATAAAACATGAAAATTAAAATTCCGAATATCAATACAAAACCGATTATAGATTTTACATCTAATTTCTTTTCTTCCATCTAAAAAATATCTAAATATATAAGGTAATTATTTGGTCTTTAGAGAGCAAATATATGCCCAAATAAGCAGTTTATGCCATACTGGCATTAGTTTGTGCCTTTTTATGTGCCAATGCCGCTTTTACAAAACCAACGAACAACGGATGTGGATTGGCTACCGTACTTTTGTATTCGGGATGATATTGAACTCCAATAAACCACGGATGGTCTTTTAGTTCCACTATTTCTACCAGGTTTGTTTTTGAGTTGATACCGGTTGCCAAAAGCCCCGCTTCCTCAAGCTGTTTTTTGTATGAATTGTTGAATTCGTACCTATGCCTATGTCTTTCGGAAATCTGCTTGGCTCCATTATATACCTGTTGTACCAAACTACCATCTTTTAGTTCACAGTCCCAGGCACCCAACCTCATGGTACCCCCTTTATCGGTAACGGATTTCTGTTCTTCCATTAAATTGATAACGGGATCTGTTGTGCCCGAATCCATCTCGGTAGAGCTCGCATCTTTAAGGTTCAGTACATTTCTGGCATATTCTATGACCGCCATTTGCATTCCCAAACATATTCCCAAGAATGGAATGTTATTGACCCTTGCATAGTTTACCGCTATGATCTTACCTTCTATACCGCGTTCTCCAAAACCTGGAGCCACCAATATACCGTCCAAACCTTTTAATTTACTCTCATAATTTTGGGCGGTAATATATTCTGAATGTATAGACCTAACGTTTACCTTGACCTCATTTTGGGCTCCTGCGTGAATAAAGGATTCCAATATAGATTTGTATGAATCTTGTAATTCTACGTACTTACCAACCAAGCCCACGGTAACTTCGTTTTTAGGATTCTTGTGGCGTTCCAAAAATTGGTTCCATCTTGTCAGATCCGGACTTGTGGAGTCTGGCAGTGCCAATTTGCGAAGGGTAACAGTATCCAATCCTTCTTGTTGCATTAAAATAGGCACATCGTAAATTGTAGAAGCATCAATACTTTGTATTACCGCCTCTCTCTTCACATTACAGAAAAGTGCCAATTTGTCCTTTATCTCATCAGAGATTTTATGTTCGGTCCTACAAACAAGAATATCGGCCTTGATACCGCTTTCCATCAATGTTTTTACCGAATGCTGAGTAGGTTTTGTTTTCAACTCCCCCGCTGCGGACAGGTATGGCACCAATGTTAAATGTATAACAATGGCATTATTATCGCCCAGTTCCCAAAGCAGCTGTCTTACCGCTTCTATATAAGGTAGTGATTCTATATCGCCAACGGTACCTCCTATTTCGGTAATAACGATGTCGTACTCACCACTCTTGCCCAATAATTGTACACGCTCCTTTATTTCATTGGTTATATGTGGTACCACCTGAACGGTTTTACCCAAAAACTCTCCTCTTCTCTCCTTTTCTATTACACTTTGGTAAATTCTTCCAGTGGTAACATTGTTCGCCTGTGAGGTTCTTACATTTAAAAAACGCTCATAGTGCCCTAAATCCAAATCAGTTTCGGCCCCATCATCCGTTACGTAACACTCGCCGTGTTCATAAGGATTAAGAGTTCCTGGGTCTACATTTATATACGGATCCAGTTTCTGTATAGTGGTTTTATATCCTCTTGATTGAAGAAGTTTCGCCAAAGATGCGGCAATAATGCCTTTTCCAAGTGATGAAGTAACGCCTCCCGTAACGAAGATGTATTTGGTTTCTGCCATTGATAAGATTTCTATGTTACGGGACACAAAGTTACAAATTGAGAATAGAACTCAATGACTTTCCTTCGGAAAATCTTTTTGAATCTTTCGAATTAACGATTCTAGACTATTTGTTTTAATTTCTAGCATAGACCGCAATAATTCGCCCAATTTTCCATCAGGAAAACCTTTTTGCTGAAACCAGACCAAGTATGGCTCGGGCAAATCTACCAAATACCTCCCTTTGTGTTTTCCAAAGGGCATGCGATAATGTGCCAACTCTATTAATTTTTGATGATCCGGTTTTATTTCCATTTTTTAAAACTAAAAAAATTATCTTTAAAGGGACAACAATTTAAATCAACATGAAAAGAAGAGATTTTATAGGAACTACGGCTGCGGCATCTGTAGGTATCATAACTCCTGCAAGAGCAACTGGCAATAGCTCAAAATCAAAAGAAGAACCTACCTTTAAACTTAAACATAATATTAACCATAGTGTTTGTTATTGGTGTTATGGATCCATCCCTTTTGAGGAGTTTTTACAGGAACTGAACAAGTTGGATATACGTGCCATTGATTTGGTGGACCCAGAACAGTTTCCTCTCTTAAAAAAATACAATATACACGCATCTATGTGCTGGGGTGCAGGTATGGGCATAGAAAAAGGCTGGAACAATCCTGAATTTCACGAAGAACTTATAGCCGATTATAAAAGGGTAATCCCTTTGGTTGCCGAAGGTGGTTACACAAACCTTATTTGCTTTAGCGGCAACAGAAACGGAATGAACGATTTAGTAGGCTTACGTAACTGTGCCAAAGGCCTAAAAGAAATAATACCATTGGCCGAAGAGCATGGTGTTGTACTACAAATGGAGTTATTGAACAGTAAGGTTAACCATAAGGACTATATGTGCGACACTACCGAATGGGGCGTATCTTTATGCGAAACTATTGGTTCAGAGAATTTTAAATTACTTTACGACATTTACCACATGCAGATAATGGAAGGTGACATTATAAGAAATATCCAAGACTACCACCAATATTATGGCCATTACCACACAGGCGGAAACCCGGGTCGCCATGAAATTGACGAAACCCAAGAAATTTATTATCCTGCAGTAATGAAAGCCATTTTAGATACCGGATACAAGGGTTATGTTGCCCAAGAGTTCGTACCGAGCTGGGAAGACAAAATTGCAGCTCTAAAACAAGGAGTCACCATCTGTGATATTTAATAGTGCATTTAACCAACCTTCCTTCGGGAAGGTTTTTTTTTAGCCGCTCTCATCTTAATATCCAAAAGAAGAACAATCGTAATTTAAAATATGTGTGTAATTTAGCACCCAAAGCATACATTTAAACACTGACTATATTAAACATTGATCAAAATGAAAAAATCGATTACATTATTGGCCGTCTTTACCTTTTTAGTACAATTTGCATCGGCCCAAGAATTCGAGGTAGGCACAAACGTTATAAATACCGGTATTGGTGTAGGTGGCTATTATGGAGGATACAGCACCTCTACCGAAAGTCCTGTATTTAGCGCCAGTTACGAAAGAGGGGTATGGGATGTTCCAGGGCCAGGGGTGGTAAGTCTCGGAGGCTACATCGGCTATAAAAGATTTACTTATAAAGATAGAACCTATAATTACGACTACAGCTGGTCATATACCGTTATAGGTGCCCGTGGAACTTACCACTACACCGGTTTTGACATTGACAATCTTGATGTATACGGTGGGGTTATGGCTTCTATGCGTCTTTACAGCGGTGACGATTACAACGATTTGGACAGCAGACCCGGAGCTAGCGCCTTTGTGGGCGGCCGTTGGTACTTTACAGATACCGTTGCCGGATTTGCGGAAGCTGGGTACGGAGCCTCTTTTTTAACCATAGGTGCTTCTTTTAGATTCTAAAAAACGAAAACAAAATCAAAAGAAAGCCCTCCCGAAATTCTATTCCGGGAGGGCTTTCTTTTTGTAATTTTTAAATCTAGTTTGTTCTTTAAAAAAGGGTTGCCTTCTCTATTCGCAAAAGAATCATTTTTCTCTTCTTAAAGGAAAAACTGGCAACAAAAAGGTCAAAGGACCCAATTGAATGAAATTTCCTTTTCTATATCTGGATGCAGACTATATAATACAGGGCAGGTATTTGCCGTATTTTCCAACACCTTCCTATCCTTATCCGAAATATTGGCAGGTAGGGTGAGTTTTACTTCTATCTTTGAAATTCTTCTTGGGGAAGCTGCCATATGTTTGGTTACCTCTGCCAAAGAGTTTCTAATATCCAACTGTAACCCATTGGCCTTAATCCCCATCATAGTCAACATACAACTTGCCAAACCTGTAGCAACGGTATCGGTCGGAGAAAAAGCCTGACCTAGACCATTATTATCGGTAGGTGCATCGGTCATAAAAGAATCACCGGATTTAATGTGCGTACATTCTGTTCTTAATTCGCCGTTATATACTACTTTCGATGTCATACTAATCCAATTCTTTTATCCACATATTATCATACCCCATTATATAGGAAGCTTTATTGTAGTAGCCCGAAGAAATATCTTTCTCATAATCAAATTTGTTCCCACTGTACTCGGTTTCGCCTATGAACTTAGAAACACTCAGCAAATCGTTTTTATAAGCCAGTTTTAACAGCAGGTCATAGGTTATATCGAAACCTCGTACCGCAAACTTGTCCGGTGCATCACCAAATTTTTCTATATAACGTTTTACAAACGGACCAGATGATACCTCCCTATAAACCGATGGATAGGTGAAATGAAGATTAGATAAATGTGTACTGGAAATAACATCATTGTCAAAAGCGTTGTTCTTGTCTGTCGTGAACATTCTTACTTTTAATTTTTTAGTACCATTTTCTATATCTAAAAGGGAGTTGTTAAAAGCATTAAGTATGGACACCAGACTAGAGATCAATTTAAAATTGTCAGATTCCACAAAGACCCAATTCTCCACATCTTCAGATAAAAGACGTCCCAACTTGTCCCTACTAATACCTATATTCTTTTTCTCCTCCTTTACCTCAAGTATTTTTGCTTGGGGAAAACTCTCTAAAATAACGGCCTTGGTTTCCGCATTTTTTTCGTCCGCTATTACTACAATATTCTCGTTCGTATACTTTTCCTTGGCATATGTTAGCATATGTTCACGAAGTGTTTTAGGTTCTGTATATGAGAAAAACACATTTCCTAAACTAATATCGCTTTTTGCAGGAACAGGAGCGATTACCGGTACGTGATAATTTGCCGCTTGGTTAGAAACCTCTTTTAGAGACAATACATCTAAGGGGCCTAATATTGCGCTATAACTACCCAAGTTTTCTTTTTGCAATATCTCTTTTGTTCTCTGAAGGTCCAATTGGTTATCAAAGGTCTTTACATCTACCGATACACCCAATGATTTAATAGAGTCCAACGCTACCAATGCCCCCGAATATAGCCCAAGACTATATTTTAGGCTATTTCTGTTTTCAATGGTCCATTCAACGGTTTCGGTATCGTTTAAGTCCAATTTATCTAAACGGAACGGCAACATGAACATAACCTTAGGACGATTTTCTACGTTAATACTGTCCAATAGATTGATCTTATCCAACACCAAAGAATTTTTCACTTCAAAATCGCCCACCTGATCTTTAGGTAATTTTAATACCATTCCGGCCTTTAATCCATCTTTCAATGCCGGATTCAATTTAACTAAATCGGCCCAAGACATTCCAAATTTTCTGGTCAATCGAAATTCGTTTTGTTTTGGCTTAACCTCATAGAAAATGTAGTTATCCGTATTTATCTCCCCTGGGTCCAATTTAGTTTCGGGCAACCTTATCACCATTCCTTCTTTTAACCCTCCACGTTCTGTAATCTCTGGATTAAGTCTTACTATCTCGTCCGCTTTTACCCCAAACTGTTGCTCTAACCTATAAAAGTTCATTTTGGCCGGTACCGTATAGGACCTGTACAATTGGGTTTCTTGATTTTTAACTGAAGAACCTGCTATTTTAGGCATAAGAAGCTCATAACCTTCTTGTAAATAATTGGTGGTTTTAGAGAGACCCGGGTTAAGGGCAAGCATACTATCTACGGTAATACCGTATTTGTGTGCTATGCTCCAACGAGTTTCTTTTGGCGCCACAACATATTTCTCAAAATCATCGGGGTCTACGGTATTTTGGTCCTCTTCCGTCTTTTTATATTTCGGAATTCTTATAACCATTTTCTTTTTCAACTGCGTAGCGTACAATTCTTTATTGTACTTTTTGATTTCCTCTTCGGTTACACCAAATTTCTTGGCAATACCATATAAGGTCTCTTTCTTTTTAACCTTATACTCTATAAAACCGGTGGGCTCTTTCTTCACAACAGAATCGTTCATGATTCTGCCGATCAATACTTCTACAGATTCTTCGCCCCCCGTATTACCGGTTTTCTGCAAAGGCTTTGTTACGGTTCCATTGGCACTGGGTATTACCAATATAGTATTGATTCCCAAGGACTCCCCTTTTTTAATTTCTTTGTTATACTTAAGAATATCGTCTTGGGAAACACCGTATTGTTTGGCTATACCATACAGTGTTTCGTTTTTCTTGACCGCATGTGTCGTAAACTTTTGTCCGAAGGCCTTACCACTAAAAAAGAGGCAAAGACAAACAGTAAAAACTAACTTTACTACATTTTTCATTTTTATTCCCATTCTATGGTCGCCGGTGGTTTTGAGCTGATATCATACACTACTCTGTTGACACCGGGTACTTTATTAATAATATCGTTCGAGGTCTTTTGTAAAAACTCATAGGGCAGATTTACCCAATCTGCGGTCATACCATCGGTACTTTCGACCGCACGTAAGGCAACGCACTTTTCATAAGTACGTTCATCTCCCATAACCCCAACACTATTTACGGGCAAAAGCATAGCTCCGGCCTGCCAAACGTCATCATAAAGACCCCAATCTTTTAGGCCTTGAATAAAAATATGGTCCACTTCTTGCAAGATAGCCACTTTTTCCCTTGTTATATCTCCTAAAATACGAATGGCCAAACCTGGCCCCGGAAAAGGGTGACGCCCCAACAAATTAGGATCTAGCCCCATACTTTTACCGACCCTTCTAACCTCATCTTTAAATAACATTTTCAAGGGCTCTACTACTTTTAGCTTCATAAAGTCTGGCAATCCACCAACATTATGATGACTTTTTATAGTTGCCGAAGGTCCGCCTGTTGCAGAAACCGATTCTATAACATCAGGATAAATAGTCCCCTGGGCCAACCATTTCGCATTTTCCACCTTATGTGATTCATCATCAAAAACCTCTACAAAAACCCGTCCAATAATCTTTCTCTTGGTTTCTGGATCGCTCTCACCCTCCAACTCATCCAAAAAACGTGCCGAAGCGTCCACACCCTTTACATTAAGCCCCATTCCTTCGTACTGCTTCAAAACATTTTCGAATTCATTTTTACGAAGCAACCCGTTGTTTACAAAAATGCAGTGAAGGTGTTTACCAATGGCCTTATGCAAAAGCACGGCGGCAACCGATGAATCTACACCTCCGGAAAGGCCCAAAATCACCTTGTCATCTCCTATTTTTTCTTTTAGTTCAGCTACTGTAGTCTCTACAAAAGCATCTGGGGTCCACGTCTGTTCAACTCCAGCTATATGTACCAGGAAATTCTCCAGTATCTTTTTTCCATCGGTAGAATGATATACCTCTGGATGAAACTGTATTCCGTAGGTTTCTTCACCCTTAAACCTAAAGGCCGCGTTCTCCACATCGTCGGTACTGGCCAAAAGCACCGCATTCTCAGGAAGTTTCTTAATAGTATCCGCATGGCTCATCCAAACCTGGCTCCCTTCATTTATATCTTTTAAGAAAGGGGAGCTTTCATAAATTTGGGCAAGTTTGGCCCTACCATACTCTCTGGTATTGGACTTTTCTACACTTCCCCCATTAAAATGGGCTAAATACTGTGCACCATAACAAACCCCCAACAAAGGTTTTTTACCCCTTATACCCGAAAGGTCGGGATGCGGAGCATCCTCTGCCCTCACCGAATGTGGTGAACCAGAAAGAATAACTGCCTTGTAACCGGATAGATCTTCCGGTGGCTTATTGTACGGTTTTATTTCACAGAAAATATTGAGTTCCCGAACCCTTCTAGCGATGAGTTGCGTGTACTGGGAACCGAAATCTAAAATCAGGACATTATTTTGCATGGGCAAAAATAGCAATTTGAAGGTTTTTCAAAACTATCTTTTAAGTATATTTATCACCAATTTAAAAACAATTGTCTTGAAACATATTTCAGCTATTATATTTGGACTTGCCATTGTTGTTGCGGCCTATTTTTTGGGAAACGCCTATGTGAAGCGGGCCAACCCTCCTCAAATCATATCGGTAACGGGCTTGGGAAACGAAAATTTTACCTCTGACCTTATCGTTTGGGAAGGTCAATTTTCTGCCACCAATACAGTACTTAAATCTGCTTTTGACCAACTTAACAACGATAAGAACATTGTTAAAACATATTTAACATCTAAAGGAATAAAAGCCGACAATATTATTTTCAATAGTGTTCAAACAACAGAACTCAGAGACAATAAATACGAAAATGGCAACTATGTGGGCAGTATTTTTAGAGGCTACCAACTAACACAGACCATAAAAATTGAATCTAAAGAAGTTGCTTTGATAGAAAAGGTATCTAGGGAAATAACGGAATTATTAAACCAAGGGGTTCAGTTTAACTCGTACCCACCAAGATATTATTACACCAAATTGGCCGATCTAAAGATTGAAATGATTTCAAAAGCCACGGAAGATGCTCGATTGAGAGCTGAAAAAATTGCCGAAAATTCTGGCAGCAATTTAGGAGATCTGGTATCTGCAAAAATGGGTGTATTTCAAATTACAGGTCAAAATTCAGGTGAGGATTATTCTTGGGGAGGAGCCTACAACACTACCTCAAAAAACAAAACAGCCTCTATTACCATGCGTTTGGACTACAAAGTAGAATAGATAAACCTTTTGTTTACCCAACAAAAATTAACTATCTGGAAATTAACAACATAACCTAATTCCTACAAATTAGATTTTATCTTATAAAAGACTGTTGAAGAAATTAGCAGTCGAGAAAAACATCTTACCTTAAATAAAAAAAGCCCGGCTTATAGACCGGGCTTTTCAACCACACTAAAATTAAATTGAAAAGTTCAAATTCTTTTTCATAGCAATTCAATTCCCTCTATTGGTCGTAAAATGTTCTACAAACTTACATTAGAACACAAATAAAAAAACTCGGGAACCACCCCGAGTCTTTTAATCAAAATCAAAACTAACCTAAAATTTAACTAACCTCTCTTTACAGCATTTTCATATACAACAACCATAATCAAAAATACCCTACCATGTTTTTTGTATTTTTAAAGAAAAAACCATGACCGATACTTTTTGGAACGAATTAAAAGAAGAACTTCAAAAAGGAGTCTCCAAAAAAGGCCATCCTTTTAGATATGCAACATTAGGTACCGTTGGCATGGATAAACTAGCACGGCTGCGCACTGTTGTCTTAAGAGAAGTTTTAAAAAATGGCAACCTACGCTTTTATACGGATAGGCGATCCAAGAAAGTGCTACATATGATAGAAAACCCAAAGGTAAGCATGTTGTTCTACCAGCCCCAAAAGCTATTACAAATAAAGGTTGAAGGGTTGGCAACAATTCACACCGACCAAGATACCATATCGGACATCTGGAAAAATATACCTGAAAACAATAGAAAAGATTACACCACAAACTACGCCCCCGGAAGCGGTATTAGCGATCCCGAGACTATATCTTATCTAGAGGGCGATCACTTTTTTTGCATGGTAGAAATTGAACCGTTCAAAATAGAATACCTAAAACTGAACAGACCCAACCACATACGCGTTAGATACTCGAAGAACGACTATGGCTGGGAAAGTGAATTTTTGGTACCTTGACCTACGTAGAAATAGAGATTCTCCCTTTCTTTCCCAAAACCAATAAGACTATCTACGGCAACCCTCTGTTTTTCTTCGAGTGGACCAATAATTATCTCTACCTGTTTTTCTTTTTTAGATATCGATTGCCCTAACGAGTAATCATCCGCAGAAAAGAGTGTTCTTTCAGGATGTAGCACCCTCACATTACCTGCGTATGTTACATTAGGCAAAATCCATTGATAATCATCATATTTTACTTTCAATTTTTGGGCAATAGGCTCAAATCCGAAATGAACCGATGAAGGTATATTCAACATTTTCTCTATTGGCGTCCTTAAAGTTTGAACACCTATTACCGCAATAAAAACCCAATACCCAACAACAACTAATTTTAAATTATTTTTAAAGCTTACAGCCTCTACCAACAGAACAACAAAGGGAACAAAAAGTGGCAGCAACCACCTTGTCTCTACTTTCTGGCTTTGAAACACGAGAAAAAACATGCCCAACACCAGTAATTGCACAATGAACATTTTAGCAAACCAATCCATTTTTAGCTTGTTGAAACTCACAAATTTTAAGAAATATCCTATACCTATAAACAGAAAAACAGGAAGCAATAAGGCAAACAAACCTTTCAAATAAATTAAAATTGGCATTAACGAAAAGCCTAATTCCACTTTTTCTACCCCTATTTTCTCTTCTAAACTAGATTCCAAATAAGATTGAAATCCGTCAGGACCTAATAACCAATATGCATGTGGAGCGACCAATAAAACAGAAACAAAAACCGATACCAGTATTTTAGGGTTAAAAACAATAGCCCCCAATTCTTTATCCCACAAAGAAACCAAAGCAAAGGTTACCAGAAAAAACGCATAATTGTATTTAGACATGATACCCACACCTACTACCAAACCCAATAAAAGATAATTTGAAATGGATTTACACGACACTAACTTTTGTATACAATAATAAGACGCAATTACGGACACACAAAGCAAACTGGTATGTGACAGTCTTCTAAAAGTAAAATCGATAAATACCGGAACCAATACTAACAGTAAAACTGCCAGTTTAGATTTTTGTTCCTCTCTGACCCTTAGTTGGGCAAATTGGTACAGCCCTAACAAAATACCTGCAAAAAGAGAAGCCCTTAGAATGGAAAATGCCAATTTATTTACCTGAAAAATAGTATTGAAACCATACTGCAACCATGTATATAGAGGCGGTTGATCATCATATCCCCAACGAAGCCATTGTGAGTAATATGCTTGTTCCGCATCCTCTAACTCTAGTGCGCTCTTAAAAAAAGTGATTACGGTAATGGCTACAAATGAAAAAATGGCAAGTACGGTAATCTTGTTCACAGATACGTTCTTGCCCATATTCTATTTTTGAATTATAACGGTAAAGTTTAGGTCTAAAGGCCGCAAGGCCTTAAAGAGCGTGGGTACCAAATCTTTACCATATTCTAGATAGAGCTCTGAGAAATTTAAATTACGCTCTTGCAAAGAATGCCCCGGAAACAATTGATTTTGAATCTCGGTTAGGCGCAATACATGATCTTTCAATTTTCTTTTTTGAGCTTTCAGCAAGCGTTTCTCTAAATTATCCAGCCCCTTCTTTTGTTTTATCTCTTGGGCCTTTACAGCTCCCAAGAAAGATTTGTCGGTTTGTTCCGCCAGGGCGTACATATTTCTAAATTGTTCTTCCAACAATTTGCGCTGCGGAGAGAAATCGATATCTATATTCGATATGCTCCTGATCTTCTTATTTATCAACGTATGCTGCTTTAAGAACAGGTCGGCAATGGACACATCTAACTTACGAAGTTTTACTGCCTGTTTCTCGGTAATTACCAACGCAGAATTTCTTAAGAGCAATATAGGAAACGTGACATTCATTGCCTCAAAAGCTGTTTTTAGCTCTAACCAGTACGCCAACTCACCTCCCCCTCCTATATAGCATAGATTGGGCAAAATTACCTCTTGATACAATGGTCTGGCCACTACGTTCGGAGAAAATTTTTCGGGATGCCGTTCCAATTCCTCCAAAAGCTCCTCTTTTGAAAACGAAATTTCGGTATCGTTTACATAATACGCTCCATTCTTTTCTATGATACGTTCACGCAGCCCCGCATCCAAATAGAAATAATTGATTTCTCTCGGATTCACTTGTATACCGTATTCAGAATTTATCCCATTTATTTTTTCTATTTGCGCAGAAACAGCATCAAAGGCCGTATGCTCCAAAATATCTTTCTTGATATAGGGAACCAAAAGTCGTTTTAAACTACTGTCGTCACCATCTACTATGACCAAGCCATACTCCCCGAACAGTTCATTGGCCAAAAATCTTGTGGCATCTGTCAAAGTTTCATTTTCCAGATATGCTCTTTTGAACAAAGATTTTAAATCTTGTGCATTTTTACTATTCCCAATGGCATTGGAGAAAATCTCAAACACATCCTCAAGACCGTCAGTATTCAAATGCCCTACTGCGCCCGAAGCAGACTTGTTCCATTGAATCTTTTTGCCCTTGTAATTAAAATAGTTGATTTCTTCAAAATCATGATCTTCGGTGGCCATCCAGTATATAGGAACAAAAAAATGGTCGGGGTATTCCTTTTTCAGTTCTTCGCAAAGGTTAATGGTAGAAATGATCTTATAGAGAAAATATAAAGGTCCGGTAAACAGGTTTAGCTGGTGCCCCGTAACTATCGTAAAGGTATTTTCGTTTACTAGGGCATCGATATTTTGTTTTGTCGCATCGGAAACGGAAACATTAGCATATTGCCCATTAAGTGCCTTGTTGAGTACCTTTCTGTTTTCCAGCGAAAAACTATCCCCTTTTTCCTTTATCTGGTCTTTAAAGCTATTTAACTCAGGAAACCTATTATACAGCGGTCTTATCTCTTTTTTTTCATCGATATAATCACATATCAATTTTGAAAAATAACCAGTTTCTTTAAAGGGTAAACAGTCAATATCCATATAAACACAAAAAATGAAGGTAAATATAAAACTCTCTTGTTTTAGAGTTCCTAAAAATACGTTAATTACTTTATGGCACTAACATCTACGGTTCTTTAAAAAGCTTATTGTTCATTATCGTTTTAACCAATTATTTTGGTAGATTTGACAGTATTCTTTTTATAACCAGACCAAATGAAAAAACTTTTACCACTACTTTTCGTTACACTTCCTTTCTTTTTAATTGCGCAACTTAAATCTCCCTCAGAATTTTTGGGGTATGAACTGGGCAGTCAGTTCACCAGACACCATCAAGTTGTTGACTATTACCAATACTTAGCGGATGCCGAACCCAAGAGGATGAAATTATTGGAATATGGCAAAACCAACGAAAGAAGACCGTTGATATTAGCCTTTATTTCTACCGAACAAAACATGCAAAACCTTGAACAGATCAGGGAAGAGCATCTAAAAAGCACCAAGGGCGAAGGTTCGCCCGATAAGGCTATCGTATGGCTAAGTTATAATGTACACGGCAATGAAAGTGTGAGCACCGAAGCATCGATGCAGACCATTTATGATTTACTGACATCAAAAAGCAATTACTTGGAAAATACCGTAGTGATCATGGACCCATGCATTAACCCTGATGGTAGAGACAGATACGTAAACTGGTACAACCAATATAAAAACACCCCGTTCAATGTTGACCCAAACAGTAAGGAACATCACGAAGGTTGGTGGAACGGAAGAAGCAATCATTACATGTTCGACCTAAATAGGGATTGGGCATGGCTAACACAAATAGAGAGCCAACAGCGCTTAAAACAATTTAACAAATGGCTTCCTCATGTGCATGTAGATTTTCATGAGCAGGGAGTAAACAGCCCTTATTATTTTGCCCCTGCAGCAGAACCTTTTCATGAAGTAATTACCGATTTTCAAAGAGAATTTCAGGTAACCATAGGAAAAAACCATGCAAAATATTTTGATGCCAACGGCTGGTTTTACTTCACCAAAGAGGTCTTTGACCTATTATACCCGAGCTACGGTGACACCTACCCTATCTACAACGGAGGTATAGGTATGACCTACGAACAAGGTGGAGGAGGCAGAGGCGGCCTTGGCATACTTACCGATATTGGTGACACCTTGACTTTGAAAGACCGTATTGCCCATCACCACACCACAGGACTATCTACGGTAGAGGTTGCCAGTGGCAATGTAGAAAGATTGAACGATGAGTTTAAAAAGTTTTATCAGAACAAAAACTATAAGTACAAAAACTATGTACTTAACGGTGATACCGACAAATTGGAAAAACTGACCGATTTATTGGACAAACATGAGATCGAGTATGGTTACGGATCAAACACCACTTATAAAGGTTTTCGATACAACACCTCCAAATCCGGTTCATTAAGAGGTTCTAATAACAGCCTTATCGTATCAACCGACCAACCTAAAGCTACACTAGTAAAAGTGTTATTTGAGCCAAACGCAAAATTAAGCGATTCTGTTACATACGATATTACAGCTTGGTCTTTACCGTATGCCTATGGGCTGGATGCATTGGCAACAGAGAGCAACATCCAAAAAACGACGGCCCCTCAAAAAACAGAGGAATTTGGCATTGGCAAATCGGATAGCTATGCTTACATAGGAGACTGGAACAGCATAAAGGACGCCCAATTCTTAGCGGCACTTTTAAACGAAAATATTAGGGTAAGATATTCTAAAAAACCATTTAAGATCAATGGCACCGATTATGACAGAGGAAGCCTTATCGTTACCAAATCGGACAATAAGTACATTGATGGTTTTACAAAAATTTTAGACGCGGCCTCTAAAAAGTTCCATAAAAAATTAACTCCCGTGAATACAGGTTTTGTGGATAGTGGAAAAGATTTTGGGTCAGGATATGTAGGGGTCATCAAAAATCTTAAAATAGCAGCATTATCAGGTAACCCAACCTCAACATTACGTTTTGGCGAAATTTGGCACTTTTTTGAGCAACAACTAAACTACCCCATTTCGGTGTTGGACGAATCTTATTTTAATAGAGTGGACCTCACCGAATACGATGTGCTGATCTTACCTGACGGAAGAGGTTATCGAAGCTTTTTAAACGAAATGACCACCAACAAAATAGCCGAATGGGTAAGAGGCGGCGGAAAACTTATTGCCATGGGGAATTCCATTGGAATGCTATCTAAACAAAAAGGATTCAACATCAAGGAAAAAGAACAAAAAAAGGACACCACCATAAACATGGATGCCTTTGATTCTACTGAAAGAGAATACATAAAATCAGCCATAACAGGCGCTATCTTTAAAGCGAACGTAGACAATACCAACCCATTGGCCTATGGTTATAACGACACTTACTTCACTTTAAAATTAGGCAATAGCGCATACAATTATTTAGATGGAGGAAGCGCAGTTTATTTATCAAAAGGTGCAAACAAACCTGTTTCCGGTTTCGCAGGTAGCGAAGCACAAAAGAGAATAGCGGAATCCCTAATTTTTGGCACACAACGTATGGGACGTGGCCAAGTGATATACATGGTTGATAATCCTTTGTTCAGAGGTTTTTGGGAGAACGGAAAATTGTTTTTTGCCAATGCCCTTTTTATGGTGAATTAAACCAAGTTTAAGACCACATGAAAGAGTACAAGGTTGAGACGCTCGTTTTTTTTAGCAAACTTACACTGGATACGAAGCATATTGCCAAATCATCGCAGGCTGAAATTCAGGAAACACTAAATAAATATACTAAAGACGGTTGGCATCTGGCCTCAACAGATGCCGTTAGTTTTGGTGCCGCCGTCTATATTTATCTTTATTTTGAAAAATAGCGATGTAGGCTAGACGAAAAAGCTTTGATTCATTTACCCCTAAAAAACATAGAACTACAGGGCAATACAATTCTGCCTATAAATTAGGCAGGCTCACCGTAGAGATCAAAATCTGCCGCATCGGTAATCTTTATATCTACAAATTCACCTTGTTTTAAGTAGTGTTTGGTAGCGTCTACCAACACCTCGTTGTCTACATCTGGAGAATCATATTCAGTTCGACCAACAAAATAATTACCTTCCTTACGATCAATTATACATTTTAAGGTTTGGCCTATTTTTAACTGATTGAGCTCCCATGAGATTTGAGATTGAATTTCCATGATCTCGTTGGCACGCTCTTGTTTTATTTCTTCGGGAACATCGTCCTCTAAAGAATAGGCGTGTGTATTTTCCTCATGGCTGTACGTAAAGCACCCCAAACGCTCAAACCTCATTTCTTCGACCCACTTCTTAAGCGTTTGAAAATCCTCTTCGGTCTCGCCCGGATACCCTACGATCAATGTTGTTCTTATGTTCATTTCAGGCACTATAGCCCTAAAATCGTTGATCAACTTCGTTGTTTTTGCCTGTGTAGTTCCACGACGCATACTTTTTAGGATCTTATCGGAAATGTGCTGTAATGGTATATCCAAATAGTTACATACCTTATCCTCTGTTTTCATCACCTCCAAAACATCCATTGGAAAACCGGTAGGAAAGGCATAATGCAAACGAATCCATTCTATACCTTCTACCTTCACAAGTTCTTTTAATAACTCGGCCAGGTTTCTTTTTTTATAAAGGTCTAAACCATAATAAGTAAGGTCCTGGGCTATTAAAATCAATTCCCTCACCCCTTTGGCCGCTAATTTCTCAGCTTCTGTTACCAATTCTTCTATAGGCTTACTCTTGTGTTTTCCACGCATTAAGGGAATGGCACAGAACGAACAAGGTCTATCGCATCCCTCTGCAATTTTCAAATAAGCATAATTTTTTGGCGTGGTGGTCAACCTTTCACCAATCAGCTCGTGTTTATAATCAGCACCTAAAGCCTTTAATAAATTTGGGAGCTCACTGGTACCAAAGTACTCATCTACATTAGGTATCTCTTTCTGCAGATCAGGCTTATACCTTTCGCTTAAACAACCGGTAACAAAAACCTTGTCAACTTCACCAGCCTCTTTTTTCTGAACATATTCTAAAATCGTATTTACACTCTCCTCTTTGGCATTGGCTATAAACCCGCAAGTATTTATCACCACCACATTACCTTCCTCTTCATGCACCACCTCTTTGTCATTGGCACGCAATTGACCCATTAACACTTCTGAGTCATACACATTTTTGCTACAACCTAAGGTTACAACGTTGATTTTGTTCTTCTTAAGGGTTTTTGTTCGCATACCTATCTATCTTACTAACCTCTCTTTTAGGCGGGTGCAAAAATACAATTTGAGGAATGATTATTTTCCTTTACGCACCATTAATTTCTTTTTTACGTTAAACCTTTGAAAAAAAACTATGTCTTATACTAAAATCCAGTCATGCATCGATTTTTACTATTCACGTTTTTTAGCTTATTAATTATTAGCGGATGTTCTACAGATCAGTTGGACGATACTGAAGCTTTAGAAGAAAACAACGAAAACAGCCCATTATATTTCCCCCCAATAGATTCTGACACCTGGGAAACAAGTACTATCGAAGAACTTGGTTGGAACAAAGAGTCGGAACAACTTCTGTACGATTTTTTAGAAACGAACAGCACCGATGCTTTTATTCTTTTAAAGGACGGAAAAATAGTCCTAGAAAAATACTTTGGAGATTTTACCGCCTCTAGAAGCCATTCTTGGAATTCAGCAGCTAAAACATTGACCTCTATGACCATAGGAATCGCACAAAATGAAGGACTACTTTCATTAGACGATAGTTCTGCCCTGTATTTAGGTAACGGCTGGTCTTCGATGACCACCGAACAGGAGAACAACATTACCATTCGCCACCACCTAACCATGACCACCGGCATGGATTACAACGTAGACAACAACTTTTGTACAGATAAAGAATGCTTTCTCTATAAAAACGAACCGGGTACCTACTGGTATTACCACCAAGGCGCATATACCAAACTGGACGATATAATTACCGCTGCTGTTGGCCAAAGCTATATAGATTACTTTAATAACAGGATTGGAGACAAAATTGGTATGGAAGGCATATGGACAAAGGTAGGTTACAATAACCTATATTTTAGCAATGCCCGAAGTATGGCACGTTTTGGCTTATTGAACTTAAACGAAGGGGTATGGAACAACACCGTTATCATAGAAGACAAAGACTATTTTAACGCCGCTACCAACACATCACAAGACCTCAACGAATCATATGGCTACCTTTATTGGTTAAATGGTAAAGACAGCTACAAACTACCTTCTACAGAAGAGCAGTTTCAAGGTAAACTGATACCCAACGCCCCAGACGACCTCTATGCCGGCTTAGGTGCTTTTGACCAAAAACTATATATTGTCCCTAGCAAAAATTTGGTAATAGTCCGTTTTGGCGACGCCGCTGACACTTCCTCTTTAGCCTTCTCTAGTTTTGACAATGATCTTTGGGAAGCCCTTAACAAAGTAATCAACTAATTCATTAATAGTATACTAGCTATACTACCCTATGAACATACCTTCTCTAGACACCAAGAGCCGCTAACGAATCTTGTTGTATTTTTTCATTAAGGGGATTATCTTATCTATCGGTATAGACCGTATCTCATGCCCATCTCTTCCGGTCATTGTCCGAGCTGCGAACAACGAATTTAAAATAGCTTCTTCGGTAGCTTCTATTGTTGCCAAAAATAATGGAGAAATAGCATCGTTGCGAAGCAATTTCTCCTCTTTGAACATAGAATCATCTTCATAGGCAATACGATTTGTTTTGGCCGTAGATACAGCTATTACATAATCTCCACTTCCGTTGGATGCAATTCCACCTGTTTTCGCCAATCCCAACATAGCCCTTTTAGCCAGTCTTTTCAAGTTTCTGGAATCTAAAGGCGCATCTGTAGCTATGACAATCATACAAGAGCCATCGGCATCGTTCAAAAGCTTATCTCGATAAGGATACTTTTTTAATTCTCTTGCAATAGGCACTCCATTAATTTCCAACACACCCCCAAAATTGGTCTGAACCAATACCCCGACCGTAAAATTACCCAGAGACACAGGCAAAACCCTTGATGCCGTACCTATTCCGCCTTTGTATCCAAAACAAATGGTTCCCGTACCGGCCCCAACACTCCCCTCTTCGACCGGCCCGCCTTTTGCACTTTTAATCGCTTCCAACACATGGTTTTCTTTTACATGACGACCTCGAATATCATTCAACCAGCCATCGTTCGTCTCCCCTACCACTGGGTTAACTGACCGTACTTTTTCGTTGCCCGGCATCCGTAGGGTATAATCTATCAAGGCATTTGACGCTATGGGTACACTTAGGGTATTCGTTAAAACAATAGGGGTCTCAATATTTCCCAGTTCCTCTACCTGACTATAGCCCGCCAATTTTCCAAAACCGTTTCCAATATAGATAGCAGCCGGAACTTTAGACTGAAAAATATTTTCATTATGGGGAAGTATCGCAGTAACGCCCGTACGTATACTATCAGCTTCAATTATAGTGGTATGCCCTACTCGTACACCTTTTACATCTGTTATGGCATTGTATTCACCTGTTTTTAAAACACCTATTTCAACTCCGTAATCCCTGATTCTTTTCTGTTGCGCATAGCAGTTAAAACAAGCCAATATCAAAAAACACCATATATACCTTACCATGACCTTCTTCTTTTTATTGTACCTTACTCGTATCCGTTGGGTATTTGTCGCACGGGAAATTTAATTTCATAAGCTCTCCCCATTCGTAGTAATTGCGCTTCGGTAAACGGTTTACCAATAAAGGTAAGACTTATGGGCTCTCCACTAGGCTTATAACCCATTGGGACCGCTAATGCCGGATATTTTGCAACCGCGGCATAACCAGCATGATAATTATTAATTGACAGCACAGCATGAAGCTTATGTTCATTCATCGCCGAATCAAAAAATGCTCTTCCACTGTTCTCTAATCTTGTTTTTATTTCTTCCAAGCCTTCGTTAGTTGTAGTATCTTTTATAATACCTTCGAACAACGCTTGCCCATAAGGGATTCTAACCAAGGAATCTTCTTTGTTAAAGGCCACGGCATCTTTGATAGAGGTGATTTTCACCTTTTCTGGATTCGAGTATCTTTTTAAATAAACAGGAAGATCTTTCCTCATATCTATATTCAGAAGGCTCAAAAAACCGCTCATTTCAACATCTGGAGGTGTAAACTCAATTATTTCCGCACCTTCTGCGCGTAATGCTTCCACTGTATTTTTATAGATACTATCGTTTTCCATTAATGATGATATTGCCCCCAACCGCATTTCTGAAAATGGTTCGGGGTTTAGGCCCGCCGATAAAATACCAGGAAAATCTTCATCCACAGATTTGGTATCCAAAGTATCGTACCCTAACATGGCCGATAATAAAATACCATTATCCACTACATTTTTGGTCATTGGCCCCGGTGTGTCCAAGGTACTTGAAATTGGCACTATTCCCGACCGGCTCAACAAACCGATTGTGGGCTTTAGGCCTACCACGGAATTTTGGCTACTTGGAGACAATATAGACCCCGAGGTTTCGGTACCTACGGCAGCAACTGCGTAATTGGCGGCCACTGCCGTACCACTGCCAGAACTGGAACCTCCAGTCTCAAAAACCTTTCTTCCATACGGGTTTAATGTTTGTCCACCCACGGCACTATACCCGACCGGGCAACCACTACAGAGGTAATAGGCCCATTCACTTAGGTTGACCTTTCCTAAAATCAAAGCGCCATTTTCCTTTAGTCTCTTAACAATAAACGAATCGTCCACCTCATTCTCCATTAAGGCAATACTACCTGCCGTGGTTTTCATGCCCTTTATATCAATATTGTCTTTTAATAAAATAGGCATTCCAAAAATAGGATGCCGAATTCCGGGCAATCTTCCCTCCCTCTTCTGCTCATCCAATTTTCTGGCCGATTCCACAACATCTTCATTCAAGGCTATGACCGTATTTAAGGTGGTATTATTATCCAGTTCATACTTATAGATCCTGTACAGATAAAAAAGTACCAATTGCTCATACCCAAGACGATTGTCTTCTATACTTTTACGAATAGAAAAAATGTTTTGCTCTAAAATCAACGGTTTTAAGGATTCGTACTCCTCTGGGGTCATTTTAGAGACTTCATGGTATAATGGACGAAATACTTCATTTTTATCCAATACTTTCGATTGAATTAACTTATATCTCATTCTCGCCTTCTCATGCTCTGCATTGGCAACAATTTCCACAGAATCGTTATAAGGCTGCCAAAGTACTGATTCTTCATTTTTTATTACGCTCTTGTCTCCACATGAAAATATCATCATAACTACCAATGATGCCAAGATTTTCCTCATACCTTAATTTGTATTTTACCTCTTTACGTTTTTAACCCATATAACTCACAGCACATTACCGGAATAAACTATCCCAATAAGCCAATCACCTCTGAAATATACTGCTTTTAGTGGTTTTAAATGTATTACCATACTGAATATAGCCCATTATAACATAAAAGCAATGAGCCATACTCTTATTAGAAAAGTAATAAGGGATCAATTATCTGTATATAAGGACATACCATTCTCTGTTCCGACTAGACACCTAGTCTTTAAAACCATCGGAAAGAGATTTATAGAAGTACAAACAAGAACCTAATTATTTTTCCCTATTTATTAATATTAAAGAAAGAATCTACAAATTCATATTTATTGAAGACCTGTAAATCTTCGATGCCTTCCCCTACACCAATATATTTTACCGGTATTTGAAATTGGTCGGAGATACCGATAACGACCCCTCCTTTTGCGGTACCGTCCAATTTAGTAACCGCCAACGAAGTCACCTCTGTTGCTTTTGTAAACTGTTTTGCCTGTTCAAAGGCATTCTGACCTGTAGAACCATCCAACACCAACAGTACCTCATGCGGTGTATCTTCCACAACCTTTCTCATTACTCTTTTTACCTTGGTCAGCTCGTTCATTAGGTTAACCTTATTGTGTAATCTGCCAGCGGTATCTATAATGACGACATCTGCATCTTGCTTTACGGCAGAACTTAAGGTATCGAATGCCACCGATGCCGGGTCGCTTCCCATTTGTTGCTTTATAATAGGCACACCTACACGATCCGCCCATACCTGTAACTGGTCTATGGCCGCAGCCCTAAAGGTATCTGCCGCCCCTAAAACAACCTTAAGGCCTTGTTTCTTAAATTGATAGGCCAACTTACCTATAGTAGTAGTCTTACCAACGCCGTTGACACCTACTACCATAATAACATAGGGTTTCTTGTCTTTTGGAATTTGAATCTCCGTATCATTGCCCGTATGGGTTTCAGAAAGAAGACCTGCAATCTCTTCCCTTAAAATACCATTAAGCTCATCGGTACCCATGTATTTGTCCTTGGCCACCCTTGCCTCTATTCTTTCTATAATCTTTAAAGTAGTATCTACACCAACATCAGAGGTCACCAACACCTCTTCGAGATTATCCAATACATCATCGTCAACTTTAGACTTTCCTGCAACCGCTTTTCCTAGTTTGGAAAAAAAACTGGTCTTAGTCTTTTCTAGACCCTTATCCAACGTTTCTTTCTTGTCAGAAGAAAATATCTTTTTAAATAAACTCATTGTAGTAATCTAAAAGTTGATCAAATATAAAAAATTAAAAAGCCCCTTTCGTAAGAAAGAGGCTCAATTACTTTTTTAAAAAGTAGTATTTTATTTTTTGGCCAACCAATCATTAACCATTTCTGGGGCCATAACAGCTTCAACAAAAACATAAGCACCACTTTTTGGTGACTTAACCATTTTAATGGCTTTTGTCAATCTTTTCGAACTTGTCTGTAAACTTGCTACCGTCTTCTTTGCCATGACCTAATTATTTTATTTCTTTATGAACTGTCATTCTCTTCAAGATAGGATTGAATTTTTTAATCTCTAATCTTTCTGGAGTATTTTTCTTATTCTTAGTCGTAATATATCTGGAAGTACCAGGTTGTCCGGAATCTTTATGCTCCGTACACTCTAAAATTACTTGTATTCTGTTGCCTTTTTTTGCCATCGTAATCTATAATTTAAGGTTACTTAACTAACCCTTTAGCTTTTGCATCTTTCAATACGGCAGAAATACCTTTTTTATTGATAATCTTCAAAGCCCTTGCAGAAACTTTCAATGTTACCCAACGGTCTTCTTCCGGAATGTAAAATCTTTTCTTGGAAAGATTTACATCAAATCTTCTTTTCGTCTTGTTGATGGAGAAGGAAACGTTGTTTCCAAACATCGCCCTCTTTCCAGTAATTTCACAAACTTTTGACATCGTGCCGATTTTTTCTTTTAAACAGGGTGCAAATTTATATCATTTTTATCATACAGCCAACATTCTACTTCACATTTTTAAAATTTCTTTTTGCAACAACTCAAAAGCCTTATTTACAGACTTTTGCACCACTCTTTCTCTTTGAGTACCCATACTAAATTTATTTACCGTAACCCCACTCGGTGATGCAATGGCAATATAGACCGTACCAACATCTGCATCTGAATCTCCTTTTGTGGGCCCGGCATTGCCTGTGGTAGCAATGGCAAAATCCGTTTTCAACAGTCGCTGTATCCCTTTCGCCATTTCTTCGGCCACTTGGGCACTTACCACCGAGTATTTGTCCACCAATTGTTTGGAAACTCCCAAAACATTAATCTTTACTTCTGTTGCATAACTTACCACACTACCCTTAAAGTATGCCGAGGCCCCTGGTATAGAAGTTATCTCTTCCGCTATCTTGCCTCCCGTAAAACTTTCTGCCGTGGACAAAGTAAACCCTTTATAGGTCAACATTTTGGATATCTCTTCTTCTATGCCCTCATCATCTTCAGTACCATGTATAATATCCCCTATTAACGAAAACAGTTTGTCGGTCTCGGTCTCTACCGCCTTTATGATACCATCGTAATCATTTCCTATGGCGGAAAGCCTTAACCTAACTTTTCCAAAATTAGGAAGATAGGCCAACTTTATAAATTCGGGCAGGTTATCTTCCCATTCTTCTATTAATTCGGCAATGGCACTTTCACCCATCCCATAGGTGGTAATGGTCTTATGTACAATATGCGGCCTTTCATAAAATTTACTGAGTTTAGGAATAACGGCTTCCTTCATCAAATGCTTCATTTCAAAGGGAACACCCGGTAGCGAAACAAAAGTGGTGCCTTCTTCATAGAACCACATGCCCGGGGCCGTACCGTTGGCATTATGCAATACTTCGGCCTTACTGGGAACCCATGCTTGCCTCCTATTTAAATCGGAAATAGGAGTGTTGGTGATGTACTTGGCAAAAAGATCCTCTACATGCGCCAACACATTCTTGTCCTCGACCAAGGTGTCGTTGAAAAATTCACAAAAGGTATGTTTGGTTATATCGTCTTTGGTCGGCCCCAGACCGCCTGTAACTATAACAATATCGGCCCGTGAACTTGCATCGGACAATGATTTAAGAATTTGCTCCCTATCATCTCTAATAGAGGTAATCTGACCGACAGAAATGCCTATTTTATTAAGCTCTTTTGATATAAACGCAGAATTGGTATCCACGATTTGGCCAATGAGAATCTCATCACCAATTGTAATAATTTCTGCGAACATTATACGTCGAAGTCGTTTTTAAGCTCACCTATTACTTGGTGTATGTCTTTTTTTAAGATGGGAAAAGTACTTTCTATCTGGTCCCAACCGGCACTTTTTTTACCAAGTGTCTCCACCTCTAAAGCGGCCGCACGTGTTTGCTCCATCCCCAACAAATCCACATTGGGCTTTATTTTATGCGCCAATTGATACGTTCTTTCGTAATCCTTCTCTTTAATAGCTTCTTCCAGACTTTCCAAGTCTGCAGGAACTTCTTCTAAAAAAACAGAAATGACCGACAGAATAAAGTCTTCGTCCCCTTCCGCCATCTCATTAATTTTGTCTAAACTATAAATCATTACTTTATTTTTACCTTAAAAAGCTCCTTGTTTTCGATGCTACCTGAAAGATAATCATTTGGAGATACCTTTCCAACTCCTGCCGGGGTCCCCGTAAAAATTACATCTCCTTTTTTTAACATAAAGAACGTAGAAACATACGATATAATTTCATCTATTTTCCACAACATCTGAGCTGTATTTCCGGATTGTACCACCTCACCATTTTTCTCCAAGTTAAAATTAATATCGTTAAGATCCTTAAAACTTGTTTTTGGAAGCCACTCACCTATAACCGCAGCCCCATCAAAACCCTTGGCCTTCTCCCAAGGCAATCCTTTTGACTTAAGTTTTGACTGTAAATCCCTGGCAGTAAAATCTATCCCTAACCCTACCTCATCATAATAGGTTGCGGCAAACTCCTTTTTTATATGTTTCCCCACCCTTTTGATCTTTACCAAGACCTCTACTTCATAATGTACATCATCGGAAAATTCGGGGATATAAAAATCTTGTTCTTTTGGCAATACCGCCGAGTCCGGTTTTATAAAAATTACGGGATCCTCGGGCCTTTCGTTATTGAGCTCCGAAATGTGATCTGCATAATTTCTACCTATACATATAATCTTCATTACTACAATATTACTTTTTAGACAATTTTATACTAATGGCCGGTACTAGATTCTCTCTATTACCTTGCGCCTTTATTGCAAAATCGGACCACTCTCCCAAACCATAGACCATGGTTCTATAATTTTGATTCTTTTGATATACCGCGGCAAATGTGGGCGCAAAATAATCTTCCAGAACCTTTTCTTTGGTTATAGGATGTTCATAGCCTACCGTGTACCAGTTATATGGCAAAAAAAGCCACTCCAATCCTATATAAATGCCCTCTTTGGGAATTTTTATTCCGAATGCCGACATATCAATACTTACAAAATCCTTCTCCGGATCCGACTCCAGCACCATACTTTTCCTCAATAGATCGCCCTTTGGCTTCTTTGTAACCTCATCTACATTATAGACACGAAGTCTAAATTTTGATTTTCGACTAAAATTGGTATTTTTCTGAACATAAATGGTCACTTTTTCCAAATATTTCTTTGAGGCGCTAACATTAGGAAAGTACAGGGCCAACACCCAAGGTGTCGCGGCAGAGGTAAAACCGCTTTTTATACTATAAGAGCTGATGGGGTTTAGTACCTGCGAGTCTCCCAAACTATGGGAAACTACAACCTCGTCCAATTCATATGTATCCTCGATCATTCGTATTTCGCCCAACTCTTTAATCTTTTGGGCCGATACTATGATATCTTTAAAACCCAAGGAAGAAATATGCACTTTATTATCCAAGTAAGATTCCGGAATATCTAAATAAAAATACCCCTCTTCGTTACTAGAAGTACCTTTTAAGGAATTTAAAAAACTAATATTCGCATAGGGTATAGGCTTATTACTCCCATTTTCAAAAACATGACCTTCAAAAAGTACTTCTTGCGCCCTTACCGACCCAAATACTATAAACAGAAGTATAAAGACCCGCATTTAACTTAATTTATTGTTCAATGCGCTTAGTTTTATCTGAGTAAGTATTTTTTTGGTATATAAAGGAAAATCAGCGTTTAACATCCACCCAAAATACCCTGGTTCGTTATCGAGTACTTCACGCACTTTCTTACCTTTATGTTTTCCGAAAGAGAATACCTCCTCTCCATCTTCATCCATGGCAATGAACCCTGCAAAATCCACAAACTCCCTTCTTCTAGAAAATTCGGATAGCTTCTTTATGTTGTTTTCCAATTCAGGATAACGATCTAGCTGCGACAACAAAACCTCATAAGTGGCCGTTGTATCCGCTTCTGCACTGTGCGCATTGTCCAGATCCTTGTCACAATAAAACTTATAGGCAGCCTCCAACGTTCTTTTTTCCATTTTATGGAAAATAGTCTGAACATCGACCGATACCGTATTTTTCATATCAAAATCGATACCCGCCCTTAAAAGTTCTTCCGCCAATAAAGGAATATCGAAACGATCCGAGTTAAAGCCTCCCAGATCACTATCCTTTATCATGTTATAAACTTCTTTTGAAAGTTGTTTAAAGGTTGGCTCATTGGCTACTTTCTCATTAGAGATACCGTGAATGGCAACGACCTCTTCGGGAATAGTCATTTCTGGATTTACCAACCATGTCTTACTTTCCTTATTACCATTAGGATATACCTTTAAGATAGAAATCTCTACAATTCTATCTTTGGCAACATTGGTTCCCGTAGTTTCTAGATCAAAAAAACAAATTGGTCTGGTAAGCTTTAATTCCATTATTAAGGGCTTTTGACAAAGATAGTTTTTAGATGGTCTTATGAAAATGAAACCACCAATTATTCATAAAGAACCAGGTACTTTTATATTTCCCTATCAACATCCCAGGCTTCCAAATAATCTGCAACGGCCTTTGCAAACATACTGCCCAAGGCACCGTTGACAACCCTGTGGTCATAACTATGCGACAAATACATTTTATTTCGAATCCCTATGAAATCACCTTCTTTTGTTTCTATTACGGCCGGAACTTTTCTAATGGCCCCCAAAGCCATGATCCCTACTTGCGGCTGGTTAATAATCGGAGTGCCAAAAACACTTCCAAAAGTACCTACATTGGTAACGGTATAGGTACCGTCTTGCACCTCATCTGGCTTTAAGGCATTGTTTCTAGAGCGGTGTGCCAAATCATTGACCACTTTGGCCATGCCCACCAAGTTTAACTGATCAGCATTTTTTATTACGGGAACAATAAGGTTGCCATCTGGAAGTGCGGCCGCCATACCTATATTTATATTCTTTTTCTTTATTACCGTATCGCCATCTACCGAAATATTCATCATCGGATATTTCTTTAAAGCTTTGGCTACAGCCTCCATAAAAATAGGGGTAAATGTCAATTTTTCACCTTCTTGCTTTTCAAAGGCGACCTTCATCTTATTACGCCAATTTACAATATTGGTAACATCTACCTCTATAAAACTTTGAACGTGCGCAGAAGTCGACACACTCTCCGACATGTGTTTGGCTATAAGTTTGCCCATTCTGGACATGGGAATAACCTCATCGCCCGATGCCACCTTCACCGGAGCCTTGTCTTTAGCCACAGAAGGCGCAGGCGCAGAAACCTCTTTAACTACAGGTGCCACTGGTGCCGTCTCTTTTTTCTGATCAGGGGCAACGCTTGCAACACTACCGTTTTTTCTAGTCTCTACATACGCCAATATATCGTTTTTGGTAACCCTTCCTTCTTTACCGCTTCCGGTAATAGCTTCCAGCTCGGCAAAAGAAATACCTTCTTGTTTTGCTATATTCTTCACCAATGGTGAATAAAACCGTTCTGAATTTGAATAATCAGGTATAGGACTGCCTACGGTCTCCTTTGCCGCCACCAATGCCTCTTCAGCGGCAGCAACCATTTCTTCTGCCTCATAGTTATCTGCACTGTCCGAATTATCTACAACGGTTTCAACTTCACCCTCTACCTCTATAACGGCCACAACATCCCCTACTTTGACCACATCGTCCACTTCATAGCACTTTTCGACCAAAACTCCATCTACCTCGCTGGGCACTTCACTATCTACTTTGTCGGTAGCGATTTCAAATACCGCTTCGTCCATTTCTATAGTATCCCCAACTTCTTTTAACCAAGAGGTCAACGTTGCTTCTGCAACACTCTCTCCCATTCTTGGTAATTTCAATTCAAATTTTGCCATATCAATAATATAAATCCCTTTTTGAATATATTTTTTGCAAAAATAATAAAATATGAAGCTATTTGTTGTTTTTGCAACAATATTACATTTTTCAATTTTTATTCAAGGATCCTTCAAAAGGAATCCTGTTCAATATACTTCTACCCAAGGTCACCTCATCGGCATACTCCAATTCATCACCAACCGCTATACCCCTTGCAATGGTTGATGTTCGCACTTCGAACCCCTCGATTTGCTTAAATATATAAAAGTTGGTCGTGTCACCTTCCATCGTGGAACTTAACGCAAAAATAAGCTCTTTAATTGTTCCCTTTTTTACCTTGTCTACAAGCGAGGCTATCTTTAAATCTTGTGGCCCCATACCCTCTATCGGCGATATTTTACCACCAAGCACATGATACAACCCTCTATATTGCCCTGTGTTTTCTATCGCCATTACATCTCGTATATCCTCTACCACACAGACCAATTCGCTATCTCTTTTCGGATTTGCACAAATTTCGCAGAGGGCGGTGTCTGAAATATTGTGGCAATTTTCACAAAACTGAACGGCACTTCTCAGCTTTAGCAGGGCGTTGGACAGTTCTTCGGTCTGCCGTTCAGGTTGCTTTAACATATGAAGCACCAAACGCAAGGCAGTCCGCTTACCTATACCGGGCAATTGAGACATTTCATGAACCGCATTTTCTAATAATTTTGAAGAAAAATCCATTCAGATAAGTTTAGGGTAAAATTACACACTATTTTTGCTTTTTGTACTTTGCTCTTAAATTATTTGCGATGACTGCTTTTCATATACTGCTATTAATCGGCGGTTATTTTATTGTACTCTTATTAATCTCCTATTTTACAGGAAAGAACGACTCCAATGAAGATTTTTTTAAGGCCGGAAAACAATCGCCATGGTATTTAGTAGCCTTTGGTATGGTTGGAGCCTCGCTCTCCGGAGTAACTTTCATATCGGTTCCCGGGTGGGTAGATGCTTCCCAATTCAGCTACATGCAAGTAGTTTTCGGTTATTTTTTGGGGTATCTGGTAACCGCTTATGTTCTTTTACCTATTTATTACAAGCAAAATGTTACTTCTATTTATGAGTATCTAGATACACGTTTCGGATTTGTGAGCTATAAAGTGGGCGCCATCTCTTTTTTCATATCTAGGGTTTTGGGTGCCGCTTTCCGGTTGTTTTTGGTCGCTATAGTCTTGCAACAGTTTGTTTTCGACAATTGGAACGTACCTTTTGAGATTACCGTTATTCTTTCGATACTATTAATTTGGATATACACCTTTAAAGGTGGTATAAAAACCATTGTTTGGACGGATACCTTACAAACGCTATTTATGTTGGTCTCAGTAGGATTGTCCATCTACTTTATATTGAACAAATTAGAATGGAGCCTAGGCGATTTTCTGGGGTCCACCGAATTATCCAAGTACAGCAAAACTTTTTTTACCGAAGATTTCTTCGCTAAAAACCATCTAGTAAAATCCTTTTTAGGCGGTATGTTCGTCACCATTTGCATGACCGGTCTGGATCAGGATATGATGCAAAAGAACCTTACCTGTAAAAACCTAAAGGATGCTCAAAAAAACATGGTCTCCTTTAGTTTTGTACTTGTATTCGTTACCTTTGTTTTTATGTTGCTGGGAGCCCTTCTGTTTATTTATGCAGAAAAATATCAAATAGCGATACCTTTAATGGACGGTAGCCCAAAATCTGATTTGCTGTTTCCAGAAATTGCACTGAACAGTGGTTTGGGGATAACGGTCGCCATTACTTTTATGTTAGGTCTCATCGCCGCCGCATACAGTAGTGCGGATAGTGCGCTCACCTCTTTGACCACCTCTTTTTGCGTAGATTTTTTGGGAACTGGAAAGAAAAGCGAGGTCGAGGCAAAGAAAATACGTCGCAAGACCCATATTGGCATGAGCGTGTTATTGATCATCGTAGTTATCACCTTTAAATATGTATTGGACAGAAATGTCATCGATGGGCTCTTAACAGTGGCCTCCTATACATACGGTCCGCTACTAGGCCTTTTTTCTTTTGGAATTTTCACCAAGCACCAAATAAAGGATAAATATGTTTGGATGGTGGCCCTTGCATCGGTTTTAATTGTTTTGATACTTGCAAAAATACCTCCAGAACTTTTGTCCGGGTATCAATTTGGATACGAGCTGTTACCTTTAAACGGACTAATTACCTTTATAGGGTTATGGCTAATTAGGGACAAAGAGAAAACAACATTGGAAACAGGCAACCGACCCCAATAGATAGAATAATGTTAATATTGATCGGTGGCCAACAAAACCAGGGTACATGCAATTTCTACCTTAATGCCGTTCTCCCTTAACATTTTATAGAATTCAGGGTTTTCCGTTCCAGGGTTAAAAATAACCCGTTTCGGTTGCAAGCCGATTATGTCATTGTAATACTGTTTCTGTCTTAATGGATTAAGATATAATGTTATCGTATGAATATCTTGGAATTCACTTAAATTGGTCTTAACTTGCACGCCCCCGATATCTCCGGATCTAATGCCAAAAGCTCGGGTTTCTATTTCGTTACGTAGAAGTTTATGTATTGCCAAGTTACTGTAACGATCAGGTTTTAGGGATGCTCCAAAAACAAGAGTCTTTTTCATTTTATTAATAAGTTGTTAAATTTTACTGATTCTGTAACATTTTTAAAAAAAAACGTCTTTATATAGACGTAAGAATTAGTAATAAGATTATTTTTAACCCGTTAAAAGTATAAATAGAGTTGATATCGCTATATATTTATAGTTAATGGTTAGTGTTTAGTATAGCTTATCAGCAAGGAACCCAGACATATGTCTGGGTTCTGCTTTTTATATAAACTACAATTATTGTCTACGGAAACCCGCAGCAAAAAATTAGGGTCTTTGCTTACCAACGAATAACAACACTACCCCATGTAAACCCACTGCCAAATGCTGCCAATACCACTAAATCACCTTCTTTCACCTTACCAGATTCCCATGCCTCGGTAAGGGCAATCGGAATGGACGCCGCTGTCGTATTGCCATACTTCATAATATTGTTAAAGACCTGATCGTCATTTAAACCAAACTTGTTCTGAATAAATTGTGATATCCTCAAGTTTGCTTGGTGCGGCACCAATAGATCAATATCCTCCGGTTTTAAAGAGTTTGCTTTTAACCCTTCTATAATCACCTCGCTAAAACGTACTACTGCATTCTTAAATACAAATTGCCCGTTCATATGCGGAAAATAAGATTCGTCATTAGGGTCGTTGTCTTCAATAATATCGGTCACCCATCTTTTGCCCATACCCGGGGCGATCAAAGACAACTCTTCGGCATGTTGCCCTTCAGAATGTAAATGCGATGAAAGAATTCCTTTCCCATCGTCTTCCGATCTACTTAGAACGGCAGCCCCGGCTCCATCGCCAAAAATGACCGAAACTCCTCTTCCCCTTGTAGTCATATCCAAACCATGCGAATGCAGTTCCGAACCGATTACAAGAACATTTTTATACATCCCACTTTTTATAAATTGATCGGCAACGGAAAGCGCATATATAAAACCGGAACATTGGTTTCTTACATCTAGGGCACCTACGGTCTTAATTCCTAAATCTCTCTGCACCAAAACCCCGGGACCCGGGAAATAATAATCTGGACTCAAGGTAGCAAACACAATAAAATCTATATCGTCTTTATCTATTTTTGCCCTCTCTATTGCAATTTTAGCGGCTTTCACCCCCATTGTAGTGGTAGTGTCTCCATCCCCCCTAACAACATGCCTCCTTTCTTTTATACCCGTTCTTTCTTGAATCCAAGCATCATTGGTATCCATGATTTTAGACAGATCATCGTTGGTGACTACATTTTCCGGTACATAATAGCCTAACCCGGTTATTTTTGAATTGTACATATGATGTGTTTTGTACTAGTATTGACATTGAACTAGCAACGCAATATAACAACATTTACTAAATGATCGCTTTTTTTATGATAAACTAGTTGGTTTACTACATATACTTTTACCGATAACGAATTGTCATTTTTTCTGATACAAAATCACGAACCAAACAATTGTACCAACTTTCTACATTAACTAAAAAAACGCGCTTTTCATAGAAAGCGCGTTTTTAAACAACCTAACCTAATAAATAACAAAACGTGATTACAGCAAGAACTTTCTCATAGCATTTCTTCCCAATCACAGCTTAATATACGTATTGTTTAACTTTTAACCAAAAAAACTAAACAATATTTATGTTAAACTTTCAAATCAACTATGTGTCAGTTTGTCACTGATATACATTATGGTACTTTTTTTGCCAATCATGGCTATAGATTTATTAATATAAAAAACATATAAAATGGCTACAGGTAAAATAAATGTTTCGGTAGACAATATATTTCCATTGATAAAGAAATTCTTGTATAGCGATCATGAAATTTTTCTTAGGGAATTGATTTCCAATGCAACGGATGCCACTCTTAAACTAAAGCACTTGACCTCTATAGGAGAAGCCAAGGTAGAGTATGGCAACCCTATCATTGAGATTAAGGTAGATAAAGAAGGAAAAAAACTTCATGTCATAGACCAAGGATTGGGCATGACGGAAGAAGAGGTAAAAAAATACATTAACGAAGTCGCTTTCTCTGGTGCCGAAGAGTTTTTGAACAAATACGAAGACTCTGCCAAAGATGCAGGTATCATAGGCCATTTTGGTCTTGGTTTCTATTCTGCCTTTATGGTAGCGGACAAAGTGGAAATAATCACTAAAAGTTTTAAAGATGAACCAGCTGTTCATTGGTCATGTGATGGTTCTCCCAATTTTACGATAGAGGCATCGGACAAAAAGGAGCGTGGAACAGAAATCATTTTGCATATTGCCGATGATTCTACCGAATTTTTAGAAGATCACAGAATAAGCGAGCTTTTAAGAAAGTATAACAAGTTTATGCCGGTACCCATAAAGTTCGGTACCAAAACGGAAACTTTGCCAAAACCGGAAGGAGCAAAAGAAGAAGACCCTGCACCGACCAAAGAGGTAGACAATATCATCAACAATCCTAATCCGGCATGGACCAAACAGCCAGCAGACCTGAAGGATGAAGATTATAAATCTTTCTACAGGGAGCTATATCCGATGCAATTCGATGAACCATTGTTCCATATTCACCTTAACGTTGATTATCCTTTTAACCTAACAGGCATTCTATATTTTCCAAAACTTACCAATGACCTGAACATTCAAAAGGATAAAATTCAACTATATCAAAATCAGGTTTTTGTTACCGATAACGTGGAAGGTATTGTACCGGAATTCTTGACCATGTTACGTGGTGTTATCGATTCTCCCGACATCCCCTTAAATGTTTCAAGGTCTTATTTGCAGGCGGATGGTGCAGTAAAGAAAATTTCTTCTTACATCACCAGAAAGGTTGCCGACAAACTTAGTTCGCTGTTCAAGAACAACCGTAAAGATTTTGAATCTAAATGGAACGATATCAAAATTGTTATTGAATACGGAATGCTTTCAGAGGACAAATTCTTTGAAAAAGCCGACAAATTTGCATTGTATCCCACAGTAGATGGCGAATTCTATACTTTTGAAGAGCTACAGGACAAGATCAAAGAAAACCAAACAGACAAAGACGATAAACTGGTTATTCTTTATGCATCGGACAAAGAAGCCCAACATAGTTATATAGCGGCCGCGAAAGATAAGGGGTACGAAGTTCTGTTACTGGACTCCCCTATCATAAGTCATTTGATGCAAAAATTGGAGACTTCAAAAGAGAAGATTTCTTTCGCAAGGGTCGATGCAGACCCTATTGACAAATTGATACAAAAAGAAGATACACAAATTTCTAAACTATCCGACGAGGAAAAAGAAAAGTTAAAGGCGGATCTAGAAGCTGTGTTTGGAGAAAAAAGTAATTATACCGTACAATTGGAAGCAATGGACAGCGATGCTTCACCATTTATAATCACAGAACCGGAATTTATGCGAAGAATGAAAGAAATGCAGCAAACCGGTGGTGGTATGTTCGGTATGGGCAATATGCCAGAGATGTATAATTTAATCGTAAATACCAACCATGAGTTGGTAAGTGAAATTCTAAACACTAAAACTGCGAAGAAAAAAGAACGATTGATCAATCAATCGTTAGATCTTGCTAAACTCTCAAAAGGCCTTCTAAAGGGTGCCGAATTAACGGAGTTTATTAAACGTAGTTACGACATGGTCAAATAAACCATTATATCAAGAACCAAAAAAGCCGTTTCAAAATGAAACGGCTTTTTTATTTTACAGACCAGCAAGATTACCAATATATAGGGCCTGTTCCTAAATATTTTTCGGCAATAGGTTTGTAATGATCCATGACATCTTGCAAGTCATAAATTTTCTGACTTTTGGTATAAAGATCATATTTATTAAAATCCTTTATTATCTGTAAATACTCTTTGTCTTTCTCACTTAAAAGTTCTGAGTAACTTTCTCCTGTATGCCAAGGATAAAAAGAATGGTACCGGATCATTATCATAGCCTCTTCTGGAAGTGTATTCTCTTTATGGTTACTTAATACTTGATATAAGTATTCGTCATGTCCCCAGGCCAGTTCAAGATTATCTAAACCACACCCTTCTTCATAAATACCTGTTGGGGTATTATAACGATCATCTTTCATATCGGCATTTAGCTCATTAAATTCAGGATAGACACATGTAGTCGGCAAAGCGCATCCTACGACAAAAACATCACCCACCATACCCCATTGCTCTGCTTGGCTGGTACCATCTTCATCACACCCCCACATGAACATTATTTTCCCCAGATCGTGGATCAAACCCGTTAATTGCATCCAATCCGGTCTACCATCTGCCCGTATGGCTTCTGCACTTTGTATAAGATGCTGCACGTTCGGCAAATCCAGGTCCGGATCGCTCACATCTATTAAACTGTTTAGATGCCGCATAGCTTCCCACAAATCCATTGGCTTATCGAAGGTCAAATATTTTTTGTGCATTCTTTGCACATAATCATAGGTTTGGTTCTTCCTCATTTTTCTGTAATGCTCCTTTACGGCAGCAGAAACATCGGGAGCATCGTAATTTCTAAATGTTTTTTCCTCCATCACAATCTATTGGTTTTTAATTGTATTCTATATAAATTTAGGCTTAAATATCCATATATTAAACTATAACCCTTTGTATTTCAAACATTTCCCAACCAAACATACAATACTACAGTAAATAGCACCAAAAAGATACTAAACGGTTTGGCATACGCCCAAGGGTTAAGATTTATGACCTCGGCATTTTTTATCGCAAATTTTTCCGTATTGGGTTTAACCATTGATGCCAAGTACATTACCAAGAGGTTTAGTACAAACTCTATTCCCCAAATGTGCACAAAATGTAGATCCACTTTTATAAAGTAGTACATGATCACATAAAAGAACAGACCAAATACAAGCCCCGCCTTGGCACCAAAAGCTGAAATTTTAGGAAAAAGAAAACCTGCAGAAATAACACTTGCGATGGGTATAAAGAAAATACCGTTCAATTGTTGTAAAAGTTGATACAGCCCGTCTGGTGCATTTGCCACAAAAGGAGCTATACCTATTGCAAAAATGGCCAATAACAACGAGGTCCATTTACCAATTGTCACCAGCTTACCATCAGAAGCATCTTTGTGTAAATATCTTTTATAGATACCAAGGCTAAAAACCGTGGCCGCACTATTTAGGGCACTGTTGAACGTACTTAAAATGGCCCCCATCATTACTGCAACAAAGAATCCCGTTAGCCACAAAGGCATTACTTTTTTTACCAGCTCGGGATAAACGCTATCCGGATTATCATAAAGTGATTCTCCAAAATAATAGAACCCTATGAGTCCTGGCAAAACAATAATCAATGGTACAAGAATTTTCAATAACCCGGTATACAACAAGCCCTTTTGTGCCTCCTTTAAGCTCACCGCTCCCAACACCCTTTGTATAATGGATTGATGCATGGTCCAAAAATAAATTTGATTCACCATAAGCCCGGTAAACAATACTTCAAAAGGCAATATAGAGGAACGGGCGCCATCACCGATACCAGGCTCGTTACTAATTACATTGAACTTCTCGGGGCTGTTGTTAAAAACTTCTCCCAAACCCTGAAACAAATTTCCATCTCCAATGCTCAAAAGAGCAATAACGGGCACCAGAAGACCTGCCACCAGAAGACCAAATCCATTAATGGTATCTGTATAGGCCACCATTTTCAACCCTCCAAAAATAGCATAGACGGCCCCGATGCTTCCTACTATCAAAATCGTAATACCAATTCCATCATCTCGACTTACATTCAATAAATCGGATATCTCAAAAATAGCTTCTATGTTAAGAGCCCCCGTATATAAAACAATGGGCAATAAAGTGGCCACAAAAGATATGATCAACAATAGGGCCACCATGGTTCTCGTGAGTCCGTCAAATCGTTTCTCTAAAAATTCAGGTATGGTGGTCAACCCCATTTTTAGATATCTGGGCGCCAAATACAAGGCTCCGACAACCAAAGCCAAAGCAGATGTAACCTCCCATGCTATAATAATTGCCCCATTACGATAAGAAGAACCGTTCATACCCACCAAATGCTCGGTAGAAATGTTGGTCAACAACAAAGATCCGGCAATAACGATACCTATTAATGAGCGCCCCCCAAGAAAATAACCATCTTTGGTGTTCAGCTTATCCTTTCGAAGTTTATACGTGGCATAAAATGCGACAAACCCCGTAAAAAGTATAAATGATATGAATAACATGAATTTAAATAAAATGAAAAATATCTGGCAAATACTTAAATGGGTTTTGCAAACTTATGCTTGGTATTTGCCCCCATTCCCCGTGTTTTTTTTACACTTTAGTAAATTATCCGATCAACAACGAAAAACCAAGAAAAACGCAAATAAAATGCCTTTTTATTAAAAAAAAAACGATTTTATAAGTCATTAATATTTACAAAAAATAAATTTTTAACTTAAAAAATATGGACAATCGAAAACTTTAGAACTAGGGTTTAATGGGTGCATTTTTCTATCTTCACAATATGAAGGTTATTTCTACAAATATTAGCCTTGCTCCAAAAAGCTTTATGTGGAACGGAGCAGAGGAAAAAACAGGTATTTATAAATACCCGACAGCAAATGGTCTTTTTTTGGGCAAGACCGATGTTAAGGACGATACGGTAATAGACCGTAAACACCATGCCGGCATTGATAAGGCTTGTTATCTTTTCCCTTCTGATCAATATCCTTTTTGGAGAAAAAAATACCCGGACCTTGAATGGGATTGGGGCATGTTCGGCGAAAATCTAACTATAGAAGGTTTGGACGAATCAAAAATAAGGGTCGGAAATACCTACCGTATAGGAAAGGCCTTGGTACAGGTATCACAACCGCGAGAACCCTGTTATAAATTGGGTGTAAAGTTTGGTACACAAAATATTATTAGAGAATTTATAGCCCATAATCATCCAGGCACCTATGTTAAAATAATTGAAGAAGGAGAGGTTTTTGCCGGAGATGACCTAAAGTTAATGGAGGAATCTAACAACCCACTTACCGTACAACAGTTTTACGAATTGATATTCATGAAAGAAAAACCCCAGAACCTACTTAAATTGTTTATGGAAAATGAATCGGTGCCGCAGTACAAAAAAGACCGATTTCTTAAATATATAAAATGAAATTGTTATACCCTTGGCACCTATACCTTATGGGCGCAATGTATGTTTTGGCGGGTTTAATGCATTTTATAAAACCCAGAGTGTATATGAGAATTATGCCCAGGTATTTACCCTATCATAAAACTTTGGTGTATTTAAGTGGGCTGTGTGAAATAATACTAGGGCTGGGCGTTTGTTTTTCACCAACAAAAAATCTTTCCGTTTATGGCTTGGTCACGATGTTGATCCTTTTTCTTTTGGTACACTTTTATATGTTAAGTAGCAAAAAAGCTGCCGCAGGCATACCAACATGGTTGTTGATACTAAGGATCCCCTTACAATTGCTGCTCATTTACTGGGCCTACCAATATCTTACTCTATAAAATAAAAAAAGGAGGCTCTCCAGCCTCCTTTCAATCAAATTAACTTAAATCAACTTAATTAACAACAAATTGTTCAGTGTAGGTATTTGCATTATCAGCAACAACTACAGTATAATTTCCAGAATAAGCTCCTGCAAAATTGAAAGCTTTTTCTACTATTACTTTATCATCAACAGTTTCAGAAAAAACAAGTCTATCATCCTCATCATATACCTTTAAAGAAATTTTAGATTTGTTCAGGTTCAAGAAGTTTACAAAAACCCTATCCTCTGTTTTTCTAAAAAATGGCTTTACAGCCTCGCTTGAATCCATAATTGTAACCTTATTATCTTTTAATACGATAGTATGATAGTAACGCTTTAATCCGTCTTCAGTAGATAAATAGTAATTGCCATCTTTCAAACCTTCCAAATTCAGTTTTTTACTAAAACGGCCATTTGATAATTTCTCAGTATATATAATATGAGAATCTGCATCCATTAATTTCACTTTAACACCTTGCGACGATGCATCCAAGGTCAACAGCACACTTTTTGCTTTCCCTAAGGATACTAAGTCCAATTTTGGCTCTTTTGCCATGCCTGCTACTGTAGCGAACATAAAGGCAACAACGGTTGTAATTTTTACTAATTTTTTCATGATAAATTACTTTAAAGGATTAATGAATAATTTACACTACAAACATACTCCCGTCTTACCTGCCCCACTACATCATACTTTCCCAATTTATGTGCTATTTTAACCTACTTGACACTAACCACATAACGTATAGTTAATATTCCACATATTTGAGTTAATTTTGCAAAGCAACCCTATTTTTGGGTTGTCTAATTTTACATAAGCAAACACAATTATATATGATTGTACAGAAACCTACTTTTGAAGCAATAGAACCAGATTTTGGTCATTCTTTTACCTATCAAAAATTTGATGAGCATAAAAGAAACAAGAACAATGTGTGGCATTATCATCCAGAATTGGAGCTTGTGTACGTAAATGGGGGTTCTGGCAAACGACAAATCGGTAGCCATGTATCTTATTATACCGATGGAGACCTGATCTTGATCGGTAGTAATTTACCACATTGTGGTTTTACCGATGCACTTACAGGAAATACCAGTGAAACGGTCATACAAATGAAAATGGACTTTTTGGGGACCGATTTTTTTAAAATTCCCGAAATGCGAAAAATCGAAAGTCTTTTTAAAGCGGCCAGTGGGGGTATTGCCTTTTATGGTAAAACCAAAAGAAAAATTGGCGATAAGATGGAGATATTGGAGTATCAGACAGATTTTCAACGCCTTCTAAGTATTTTGAACATTCTGAACGAACTAGGAAATTCGGATGAATTAAGGTTATTAAATGCCACAGGTTTTTCTCTGGAAACGGATGTAAAGGACAACGACCGTATAAACATCGTTTTCAACCATGTTAAAAATAACTTTAAAGAAGAGATTACTCTGGAAGAAATTTCATCTATGGTCAGTATGACCATACCATCTTTCTGTAGATACTTTAAAAAGATTACAAACAAAACTTTTGTGCAATTTGTAAATGAATACAGGTTGGTACACGCTTCAAAACTATTGGCAGAAAAGCCTATGAGTATTACAGAGGTTTGTTTTGAGTGTGGTTTTAACAACTTCTCGCACTTTAACAAGTCCTTTAAAGCCTTTACGGGCCAAAACCCCAGTGAGTACCGAAACGAACTAAAAACTGTTTTGGTCTAATGACCGTAGAAAGCAACTTATTTAAAGACCTTGAACTTCCGGATAGTGAGATTTTTTATTGTCCCGAATTTTTAAATAAAAAAGTTGCTGACGATTTTTTTAAGCATCTGAGGGCAAACACTCCTTGGCAACAAGACGATATAAAGGTTTTTGGAAAGGTCTACGCACAACCTCGCCTTACCGCGCTATATGCAAATAACAACAAACCTTACTCTTACTCCAACATAACCATGCGGCCCCATTTGTTTACCCCAGAGTTAACGGAATTAAAAAAGAAGATAGAACAAGAACAATACTGCCCTTATAAATTTACCACATGCCTTCTTAACCTATATCGCAACGGAAAAGACAGTAATGGATGGCACGCGGACAATGAAAAGGAATTGGGAAAAAACCCTGTTATTGCTTCATTGAGTTTGGGTGCAGATAGACTTTTTCATTTAAAACACAATACAGTTCCAGACCTAAAACATACATGGGTACTACAACATGGTAGCCTTTTAGTAATGAAGGGGAAAACACAACATTTCTGGAAACACCAGGTACCAAAAACAAGCAAACCCGTCGGGGAACGTATTAACCTCACCTTTAGAATCATAAAATAAAAAAATCGGCTGTGGGAACCGATTTTTTTACACCGTTTAAGCTTAGTGACGACTATCTTTAAACAAGGGGTGCGCCTCATTTAATTTACCTATCGTCAACTAGTTAAATTATTTCAAAGGTCATGCCAAAAATTACGGCCTTCTTAATTAATAAGTGATTAAGACAATGTTTTCTATATAAAGAGAACTACTATAAAAGCTGCATGTAGAAAAAAGAGAGCCGGTGATAATCTATTTGAATATATCGTTCAGTACAGCTGCCAAACGTATACCTCCTTTTAGTAATTGGTTCTCTACGGTACCCCACCATTTATATCCGTATTGATAGCCCAGTTTTTCTCCCACCTCGACAGAGTCATATACTTTATTGGTAATTTCTTGGGTTTCCTCTATCCAATCATAAATGGTACCTGCTTGCAGTTGTTTTATTTCTTCTTTTGAAAGCTTTGGCAGGGCATCCGACAGTTCGGTATAACTCATTCCATAATCGTCTATCATATTCGAGTCCCATACCCTGTGCAGGTTGCTTCCCCTTCCAAACCATTGAACCTGTATATCGTTTCCTCCCTTATCCTCTGCACGGCCAATATGCATAGGTTGGTGTAAATCTCCTATTAAGTGCACCAAAAACTTAAGATAAAATGTTTTGTCCTCGGTACTACTTGACGGGTCTTTGATAACTTCAATACATTTATTTATACCTGTTACCAAATCACCATATTTACTCGGCTCCACATCTTTATAATCTTTATCAGCTGGAAAATTTACATAATGCAACGCACTAAACTCCTTATATTTTCTGTCCGCCTTTATCTCGTCCCCAAAATTGGCAACGGCCGCCAAACTTTGACCGTTCAATAATTTATCTATAGCTTTTCTGGCCCTACGGGTCAAATATTCCTGTGCTACATCGCCCACTACCCTATGACCTGTTTTTGACCACACCATGTCATTGGCAAATGAAATATGAACCACTAAAAACAATAGAAACGTAAGCTTTTTCATGAAAATAATTTTAGTCAAAAATATAACTTCAAATTTTAAGGTATTGTTAAAAGTAGCATTAGCTTAAATTTTAATAAGATCTTGCATATATGAAAAAGACGAAATCTACCCTCTTCAAAATAAAATCACCTATTATAAGGTACTTAACATTGATAGTAACAACACTATTGTTATTGGTCGGCACTTTTATCGGTAGTATATATATAGGTGCCTGGGGTAAAATTCCCAGTAAAGAAGAACTAGCCAACTTTCAATATCAGGTAGCCTCAGAAGTATTTACCGCCGATAGTGTACTAATTGGTAAATACTACTTAAACGACCGACAGCCCATTACTTTTGAAGAATTTCCAGAGCATCTGTTACAAGCACTCGTTTCTATAGAAGACGAAAGGTTCTACGAGCATTCGGGTATAGATTATCGCAGTCTTTTTAGGGTTGGTGTCAAAACCGTACTCATGGGAGATGAATCTGCCGGCGGGGGCAGCACCCTTACCCAACAATTGGCCAAAAATCTTTATCCGAGAAGAGATCGGAACAAAACAAATATTGTTGTAGATAAGATAAAGGAAATGTTCATTGCCAAAAAACTGGAAGCTATTTACAGTAAAAATGAAATTCTGACCCATTACCTCAACACCGTGTCTTTTGGTGATAATACTTTTGGCATAGAAAGTGCCTCCCTTAAATTCTTTAATACCAGAACAAAAGATCTTTCCATTACGCAGGCCGCTACTTTGGTAGGTATGTTAAAAGCTACATATGGCTACAATCCACGTATTTTCCCTGAAAAGAGTATGGAAAGGAGAAATCTAGTACTATACGCTATGTTAAACAACGGTTTTTTGACCAATGCCCAATGGGAAAATTTAAAGAACAGCAAACTTAACCTGGATTATAGAGACTATGATTATAGTTCTGGAACAGCCCCTTATTTTAGAGAACAGGTCCGCAAGCAAATGTTGCGCTGGATCCAAGAGCAGAATAAAAATGGCGCAGACCTTAACATTTACACTTCTGGACTAAAGATATACACCACCCTGAACTATAAACTACAGCAAATGGCGGAAGAGTCTATGGTAGCACATATGACAAAACTTCAAAATGATTTTGAAAGGAGTTATGGTAAAAATGCCCCGTGGAAAACAAACAAAGGCCTAATCGATAAAATTGCCAGAAGAACACCTGCCTATCTCCGTTTAAAAAAAACGGGATTAAAGGATGCTCAAATTTTAGATAGCCTCAAAAGAACCACCAGACCTATCGTATTAAAATCTTGGGGAGATGATATTGAAAAAAATATCAGCGTTATGGACAGTATTAAACATTATATGAAATTTCTGAATACGGGATCCCTCTCCTTAAACCCCAAAACGGGAGAAGTACTAACGTGGATCGGCGGTATTAATTTTAGACAGTTTAAATATGACCATATCTCACAAAGCAAGCGCCAAGTAGGTTCTACTTTTAAACCCATAGTTTACACGGCCGCCCTTGAAAAAGGGATTCCTCCCTGCACCTACTTCTCTGCACAAGAAGTAGAATATCAAAATTTAAAAGGCTGGTCACCAAGCAATTCCGCAGATAAAGATGAGACCTACTTAAACTACTCTATGGAACAAGGCCTGAGCAACTCGGTCAATACCATTGCCGTAAAGGTTCTTGAAGAAACAGGAATAGACAATGTAATAGATCAGGCCAAAAGAATGGGAATAAAAGAACCGTTGCCCAAAGAACCCTCTTTGGCCTTGGGTACCGGTGAAATAAAAATGACAGAAATGGCCAGGGCATATACTACCTACTTAAACGACGGGCACTATATAGAACCATTTATAATCAAAAAAATAGTCTCTGATACCGGTGATGTTTTGGCAGAGTTTGAACCTCAAAAAAGTGAGACTGCCGCCTTCTCAAAAGAGAATGCCCAAATAATGTTAGAAATCATGAAGGCGACCATTAATTCGGGTACCGCATCACGAATTAGAAACATATATAAATTACCGAACGATATTGCGGGCAAGACCGGAACTACCCAAAACAATAAAGATGCCTGGTTCGTAGCACTTACCCCTAAGATGATACATCTTACCTGGGTCGGGTTAGACAACCATGAAATAGGGTTTAAAAACACCAGTTTGGGACAAGGGGCCAATGCCGCCTTGCCCATGTTTGCCCTTATGCTACAGAAAATGAACAAACAGAAAGAGCTTAACTACCTTACCCAAGCCAAATTTCCTGCTCCGACCGACCATGTTAAACAGCTGCTCGATTGCGAACCTATAAAACGGGACGGTTTTTTTAAGCGGCTCTTTAAAAACCCCAACAAGAAAAAGACCAAAAAATTTAAAAACAAGGCATAAATCACTTAAAATCGAAAAACAATTACCATTTAAAATTAATTTAATATATTTATGATATCATTTTAATATCACAAATATGTCCAGCGAAAAACAATACAGTCCCGTTAACGGCTACATCATGCTCTTTGTTCTATTCATTCTATTGGCAGCAGGCGTCGCCCTACTAAAAATTTATGTAGGTATTTTATTGATAGTTATAGCAATGTGCTGTGTACCGGGGTTTGTTTTGGTAAACCCGAACAGCTCGCGCGTTTTACTATTATTTGGTAAGTACGTAGGCACCATAAAGGCCAACGGGCTCTTTTGGGTAAATCCCTTGTTTTCTAAAAAGAAAATCTCGTTAAGGGCCAGTAATTTTGATAGTGAAAGATTAAAAGTAAATGACAAACTAGGAAATCCTGTTATGATAAGTACTATTCTTGTTTGGCGTGTTACCGATACCTATAAAGCTGCTTTTGAGGTAGACGACTATCAAAATTTTGTTCGCGTACAAACAGATGCCGCCGTTAGAAAATTGGCAAGCATGTATCCTTACGATAATTTTGCGGATGAAGGTTTGGACGAGGACATCACCTTACGCTCCAGTGTAAACGAAGTAAGCGAAGCACTTGAAAAAGAAGTTCAGGAAAGACTTTCTATGGCCGGCATAGAAGTTTTAGAAGCAAGAATCGGCTATTTGGCCTATGCCCAAGAAATAGCAAATGCCATGTTAAAAAGACAACAAGCTACCGCCATTGTGGCCGCCAGACATAAAATTGTCGAAGGTGCCGTTAGCATGGTAGAAATGGCCTTGGAAGAATTGGGTCAAAAAGAAATAGTAATTTTGGACGACGAAAGAAAAGCTGCCATGGTAAGCAACTTAATGGTAGTACTCTGTTCTGATAAAGATGCGTCACCTATTGTAAATGCCGGAACATTAAACCACTAAAAACGAAAATAGCCCTATATAATTAAATGAGTAAAAAAAAGGCTTTTGCTTTACGGGTAAGTGAAGATATGCTAAAGGCTATCGAAAAATGGGCGGCGGATGAATTTCGTAGTACCAATGGGCAGATAGAATGGATGTTAATGAAAAGCCTTAAAGATGCCAAAAGAGCCCCTAAAAAGAAACAGGACGATTAATTTAAACGATATTTGGACTTCAGTAAAAAATCTGAAGAGTATTGTTTCTTAATTTGTTAATTTGCCTTTGTCACAAATTAACCGTTAGCCTATTTCAATGAAGTATAAAGTATTATGTTCTGACTTGGACGGAACTTTATTATCTACAAAAAGTGATGTTTCCGAGTTCACCATTTCTGAAATAAAGAGAATAAAAAACACGACCAGAATCATTTTGGTATCGGCCAGAATGCCCAGTGGCATGTATTATATACAAGAAAACCTTGGAATTTTAAATCAGCCCATTATTTGTTACAATGGTGCTTTGGTACTACATGAAAACAAAGTAATACACTCCGTTAGTATTCCCCTTACTGTTGTCCGCGACATACATAAGTTAACAGAACCTCTTAAAGTAGACCTTGGCCTATATGCTTATAACGATTGGCATGTACCAAAAACCTCCGAAAGGGTAGAAAAAGAAATAAAGTATACCAAGACCCGCCCCACTTTTAATTCTACCGAAAATTCTATCTTGGAATGGGAAGACAAAAACGTAGGCGCGCACAAAATTATGATTATGGGCACAAAAGAAACTGCAGACATTCTTATGCCCCAGCTAAATACCCAATTCCAAAATGAACTGAACATTTACCGTTCTAACGATACACTTATCGAAATTTCACCAAAATCCGTTTCAAAATTATCGGCCATAAAATCAATACTTGCCGATGACGAAACACTTAACGACGTTATATCGTTCGGTGACAATTATAACGATTTGGAAATGTTGGTCAATACAGGTTGTGGAGTGGCCGTGGCCAATGGGCGCGAAGAGGTAAAAAACAGTGCCGATTTTATTACCTCACACAATACAGAAGACGGTGTTGCCCTATATATTCAACAACATCTGCATATTTAGTTATATTTGAGAAATAACATTTTTAAGTTTCTCCATGAACAGTTCTTTAACACAACCCTTAATTACGAACGATACCGTTGTTTTTGGTTTATTGGCTTTGGCCTTGGGCTTTATTTTTTATACCTCGAGCATAAAAAAAGGATTTTGGCAAAAATTCTATTCCATTGTGCCCGCGGTACTCATGTGTTACCTGTTACCGGCATTATTGGCCAGTAGCGGTCTAATTTCAGATGAAACCTCTAATCTCTATTTCATGGCCAGCAGGTACCTATTACCTGCCGCCCTTGTTTTAATGACCCTAAGTATTGACCTTAAAGCTATCAGCAACCTAGGTTCAAAGGCTATTATAATGTTCTTAACGGGTAGCGTAGGCATTATTATCGGAGGACCTATTGCTATTCTTTTAGTTTCCATTTTTTCACCTGAGACCGTTGGTGGCAATGATTTTGACGCTATTTGGAGAGGACTCGCAACCATTGCCGGTAGTTGGATCGGCGGGGGGGCCAACCAAGCGGCCATGCTAGAGATATTTCAATACAATCCAGAAAAGTATGGAGGCATGGTCTTAATAGACATTGTTGTGGCCAATGTATGGATGGCTATTGTACTATTAGGGGTAGGAAAAACAAAAAGTATAGATACATGGTTAAAAGCTGATACCTCGGCTATTGAAACCTTAAAAGTCAAGGTTACCGCCTTTACCGAAAAAATTACCAGAGTACCTACCTTACACGACTACATGATCATGCTTTGTTTGGCTTTTTCGGCTGTAGGACTGGCTCATTTTTTCGGAGATTATTTAAGCTCTTATTTAACCTCTAATTTTGAAGCCATCAGTGATACTAAAAGTTTTCTTAGCTTCTTGGGGTCGGGATTCTTTTGGATGGTCGTTATTGCCACATGTGCCGGTATATTATTGTCGTTCACCAAAGCCAAAAACTATGAAGGCGCAGGCGCCAGTAAGATCGGTGGTGTGTTCATATACATCTTAGTTGCAACCATTGGCATGAAAATGGACTTGGGCAAAGTATTGGAGAACCCTGGACTAATAGCTGTTGGCTTCATATGGATAGCTATTCATGCAGGGCTACTTGTTTTAGTTGCCAAGCTTATTAAAGCACCTTACTTCTTTTTGGCAGTGGGTAGCCAAGCCAATGTAGGGGGGGCTGCTTCCGCCCCTGTAGTGGCGGCGGAATTTCACCCATCCCTCACTTCCGTTGGAGTATTATTGGCGGTGTTGGGATATGTGGTAGGTACGGGCGGGGCATTGCTTTGTGCCTATTTAATGGAAGTCGCCTCTAGTTTATAGCATTTCCGTTTACGAACTATATTTTCTCTAAAAATTTAATGATATTTGCCTCCAAAATAAATTCAATGAAAAAATTACTTTTTATCCTTAGCGCCTTTCTTGTAATAATGTCTTGCGATACCAAAAAAGAGGGCTCCTTGGTTGTTAACGGAAAAGTAAAAGGCTTAAAAAAAGGTACTTTATACCTACAACATTTGGTGGACTCTAGTCTGGTTACCGTTGATTCTTTAGAAATTGATGGGGATGGAAGTTTTAGTCTGACCGCCGATTTGGAAAGCCCGGAAATTTTTTACCTATATCTGAACAAAAAGGATAACAACGATGTTAACGATCGTATTACATTTTTTGCAGAACCCGGTATCATTACCATAAACACCGATTGGAACACTTTTGACACGAACGCAAAAATTACAGGATCTAGTTCGCACGATAAATTGGAGGATTACAGAAAAGCCTTATCGAACATCAACAAAAGAAACCTTGAAATTATACTCAAAGCCTCGCAAGCGGAAAAACCGTTAGACCAAGCGATTATAGATTCACTAGAACGTGCCAGTGCCAAAAACACCCAAAAGGGCTATGCTTTCTCCATAAATTTTGCCCTTAATAACAAAGACTCTTACATAGCTCCCTATATTGCTGTTAAAGAGATTCCCGATGCGAACGTTAAATACTTGGATTCTATTTATGAAGTATTAACACCAGAAGTAGCAAACTCTAAGTATGGCAAAGAACTTAAAGAGTTACTTAAAAAATAAGCAATAAAAAAGCATCCTAAAAAGGATGCTTTTTTATTCTAAAACCAACTAGAGTTATCCTAGTTTGTTCAGTTTTTCTATTAAGCTATTCGCTTTTGTTTCCAACTCTGCCCTTACCTCTTTATAATGGGCTTTTTTATTGTCAATATCATTTTGGTTAACCTTGGCGATCAACTCATCAAAAACATTGATAGCCTCATCAATAATTGCGGTACCTTCTTTTGAGTGTTTTTCTCCATTGGTTTCCTCAACTATATAAACACCTTCAATAATGTCTCCCAGTACATTATTAATATCTTTTTTTAGATTTTTTATACTTGCCATTTTCTTTTAATTTTTAACAAAAGTACAACTTTAGGATTTCATTTTATAAGAAGCCGCTAAATAGTAACCTCCAACAACTTGGCCCCTTGGGTTTTTATCGATATTTTATTTGATATTGCAGGAACCAATATGGTTTCGCCCCTATTCACCTCTACTTCCCCGAACTCTGTACTTATATTACTCTTGCCGGATACGCACATGTAAATCGTAAAAGAGCCTCTAGACCGTGTATCTTGTTCCATATTTTTTTTAAGGTTCAAGAAATTGGTTTTAAAATAAGGACAGTCTACCATTTGGTTAACAGTATCCCCTGTTTGCGAATAGCTAACTTTAAAATCATCCTTTTTTTGATAATCGATCGCGTCCAATGCCAGATCGGTGTGAAGTTCCCTTAGGTTGCCATTCTTGTCTTTTCTATTAAAATCGAATATTCTATACGTAACATCAGAGGTTTGCTGTATCTCTGCCAAAAGCACCCCGGCACCGATAGCATGGATCTTACCGGTATTAATAAAAAAGGTATCCCCTTCTTTTACCTTCTCATAATTCAACAGGTCCAATAATGTATTGTTCTTTAAACTTTCAGCATATTCATCTCTGGTGACATCTCTATTAAAGCCAACAATGAGCTCCGCTTCCGGATCCGCATCCATAATGTACCACATCTCGGTTTTTCCAAAAGAATTGTGTCTCTTCTTTGCCAGTTCGTCATTAGGGTGCAATTGTATAGAAAGGTCTTGTTTGGCATCTATAAACTTAATCAAGATCGGAAATTCTTTTCCAAATCTAGCTACCACACTTTTACCTAAAAGGGCCTCCGGTTCTTTTTCTATGAGCTCCTGCAATGAAGTATCCTTAAGATCCCCATTTGCTACTACCGATACATCTCCGTTTACAGCGGAAAGCTCCCAACTCTCACCGGTAATATCACTTTCTATCTTTTTATTTAAAACTTCTTTTAGTTTAACTCCCCCCCATAGTCTTTCTTTTAAAATAGGATGAAATTTTAATGGATATAAGGTCATAATTAATTTTAATTGATTTTAAATTTAAAAGAACAAAGATCGACTTTGATTAAAACATAGCCCAAGAATGAATTTCTTGACATGAACAACCTCTTTCTAAGGTTAAACTGATACATTCCACCCCCGTATCTTTTAGACAAAGAAGATAGGCTAAGTAGTTGCATAAAAAACTACCCCGAAAAGGTTACAAAATTTCTAGGGGTTTCATAAAGAACTACTTCTATGTCTTTATCTTTTGAGATGTGCGGCCTTAGCTTTTTCCAAATAACTACCGCTATATTTTCTGCTGTAGGGTTTAAGTTCTTAAACTCGGGCACCTCCACATTTAAATTTTTGTGGTCAAAGGCCTCTTCTATCTCTGCCCTGATCAATTCTTTCAACTTTTTCATGTCCATCACAAAACCGGTCTTCTGGTCTATCTCCCCATAAACACTGACTACCATTTCGTAATTATGCCCATGATAATTTGGGTTACTGCATTTGCCGAACACCGCCGTATTTTTTTCATCGTCCCAATCCTCTCGAAACAATCTATGTGCGGCATTAAAATGAGCTTTTCTACTTACTTTTACTTTCATCTTACTACAAGGTTATCGACTAAGTGCTGATAAAACTTTTCGAAAATTATTTTGAACCATGCGGTGTATTCGTCCGGATTTATCTCTATATCATTTTTAATATCGACAGGGGTCATCCATTTCCAATCTTCTACTTCCTCCGCATTAATGACAGGCTCATCGTTGTAATACCCGAGCATTACATGATCCAGTTCATGTTCCGTTAATCCATTATCGAAAGGAGCCTTATAAATAAAAGAAAAAAGTTCTTTTAAATCTGTTTCAAACCCCATTTCTTCCCGTAAGCGTCTCTTACCTGCCTCAATATTCGACTCCCCTACCCTTTGATGGCTACAACAAGTATTGGTCCACAATAATGGAGAATGGTATTTATGTGCTGCACGTTGTTGCAACATTATCTCATTCTTATCATTTAGAACAAAAACCGAAAATGCCCTATGAAGTTCCGCTTTTTCATGGGCTTCCATCTTGGGCATGGTGCCTATTTGTTCGTCATTTTCGTTAACAAGTATTACTTCTTCTTCCTTCATATTGTAAAAATAGGGTCTTTGTACAACTTATGTTAAACCCATCAATAAAATAAATAACAGAATAAGAAGAAATGTACGGAATGTATTTAAAAAAAGCGAGGTGATTTTAAATTGTTCTTTGTGCTGATAAAATCATATCTAAGAATGACCTCGAAAGAACCGTCGTTGAAAGATGTACCTCCCAATTCGGTCGTCTCACGGTCGTAGGCAATGCCGATCAAGAAATTGTTAGATATATTAAACCCGGCCATACCACTTACCGCGGCATCCCACCTGTAGGCTGCCCCCAAAATAAACTTTTCGTTGAACATAAAGTTAGCTGAAAGATCTACCTGTAAAGGCGCTCCTTGTACCATTTTGGTAAGTAATGCCGGTTTAAACTTTAGAAATGGATTTAAATCCCAAACATAACCTGTAATAAAATAAAAATTCATCTGTTCTTTGGCCGTTGAAAGCGAAGATTCGTCAAAATGGGTTGTTTCCAATAACCTTGGTACAGATAACCCTGCATAAAAATTATTGGTATGGTAATAGACCCCAGCACCGACATTAGGTGTTAACCTGTTATCAATATCTTGTTGTAACGTTTGATCCGATGCGTACTGGTTCAACTCCGAAAATCGGATATCCAATAAATTAGCACTGGCCTTTAACCCAAAACTTAAACGACCTTCAGTAGAGGTCCATATGGTATAGGAAAAATCAACATCAAAACTGGTTTCCGAGGTAGGCCCGATCTTATCGTTTACTATAGAAAGACCTAGACCAACACCTCTATAACCTATGGGAGAATGCACATTAAAAGTCTGCGTAACGGGTGCCCCATCCAAACCGACCCATTGAGAACGGTGTAGGGCAGCCACACTAATATGCCCCCTAGAACCTGCGTACCCCGGATTTACACTTACCGTATTGTACATGTATTGGGTATATTGGGCATCTTGCTGGCCATAAGATATCGTTCCAATAAATAACATTAAAAGGAAAAGCCTATTTACAAGGGTGTAATATTTTGTTATTGTCGATCTATTATTTGACATCCTTTTATCTATTAATATACAGGTAACCTGAAAGTTGTTTCATTTTACCATTGGGTTCTTCGTAATCCAATATGTAAAAATATGTACCTACTGGAAGCTTATTTTCCTTTTCTATCGTTGCCCTCGCCTGGGACGTACCATCGAACACATTACCTTGGGTACCATAGGCCTTGGTCATGAACACCATAACACCCCATCTGTTATAGATACGAATGGTATTGTTCGGGTAATTTTCAAGTCCGTTTATTCTTAACACATCATGAACACCATCTCCGTTGGGCGTTATAACGTTGAAAACCTCTACCAACTCTTCTTGCTCCTCAAGATCGGGATCTAAATAATTAGGAATTCCGTCCTCATCAGAATCGTCATTTGCATAATTGCCATCAAGATTTAGGTCCTCATCTACGGTCTCTATACCATCATCGTCATCATCGGTATCTCTGTAATCGGATTCTTCATCGCTATCCGTGTTCGGAAGCATTGCAAAAGGATCGTCAATTTCATCGTTAACATCCACATCGACGGTTATGGCACCTTCAAAGCCATCGTCCAGTCCATCATCGTCCTTATCCGAACCGATGAAAACAACATCGGCAATACCATCATGGTCATGGTCGTGTGCTTCTATACTATCGGGAACATTATCATTATCACTATCCTCATCCAAATAATCAGGAAGACTATCACCATCCGTATCTACCGGAAATAATCCAACGACCCCATTATTTTCATAAGCATCGTCTACACCGTTACCATCAGTATCAACATCACTTGGTGCAATATAATCTTCAGTAGTCTGAGCCTCCACATTATCGGGTATACCATCGTTATCACTGTCTATATCAAGATAGTCGGGGAAGCCATCGCCGTCAGAGTCCGTTGGATCGGTCGCAGGATCATTGTCGCCATCCAAATTCAGGTCTTCAAAGCTATCCAAGATTCCGTCATTATCCGCATCAAGATCGGCAGCGTCACTCACTAAAATGGTTACCGTTGCGGTATCACAGTTACCTAGGTCATCGCACAGGGTATAGGTAAACGAATCATTACCATCGAAATTTTCGCTTGGTGTATAGGTAATCGTATCATCGGAGGGATCATTAGGCGTTCCTCCATTATCTATCACCACAGTACCACTAGTTGGATCGGTGACCGTTAAAGTACCTGTGGACGGAATATCATTATCATTTCCTAAAACATCCAATACGATAGGAGTATCTTCGTTAGTAACCACACTATCATCGATAGTATCAAGAATAGGAGTCACATCTATAGTAACAGTCGCCGTACTACAGTCTCCATATATATTGCAAATCGTATAATCAAAAGAGTCCGAACCATTATAATCCGGATCGGGCGTATAGGTTACGATATCATCGGTAGGATCGTTAGGTGTTCCGTTGTCATCTACGCTGACCGTTCCATTGGCCGGATCTGTAGTCGTGAGTACACCTTCTGTAGGCAACTCACTATCATTAGAAAAAATATCAACGATTACAGAACTATCTTCATCTACCGTTACCATATCATCGACAAGAATGGCCGACTCGTCAATACAAACCACGGTAAAACTGGGTAAGTCTTTTGCATTTCCAGCCTTATTGATAGTAGCTACATACCGTTCTATAGTTTTTGTAGCAATAACCGTGGGCGCACTCTGATCCCCTGGTAAAGAAGGAGTCCAACTCACAGATGCTGCTGGCGAAAGATTATCGGTGTTATCACTAATATCAAGAGTAACCTCGTTATATGGGGAATTACAGTTGGTAACGATAAAATAACTAGTAGCATTCTTACCACATAAAGTACCATCGTAAACAGCAAAATAAACGCCTTGTTCTGTAACTTCCAAAAAGCGCTCCGTACTTAAAATTGTGCTAGTATCCTGCGCTTCGTACCAACGAAAATTCGTTCTCGTCTCTTCAGCTGTATCAGCAGGGGCCTGCAACAAATACTGGGCATTGGATACCGTTACCCCTAATATTGTAAAAACAATACCAAGAAAAATGGTTTTATATGTATGAATTCTTTTCAAATCGGTCTAGGTATCTGTTTCGTCTAAATTACTTGGCTACAAAGACAACGTTTATCAATGTGTTATAATCTGTTGGTGTAGCAATCACATCATAGGTCATTATACCATTGGCATTAACTTGGACGTTGGCAAATACTGTTGCGTCGTAATAAGTAACATAGTAGTACAATTCATTTGCAGCATAGGTAGGAATAGCAGCGGGCGCTTCATTGGCCCCACCAACATCACTCCTTACCATGGGCGAACCATATTGGGATACATATTCCGCATGCAGATCAATGGATCTACCTGTTCCTACGGTGGCCACGTCCACTTCTATGGAAGGTGGGTAAAATATATCGGGTCTTACATTGTTTATCACATATGGGGTCGAAGCACTACCATCGCCTGTAACACTAATATCGTTACCAGCTGTTACTATAGTTTCGGTACCATCTGCCGTAGGAAGGGTTACACTTGTATCCGTACCCGTACCGTTTGATAAGGTAATGGTATTTCCAGAAAGACTTATTTGTTGGTTGTCGGTGTTTGCCAAACTAGACAGATCTACTGTTTCTGAACTACCGTCTTCTATACCGATAGTTAAGGTGGTTCCTGACAAATTTGAGCCTTGTATACTTTGATTGTCGGCCAATGGAAGTAAACTTACGGTTTGAGAACTACCGTTCTCTATACCTACGGTTAAAGTGGTACCAGAAAAAGCTAAGTTTGCAATATTTTGGTTATCCGTACCCGGATTATCCAAATGCGATAAATCAACAGTTTGAGAACTACCGTTTTCAATACCGACAGTAAGTACATTGGAACTAGTGTTTATCGAAAGATTTGCAATGTTTTGATCATCGCTGCTGTTCGCGGCAAGGTCCTCAAGGGCCTCCTGTACGTTCGTTTCGTTTACACTGTCGCCGTCAACGTCGATAGGGCTTGAAAGATTTACCTCAGAGGCATCTTGGTCATCTGTATCCGTAGCGTAAAGTCCGTTGGCACTAACGCTAAGCGCGTTGTTCGCAGCCGGGTCTGCCACTACTGTAAATTCATTGCTCGCATCCAGGTTCAATCCGTCACCTGCCGTATACTGGGTATCGTTATCGGGTGCACTTGCCAGTGCTTCGATCGCTCCCTGTACATCGGTTGCGCCTAGTGATGCACTACTATCATCGAAGGCTACCTCATCGGCATCCTGGTCATCTGTATCTGTAGCATAAAGACCGTTGGCACCGACACTAAGCGCGTTGTTCGCAGCCGGGTCTGCCACTACTGTAAATTCGTTGCTCGCATCCAGGTTCAATCCGTCGCCTGCCGTATACTGGGTATCGTTATCGGGTGCACTTGCCAGTGCTTCGATCGCTCCCTGTACATCGGTTGCACCTAGTGATGCGCTACTATCATCGAAGGCTACCTCATCGGCATCCTGGTCATCTGTATCTGTAGCATATAGACCATTGCCACGAACTTCCAAGGCATTGTTAGCATCCGGACTGGCTACTGCCGTAAATTCGTTGCTCGCATCCAGGTTCAATCCGTCGCCTGCCGTATACTGGGTATCGTTATCGGGTGCACTTGCCAGTGCTTCGATCGCTCCCTGTACATCGGTTGCACCTAGTGATGCACTACTATCATCGAAGGCTACCTCGTCGGCATCCTGGTCATCTGTATCTGTAGCATATAGACCATTGGCACCGATACTAAGCGCGTTGTTCGCAGCCGGGTCTGCCACTACTGTAAATTCATTGCTCGCATCCAGGTTCAATCCGTCGCCTGCCGTATACTGGGTATCGTTATCGGGTGCACTTGCCAGTGCTTCGATCGCTCCCTGTACATCCGTTGCACCTAGTGATGCACTACTATCATCGAAAGCAACCTCATCGGCATCCTGGTCATCTGTATCTGTAGCATATAGACCATTGGCACCGATACTAAGCGCGTTGTTCGCAGCCGGGTCTGCCACTACTGTAAATTCATTGCTCGCATCCAGGTTCAATCCGTCGCCTGCCGTATACTGGGTATCGTTATCGGGTGCACTTGCCAGTGCTTCGATCGCTCCCTGTACATCCGTTGCACCTAGTGATGCGCTACTATCATCGAAGGCAACCTCATCGGCATCCTGGTCATCTGTATTATCCAAATAAGGACTCAAACTTACGTTATTTGAAACCACCCCATTTACAGTACTTACCAACTCGTTACTTCCATTTATACTTAATGTATTACTATTTATTATAGCAACTCCTGCTCCAGTGACACCATTTACTGTTGTGGTCAAAGTATTTACACTACTTGTATTGGATACCGTTGTTGCCGGTATCAACGTGCTTGCAGCTACGTATTCCCAATCAGTACCGTTCCACTGAATCAGATTCCCTGATGTTGTGCCATCGGCCAACTTGTCTAGAGTAACCCCTCCATTAGCTAACTGGGTTGTAGAAACACCACCTGTGGTTATTCCCAATGTTAAAGGACTCACAGTTGTTCCTGCCCCAGAGACTGTTAATGTGCCGTCCGTAGCTCCGGTTACCTCATTGCCAATTACACCATCGTTTTCCGTTACTGTCACCGACCCAAGGTCTACTAAGGTCCAAGAAGAGGTTGTGTCATCCCATTGCATTACTTGGCCATCTGCTGTTCCGTTGGCCAATTTCTCTAAAGAAACGGCATCATTGGCAATATCAACTGTGGTTATTGTTCCATCCAATATCTTATCACTGGTCACCGCATCGGCACCAAGCTCAGTGTTGCCCACTGCCCCTGCGGCTATCTCTAAGGTAACATCGCCTAACAATGCGTTGGAGTCCCCTCCTACTGTTAAATCACTCGATGTTATATCCCCATCTCCAGTTAATGCCGAAACATCCACGTCCAAGGTAACATCCTCGAAAATTGAATTCGCAGGCGTACCACCTAATGTTATTGTACTGTTTGGCGACGTAAGACTTCCATCGGCCAATACGGATTCATTAACCTCCAAAGCACCTGTTGTAGCATTTTGTGTCAAACCTGATCCAGCCACATCGTTATTTATAGTAGCTGCATTTACCGCACCTGCACCTATATCACCCGAGGCTATCGTTCCATCTAATATTTTATCACTGGTTACCGCATCTGCTCCAAGCTCAGTATTGCCCACTGCCCCTGCGGCTATCTCCAAGGTAACATCGCCTAACAATGCGTTAGAGTCCCCTCCTACCGTTAAATCGCTCGATGTTATGTCCCCATCTCCCGTGATTGCCGTTCCATCTACTTCCAATGCTCCCGTTGTGGCGTTCTGAACCAATCCCGTTCCTGCTACATCGCTATTTATCGCCGCCGCCGTTATGGCATCATCCGCTATATCGGAGGCTGTAATCGTCCCATCTGTAATGTTTTCCGTATTTACGGCGTTGTCCGCCAACTTCGTATTGTCAACGGCATCTGCGGCCAACTCGGTGGTTCCCACTGCTCCTGCAGTAATCTCCAAGGTAACATCGCCTAACAATGCGTTAGAGTCCCCTCCTACCGTTAAATCACTCGATGTTATATCGCCATCTCCCGTCAATGCCGAAACATCCACGTCCAATGTAACATCCTCGAAAATTGAATTCGCAGGAGTACCACCCAATGTTATTGTACTGTTAGGAGATGTAATACTGCCGTCTCCCGACAAGGCTGAAACATCCACGTCCAAAGCCCCTGTCGTACCATTTTTTATCAATCCCGATCCAGCCACATCATTATTTATCGTAGCTGCGTTTACAGCACCTGCAGCGATATCGTCAGAGGCTATCGTTCCATCCAATATCTTATCACTGGTCACCGCATCCGCTCCAAGCTCAGTGTTGCCCACTGCTCCTGCAGCTATCTCCAAGCTAACATCGCCTAACAATGCGTTAGAGTCTCCTCCTACCGTTAAATCACTCGATGTTATATCGCCATCTCCCGTCAATGCCGAAACATCCACATCCAAGGTAACATCCTCGAAAATTGAATTAGCAGGGTTGCCACCCAATGTTATTGTACTGTTAGGAGATGTGATACTGCCGTCTCCCGACAAGGCTGAAACATCCACGTCCAAGGCCCCTGTCGTACCATTTTTTATTAATCCCGATCCGGCCACATCATTATTTATCGTAGCTGCGTTTACAGCACCTGCAGCGATATCCGAAGATTCTACCGCACCTGCCGCAATTTCATCGGTCGTTATCCCATTCTCCGCAACGGCCAATCTTAACGGGTCGACTGTTGTACCGGTACCGGACAAAACCAAGCTACCATTTGATGGGCCTACTACCTCATTACCAATAACACCATCATTTTCAGTAACCGTTACCGAACCAAGGTCCACCAAGGTCCAAGAAGAGGTTGCCGCATCCCAACGCATCACTTGTCCGTCAGCGGTCCCGTGGGCTAATTTCTCCAAAGAAACCGCATCATTGGCAATATCAACTGTGGTTATTGTTCCATCCAATATCTTATCACTGGTTACCGCACCATCTATAATTTCATCCGTTTCAACAGCATCGGCCGTCAAATCTATAACCCCAGTATTGGATATGGTCGCATCTCCAGATGCTGTCACCCCAACGGCATTGTTACTGGCATCGCCAACATATATTTGTCCATCGTTAAGGGTAGTCGCCGCGGCTATTTCACCATCAACATAAGCTTTTGTAGCGGCATCCTGTGCATTGGAAGGGTTGGCTATATTGGTGATGGCCAATCCGCCACCATCATTACCATCTGCCAACACCTCACTCAAATTTTGGTTGTCCGTAACCATATTCCAGTTGGTACCATCATACACATATAGCTCATTTGTACTCGTATCTAGATAGGTTACCCCAGGATTATCATTCGCAGGGGCTCCCACAGGTGCACCGTTACCGCTTGTGGTAAGCTCGTTCGTTGGATCTATGTCAAGGTCCAGTGCATTGTTCGCGGCCAAATCAGCTATAGCCTCTTCAACCGTTGTCTCGTTGGTACTATCACCGTCTACATCGATAGGGTTCAAAAGACCCACCTCGGTAGCATTTTGATCGTCGGTAGAGAAAAGGCCGTTATCCGTACCAAGAGAAATATTGTTTCCCGCATCCCCACTTATTTGAGAAGATACCGTATATTCTGTATTATTACCAGAGACAACCGAAGTCACGTTGTTTCCCGCACCCGCAACAACCGTTGTGGTAAGTTCACTTGATGTTATATTCCCATCCAATTCGGACAGCGCATCTTGCACGTTACCTGCCGTCAATGTTGTACCTGTATTGTCAAAAGATACCTCTGAGGCGTTTTGATTGTCGGTAACCATGGTCCAGTTGGTACCATCGTACACATACAGTTCGTTCGTACTCGTATCTAGATAGGTTGCCCCAGGATTATCATTGGCAGGGGCTCCCACGGGTGCACCGTTACCGCTTGTGGTAAGCTCGTTCGTTGGATCTATGTCAAGGTCCAGTGCATTGTTCGCCGCCAAGTCAGCTATAGCTTCTTCCACTGTTGTCTCGTTGGTACTATCTCCGTCTACATCAATAGGGTTCAAAAGACTTACCTCGGTAGCATTTTGATCGTCCGTATTCACTTCGGCAGCTATATCGGCCAACGGAACGGAAACTACATTTGTATCAGAGTCAATTATATCCAATGTACCCGTTGTAGTATTCACCTCAAAAGTTACATTGGTTGTATTAGTATTCACTTCAGCAGCTATGTCCGCCAACGGAACCCTAACTTCATTTGCATCGCTATCCGTTATTACAAGATCACCAGCAGCGGAATCAATTGTAAAACTAGTATTCGTAGTATTCAAATCGATAGCGGTCAATTCCCAAGAATCACCGTCCCAAAAATAAATAGTTCCTGTAGTGGTATTAACATACAAGTCTCCAAGATCCGCGCCTGTTGGCGAAGTTACTCCTGGTGCAGAAACATCAGTTCCTTGCAAAACTTCACAGTTGCACTGATCCTCTAAAGTAACGGTAGTTTGTGCAAAAGCCATACCGGACAACAGTAAGGTGAAAATTACCAGTATTTTTTTTAACGCACTACTTTTAGCTGTAATAATTTGACTTCTCATACTTTTTAATTTCAATTTCATTTTCAGAAATCCCTATAGTCTCTAAAGTTTTATTCTTGGTTATAATATGGATGGTAAATTGACCTCAATGAAATCAATGTAGATTTACCCCACAATCATATCTGGCAAAGATTCATTTTAAGGTTTACCCTTTAAAATAAATGTTGTGTACTGAGTTATTTGTACAGTATAGATAGACAAACATGAGGTTTACATTATTCATATTTATATACATTTTATCGAAAACACCCTATAATAGTTAGGGTTGCAAAAGATTGACCCTATATATAACTTTTTAATAGAAACATATAACCAAGAAGTGTTTATCATTATACACCTGATAGTTGTAGGTTCAACTTTCTACGCAAAAAGCCATAGCTTAATCAAAAAAATTAAAGAGGTTATGATAGTACTAAAAATTAGATATCAACTTAATCTTTTTTAATCCTATACGTAATTCTTCGATTGGTAATCACGGTAGTTTCCTGAAGGTTGAGAGTGGCTATATCTGAAACTTCAGTACTACATACGAACGCTGAGTTAGATACTATGACCCTATATTGATTTCCATTGGCAGTATTGGGCGGATTGGTAATAGTGAGTGTACTTGTTGTTGTTCCACTATGTATTCCCGTATCTGTCAAATCCTCCCATATCGTACCATTATATAATTGCCATTGATAACTATCCGAACTAGATGCCGATACTTCCATAGTAGTATTACAACCACTACACACGATAACGTCCTGGGGTTGTACAGTAATCGAAGGAGCTGTACCTGACTGCAAAAAATCATAGTTTCCGTTAGAGTCCCCATCCCTTGGCGCGTCATAAGAAGCTGCTGCGACCGAACCGTCCGAATTGACCGTTGGGTTACCCGAGCCGTACATTCCGTTGCTATCCGTATCCGTACCCGCTCCATAAGCCTCATCGGCGTCGCTACAACCATCATCATCGCTATCATCGTCTAAATGATTAGGTGTGGTGTCTCCATCCAAATCACCGTTTCTACAAGCTGTAAATCCGAAAGCGATATCATCCAAAATTGAATAAGATTGGGAAGAATCATCTATTTGCCCGTATACATAAAATCGAAATGCATACTCGGTATTCGCATCCAAATAAAGCGGATCGGCTCCTAAATGTTGAAAAGTAGCATAGGTACTTCCATCGTCGGTATGTAAAACATCTTCGGACAAAGTTGTCCAAACGTCAGAACCTACTTTGGTATAGGCCGTTGCCGTATAATAAGAATCCCCTTGATTAGGTTGGTACCAACCTGACCTAATTTGACTCAAGTGAAATGAAGATAGCTCGGACCCCGTGGTAAAAGATATTTCTACATAATCGCCGTTGGCAACAGCTTCCTCTTTATTCGCTGAAGACACAGGTTCTATTCGTAAATTACTACCACTAACACTGAACATGGGGCTGTTCAGGACCATAGTCTTGGTTTCGTCCAATATCCAATCATTTATTTCCGGCGTATAATCGGTATCCATTTCCAGATTTCCAGCAGGGGAATTCATGGTCCATGCGAACTCATTTGATACACTTTCAGTAGATTCATCACAATCTGAGACACCATCATTATCGTCATCTACATCACACCCATCGGGTATACCATCGTTATCACTATCAATGGCATCATCGAAATACGGACATTTATCATTCGCATTGTCCACCCCATCACCATCGTCATCACATAGACCCGAGGTAACTGTGTAATCCGCACTACTGCCTTTTCCCTGACCACCACTCACCGCTATTGGAACTCCATTACTATCTACGGATCCTGAAATGGTTCCGTTGCTTTCTAAATCGGAAAAATCCAAACCACCGTCTCCTTCCAATGCATCAAAACACCCATCCCCGTCACTGTCCAAATCGTAAACAGCTGTAATACCATCACCATCCAAATCCCCACAACCGGTACTTAACATTACATTGTCTACATATAACAAATCGTGATTATTTACCGGTGAAGATCCATCAAAACTTAATATTACAGTGCTTGTAGTTGGTGTAAAAGAGAAGCTTCTGGAAACCATGTTCAATGTCTCGTTGTTATCTTGGGAATTCCCCCCGTTAGTAGCTGCTATCTGAGTAGAGGTTTCCGTATAGTATACTACGCCATCTATCTTAACTTCAAGCGTTGATTCGCCGGAATGATCGGCATAGGCACCGACGTCAAAAGTGATGGTATTTAAAATATTGGGAGATACGTTGATGGTTTGATAAAATGTAGCCGTACCGGCACCATTCCATTGTGCATAATAGGCACGGTTGGCATTTTTATTCCAACTTTGCCCAGAGCCTGTCCAACTGTTATAAAATATCCAATCGGTAAAATCGCCATTTTCAACAAGTGCAGAAGAGTCGATACATTCATCGGTGTCCAAAATACCATCGTTGTCGTTATCCAAATCGCATATATCATTGATCCCGTCGCCATCGGTATCTATACCTGCCGGATCTGCGCAAGGCTCATAAACGGTCACCGTTGCCGTATCGCTTTTCCCCTGTGCGGGGCAAATCGTGGATGTAGCATCGGTAATGGTATATTCGAAGGTAGTTCCGGGGAAAGCTGTTGCCCCGCTGTAGGTATAGGTAACCAAACCGTTATCCGCATCGTCTATCGTTACACTTCCGATAGCAGGTTGTACCACACTTTCTATAAAAAAGTTTTCCCCATCGGGTTCGGAATCGTTTGCGAACAGATCGATTTGGACAGAAACCGTGTTTCCGTAGGAAACGACCTCCAAATCATCGTTGGCAATAGGAGGATTGGGATTTTCAATGGTTTCGGCATCCGTAGTGGTCATCGAATAATGGTTGGTTCCGGCTATGGTACTGGGTTGTGCCACGGTAGTGGCGACCAATCGGGTAACCCCATTGGTAGGGTGTACAAAATTGGGATATCTAACCTCTATAATATAGGTTTCATTTTCCCCCAAGGGCAAGCCAAAATGAACCTGTTCGGGTTGTTGGGTACCATGACCGTACACCCCGTTGACCTGCCTAAGTCCGCTGACGATGTTACCGGCACAGTCTTTTATGATTACATTGGTACCAATGGCCACACGGCCCGGAAATCCCCCTGTAGTGCCATCGGCCGAACGGTCTTCGGTCACATTTACTATTAAGTGATTGTTTCTGTTGGCCGCGGGTAGGTTATTGATATAAAGTTGATTGGAACTGTTGTTGATATTCATATAGATATCGAGGTCTCCGTCGTCATCGATATCGACCATGGTGGTACCCTCGCCATCCCTGCCACTGTTAAAAGTTTCCGGATCCAGGCTAAAGGTCATTGGTGCCCCGCTACCTACCACCCCTGGTGCGGGAGTAGGACTATTTAACTGATTGATGAACAAATAACTTCTACTATTCCCCACTAGAAGCAAATCGATATCTCCATCGTTATCGATATCACCACCGGCCAAGGCATCTATTCGTGCAGAAGAGGAGCCGCTATTGGTATTTGAGGGTTGTGGCAGACCGGGAAAAACGCTCGACCCCAGGGCCGTCCAAACTCCCGCCCCATCGTTTCTATATATTTGGGTTAAACCATTTTCTGTCCATACCGCATCTAGATCCCCGTCATTGTCCAAATCCCACAATCCATTGCCTCCCTTATTACTATTATTGGCCTGACCCAAGTCTGCCCCGTTGGCGAACATGCCCCCTTGATTGAGAAAGAAATCGTTTTCGTCACGTTTTCTCATAAAAATATCGACCCATCCATCATCATTCACATCTGCCGCCGTACCATAATCGCCATCGGTCGCATATTGGTTTAAACCATACTGGGTAACGCCATTGCCATTGCCCGTTGTGATATGGGTAAACAAACTGGTCGGGGCCGGATTTACAATGCTATGGGTGGTGTGGTCTATATAGTTGTTCCTTAACAGCTCTATCCCAAAATCGTGGCTATCGAAGAATATATCTAAATCACCATCCCCCTCAAAATCGAAGAAACCCGCTCCTTCCGTATTTAAATTACTAATATTAATAGTAGCCCCCGATCTTCCTATGGTAATAGGGGCAGTACCTCCCGCCCCATTTCCAAAAGTACCGTTTGCATTTTGTATAAAGATCTGAATTGCCACTCCCGATCCATAACTACCGTGGGAATTGATCATAAAATCGGGCCGGCCATCGTTGTTCAAATCTCCCCAAACCGCTTGCCTCTCTGCCGCGTCGCCAAGCATACCCGGAGCCAAAGTACTTTGTACATTGGTAAAAGTACCAGCTGGTGACTGACGCATCAAAAAACTCTTAGTACTATTCCCATTGTTGTTTTCTAATACCAAAACATCGATAAGGCCATCTCCATTAAAATCTGACCAAGCATGTCCACCATCTTTCCTCTGGCCTAAGTTCAGCCCATAAGAAGCCGCACTTTCCGTAAATGTGGTCTGTGCACTTATTAGTACCGTGCAAAACATAGCCATTAAGAGTAGACTTTGCTTAGCTAAAATGCAATTCCTGATTTCGGGAATTTTCATTGTTAATTATTAAACTGCTAATTTAAGGGGAGTATTTAGCTGATTATTAGGTATTCCAAAAATCAGCTATTCAAAAAAAAGAGAAAAAAAAATGTTGTAAACACCCTTAAACTAGAAGTATCGGAATAAAAAAACGATGGCAAGCCATCAAAACCACTTTAAAAACAGGGCTTTTGAGCTTAAATGAAAGAATTGTAGTCTATTACAGACCCATAAATTCAGGATTTTCTTTCATCTGTGATTTTCCTATTAGTTCTTGATTACTGTAAAACAACAGTGGTAATGGAGTAAATTCACTTCTATTTTTCTAACAGGGCACTTGCCCTTCTAGGGCATACCATAACGAATGTACCTCCAACAAAATAGCACAACAACGCTGGCTATATTCTGTTTATAGAACTACACTATGGGCATGCTGACCATTAAAAATTATAGAATATTTTTCTTATTCTAGAATTATAAACTCAGAACGCCTGTTATACTCGTGTTTTTCAGCAGAACATTTAACACCGTCAGCACATTCGTTCAAAAGTTTAGATTCGCCATAACCTTCTGACACCAAACGATCGGGAGATATTCCTCTTTTCACCATATAATCTACAGTAGATTCGGCCCTCTTTTGTGAAAGCCATAAATTATAAGCTGCAGGACCTCTACTATCTGTATGTGAATTTACTTTTAACTTTAGGCTAGGATATTTTTCCATTGCCGCAATCACCTTTTCTATTTCTACTTCAGAATCTTTACGAATGTTATACTTATCAAAATCAAAGTAAATAGTACTTAGTTGTAATAATTTTGCCAAATCGTCTCCAAAACCGGCCGTTACCCTATCTCTTTCGAGATAAAAATCAATAATTTTTGGCTTACCGTCAGATTCACCAATATACTCCTCATGCGGCACATACCCCTCCATTAGAGCTCTCACGAAATTACCTTGATTACAATCCAAGGTCAGGCTGTATTCTCCATCGGAATCGGTTATCGTAGATAGTAATTCCTCATTTTCCTCATTAATGACCTTAATGGTTGCCCCTACCAATACTTGATTGGAAATCTTATCCCGAACGGTACCGGTAACTTGCTGGACACAATCAAAAATTAGTGGTTCTTTTTCTATAAAACTATATATATCATCAAAACCTTGACCGCCATCTCTATTAGAGGCAAGGTAACCTTGTTTGGTTTCTTCATTAAAAATAAAGGTAAAATCGTCTTTAATACTATTGACAGGTTCGCCTACGTTCATAACCTTACCAGTAAAATCGTTTCGTTTGATCTTGGTTGCAAAAACATCCAACCCACCTAAACCAGGGTGCCCATCCGAAGAAAAATATAATATCTCCTCGTTGGTAACAAAAGGAAAAGTTTCCCTTGCCTCTGTATTTATGTTTGAACCAAGATTTATGGGAGGCCCAAAAGTTCGGTCATTATTGATTGCAACTTTAAAAATATCGGACTCACCTATAGATCCTGGCATATCAGAAGCAAAATACAGTGTTTTTTCATCGGGACTCAATGCAGGGTGGGCCACAGAATACGAATCGCTGTTAAATGGCAATTCCTCGATTTCACCCCATGTACCATCTTCCATTAATTGAGCCCTAAAAATCTTTAACCTAATTATACCTTTATCATCTTTTTTGTACTTACCCTCTACTACATTGTTACGGGTAAAGTACATTGTTTGCCCATCTTTGGTTGTGATGGACGTAGATTCATGCAATCTAGTATTAACATTATCTCCAAGCTTGACTACATTATCGATGGAAGAACTATCTGCATTAACCTTATATAAATCTAAAAAATCCTTCGAGTTCCATGTATGTCTATATCTGGCAAAATTACCTGTATCCCTATCGGACGAGAATATTAGTCCCTCTTTATAATACGAAGGTGCAAATTCTGTATAAGGAGAATTATATTCGAATGTCCTAAGTTCATATCTGCCCGAGTTTGCCTTTATTTCCGCCAGATAATCGCGTTCCGTTTTATATTCACTGGCCCTTAAATCATTCGATGTTATCTCAGAAAATTTTGCCATTATAGTACTGGCCTTTTCGTAGTCTCCCAATGATTTTAATGATTGGGCATATTTAAAATAATCTTCGGCCGTAATTTCAGTAGGATAATCAGAAACCAGTTGGGCATAAGTCTCACCTGCTTCTTTGTAGTCTGCATTATAATAATAAGAATTTCCCAGCTTTCTTAATAGGTCTGCGGAGGCATATCCTTTTTCCAATACCTTTTTATAGATATCTATTGCGGGCCTGAAAGAGTACTCTTCATACTTTTCATTCCCTTTATTAAGCAATCTTTCTTGAGCAAAAGTGCTGTTTATATTGATTATGAGCCCAATAAAAATGAGAAACTGTATTTTTTTCATCATGTGATTGTTCATATTTAGAAGAAACGTGGTGACACTAATCTTTGGAAAGATTTTACCAATTCGAATCTTAAAAAGACCTCAAAAGAACCATCATTGAACTGAGTTCCTCCCAATTCAGTTGTTTCTCTATCGTAGGCAAGCCCCAGCATAAACTGTTCTGAAATCTGAAACCCGGCCATAGCACTTACTGCAGCATCCCATCGGTAGGCAGCCCCAAAAGTGAATTTTTCGTTAAACATAAAGTTAGCCGATAAATCTACCTGTAAAGGTGCACCGCCAACCACTTTTGTAAGAAGTGCAGGCTTAAACTTAAGATTACCGTTTAGGTCAAAGACATATCCCGTAATAAAATAAAAGTTTATTCTTTCTTTGGATAAAAACTGAACGGAATTTGCATCTGTTTCAGAATTGTCGAAATGTTCTGTCTGTAAAAGATTAGGTGCAGACAAACCTGCGTAAAATTTATTGGAATGATAGTAAAACCCAAGTCCGATATTTGGCGAAAACTTGTTTTCTATATTATTGGAATTAACAGGTTCCGCATCGAAATTTCTCAGCTTGGTAAAATCAAGGTTCAATAAATTACCACCGGCCTTTAGACCAAAAGATAGTTTCCCTTCCCTTGATACATCTATAGTATAGGAAAGAACAGCATCAAAATAGGTTTCTTGTACCGTACCATTACCAATTTCATCATTAACTATAGACACTCCATAACCCAATTTACTGTTACGGATAGGTGAATGAAGGTTTAATGTTTGAGTAGTAGGGGCACCATCTAGACCAACCCATTGGGAACGGTAAAGAGCCGCAATACTTAATTGTCCCCGAGAGCCCGCATAAGCAGGGTTCACACTCATAGTATTGAACATATACTGAGTATATTGGGCATCTTGTTGTGCATTTATTACCCCTAAAAAAAGTAATGAAATTGCTAATAAGCTAAGAACTTTATTTCTGATATTCATACTGTTATGATATTATCTATCAATGTAAAGATACTCACTATCCACAAAACTCTCTCCGTCTAATGTGGTATAGTCAAAAATGTAATAATAGATACCCGCTGGTAGATATTTCTCAACATTGAATGTTGACCTTCCTCTAGACCTACCATCGAAAACATTATTTTGGTTATTGTAGTTTTCTCCTTCATAAACGGCCACTCCCCATCTATTGAAAATCCTCAACTTGCTATATCTAATGTTTTCAGTACCTCTAATGAACAAAAAGTCGTTTCTTCCATCTCCATTGGGCGTAACCATCTGGTTTACCACAATTTTTTTAGATATGGACTCTTCTACCATTATGGTTACCGTTGCGGTATCACAATTACCAAAAGAGTCACATATGGTATACTCAAAAGTATCCGTACCATAGAATTCATCATTAGGTGTATACGTAACCGTATCGTCGCTAATATCATCAGGAGTACCTCCGTCATTCACCTCTACGATGCCATTAGATGGATCGGTAAAGGTCAATGTTCCATCTGAAGGTATATCCATGTCGTTTTCCAATATATCGATATCTACAGGTGTATTCTCAGTGGTGGAAACATCATCATCAACAACATCCAATAATTCAATGTTTGGATCTAGGTAGTCCGGCGTTCCGTCGCCATCCGTATCGTCGTTGGTAGGATCGCCATCGCCATCGGCGTCCTCGTCGGGGGTGTCGATGCCGTCGCCGTCATCGTCAAGGTCCCGGTAGTTAACGTCCTCAGTGCCATCCGTATCGGGAAGGTCGTTCGCGGGATCGTCTATCTCGTCGTTCACGTCAAAGCCGTCGTCCACATCACTGCCCTCGTAGCCGTCGTCAAGACCGTCGCCGTCCGTATCGACACCGGTATATTCGTTCTCGGGCTCGCCGTCATAATCAAAATCATGGCCCTCATTGTTGTCCGGAACCGTATCGTCGTCGCTGTCAAGGTCTATATAGTCCGGCGTGCCATCACCATCGGTGTCCACCGGGGAAACTCCGCCCGGGTAGGCACTGTTCACGCCGTCGTTCGAGGCATACGTCGCCTCGTCGTCATCGTTCGGTGCCACATAACCAGCCGTCGTCTGTCCCTCCACGTTGTCGGGAATGCCGTCATTGTCGCTGTCGATGTCCAAATGGTTCGGGATGCCATCGCCGTCGGTGTCCAGGGGATCCGTCAAGGGATCGCCGTCACCGTCAAGGTCCGGGTCCTCCACAGAATCCAATATGCCGTCGTTGTCGTCGTCAAGGTCAGCACTGTCGGGCACACCGTCCCCGTCCGTGTCCTTCTCGGGAGAAGAATCGGGATCTAGGTAGTCCGGCGTTCCGTCGCCATCCGTATCGTCGTTGGTAGGATCGCCATCGCCATCGGCGTCCTCGTCGGGGGTGTCGATGCCGTCGCCGTCATCGTCAAGGTCCCGGTAGTTAACGTCCTCAGTGCCATCCGTATCGGGAAGGTCGTTCGCGGGATCGTCTATCTCGTCGTTCACGTCAAAGCCGGCGTCCACATCACTGCCCTCGTAGCCATCGTCAAGGCCGTCGCCGTCCGTATCGACACCGGTATATTCGTTGTCGGGCTCGCCGTCATAATCAAAATCATGGCCCCCGTTGTTGTCCGGAACCGTATCGTCGTCGCTGTCAAGGTCTATCTAGTCCGGCGTGCCATCACCATCGGTGTCCACCGGGGAAACTCCGCGCGGGTAGGCACTGTTCACGCCGTCGTTCGAGGCCTACGTCGCCTCGTCGTCATCGTTCGGTGCCACATAACCAGCCGTCGTCTGTCCCTCCACATTGTCGGGAATGCCGTCATTGTCGCTGTCGATGTCCAAATGGTTCGGGATGCCATCGCCGTCGGTGTCCAGGGGATCCGTCAAGGGATCGCCGTCACCGTCAAGGTCCGGGTCCTCCACCGAATCCAAGATACCGTCGTTGTCGTCGTCAAGGTCCGCACTGTCAGGCACACCGTCCCCGTCCGTGTCCTTCTCTGGAGAAGAATCGGGATCCAGATAGTCCGGCGTTCCGTCCCCG
>NZ_LDAS01000001.1:7022-99150 GCF_001020565.1 Maribacter thermophilus | reverse complement strand
CGTCATTGTCGCTGTCGATGTCCAAATGGTTCGGGATGCCATCGCCGTCGGTGTCCAGGGGATCCGTCAAGGGATCGCCGTCACCGTCAAGGTCCGGGTCCTCCACCGAATCCAATATACCGTCGTTGTCGTCATCAAGGTCAGCACTGTCGGGCACACCGTCCCCGTCCGTGTCAGGATCCGTGATAGTATTAACATCTAAATAATCGGGTGTACCGTCACTGTCCGTATCGTCGTTGGTAGGATCCCCGTTACCATCGGCATCCTCGTCGGGGGTGTCGATGCCGTCGCCGTCATCGTCAAGGTCCCGGTAGTTAACGTCCTCAGTGCCATCCGTATCGGGAAGGTCGTTCGCGGGATCGTCTATCTCGTCGTTCACGTCAAAGCCGTCGTCCACATCACTGCCCTCGTAGCCATCGTCAAGACCGTCGCCGTCCGTATCGACACCGGTATATTCGTTCTCGGGCTTGCCATCAAAGTTGAAATCATGGCCCTCATTGTTATCGGGCACTAAATCATCATCACTATCAAAATCTTGATAATCAGGCTTATCCGGTCTTGGTGAACCATCCGTATTTACAGGGTCCAAACCACCAATATAAGCACTGTTTACACCGTTGTTGGAAGCATAGGTTGCCTCATCATCCTCGTTCGGCGCTACGTAACCATCAGTCGTCTGGGCCTCCACGTTGTCGGGAATACCGTCGTTGTCAGTATCTATATCCAAATGATTGGGTTTACCATCTCCATCACGATCATTTAATGTAATACCTTCTCCTCCTCCTGGACAGCTCTCGTATACATCATCCAAACCGTTTCCATCTGAATCTATTCCGGACTTAGGTTTATAATTATGAAAATTTTGAGATTCTAAATTATCTAGAATACCATCGTTATCAGAATCCAAATCTAAATAATCAGGAACACCATCACCATCCGTGTCCGTCGGATTTGTAGTATGATCATGGTCCCCATCTAGATTAGCATCTTCATCTTCATCCGTTATACCATCCCCATCAGTATCAATGTCGTCATAGTCATATACACCATCACCATCTGCATCCTCTGTAAAATAATTTACAGTTCTTTCTTCCGCCCCAATAACAGAGAATGAGAAACTTAATAAAATTGCCGTTAAAAAAGAGAGTCTCTTAACCGAAGTGATATAATGTTCAAAAAAAGTAATTTCGCCCATATATGTTTAGTTTTATTTACTAATCACCATGGCAAATTAAAAGTAGGAAATAATGAAGGATAAGAATGGGGACTACTTCAAAGAATGGTCTGCAAGATAATAGTAAAATAATTAGCTTTTATATATTTCGGATAACTTGTTGATAAATATCTATTAAGTACACTATTTCAAATATTAGCCCATAAGCACTACTATTATTTTTACCTATCGATTCATTTTCAACATAATACTTTCATTTATAAACACAAATACTACCTCAATTAATTCTGGTCAAAATAGCCAATTTCCAGTACTTTTGCCAAAATTGATTTTTGATGAGTTTTAAAAACGAGATTGAGAGAAGAAGAACTTTTGGTATTATTTCGCATCCCGATGCAGGAAAAACCACATTGACGGAGAAGTTATTGCTTTTTGGTGGCGCCATTCAAGAAGCCGGGGCGGTTAAAAACAATAAAATCAAAAAAACTGCCACTAGTGATTTTATGGAAATTGAAAGACAAAGAGGAATTTCTGTTGCTACATCTGTATTGGCATTTATTTATAAGGACAAAAAAATTAATATACTGGACACCCCTGGGCACAAAGATTTTGCAGAGGACACTTTTAGGACCTTAACTGCAGTGGACAGTGTAATTGTTGTAATCGATGTCGCCAAAGGTGTCGAGGAGCAGACCGTGAAACTGGTGGAGGTTTGTCGGATGAGAAAAATTCCGATGCTCGTATTCATCAACAAATTGGATAGAGAAGGCCAAGATGCTTTTGATCTTTTAGATGAACTTGAACAAAAGTTAGGTCTTTCCGTAACTCCGTTGAGTTTTCCTATAGGTATGGGGTATGATTTCAAGGGAATATATAATATATATGAAAAAAACATAAACCTGTTTAGTGGGGACAGCAAAAAAAATATTGAGGAAACTATTGCATTCAACGATATTGAAAACCCTGAACTGGAAAAAATAATAGGCTCATCCGCCGCCGAAAATCTTCGCGACAATTTAGACCTAGTATGGGGGGTGTACCCTCCGTTCGACAAGGATCTATATTTAAAAGGGGAACAGCAACCTGTATTTTTTGGTTCGGCCCTTAACAACTTTGGTGTTCGGGAACTATTAGATTGTTTTATCGAAATTGCACCATCTCCAAAACCAAAGATGGCAGAAGAGCGTTTGGTCAGGGCCGATGAAAAGGATTTGACCGGTTTTGTATTCAAAATCCATGCGAACATGGATCCAAAGCACAGAGACCGCTTGGCTTTTGTAAAAATTGTATCAGGTACTTTTGAAAGAAACAAGCCGTATCTACATGTTAGATTGAACAAGAAACTTAAATTTTCGAGTCCTAACGCATTTTTTGCAGAAAAAAAAGAAATTGTGGATGTCTCTTATCCTGGAGATATTGTTGGTTTACACGACACAGGTAATTTTAAGATAGGTGACACTTTGACCGAAGGCGAAATATTACATTACAAAGGTATACCAAGTTTTTCTCCTGAACACTTTAGATACATCAACAATGCAGACCCCATGAAATCGAAGCAACTATATAAGGGCATAGACCAGTTGATGGACGAAGGGGTCGCTCAGTTATTTACCCTTGAGATGAACGGCAGAAAAGTAATAGGTACCGTGGGAGCTTTGCAATTTGAGGTAATACAATATAGACTGGAACATGAATACGGAGCCAAATGTAGTTACGAAAATTTTCCTGTATACAAAGCGTGTTGGGTTGGAACAGATAATAACAAAGGTGACGAATACAAAGAATTTATTAGGGTTAAACAAAAGTTCTTGGCGAAAGATAAAAGAGGCCAATTGGTATTTCTTGCAGATTCACAGTTCTCCTTACAAATGACCCAACAAAAATATCCGAACGTAAAACTTCATTTTGTATCCGAATTTGAATAAAAAAAGCCCACATTTAGTGGGCTTTTTTTATGCTTCTCCTGTTGGTCCAAAATTCAAAGGTATGGGAGGTTGCTCATAATCCTTTATAGTACCATGGGCCTTCTCAAATCTTTGAACATTATCGTGAAGGGCCTTCAAAAATTTTTTAGCGTGCTGTGGGGTTAAAATAATTCTACTTTTAACCTTGGCCTTGGGAGCCCCAGGCATCATACTTATGAAGTCTACCACAAATTCTGACACCGAATGATTTATAATGGCCAAATTGGAATAAATACCTTCGGCCGTTTTTTCATCCAACTCTATATTTATTTGTTTCTGATTCTGTTTTTTATCGTCAGTCATCTTATTAAAAGTTTAAACAAAAAAAGCCCTCAATTAAATTGAGGGCTTTGGATATTTAGAATCTTAAGGCCTCTTTTCTGGCCATTATCTCATCGTACTCTTCTTTGGAACCGACTATAATATTCTCATAGTCCCTCATTCCCGTACCTGCCGGAATCTTATGTCCTACGATAACATTTTCTTTCAATCCTTCCAAAGTATCCACTTTACCACTTACTGCGGCCTCGTTCAACACTTTTGTGGTTTCTTGGAAAGACGCCGCCGAAATAAACGACTTAGTCTGTAACGAAGCTCTTGTAATACCTTGTAATATTGGAGTCGCAGTGGCCGCAACAGCATCACGTGCCTCTACAAGTGCCTTATCACTTCTCTTCAACACAGAATTTTCGTCACGAAGTTCTCTAGATGTAACAATCTGTCCAGGTTTCAAGTTTTCCGAATCACCGGCTTCCATAACTACTTTCTTACCAAAGATTTCATCGTTTTCCTTAATAAAATCGTCTTTATGAATCAATTGGTTTTCAAGGAATATAGTATCACCTGGGTCAACAATTCTCACTTTACGCATCATTTGTCTTACAACAACCTCAAAGTGTTTATCATTGATTTTTACCCCTTGTAAACGATACACCTCTTGAACCTCGTTAACCAAATATTGCTGAACAGCTGATGGACCTTTAATCGCCAAGATATCTTCTGGCGTAATAGAACCATCCGATAATGGCATACCTGCTCTTACATAATCGTTTTCTTGAACCAAGATTTGATTAGAAAGTTTCACTAGGTATTTCTTGACCTCACCAAGTTTTGACTCTATAATGATTTCTCGGTTACCTCTTTTTATCTTACCAAAAGAAACTACACCGTCTATCTCAGAAACAACAGCAGGGTTAGAAGGGTTACGCGCTTCAAAAAGTTCGGTTACCCTTGGAAGACCACCTGTAATATCACCTGCCTTCGCAGATTTACGTGGTATTTTAACCAAAATCTTACCTTCTTTGATCTTATCCCCATCATCTACCATTAAGTGAGAACCTACGGGAAGGTTATACGATCTTAATGTTTCACCTTTGGCATCTTGAATCAATAAGGTTGGAATCAGCTTTTTGTTCCTGGATTCAGAAATTACTTTCTCTTGGAAACCTGTTTGTTCATCGATCTCTACTTGATAGGTAACTCCTTGCTCTATATTCTCGTATGCAATCTTACCAGGGAACTCGGAAACAATTACACCATTGTATGGATCCCAAGAACATATCAAATTACCTTTTTCTACTTTGGCTCCATCTTCTATGAACAATTGTGAACCATAAGGAATGTTATTGGTACTAAGGGTAATTCCTGTTTTACCATCAACTATCTTTATTTCAGATGTTCTTGATATTACAATATCAACCGGTTTTCCTTCGGCATTTTCACCTTTTACGGTTCTTAAATCCTCTATCTCCGCAACACCAGAAAATTTGGCTTCCAATTTATTATCCTCTGAAATGTTACCGGCAATACCCCCCACGTGGAAAGTACGCAACGTTAACTGAGTACCTGGTTCACCGATAGATTGTGCAGCAACTACACCAACAGCTTCACCTCTTTGTACCATTTTATTAGTAGATAGGTTTCTACCGTAACATTTCGCACAAATTCCTTTTTGGGCTTCACAGGTCAATGCCGAACGAACTTCCACTTTCTCTATTGGAGAAGCTTCTATTTTCTTAACATCGGACTCCATTATTTCTTGACCCGCCTTTAACAACAACTCTTCTGTTACCGGATCATAAACATCATGTAATGAAACACGACCTAAAATTCTTTCTCCTAAGGTTTCAACTATTTCCTCATTTTTCTTAAGAGCCTGAATTTCTACACCTCGTAATGTCTCACAATCCTCGATGTTAATGATTACATCTTGTGACACATCTACTAGACGACGTGTTAAATACCCGGCATCCGCCGTTTTCAATGCAGTATCCGCAAGACCTTTACGTGCACCGTGGGTAGAGATAAAATATTCAAGAATCGACAGTCCTTCCTTAAAGTTCGAAAGAATTGGGTTCTCAATAATCTCACCACCACCAGCAGTTGATTTTTTAGGCTTGGCCATCAAACCACGCATACCTGTTAACTGACGAATTTGCTCTTTAGAACCCCTTGCTCCGGAATCCAACATCATGTACACAGAGTTAAACCCTTGTTTATCTTCCCGTATACGCTTCATTGCCAATTCGGTAAGCATAGCATTGGTGGAAGTCCACACATCGATTACCTGATTGTAACGTTCGTTGTTGGTAATAAGACCCATATTATAATTGGCCATAATTCCGTCAACGTCATTGTTGGCCTCAGCTATCATATCGGTCTTTTCTTCAGGAATAATAATATCACCTAAACTAAAGGATAATCCACCTTTAAAGGCGAACTCATATCCCATCGTCTTGATCTTGTCCAAGAAACTGGCCGTGGTAGGAACATCGGTAACAGCTAAAATATCACCAATAATATTCCTTAAAGCCTTTTTATTAAGTACCTGGTTTATGTAACCTGCCTCTTCTGGAACATTCTTGTTGAACAATACTCTACCAACAGTTGTTGGAATGATCTGGTATACCAGCTCCCCTTCCTCATTAAAGTCTTTCGCCCTTACTTTTATACCGGCATTAAGATCTACTTTACCTTCGTTAAAGGCTATCTCAACCTCTTCAGCGGAATAGAATGTTAATCCTTCTCCTTTTACAGGAACCTCAGGTGTGGATTTGCGTTCTTTGGTCATATAATAAAGACCCAAGACCATATCCTGTGAAGGTACTGTAATCGGCGAACCATTTGCTGGGTTCAATATGTTCTGTGAAGCCAGCATTAATAACTGAGCCTCTAGAATTGCCTCTGGTCCCAATGGTAAGTGAACTGCCATCTGGTCCCCATCAAAATCCGCGTTAAACGCCGTACACGCCAATGGGTGTAATCGAATTGCCTTACCCTCAATTAATTTCGGTTGGAAAGCCTGTATACCCAAACGGTGCAATGTAGGAGCACGGTTCAAAAGAACTGGGTGTCCTTTCAATACATTTTCAAGAATATCCCAAACAACCGGTTCTTTCTTATCTATTATTTTCTTGGCCGATTTTACTGTTTTGACAATACCTCTTTCTATCAATTTTCTGATAACAAAAGGTTTGTAAAGCTCCGCAGCCATATCTTTTGGAAGACCACATTCATACAAGTTCAATTCCGGTCCAACGACAATTACCGAACGTGCCGAATAATCAACACGTTTACCCAGTAAGTTTTGACGGAAACGACCTTGCTTACCTTTTAACGAATCTGAAAGGGATTTTAACGGTCTGTTAGATTCTGTTTTAACTGCCGAAGCTTTTCTCGTGTTATCAAACAGAGAATCTACCGCCTCTTGAAGCATACGCTTCTCGTTACGCAAAATAACTTCAGGTGCTTTTATTTCTACCAACCTTTTTAAACGGTTGTTTCTGATAATAACCCTTCTGTACAAATCGTTTAAATCCGACGTAGCAAAACGACCACCATCCAATGGCACCAATGGACGTAATTCTGGTGGTATCACAGGAATCACTTTCATGATCATCCACTCTGGGAGGTTTTCACGATTTTCTTGTGACTCCCTTAATGCCTCAACAACTTGTAATCTCTTTAAAGCCTCTGTTTTTCTTTGTTTAGAGGTTTCTGTATTGGCCTTATGTCTAAGCTCAAAAGAAAGTTCTTTTAAATTGATTCTACCTAAGAGATCAATTAAACATTCAGCTCCCATTTTGGCAATAAACTTGTTGGGATCTGTATCCTCTAAATATTGATTTTCTTGCGGAAGGGATTCTAAAATGTTCAAATACTCCTCTTCTGTCAAGAAATCCATTTTGTTTATTTCTTCACCTTCAGGACCTTTTGCGATACCTGGTTGTATTACTACATAACGCTCGTAGTAAATGATCATATCCAACTTCTTGGATGGCAACCCAAGAAGGTATCCGATTTTATTAGGCAAAGAACGGAAGTACCAAATATGCGCAACAGGTACAACAAGGTTAATATGACCTACCCTGTCTCTTCGTACTTTTTTCTCTGTAACTTCAACACCACAACGGTCACAAACGATACCCCTATAACGAATACGTTTGTATTTACCACAAGCACACTCATAATCCTTTACCGGACCAAAAATACGCTCACAGAACAAACCATCACGTTCAGGTTTGTGTGTTCTATAATTAATTGTTTCAGGCTTTAAAACTTCTCCCCTGGATTCTGCCAAAATTGCTTCTGGAGACGCCAATCCGATTGAAATTTTATTAAACCTTTTTATTGGGTTATTATCTTTTATTCTTGCCATAATAGCGTGCTGATAATGATTTTAATTTTATTACAAATAGCCTTTAAGACTACAATACTACTCTTCCAATCTAATATCCAAACCTAATCCTTTAAGTTCGTGCATTAATACATTGAAAGATTCTGGCAATCCAGGTTCTGGCATTGTCTCACCTTTAACAATAGATTCATAGGTCTTGGCCCTACCGATAACATCATCGGATTTTACGGTCAATATTTCCCTAAGGGTAGCCGATGCACCATATGCCTCAAGCGCCCAAACTTCCATCTCCCCAAAACGCTGACCACCAAATTGTGCTTTACCACCTAATGGCTGCTGCGTAATTAAAGAGTATGGTCCTATAGAACGAGCATGCATCTTATCGTCTACCATGTGGCCCAATTTCAACATATAGATAACACCTACTGTTGCAGGTTGATCAAAACGTTGACCTGTACCACCATCGTATAGGTAGGTATGACCAAATCTTGGAATACCAGCCTCATCAGTATACGCATTTATTTCGTCTAGAGAAGCACCGTCAAAAATAGGGGTAGCATATTTTTTACCTAATTTGAGTCCGGCCCAACCTAACACGGTTTCATATATCTGTCCAATGTTCATACGAGAAGGTACACCCAATGGGTTCAATACGATATCTACAGGTGTTCCGTCTTCCAAGAAAGGCATATCCTCTTGACGTACAATTCTAGAAACAATACCCTTGTTACCGTGACGACCCGCCATTTTATCACCAACTTTAAGCTTACGCTTTTTAGCAATATAGACTTTGGCCAATTTCATTATTCCAGCTGGTAGTTCATCTCCAACAGAAATTGTAAACTTATCCCTTCTTAAGTTACCTTGAAGGTCGTTCAACTTAATCTTATAGTTATGAAGTAAATCCGCGACCAAATTATTTGTTTCATCATCTGTAGTCCAACTTCCGCCTACCAAGTGGGCAAAGTCGTCCACAGAGTTCAACATCTTCATGGTGTACTTTTTACCTTTAGGTAAAACTTCTTCACCCAAATCATTTAATACACCCTGAGAAGTTTTTCCGTTAACCAAGGTAAACAGCTTCTCTACCAAGACATCTTTAAGCTCTTGGAATTTTACCTCATATTCCAATTCCAATTTAGATAGCTCCTCTTTATCCTCAGAACGTTTTCTCTTATCTTTTACCGATCTAGAGAACAATTTCTTATCGATAACGACACCTCTCAAAGATGGCGAGGCTTTCAATGAAGCATCTTTTACATCTCCTGCTTTGTCACCAAAAATGGCACGCAATAGTTTTTCTTCCGGCGTTGGATCCGATTCTCCTTTTGGTGTAATTTTACCAATTAAGATGTCGCCAGGCTTCACCTCGGCACCAATACGGATCATTCCGTTCTCATCCAAGTCTTTCGTAGCTTCTTCCGAAACGTTTGGAATATCATGTGTTAATTCTTCTGCACCTAACTTGGTATCCCTAACCTCTAAAGAATATTCATCTACGTGAATAGATGTAAAGATATCTTCACGTACAACTTTTTCAGAAATAACGATCGCATCCTCAAAGTTATACCCTTTCCAAGGCATAAAGGCTACCGTTAGGTTTCTACCCAAGGCCAATTCTCCTTTTTCTGTAGCATATCCTTCACATAGCACCTGACCTTTTTTAACTCTATCACCCCTTCTAACAATAGGCTTCAAGTTAATGCTTGTTCCTTGGTTTGTTTTTCTGAACTTAACCAAAGAATAAGTCTTCTCATCACTGTCAAAACTGATCAATCGTTCCGTATCCGTTCTATCATATTTGATAGTGATCTTTTGAGCATCAACATACTCAATAACACCATCGCCTTCAGCATTTATCAACACTCTTGAATCTGAAGCCACTTGTCTTTCCAATCCTGTACCTACAATCGGTGATTGTGGTTTTAATAATGGAACTGCCTGACGCATCATGTTAGACCCCATCAACGCACGGTTCGCATCATCGTGTTCCAAGAACGGAATCAATGAGGCGGATATTGACGCTATTTGGTTAGGGGCAACATCTGTATAGTGAATTTCCGATGGATCAACCACTGGAAAATCTCCCTCTTCCCTAGCAATAACCTTTTCGGCATCTATTTCTCCATTTTCCTTTAAGGGAATATTTGCTTGGGCAATTTTCATTCCTTCTTCTTCTTCGGCGCTTAGGTAAACATGATTTTCCGTATCTACTTTGGCGTTTTCAACCTTTCTGTAAGGTGTTTCCAAAAAGCCCATTGGGTTAACTTTGGCAAATACAGAAAGTGAAGATATAAGACCAATATTCGGTCCTTCAGGAGTTTCTATCGGGCATAGACGGCCGTAGTGCGTATAGTGAACATCACGCACCTCAAAACCTGCTCTCTCCCTAGAAAGACCTCCAGGTCCTAATGCCGACAATCTTCTTTTGTGCGTAATCTCTGCCAACGGATTCGTTTGATCCATGAACTGAGATAACTGGTTCGTACCAAAGAATGAATTGATAACGGATGACAATGTCTTGGCATTGATCAAATCTATCGGAGTAAACACCTCATTGTCACGAACGTTCATACGCTCACGAATGGTACGGGCCATACGAGCCAAACCAACACCAAATTGAGAGGACAATTGTTCACCTACCGTTCTAACACGACGGTTGGAAAGGTGGTCAATATCATCGATCTCCGCTTTTGAGTTAATTAGCTCGATCAAATATTTTATAATAGTTATGATATCTTCTTTGGTCAAGACTTGTTTGTCCATTCCGATATCCAACTGTAGTTTCTTATTCATTCTATAACGACCAACTTCACCTAAGTTGTATCGTTGATCAGAGAAGAATAATTTATCTATAATACCACGAGCCGTTTCTTCATCGGGCGGCTCTGCATTACGTAATTGTCTGTAGATATGCTCAACAGCTTCTTTCTCCGAGTTTGTTGGGTCCTTTTGAAGTGTATTATGAATAATAGCATAGTCAGATTGCGCATTGTTTTCTTTATGCAACAAAATGGTCTTAACATCTGCTTCAAGAATTTGGGCAATGTGTTCTTTCTCTAAGACTGTATCACGATCCAATACAATCTCATTTCTTTCGATAGAAACTACTTCTCCCGTATCTTCATCCACAAAATCTTCGTGCCATGTGTTCAAAACCCTAGCTGCGAGTTTGCGACCTAATACTTTTTTGAGTCCTGCATTAGAAACCTTCACTTCTTCCGATAGGTCGAAAATTTCTAAAATATCCTTATCCCTTTCAAAACCGATAGCTCTAAAAAGGGTGGTTACAGGTAATTTTTTCTTTCTATCGATATAGGCGTACATAACACCATTAATATCGGTAGCAAATTCTATCCAAGAACCTTTAAAAGGTATTACCCTGGCAGAATATAATTTGGTTCCGTTGGCATGAAATGATTGACCAAAGAAAACACCTGGTGAACGGTGCAACTGAGAAACTACAACTCTTTCGGCACCATTGATGACAAAAGTACCACTAGGGGTCATATATGGAATAGTACCCAAATAAACGTCTTGTACTATGGTCTCAAAATCCTCATGTTCGGGATCGGTACAATACAATTTTAACCTAGCCTTTAACGGTACGCTATATGTTAGGCCACGTTCTATACATTCTTGAATCGAATATCGTGGAGGATCTATGAAGTAATCTAAAAATTCCAGTACAAACTGATTTCTTGTATCAGTAATTGGAAAGTTCTCCATGAAGGTGTTATATAATCCTTCATTACCTCTTTGATCAGATTTTGTTTCAAGTTGAAAAAAGTCTTGAAAAGATTTAATCTGAATATCCAAGAAATCCGGATATTCCGGAGTATTCTTAGCGGATGCAAAATTTATTCTTTCAGTCTGATTTGTGAACATCTACGGACAGTGTTTTGATCGTGAGTACTATTGGGGTAGTATATATCTTAATATACCTAATTATATAAAAAGGCTTAGGTCTAGCCGCAAAAAGCGAAAAGACCTAAACCAAAAATGATATGGTTGTTGCTACTATTTAAGCTCAACTTCCGCTCCTGCTTCTTCCAATGATTTTTTAATACCTTCTGCTTCGTCTTTAGAAACACCTTCTTTAACAGCTTTTGGTGCACTATCAACAATATCCTTAGCATCTTTCAATCCTAAACCAGTTAATTCCTTAACCAATTTAACAACTGCTAATTTAGAAGCTCCGGCCGCTTTCAAAATTACATCGAATTCTGATTTTTCCTCAGCAGCTTCACCACCTTCAGCACCAGCGCCACCAGCAGCAACCGCTACTGCAGCAGCAGCAGGCTCTATACCGTATTCTTCTTTTAATATGTCAGCTAACTCATTTACTTCTTTTACCGTAAGGTTAACCAATTGTTCTGCGAAATCTTTTAAATCTGCCATTTTCTATCGTTTAATAAAATTTTAAAATATACTTAGTTTAGTGCGTACTTATTTTTCTGATAATGTCTTAAGGATTCCGGCAAGTTTACCACCACCAGATTTAAGTCCAGAAATAACATTTTTGGCTGGAGACTGTAACAATCCGATAACCTCGCCAATCATTTCTTCTTTAGACTTAATGCTCACTAGAGCATCCAAATTCTCATCACCAATATATATTGCCTCTTCTACAAAAGCTCCTTTCAATAAAGGTTTATCAGATTTTTTTCTGAAATTCTTTATTAACTTGGCCGGAGCGTTCGCTACTTCCGAAAACATTAAGGATGTATTACCCTTTAAAACTTCGGGAAGTTCGCCAAACTCTTTATCAGAGGCCTCCATCGCTTTTGCAAGCAATGTATTCTTAACTACAGCTAGTCTGATATTTGCCTTAAAACAGGCTCTTCTCAAATCAGATGTTGTAACTGCATCCAATCCAGATATATCCGCCAAATAAATAGTAGAGCTATCTGCCAACTGCGTAGTCAAATCTTGTATAACGTTTGCTTTTTCTTCTCTTGTCATAATTGAAATTTTTAACTAGCAGTGCTTAAACTGACTTAGGGTCTAATTGAACACTTGGACTCATGGTACTTGACATGAAGATACTTTTCATGTAAACACCTTTAGCCGCTGTTGGCTTCATTTTATTCAAAGTTTCCAACAACTCTTTTGCATTGTCAGCTATCTTATCCGCAGAAAAGGAAGCTTTTCCAATTGCGGCATGAACAATACCGGTCTTATCCACTTTAAAATCAATCTTACCAGCCTTCACCTCAGATACAGCTTTCGCTACATCCATAGTTACTGTACCTGTTTTTGGATTCGGCATCAGACCTCTTGGCCCTAAAACACGACCTAAGGGACCCAATTTACCCATAACGCTAGGCATAGTGATGATAACATCAACATCTGTCCAACCGCCTTTTATTTTTTCCAAATACTCGTCCAATCCAACATAATCAGCACCTGCTTCTTTAGCCTCTGCTTCTTTATCTGGAGTTACCAAAGCCAAAACCTTAACATCTTTACCGGTACCATGAGGCAATGTAACTACCCCACGAACCATTTGATTTGCTTTTCTTGGATCTACACCCAAACGAACCGCCAAATCTACGGATGCATCAAATTTTGTATTGGTTATTTCTTTTACTAAAGCGGAAGCTTCCTCTAGAGAATAAAGTTTATCTTTCTCTATTTTAGAATGTGCTTCTTTTTGCTTCTTTGTCAACTTTGCCATTTAATTGCTTTTTAAGATTTTAAAAAGGTCTTTTACCTGATACCTTCATACCCATAGAACGTGCCGTACCCGCAATCATACTCATTGCAGATTCTACCGTAAACGCATTAAGGTCAACCATTTTATCTTCGGCTATCGCCTTGATTTGGTCCCAGGTAACACTACCCAATTTTACTCTGTTAGGTTCGCCAGATCCTTTTTTAATCTTAGCCGCTTCCAATAGCTGAACTGCCGCTGGTGGTGTTTTTACGACAAAATCAAACGATTTGTCTTTATAAACGGTGATAACAACTGGTAAAACTTTACCTTGCTTGTCCTGTGTACGAGCATTGAACTGCTTACAGAACTCCATGATGTTAACACCGGCAGCACCTAAGGCGGGTCCAACCGGTGGCGATGGATTCGCTGCACCTCCCCTAACTTGTAGTTTAACTACTTTACCTACTTCTTTTGCCATTGTTTAAAATTAAATTGAAAGTGTGTCTATGGAAGCAACACAACTTTTAAATATGTAACAATTATTTTTAAATCTTTTCTACTTGCATATAACTAAGCTCCAATGGTGTTTTTCTACCAAAAATCTTAACCATCACCTCTAGTTTACGCTTCTCTTCGTTTATTTTTTCTACAGTACCGTTAAAACCATTGAACGGACCATCGATTACCTTGACGGTTTCACCGAAAACAAACGGTATAGCAACACTATCGGTATTTACGGCCAACTCATCGACCTTACCTAGCATTCTATTCACTTCCGATTTCCTTAACGGCACGGGATCCCCCCCTTTGGTTTCACCCAAAAAGCCAATAACATTGGTAATAGACCTTATTATATGAACCATTTCACCACCCAAATTAGCCTTCACCATTATATACCCAGGGAAATAAACTCTTTCTTTATTGATCTTCTTTCCGTTTCTAATCTGAATTACCTTTTCAGTCGGAACCAAGACCTCATCTAAATAGTCGGAAAAACCATGACGCTCCACTTCACTCTCTATGTAGCCCTTAATCTTGTTTTCCTGACCACTTACAGCTCTTACAACATACCATTTCTTTTCCAATACTTCTGACATAGAGCTCAAATTAGTTTAATACGTAATCGAAATACACCTTAATAACATTACTAAAGACCGTATCCACACCCCAAGTAGCCAAAGCAAAAAGAATAGAAAAAACAGCAACGATAACCATTAAATTCGATGACTCCGACCTTGAAGGAAGGGTAATGTTATTTCTCAACTCTTCAACGGATTCTTTAATATATGTAAGCATTTCAATTGTTTTTTTATATCAACAAAAAGAATAAAACAAATCCTTAATTCGGAATTTCTTTCCTGCACGGGAGGAGAGACTCGAACTCCCGACACCTGGTTTTGGAGACCAGTGCTCTACCAACTGAGCTACACCCGTATATGTATATTGCTCATTATCCAAAAACAAACAACACACATTCATATTTACATTGAAAGGTATCCGCCAAAAGACGGACACCCTTAATATATTGTACTTCTAATAATGGTTTAATCCAAAATCTTAGTTACCTGACCAGCACCAACTGTTCTACCTCCTTCACGGATTGCAAAACGAAGACCTACACTAAGTGCAATTGGCTGAATCAAATCAACTGTAATCGTTAAGTTATCACCAGGCATAACCATTTCAACACCACTAGGAAGACTAATGTTACCTGTTACGTCAGTTGTTCTTACATAGAACTGAGGACGGTAGTTGTTATGGAATGGCGTATGACGACCACCTTCTTCTTTTTTAAGGATATATACCTCTGCCTCAAATTTAGCATGAGGAGTTACAGAACCAGGCTTACAGATAACCATACCTCTTTTGATGTCAGATTTCTCTATACCTCTCAAAAGGATACCAACGTTATCACCAGCTTCACCTCTATCCAAAATCTTACGGAACATCTCAACACCAGTAATGGTAGAGCTCAATTTTTCAGCACCCATACCAATAATATCAACAGCATCACCAGTATTGGCCACACCTGTTTCGATACGTCCTGTAGCAACAGTACCACGACCAGTAATCGTAAATACATCTTCAACAGGCATCAAGAAATCCTTATCAACGTCCCTTTGAGGCAATTCGATCCAGTTATCAACAGCTTCCATCAACTCCATCACTGTATCAACCCACTTTTGCTCACCGTTAAGCGCACCTAAAGCAGACCCAGCAATTACAGGACCATTATCACCATCGTACTCATAGAAAGAAAGTAATTCTCTTACTTCCATCTCAACAAGCTCCAACAACTCTTCATCGTCAACCATGTCAACTTTGTTCAAGAAAACAACGATTCTTGGAATACCAACCTGACGACCCAATAGGATGTGCTCACGAGTTTGTGGCATTGGACCATCTGTAGCGGCAACAACCAAAATAGCACCGTCCATCTGAGCAGCACCAGTAACCATGTTCTTTACGTAATCCGCGTGACCAGGACAGTCAACGTGGGCATAGTGACGATTGGCAGTTTGATACTCTACGTGAGATGTATTAATAGTAATACCTCTTTCTTTTTCCTCAGGAGCGTTATCGATAGAATCGAAGCTTCTCTTTTCAGATAATCCTGCGTTTGCCAAAACTTCTGTAATAGCAGCAGTCAATGTAGTTTTACCGTGATCCACGTGTCCAATGGTACCAATATTTAAGTGCGGTTTGGAACGATCAAAAGTTTCCTTTGCCATGTTTATTAATTTTTAATCTTAGTTTATATTAGTGTACAAATTTATACCTTAATTGAGCCAATGACGAGATTTGAACTCGTGACCTCTTCCTTACCAAGGAAACGCTCTACCCCTGAGCTACACCGGCGTAAAGTGTTGAATCCGCCCAACGACAGATTCCTGCCTTCGCAGGAACGACAATAAAGTCATAAAAAAATAGAGCGGGAGACCGGGTTCGAACCGGCGACATTCAGCTTGGAAGGCTGACGCTCTACCAACTGAGCTACTCCCGCTTATTTAATTCTCAAAATATCATTTAAAATACCATTCTTTAGCTTAATGTGGGGAGAGCAGGATTCGAACCTGCGAAGACATAGTCAGCAGATTTACAGTCTGCCCTCGTTGGCCGCTTGAGTATCTCCCCATATAAACAGTATTTTAAGAACCTAGGAGCCGATGGAGGGACTCGAACCCACGACCTGCTGATTACAAATCAGCTGCTCTAGCCAGCTGAGCTACATCGGCACTTTCAATGCTTTTTTCGGCATAAAAAAGTCCGCTATTTCTAACGGACTGCAAATGTATAGTATTTTTTGTTTATTCAAAACAAATTTTAAAAAATTTTCTTCATACTTGTAAACGTAATTTTTCCTTACTCTTTATTAGCCTTCTTTCCAATGAATTACACGCACTGTCCACAGCTTCCTCAAATGACTTACATTGTTTTTTGACAATGAAATTGTTTTTTGGCACGTTTAGCTTGATTTCCACTATCTTATTCTCTTTTGAACTGGTATTCTCCACTTTCATATAAACATCAGAACTTATGATCTTATCATAAAAAGTTTCTAACTTATCCAATCTGTTTTGCAAAAAATCAATCAACCTAACATCTGCATTAAAATTTACGGATTGCACATTTACTTTCATAAGCTAAAATTTAGAAGCCCTACATAGAGCAGTGTTAAACATTTTTTATTTTTTCCCCCTAGGATGGGAAGCAGCGTGCACTTTTTTTAACTCGGCAATGCTATTATGGGTGTACACCTGCGTCGATGCCAAACTTGCATGCCCTAAAAGCTCTTTCACCGAATTTAAATCCGCCCCTTTGTTCAAAAGATGGGTAGCGAAAGTATGCCTCAGTATATGAGGACTCTTCTTTACCTTGGCAGAAACCTCTCTAAAATACCTATTTATTATTCTATAAACAAGGGTTTCATAAATTTTATTACCTGATTTCGTAAGAAAGACAAAGTCCGGATCAGCTATCTTTTCCAAAGAGGGGCGCTCATCCAGATAAGCCCTAAAAAACACTTTGGTTTCCTCCAATAAAGGAATAATGCGTTCTTTGTTCCGCTTACCTAACACTTTTATATGACCAGATTCCAAATCCACGTTTACAAGTTTCAAATTAACCAACTCGGCCCTTCTCATACCGGTAGCGTAAAGCACATGAACAATCAACCTGTCTCGCCTGCCCTCAAAATCATCCGAATAGCTAACCGACGTAAAAACATCTTCCATTTCCGCTTCGGAAAAAGGTGTTTCCAGTTTTTTTGGAATTTTTAAAGCTTTGTGCTTCGCCAATGGGTTCACATCTATAACACCTACTTTTTGAAGAAATTTATAATACGCCTTTAAAGAGGCCACCTTTCTATTAATGGTTCTGTTAGAAATATTATCCTCTGAAAGCGAAACCACCCAACTACGAACAATACTATAAGGCACTATGTCTATACAATCAACATCGTATGAAGATTCACAAAAACTTTCAAATTCCCGAATATCCGAACTATAGGCATTCACCGTATGACCGGAATACTTTTTCTCCAATGAAAGATACTCTATAAACTGATTTAAAGACATACCCAAAGTTAACGAATGTTCTCACGAAATATGCACAAAAAAAAATCCCGCAAATAGCGGGATTTTAATTTTATCATAAAACAAGATTCCTAGATTTCTTCTTGATCTCTTAAACCTTGAATATACTGTGCTTTTTGAATCTGAGCTCTTCGCTCAACCGAAGGCTTTGTAAACTGTTGACGTTTTCTCAACTGTCTCATTGTACCTGTCTTATCAAACTTTCTTTTGAAACGTTTTAAAGCTCTATCGATGTTTTCTCCTTCTTTTACTGGTATAATTAACATGGGCTACAACCTCCTTTCTTTAGTGATTAAGGGCGCAAATATATGAAGTAATTTTTAATTACCAACTATTCTTCCCTATTAAAAAACAATTAGGCACAAAAACTAATCGGTCGCAGGACGATACTCTTTTTTATCTATCACTATTTTAGCAATTATTTCCCTTAAAATCTCAGAGGTCCCCCCTCCAATTGGCCCCAGTCTACTATCTCGGAACAATCTTGCCATAGGATAATCTTCTATATAACCATATCCACCTAAGAACTGAAGACATTCATAAGCGACCTTATCCGCTACCTTGGTGGATTTCAATTTTGAAATCGTAGCTTCTTTCACTGCATATTCCCCTTTGTTCAATTTATCCGCCACAAAATAATTGTATTGCTTACATATTTCTATATCGGCATGCAGATCGGCCACACGATGACGTAAAGCCTGAAACCTATCTATAGATTTTCCAAAAGCCTCTCTTTCCGACATATATTTTAAAGCATACTCCAACGCGTGTTCTGAACGTGCATGGGCGTTGATACCCATCACCAATCTTTCTAGGGCAAAATGCTCCATAATATAGGAAAAACCCATATTCTCCTCTCCCATTAAATTGGAAGCTGGCACTTCTACATTATCAAATGCGAGTTCTGCCGTATCAGAGGCCCTCCACCCAAGTTTATTCAACTTACTGGCCGTAACCCCATTACTGTTTCTATCTACCACAAAAATACTGATTCCCTTATTCCCTAACGAAACATCCGTTTTTGCAGCTACGATCATATAGTCGGCATAAACCCCATTGGTAATAAAGGTCTTTGACCCGTTCAATATATAAGAATCCCCCTTTTTCACAGCAGTGGTTCTCATACCCGCAACGTCACTACCCCCAAAAGGTTCTGTCACGCATAGGCAACCTACTTTTTTCCCCTCTACACTTGGGTGCAAATAGCGTTGTTTAATATCATCATTGGCCTCTTTGTTCAAATGGGTCATGGCCAAATAAGCGTGTGCCCACATGGCCGCGGCAAAACCTCCTGAATTTATTTTTTGTAATTCCTCTAAAAAAATAACCGTATAAAACAAATCAAGCCCAAGTCCTCCATCCTTTTCTGGAGTAGCCAGACCAAAATACCCCATCTCACCAAACTTCTCCCAAATGGAACGATCTACGGCCCCTGCCTTTTCCCATTCCTCTATATGAGGAACAACTTCTTTTTGTAAAAAATCCTTAAGGCTTTGTCTAAATAAAAGATGTTCTTCGGTGAAGTACACACTGCTCATAGCGCTATTTTTTTAGCGACAAATATAAAGGAATTCTCTCAATACGATTAACAGGAAAGTCTTTGATTTTTGCCAATTCCTCAAAAGAATGGATACTTCCATTGAGATTCCTATAATCTACTATACCCTGAGCGACGTGTTTTTGAATATACACTATATTAGACAATTCACTGACCGATGCGGTATTGATGTCCAATTTTTCGACAAAGGGTGCGTTCAACACCCTGAAGCGTTCAAAAACCCTACGAACTACATCGGCCTCTAAACCGTAAACATCGTACAGTTGATCATCTACTAAAAAACCCCCCAACCTATCCCTAAACTTTAGTATTCTTGTCGATAATTTTACCCCTATACCCTTAATGGATATTAAATCCTCTTTTGTTGCTTCGTTTAAATCTTTTATTTCGTAAGCTTTGATAAAATTATCTTGGTTTTTTATCTCGTTATGTCCAGAAACGACTTTCTTAGCACTTTTTGCCCACTTGGGAAATTTAAATCGGGGAGAGATCCTATTTAACAACGAATCTGAAATCAAGGATACTTTCTTAAACTCTTCTATTGAATTCACAAATTTACCTTCTGCCCTGAAGTTATGCAGACGGTTTATTTCATCCACCGACATACCTAAAGTATATCCTTTATAGTCTGAAATAAAGTTTGGGTTAAAAGAATAAACGGTATCCTTTTCTTTTTTGGCCAAGCCCTCTTTTAAAAGATCGATTTTTAATTGGGTTTCCGCATCCGAACTAATAGGGGCTACCTCGGAAACTTTAAATTTTTGGTACGCCCAATAACCAAATTGGATAGAGACCAAAAGCAATAACAAAAAGAAAATCCCACTCCGTTCTTGTTTACTAAACTGAAAGTGGGACTTTATTTTTTTCATCTGCCTGTACTAAAAAACAAATACACCAGATGTATTTTGTTCTATTATTAAGCTTACTCGGTTGCCTGCTTGTGCTTTTTAAAAAGTTGATTATTCTTGAGCTTACCCAAATACTCGCCCAAGTCTTTTTTCACTTCACCCGACATAATATAAAGACCAATAATATTAGGGAAAGACATGGCCAAGATCATCATATCGGAAAAATCCAGTACGGCACCAAGACTCACGGAGGCTCCTACTACCACAAAAACCAAGAAAAACATTTTATAGACAAACTCTGTTCTCTTGCTCTTTCCGAATAGATAGGTCCATGCCCTCATCCCATAATAAGACCATGATATCATTGTAGAAAAAGCAAATAGAAAAACTGCCAATGCCAAGACATATGGGAACCATGAAATTTGACTTGCAAAGGCATCAGATGTCAATTGGGCACCTGCCATACCTTCTACTTCGTGCATTCCTGTAAATATCAATACCAAAGCGGTAAGCGTACAAACAACCACAGTATCTATAAAAGGCTCTAACAAAGCAACGAATCCTTCCGATGGGGGATGATTGGTCTTTGCCGTACTATGTGCTATAGCTGCCGAACCTACACCTGCCTCGTTGGAAAATGCCGCTCTTTGAAAACCGACCACTAAGACACCTACTATACCTCCTTTTAAAGCAGAAGGACTAAACGCCCCTTCGATAATAGCAGAAAAAGCAGGACCTATATTCTGAATATTCATAATAATAACGGCCAATGCCGCTACAATGTATATAGATGCCATGATAGGTACTACCCTACCGGTCACCTTTGCTATACTATTTATTCCTCCGATAATAACGACACCTACCAAAATAGCGGTTACAATACCGAACCAAAATCCGTTTCCTGCCAATGCCGGAAACTGACCTGCCAATTGCTCAAAAGACTGGTTGGCCTGGAACATATTTCCTCCACCAAACGAAGCCCCTACCGCCAAAACGGCAAAAAGACCCGCAAGCACTTTCCCCAAGCCTTTCATGTTACGCTTTTCAAGGCCATATCTCAAATAATTCATGGGCCCACCAAAAACACGGCCATCTGGTAAAATATCCCTATACTTTACACCCAAGGTACATTCTACAAATTTTGAGGACATTCCCAAAAGACCACAAACAATCATCCAAAAAGTAGCTCCCGCTCCCCCTAAAGATACCGCCACCGCGACACCCGCTATATTACCCAGACCCACTGTTCCGGATACAGCGGTAGCCAAGGCTTGAAAGTGTGTTACCTGGCCCGGAGCATCGGGGTCGTCATATTTCCCTTTAGCCAAATCTATGGAATGCTTGAACCCTCGTATATTGATAAAGCCCATTCTAATGGTAAAGAAGGTAGCGCCCAAAACCAACCATATTACAATAAAAGGTATCCCCTTTGTTACGGGATCTCCGTTCGGATGGGTAATAACAACTGGATCATCATAACGTATTTCAGCAAAAAAATGAGCTCCTTGCTCAATAACATGTTCTTGGTTGTTAGAATTATAAACAACCTCACCTTCTTTCGTTAAATGTTTTAAAGTACCACTGGCATCGGCAACAACCGTTTGATCTGGCCCCTTATCATTGGATATGACAGCAATTGCTTCACCCTTTTTAACGTTGGCCCCTTCATCTTTCAACCATGTCTTAAGTACATATTTATTATCAACATCTGGAGACCAATTGGGAATCGGAATACGTTTTACATCCGCATATGCTACTGGATCATATATTCCTACAGCAGCAAAGGGATCCCAAAACAAAACGGAACCCAAAGCCCCTACCGCAGGAGTCATGGCACCATTAAAAATTTCGGTTATCGCCTCTGTTTCCACTTTAAAAACCTTAGTAACCGATGAACCTTCAGCATCGGTAACCACAACATTGTACGAAACCCCTTCTACCAGACCAGAGGCCCTTTTAGAAGTAAGTGGAGTCTCTTGGTTGCTCCATTTAAAAGAATAGGGAGCCACACCACCTTGAACATCCAATTCTATAACACCATCATTTATATTGGACGAAGGGTTATAAGTCTTGCCTGTTACTGTTAATTCTTGAGAGAACATTATGGCCATCGAAAAAAAGGCCAGTATTGAAAAGTGTATTTTCATGTTATTTAGTAAATTATATCGAGTTAGTTTGGCTTAGGCCAGCAATATCATAAAAAAAACAACGCAATCAAATTTTAAAGTTACATTCCTAACCTAATTTAAACATTTGATTTAGCTTATTTATTTGTTCGGGTCGCCCCAAAACTATGACTTTCCCTTTAGGCTTCAATTCCAAATCGGCCTCTGGATTTATTATATAGTTTCCATTGGGATCGATGTAACCAATTATGGTACAGCCTGTTTTCCTTCGCAGATCCAAATCTCTCAAAGAACTGCAATCTACCTGACCGATAAAGTCCTTTATTTCTATTTCCTCCAAATTGGTCGTATGCTCACCTTCCATAGAAAGTTTATCCATAAAAGTTATTAAATCCGGCATTACCACCAAAGAGGCCATATGGTCTCCACCAATTTTATCGGGCATAATAACCTTATCTGCCCCAGCTAACAATAATTTTTTTTGTGACGTGACCAAAGATGCCCTACTAATAATTGTCATTTGCTTGTTCATTTGTCTTGCGGAAAGAACCACAAAAAGATTGGTCGCGTCTTCTGGCAAAGTTGCAATAAGATACTTGGCCCTTTCTACCCCTGCCGAGCGCAGAACATCATCATCATTGGCATCTCCTTCAACAAAAAGAATATCTCCATCATGTTTATCTATAATCTCTTTATCCCTCTCGATAACCACAAAATTGCGTCTATAGGCTTTTAACCTTTCGACCGCCTGCATTCCATTACGTCCAAATCCGCAAACAACTACATGTCCGGACAAGTTTTTAATCATGTTTTGCACTTTCTTCTTTTTTAGGGTTTGTAGTGAATTTCTACTTAATATATATTCTGTAATAATAGATATGGCAAAACCAAAAACAAATACACTTATAACTATCAGAAGTACCGTAAACACCTTTCCTTCTGGCCCCATAGGCCTTACTTCGGAGAATCCTACGGTAGTAACCGTAATAATGGTCATATAAAGTGCATCAATCCAAGAATAATCAGAAATAAACCGGTACCCAAATACCCCGATCAACAGCACTATCCACATTAAAAAGAAGGCCAAGTATATTTTAGAACGAAATAGCTTTATCATAATCAGAGGTCAAAAACAGATGTTCTTTTGGTGTATACCAAATCTTTTATTTTTAACCAAAATGCCAAAAATAGGTATAGGGCAAAACCAAACCCCAACGTTACAAAAGTGAGATAAATAAAAGATGTTCTAACCACCCTGGCCCTTATACCCAGTCTATCCGCAATTCTACCGCATACCTCAAAACCTCTTTTTTGTAAAAAATGCAATAAATTATAGAGCAAGTTCATACGCATAAAATTAGGATTTTAAATTTAATAATTTAGTCCCTACGGCACATTGCAAACATTTATTCTTATTGCAATAATTATCATATAGTTGCAATATTGCCTGACTGTCCTTTGCATTTTTAACAGACAGCCCTAATGCCACATAATTGTCCACGATGCTATTGTCCTCTTTCTTTATGTTTTGAATTATATTGAAAAAAGATTCGTTCAATACTTCCCCCTTATATTTATTGTAGCAAAACCTTAAAGGCACGATAGTATTGATTATCATTAGATCGATAAATTTTTTGGACACCCTCTTGGATTTGGATCCAGTAGTTTTACCAAAGGTATAATGAGTATTCCAATAGTTACCGGCATTAACATTCAATATCTTGTAAACACTATCGTCATCTGCGCTCATAAGCTCTTGAAAAAGATTGTTTTTGTTTGCATAGAGTGCAGCAAACTGCGACAACCGAATGGTCGGAAAATTAGAAGGCCTCAACTTAAAAAACGCGGCACGGGGAGTGCTCATCTCATCAAAACGATACTTAGCCTTATAAAAAGCATAATTATTTTTCAACTCCGTATAATAACTATCGTTCAGGTTTTCTTTATCCAATAAACCCGCCAAACCAAAAAGTATACTTTCTAAATCAAAAGGTTTATCAATAAAATGGCGAACAACAGAAAAATCCAAATACAATCCTAATTGATAAAAACAGTCTCCGTTCACTTTAGACCCAAAGTTTTTTAGCAGTAAGACAAAAAGAACTTTTTCCCAATCATTATTATATTTCTTTAACAAGGATAAAATTAAATTGGATTTCTGCTCCAGCCTTTCAAAATACAATCGCTCTTTCCAATTTTCCAAACTAAATTCAGGTAGCACATTTATATCGTTTCCGCAATTTATAAAGCCGGACGTACTCTTCTTGAATAGTTTTTGATAATTATCAAGCATTTCTTGATCGATCATACTCTTTAGCTCTAAAGTCGGTATCTCTGTTCTATCCAATCTGTATACAGAAATATCGTCTTCCCAAACTACATGCAGTATAACATTGTCATAGTTGGAATCTTTCTGATGGTTATGGGCATACCAATCGGAAGACTTCACATGAATCTCTACATTGCCGGCCCAAAGTTGCCGATCGATTATTAGTTGGGCATTAAAAAAATCGGGGCCACTAAGTTGGTTGTGCCTACCAACGTCTTGTACCCTAATGTATTCACCATTAACAGTTTTCAGATTCTCGGAGGGAAATTTTTTAAACTTCCAAATGTAGTGTAAGAGGTCTTCTCTCATTTTATAAAAATATAAAACCCGCACTAAGGCGGGTCAATATTTTCAATTTAAAATTTTATCTACTCCTCGATATCACCTTCCCAATTCATAAACCCTCCTTCTAAATTATAGGTGTTTGCAAAGCCGATACTGTTCATAATAGCACATGCCTGGCCGCTTCTGTTGCCCGATCTACAATAAACATAGTAGTTTTTTGATTTATCAAGTTTTTCCAGTTCTTCTATAAACTCTTGCCCTTTATATATATCTATATTTTTAGAGTTGGGTATATATCCTTCCTCAACCTCTTCTTCTGTCCGGACGTCCAAAATAAATGAATTTTCATCATTCTCTAATTGCGAAGCCCATTCTTCTTGTGATAAATCTGCCATAACCTATATTTTTTTTCAAAAATAACATATCTATTTTAAATCTGTTAATAATGGATTTAACAAAAATTTAATCGAAATGACCATTACCGATTATAAAATACACATACATTTGTATATACAATTTTTGTTTATACATGAATGTAGAGGAAATTATAAAAACGGACAAGAGAATTGCTTTGGACAAACGGACCATTATTCACTTATCTTTAGTGTACAATAAAGTTAATGAGCAAATCTCACTTGCCCTAAAACCTTTTGAAATATCAGTCCAACAATTTAACGTTCTTAGGATATTAAGAGGACAAGGCGACACCCCCGCCAATCTTTCGACCATAAACGATAGAATGGTCACCAAAATGAGCAACACCACAAGACTGGTAGACAAATTATTGTCAAAAGGATATGTAAGCCGTAAAGTATGTAAGATCAACAGAAGAAAAGTAGAAATAAAGATTACGGAAGAAGGTCTTGACATTTTAAAGGAAATTGATGGCATACTATTTGAAACCGAACAACGTATACTCAAAAACTTTAACAAAGAAGAATTGAAAGAACTGAACCTTTTACTCGACAAATTTTAAGATTGATTATGGGTAAAATCATCAAAGACCTTAATTGGCGCTATGCTACCAAATATTTTGACAACACAAAAAAGGTAAGCACCAAAGATTTAGAAACCTTATTGGAGGCCACGAGACTTAGCGCTTCTTCATACGGGCTACAACCGTATCATATATATGTAATAGAGGACGAGGAAATTAGAGAAAAATTAAAATCAGCCTCATGGAACCAATCACAAATTACCGATGCCTCGCATCTTATAGTTTTCACCATTAAAACATCGTTCGGAGAAGAATTAATCGATGAATATATAGAAAATGTGATTAAAACAAGGGCCGTTGAACCACAATCCATAAAAGGCTACTCCGATTTTATGAAGTCGAAACTCATGTTCTTATCTGCCGAAGAAAAGAACAACTGGACCACCCGACAGGCCTATATTGCCTTAGGAAACGTTTTGACCGTAGCTGCGCATCTAAAAATAGACACCTGCCCCATAGAAGGTATTGTTAGCGAAAAATATGATGAAATATTGGGGTTAACACAAAAAAAATTAAGCGCGGTGGTAGCATTGCCCATTGGTTACAGATCTAAAAAGGACGATACCCAACACCTCCCCAAGGTCAGATATTCGAAAGAAAAATTATTCACACATTTATAACTATAAATATTAATAAAAACAATTAAATTTAAAGCGATGAAAAAATCAGTATTTAGTATAGCACTAGCATTAGTTTTCGGATTTACCGCAACAGCCAATTCTCCTATTGATGGCGAGAAAAAAGAGGTAAAAGTAAGTGAAAGTAAAATTACATGGAAAGGATATAAGGTTACCGGTTCCCATGAAGGCACAATATCCCTTAAATCGGGCCACCTTATTATCGACAAGAACAAACTAACCGGCGGTGAGTTTGTAGTGGACATGACCACAATAACAAATTTGGACATGGCTTCTGGCGATGGTAAAGAAAAATTGGAAGGACACTTAAAATCTGACGATTTCTTTGGTGTAGCCAAGTACCCAACGGCAAAATTGGTTTTCACCTCAGTAGAACCCATGAATAAAAATTCGTATTCGGTAACAGGTGACCTAACAATAAAAGGAACAACAAAACCTGTAACCTTTGTTGTATCATTATATGAAAACAAAGCTACCGCTACTTTAAAAGTGGATAGAGCCAAATACGATGTAAGATATGGTTCTGGAAGCTTTTTCGATAATCTTGGCGACAAAGCCATTTATGACGAATTTGATCTAGTTGTCGACCTAGCTCTTTAAGTAGCTACAAGACAACGATCATTGATGGTTAGTGTTTATTAATCCCCTTAAAATCTTTTTTAAGGGGATTTTTAATTTTAAGTGAAGAAAATTTGTGTCTTTAAATTTCCTTCCTATATTTGATGCAATGAAAACAATGAAAAATACTTGGTGGTGGAACAACTTACGACAGCATTCGTGAGCTAGTACTCCATTGAAAAAAATATAGAGGCTTGTCATCACGACAAGCCTTTTTTAATTTATAACGTTTATCATGCACTATACACTTAAGACCTATTCAAAAAAAATACTGGCGGACACCATTACCCCAGTAAGTGTCTATTTAAAAATAAGGGACAAATACCCCAATAGTATTTTGTTGGAAAGTAGCGATTACCACGCCAATGACAACAGTTTTTCCTATATCTGCTGTAATCCAATAGCCTCTATCAAAGTACAGAACGAGCAAATCGTAAAAGAATTTCCGGACGGTTCCATAAAAACAACCGATATAAACCATTCTGCAGAGGTACTAAAAGAGATAGAGGATTTCGGGAAAAATTTTGAGGTAAGCGACCAAGATTTTAAGTTCATCACAAACGGACTTTTTGGGTTCATGGCCTATGATGCCGTTCGATATTTTGAGGATGTAGAAATTTTAAAGAAAGAAAACTCGATTGAAATTCCAGATATTTATTATGCTGTTTATCAAAATATAATAGCTATCAACCATTTTAAAAATGAGGCATACATATTTGCGCATTGCTATGAAACGGATAACAACATAGCGGCCATAGAGCGTTTGCTGAACATAAGAACCTTTTCATCCTATAATTTTTCTAAAGAAGGTGAAGTTGAGACCAATCTGAAAGACGAAGAGTATAAGCAACATGTAGAATTGGCAAAGAAACATTGTAAAAGAGGCGATGTATTTCAACTTGTACTCTCTAGAAGGTTTTCCCAAAAATTTAAGGGAGATGAATTCAATGTCTATAGGGCCTTACGCTCTATCAACCCATCCCCTTACCTATTCTTTTTCGATTATGGGGATTTTAAAATTTTTGGTAGTTCTCCAGAAGCCCAACTTATAGTCAAAAACGGTAAAGCGGAAATTCACCCTATTGCAGGCACCTACAAACGTACCGGTAATGACGAAAAGGATGCCGAACTGGCAAAAAAACTTGCCTTGGACGATAAAGAAAACAGTGAACATGTTATGTTGGTAGACCTGGCCCGTAACGATCTTAGCCGCAATGGAAACATGGTTAACGTGGACACCTATCGAGAGGTACAATATTTTTCGCACGTAATACATTTGGTGTCCAAGGTTACCGGAATTAAAAAACCGGATATTCCAACTTTAAAAATTGTTGCGGATACATTTCCGGCAGGTACCTTAAGTGGCGCTCCCAAGCATATGGCCATGCAGCTTATTGAAAAATATGAAAAAACAAGTCGCGGTTACTACGGTGGCGCAATAGGTTTTATGGATTTTAAAGGAAACTTTAACCATGCCATTATGATTCGAACCTTTTTAAGCAAAAACCACGAGCTTCATTTTCAAGCAGGTGCAGGTCTTGTGGCCGCTTCCGATGCCGATGACGAACTACAGGAAACATACAATAAACTAGGAGCATTGAACAAAGCTTTAGAAATCGCTGAAACCATCTAAAATGGAAAGAAAGATATTAATGATAGACAATTACGATAGTTTCACCTATAACCTAGTGCACTATCTCGAAGACCTTAATTGTGAAGTCGTAGTAAAGCGCAACGATCAATTGAGCATCGAAGAAGTTGATGATTTCTCTGAAATAGTACTCTCGCCCGGACCTGGTATTCCTGATGAGGCAGGCTTGTTGAAACCTATCATAGAAAAGTATGCTTCCTCTAAAAGAATTTTAGGCGTTTGCCTTGGACAACAGGCCATTGCTGAAGTTTTTGGAGGTAGCCTAGTAAATTTGGACGAAGTCTACCACGGTGTTGCCACGAAAATAAACATTGTTCTACAAGATTATATTTTTGAAGGGATGCCAAAAGAGATAGAGATCGGTCGTTACCATTCATGGGTAGTAGACCCACAGCTACCAGATTGTCTTGAAGCGACTTCTTTGGATAAAAACGGACAGATTATGTCCATAAGACATAAAGAGTTCGATGTTAGAGCCGTTCAGTTTCATCCAGAGTCGGTATTGACCCCGCAAGGAAAACAAATGTTAAAGAATTGGATCGATTATGGCTCCAAAAAATAATACTTCAAGTACCTATCGTTAAGCCCTAACTATCCATTATCACAATATTTAGTACAATGAAAGAAACTTTAAACAAACTCATTAATCACGAAATACTCGAAAAAGAAGATGCCAAACAGGTTTTGGTAAACATTGCCAAAGGCGACTACAACACGAGTCAAATTGCCGCCTTCTTAACCGTATATATGATGCGCAGTGTCACCATAGAGGAATTGGAAGGTTTTAGAGATGCCCTTTTAGACCTGTGCCTCGCCGTTGACCTATCTGATTACAACCCTATAGACTTATGTGGAACCGGAGGTGATGGCAAAGACACCTTCAATATTTCTACTTTGGCATCTTTTGTAACGGCCGGTGCAGGTGTGCATGTTACCAAACATGGCAATTATGGGGTTTCCTCAAAATGTGGTAGTAGCAATGTGATGGAGTTCTTGGGGATTAAATTTAGTAATGAACCGGATTTCTTAAAAAAATCCATTGAGGAAGCAGGAATCTGTGTTTTGCACGCCCCTTTGTTTCATCCTGCCATGAAAAACGTAGCGCCCATCAGAAAGGAATTGGCGGTAAAAACATTCTTTAACATGTTGGGACCCATGGTTAACCCTGCCTTTCCCAAAAATCAAATGGTAGGTGTTTTCAGTTTGGAACTGGCTAGAATGTACGGATACCTTTATCAAAACACAGATAAGAATTTTACAGTGCTCCATGCCTTGGACGGATATGATGAGATCAGTCTTACCGGTGATACCAAAACCATATCCAACGGCACGGAAACAATGCTAAAACCTTCAGATTTTGGTATAGAAACCATTACCGCACAAGAAATAAAAGGAGGTGATAGCATTGAAGAATCCGCTCAAATTTTCATAAATGTGTTGCACGGCAAGGGAACCATCGCCCAAAATAATGTAGTATGCGCCAATGCGGGCGTTGCCATTAGTACCGTAAAAAATATTTCCCCCAAAGAAGGTTTTGAGCAAGCCATGGAATCCCTAAAAAGCGGTAAAGGTCTAGAGGCCTTAAAGAAACTACAATCAATCAGTGCGTTATGAATATCCTGGACAAAATAATCGCCGATAAATACAAAGAGGTTGCTTTAAAAAAAGCCATAATTCCTGTTTCGCAATTAGAGCGCTCTGTGCTTTTTGACAGAAAAGGAAAGTCTTTATCAAAAGCCCTAAAACAAAGTTCTACCGGAATCATCGCTGAACACAAAAGACGCTCTCCTTCAAAAAACACTATCAACCAAAATACCAATGTTGGTCAGGTGGCCAAAGACTATCAAAAAGCAGGCGTCTGCGGTATGAGTGTCTTAACTGATATCAAATATTTTGGCGGATCCATCGAGGATCTGTTATTGGCAAGGGCATCGGCAGAAATACCTTTATTACGAAAAGAGTTTATTGTCGACGAATACCAAATAATCGAGGCCAAGGCCTATGGGGCCGATGTCATCTTATTGATTGCAGCAGTATTGACTAGATCTGAAATTAAAGTTTTATCGGAACTGGCCAAAAACCTAGGGTTGGATGTGTTGCTAGAAGTACATAACGAAGAAGAATTGAACAAATCTGTAATGCCAAGCTTAGACATGTTGGGGGTAAACAATCGTAATCTCAAGACTTTTGAAGTAAGCCTCGATGTTAGCAAAAAACTGTCGGGCTTAATTCCGGACGAGTTCGTTAAGGTATCTGAAAGTGGCATTAGCAATATACAAGCCATTAAGACTTTAAGAGAATATGATTTTCAAGGTTTTTTAATAGGTGAAAATTTCATGAAAACGAAAAATCCTGGACTAAGCGCCTCAAAATTTATTCAAGAACTATCATGAAGCTAAAGATCTGCGGCATGAAATATAACCCTGAGGAAGTTGCAGAATTGCAACCCGATTACATGGGGTTTATATTTTGGGAGCCTTCTTCCCGTTACTATCAAGGTTCTCTTACAGACAAAATTTCGTCAATAGAAAAAATTGGCGTTTTCGTAGATGCGCCAATAAAAGATGTTCTTGAAAAAGTAAAAACCTATGCCTTAAGCGGTATTCAACTACATGGTAAAGAAACTCCGGAATACTGCGCCCAATTAACCAAAGAACTCTCCAACAAAACCATTACCGTCATCAAAGTATTTTCCATTAAGGATCAATTCGACTTTTCTACATTGAAACCTTATGAAGAAGTATGCGATTTTTACCTATTTGACACCAAAGGAAAACTTCCCGGAGGAAATGGCTACACCTTTGATTGGAAGTTATTAAAAGATTACCCATCAAAAAAGCCCTATTTTTTAAGTGGCGGAATAGGCTTGGAAAATGTGGCGGATATTAAATCATTTCTAAAAAGGCCAGAATCAAAATATTGTCATGCCTTGGATGTTAACAGTAAATTTGAGAACAAACCGGGCCATAAGAATATAGATAAGTTAAAAGAATTTAAATCCATATTGAACCTATAGCGACCAATATGAGAATTAATATACACTACAAAGTAAAAGTACTATGAAATATCATGTAGATGAAAAAGGATATTATGGTGAGTTTGGAGGAGCATTTATTCCTGAAATGCTATATCCGAATGTAGAAGAGCTACGGCAAAAATATATAGAGATCATGTACGAGGAATCTTTTCAAAAAGAATTCCATCAATTATTGAAAGACTATGTAGGGCGCCCTTCACCTTTATATTATGCCAAGCGCCTTTCTGAAAAACACGGAGCAAAAATATATTTAAAAAGAGAAGACCTGAACCATACGGGCGCCCACAAGGTAAACAATACCATTGGGCAGATCTTAATGGCCAAACGATTGGGAAAAAACCGAATCATTGCCGAAACCGGGGCCGGCCAACATGGTGTGGCCACTGCTACCGTATGTGCGTTAATGGGCATTAAATGTGTGGTGTATATGGGAGAGATAGATATTGCCAGGCAAGCGCCCAATGTGGCCCGAATGAAAATGCTGGGCGCAGAGGTAAGACCCGCTCTTTCGGGGAGTAAGACCCTAAAAGATGCCACTAACGAAGCTATTAGGGATTGGATCAATAACCCCGTAGATACACATTACATTATCGGGTCGGCCATTGGCCCTCACCCCTACCCCGATATGGTAACACGTTTTCAATCCATTATTTCAGAAGAGATAAAATGGCAGTTGAAAGAGAAAGAAGGAAAAGAAAACCCTGATTATGTTATTGCATGTATCGGTGGAGGCAGTAATGCGGCTGGCACCTATTACCATTTCTTGGATGATATGGAAGTAGGTATTATTGCCGTAGAAGCTGCAGGAAAAGGTATCGACTCTGGAGAAAGTGCAGCCACCTCCGCTTTGGGAAAAGTAGGAATTATACATGGTTGCAAAACCATGTTGATGCAGACCAACGACGGACAAATTACCGAACCCTATTCCATATCGGCGGGTCTGGACTATCCAGGAGTAGGGCCTATGCACTCGCATCTATACAAATCTGGTAGAGCAGAGTTTTACTCGGCAACGGACGAGGAGGCCATGAGGTCCGGATTGGAGCTTTCAAAATTAGAAGGTATTATACCGGCCATAGAATCGGCACATGCCCTTGCTATTTTTGAACATAAAAAATTTAACCCCGACGATGTTTTGGTAATTAGCCTATCCGGACGTGGTGATAAAGATTTACAGACATATATTGACTATTTTAAGTTAGCCTAAGCAATGAACAACAGAATATTTACAGAACTAGATTCAGACAAGAAACTACTATCTATCTATTTTACCGCTGGATACCCGCACCTGAACGATACCGTTAAGATCATACAAGATTTAGAAAACAGTGGTGTAGACATGATAGAGATAGGGCTTCCTTTTAGCGATCCATTGGCCGATGGCCCTACGATACAGGAGAGCTCTACAACCGCTCTTAAAAATGGGATGACCACGGAAATCTTGTTTAATCAGTTACAGGATATAAGAAAAACCGTTTCAATCCCACTTATAATCATGGGATATTTCAATCCTATGTTACAGTTCGGTGTGGAAGATTTTTGTAAAAAATGTAACGAAATAGGTATTGACGGATTAATTATACCCGATTTGCCATTAGATGTTTACCAAGAACAATACGAAACCATTTTTAAAAAATATGGATTGATCAACGTATTCTTGATCACCCCCCAAACCAGTGAGGAACGAATCAAAAAAATAGATGCCGCTTCTAACGGTTTTATATATATGGTAAGCTCCGCAAGTGTTACCGGATCCAAATCTGGTTTTGGCAAAGAACAGGAAAGTTACTTTAAGCGTATTGCATCACTAAATCTAAAACATCCACAAATAGTCGGTTTTGGAATTAAAGATAAAAAGACCTTTGCCCAAGCTACCGAAACGGCCAAAGGTGCCATCATAGGCTCTGCTTTTATAAAGCATCTTACCGCTCATGGAACGGACAATATTGAATCTTTTATAAAATCGATTAGGTAACATGTACTTTATAAACAACTGGAAACTAATCATTTTGCTTTGCCTTACTTTAGGCTTGGCACCTTTTTTTCCCGAACCTCATTTATGGGGCAAGATCAAATGGATTGCCGGAGGTGCCCACGGTATGCAATTTATGGATTGGTTCGATGTACTTCTACACGGATTTCCATTTATCCTCTTACTACGCAAGATTACACTCGGTCTTTTTAAAAATTAACGCTATTGCCTTGTAGAACTCGTATTAATAGAATACTTTTCTAAATATTCCACTATACTGTTTACATGAAAAAATTATACTTGCTATTAGTACTGTTTGCGATCAACCATGCCGCATATTCCCAAGATTCAACCACTTTAAAATCTCAAGTAAGGCATAGTATCGACGAATTAAAAGATTTTGTAGCCATACCCAACGATGCCACAAACGCCGATGATATAGATGCCAATATTATTTGGCTTAGAAATAAATTTGACCAAAGGGGATTTAATACAAGCATACTGGAAACGGAAAACCTCCCTTTGTTTTTTGCGGCACTTCCTATGGACGACAACAAGCCTACGATATTATTTTATATGCATTTGGATGGCCAGTCGGTAGACCCTTCTAAGTGGGACCAGAGAAATCCGTATGAAATAGCATTAAAATCTAAAAATGGGGATGACTGGAAGACCGAATCCTTTGCCGACCTAAATGACGACATTAACTACGATTGGCGTTTGTTCGGTAGGTCTACATCAGACGACAAGGGACCTATTGTAATGTTCTTGAACGCTATGGACCTACTAAAAAAGGACCATGTAGATATTCCTTTCAACATTAAGGTCATTCTTGATAGTGAAGAAGAAAAAAGCAGCAAACCGTTACCAAAAGCGGTAAAGCAATATAGAGAATTGTTAATGGCCGATTTTTTGATCATCAACGATGGCCCAGTACATAGTTCTGGCAAACCTACGGTAGTCTATGGTTGTCGAGGCATCACTACCATGTCACTAACCACTTTTGGCCCCATAAAACCTCAACATAGTGGACATTATGGTAATTTTGCCCCGAACCCTGGTTTTGAACTCGCAAAATTATTAGCGACCCTAAAAGATGATGATGGCCGTGTATTAATACCAGGTTACTATGATGGCATTAATATAGACGAGACTACCCAAAACATATTAAAAAGTGTGCCGGACAACGACCAAGAAATTGCAGACAGGTTACAATTTAAGTCCGCAGATAAAGTAGGCAGTTTTTACCAAGAAGCCTTACAGTTTCCTAGTTTAAACTTGCGCGGACTAGGTTCAGGATGGATCGGAGAACAGGCCAGAACCATTGTTCCTGCATCGGCAACAGCAGAATTGGATATGAGATTGGTACCCGAATCGGATGGAAACAGGTTAAAGTCTCTTGTGAAAAAACATATCGAAAAACAAGGTTTCTTTATTACCGAAACGGTACCTACCAAAGATCAAAGATTGGCACATGACAAAATTGTTATGATCAAAGAAGGTTCTGTAACGGATGCTTTTAGAACGGACCTCAACAATCCACATGGAAATTTCATCGTAAACACCCTTAAAAATAAGTTTAACGAAGAAGTAGTACAGATTAGAACCATGGGAGGCACCGTACCGATCTCTCCTTTTGTAAACGAACTCAAGATTCCTGCCTTTCTTGTTCCCCTTGTAAATGCCGATAACAATCAGCACAGCCCAAATGAAAATTTAAGAATCGGACAAATAGCCTACGGAATACAGGTCTTTTATGAAATTTTAAGCACTGCCCCTACCGAATAATGTACTGTACTTTTATCTAAAAGGTAATAAAAAAATGAGGTAAGAACCCATTTACTTCTAATGTCTTACTTAAAAAAAGACCCGAGCAATTTAACATGCCCGGGTCTTTTATTTTACTCAACTTTACTAGAAAACAAGAAACCTCTACGCCGAGTTTCTACTTGCATTAATATTACCATAGAGAGATCTTGTAACAATTTTCTCATAAAGTTCCCTATGTGGAGAGCCCTTACCTATCTTTTGTAGGGCATATTGCTGTATCACCAACAACGGTAAAACAATATTTTCCCTGATTTTGATGGACTCTCTTGAGATGGCTTCTTTCTCCATAAGAATTTCCATTCCTGAAAGTTTCAACAACATCTTTTTAGAAAGTTTGTACTCATCATATAGAATATCCCAAAATTCACCATACTCCTTATCTTCTTTCATATAGCTGGTCAGCTCAAAATAACATTTAGAAAGACTCATCATACTGTTCATCATCAAGGCCTGAAAAAATGGCACTTCATCATACAATTTTTTGGCTTCTTGAAACCTTCCTTCATCATCCAGCTTCTTGAGTGCAGAACCTATTCCAAAGTACCCTGGAACATTCTGTTTTAACTGGCTCCAAGAACCAACGAAAGATATTGCCCTTAAGTCCGTTAATTCCAATTTGGCCTTGTTACCACGTTTACCAGGCCTACTTCCAATATTTGCCTTGGTATAATATTTTAAGGTACTCATATTTTCTAGGTACGGCATAAACTTATCATGATGTTTTAATGCATCGTATTTGGCAAAACTGAGCTCGGACAATTCTTCTATAAGTTTTCTTGATTCTTCTGAAATGGTGATTTCCTTACCAAGTATGGTATTGGAAAGACCTGCCGTCAACAATTGCTCACTATTATAAATAAATTGCTCTTTGGTTCCATACGTACTGGTAATGGTCTGACCTTGAATGGTCAATTGAATTTCATTATTGGCCACTTTACTGGTCTGGGCCGCATAAAAACGGTGTGTTTTTCCTCCTCCTCTTGCTGGTGGGCCTCCCCTACCATCAAAGAAAATAGCGGAAATTCCGTTTTTGCTACAAACGTCGGAGAGTGTTTCCTTCGTCTTTAATATGGACCAATTTGCCTTTAGATACCCCCCATCTTTGGTTCCGTCAGAGAAGCCCAACATTATGGTTTGTTTGTTGCCACGAGCGGCGAGGTGTTGTCTGTAGACCTCTAGGTCAAAGAGCTGCTGCATGGTAGCTTCGGCATTCTCCATTCCGTTCATGGTCTCAAACAATGGAACTATATCAAAGGTTATTTTTTTATCGCCCCAACCACACCATCTAAACAATGCGTAAACAAATAGAATACTAAATATATCTTCAGAATTACTGATGATGTATCTATTACAACCCTCTTCACCGTTCTTTTTCTGTATTATGGGTAATTGAGAAATGTTGACAATGGTATCTTTTACTATATCTTCCTCAAAATCTTCTGGAGACAGTTCAAAATTTTCGTGTATTAAAATCTGAATCAGTTCTTCTTCGGACAATTCTTTTATATCTGCCTTTATATACCCTTTTTTCCTTAGCACTTCATTCATTACCTTGGTATGAATGCTATGGTCTTGTCTAATATCAATGGTCGCAAAATGGGTTTTAAATATTTTTACCTTGTCAATAAATTTGTCCAAATCCTTCAGATAAAGATTATGGTATTTATTCACCAAGGCCTCCCTTATTTGAAGTAACGGATTTATAATATCGTCATAACCTACATCCTTTGAGCTATCGAACATCGCGGTATATAGGTTGCTCCTTAATTGGTTCAAGGGCTCTTGAACTTCTTTGAAGGTAAGCTTAAACTGTAGACGTTTTAAATCGTTATAATAGCACTTCATCAACGTTAGACGAAGCTCGTTCATTACATCTTTGGTGATTTTTGATGTAACAAAAGGGTTTCCGTCCCTATCTCCTCCGGGCCAAAAACCTAATTTTACAATATCGTGATTCTCAAAATTCCATGACCCCGCACTACCCTTTATGTAGGCATATAAATCTCCAATGGCATCATAATACACATGTCTTAAAGTGTATATAATATTCTTGGCCTCATCTAAAGGGGTAGGTTTTTTTGCATTGATCAATGAGGTGAGCCCCAATTGCTGCAAAGCAACGTCTATCTCATCTATCCTATCCTCTAAAATAAGGGTTCTAAGGTTCGTAATTATATCTAGAACGGCCGGGGTATAAAATTGCGTGGGGTGTGCCGTAAGTACAATTCTAGCACTAAAATTGTTCAACTTATCGCCAATATCTTCCCAAGTGCCGTTTCTTTCTACTAACTGAAAATAGTCTCTAAGAGATAAAGAGCTTGTATGTCTATGTAATTTAGGAAAGGCGGCGTCTTCGACACTATCGTACAAAACCACCTGTCTCTCTACATACTGAATAATGCGAAACATAAAGTCTATTCGCTCTTCCTCAGATTTTAGATCGGCATACTTTTCAAAAAACTCCTCTAAGATCTCTTTTGGGTTCAGCCCCTCTTTAAGCCGTTTCTGAGATTGATCCATTAACAGAGGAATCAGCATACCAACATTTTCAATGTGTCTATAGGGTAAATTAAGAAATAGACTATTGTACACATTGAACTTATTCTGTACAGATTTTTTAAACTCCTCTAATCTTTCTGATTGTTGCATATAACGCTCGTTATTTTTCTTTTGTTTAGATATTCATGGACTCCTATTTTCGAATATAAATATCGATATTCTAGAGTAATCATGGGCACGAATATTCTTAAATAACAAAATAGATTTCCTTTACCACAAAAACAACAGTTTTGACAACAATAATTAAACTATTCTGCAAAACCGACTTAGTTTTACACTGTAGTTAAGTAAATAATTTTTTTCATTTTCATATAGTGTTCTCGTAAAAGAGTCTTGCCAAAAGCGGGACTCTTTTTAGTTTGTACAAATAGCCCCCTTAAAATTAACCCATAAAAGATCAAAAGAATTTTCTGTACTGCATGATCCTAAAATCCAATGTGTTAAATGTTGGATCTTTGGCCTTTAAACTCTTGTATAAAGATAGACTGCCCACTGCCCTGTTAGCGGCGCCAGAAGGCGCTATCAACGATACGGTACGTATTTCTTTTGCCGTAATAGGATGAACAAACCTATGAATCCTAGGCACCTCATCGGACAGTTTTTCGTAAACTACACCATTTGCCCTTAAATGTTTTCGGAATAGATATTCAGGTCCATTTTTACTATTGCCACCAGTAAACAGCAAGGTTTCTACATTTGAATATTGGCCCAGATACCTCAACAGATTTCTTAACTCAATATTTTGCATCCCCAAATCAGAGGCATCTACTTTGCTTCGTACCGCAGAAGCAACAATATCACATATTCCAATTTTACGCTCTACTAAAAAAGACTTACGTTTCTCTATGGCTTCTTGCGTTGTCTCAAAAGGCAGGGCCAAGTTAAAAATATCGTTCAATATAGGCCACAATTGTCCATCTCTACTTCCATAACAAAAATCTACGTCTCCTTCTTTTAAATCTCTTGTGGTAAATCTAGGTGGAGGCAAAGTGCCCACTATAAGCTTTGTTGCCTCTTTAAACAAAAAAGGTTCGTATGGATGTGTATGTACAAACAAAATGGAATATTGGTTATACCGTTAAAGGTACAACAAGACATTGTAATAGCTTTTTAGCCTCTAATTTATTAACTTTAAGATGATAAAAACAGTATGGTTATGGGAAAAGGAGACAAAAAATCAAAAAGAGGTAAAATAGCCAATAATTCTTATGGCGCCAGACGACCTAAAAAAATAAAAAGAAGACCCAGTGTTGAAGAAAAAATAAAAATCAGCAAGAAAAAATAGATTACTAGTAGTCTATTCTGAAGTTGAACTCTACTTGGTTTTCTTCATCAATTGCCAGTTCATAGGTATAAAAACCTATAGGTAAAGAATCTATTACCGCTTGGTTTGGCGAATAACCATAAGTGGCCGAATCTGTAACAATACTCAGTTGCATCTCTTCTGCAGCACTCTCAAACTCGTAATAATCCGAGAATTCACCTGCAGGTATATTTTCAAATACCGTATCTTTTTCTATGATCCTTACTTCGGTAAACGAGAAATCGGTATCGTTCTTAATACGAATATTTACCATATCAACATCATCATCCCTATCCGTACAAGAAGAAACTACCACAATAAACAGTACCAATATCGCCAAGAACCTTTTCATAGTATTATTATCATATATAATTATACTAACAGAACGAAATCTCTTGCATTATATTTTACCTAACAAACACAGGTTGGTTTTCTTTTAAGGTATGCTCGGCACTAAACTGGTACCCGTCTAAATCAAATCCTCTTATATCGTCCAAACTTTTCGCTTTATTGTCCAAAATATAGCGCACCATAGAACCTCTTGCCTTTTTCGCGTAAAAACTGATTACTTTCAATTTGTCATTTTTCCAATCCTTAAAAACAGGGGCAATAACCGGCACTTTTAATTTTTTGGCATCAATGGCACCAAAATATTCATTACTCGCCAAATTAACGAATAGCTCATCATTCTCTAGCTCGCTGTTCAGATAATCGGTAAGTGTACTTTTCCAGAATTCATATAGGTTTTTCTTTCTACCTACCTTTAAATTGGTCCCCATTTCCAAACGGTAAGGTTGCATAAGGTCCAATGGTTTTAAAACACCATAAAGCCCAGAAAGGATACGCAGGGTATTTTGCAGGTCTTCCAATTGTGACTCTTTAAGGGTGTAGGCATCCAAACCTTGGTAAACGTCCCCGTTAAAAGCGTAAACTGCCGGTCTTGCATTTTCTGCGGTAAACGGAGTTTTAAAATTTTGATTTCGCTCCCAATTCAACTGAGCCAGATTATCGGAAATGGACATAAGTTCAGAAAGAGCCTTTGGCTTTTTCTTCGCCAAAATTTTATTTAGTTTTTTGGCCTCTTCTATAAATACGGGCTGAGAAAATTTTTGAGTGGGCAAATTACTTTCAAAATCTAACGATTTGGCGGGCGATATTACAATTTTCATCGGAAATTTAATTTTAAACCTGTTTAAATATAAACTTCTTTGCCTATAGAAAAAAACAAAGAACATTCAACTATTCACATATCAAAAATAACTAGGTTTTCAAGTAAAAACTATGGATGTTCAGAAAGAGTTATGATAGTGATATTGGCAATATCTATTCTATACTATTTTTACTATAGTTTCTCCATTTTTCTATACAAGATTGCATGTCATCGGGAATTTCAGAATCAAAATACATCTGCTTTCCCGTAACGGGATGCACAAAACCGAGAGTCTTGGCATGTAATGCCTGCCTTGGCAACACCTTAAACGCGTTTTCTACAAACTGCTTGTACTTGGTAAAGGTGGTGCCTTTTAAAATTTTGTCACCCCCATAGCGCTCATCATTGAACAGGGTGTGACCAATATATTTCATATGTACCCTTATCTGATGCGTTCTACCGGTCTCCAATCTACAAGATACCAAGGTTACATAACCCAATCTCTCAAGTACCTTATAGTGGGTAACGGCTTCTTTACCTTCTTCCCCATCGGGAAAAACATGCATTTGAAGCCTGTTCTTCGGGTTTCGGCCCACATTGCCCTCTATTGTACCTTCATCATCCTCTACATTCCCCCAAACCAAAGCGATATATTCTCTTTGCGATGTTTTGTCAAAGAACTGTTTTGCCAAATGGGTCATGGCGGCCTCTGTCTTTGCTATGACCAGAAGACCAGAAGTATCCTTATCTATTCTATGAACCAGACCTGGACGCTCATTACTATTGGTCGGTAAGTTGTCAAAATGATATATCAAAGCATTTATGAGCGTACCGGAATAATTACCATGACCTGGATGTACCACCATACCGGCAGGTTTGTTCACCACCAATAGAACATCGTCTTCATAGACTACATCTATTGGAATATTTTCTGGCACCAACAAATACTCATGCGGAGGATGTTCGAACAGTACTTTTACCTCATCTCCTGCCTTTACCTTATAATTCGATTTTACAATGGTATCGTTTACCCAAACATGGCCATCTTTGGCCGCTTGCTGAATCTTGTTTCTAGTAGCGTTCTCGATAAAATTCATCAAGAATTTGTCTACCCTTAATGGTTCTTGCCCTTTTGAAGCTACAAATCTATGATGTTCAAAAAGGTCATTGTCTTCAGGTTCGGGATTTAAGTTAGCTGTCATATTTATTCGGAATCGGCCTGAATCCTTGCGCTGTCAGGAATATTGCCGTTACCGCAAATCAGTTCAATTTTAGAGGTTTTTGGAAGCTTGTCCCCTGGCTTAATATCTTTTCCCCTATACTTGATATAATAGACCATATCTTTACCCAATTGGTCTATATAGGTAACCCTCTGAACGTCTAGCCCCACCGCCTTTAACATAGAGGAAGCATTTCTCTTGGTCACCTGGATGATATTGGGAACGGTAACTTTCTTGTAACCTGATGGGTTTACGGTAAAATATATTTTCCTATTTGCCTTAACCTTTGTACCTGCCGAAGGGTTTTGTTCTATAATGGAAAATTTGGGGTAATCGGGATTATAATTTGCAGAATCTACAACTTCATAACGCAATCCTGCTTTTTCTACAGATTGTCGCATTTCCATGACGGACAGTTTGGAAAAATCCGGAACTTCTACAAACTCACCATGGTTGGTGGTACTATTTAACCAGCTCATCGTAAAGAACACCAATATCAATAGAGCCACGAATGCCAGCCCCAACTGAATTAGAAATGTTTTACTCTTTAAAAAACTTAAGAAATTCCTCATTTGGCGTTTTTAATCGTACAAATATAATAAATGCCTATTTACCAATTAAACCTCATTTTTAAATGTTAACGGATATTCTTTTACAAAAATCATCAGGTTAAACAATACATCCTTTTTTGTTTAAAGGGAATAACACATCTTTGCATCGTTAACAACTTTTTTTTATTCCCGATGAAGAAAAAGATAGCAATTATAATGGGTGGCTATTCTAGCGAGTATAAAATATCGCTAAATAGCGGTATGGTAGTATACAATAATTTGGATAAAGATAAATTTGATTTGTACCCTGTACATATATTCAAGAAAAAATGGGTCTACGTTAATGAAAAAGGAGATGAGACCCCCATTAACAAAAATGACTTTTCTCTAAAGATCGGCGATGAAAAAATATTCTTTGATTGTGTTTTTAACGCTATACATGGCACCCCGGGAGAAGATGGACTTATGCAGGCGTATTTTGAATTACTGAACATACCACACACTTCATGTGATTTTTATCAGTCGGCACTTACCTTTAACAAAAGAGACCTACTAAGTGTGCTAAAGCCCTACGGCGTTAAATCGGCCCCTTCGTATTACCTTAACAAAGGAGATAAAATAAACGAACAAGAGATTATAGACACCGTACAGTTACCCTGTTTTGTAAAAGCCAACAAAGCCGGTAGTAGTTTCGGTATTTCTAAAGTATACAAAAAAGAAGAACTGCAAAAAGCGATAGACCATGCATTTAAAGAAGACGATGAGATCATCATCGAAGGTTTTTTGGATGGCACCGAAGTATCTGTAGGTGTAATCACTTTTAAAGGAAAAACAAAAGTCTTGCCCATCACCGAAATCGTTTCGGAAAACGATTTTTTTGACTATGAAGCAAAGTACGAGGGTAAATCACAAGAGATAACACCGGCCAGAATTTCCAAGACCCAAGAACTAAATGTTACAACCCTAGCAGAAAAAATTTATACCATCCTAAAATTAAAAGGATTTTCTAGAAGTGAATTTATTTTCATTGGTGACGAACCCCACCTAATAGAGGTAAATACAACCCCCGGATTAACGGCCGAAAGTATTTTGCCCAAACAGGCACTGGAAGCTGGTATAGACCTGCCCCAACTTTTTGAAAATGCTATCAACGAGGTTCTTCATTAAAATAACTACCTTTAAGTATTATTTTCCACAACTATGAGACGTGCAATTTTCCCAGGTTCTTTTGACCCCCTTACCTTAGGCCATCATGATATTATCATGAGAGGCATTACACTATTCGACGAACTCATAATAGCTATCGGAAAAAACGCTCAAAAGAAATATATGTTTTCGTTAGAACAACGAATGTCGTTCATAAAAAGGGCATTTGCCGACGAACCAAAGATAAAAGTCCTTACCTACGAGGGGCTAACGGTCGATTTTTGTAAAAAAGTAGAAGCAAACTATATATTAAGGGGATTGCGAAATCCGGCAGATTTCGAATTTGAAAAAGCGATTGCGCACACCAATCGTAAACTTTCGGAAATAGAAACCGTATTCCTACTTACCTCTTCGGGAAAATCCTATATAAGTTCGTCCATTGTAAGAGATGTAATCCGTAATGGGGGAGACTATACCGGCCTGGTACCCGATTCCGTAAGAATATCATCTTAAATCGCTTTTCTTAAAAAGTCTTCTTCCCAATACTTATCAACACCTATTTGCTAATAAATCACCATTTCTTTTATAGATATTATAGCAGAATATTCTTACTTTTATCTAGAGATATTACCCTTTACATGGTAGTAATATTTTTTGAAATCAGTATAAAACCTGATTTCTAGGCAATTGGATAAAAATAATGGCTAAAAGACAATGATGGTGATGAATAGCTATACAAATTGCACTGTTGTATATACAGATAACAACAGGTTTGACATTGGTCTGTCCCAAGAAAAAAACCCAAGGGAAACACTCATTTTTTTAAGTTCGATACACCCGAAAAAAGAGGACCGAACAAGCTCACCTAACAACAAAAAAAACAAATTAAATAATACGATAACCTTTTGTTGTCTGTACAGAACTTAACAAACAACAACGATTTAAGACCAAAACATTTACAAAACCACAAATATATGCCAGTTCACAACAAAGATTAATCTTAAATACAAAGCTCTGATATATTTGTAAGAAATTACAACAGCATGTTGAAAGACCCCCAAATCCAACCAGCGTCTTACTTAATAAAGCAATTACCTACCTTAACTGTTTTTGTTGACAGAACATTTAAGATTGTTCATGCTTCCGATAAATGGATTGCCACTTTTGAAAAAGACAGCAACAACACCTTGGGAAAAAGCATATTCGATGTTTTCCCTGAGGTAAGCCATAAATGGAAAAAGGTATTGCAAGACTGTTTTTGCGGACAAGCAAAACCATTAGGGGTGCATAAACATATTGATGCCAACCAAACAGAAAAATGGTACGAATGGTCCAACACCTGTTGGTACGATCTAAATGAAAATATTATTGGGGCCATCATTCAAATAAACGATGTAACAGAATCCATCGAAAACGAATTAGAACTCGAAAAGACAAAAAATCTATTAAACCAACAGTCCAAAAGCTCTAAAACAGGAAGATGGGAATATGACATTGTCTCCAATAAAATAAGTTGGTGCGATATTACCAAGGCTGTTCATGAGGTACCAATGGATTATGTTCCCGACATTGATTCGGCCATTAAGTTTTACAAAGAAGGTTATAGCCGAAATGCTATTTCCATGGCTCTTTACGAAGCTTCTGAAAAAGGAACCCCATGGAGCGAAAAATTGCAAATAACTACCGCCACTGGTATAGATAAATGGGTCTTGACTACCGGAAAAGCCATATTCAAAAAAGGAGAATTGGTTGGTTTTAGTGGCACATTTCAAGATATTAACGACCAAATAATCGCTCATTTAGAGACCAAAAAAAATGAAAAGCTATTAAGGACCCTAGTGGACAACCTTCCTCTAAACGTTTACGTAAAAGACATAAATTCCAGAAAAATTCTTGCTAACAAGGCAGAATGTGATTTCTTCGAGGTTGATAATGAAAACGACCTGTTGGGCAAGAACAATTTTGACTTGTACGATGCGGAAACAGCCCGTACTTACACCGAACAGGATATAAGGGTAATGACAAATTTGACACCAATTCTTGGGGAAGAACTAATTTGCACCAAAAAAGATGGTACACAAACTATATTTCTAAGTTCAAAAATTCCACTTTTCGACGAAAATGGCACAGCAAATGGCCTGATCGGTATCAGTTTGGACATTACAAACATTAAACAAAAGGAGAAAGAGCTTAGGAACCTTATAGATGTCACCTCTTTACAAAACAAAAAACTGATCAATTTTGCCCATATAGTTTCACATAACTTAAGATCACATACAGCCAATTTCTCCATGCTATTAGATTTTTTACATCATGAAGAATGTGAAGACGAAAAAAAGAAAATACTGAACATGCTAGATAGCGCGTCCAAAAATTTACTCGAAACCATAGACAATTTAAATGAAGTGGTCGCTATTAGCACCAACGTAAATCTAGAGACAAAAGAAGTAAACCTTCATGAGAGAATAACCGCCGTAAAGAAAAACTTATCAGATTTCATAGATTCTAACCAAGCAAGTATTACGAACAACATATCAAAAAAAGAAACCTTAAAAGCCGTTCCGTCATATTTAGATAGTATCTTAATGAATTTTATCACCAATGGCATCAAATACAAACACCCCAAAAGAAAACCCGAGTTAACACTGGATTTGACAAAAGAGGGTAACTTTAGTATCTTGTCTGTACAAGATAACGGACTGGGCATTGACCTAAAAAAATATGGGAACAAACTGTTTGGAATGTACAAAACGTTCCACAACCATCAAAACGCCAGAGGTATAGGCCTTTATATAACCAAGAATCAGGTGGAAGCAATGGGTGGAAAAATTGAAGTAGAAAGTGAAGTAGGCAAAGGCACAACCTTTAAGATATTCTTTAATGAAAAAATTTAAGCTGATTAGTATCGTAGATGATGACCCTATTGCGATTTTTGGCATTCATAAAATGTTGAACCTCACTGTTGAATGTGAAACTATAGAATCGTACATAAACGGAAAGGTAGCGCTAGATGGCCTTAACAAAAGGTTCAAAGACTCAGAAGTAATACCGGATGTAATCTTTTTGGATATTAATATGCCCATTATGGATGGTTGGCAATTTCTAGAAGAATTTATTAAACTTCCTATTACAAAGAAAATAAGAATAAACATAGTCACCTCATCCATAGACCCTTACGACAAACAAAAATGGGAACAATACAAGGACCAAACCCATCATTTGATCACCTTTAACAACAAGCCCATGAAAAAAGAAGATATCGCCAAAATAACGAAAACCGCATAGGCCCAGCATTTATCGATTTTAATTATTTTTACCAAAATAACTCATTAGGACAAAAAACCTAATAAACAGTGTATTGGTTATGCGAATATTGCTTGTTTCCTTTTTTTTAACCCTTATTTTTCTGTCATGTGAATCTAAGGTAGAGGATATTGAAATAGATTTTATTACACCTTTTGAATCTTCTAAAGGAACAGAGACGGCTACGTACGAAGAGGTGATAGAGTTCTACCTAAGACTGGCCAAAGAATTTCCGGAAATTAACATACAGACCATAGGGGAAACCGATAGCGATAAACCGCTTCATTTGGTTACCTATAATGCCGACGGTGATTTTAATTTCAATAAAATAACCAAAAACAAGACCGTATTATTAATAAATAACGGCATTCACCCTGGGGAGAGCGATGGCATAGATGCCACTATGCTTTTGTTCAGGGATTTAGCCAGCGGCAAAATATCCAGCCCAGAACAGACCGTTGTAGTTACCATTCCCATATACAACATTGGGGGGGCACTTAACAGAAACTCGACCACTAGGGCCAATCAAAACGGTCCAGAGTCATACGGATTCAGGGGCAACGCCTTAAATTATGACCTTAACCGTGATTTTATAAAGACAGATACAAAAAACGCCAGAACATTTGCCAAAATTTACCATTTAGTAAAGCCGGACCTATTTATAGATAACCATGTAAGCAATGGTGCGGATTACCAATACACATTAACCCATTTGTTCACTCAGCACAATAAACTGGGGGGTGAACTAGGACACTATCTTCACAATACCCTAATGCCATCGTTAGAGGATTCTCTCTCATTGGAAGATTGGAGCATAACACCGTATGTAAACGTCTTTAACAAACCTCCAGAAGTAGGGTTCCAACAATTTATGGATCACCCTAGATACTCTACCGGATACACAACACTCTGGAACACTTTAGGCATGATGGTCGAAACGCACATGTTAAAACCCTACCAACCTAGAGTTGAAGGCACCTACAAACTGATGGAAAAAATGATCGCCATTTCAGAAAAAGAAGGAAAAAAAATCAAGGAACTGCGAACCAAAGCAAGCAACAGACACCTAAATTGGAACTACTACCCTACCAAATGGAGCGTAGACAGTACAAAATCTTCGGTTCTTAAGTTTAAAGGATACCAAGCAGACACCATAATCAGCAAAGTAACCGGCCACAATAGACTTAAGTACGATAGAAACAGACCATTTACCAAGAATGTAGTTTATTACAATTATTTCAAGGCGACGGATTCCGTAAAAATTCCAGAGGCATACATCATAAAAAAACAATGGAAAAAGGTTATGGACCTACTTGCCTTAAACGAAATCGAATTTGAACTGATCAAAAAAGATACAATATTACAGGTAGAATCGTACAGAATAGAAGATTACAGTACGGTAAAAAATCCGTACGAAGGCCATTACCTACATTATGACACCCATACCAGCTCTAAAATGGCCGAAGTTAACTTCGAAGAAGGAGATATCGTTGTATATACAGACCAGCCCGGCTTCAGATATATTATGGAAACCTTAGAGCCTTCTTCCACCGATTCTTTTTTTAACTGGAATTTCTTTGATACTATTTTACAACAAAAAGAAGGTTTCTCTCCTTATGTATTTGAGGATACAGCTTTAAATCTATTGGAACAGGACACTGTTCTCAAAAAGGAATTTGAAGCGAAGAAAGAAGTGGATGCAAAGTTTTCAGAAAATTGGTACGCTCAGTTAAAATGGATTTTTGAACGTTCACCTCTCTACGAAAAAGCACATAAACAGTACCCTATCTACAGAGTACCTAAAGAGAAATAGGTTCATAAAAAAAATCGATCAATCACCTTCGAACAAAATTTTAATGTTCACATATGAATTTTGAAGGGCTTCCTTTATTTTTTTGGGCCCCTTCCATTTCACCTTTACGATACCTTCTTTTTTTTGGGGTTTTAACTTTCCGGAATAATCCGTTTTCATCGCATACCAGTGCACTTGTTTAAGCGTTGGCGTTCCGTTATTTCCGAAAATATGATACGTAGTCCTTAAAAAATTTTCTATCCTTAGGTTCTTTACCCCAGTTTCCTCCATTACCTCACGTATGGCACAATCTTCTATAGATTCCCCTTTATCCAATTTCCCCTTGGGCAGATCCCACTTGTCATTTCTATAAATAAAAAGCACTTTACCCTCATCATTGGTTACCACACCACCCGCCGCAACTATTAGTGGTATCTCTTTAGTGAACTTTTTAAGAAGCTCCTCATGGTTAGGGTGATAAATGTATGCTTCTTCAAGCTTTTTTTTCTTTAAAGCCTTAATGGCACTTTGTATAGATTCTTGATTCAGCAAAAAATACTCGCCATTAGCTGTTTCGGAGAGTTTATTTGTTAAAATCAAAGGCAATTCATTAACAAAAACTTTATACATTTGCGACATGGTTTTAGACAAGAACACAGCTAAAAAAACAGCGGAGCTTCTGCTACAAATTAATGCAATAAAATTGAAACCAGAAAATCCTTTTACATGGGCTTCTGGCTGGAAATCTCCGATATATTGCGACAACCGAATATTACTGTCATATCCGACTATTCGCAATTATGTAAGGGAAGAAATGGCAAAGCAAGTAGAGTTGTTATACGGCAAACCTGATGTAATCGCAGGGGTAGCCACTGGAGCTATCGGCATCGGCGCCCTCGTAGCGGATGCATTGGGGCTTCCGTTTATCTATGTTAGACCCGAACCGAAATCCCATGGAAGACAAAACCAGATCGAGGGTCAATTATCGCCCAACCAGACCGTAGTGGTCATCGAGGATCTGATAAGCACTGGCAAAAGCAGCCTCAATGCCGTGGACGCCCTTAAGGAACAAAAAGCGAACATAAAGGGCATGTTGGCCATATTTACCTATGGTTTCGATGTCGCCGTAAAGAATTTTGAACAAAAAAATGTTGAGCTGCACACCTTGAGCAGCTATGATTATTTAATTGAACAGGCATCGGATACCGATTATATAAAAGAAGATCAACTTAATACTTTGATGGAGTGGAGAAAAAATCCATCAAAATGGCTACAATAAAAATATGTTTATAGAAACACCCAAAACCACCGTAAATAAAAGTACTCAAGAAACTTTTGAATTTTTGAGCGATCTTGCCAATTTCGAAAAATTGATGCCCGACAATATAGATAAATTCGAGGTCATCAACGAAAACAGATTCCTGTTCGCCCTAAAGGGAATGCCAGAAATAGTATTGGAAAGAAAAGAACAGACACCATTTTCAAAACTTGTACTAGGTGCGGCCAGTGATAAACTACCTTTTACCCTTACTGCGGACATTACCGAAATTGAGGCAAATAAAAGTGAAGTTGTCCTAAGTTTCTCAGGTGAGTTCAATGCTATGATGGCAATGATGATAAAAAAACCAATTACCAATTTTATCAATGCCCTCACCGACAAACTGCAAAGCATCTAATAAAGTAACCTTACTTCTTTCAGGTCAAACTTATGAATATGTTCATCTTCGAGCCTAACCAATAACTTGCCCTGAAGCGAGACACCCTCTATAATACCAGTAAAAACAGTCCCGTTCTGTTTTTGAAATGTACTCGCCACCCCTAGCCGAAAGAGTCGAGAATGGTAATCCTCATACAAATCGCCAGGGTTGGATAGATTTTTATCGGTGTTTATTAAATATTTTTGAAGGTTTTCCAGAATTTGCCCCAATAAGTCATCCAGGTCAAAATGTACGTTTGTCACCCCCTTCACCGAGGAAGCTTTTAGACTGCCCGAAAAATCTGTTTGGTTTACATTAAGGCCAATTCCTATAATAGCCGCCTTAATTTTTGTTCCAGCGACAATGTTTTCTATTAAAATACCACATAATTTAGACGAACCTGACAGAATGTCGTTTGGCCATTTTATAGCCAATCTTGGCACTCCTATAGCATAAAGTGTATCAAAAACTGCCATGGAAGTGTACATGTTCAAAAGAAATTTATCTTTTAAATCAAATCCATCCATTATTTTTAAAACACTGAAAGTTAGGTTTTTACCAGCTTCTGATTGCCATACCGCCCCCATTTGCCCTTTACCCTTGGTTTGGTCTTTGGTCACTACGACCGTATAATCATGAAGTTTACCACGTTTCCATAGTTCTTTTAAATAGGTATTGGTAGACTCCGTGGCACTAAGTTTGATTATCTGCATATGGGCCTGCTTTTAGAAAACTTTAATCAATTGTTAAAAACTACGCCTAAAAGAGCAAAAAAACAATAACTTTGTAAAAACTAAAACTTTTGAATGCAGAAAAGGAAAACTAGTGCAGATGAGTTGATTGCATTGATTTTGCAGGGAATAGACGAAGTAAAAGGACAAAACATTGACTTACTTGACCTGAGAGAAATTGAGAACACCGTTTGCGACTACTTTATAATATGTAATGGTACTTCTAATACGCATGTAAATGCGATTGTAGGCTCTATCCAAAAAACCGTTAGCAAAGCTATTAAAGACAAGCCTTGGCATGTAGAAGGCCAGGACAACGCCGAATGGGTCTTAATGGACTATGTTAATGTAGTTGTCCACGTATTCCAAAAACATGTTAGAGAGTTCTACGACATTGAGGGTCTATGGGGAGACGCAAAGTTTACATCCATCGAAAGTAGCATTAATCATTAAAAAACTATAATGGCAAAAGAGAATAATACAAATCCTAAAAAACCAAAGTTCAGTTCTTGGTGGATATATGGTATCGTTGCAGTACTATTGATCGGTTTTCAACTATTTAATAGTGAAGACTTGGCCAGTACCAAAAAAACGACTACCTCAGAATTACAAGAATACCTTAGAAATGGTGATGTCAAAAAAATACTCATCATTACAAATACAAATCAGGCAAAGGTATTTTTGACCGATGAGGCCATGGCCAAAGAGGTACATAAAGATGTGTCGGAGAAATCTTTTCTCCCAGCCACCAGTAATGTACCGCAATACACGCTGGACTATGGCGACCTACAAATATTCCAGAACGAAATCACCGAAATAAAGAAAGACAACAACCTTGATACCATTATAGAGTTTGGAAAAGAATCTACTGCTATTTTAGATTTTCTACTTTCACTACTTCCCTTTGTGTTGATAATAGGAATATGGATCTACCTTATGCGCAGAATGTCCGGCGGTGGCGGTGGCGGTGCTGGAGGTCAAATTTTCAACATAGGAAAATCAAAGGCCAAACTTTTTGATGAAAAGACAGATACAAGAACCTCGTTCAAAGATGTAGCCGGATTGGAAGGCGCCAAAGAAGAGGTAGAAGAAATAGTGGAGTTTCTCCGAAACCCCGACAAGTATACTTCTTTAGGTGGAAAAATTCCTAAAGGAGCACTTTTGGTAGGCCCTCCAGGTACAGGTAAAACATTATTAGCCAAGGCAGTTGCGGGCGAAGCAAAGGTTCCTTTCTTTTCCCTTTCAGGTTCCGACTTCGTAGAAATGTTCGTGGGTGTAGGTGCCTCTAGGGTGCGTGACCTTTTTAAACAGGCCAAAGACAAATCTCCCGCTATCATATTTATAGACGAGATCGATGCCATTGGTAGAGCTAGGGGAAAAAACAATTTCACGGGATCCAATGATGAAAGGGAAAACACGCTAAACCAGTTATTGACAGAGATGGACGGGTTTGGAACCAATACAAATGTTATCGTATTGGCGGCCACCAACCGTGCCGATGTTCTTGACAAGGCATTGATGCGTGCAGGTAGATTTGACAGACAAATATATGTTGACCTGCCAGACATACGTGAAAGAAAAGAAATTTTTGAAGTTCACCTAAGACCTATAAAGACTGCCGAAACCTTGGATTTAGATTTCTTGGCGAGACAAACTCCAGGATTTTCGGGTGCCGATATAGCAAACGTTTGTAACGAAGCGGCACTAATTGCGGCACGAAAAGAGCAAAAGGCGGTTAACAAACAAGATTTTTTAGATGCCGTAGACAGGATCGTAGGCGGTCTGGAAAAGAAAAATAAGATTATTACACCGGGCGAAAAAAGAACAATAGCATACCACGAGGCCGGCCATGCCACCGTAAGCTGGATGTTGGAACACGCAGCGCCATTGGTAAAGGTGACCATTGTACCAAGAGGACAATCTTTGGGTGCCGCATGGTATCTACCAGAAGAAAGGTTGATCGTAAGGCCAGATCAGATGTTAGACGAAATGTGTGCTACCATGGGAGGTAGAGCAGCAGAAAAAGTGATTTTCGATAAAATATCTACCGGAGCATTGAGCGACCTGGAAAAAGTTACCAAGCAAGCAAAAGCAATGGTAACCATTTACGGCCTTAACGAAACTATAGGTAATTTAACATATTACGATTCATCTGGTCAAGACTCTTACGGCTTCTCAAAGCCCTACAGCGAAGAAACCGCCAGAAAAATCGATGAAGAAATTTCTAAAATCATAGAAGCCCAGTACCAACGTGCCATAAAGGTACTAACGGACAACAAGGACAAACTTACTACACTTGCTGAGCGACTGTTGGAAAAAGAAGTTATCTTTAAGGAAGATTTGGAAAAAATCTTCGGAAAAAGATCTTTTGAAAAAGATCTAATAGAAGAAGAGAAGAAAAAGTCTGAAGAAACCGAAAAAAAAGACACTGAAGAAGACGAAAAAGTATCAGAAAATAGTTAATTATGTAATTCTTTCAGAGTTTTTTAAAAAATAGGTACTTGGTAGATTAAATTACTAAATGGGTCTTTTAGATATTTTATTTGGGGGAGGTAAGAAAAAGGTTTCCAAAGAAACTGTGGAGACCCGTGGGGAACATATGCCCGATTTGAACCTTCCGGTCGATGAGAAATTTACTATACATTTCAAAAAAAATGGGGGTAAATTCATTTATTGCATTTCTGACCAAGAAGTATCTAGGGCCTTGCACAATATAATCGAGGAGAACGGTTGGCAAAACCAACCTTTCTTTGCCATGAATCCCCAATTGACAAAAAAGTTTGGAAGAGAAAATATTTCTTTCACCGAAAAAACAAAAGAGAGCGATATCTTCCTAACCACTTGCGAACATCTAATTGCCCAAAATGGCAGTATCTTAGTATGCTCCAATCAACTGAACGAGAAAAAGGTAAACGAGTTGCCAAGCAATGTAATTGTATACGCCACTACTAGCCAATTGGTTGAATCTATTGGAGAAGGATTAAAAACCATTAAGAAAAAGTATGGCCCTGCAATACCCGCCAATATTACCACTCTTAAGCATTTTAAACCTACTAAAGAAAATTCTGATGATTTCTTAACTTACGGAAGTAGTACTAAAAATCTTTATCTTTTATTGTTGGAAGATTTATAGTATGAAAGAAGTTTTACGAAGATCACTTACTGGAGCGGTTTATATAATCCTGTTATTGTCCGCCGTCTTTTTAAGTTCGGATGCCTTCGACTTCCTTTTCATGGTTTTTGGCCTCGCCTGCCTTTACGAATACAAGCGCCTTGTAAAGCTCAAGGGCTATTATGTTTTTTTAGCCTATTTGGGACTTTGGTGGGCCTATATATACTTAATAAACGACCTAATTCTGATCAATATTTTAATGTTTTTTACCATATTGACAGACCTGTACCTTTTATATTATCTCTTTTCCTCCAAACCAAAAACATTTTCCGGTCTTCATAAATTTCTTATTGGCCTATTTTACATTGGTGGCGGTTGTATTTTCCTCACCATGATACCTTATAAAAATGATGCTTTCGCAAAGCTTTTGATAATGGGTATTTTCATTTTAATATGGGTAAACGATTCTTTTGCCTATATTGTCGGTAAGACCTTAGGCCGCACGAAACTATTTCCATCAGTTTCCCCAAAGAAAACTGTGGAAGGAACCGTCGGAGGTTATATCTTTGCCTTGGGTGCCGCCTACATTATGGGAACCCAAGAACAAATAATAGGTCCTGGCCAATGGATGCTGCTTGCCAGTGTAATAGTGATAACAGGTAGTTTGGGAGACCTGATAGAATCTAAATTAAAAAGAATGGCCGGTGTAAAGGACAGTGGAGCTATACTGCCCGGGCATGGAGGCATGTTGGATAGATTGGACAGCCTAGTCTTTGCTGCACCTTTTGCTTACTTAACATTAAATATTTTTACCTATGTTTCATAGAGAGGGTCAAAAAATTATATTGATAACCTTTTTTCTTGTAGGGCTAACCGTTCTTCTTGCCCATTTTTTTATAGATATTGCATGGCTTAAACTTGCGGTACAGATAACAGCTGCCATCATCTTGGTATTAATTTTACAATTTTTCAGAAACCCTACAAGAAGGGCGAATAAATCATTTGATGAAATACTGGCTCCAGTAGACGGAAAGGTGGTAGTGATAGAAGAAGTAGAAGAAAATGAGTATTTTAATGACAAAAGAAGACAAGTCTCCATTTTTATGTCACCCATTAATGTACACGTAACTAGATACCCTGCCAGTGGCAAGATCAAATACTCTAAATATCATCCTGGAAAATATTTAGTGGCTTGGCACCCAAAATCCAGTGAAGAAAACGAAAGAACAACGGTAGTTGTTGGAACACCAAAGTTCGGAGATATACTTTTTAGACAAATAGCAGGCGCTATGGCCCGGCGTATTGTCAACTATGCCGAAGTTGGCGAGAGTGTTCAACAAGGAGACGATTCAGGTTTTATCAAATTTGGATCAAGGGTAGATTTGTTTTTGCCCCTAGATTGCCAAATCAACGTAAAACTAAATCAAAAGGTAAAAGGAGCCCAAACCTGTATTGCGACATACGTGGACCCAAATGAAAAACAAGAAATTACATACTGATTTTAAGGAAGCTGTTGAGTTTGTAAATTCATATGAGTCACCTATACCGGCTGATGTGTTGTTAAAACTATACGCCTATTATAAGGTTGCCAACAAAAATTACAACCATCCAGGCAGCAAGACGCCTTTGATAAATGCCTTTAAGGCCAATGCATTGATACAGGCAAGAAATATTAACCGTGAAGAGGCCATGAAATCGTATATAGAGCTGGTGAACCTAGAGTTAAAAAAATAATTACTCATATAAATCGTTCAAGTCCGCTTTACATATATCTGAAAACAATTGCCCTACCTTTGAGCAAACATCCTTAAAAAAACGCTCTCCTTTTTCGGTATTTGCGTATTCTGGATTTCCCGTACCCGTATCCTCACTTATTTTAGACCATTGTCTTTCTGCCCATACACCACCTTCAGAAAAAGCCTTGATCCTAAACTTTTTAAAACTACCCTTGCCCCATTCCGGTTTTGGCAATACAAGATCAGGTCTAATATACAACATGAGACTCGTTTCCATTTCATCGGCGTGGTCCCCTTTTTCCTGAAAATATAACGACTTGTCGAACATTTGGGGAAAGAAACAAAAACTAATGAACATCTTCGGAAAAAGAAGCCCCAATTCACGGACCAAGGGCTTAAAATTGTTTCCTCCATGACCGTTAAATATCAGCAGCTTATATATGCCCTGGGCATTTAATACCGTAATTAGGTCTTTAAGAATGGCCAATTGAGTACTTGGATTCAGGTTCATATCCAGATAAATATCTTTTTGCCCCGTGTTTACCCCGTATGGAATAGTGGGCAACACAATAACCTTATCACCTATTTCCCACGACCTTTTAGCCGACTCCTCTACAATGGCCTCTGCCTGGTAGTTATCTGTTGCATAGGGCAAATGGTAATTATGTGCCTCTGTGGCACCCCAAGGCAACACGGCCAATTCTATATTCTCGTCCTTTAGATGCTTCCAGTTGGTTTCAGCTAGTATATAGGGTCTTATCATAATCTTGTTTGGTTTGCATATTAACTTTGGTCATACCACCACGACCATATCTAACATAATTAATTCGGTGTTTACTTTGTATCCACATCGAAATAGGCATCTATCCATTTTTTCCGATAGACATTTATTAGGGCAGACGCAGTATATAACCTTTACTGTGTACGTTTTCAATTTTAATGTCGGCATCTAATTCCAGATACTTTCTTAAACGTGTAATAAAAACATTGAGGCTTTTTTTATTAAAATAATCGTTTTTGCCCCAAAGCCGTATCAGTATATCTTTATGCGGACAGAGTTGATTTTGTTTATCTACCAAATATTTTAGCAGTTCACTTTCCTTTACGGTCAAGTTCACTTTTTGGCCGTTATACGAAAGTTCCTGATTTAAGGCGTTAAAATCATATTTACCAACTTTATAAAGGTCTGTGACTTCCTGTAAAGGGTGTTTACTTTGGATCCTGGACAAAAGGCGCTCAATTCTAATAACGAGCTCTTCTTCATCTATCGGCTTTTTTAAATAGTCCATAGCCCCTATATGAAAGCCCTTTAACACATCTACCTTTAGTGACTTGGCAGTCAAAAAGATAAAAGGCAAGTTCCGAAAGTTCTCATTGATTTTTTTCCCCAGAGCAAATCCGTCCATTTCTGGCATCATAACATCCAATATTGCCAAATCATATTCAGATTTTTCTAGTTCGGCCAATGCAGCCTTTCCGTCTTTGGCCCAAGTAATCTCAAAATTCTTGATTTTCAAATACTCGGACAACAAGTAACCTAAAGACTCATCATCTTCCACCAACAATAATCGCGCTCTATTTTCTCTCATTTTTCGGTTGGAATTACCAAAGTTATTTTAGTCCCTACATTTTCTTTACTTTCGACCTGTACCCGTCCTTTATGCTTTTCCATAATCTTTTTTACATAACTAAGCCCCAGGCCATAGCCTTTTACCCGATGTAAATCTCCATCCGTAACACGATAAAATTTTTGGAATATTCTTTTCATATCCTCTTTGGACACTCCTTTTCCATTATCGGTAACCTCTATATGCAATTTATCATTTTTTATATAGGCCTTAAGGCCAATTAAGGGTTTATCTGCGTATTTTTTGGCATTGTCCAATATATTGTTTATCGCATTTTCCAAATGAAAAACCTCCGCTCTAATTATATATTCACCTGCCTCCAAAACATAGGTAAACTCACCATTTTCTATAGACATCAATGTTTTAAACTCTTCGCAAAGTCTTTGTAAATGGAATCTAAAGTTTACGGTTTCCAAGGTAATTACTTTCTTCCCCGACTCCAAACTTGCCAGTTCTAACACCTTATCTATATGAACGGACAAACGATTTACCTGCTGTTTTATAATACTCAACACCGGTCTCTGATTTTGGTTCGCCTTTTCATCCAATATTTTGGTTGCCAAACCTATTGAGAAAACGGGTGTCTTTAACTCGTGGGTAAGGTTATTTATAAATTCGTTCGTAGTAACGATTAAACGACTCTGCCCATAATAAGTTCTCAACACCCAAATGACCGTAATACAAATACCTAATAAAAATAAAATACTGGGCAATGTGAGTCCGTTTAATTTAGACATAAAAAAACCGTACAAATTATTAAAACGAAGTTCTAAAAATATAGATTTGCCTAACAATTCGGGAAGGTAACCCTCTAATTCTATCTGATAAGAATCTACATTCTCACCTCTACCAAACTGTTTGGGAGAACTAAAATTGTACACACTATCTTTAGAGAAAAGACGAAAAGAATAGTCAGAATCCACCCCTCTGTCCACCAATTTGTTCTTAATGTAGTCATCCAAAAAAAGATAAGAGACCTCTTTAACACTATCTACCGTTATATTATAGAAAGGAGTGTTGTTCTGTAGCGTATTTCCAAGAAAATAGGTAAGCCTACTTTTAGATTTGAGCCCCTCTTTTATAACATCTCCAGCATTTTCTACTTTGGTACCGAACTGAACCTTGGCCAAGTCCAATCCAATTTTAAGATACTGGTATTGAATAATGGACAACCCAATGATCGAAATTAAAAATAAAACCAAAAAGATATTCTTCGTTTTCAAGACTCTTATCAAATAAACTACACTAAAAGGCGACCAATGGTCCTAACGCTTCAGTTGCATTGTTTTATGTACTTGCGCAAGTTATAACACCAATAGAATACTATAAACACCTTGCACGCAATTAAGTTACTGTTTTTAAACAAAACCCTTTTACTAAAGCTCACATATAACCATTAAAAAATCCGGGTTTGCTATGTTGACATAACAAACCCGGATCTATTATAAATATAAACCCTACCTATTACAAAGGTTTACGTCCAGAAATAATATTGTAGAGTATGACCACTACTGCTATTACCAATAGAATATGCAGTAGGCTTCCGGTTGCTAGGCCTGGCACAATACCCAACATACCCAAAATCCAAATAATAATGCAAATTACCGCTACCAACCATAAAAGACTTCTCATAATACAAGTGTTTTAAATTTAACCGAAATTTAGTCGTAAAACACAGAAAACAAGTCTCTTAACCATACAAATATTAACTCATATAGCATTAAGAACGTAATTACCTTAACCTAAGTTCGCCAAACTTTTTTCCAAAGTTTCAATTTTAGCCTCTGCATCCGCTTGTTTTTTACGCTCCATGGCTATTACTTTTTCCGGAGCATTATTTACAAACCTTTCATTGGACAATTTCTTTTGAACCGAAATCAAGAAACCTTTTGTATACGCTAACTCTTCCTTTATCTTGGCAATTTCCGCCTCCACATCAATTGCCCCACTAATAGGTATAAAATATTCGTTGGACTTTACCCTAAAAGACAGTGCTCCATCTACAGTATCTTCTACATACGATATAGAACTAACGTTGGTTAATTTCATTATCACCGGATCCCAAGCTTTACCAACCTTCTCTTCGTTCAAAACCGATACCTCCAATGCTTCTTTCATGGGAATATTCTTTTCTTTACGAATGGTACGGATACCGGAAATTACTTCTGACGCAAATTGGAACTGACCTATCAAATCCTCTTCTGTCTTTCGGGTTTTTGGCCATTGCGCCACGATCAATGCTTCCTCTGGGCTACGTTCAGAGATATGCTGCCAGACTTCTTCCGTTAAAAATGGCATGAAGGGATGAAGTAATTTTAGGTTTTGCTCAAAAATATCTATCACCTCATCAAACGTTTTCTTGTCTATAGGTTGTTGATAGGCAGGTTTTATAATTTCTAGCAACCAAGAACTATAATCGTCCCATACCAACTTATAGGTGGCCATTAAGGCATCAGAAATACGATACTTGCTAAAATGGTCTTCTATTTCCCTTAATGTATGATCAAACTTGGCACGGTACCAGGCAATTCCCAGTTTTGAAGCTTCTGGTTGCGGTATATCTGCAACCTCCCATCCTTTCACCAATCGGAAACCGTTCCATATCTTATTGGCAAAGTTCTTCCCTTGTTGACACAAGTCTTCATCGAACATTAAATCGTTACCTGCAGCTGAGCTTAAAAGCAGCCCTACTCTTACACCATCCGCACCATATTCCTCTATCAGTTTTAGGGCATCTGGGGAATTGCCCAAAGATTTGGACATTTTTCGTCGTTGCTTATCACGAACCAATCCTGTGAAATAAACATTCTGAAAAGGTCTTTCTCCCCTATATTCATAACCCGCAATGATCATACGGGCTACCCAAAAGAAAATAATATCGGGCCCGGTAACCAAATCGTTGGTAGGATAGTAGTAATTGATTTCTTCGTTTTCTGGCTCCAGCACCCCGTTAAAAACACTCATTGGCCACAACCAAGAAGAGAACCATGTATCTAAAACGTCTTCATCTTGTTTTAGGTCGTCCAAGGAAAGATCCTCTCGTTTAGATTTCTCTTTGGCCAGTTCAAGCGCCTTTTCACGACTCTCGGCCACTACAAAATCATCTTGGCCATCGCCAAAATAATAGGCCGGAATTTGTTGTCCCCACCACAATTGCCTAGAGATATTCCAATCCCTGATATTCTCCATCCAATGGCGATAGGTATTATCGAATTTTTTTGGGAAAAACTTAATATCGTCAGACTCCAAAACTGCCTTAATGGCAGGTTTTACAAGATCTTCCATCTTTAAAAACCATTGATCGGACAAGCGTGGCTCTATAACCGCCTTGGTTCTTTCAGAGGTACCGACTTTATTCAAGTGTTTTTCTGTTTTCACCAAAAAGCCCTTTTCTTCCAGTTCTTTGGCTATTTCTTTTCTAACCACAAACCTATCTTTTCCTTCATAATGAAGGCCAAAAGAATTTAATGTGGCATCGGCATTAAAAATATCTATGGTCTCTAAATTGTGCTTTTCCCCCAAAGCTTTATCATTGACATCATGTGCGGGAGTCACTTTTAAACATCCCGTTCCAAACTCAATATCAACATACTCGTCCTCTATAATGGGAATTACACGATTACATAGGGGAACAATGGCTTTTTTTCCTTTTAGATGTTTAAAGCGTTCATCTTTAGGGTTGATACAAATAGCGGTATCCCCTAAAATTGTTTCCGGTCTTGTGGTAGCAATGGTCACCTTTTCTTCCGAACCTTCTATTTGATATTCCAAATAGTACAACAAGCCTTGCTTTTCCTCATAAATAACCTCTTCATCGGACAAGGTAGTCTGGGCTTCAGGGTCCCAATTCACCATTCGGTATCCCCTATATATAAGCCCCTTGTTAAAAAGGTCCACAAACACTTTAATAACACTGTTATAACGTTCGGCATCCATAGTGAAAGCGGTACGTTGCCAGTCGCAAGAGCATCCTAATTTCTTTAGTTGCTCCAAAATAACCCCACCATATTCATTTGTCCAATCCCACGCATGCTTTAAAAATTCTTCTCTAGACAGGTCGCTCTTGTTAATACCTTGTTCCTTTAACCTGGCCACCACTTTTGCTTCTGTGGCAATCGAGGCATGATCGGTACCTGGTACCCAACAAGCATTTTTGCCCATAAGACGCGCACGCCTAACAAGAACATCTTGAATGGTATTGTTTAACATATGCCCCATATGCAGAACACCGGTTACATTCGGAGGCGGTATTACTATTGTATAGGGCTCCCTATCATCAGGAGTGGAATAAAAAAACTCGTTCTTCATCCAGTAGTCATACCACCGAGCTTCCACCTGATGTGGCTCATATTTTGAAGGAATTTCCATATTTGGAACAGTTTTTGAAATAATTGATATATACGGGTAAAAAATAAAACGGATCAAAGATATTTTATAATCATTTACCGTTTTTTTTACCCACTTTAAATACGAAACAAAAATAAGTAACGTTAGAGTATAACAAAAGGATTTTGAGGTTGATCTGAAAAGAATTAATTTTGGAATTCGCACTAAACAAAAAAATGATGAAAAAAATAGTACTTGTATTATTTGTCGCGATGATCGGTTTAAGTGTTAAAGCACAGGAAAAAACGGCAAAAATTGAGTTTAAAACAGAAACTGTAGACTATGGTGAAATCGCAAAAGGATCGGATGGTGTCCGAGTTTTTGAATTTACCAATACAGGAAATGCACCATTGATCATTAGCAATGTAAGATCTAGTTGTGGTTGTACCATTCCTAAAAAACCGGAAGACCCCATTATGCCTGGTAAAACCGGTGAAATTCAGGTAAAATATGATACCAACCGTGTTGGCCCTATCAGAAAAGCCATTACCGTAACTTCCAATGCGGACACACCTACTAAAATTTTAAAGATCAAAGGAGAAATCAAAGCTGCAAGCAGCGGTACAAAATAACATGTAGTTTCTCTTAATATAATTAAAAGCCCTCTTTTTTAGAGGGCTTTTTTATTTAAAAAGATCTTTAAGAACCAAACTGAACAAAAGATTGCTGTTAGAACGCTCTACCAATACCTTTACTTTTTTTCCTTCCTTATTGTTCAGCATTTCTAAAATCTGCTGAATTTTATATCGATGAATACGTTTACCATTTACGGCCAGTATAACATCACCCTCTTGCAGACCGGCTAAATGTGCCGGACTTCCTGCCCTTATTCCAGAAACTACTATTTCGGGCACCAGACTCAATCTAGTAGCACCTTCCAATAATATCTGCACATCCCCATATGACCTATCTTCATTATAAACTATTCCTCTACCATTGGTTATTCTTTCAGAAATATAACGGACACCTGCATGTTGTAGATCTATTCCACTCATATTATAATGAAACGGCTTTTTAAAGTTCGGATTCTTTTTGAGTGCTATTTTTCCATTTGTATAATCGAAAACAATATTAAAACGCTTCAGTACCTCTCCGCCCAAACTACCATTTCTATTACCCAGATCCTTTATGGCATTAAAGGTCAACATATCTGGAAAAGCCGCCTTTGCATCCTCTAAGCTAAAATCGCCGATCTTTATACTATGCACCTTGGTTCTTTTGCCATAAATATTGCCTGCCAGGCCTTTGCCCAGATAATCGTCATAATTCTTCTCAGGCAATTTGATACGTTCATCTTCAAAAAGCCAAATAGCATCACTACTTCCTGTATCCAATAGCATTTTTACAGGTATATCCTTTTCCCCGTCCAAAGACACACTGGCATTTAAATACACCTTCTTATTAATAATATCCACATCTAGGGTTTGATATTTTTTACCTGATTTTCGAGTATACTGATCAGGGTCGTAAAACTTAATGGTCTTGGTCGAATAATTAATATCCACCACAAAATCCCTAAACAGATCATAACCAATAATACCATGTACGGGAATACCCAAATAGGGAGAAAAATTTATACCGGCATCCATTACCACATATAACTTCTGTAACGGATTTTCAATCTCACCCAACTTAAAAAAATTACCTTGAGAACTTAGTACACTAATCGGATCACCTTCCCCTAGCCCATTTATAGTAACTTCAGAAACATTTCTTAACTCAATGGAATCTTGATCAGCCAGATTAAACAATATAGGTGTACTCACCCCTGAATCCATTACAAAAGATAATTTGGCACCATTAACATTTACAGGTATTACCATTAGGTTGTTTATCAACTCAAAATTCATTTTTACATACTTCTTACCTTTTGGCAAAGAGTACCCTTGCGATACCACAAAGGCGGGAAAGCAAAGAAAAAAAAGGACCAAAAATCGTAATAACCTACTTAACATACTACATACCAATAAATTAACTTTCTATAAGATACGATATTTTTCTTTTCCAGACCTTATTTTAACACTCCTTTTCGAATACTAAATAAAGTTAGGTTCTATTGTAGAATAGGGAATGATTTATCACTTTTGTGAAAAATTTAAATGTATGCCATCCATATCTAAAAAGGGGCTATCCATGCCCCAATCGCCAATAAGAAAATTGGTACCTTATGCAGAAAATGCCAAAAAAAGGGGAATAAAGGTAATTCACCTAAACATTGGGCAACCCGATATAAAAACACCCCAAATAGCGTTGGATGCAGTTAAAAACAACGATATCAACGTTCTGGAATACAGTAGAACGGAAGGATCAGAGAATTACAGAAAAAAAATTGCGAGATACTACGCCAAAAACAATATAAACGTAACGGCAGACGACATTATCGTTACCACCGGTGGATCAGAGGCCCTATCGTTTGCCATGGGCAGTATTGCTGACAATGACGATGAAATAATAATTCCAGAGCCTTTTTATGCAAACTACAATGGTTTTGCTACTGCTAGCGGAGTTAAGGTAGTGCCCGTAGTCTCAAAATTGGAGGACAACTTTGCCTTACCACCCATAGAGGATTTTGAAAAGCTTATTACACCAAGAACCAAAGCCATTCTCATATGCAATCCTGGAAACCCTACGGGATATCTTTATAGTAAGGAAGAAATTAAAAAGCTGGCACAGATCGTAAAAAAGCACGACCTATTTTTGATTGCGGATGAGGTTTATAGAGAATTTACTTACGACGACAAAGAACATTATTCAGTTCTACAAGAAGAAGGCCTTGACAACAACGCCATTATCGTAGACTCAGTATCTAAAAGATATAGTATGTGCGGGGCAAGAATCGGTTTTCTTGTAACAAAAAACAAAGAAGTGATTTCAACGGCCCTAAAATTTGCACAAGCAAGACTATCGCCCCCCACCTATGCCCAAATAGCAAGTGAAGCTGCCTTGGATACGCCCCAAAGCTATTTTAACGATGTAAAAAAAGAATATGTCACCAGACGCAACTTGTTGATCTCTGAATTGGAAAAATTGGAAGGTGTTAAAGTTGCCCGACCCCAAGGGGCCTTCTATTGTATCGTAGAGCTGCCCGTATTAGATGCCGATAATTTTGCCCAATGGCTTTTGGAACATTTTGAACTGGACAACGAAACGGTAATGGTAGCCCCTGCCGCTGGCTTTTACGCAACCAAAGGGTTAGGCAAAAACCAAATAAGAATTGCCTATGTATTAGATCAAGAAAACCTAAAAAGGGCCGTATACATCATCGGTGAGGCACTTAAAAGCTATAAAGATTAATGAATATTAAAAAAGATTTTTCCCTTAAAGCTTACAATACTTTTGGTATTGACGCCAAAGCAGACTTTTTTGTAGAGGTAAACACAGTCAAAGAGCTTCAGGAAATATTAAAAAACGATGCTTTCCCCCAGAAATTTATTCTTGGGGGAGGCAGTAACATGTTAATCACCCAAAATATATCCGCATTGGTCATTCATGTCAACATCAAAGGCATTGACATGGTCGCCGATGAAAATGACCATGTAGAACTAAAAGTGATGGCCGGTGAAAACTGGCACCAAATGGTATTGTGGACCTTAAAGAACGATTTTGGAGGGCTAGAAAATATGTCCCTTATTCCCGGAAATGTTGGCACGGCACCAATTCAAAACATCGGGGCCTATGGTGTTGAACTCAAAGATTGTTTCACAAGCTGCGAAGCTGTCCGCAGGGAAGACCAAGAAATAGTAAGCTTTTCTAAAGAAGACTGTGAATTTGGGTATAGGGATTCTTTCTTCAAAAATGAAGGAAAGGACAAATACGTTATCACTTCCGTTAATTTTAAGCTCACCAAAAAAGACCATAAGTTAAATACCGGATATGGCGACATAAAAACCGCGCTAAAAGAACAAAATATCTCGGATCCAACCATACAAGATGTTTCCAATGCCGTTATAGCCATAAGAAACAGTAAACTTCCCGACCCAAAAGAATTGGGTAACAGTGGAAGCTTTTTTAAAAACCCCATAATTACAGAGAATGATTTTCTTCCGTTTATAAACAAGCATCCTGAAGCCCCATATTACAAAGTATCGGATGGAAAATATAAGATTCCCGCAGGTTGGCTAATAGAGCAATGTGGTTTTAAGGGAAAGCGATTTGGTGATGCCGGTGTACATAGCAAACAAGCATTGGTCTTGGTCAATTATGGTAACGCCACAGGAAAGGAAATTCTAGATCTGGCACATAAAATAATATCAAAAGTCAAGAACGATTTCGGAATTACCATTATCCCAGAAGTTAACTTAATAAAATAACCCCCAGAAAAACTCCAGGGGTTATACCAAACCAAACTAACCAAAAACTAAGTGGCAGTTACCAGCTGCACACTTATGAGAGATATATTTTTAGATAACGCCTCTTTAACAATCAATTTTATAAATTAGCGTTTATTGATATACGGAACGACAAACCTTTTTGGATGTTTATAGATTAAAAAACTTTAGGTTTGTCCATTATATATGAGCACACTACTTGAAAAACATATAGTTGAACTTCTACAGGAAAGGAATGATAAGGCTATTTCACTTCTGTACGACCATTACGGGGACACTCTTTTAGGGGTGGCCAACAAGGTATTGAGAAATGAAGAGCTTGCACAAGACGTACTTCAGGAAAGTTTTGTCAAAATATGGAAGAAAGCGGATTCTTATGACCCCACTAAAGCCAAACTTTTTACATGGCTGTTTCGTATTACTAGAAACACCGCTATCGACAAATTAAGAAGTATCAATACAAAAACAGATAAGGAAATCCAAATAGATGTTTCTGACGTATATAATTTAGGCGTAGATAGCATTAGGCCAGAATTCATGGATGTTGAGGAACATCTGGATAAGATAGAAGAAAAGTACCAAATAGTGTTGGACGCCCTGTTTTTTCAGGGAATGACACAGCAGGAAGCAAGCGACGAACTTAATATTCCTTTGGGCACCATCAAATCTAGACTAAAAATCGGACTTCGTGAATTACGTAAAGTATACGGGCCGGCCATGCTAACGTTTCTTTTAAATATAATAGGATGAAAGAAAAAATTAAAATATTCCTGGACTCGGATTTATTGGAAAAATATCTCCTTGGGCATACCACAGAGACAGAATCACTGAAGGTAGAGCAGTATATTGCCATGTACCCGGAAGTGAGAGAAACCTATAACGAGCTGCAAGAAAGTTTGGAAATTTTCGCCAAACTGCATGCCGTAGAATCACCGGAAGGACTCAAAGAAAAGATAACGGCACGTATCCGCTCAGAACACCAGGGAAGAAAAAGATTCTTCAGATATGCCATTGCCGCGAGTTTTGCCGCTATCATGTTTGCCGGGGCATCCTTTTTCTTCTGGAACCAAAATCAAGACCTTCAAGAAGAAAACACCGTTGTCAGCAATAAGATAAAACTTTTGGAGGCCGACATGAAACAGCAATTGGAAGATGTAAGAAATCAGTTCATTGTCCTTAACAATCCAAGCACTAAAAAATATAATGTAAAAGGAAACCAAAAGGCAAAAGAACTAAAAGCCGTCGCTTACATCAACCCGGTAAAAAAATTATCGTATATCAATGTAAAAAAACTACCTCACCTACCTGAAGACCAGTGTTACCAAATGTGGGCAGAGGTAAATGGCGAAATGTTGAACTTGGGCATTATAGAAGAGGCCGGAGACGGTCAAAATCTTATGGCCCTGCCCTATGCGGAAAATGCGGTCGGCTACATTACCATAGAGCCAAAAGGTGGTAACCAAAACCCTACAGTCGACAATATTGTAGCCAATATCGCCTATTAAACCAAAAACATATCTTAACACATAAAGTAATCATAAAGCCCCGAATCGGGGCTTTATTTTTTTACCTTTGTACAAAATTTCAAAAGATGAAACTAATATTACTCACTATTGGACTTTTAGCATTGGCGTTTTCTGGAATAGCCATAAAAATTTGGGCAAAGAAAGACGGTAAGTTCGCCGGTACCTGTGCTAGTCAAAGTCCGTATCTAAACAAAGACGGGCAAGCATGTAGCATGTGCGGTAAAATGCCAGACGAACAAGATTGCAAAAGGGAAGCTGTTTCCTAAAAAAGACAACGCTTGACATTTCTTAAAAAATAGTTCCTCCTACTTAGCATTTATATTGAACGAAACCGTAAAAGACATAATAGCAAAGGCAAAAGAAGGTAATCAGATAGCATATAGCAGATTACTGGATATGTTCTGGAACGACGTCTATGGTTTTCAATTGAAACGGACCGAAAATGAAAATGATGCGGAAGATATTACCATACAGACATTTTCAAAGGCGTTCGACAAAATAAAGACCTATAACGACGACTATCTCTTTAAGACATGGCTGATCGCCATTTCAAAGAACATCCATATAGACTTGGTCCGCAAAAGAAAAAAAAGCCTATTGGAAACCCGAAGAAACGAAGAGGCGATCCAAAAGGTTTACGATGATTCGCTCTCAATGGAAGATCAATTGATCCAAGAACAAAATTTGGCCGACCTTCTAAGAGACATCAAGAGCCTAAAACCACACTACCAAGAAGTAATAAACCTAAGATATTTTCATGAGCTTAGTTATGCCGATATAGCGGAGAAACTGAACGAACCCATGAACAACGTTAAGGTAAAACTCTTAAGGGCCAAAAAGCTTTTGGCAGAAATTATAAGAAACAGAAGATAAATTCCAAAACGCATCCAACTACAGAACAGTTATATTAATTTTAAAATACTAGCTCTTTTATCATAAAAGGGTTTGCATCTTTACTTCGTATATTTGTATAAAAATTAGGCATGTCTACAGCTGTAAAAGAAAACAACGCACCTCCGAAGGGAAAACCGAAATGGTTAAGGGTGAAACTACCTACAGGAAAAAAATATACCCAACTTCGTGGATTGGTCGACAAGTACGACCTACACACTATATGCACCTCTGGTAGTTGTCCGAACATGGGCGAATGTTGGGGCGAAGGTACCGCTACCTTCATGATTCTCGGCAACGTATGTACCCGTTCTTGCGGATTTTGTGGTGTAAAGACCGGTAGACCGGAAAGCGTAGACTGGGAAGAGCCAGAAAAAGTGGCCCGCTCCATTAAGATAATGGGCATAAAGCATGCGGTAATCACTTCGGTGGACAGGGACGACCTAAAAGATATGGGGTCTATTATTTGGGCCGAGACCGTTAAAGCGATACGAAGAATGAATCCGTCTACCACACTTGAGACTTTAATACCAGATTTTCAAGGTATAGAAAGACATCTGGACCGTATCATCGAAGTATCGCCAGAAGTAGTGTCGCACAATATGGAGACAGTCAAAAGATTGACCCGAGAAGTACGTATACAGGCCAAATACGAACGTAGTTTAGAAGTCTTAAGATACCTAAGGGCCAATGGTGTAAACAGGACCAAATCCGGCATTATGCTAGGATTGGGAGAAATGGAAGAAGAGGTTATACAAACAATGCAGGACCTTAGAGAGGCCAATGTAGATGTAGTAACCATTGGACAATACTTGCAACCATCAAAAAAACATTTACCCGTAAAAGAATTCATTAAACCCGATCAATTTAAAAAATACGAAGAAATAGGGCTGGAAATGGGATTTAGACATGTTGAAAGCGGAGCTCTGGTAAGGTCGTCCTACAAAGCCCATAAACACATAAACTAATGCTTTAAGCCCCATGTTGGCCTAATAATGCACTCTAAAGACCCTATGGGCCAATCATCTTAACTGTTCAAAAAACCTATGAAAAAGGTTAATGTAGCCATCAATGGTTTTGGTAGAATCGGAAGAACCTTCTTCCGACTTCTTCAAGATAAACCTCATATAAACGTAGTTGCCATTAATGACCTGGCAGATTCCAAAACACTCGCCCATTTATTAAAATACGATAGCATACATGGTATTTATTCGGGCAATATTACCCATAACGGCGCACATATCATTGTTGACGACAAGCCGGTAAAACTTACCAATATTGCAGACCCCAGAAGTATAGACTGGGGCCAATATGATATTGACATCGTGTTGGAATGTACTGGAAAATTCAAGACTAAGGATATTCTTGACCAATACATAAAGAACGGGGCCAAAAAAGTGATTCTTTCCGCCCCCCCTGTAGACGATGACATTAAAATGATTGTCTATGGAATCAACGAACAAACATTAAAAGAAGAGGATTCCATAATTTCCAATGCCTCATGCACTACCAATAATGCAGCCCCGATGATAAAGGTGATAAATGACCTTTGCGGTATAGATCAGGCATATATTACCACTGTACATTCTTACACGAGCGACCAAAGTTTACACGATCAACCACATAAGGATTTGAGAAGGGCCCGAGCTGCGGCACAATCGATCGTACCAACTACGACAGGAGCCGCAAAAGCACTGACACGCATCTTTCCGGAACTGGCAGATGTTATAGGCGGTTGCGGCATCAGAGTTCCTGTACCCAACGGGTCTTTGACAGATATTACCTTCAATGTAAGAAGAAATACCTCAATCCAAGAAATTAATGATACTTTTGAGAAAGCATCAAAGAACGAACTAAAAAATATTCTCTGTTATACAGAAGATCCAATAGTATCTATAGATATAAACAATAGTTGTTATTCTTGTACGTTTGATTCTTTAATGACCTCGGTTATAGGCAAAATGGTGAAAATCATAGGATGGTACGATAATGAGACGGGGTATTGCAATAGATTAATAGACTTGGTAAATTTAATGGTAAGAAAAAAATATATTTGAAGACTTCTTATTTACATAGGATCGTCAATTATTTTTTCCCCTTATGCTTTGTATTATTGGCGGGAGTGACCTTGTCTGCCCAAGATTCTGTATCCACTGTAAGTTTAGACCCCTTCTTTGACGAGGCCCGTACATACAGAAACCAGAGCAGAATAGACCTTGCAATAGAGACACTTGACAAGGCTGCCGAAGAAGCAGAAAAAAATGAAGATGTAAAGGGGCTGATAGATTGTTATCATGAGTTGGCCCTACTCTACCTAAAGCTTGAAAAAGAAAGCGACACCCAATTTTACTGGGATCGGGCAAGCGTACTGCTCAAAGATGTTGCGTACCCATACGGTGACGCCATTCATAAATACATAGAAGCTGTTCTATTGTATCAGGCCGATCAAAATTTTCAATCCTTGTTTATGCTGAACGAAGCTAAACAATTGAACAACGACCGTAATTTTATCAACAACATTCTATTAACGGAAGCGTATGTTTACATAAAATTGGAAAAATATGATAGCGCCACCAAAAACCTCAACTCCCTTGTGGTCAACTCGGACATACACGAAAAAGATTATTTGTCCACCCAAGCCTATTTAGGCCTGGCCAAACTATACCAAAAGACCAACAACTATCCAGAAAGCTCTAAAAATGCCGAAAATGCGTTGGCCCTTGCCAAAGAAAACGGCTTTTTTTTAGAAGTTAAGGAAGCAAACGAAATTTTGTCCGACGTCTATGCAAAAATGGGACTATATGAAAATGCATGGGCCAGTAGCCAAAATTTACTCAGCATCAAAGATTCTTTATTTACTATCGACAAACTTAAGACCGAGGCAAAAACAGCCGATAAGATACGAGACGATTATAAGACAGAACTTATTATAAAACAAGACCACACGATAGAAGAACTCAAAGAATCGCAAAACAGGTCTGAGCTTACGGCCATATTAGCTTCCGCTTTCTTAATAATAATATCATTATTGGCCGTTTCCCTCTACAGAAACAATCAGATAAAATTAAAGACAAACGATCTTCTACAGACTAAAAATCAAGAATTACAAAAAGCGAAGGACAGTGCCGTACAGGCCATGGAAGCCAAAACCAACTTTTTATCTACCGTTAGCCATGAATTAAGAACCCCCTTGTACGCTGTAACCGGACTTACGCATTTGCTTTTAGAGGAAAATCCTGCGGAGCATCAAAAAGAACACCTCAAAGCACTAAAATTTTCAGGTGATTATCTATTGAATTTCATTAACGATATTCTTCACATCAACAAAATCGATGCCGATAAGTTAGAACCCTTGAATATGGAATTCAACCTCAAAAAGATATTGAACGAGGTAATGGATTCGCTACAACAGAGCGCCAAGGAAAATAACACAAAGTTGATTCTCGATTATGACTCCAATATTCCCAGTCATTTAATGAGCGATCCTTTAAAACTTTCACAGATATTCATAAACTTAATTGGCAACGCCATAAAGTTCACAAAAAACGGTACGGTAAACGTTATTTGTAAACTAGGCAAAAAAGAAGGAGAAGATGTTACCATCTATTTTGAGGTAAAAGATAACGGTATTGGTATTTCAAAAGAAAAACAACAAAGTATTTTTGATGGTTTTGAACAAGGATCTATACAAATAAACAGAGAATATGGGGGTACAGGGCTTGGCCTCACCATTGTTAAAAGTTTATTGGGCCTTTTTGAAAGCAACATAAGATTGGAGAGCAAACTGGGCATAGGCAGTTCTTTTTCATTTGAGATCAATATGAAAAGTAAAGATGACCTTGTTGATGATATTGCCTTTGAGATTACTCCTCGCGATTATGATTTTAAAGGACTTCACATACTTATCGTTGAAGACAATAAAATAAACCAGGTCATTACCAAAAAAATGCTCACAAAAAAAGAAATCACCAGTGATATTGCGAGCAATGGAGAAGAAGCCGTAAACCTTGCCAAAGAAAATACATACGATGCCATTTTAATGGATATTCACATGCCTGGCATAAGTGGTGAAGAAGCCACGCTACAAATAAGAAAATTTGACAAGGAAACGCCTATAATTGCGCTAACGGCTATATCATTGGACGATAGTTTAGAAAGTTTTTATGCCGCCGGATGTAACGATGTGGTAACAAAACCATTTAAACCTGAAGTTTTCTATCAAAAAATCGGAGAGAACATATTTGACAAAAACACTAAGAAATCCCGTTCATAAGCTGAAAAAGCTGTTCTTTCAACACTTTATATCCGTTATTAAGAAGTACATGTTTAACAGGCAGGTAATACAAATTATCCAACTTATCACTTAATCTTACATAGTCTTTTTCGGTAGTTATGATGACTTCTTTCGTTTTTAATCGGTCTATTTCGTTTTCCGAGAAAAAATGATGGTCACCAAAAGACAAGTGATCAAACTCCAATCCTTTATTTTTTAGATAAGCGACCAAAGGAGCCGGATTCGCAATACCTGTAACAAGACTAACCTTTTTATCTTTAAAAGTATTCAGCCCAACGGTTGTAGCTCCATGCTTCAAATCTTGGTCATAGGCTAAATGGGCGAACAACACCTGTTGGTTTTTCTTTGGTCCTATTTTATTTACAATACGTTCTTGTTCTTGGCCTGTAATATCAGAGGGACATTTAGTCACAACAATCAAATTAGCCCTATTGGCCGCATATTTACTATCCCTAAGGTTTCCTGTAGGCAAATACCAATCGTCTGTATACAAATCGCCGTAAGCGGTTAACAAGATAGAAAAATGGGGCAAAACCTTTCTATGTTGATAAGCATCGTCCAACAAAATCATCGCCGGATGTATCTTTTTTTCCAATTCCCGAATACCATTTCTCCTATCTGCATCTACGGCGACCGTAACTTCCGGAAACTTCGAAAATATCTGAAAGGGCTCATCTCCTATTTCCTCTACCGTACTATCGGCTTGGGCAAGAACAAAACCTTTCGACTTTCTTTTATACCCCCTACTCAACACCGCCAACTTACTTGTATCCCTTAATATATCAATCACCAGTTCTGTCATAGGTGTCTTGCCCGTACCCCCCACACTAAGATTTCCGATACAGACCGTTGGCGTGTCATAACGCTCCGATTTAAAAACGCCTATATCATACAAAAAATTACGAATATAGACCACAAGGGCATATACCAGGGAAAATGGAAAAAGAAGTTTTCTCAACAGTTGCATCTGAACGAAATTATAATATTTTATCTTTGATAACCAGATAATTTTTTGAAAATGACAATTAAGAAGGTTACCCAAGTTTTAGAGGAGTTAGCTCCCTTGAGCCATGCCGAAGATTTTGACAATGTAGGCCTTTTGGTCGGAGATGAATTGATGGAGATAAGCGGAATTTTGGTCACTTTGGACACCATTGAAAGTGTAGTGGACGAAGCCATCGCCAACCAATGCAACCTTATTGTCAGTTTTCATCCGATCGTTTTTAGCGGACTAAAAAAAATAACTGGCAAAAACTATGTGGAACGTACGGTAATAAAGGCTATTGAAAATAAAATTGCCATATACGCCATACATACTGCCTTAGATAACTCACCCAAAGGCGTAAATGCTAAAATCTGTGAGGTTCTAGGATTGTCAAAAACCCGTATCCTAATACCAAAAAAAGATACGATCAGAAAACTAACCACCTATGTACCTGTTGATGATGCCGACTTTTTAAAAGAAAAACTATTTGCTGCCGGTGCGGGCCACATAGGCAATTATAGTAATTGTAGTTTTACCGTAGACGGAGTTGGCAGTTATAAGGCAGGTGAAAATACGAACCCCACCAAAGGAGAAAAAGGTGTTACCCATTACGAAAAAGAATCTTTGGTTTCCATTACCTATTTAAAAGCAGACGAAAAAGGGGTAATCAACGCATTAAAAACACACCATCCGTACGAAGAGGTTGCCTATGAAGTATTTAGTATTGAAAACCACAACCCGTATATCGGAATGGGAATGATCGGCGAACTGGCCACACCGATGCCCGAGAAAGAATTTTTGTCCACTCTTAAGACCAAAATGAACGCCGCTGTCGTTAGGCATTCAGAACTCAGAAACAAACCTATAAAAAAGGTAGCCGTTCTGGGTGGTAGCGGGGCATTTGCCATCGGTGCCGCAAAGGCAGCCGGAGCCGACATTTTTGTAACGGCCGACGTAAAATACCATCAATTTTATGAGGCTGAAGGGCAAATGGTCATAGCCGATATTGGACACTTTGAAACTGAGCAGTTTACAAAAAACCTTTTAGTTGATTATCTTACAAAAAAAATTCCTAATTTTGCAATCCGTTTATCGGAAAGTATAACAAATCCTATCAAGTATTTTTAAATATGGCAAAAAAAGAAGATTCATCTGTTGAAGCAAAGTTAAGGGCATTATACGATTTGCAATTAATTGATTCTAGGGTAGATGAAATACGAAATGTACGTGGAGAATTACCTTTAGAAGTAGAAGATCTAGAGGATGAAGTGCTAGGCCTTAAGACTAGGATGGATAAGTTAAAAACCGATTTGGAAACTATTAACTTTGAGATAGGCGCCAAGAAAAACCTTATCGAAGAAGCCAAAAATTTGATTAAAAAATACACTGAACAACAAAAAAATGTTCGTAACAGTAGAGAATTCAACTCTATTAGCAAAGAATTGGAGTTCCAAGAATTGGAAATACAATTGGCCGAAAAGAACATTAAGGAATTCAAGGCGCAAATAGAGCAGAAAAAAGAGGTGATCGCAGAAACCAAAGAGCGTTTGGCAGAAAGAGAAGCCCACCTTAAACATAAAAAAGGCGAGTTGAACGCTATTTTGGCAGAAACCGAAAAAGAAGAAAAAGCGCTTTTAGAAGAATCTATCAAATTTCAGGATAAAATAGAGGAAAGACTTGTAAAAGCATATGCCCGTATACGAAACAATGTTAAAAACGGTCTAGCTGTAGTACCTATCGAAAGAGGTGCTTCCGGTGGTTCTTTCTTTACCATACCTCCACAAGTACAAGTCGAAATTGCTTCGAGAAAGAAAATAATCACTGACGAACACAGTGGTAGAATTCTTGTTGACCCTGCATTGGCCGATGAAGAGCAAGAAAAAATGGAGAAATTCTTCGCTAAACTATAAGCGAAACAACTCAAAATAAAAAGGGCCGAACTTATATAGTTTGGCCCTTTTTATTTATTACAACAGCCTTTTATTATTCTTTAGACAACTAAAGATTTACCTTTTCTTTTTTTTACAAGAAAAACACAGGACTACCCCTTAATCTTCTCTTATATCGTCTTGTCCGCCAACATCTCCAACATGGCCTTCTCTACCGTTTCACTATCCCATTCTTGTTCTATTTGCGGCCTTTTCATAATTTCTTTCATAATGCTTTCTTGAAAATCACCATAAGCCAAAGCTTCCGCATAAGGTCTTTCTGAAAAAGTAACCCTACTGTAGGCAGGTATCCATTTATCAGGATACTTTGAAGAAAACTTCTTCTCTATCTTTTTTTGAAGTAAAAACATGGGATCTGCAGTTTTACTGCTCATTTCAATAAAGTTACGGTAACTCAACTCGGCTATTGCATCCGCATTTGGTTTACGTTCTTTTTGATAAACCTCAAAGATCGTCTCCCAATCATCTCCATGTTCTTTTATAATTTGATCAAGCACATAGATATCTTCAAACCCTGCGTTCATCCCTTGTCCATAAAAAGGGACTATCGCATGTGCAGAGTCCCCCACCAAAGCTACCTTGTTCCAATAGGTCCAAGGATAACATTTCATTGTAACCATTGCACTTGTGGGGTTCTTAAAAAAATCGTGGATCAAATTCTCTATATCGTTTTGAACGTTCGGAAAATAGGTGTTAAAAAAATGATCGGCATCACTCTTTGTTTTTATACTCTCAAAAGAAATATCACCTTCAAAAGGCATAAACAACGTACATGTAAAACTACCGTCTAAATTGGGCATGGCAATGAACATAAACTTGCCTCTGGGCCATATATGAAAAGAATTTTTATCCAATTTATGGGTACCATCCGTATTGGCGGGTATGGTAAGCTCTTTGTAGCCTACATCAATAAAGTCTTGTGAATAATTAAACCTACTACGTCTTTGCATCTTATGGCGTACTCTAGAAAAAGCACCATCACACCCAAAAACGAGGTCAAAATCATATTCTTTCCACTCACTTTTCTCAGATTCGCCGGTAAAAACTTTGGCATTTGGCAGATCAACATCCCAAACTTTTTCCTCAAACCTAAACCGTACTCCGGCCTCCTCTGCCAGATCTATCATTTTTTTATTGAGTACACCTCTAGAAATAGACCATATGGCCTCACCTTCTTTACCATATTTCTGATGGTACTCCGGTTTTCCGATTACATGCATACAACGCTTATCCAATGGAATACCAATTTTCCTTATTTCTTCCTCTATTCCCACCTCTCGCAAGGCCTTCCACCCCCTATTGCTCATTGCCAGGTTTATAGACCTTCCTGAAAACTCTACAAGACGTATATCGGGGCGTCTATCAAAAACCGTAATTTCATGTCCATATTTTTTAAGATATAGGGCCAATAAAGATCCCACGAGACCTGAGCCTATAATGGCTATATTTTTTTTTGTTTGGGTCATATTATATGTAATGTATACTTCTGAAATGGGATAGCAAATACAGGAAAGCGACCATTACCTTACGGTAAATAATTAAGTCACATCTCTCTATTGAAAAGCAAGAATCGGTCTTCAATATAGTTTAAACTATACACACTCCGTAGTAGATTTAAAAACTCAAATTTAATCATTTTAAGGCCTATCCGATTTTAACATAAATTTCAAATACTTTGATAAACCATACTCCTATTTTTCCTCGTAGATAAATAAAGACTATTCCGCGAGAGCGCCTATATATATAAAAGACCTTCTTGAAGCTTCAAGAAGGTCTTTTAGTACACTAACATTTCATAAGGTTATTTTAAAATACCATCAACAATACCGTACGCTACGGATTCTTCGGCATTCATCCAATAGTCTCTATCAAAGTCTTTTAGCACTTTTTCGAATTCTTGTCCGCAATTATCGGCCAAAATTTGTGCGCTCAACTCTTTGGTCTTAATGATTTCCCTAGCTTGGATCTCTATATTGGAAGCCTGCCCTCTGGCCCCTCCACTTGGTTGGTGGATCATAACCTGGGCATGTGGTTGAATAAAACGTCTTCCTTTTTTACCTACCGACAACAATATAGAACCCATAGATGCCGCCAGCCCGGTACAAATGGTAGAAACGGGGCTTTTTAAGGACTTAATGGTATCGTACATAGCAAAGCCAGAGGTTACATAACCACCAGGACTGTTTATATAAAGTTGAATTTCCTTATTATTTTGCATATCTAAATACAACAACCTATCTATCACATGCTTAGCAGAATCATCATCTACCTGACCCCATAGAAAGACCTTTCTTTCCTCCAGCATTTTTTCATCGATAGCCTCTTGTATTTTTCCTTTTTTCGAGCTCATATTTTAATTTTTTATCAAAATCAAAATTAAGGAATTAATTGTTAAAGCAATAGCCACATCACAATGTTTAAAAGCTATGGTTTTAATCTTCCTTAAACATCTACTTCTACGGTGTTGTTTACTATTTTTTTGATAGGTAGCACAACTTTTCCTTTTTTGGTTTTCAATACTACAGAAATATTATCGATAGCTTCTATGGTACCTTCCATATCCTTAACTTTTATCTTATCACCTACTTCATATATTTTTCTAGAATAAAAGGTTCTAAGTAAGTCGCCCACAATTTCTCTTGATCCCAGCCCCAATGCCAAGGCAAAGGCCAATAAGAAAGAACCTAATATAATGGTAAAATTACTGGTAATAATTTCGGTATTGATGCCCGCCTGATTGAGAGAGGTAATACCTACAAAGATTACTATTAGGTAAAATAGCACATTTCCCAACGCCTTACCTCCTCTAATATCCATAGAGTCAAAAACGGTAATGATCGTTTTTTTAACCGTTTTCGCCAGGTACAGTCCAACCATAAAAATAATAAGGGCCGTAAGTAATTTAGGTATGTATCTTAATAGGTTGGCTATTTCGTTCGAAATGATCTTTAGATTCATCACATCGGCAGCTACTATAATAAAAACCAACCACAAGATTCCTTTTACAAAACTTAAGATTATTTTAGATATATCGATTTTAAAATTGGAGTCCCCAAAAAGCTTTGCATCATCAATTTTCTTGGATAGCTCATCTACCTTAACGATACGCATTACTTTCTTTAGGATATAAGACACGACCTTAATGGTGATCCACCCAAAAAGAATCACCACAAAAGCACCAAAAATACCCGGTAAAGCTGCGGCAATATCCTTTAAAATAGACCCTAAAGTATCAAAAACAAGGTTTTTCCATTTTTCTACTGTATCCATAATATTATAATTTCTTTTCTAGTTTAATTCTTTTTTGATTTTCCCGTTTTTAATAAACCTTCTATCAAGGATGCATAGTTACTGGTAAACAAAGTGGCCATTTCCATAATAAGCTTCGCCAAGGCAATATCGGACATTACCTTTTTTCGTAGCTCGGGGGGCACATCTTTTAAATCTCCCTGAATTGCCTTAAACGGATTTTGGTTTTGTTCCTGCATTAAGGTAATGTTTTATAGGTTTCTATTACTCTTGCCTTTGCGCGTTTTAATCTCATCTTTATCGCAGAAGGCCCTAGCTCCAAAAGTGTTTCCAGTTCTTTGATAGAAACACCATCTTGATACTTCAAAAGCAGGATAGACTTATCTTCTGGCGGTATCATTTCTAACGCCTGCTTAAGTTTCGACACCTGTAACTCCAATAAACTTTCGTCGGTCACTTCCATCGAAAGTTCGAGCTCGGTATCATCTATAGAGTTCGATTTGTCCCCAATTTTCCTACCCTTGTCCCTGTTCACATAATTAACACAAAAATTATAGGTGAAAGAATACAACCATGTGGAAAATTTGGACTTTCCCTTAAAAGACCCCAGTTTCACAAAAAGCATCAAAAACACATCTTGTGTAAGATCTTCGGCTTCCTTTTGTGATTTGGCGAAACCATAACATTTGTTATATACCAATTTGCTGTAACGATCATACAGCACTCCGAACAGCATTGTGTCCCTTTTTTCAACAATATCCTTTACCAGATCTTCATCTGTAATATCCTTGTAGGGATCATCATGTCCCAATTTAGAATTAAATTGGTTCCTTATGATGATTAGACACAATTTGCGTAGAAAGGTCACCTTAAAGCGTTTAATGGAGGGATAAAAATAGTTATAAGAATCATTAATTAATACCTTTAAGCAAAATTTACATCAACAATGAAACATTACACCTTATATTTTCTTTGCAGTTTATTCATGATAACTGCTTGTAAAACGGAAAAAAAGCAAGATAAAAAAACGGTTGAAAAAAAATTGAACATACTAGAGGAAATAGCCTATGCCAACGGTTATGAACACTGGAAAAATGTTGAAAGCATCAAGTTCACTTTTAACGTGGACAGGGATTCTTCCCATTTTGAACGTACTTGGCTATGGCAACCAAAAACAAACGATGTTGTGTTCATGACCAGCGAAGACACCCTTTCATACAACCGAAAGGCCGTTGACAGCATTATCGCAAAAACGGACGCAGGTTTTATTAATGATAAGTATTGGTTATTGGCTCCGTATCAATTGGTTTGGGACCAACAGAGTTTCACCCATGAACATACCATGGCCTCCGAAGCTCCTTTAAGCAAAGAAACCATGCAAAAACTGACCATTGTCTATGGCAACGAAGGGGGCTATACACCCGGTGACGCCTATGATTTTTATTTTGGCGATGACTACCGTATCAAAGAATGGGCCTTTAGAAAGGGAAATAGCCCAGAACCTAGTATGATCACCAGTTGGGAGGACTATAAAACCATCAAAAACATTGAGTTGGCCACTATGCACAAAAGGGCCGACGGTAATTTTCAGCTATATTTTACGGGAATAGAGATAGAATAACAAAAACCTGTCCTCTTATTTAAGCTATAGAAAATTTACACAAGATTTTTTTATATGTAAACGTCTAAGCGCTTTTTCGCTTTAAAAGCGCCAAGACCCCTAGAATGATAAGTGCTACACAAAACAACACCATAAAACTGGTTTTTAGCGAATAGTTGTCCGCCAAAAATCCTAAGATCGGTGGAGCGCATAAAAACCCGGAATAACCGGCACCGGCAATAAAGGAAACCCCTTGCGAGGAGGTTACCCCTTTTACATTGCCCCCAATTCTGAAAAGCTCGGGGATTATAACCGAAAAACCGAGCCCGCACAAGGCAAAGCCAATTATTGCAAAATAAGTAACCGTGGTCAACACCAAAATATACCCTATAATACTCAGTAAAGTACCGAGCGCCACCATTTTTACGGATCCCAAACGGGCACTGATACCGTCTCCCAAAAAACGGCCCACGGTCATTGTAATCTGAAACCCTAAAAACCCTGCTCCCCATAGTGCTTCGGGAGCCAAACTTATTTCTTTCAAATAAAGTCCGCTCCAATCTACAATAGCACCTTCGCTCCCCATGGCTATAAAAGAGATCAACCCCAACAACAACAAGGGTTTAAAATGTTTTAAGCTAAATGCTTCCTTTTGTATGGCAACGGCCACTTCACCAACATACTGTCTATAGAACATCAGATTAACCGTTAACACCAATAAAACGGCAATTCCCATATGCAAGACCGGATTGTTCAACGGACCAATAAGAAAGCTACCCAAACCGGCGAGAACCCCTCCTAAACTAAAAAAGCCATGCGAGGCCGACATAAACTTGGCCCCATCTTTTTTTTCCAGTTCGGTCACCAAGGTATTCATAGATATGTCGGTAAAACCATTGGAGGCCCCAAACAGGAACAAGCTTGCCATTAGCATATAAAAAGTTGGACTTAAAAGAGGTAACATGGCGGCCATGCAACTAAGAATTACCCCGTACCATGTAGATTTTCCAACGCCTACCCTATTAATAATGGTGGATGCAAAAGGAAAAACAATAAAAACACCCAAGGACAAACAAAAAATGGCAATTCCCAATTGAGACTTGTCTATACCTAGGTTTTCCTTTACCGTAGGTATATAAATGGCCCATGTACCAAAAAGTATATTGATGCTCGCAAATACCCAAGAGGGACCAAAATACCTCGCATTGCCCAAGATTAGTCTAAGTGATTTCATTTTATGATCTGACCATAGAAATGGGTTATTTGGTCAATATGCCTTTTTTCAAGATTTCACCAAACCTGAACATATCTTCGTACGAACAATAAAAAGGTGCCGGCGCCAATCTAATTACATTGGGCTCTCTCCAATCTGTTATTACACCGTTTTCCATTAAATAGTTAAAAAGCTCTTTGCCTTCACCATGTAGAAAAACGGATAATTGACACCCTCTATCTTTAGGTGTAATTATTTCAAAACTGCTTTCTACCTGAGCATCTACCTCTTTTAATATAAACTCTAAATAGGCTACTATTTTATCTCTTTTTTCCATAAGGGCCTCCATTCCCACTTCCTCAAAGAGTTCTAACGAGGCCAAGTAGGGCGCCATTGTCAATACCGGTGCATTGCTAACCTGCCATGCATCGGCATTTTCCATTGGTTCAAAATTGGGTTTCATTAAAAAACGCTCGGATTTTTTGGTTCCCCACCAACCTTCGAACCTAGGTATATCCTTTTTATTCAAGTACTGTTCATGAATATAGATACCTGAGGCGTTCCCCGGACCACTGTTCATATACTTATAACTGCACCAAGCGGCAAAATCGGCATTCCAATCATGTAGTTTCAATTCCACATTTCCTGCCCCATGGGCCAAATCCCAACCGACATAGGCCCCTACGGCCTTGCCCGCTTTAGTAATCGCCTCCATATCCATCACCTGCCCATTGTAGTAATTTACCCCACCTATAAGCACCAGGGCCAACTCATCTCCTACCTCCTCTATTTTCTCTAGAATATCCTCTGTTCTCCAAAAGTGCTCACCTTTTCTTTTTTTAACCTCTACAATAGCATCGTCGGGATCAAAACCATGAAAACGCGCCTGACTATGAAGCATATATTGATCGCTCGGAAAAGCTTTTTCCTCACAAAGTATCTTATAACGTTTTTTTGTAGGCCTATAAAAAGAGACCATCAGCAAATGAAGGTTAACGGTAAGTGTATTCATCACCGAAACTTCTTTGGTCTTGGCCCCCACTACCTTGGCCAAAGGTGCGGCCAAGCGTTCATGGTAATCCCACCAAGGTTTATCGGCATAAAAATGGCCTTCGACCGCTAAATCTGCCCAGTCTTTCATTATCTCATCAACGAACGCCTTGGTTCTTTTTGGCTGCAACCCCAATGAGTTGCCCGTAAAATATATAACCTGTTTCCCCTTTACCTTCGGAAAAATAAATTCATCCCTATATGCATGCAATGCATCTTTTGCATCTAACGATCGGGCGAACTCTAATGTGTTTTTAAATTCCATACCTGCAATTTCTACAAAAATACTCATATAGCATTTATAGCAATGGTTTCATATAAAATTATGGGATTACTCCCCTATTCTTACCCTCATTTCTACAATATGCCTTTTAAAACCTACCTTTTCACAAGCCTTAATGGCAGGTTCGTTCTCATTGTATACCGTAAGTCTCAATTCTGTCAACCCTTTAGATAGGGCCCATGTTTTTAATCTGTCTATGATGCTACCATTTATTCCTTGTCCCCTATATACCGGATCCGTGTACATAAAACCTAAATACGCATACGTCTCATGATCCAAATAATGCCTTGCCGGTTTTTCCAACGCATATCCTGTAGCCACGATCTTATCTTTATCGCATGCTACCAATACCACGGCCCTTGAGTTTTTCATTAGATCCAACAGATTATAATAAGTAACGGTTTCGTTTCTAATGCTAGGATCATAAGGCCTTTCGGCAGCAATAACTTCTTGTTCGCATTGCAACAGCACCGGTAAATCTGTCTTTTGGGCTTCCCTAATAATTATATTTTCTTTCATTACCCATTTTTATAGGGAATTAAATTAAGGCTTAATACCCTATTTTTGCAAAAAGTATCGTATGCATTTTTTATCGGACGATTTAGAGGAATACCTTGCGAATAATTCTCAGAAAGAGCCTCAACTACTTCAAGAGCTAACACGCGAAACACACCTTAAGGTAATACAGCCAAGAATGCTCACCGGTCACTTTCAGGGCCGCGTACTCAGTCTATTATCAAAACTGATACGACCAAAATATATTCTTGAAATCGGAACCTATACAGGCTATTCCGCCTTGTGCCTTGCAGAAGGCCTCCAAGTGGATGGCGAACTACACACTATTGATGTAAACGCCGAACTGTACGACATGCAACGCACCTATTTTGATAAAAGCGATTACGGAACAAAGATCCACCAACATGTTGGCGATGCACTGGATATTGTACCCCAACTCGATATTACTTTTGACCTGATATTTATAGATGCCGAAAAAAAGCAATACGATAATTACCTTGAAACAGTGCTTCCAAAAACAAAATCGGGCAGTGTTATTCTTTCTGACAACGTACTATGGTCCGGTAAAGTCGTAGAACCTTTGGACAAAAAGGACAAAACCACAAAAGTATTATTGGACTACAATAAAAAATTAAGTGAGCACCCCTTGTTAGATACCGTTCTTCTGCCCATACGAGACGGCCTTACCTTGAGTAGGGTAAAATAAGGTTCAGGTACAACCTATAGAACAGCCATGCCGATCCCGTACCGACTATGGCACCAACGACAAGATCTATGGGAAAATGGACACCTACATAAATTCTACTTAGGGTAAAAAGTATGGGCCATAGATAAAAAAAGTACACCCATTTAAAGCGATCCCTTAAAAAAAGGACTACCATAGTAGTTATGGAGAAAGAAGAAGAGGCATGCCCAGAAAAGAAACTATAGCCAGACGGCCTTCTTAATATTCGGATAATCGTATTTATCTCTGCATCGTTATTGGGTCTTAACCTTGCCACTACCTCTTTGGTAAGATCCGTCAAAGTAGTAATAAACAGCACCATCACCAGTAAGGTACCGATCATCATATAAGCCTCTCGTCTAGGTCGTTTTACAAAAAACAACACAATAAATAAAACCAATAAGGGAATCCATGGGGGAAATTTGGTCACCGTAGACCAAAAAGCATCATATTTCTCGACACCAAGATTGTTCAGGTATACAAACGTTTCTCGATCCCATTCTAAAATACGATCAAACATAAACGTCTTTTATTTTCTTTTTATAGTGCCGGATACGTCGCTTATTTTTTTACTTACATCACCAAACTGATTTTTGATGTCTTTTGTAATACCGGTATCTATACTATTTTTAACTTCCTCGATATCTTTTTGAATATCGGTTATAACACTGGTATCTATACCTTGTTTATCAGCACTTCTTTGTATCTCCCTTTTTATATCTTCCGTAGCATCCCTAAGCTGTCTCATACCTTTGCCTAGGCCTTTGGCTATTCCCGGAATCTTATCCGCGCCAAAAACCATCACCACAATAAACATGATGAAAAATATCTCGGCCCCACTGATGAATAAAGAATATATTGAAATCATACTACAAATATAAACAAGTTTGAATGCGCAATAAAAAAGCCCTGTTGTTTAACAGGGCTTTTTTTTATTAAAATTCACTTTTTCTTATTGTCCCTTGATATTTTCCTTGAATTTATCAAAGTCGCTCTGCGATTCTTTCCTTGGCCAAGAGTTGTTAGTAGTATCTATATCGGCAGTTTCCATTTTAGGATCTACAACGATACTTTTCAACTCGCTTGTAGAAGAAACTACCAGTTTCACCTCTTTATCGTTCTTTCTCCATATTTCTGCCGGATAGGTAATATTTTTAACCGTACCATCGGCATAGGTATACTCAACGATCAGTGGCATTGGAATACCTCCTGGCTTTTCATAGGTAACTTCGTAGAAGTACTTTGGCTCTTTTACCGCAGCCCTTTCGGCAGCTGTCATATTGTCCATCATAAATTCTTTTAAGGTCTTGGAATTTTCCGATGGTGCCTTTCCTTTTAAGTTAGTATCAAAATCTTCGCTTTCCTCGTCTGCCAAATAAACCAAAGGTGGCAAATCGGCCTCGGTCATATTACGTGCCGCCAAGTATTCCCTCATTTTTTTGGTAGGCTTGTCGCTCACATAATATTTTTTGATGCCCTTTACCCCTATGTCCACGTAATCGGTGGTATAGAACCAACCTCTCCAGAAATAATCTAAATCTACGGCAGAGGCATCTTCCATAGTTCTAAAGAAATCTTCTGGGGTCGGGTGTTTAAATTTCCAACGTTGTGCATAGGTTTTAAAAGCATGGTCAAAAAGCTCTCTACCCATTACCGTTTCCCTTAAAATATTCAGGGCAGTTGCCGGTTTACCATATGCATTGGCTCCCAATTGGTATACGTTTTCCGGATTGGACATAATAGGCGCGATCGTACTCTGGTCGCCACTCATGTAAGGAACAATTTTAGCTGGATCCCCTCTTCTAGATGGGTATTTGGCGTTAGGCGCTATCGCTTCTGGATAGGCTTCCCCAAACTCTTGCTCCGCCATATATTGCATAAAGGTATCCAAACCTTCGTCCATCCATCCCCACTGGCGCTCATCTGAATTTACGATCATTGGGAAAAAGTTGTGTCCTACCTCGTGGATAATAACACTGATCATTCCATATTTCACCCTATCGGAATAGGTACCGTCCTCGTTGGGCCTACCATAGTTCCAACAGATCATAGGGTATTCCATACCTTGATTTTTGGCATGAACGGAAATTGCTTTTGGATAGGGGTAATCGAACGTATGTGACGAATATGATTTTAAGGTATGCGCCACCACTTTTGTAGAGTACTCTTCCCATAAAGGGTTTCCTTCTTTTGGATATAATGAAACTGCCATTACATCCCTATCTCCCATTTTTACGGCCTGCATGTCCCAGATAAATTTTCTAGAAGTGGCAAACGCAAAATCACGTACATTTTCTGCTTTTAGCTTCCAGGTTTTTGTCTTTTCAGAAAAACCTTTTTCAGCCGCTTCGGCTTCTTCTTGCGTAACGATCACAACAGGCTTGTCATACGACTTTTTAGCCTTTTCGTAACGCTTCAACATTTCTTTGGTAAATACTTCTTTTCTGTTCTGAAGCTCTCCGGTACCGTCCAACACATGATCTGCGGGAACGGTAATGTTCACTTCATAGTTTCCAAAAGGAAGTGCAAACTCGCCACTGCCCCAGAACTGGTGGTTTTGCCAGCCCTCTACATCATTATAAACGGCCATTCTTGGGAAAAACTGAGCTATTACATAAGCCCTGTTACCATCTTTTGGAAAATACTCATATCCAGATCTTGCCCTGTTTACGGTATGATCGGGAATGTTGTAATTCCATTTCACTTTAAAGGAATATTGTGCCCCACTCTTAAGAGGTGAAGGCAGGTCTACGCGCATCATCGTAAAGTTGATGGTATAAGGCAATGCCTTACCCGAAGCATCCTTTACATACTCGATATTAAAACCTCCATCAAAAGGCTCTCCCATATATTTTGAGGCAAAACTACTTGGCTGTTCCGCCATGGGCACTCCGCCTCCGTTTCTTAATGGGGCTTTTGAATCTTTTGCCCTTACGTTTTGATCTAGTTGCACCCACAGGTACTCTAGATCATCGGGAGAGTTGTTGGTATAGGTAATGGTCTCCTCTCCATAAATTTTTGCATTCTTATCGTCCAAACGGATATCCATTTTGTAATCGGCCTGTTGTTGGTAGTAATCAGGACCTGGAGCTCCAGAAGCGGAACGATAGGTGTTTGGTGTAGCAAACTCCTCATAAAGTTGCTTAAACTTGCTTTGGTTGTAATGCCCTGGTTCTCTTTCTTGTTGGCCTTCTTCCTGCGCAAAGGACACTGCGGCGAACAAAAATAAAATCGAAGCAAAAACGTGATTAAATTTTCTCATTTTATTGTTAAGTTATTAGTCGTGTGAAAATTAAAGTTTTTATAAGGATTTCTTAATATATGTTACAGGTTTAACATTCCTTTAATATCCGACTTTAAGAGTACAAAACTTTTTTTCTTGTCCTTTATCTTAAAATGGACCACATTTTGTTGCTCATCGAACATATCTGTAAGCACCTCATTTACAATGGCGACAGAAGAAACCTCGGGCAGATTTATCTTGGGTACTTCCAGATAGCAAATAAGCATATCGGTATCGTACTTTTTTCCGAGCAAGTTATAATCAACTACCTCCCCATTGATCTCTACGCTAAATTTGGAGCGTAAATACTTTTCAAAATACTCGCGATCCATCTCGGACTCCTCCTCGGTACCCAGTTTTGAATCTATACCATAGCGTTCGTTGAGCACTGCCACCATATCATCTAGAAATACTCGGGTAATGATCTGCAGGGCATCGTCCTTTTCCGAATAGCCTACATTGGTGACACTGATGTAGAATTTATGTGCCACGGTAAAGGCCAACAAGGGCAGCAAAAATAAAACCAATACTTTTTTTACATGTTTCATAGTATCTATTTAAATGGCCTAAAAGCAAACCATATGCCAAAAACCCTAGTCAAAACCATTGTTTTTGCGGTACATGGTACTTTTGTTTTCCAAAAACTCCCATATCTTAAAAAGATCGTGGGTATCTACCACGGATTGAAAACGGGGATCAACCTCGCAAAAATAGAAAAAGTCATCTGTCTTGCCCTTGGGGATCTTAAGTTTGGTCTGGTAGAGCGAATCTGGGTAATAAGCCCTTACACGGGCCGTTCTACTATACAAACTGTTTCTTTCAACTCTTTTTTTTAGCATTTTGGTACGCCCCGAAATTTTGTTCAAAATAGGATTCAGGGGTATTAGCCCCCCTCCCGAAGTTGCTTCAAAAAGTTCTCGTTCCGCTTTGGTGGGTATCTTAACATAGGCATTTGGCAGTCCCAAGGTAGACGCGGTGACCACAGGCTCTATTTCTAGACTACCAAGGTCTTTGCTAAGGTCGCCCGATAAGTTGTATGGGGTAACCACCACTTCATCCAACTCTTCCAAGGCATCCTCCAAGGGCACCGACAACATGGTACTAGCAAATACATCGGGGGTAACCACTATGGTCTTCTTTTTAAACTGTACGGCAGAAAACACCAAGGTATCGTTTACACGAACGGGAATCGAAAAAAAACCGTTGATATCTGTAATAGAGGCCCGATCGGTAGTAATGTTCAGTACATGCGTCGCGGCCACATCGCCATCTTTGCTGTACACCCTTCCTTCTAAATCTTTAACAGTACCCGTCTGGGCCAAAATGGCCATAGGAAACAGAAAAATCAAAAGGGTCTTACTCCTCATTCACCTCTTTACGAAAAGATTTGCTCAGATTTACCAAAGTATCTATCAACTGAAACTCGTTCTCCTTTTTGAGCAACGACCTAGTAGGCATCCTTTTGTCACAATAGGTCAAAAAGGCTTCTATTTGCTCTTTGGGCAATTGAAGGTCCTCCATAAAAAAGCGGTCGTCGTAGACCTTTCTCAACACTTCGCTTACCTGTAGCTTCGGTGCCTGCTCGTCGGCCGTTTGTGGTTGGGCCTTGAAAATGGCACGGAATATATTCGCAAAATTAAGTCCGTCCTTCATACCCCTCTCGGTTTGCGATTGGGCAATGTTCTCCACCTCTGTGCTTCGGTCTATCTCATATTCATACTCCTTAAACTCCTCGTTCTTTAATTGTAAAAAACGCTCTTTGTCCGCAGGGGTAACCACCACCTCGTCCAATTCGGTCACTTTTTCGTCCACAGATACCACCAATCTGTTACGCTCCAATATTTCGGGGGTTATATCCACAATTTCGTACTGGTAGTTGACAGCGGTAAAAACCAGCTGATCCCCTACTTTTACGGCAATGGTAAATTCGCCGGCATCATTGGTAATGGTCGCTTCCTCTGTAGTAGAGTTGATCACATATTCGTTGGCAACGCTCACATTTTGGTACAATACCTGCCCCTTTAACAATCTGCGCCCGTCTTCTTGAGCAAAAGAGAAGCTTACCACAAAAATTAAAAATAACGTTAGTAAATTCTTGATCATAAAAAATTTGATAAGAAGATGTCTTAAGATAAAGAAATCAAAATTTAGAGGGTATAAAGTACGTACTTGTTAAGGTTTTAAAAAAGTCAACGCCAATAAACTTTTGTTAATTTCTTTTAAGAGGGCAACGAGGGTCTTCCCCATTTAGATAGTTCCCGTGTTTTGGGCATCCAATTCCATTTATTACAATACCCTTTCACTTTAACCTAAAGAGTTCTCTTTTTAACCAAAAAAACCAATTTACCTTAACAATAATCCTATTTTTGTTTCCCTTGTATTTATACATAAATACCACTATATGAAACGTCTAGTAGTTCTATTGATACTTATGACCACAGCGGTTACAAGTACTTTTGGTCAAATTAAGATCGGTGACAATCCACAAAATATAGACGGAGCGTCCGTACTGGAACTCGAGAGCAACTCGCGGGTACTGGTCATTACCAAAGCTACTACCGCAGAAATGGAAGCTATTACCCCCTTAAAGGGCGGTATGGTGTATAATACAGACACCGAGTGTATTCATTATTTCGATGGTACACAATGGATCAATCTGTGCGATGCGGTCAGTTTCGACATTACCAATGACGCCATTGTAAACACAAGAAGTAGTATTGCCATTACCCAGACCCCCAACAGTTATAACCTAGAGGTGGCCCAGAACAGCATTAAAAGCGAACATATTGTAGACGGTGGTATTAATGGCGACGATATACAGAACAACTCTATCGGGCAAGATAAACTGGGCGACGACTCGGTAGGGTCCGATGAGCTTAGGGACGGCTCCGTTACCAGTTCTCAAATTTTAGATGGTAGCATTATACCTGCGGACATGGCCAGTAACGACCCCGGCAAGGTATTGGGAACCGATGAAAACGGACTCGTTACCTGGCAAGATGCCTCTAGCTTAACACAAGACGTACAACTGGATATTACCCAAAATGCCAACGACATTGCCGATCATATTATCAATGACAACGATACCGATGACACCAACGAGCTTACCGACATAACTTTCGACAAGGCTACGAATACCCTTACCCTTTCAAATCCGGCTAGCACTGCAGGTGGATTCGTAACCCTTGAAGCTTTGGTAGGGTCCGATGATCAGCAATTGACCCTTACAGGGGACAACAGATTACAGATCGAAGACGGAAACGAAGTGGACCTAAGCAATTTTTTGGACAATACCGATGATCAAAATATATTGGGCGGTGCCGTTGTTGGAAACCAGTTACGAATAGATATTGAAGGGGGAAATTCTGGTACGATCGATGTTTCTGCCTTGACGCAAACCGGAACTGATAACCAAAATTTGGATCTAGTCGGAAACACCCTGGCTATTTCAGGGGGCAACGATGTAGACTTAACCAAGTACATGGACAATACCGATGAACAAGATTTAAGCATTCTGGGAACCACAATAACCATAACCGATGGTGCCAGTGCAGATATAGGACCTCTATTAGACCAAAACAGGGCCATTTTAACAGAAGGAACAAACATCACAATTACGGGAGACGGAACTACAGCAACCCCGTACGTAATAGATGCTACGGGTGGTGGTACTGCGGATGGCGTTGTTACCAATATCGAACTACAAGGAACCGACTTGGTGGTAACAGGTACCGCACCAGGCTTTAGTGGAACTATCCCTTTAGGGGCACTTGGAACCAATCAAAATGCTTCGCAAGTACCTTTTACCCCTTATTTGTCAATTGGGGCCAATGACACACAATCTGCGATTGAAGAACTTAAAGACGAATTGGAAGCGAATATTATTTCGGGAGGTGGAAATACAACTGATGAACTTCAAGACTTACAATTGAACACTACTATACTAACTTTAACTAATCCTGCCACCATTGGCAATCAAGTGGACCTTGACGCCATTTTTGCAACT
>NZ_LDAS01000001.1:0-6961 GCF_001020565.1 Maribacter thermophilus | reverse complement strand
GATACCGATGTGGCTGCGGCGATTGCCGCTTCCGAAGCCTTGGACAATGACACTGACGCTTCAAACGAAATAGAACTGCCCGACGACTCCGCAGCAACCCCTGGAGACGTTCTCGCAACTGATGCCGCCGGAACCTATTCTTGGATAACGCCTTCACTGACGGACACCAACGATTTTATCAACGCAGGCGCACTGAACACAGAAAGCCTGGAACTCACCGGCACAGGTGGTGCAGGCGCAACGGTAGACCTTTCCCCTTTCGCCCTCGATACCGATGTGGCTGCGGCGATTGCCGCTTCTGAAGCCTTGGACAATGACACTGACGCTTCAAACGAAATAGAACTGCCCGACGACTCCGCAGCAGCCCCTGGAGACGTTCTCGCAACTGATGCCGCCGGAACCTATTCTTGGATAACGCCTTCACTGACGGACACCAACGATTTTATCAACGCAGGCGCACTGAACACAGAAAGCCTGGAACTCACCGGTACAGGTGGTGCAGGCGCAACGGTAGACCTTTCCCCTTTCGCCCTCGATACCGATGTGGCTGCGGCGATTGCCGCTTCCGAAGCCTTGGACAATGACACTGACGCTTCAAACGAAATAGAACTGCCCGACGACTCCGCAGCAACCCCTGGAGACGTTCTCGCAACTGATGCCGCCGGAACCTATTCTTGGATAACGCCTTCACTGACGGACACCAACGATTTTATCAACGCAGGCGCACTGAACACAGAAAGCCTGGAACTCACCGGCACAGGTGGTGCAGGCGCAACGGTAGACCTTTCCCCTTTCGCCCTCGATACCGATGTGGCTGCGGCGATTGCCGCTTCCGAAGCCTTGGACGGGGACAAGGACGACACCAACGAAATCCAAGTGCTTTCAATTATAGGCAACGACATACAACTATCTAAAGGTGGTGGATCAGTGACTTTAACGGGTACAGGAAGTTTAACTTCATCTTCTTTAGATATAACCGGAGGGGCAAATACATTATTTGGAAATGTAATCATAGAAATTCCTTCAAATAGTATAACCCAAGGTGAAATAGGACCTAATGCTATTGGTGCTAATGAAATTCAATCTAATGCAGTATCTTCTGACGAAATAGAAGATGGCACTGTACTTAATGATGATATTGGCCCTGGAATTGATGGGGCTAAAATAATTCCAGATTTTGGAGCACAAAACGTTGTTACCACAGGTGACGTAAGTGCAAATAGTTTCATTTCAGCAACTGCTACCTATCCTGATTACGTTTTCCAACAATACTTTTTAGGAAATTCTTCGCTAAATAAAGATTACAAATTTTCAACATTGAAAAGTGTAGAAAGCTTTATAAAGAAAAACCACCATCTACCCGGGATAAAATCTGCTGAAGAAATTGCTGAAAACAACGGGAAATGGAATCTTACTGAAGGAGCTCTAACCAACCTAGAAAAAATTGAGGAGCTTTTTCTACACACCATAGAGCAAGAAAAGAAAATAGAAAGCCTAAAAGCCGAAAACGAAACCCTTTCACAAGAAATGGAGGCCTTAAAACAACAGGTAGCGGCCATTAAAAAAATGTTGGAAGACAAGACACAAGAATAGACCATGGGAAAATGCTGCTACATATTGCTGTTCTTTTCGTTGGGTTTTGCCCAGGCGCAGACCGCCCTGTACAACGAGGGCAATATTCGTATTCACGAAGAAGGCAAAATAGGTTTCCACACCGACCTTATTAACGATGCCCCTTTTGATCAAAATAGGGGAATTACAGGGTTTTATGGCACCTCTAACCTTTCGGTTTCCGGCACCGTGGTACCCGAATTCTACGACGTGGAGGTATTTACCAGAAATGGACTGGAACTACAATTAGGGTTAGACAATACCAATAATACCAATTTTGTGGTGGGCGATATTAGAACACCCAGAAACGACGCTTCGGTCTACTATAACTTCTTACAAAACGGTTTTTACACCGGCGAGGGCGATTTTTTAAAAATAGACGGGTATGCGGCCATTACCAATAAGGCTCAATTTATATTTCCCGTAGGGGATTCAGAACAGTTACGGCCCTTGGTGCTCAATTCGCAAGATGTAAACCTTTTTGCCAAGTGTGCCTATTTTTATGAGAGTCCCGCTGCACAGTCCAGCCTTCCCGGAAATTTCGATACTTTTCAACTAGACAGGGATCTAGAGTATGTTTCTAACAAAGAATTCTGGCATTTAGAGGGGAATATACCCAGCACCATTAATTTAAGCTGGAACTCTCGAAGCGATCTATCGGTTCTAACCGATGACATTACGACCATCGTTCCCGTAGGTTGGAGCAAGGTTTCCCAAAAGTGGGTGAATCTAAAATCGACCGGAACCCTTGGTACCCTTGAAGAGGGTTTTGTAGTCTCCGAAACCTTTGTTCCCAACGATTACGAGGTTATTACCATCGGCATTTCTAAAATACCGTACGAACCTTTGTCAAAAGAAATACTAAGTCTCGAAAATTACTTTGTATCACCCAATGGCGATGGTATCAACGACAGTTTTTACATTCCCGAACTAGTAGAGGAATCCCCGAACAATATTGTTCGCATTTTTGACCGTTACGGACTAAAAGTTTTTGAAAAAAACAATTATATCGACGAGTTCAACGGCTTTTCCAACATCGACAATTTTGTAATTTCCAGAGAAGAAGGCCTTCCCGTGGGGGTTTATTTTTATACGATCTACATGGCGGACCTTGATTTAAACTACCAAGGGTTTCTTTACTTGGCCAGGTAGGCCATTGCATTGTTCCACAGACTTTTACACCCTTTTTATTTCAGCCGATAATTCGGTTTTTGAACGATAGATTTTCAATGGGTTACATATTCCAATGCCCTACCCCTGTTGTTCTCCTACAATATTCCCCTTATTTGACCACAATTTTAACCCACTACACAACAAAATTAAATCTACGCCAATATTACAAGGTAATTTTACCTAGATATAAAGTGACCCCTAAGCTCTGTTGACATGTATGTAAAAAGAATTTTACCGTTCATATTTCTCTTCGCTGCCCAATTTGCGTTTTCCCAAGTAAAAATTGGTCAAAATCCAAACAGTATAAATTCTGCTTCGATTGTCGAGCTCGAAAGTACTGATAAAGCCTTGGTGCTTACAAGGCTAACTACCGCACAAATGCAAGCGATCGTTCCGTTGAACGGTGCCGTTGTTTACAATACCGATACACAATGTGTTCATTATTACGATGGCACGGGATGGATCAATCTATGTGATGGCAACAGCACAAGTTCTTTCTCTTTTGCCGACAATGGCGACGGAACCATTACTCTTTCTGATGGAAACGGTAATACCGTAACTTTTGATGGTGCTGCGCAAACCATTACCACACTTACAGATAATGGCGACGGCACTTATACCTACACCAACGAAAATGGGGTAGAAACTGTAATTTCTATTGCTAATTCCGATAACCAAACTCTTGAAACCGACAATACACCCGGTAATATTGGTATTGCCAATGGTAATACATTGACTATTAATGTGGATGATGGCGATGCAGACGACCAAAACGAAATTCAAAGTCTAGATTTCACAGGTAATGTAATATCATTATCGAACGACCCAAATGCTACTACGATTGACCTATCTGGATATGATACGGACGCTACAGACGACTTTGACGGTGAGTGGACAAGCCTCAACAACATTCCTGTGGACATTGCCGATGGTGATGACGATACACAACTGACCGATGCGCAAGTGGCAGCAGCTGTCAATACAGAGTTCCCAAACTTGGATACGGATTCCACCGACGACTTTGACGGTGAGTGGACAAGCCTTGCCAACAGACCTGCTGGATTGGACGATGGCGACGACGATACACAACTGACCGAAGCAGAAGTGGCAACGGCGGTAAACAATCAGTTCCCGAACCTGGATACCGATGCTACCGATGATTTCGATGGGGAATGGACCAGCTTGAACAACATTCCCGCGGACATTGCCGATGGTGACGACGATACACAACTGACCGAAGCAGAAGTGGCAACGGCGGTAAACAATCAGTTCCCGAACCTGGATACCGATGCTACCGATGATTTCGATGGGGAATGGACCAGCTTGAACAACATTCCTGCGGACATTGCCGATGGCGATGACGATACACAGTTGACCGATGCGCAAGTGGCAGCGGCCGTAAATACCGAGTTCCCAAACTTGGACACCGATGCTACCGACGACTTTGACGGTGAGTGGACCAGCCTGAACAACATTCCTGCCGATATCGCAGACGGCGATGACGATACACAACTGACCGATGCGCAAGTGGCAGCGGCCGTAAATACCGAGTTCCCAAACTTGGATACGGACAGTACCGACGACTTTGACGGTGAGTGGACAAGCCTTGCCAACATTCCAGCGGACATTGCCGATGGTGACGACGATACACAATTGACCGAAACAGAAGTAGCAACGGCGGTGAACAACCAGTTCCCGAATCTGGATACGGACGCTACAGATGATTTCGATGGGGAATGGACCAGTTTGAACAACATTCCTGCCGATATCGCCGATGGCGATGACGATACACAATTGACCGAAGCAGAAGTAGCAACGGCGGTGAACAATCAGTTCCCGAACCTGGATACGGACAGTACCGATGACTTTGACGGGGAATGGACCAGCCTGAACAACATTCCTGCCGATATCGCCGATGGCGATGACGATACACAATTGACCGATGCAGAAGTGGCAACGGCGGTGAACAACCAGTTCCCTAACTTGGACACCGATGCTACCGACGACTTTGACGGTGAGTGGACAAGCCTGAACAACATTCCCGCCGATATCGCCGATGGCGATGACGATACACAATTAACCGATGAACAAGTGGCAGCGGCTGTAAATGCCGAGTTCCCGAACCTGGATACGGACGTTACGGATGACTTTAGCGGAAGTTTCAATGACTTGAGTGATGTACCTGCAAATCTTGATACCGATTCCACCGACGACTTTGACGGGGAGTGGACAAGCCTGAACAACATACCTGCAGACATTGCAGACGGCGATGACGACACACAGTTGACCGATGCACAGGTTGCAACTGCCGTGAACAATGAATTCCCGAACCTGGATACCGATGCTACCGACGACTTTGACGGTGAGTGGACAAGCCTTGCCAACAGACCTGCTGGATTGGACGATGGCGATGACGATACACAATTGACCGATGCACAAGTAGCAACCGCCGTGAACAATGAATTCCCTAATCTGGATACGGACTCCACAGACGACTTTGACGGTGAGTGGACGAGCCTCAACAACATTCCTGCCGATATCGCAGACGGCGATGACGACACACAATTGACCGAAGCGGAAGTAGCAACGGCGGTGAACAACCAGTTCCCGAACCTGGATACGGACAGTACCGACGACTTTGACGGTGAGTGGACCAGCTTGAACAACATTCCCGCGGACATTGCCGATGGCGACGACAATACAACCTATACCGCTGGTACGGGTCTCAATCTTGTCGGTACCGAGTTTTCCGTGAACGATTCAGAAGTGAGTCCCGAATGGGGAAATGTCACAGGGGTTCCAGCCAATCTGGATACGGACAGTACCGACGACTTTGATGGTGAATGGACCAGCCTGAACAACATTCCCGCCGATATCGCCGATGGCGATGACGATACACAATTGACCGATGCACAAGTAGCAACCGCCGTGAACAATGAATTCCCTAATCTGGATACGGACTCCACAGACGACTTTGACGGTGAGTGGACGAGCCTCAACAACATTCCTGCCGATATCGCAGACGGGGATGACGACACACAATTGACCGCAGCAGAAGTGGCGACCGCAGTGAACAATCAGTTCCGAAACTTGGATACGGATGTTACCGATGATTTCGAAGGGGAATGGACAAGCCTGAACAACATTCCCGCGGACATTGCCGATGGAGACGACGATACACAACTGACCGAAGCAGAAGTGGCAACGGCGGTAAACAATCAGTTCCCGAACCTGGATACCGATGCTACCGATGATTTCGATGGGGAATGGACCAGCTTGAACAACATTCCTGCCGATATCGCAGACGGGGATGACGACACACAACTGACCGATGCGCAAGTGGCAGCGGCCGTAAATACCGAGTTCCCAAACTTGGATACGGACAGTACCGACGACTTTGACGGTGAGTGGACAAGCCTGAACAACATTCCTGCGGACATTGCCGATGGCGATGACGATACAACCTATACCGCTGGTACGGGTCTTAATCTTGTCGGTACCGAGTTTTCCGTGAACGATTCAGAAGTGAGTCCCGAATGGGGAAATATCACAGGGGTTCCAGCCAACCTGGATACGGACAGTACCGATGACTTTGACGGTAAGTGGACAAGCCTCAACAACATTCCTGCGGACATTGCCGATGGTGACGACGATACACAACTGACCGAAGCGGAAGTCGCAACGGCGGTGAACAACCAGTTCCCGAACCTGGATACGGACAGTACCGACGACTTTGACGGTGAGTGGACCAGCCTGAACAACATTCCTGCGGACATTGCCGATGGTGATGACGATACACAATTGACCGATGCACAAGTAGCAACCGCCGTGAACAACGAATTCCCTAATCTGGATACGGATGTTACCGATGATTTCGATGGGGAATGGACCAGCCTGAACAACATTCCTGCGGACATTGCCGATGGCGATGACGATACAACCTATACCGCTGGTACGGGTCTTAATCTTGTCGGTACCGAGTTTTCCGTGAACGATTCAGAAGTGAGTCCCGAATGGGGAAATATCACAGGGGTTCCAGCCAATCTGGATACGGACAGTACCGACGACTTTGACGGTGAGTGGACGAGCCTCAACAACATTCCTGCCGATATCGCAGACGGGGATGACGACACACAATTGACCGAAGCAGAAGTGGCGACCGCAGTGAACAATCAGT